>NZ_JARZAE010000004.1:0-1262921 GCF_029892095.1 Kitasatospora sp. MAP12-44
GTCACTGGTGCTCCCGGAGGGCTTCGAGGCGTTCGACCGCGGCGCGGGTCTCGGTGTCGTCGACGTGGCGGTAGCGCTCCATCGACAGCGGGGAGACGTGGCCGAGCAGGTACTGCACGACATCGCGGTCCACGCCGTCGCGAAGCCACGTGGTCGCGGCGGAGTGGCGCAGCATGTGCGGGCGCGCGGGGTGGCGGGCGGCGCGGGCGAGGCGGTCGAACATGTCCTTGGTGTTGGGGTAGGACATCGCCCGCCCGAGCGGTGGCCGGAACAGGTTCACGAACACCATGTCGCCGTCGGCGGCCTGGGGCACTGCGTCGCGCTCGTACCTGTAGTCGGTGTAGAGGGCGGTCAGGTCCGCGGTGACGGGGATCGTGCGGGGCTTGCGGGCCTTGGCCAGTGCCCGGTTAGGGTTGTCGGTGCGCCGGTGGATGTGAATGTGCGGGCCGTTGGTGGTGCAGCCGAGCGCGCGGGAGGAGGCGAGCAGGTGCATGTCCTGGCGGCGCAGCCCGAGCCCTTCACCGATCCGCACCCCGGTACAGGCGAGTAGGGCGATCAGGAACCGGTCCCGGGCCCGGGCGGCGATGCTGATCATGTGGGCGATCTGATCGGGGGTCAGGTTCTCGTAGCCGGGCTCGGTTATCCGGAAGCGGAACGCGGACGCACCCACGGTGCGGAACTGGTCTCCCTCCCCCGCGTCATAGCTGGCGGGGACGTGGACCAGGTACTTGGGCTGTGACAGCAGGCCGGCCACTCGGGGGGCGACCCAGCCGTTCGCGACACAGAACCGCAGGAAAGCGGCGATGGCCGTCATCACCGCGTTCGCCGTGTTCTGGGATCGGAAGACCGGCCTGTCCTGCCGCGGGCCACCGCCGCGGGGCGGCAACGGCTCGGTCACCAGCCACCGCTGGAAGCCCGACAGGGACAGGAAACTCGGAGCCCGCCAATCCAGCCGGCTCCCGGCGCAGTGGTTCAGGTACAGCGCGATGCGGCTGGCGTAGGCGCGTTCGGTGTTCGGTGACAGCCCACGGGAGCGGAGCGAGGCGATGAACGCCGTCGCCTCCAGATGCAGTTCCAACGTCGCACTGTCCGCGACCACCCACCGCACCGTGCCGGTGGCCGGGTCGATCGCCCGCTCCGCCGTGAACCATGGATCCATGCCGGGACCCTAGCCACCGCTGCCCTACTCAGCCGGTGGTTGACCGGGGTGTTCATCCCCGCAGGTGACATCCACACCAAACGTGCCTCACGCGCCGGCAGAGCCCTGTACCGGCACCCATCACCGCAGCTCAGCCCCAGACCAAACGTCACCAACGCCAAGGCCAGCTCTAGATAATATCGATGCCGAATGCGGATTCGGTGCTTCTCCAGGGCAGGGGCAGCATGGTCGATATCGTCCAGGCCATCGGCCGGGCCCTGCGGATGAAGCCCGGCGAGGGAAAGACCGCGAGCCTGATCGTGCCGGTCTTCCTCAAGGCCGGGGAGCAGCCCGGGGACATCCTGGAGTCGGACAGCTACGGTCCGCTTGTTCGAATCTTGTCGGCCTTGAGGTCACACGACGCCCGGGTGGTGGAGGCCCTGGCGGTGCCGCAGAAGTCGGGTAGGCGGACCACCGGGCGCGGTGCCGAGGCGGCTGCCTTGCCTGGTGAGGGTGGGTCAGGGGATGGTGGGGCGGGGGCGTTCACGCTGCCGGTGCGGTTCCAGGTGCCGGTCGATGCGGACGTGTTGGCGCTGTTCGTCTCCTCGCGGGTGCTGACGAGTGAGAGTCAGTTCTGGCGTGAGGGGATCGGCCATGCCCGGCGGTGGTTCGACGAGACCGGCGGACTCGATGTTCCCTATTCTGCGATGGTCGGCGAGTCGGGTAATTTCCCGCTCGGAAAATGGCTCTCGGACCGGCGTACCGAGCATTCAAGCGGTGAACTGGCACGACACCGGGTGATGATGCTCGATGACCTTGGGATGATCTGGTCCGTCAGCGATGCGCGGTTCGAGGCTGGCCTCGACTGGGCGCGCGTCTGGGCGAAGGGCCACGGTGGCTCTCTGGCCTGCCCAGCACGGGCATCGGTGGGTGGCTATGCGATTGGCACGTGGTTGTCAGAACTGCGTTCAGCGGCCCAGGTGCCGGTGGGCGAAGCGGGGGCTCTCACCCCGCGGCGGCGGGCCGCGTTGGAGGAGATCGACCCGTGGTGGTGCCCGGCGTGGCCGATCGTGTGGCAGCGCACCTACGCGGTCGCCCGGCAGTGGTGGCTGGAGTCCGACGGCTGCGTCGACTGGACCGTGCTGCCGGTGGACACGGTGTTCGAGGGCGAGCAGCTCGGCCGGTGGGCGAAGGCGCAGCGGGCCGGCTGGGCCGAGCTCGACCAGGAGCAGCAGGACCTGCTGTCAGCGATCGGCATCGAGGAGGACCAGGAGCTCGCCGCCGCGCGGGCGGCGGCCGCGGCCAAGCCCAAGGTGTCGCAGGCGGACCGGTTCGAGCAGGGTCTGGTGGCCTTGGCGCAGTTCGTGGAGCGGGAGCGCCACGCGAACGTCCGGCGCCCGCACAGGGAGCCGCTGGAGACTGTGGAGGCCAGCCCCGGGGGTGAGGAGCGGGTGGTCGAGTCGCACTTCGCGCTGGGCACCTGGCTCAACAACCAGAAGGCCCGCCGGGCGAAACTGACGCCCGGCCAGCTCGCGCAACTCGCCGAGCACGGCGTGGAGTGGGCGTAGCGGGTGGTGGCTGCCGTGGCTCGTACGTCGTCGTAGGGGCGCCGTCGGCCGATCTCGCGGGTGAGCGGATCGGCCGGCGGCGCCGCGGTTACGTGCGGTCGTTTGGGTAGAAGGGCCCGGTGCGGAAGATGCGCGCGGTGGTGGCGTTGATCTGGTCGACCCACTGGCTGATGGAGCCGTCCACTGCGGGAGTAGTGCAGGTTCGGGCGGCCGGCCAGGGGTGCTGGAGCGGCCGGGCGCAGCGGCCTGTGCCGGCCTCAGGCACCGCGCGGCGCGACGGTGATGACCACCTCTGAGCCGCTGATCGCCATCGTCGCGCTGTAGTCCTGGACGTCGCCGCCGTCGCCGGGTGTGTAGGCCCCGAGCAGGGAGCCGAACAGCAGCGGGTCGCCCGGCTCGGTCGGCAGCACCTCCAGTGCCCGCTCCGCCGCCCTGTGCAGGGCCTGAGAGTCCAGGGAGCGGCAGACCTCGTGCAGGTCCTTCAGCTCGCGGGCGTCGAAGCCGTTCTTGAACGTGCTCTGCGAGTAGGCCCGCACCAGACTGCGGTAGCCGACGTCGCCGCGCTCCAGCATCTCGACCGGGAGGTCGTTGAAGACCTCCATCACCTGGCTGCAACTCCACAGCGCCAGCGCGGCCACCGTGGCCGGGTCCTCCCCGAGTTCCTCCAGCAGCTCCTCACGGCATCCTGAGCCCCGGAGTCGGACGTGTCGGCGGACCCGCTGCGTTCCTGGGTGCGGCCGCGCCACGGACCACCCCGAGGCCGGTGGGACGGAACCAGTCGTTCTAAGGGCGCAGCTTCTCCAGCGCGGTGTTGATCAGGCGTGCCCTGGGAGCGGGCAGGTGGGTCGTGGCGTCTTCGCTGGCTGTCGGGTAATCGCGGGCTTGCAGGGCGGAGATGATCTCGGCGGTGGCCTTCACATGGAGGTCCCTGGCTGCGTAGCCGAGCACAAACGCCCCATGGTCAAGGTGGCCGGTTTCTCTCAGGTGTGTGATCAGCTCGACGAGGTCCCAGGGCTTAGCTCCTGCGGTGGCGCCGTTGAGCAGGGCGCGGGCCACGTCGTTGTGACCTGCCGCCAGTGCTTCGTTGACGGCGTCGGTCACTTCGTGGAAGGGCCGCTTCATGCCTACATGGGTCAGGAGAATTCGTGCTTCGGAGGAGTAGCCCTCGGCTTTGATGCGTTCGGTCAGCTGGACGGTCTCCGCGGTCGGCCAGTCGGATGCCGCCCTACGCAGGAGGTCACGGGCTTCGTCGTCGTGGCCGCTTTCCCGCAGCTGTGTGGCGATCTGCTCCGCTTGATCCAACCGCATGTGCCGGAGCAGGAGCAGCATTCTGTTGCTGGCGCCAGCGCCGTGCTCGCTGAGGTGTGCGATCAGAGTCGCGACCTCTTTCGGAGGGCGTGCTGCCGTGCTGAGCAGCAGATGGTCATACGGGTTACCGAGCTTGATCACTGTTTGATCGGTGGCCAGTTCGAGCAGCTGGCTCAGCGGCAGCTGGAGGGCAGCCTGGTCCAGGAGCTCGGTGAAGTCGTTGGGACCGAGGGGAGGGTCGAGCGACTGGATTCGCCGCACGTATGCCGCTGCCGACGGTGCGGGCGGTGCTGTCCTGGTCGCGCGCTGGGCGAGCCAGGCTCCGAAACGGCTGGCCTGCACGGCGGTGTTGTCCGGTTCTGCGTCGCTGGTGGCGGGGTTGTTCGGGTTGTCCGATACGGCTTCCACGACAGCGGGGGCGTGCATCACGTCCCAGGATGTGAAGGCGGGCTCACCCAGGGCGCCACGGGCGTCCTGGGTGAGTTGGTCGCCGGTGTCGTTGACGTGGGCGGCCTTGTCGAGGGACTGGGCGATGTCGTCGAGGAAGGCGATGTCGTTGTCAGGGGTGACCAACGCGCTGAGTTGACCCGGTTCGGGTTCGTCGGCCCCGGCGGTGGACTTGAGGTGGTGGACCTCCGCGCGCAGCCGGTCGATCTCACGGCTGGCCTGGTCGACGAGGTCGAGCGCTTCGCGTTGCTTGGCCTCGGCCCGATCCTTCTCCCGCACGGCCCGCTGCCGGTGCTCCTCGGCCTGGGCGAGGCGGCGGCGCACGTCCTGCTCCTGCCGCTGAGGGGCCGTGGGGTGGGTGTGCAGGCGGTCGGCCTGGCGGGCGAGTTCGCCGATGCGCAGGTTCAGCCGGCCGATCATCTGCAGGAGCAGGATGACGAGGTGGCCGGCGTTGGCCTCGGCCTGGCGGCTGCTGGCCAGGGCCTGTTGGGCGTGAATGAGCTGGTTCTGAACGTCGATGGTCTGCTGCTGGGCGAGGACCAGTGCGCCCTTGTCGCCCGCCGGGGGGAAGGCGGTGCTGACCGGGGTGGGGGTGCTGCGCAGCTTGTCCCACAGGGGTCGGGCCTGCTCAGTGAGCCGTGCTGCGGCTTGGGAGTCGTGGGAGCAGATGTCTGCGACGGCTTCGACGAAGTCCCAGCGTGGGGTTCGGCCGGCCAGCCAGTCGGAGACGGTGGACTTGGCGGGTACCCGGTGGTCGGCGAAGTGCTCGGGGGTGAGGGCGTCGAGGAGTTCGTCGACCCTGAGGCTGGCACCGCGCACCCAGGTCCGCAGGAGTTCGGCGATGGCGTTCGCCTCGGTGCTGGTGCCCTTCAGCGGCCCCCAGGGCCGGCCGCCCGCCGGTGCGCTCTGTTCTTTGGGCAGGGCCCCTCCTCTCCTCAGACCGCGTCATTCGTCGGTCAACCCGGCTTGTTCGGCTCCGGTCCGGTGGACAACCCTCCGGCGTGGCTGTGGCCATCCCATCAGAGGCATCGTCGTGATGCCGCCGGTTTCGCGGCATTGGCCGTGCGGGGTGCGTACGGGTCGACTTCCCCTGATTCGGAGCGGTACATGCCGACATTCCCTTTCCCGCTGGGCGGCCGGGCACTGGGGCCCGTGCAGCGGGTCCTGCTGGTCGCGTTGACGGTGCCGGTGCTGGCGGTGGTGACCGTGGCAGCGGTGCCCGCGCTGGTGGTGCTGCCGTTCCTGCCCGGCGGCACCGACCGGGCGGTGCGGCTGATCCGCTCTCATGTCGCCTACGCGCGGACGCTGCTGATGTGCAGCGGACCGGCCCCGGCGAAGCCGGGCCCGGGTTAGGCGCAATGCCGGTGACTTTAGGTTGCTCCTGGCTGGGTGATGGTGGTTCTGGTGGTGGCCAGTTGCGGGTCCGTGGCCGTCCTCGCACGTGCCCAGCAGGACGCCGTCTGGGACCGCACCCAGGCCGGCAACAAGCTCACCGCGCACCTGCGGGCGTACTACCCCGGCTATCTGACCGCTGTCGGCCATCGCCGCGAGGGGATCTTCCACCCCATCGCCCGGGTTCTGCTTGCCGCAGCCCCTACTCCTGAACGGGCCTCCCGACTCACCCGTCCACAGCTACGAGCTCTACTGAAGAAGGCCGGCCGCAAGAACACCATCGAAGCAGAAGCCGACCGGCTCCACGCGGCCCTTCGCATTCCCTAGATGCGCCAACTCCCCCTGGTCGAGCAGGCCATGGGCCGACAGGCGCTGGCCCTGCTCCGTCAGTTGGAAGCCGCTTGCGAGCGCCGAGGACCTCGCCGAAGCGTCGACGCTTGCCTTCGAGACTCACCCCGACGCAGAGATCATCACGAGCTTCCCCGGCCTCGGCCCGCTCAGCGGCGCCCGCGTCCTCGCCGAAATCGGTGACGACCGCTCCCGGTTCACGGACGCCAGAGGGCTGAAGGCGCACGCAGGCGCGGCCCCCGTCACGAGGGCCTCAGGCAAGAGCATGGCGGTCCTGGCCCGCAGGGTGAAGAACCAGAGGCTGGCCTCCGTCGGATACATGTGGGCCTTCGCCGCCATGGCCCACTCAACCGGCGCGAGGGCCCACTACGACCGCAGGCGAGCAACCGGGGAGCGGCACATAGCCGCCCAACGCAACCTCTTCAACCGCATGATCGGCTGCCTCCATCACTGCCTGACCCGACGAGTCCCCTTCGACGAGGCTGTCGCCTTCCCTCCTTCCCCAGGGCCTCACCTGGCACTGGCTGCTTGACACCTTTTCGCATCGGATGTCTTCTTCCCGCCGTCGAACCCCCGGCTCGCCGCTGGCACGGACGCCGCCCCCTTCACCGACTGGGAGTCGATGATCCCGGCGGTCGGCTCCGGATCACGGCCCGCCTCCTTCCGGACCCGGTCGCGCAGCCGGTCGTGGAACTCGGCGACCAGGCCCGTGTCACGCCAGCGCCTGAAGAAGGCGTAGACGCGGTCCCACGCGGGAAAGTCCGCAGGCACCGCCCTCCAGGCGATGCCGCCCGCGACCAGGTCGCGCACAGCGTCGACCAGCTGCCGTGGCAGTAGCCCTCAGGCTGCCCGCCGCGGCCCTCCAGCCAGGCGGGCACGGGCATCGCGTCGCGCACGACGGCCCATTCCGCGTCGTTCATGTCCGAGGGGTATCTCGGACGCCTGTGCGTGCGGTCCCCGGCATTCCCAAACCGGTGAGCGAGGCAATCACACGACAGGGGTGCAGAGTTGGACGACAACGGCGTAGACACGGGAGACTGCAGCACCAGGGGCCTCCTGTTGCTCGGCTGGATTCGACACCCACGAGCTGTGCGGGAGGCCCCACTTTCATGCCCTGCTGATCAGAGAATCACCCGACCGAGTTGGCAGACTCGAACTCACGCCCACGAAGTTCGATAGAGCAACGGCTAGTTACTCCTGGTCAGGCTGGCCAAGCGTCCAGCCGCTGATCGCGGTGATCGGCCCGCGCCAGGTCGCCAGGGGTGTGAGTGGTGCGGCCGGACCGGCGAACTCCCCGTTCACCGAGTGGGACAAGACCCTCGGGGACGCCCGCCTCTGCGCGGCCATCGCCGACCGAATCACCTTCCACTGCACCGCCGCAGACCATCAGCAAGCGGCGCGCGCCCAAGAACCGATGCGCGCGGCAGGGCGCCCCGAGGATGCTCACGCGGATCCGGACCGGTTCCCGGCCGCCGGGGCCATAGCCGGCGGCCTGCCGGTCGTCGCCGGCCAGGGACATCGAGGCCGGCGCGGGTCGAGAGCGATGCGCAGGGGCGGGTCCGGCCGGGCGGCGGCGAGCCGCTGGTCCGGGGCCTTCGCGGGCGCGCCCGATCAGCGGTGCGGGTCTTCGGCGACCGGGCTGCGACCGAACACGTGTCGGCGCCACCACACGGTCACAGACAGCCATCACGATGTGAGCTGGATCCCCTTGAGGGGGCTGCCGGATCGGGGTGGCCCGTGACGGTGCTCACGCGTCCCGGGCGCCCCCTACCCTCCCTAGTAGGCCACCCGTCGGCTCCGGCCACCGCACCCGCCCGGCTGCTCGCCGCCCCCGCCGCGCTCCCGCGCCTACGGCCGAGCCTCCACTGTTTTCGCAGCTCAAACCGGTACAAAACGCCCAAAAAAGCATGCCCTGCCAGGTTTGACCGCCCGGACGACGAGCAGCCGGCCCGCGCGCGAGCGGCGTGTTCGCCCCACCCCGCTACGACGCCGCGTCGTAGCGGGCACCCCTTGGAGCCAGCCGCCGACCCCGCT
This sequence comes from Kitasatospora sp. MAP12-44, assembly GCF_029892095.1. Lineage (NCBI taxonomy): Bacteria > Bacillati > Actinomycetota > Actinomycetes > Kitasatosporales > Streptomycetaceae > Kitasatospora > Kitasatospora sp. MAP12-44. Next base: position 8,236 of record NZ_JARZAE010000004.1, read on the forward strand.
AACAATGGCCCAGTCGCCAGCTGCGGCGGTGGTCCGATCCACTCCCGCAACTCCCGTACGGCAGTCACCACCCGTGACCGCCCCGGTGCCGACTCCCGCCCGCCGGGCCCCACCGGGCCCGCCGAACCGCGGGGCGAGGCGCCCCCACGATTGAGGTCGAACTCCACATGCCCGTGATCTCCACCCGCATGCGCAAGTCCGTCGCCCTGCTCACCTCCGCCGTCGGCATCGCCGCGATCGGCGCCTCCATCGCCCCGACCGTCGCCTCGGCCCAGACGCCGCAGTCGCTGGCCGCGAACATCGTCCCCGCCGGCCAGCTCGCCTCCTTCGACCAGATCATCAGCCACGAGAGCGGCTGGAACGTCACCGCGACCAACCCGTCCTCGGGCGCCTACGGCCTGGGCCAGGCCCTCCCCGGCAACAAGATGGCCTCCGCCGGCTCCGACTGGCAGACCAACGCGGGCACCCAGATCAAGTGGGCCTACGACTACATGAACAGCCGCTACGGCAGCCCGAACCAGGCCTGGGCCTACTGGCAGGTCCACCACAACTACTGACCGGCCACTCCCACCGATCCGCCGCTCAACCACCCACCCCACGACCCACGACGGACGCCACCGCGGCCGAACAGGGTGCTGTGGGAGCAGGCCCCGGCGCTGCACCCGCAGCCGGAGCTGATCGGGACGACGTGGCTGGAGGCCGAGCACACCTCCGCCGAGCGGCGGGCCTTTCTGGCCACCTTCGCCTCGTTGGTCGGGGAGGACGGGTGGCGGCTGCTGCGGTACATCCTCGCCTCGGTCAAGGTCTTGAGCGAGGGCGTGGACACCTTCGACTGCGACGCGGTGTTCTTCGCCGACGTGCGCGGGTCCATGGTCGACCTGGTCCAGGCCGTCGGGCGGGCGCTGCGGATGCGCCCGGGCAGCGGCAAGATCGCCACCATCGTCGTGCCCGTCCTGCTGGGGGCCGGCGAGAGGGGCGACCAGCTGCTGACCTCCCGGGCCTACGACGGGCTGTCCAAGATCCTGATGGCGCTGCGCTCGCACGACGCGGCCGCCATCGAGCGCCTGGCCATGCCGCAGTCCGAGACCCGGCCGCCCAGGGAGCCGAAGCACGCCGGAGAGCCGGAGGAGCGCCGCTCCGCCGCCGGGGAGGCGCAGCAGCTCCAGTTCTCCACCCAGCGCGACCCCGCCGTGATCGCCGCGTTCATCCGCACCCGGGTCTTGGAGCCGGAGCGGGCCGAGTTCCGGCGGGGGCTGGAGGAGCTGCTCGCCTACCGGGAGAAGTTCGGTGACGTGAAGGTGCCGTACGCCTACCGGGCGCCGTCTGGGCACCGGCCGGGCGTGTGGGTGGCCGATCAGCGCCGGTATCGGGCTGCCAATGTGCTGGATGCCGAGCGGGTCGCGCTGCTGGACGAGCTCGGCATGGTGTGGTCGGTGTTCGACACGGCCTTCACCTGCAACTTGACCGCGGTGGCCGGCTACGCGGCCGAGCACGGCCACGCCTGCCCGCCCAACGAGGCCGTGTGGGGCGGGCGCCCGGTCGGGACCATCATGAAGAACCTGCGCACCGCCCAACGCCGCACCGAGACGCTCCAGCGCCGGGCCGAGGCCGGGGAGGAGGGCCTGGACTGGGCGGGGGCGCTGACCGCCGACCGCAAGGCCGCCCTGGACGCCATCGACCCGGCGTGGTGCCCCACCTGGTCGGTGGAATGGCAGCGGAACTTCACCCTGGCCTGGCGCCACATCCAGGACGGCGGGACGCTGGCGGGCGCGGAGCCGGGCGGCATCGTCGCCCAGGGCGAAAACCTCGCCGCCTGGGGCCGCGCCCAGCAGACCGGCTGGGACACACTCGCCCCCGCCCAGCAGTGGGCGCTGGAGCACGTCTCGGACTCGAGCCGCTGCCCGCCGAGCAGCTCTCGCCCGCCAAGGTGACGCATGCCGAGAAGGAGGCCCGGAACCTCGCCACCGCCGCCCAGTACCGCGAGCGTGAGGGGCACCTGAACGTCCCCCGCACACACAAGGAGACCATCCTCCTGGACGACGGCACCACCGTGGAGGTCAGCCAGGGGCTGTTCATCACCAACAGCCACAACCGACGCGCCGACATCCCCACCCAACGCGCCCAGCGCCTCACCGAGTTGGGCATGCGCTGGGAGTTGTGCACGGTGACGGAAGCCACTGGGGACCGGGCCTGATCGCTTTCTGGACGGATTCGGCCCGCGCAGTTTCGATCAAGCGCTCGGCCCGGGCCGCCTCCCGCCCCGACCCCGCATCACATCGACCGCCATCGCGAACGGAACCCATGTCATCCGAGCTGCCGTCACCATCCACGCCCGGAAGACCTCCCCCAACGTCGGCGGCGTGTCGCGACCGTGGGTGTCGATGATCAGTGTCACCGCGGCCAACGTCAGCGACAGCACCATCCACCCCGTCACGACGCCGAACACCAACCACCCGGCGAGTGACACACCCACACCGAACAGCAGGAAACACACGACCACGGCGACCGCGGCCACCCCGACAAGAAGAAGCCCCATGACAGCAGTCTGCCTGCCCGTGGCCGGGCCGACCCGGTCCGGCAGGCTCGCGCCACCGCCCCGCTGATTTCCTACCGCTACCCGGACAACCAGGAGCAGGAGGAGCAGTGCTGACAGCCGCCCGGGCCGTGCCGCCGATACGGTTGGCGTCCGGCGGGCCGAGACTGCGAGAACGCCCGAACCCCACGGGCAGCACGCCGCGCTTCGGTACGGAACTCACCGGGCCCCCGACCGTTCTCACCGGTCGGGGGCCTGGCTGTGAGTTTGGGCCTTTAGATCTGGCCGGCTGCGACGGTCAGGGGCCGACCCGTTCGTAGCGGAGCGAGGTGTAGCCGCTGTTGTCCGAGTAGATCTGGGCGATCGTCGCCGCCCCGAGTGCGTCGGTCCGCAGGCCCTGCAGCCGGATGATGGCCGGCCCGTTGACCCTGATCTGCTCGCTGATCGGTGCGGTCTCGTTGCCGCCGGCCTCGGCGTTGCCTGCGTTGTAGTCGATGATCTGGTGGACGAGCCGCTCGCTCTGCGGCACGGCGGTGCCGGAGTTGACGTCCCACAGTCGCGCGGTGATGTACGTGTTGAGCGGGGGGACACCGGACAGGCGTCCACGGACGTTCGCGTCGAGTTCGTAGGTGCCGGCCCTGGGGAGAACAACCTCCAGGGGGGTGTCGGTCCAGGTGCCGGGCGGCAGATCGACCTGCGTGTTCAGATGCTGGATTCCGTAGGTCGGCGGGGGCGCGGCCGGAGCCGCGCTGACGTTGCTCTGCGTCGCGACGGTCGTTGCACCCACGAGCAGTGCGACGGTCGCGGCGATGAGACTCTTGCGCAGGGTCGGCATGGTTCCTCCTAAAGCAGAGGCCAATGGCATGTGCCTCTGCCAAGGTATAGGCCCTCCATTGGAGGGCCTATTACCCGGAAGAGTGACAGGGGCTCACATGTTGGATGGTCATGAGCTCGGCGTGCGCCGGGCGGTTCCAGCGGCGCTTGGGGCAGGGCGCGTTGATTGGTGTAGCCCCACCCACCGCACCCACCCTCCGTCCTGCCACGCTTCTCAATCAACCCGCAGGACGCGGCCCGCCAGCCAACTGTCTAGGCCATGTCAATTCTACGGCTCGCGCTGCAAGCCACCTTGCGCGGCACCCCTGCGGAGTGCCGCGCTGGCCGGCCCTTCGCCCGGCGGTGGCCGGGGCCCGCCGACCTATCGGACAAGGGCCCCCGGACCGGCCCGATCCCGCGCACGCTCGCCCCGCCGGGCACCCGCGCCCGCCCACGCGCGCCCCCGCGCTCGCTGGGCAGCGCGTGCATTCGCATCCGCGCGCGCGAGGAGCGGCTCGGAGGCCCGAGCCTGCGCCACCCGCGCGGCGCCCAGGGTGCCTGGACGGTAGCGGGGACGTCGTCGAGAACCCCCTCGACCGCCGCTGCGACCGCAGTCTCCGGGGAGACTGCGGGGCCGCCCTGCAGGCCGTCTGACGGCCCACCAGCATCGCCCGGGGCTCCACCCGCGCGGCCTCCGGGGCCGTTTCCAGGGTCGATGACCGAGGACTTCGGGACCGCGAAGCACACGGCGTCCACAATTCGGACGTCGACTCGGCTGGCCCACCTCACGGCAGTGTGGCGGTGTCGATCGCCTGGATCTGGTCGGAGTCGTGGTCCGAGACGAGCAGGGTCGTCGCGTCGGGGCTGAGGGCGAACTCGCGGGGGAAGGCGCCGGTCGGGATGCGCCCGAGGGCGGCCGGTTTACCGGTGAGCGCGGCCCGGGTGTCCACCACGGTCAGGCCGGTCGTGGCGCCCGCGGTGTGGAACCGGTCGGAGTCCGCAGTAACGATGCGGGCGCCGCCCTGGAGGAGGACCAGGCCAACCGGGGCGGTGCCCACCTGGACGGAGGTGAGCAGGGCGTGCCCGGGGTCGGTGGTGAGCCTGTCGGCGTCGAAGGCGAGCAGGGCGTTGCTTCCCCGTGCGGTGACCCACACGGTGTGCCCGTCCGGTGCGGGGAGGACCCGTACCGGCTCGCACCCGGCGGCGACGCTGCCCAGCAGGGCCTTGCCGGGCGTGGACTCCAGGGTGGGAAGATCGATGACGCTGATTTCGCCGTGCTTGGAGCCCGCCGGCGTGCTCGCCGGCGTGCTCGGGGGCGTGCTCGGGTCGACTTCGCTGGTCGCGTACAGTCGGCGCCCGTCGGGGGACAGGGCAGTGCCGACCACGGCGTCGCCCAGCGTGAGACTGCCGATCTGCGCAGCCTGGCCGAACCCGGTACGAACCGCCGTGCGCAGGTCGAAGACCTCGATGTCACCGCGGTGGCCGGTCTGGGCGTTGCCGTACTCCTGGCTGACAAAGGCGTAGCGGTCGTCGGGTGAGACGGTGACCTCGATCGCGCTGGTCCCGGCCGTGCCGGTGAGCGTTCCCAGCACGGCCCCTGGCGTGCCGGCCGCTGCCTTGGCCGTGTCCACCACGATCGCCCCGCTGCCCGCGGCGATGAGCAGTTCGCTTCCGTCGTGGGTGAGCGTGATTCCGGTGGCGCCTTCCTTGCCCACGCTCGCGGCCGGAAGCGGGATCGTCCGCACGAGCCGTGGCGTGGCGCTGTCGGTGGACAGCACCCCCAGTGCCGACTGCAGCACCGCGAAGGCGACGTGGCCGGTAGGGGCGTAGACCAATCCGAAGGGCTGGGCCGGCACGGTCAGGCTCGTGGTGCGGACACCGGTGAGCTGCGGCTGCGAAGGCGCGGGCCCGGTCTGGCACCCGGGCGGGGCAACCGCTGTGGCTACCGCAACGGACGACACCGGACCGGTGCCGCCGCTCGGACCGGTGCCGCCGCTCGGGCCGGTGCCGACTGTCTGACAGCCCGACGCGCCCAGCGCCACGGCCAGGGCCAGGGCCCGCGGAAACGTCCAATGCCCGGGGAACGCCATCAACTACCCCTTCCAAGTGCCGAATCAGCGGCGAACCTAGCAAGGGGTCTTGTGAAATCCTTGTGACCCGGCCGCCAGGGCACGGCGCAGCCGAGCCGCAGCAAGGCGGGCCAGGCGGGCGGTCCCCGGCTCCTCCCGCCAGTCGCGGCCGACCGGCGTGCCCGGTTCCTCGGCGGCGGTGACCGGCCTTTCGGGCGGCTGCGGGGTGGTCCCGGTGGTGGTCACTCGTCCCTCCGGGTCGGGCCGCCCCCGTGGGCCGCGACGGCGGATCTTCGGTCCGGTCAGCCGGCGACGGTCTCGGCTGTATGTCCGTGGAGCGCATCCAGGAGCGCGCTCTGCTGCTCGGTCAGCTTCCCATCGGCGCGGGCCCCCGCCTGCTTGCGCAGCCACGCACCGGGGCGGAACGCCGAGTCGTCGCCGAGGCCGGTGCGGTTCACCGGGCCGGTGAGGGTTCCGCCGGCGGCCAGGTAGGCGAGCAGGCGGCGGTAGGAGCGGTTCCGGTCCGGCTCCATCCGCCACAGCTCGTCCAGACCGTCCAGCTTGGCGACCTGGTCGGGGTTGAGGCCCGCGGCCTTGCGCTGGCGGCGGTATCCACGCGCCCACCGCGTAGTCGTCCAGCTTCGCGGTCGCCGGGATCGCCAGGTGACCGTGCTGGTGATGGAACGCGGCGGCGTACGCGGCGCCGCGCCCCCGCGCGCCTGCGTTCTTCGACCAGATCACGCCGAGCGCATCCAGCCCGGAGACGCGGGCCGCGTCGAGCAGGCCCTGGCCGTTGAGGTGACGCTGGCGGGCGCGCCAGGAGATCAGCCCGGTGTGCTTCGCCTTGCCGGTGGGGTCGAGATGGCCGTGCCCGATGTGGAACACCGCCGCGACGGCGTGCATCCGCTGCCACTCGACCACCCGCGGATTGAACGCCCGCAGCTTCACCGTCTGCAGGATCCGCGCCGCGTGCTGGCGCGCGTTGATCCGCAGCCACTCGACCGGCGACTCCACCACCGCCGGCTGCTCCTCCCCCTCTCCGGTGTCGGCCTCCGCCTTCTCGGAGGCCTCCGTGGTGGTGTGCTGCGTCTGGGAGCGGTTGGTGCGCAGCTCGGTGATCCGGCCAACCACTCGGGCGTCATGCGCCGCCAGCGCCCGCAGGACCCGCAGGACCCGCAGGACCCGCAGGACCCGCAGGACCCGCCAGATCGTACGGAAGCCGGATGCTTCGAGCTCGGCGTCGGCCTCCGCGTTCACCACCTCACCGGCGTCGTGGACCTCGGCCGGGTCGGCGGCGGCGGTGTCGTCGCCCACGGCGGGGCTGGGCAGGTAGATGGGGATGATGACCCAGGACACCTTGCCCTGGCGGTAGGACTGGCGCAGCGCCCGGCCGACGGCCTGGACGATGTCGATGACGCTCGACTTCGGATCGCTGAAGACGATCGAGTCCACACTTCTGACGTCGATGCCCTCGGACAGGAGGCGGGCGTTGGCGAGGATTCCGCACTCCTCGCCGTCGTCGCCGGTGTGGGCGTTGAACTCGGTGAACGCGGCGCGGCGGTCCTTGAGGCGGTCGGTGCCGGCGACCGCCTTCGCCCAGATCCGCTCGGGGCGGTCCGCGTCGGGCAGCAGCTCGCAGGCGTCCAGCAGGGTGCTCGCGAACTCCCGCGCCGCGGACACCCGGGAGCGGAAGGTGATGACGCGGCGCAGGCCGAGGTCGGCGACCGCGCGCAGCACCGCGATCTGCAGGGCCAGGCGCAGCAGTTCCTCATTCGAGCGCTGCGAGCGCAGGTCCGCGACCGCGGGCAGGTTGAGCAGCTCGCGCAGGACCTCATCGGTCACCACGGGCACCAGCACGCGGTAGTCCGCGAGGAATCCGTGCTCGATCCCCTGCCCGAGCTTCCACCGGCGCTTCGCGAGGATCTGCGCGTCGTCGTGGACGGCCGCCCACGCCCTGCCCTCGGCGCCGGCGGCGCGGTGCGCCTCGTCGATCACCACCAGGTCCCACATCGGCAGGCTGAAGTCACTGTGGGCCTGGACGATGCGCTCCATGCTCGCGTAGGTGGCGTAGACGGTGACCGGCTCGCTGGGCCCGGCGGTGGCGACCAGGTCGGCGATCCGGACGGCCTGCGTGGTCACCTGCGCCTGAATGCGGCCGCCGGCCTCCGCACTCTCCAACGCCTCCTGACGCGAGCACGCCGCGATGGCCAGCCCCCGGCGACCGCCCCGCAGCGACCACGCTTCGGCGGTCTGCTCCAACAGCTCGATCGTCGGCACCAGCACCAGCACCCGGCCACGCAACGGCGAGACGACGGGCGCAGCCGGCGGCGATCAGCGTCTTGCCCGAGCCGGTCGCCGCGACGACCGTGGCGCGGCCCCCGTTCTTCACCTCACGCACCGCGGCCGCGACGGCGTCCTTCTGGAACCAGTGCAGTGGCAGCGGATTGACGACGCTGCCGGACGGCTGCGCCGGAACCGGCGCCTTGGCCTGGGCGCGCAGCCCGGCCGGCACGTCCTGCTCGGCGGTGGCGGCGGTGGTCTCCACAGCGGTGCTTCGCCTTCGGATGCCGGGCGGTGCGGGGAGGGTGGCTGAGCGGCGGGCTGGGTGGTGAGAGGCGGGCGGCCTCCCCGGGAGGTCCGGTGCGACTGAGCGCTTCACTTGGCGGATGAGCGGTTGATTTGGCGAGCTGAGCGGGTGGCGTCAATGGCGACGGCGAGTTGGTCGGCATGCTTGTCAAAGAGCATCTTCAGCTCGCGGTAGTGGGGATGGTCGTTCGTCTGTCTGAGCCAGGTGCAGGTGAATCTACGGTGGTACTTCCAGAGGCGGCAGGCTTCCGGGTCGGCTCCGATGCCTGGAGGGCAGGGGGAGATGACCAGCTTGTTCGCCTCCGTCTGCGCGGGAAGCGATGGCTACGGTCCATGCGGACAGACCGAGCTGGCCTCAGGCCGCGGCCAGTCACTGACCACCCTTGCCATGCCTGAACAGCGGCTGGCACGATCGAGCGATGTTAATCGAGTCCAACAGTCGTATTGCCAGGCCGCGTTGGCGGTCGCTCGGCGCGCTGGCGCTGCTCCTCGTGGCGAGCGCCTGCGCGTCGGGTGCCAAGCCGCCCAAGCCGCCGGCTCCGGAGTTCTCGGGCTCCCTGGTCGTCGAGGGACAGCAGCCTCCCGGAACCACGATGGTCTGGCGGATCAGCCGCATCGAGGGCGGCAAGGCCACCGCCGTGCCGCTTCTCGACCCGGGCACGCCAGTGGTCCAGGGGACAGCGGCACTGTCCCCAGACGGCACATCGCTCGCCTACGTGTCGGGCCGGATCATGACGGTGCGGAGCCTGGCTCCCGCTGCGCAGCAGATCACCGTGCCACCGGTGGTCGATGGTGTGTCGTGCGCCGAGTGGGCACCGGACGGCAAGCACGTTGCCTTCACCACCCATCAGGGGGTGTTCTCCGTCGCCCTGGACGGGACCTTCACCATGGTCGCCACGCGCAAGAGCGCGATCTACAGCCAGCAGCAAAGTTGGAACAGCCCCGGTGCGCTCCCCACCGGCGGTCCGCAGACGGTGTACTCCTCGATGTCCTGCGCGCGTTGGCTGGACAACGACCACCTTGCCTTCGACCGGCTGAAGGGCGACATGCCCCTGGTCACGGGCCAGTACCAAGCACCGTCGGCGGATGTGTCAACCATCGCCGCCGTGCAACTGTCCCCGCAGTTGGACGACTTGGACACCCGCTGGACGGTCGACTCCTCCTGCGGCAGCCATGTGCTGGTCGACGCGAAGACTGCGACGGACGACCAGCAGTATGTGTTCACAGATCTGCTGAAGCCGGGAGGAGGCGACCCCAACGCCCCTCAGCAGACGGCCAAGCACGTGGGGAGCACGCAGGACGGCTCGATGGGGACGCTCTGGTTCTTCCAGCCCGGCAGCTGCGACCTGGTCCGGGTCACCAAGAAGTCGGGCCAGCAGAGCGGCTACACCTACACCGTCACCACCAGTGATCCCAGTACGGGGGCCGTCGTCCAACAGCGCGCCCTCCCCATAGCCGTGGGCCAAGGCGCCGCGACCAGCTGGCCGATGTCTGGGAACACCGTCGTACCGGATCCGTCAGCGGCCTCCGCAGTTGCGGCGTACGCGGAGTCGTACCACCAAACCCTCAACCTGGTCGACCTGCGAACGGGTGGTGCCGTGGTCGTCGACGGCCCGTGGGCCGAAGCCGATCAGGTCCTCGGCTGGAGCGAGCACTAGCCAGTGGAGCTGTGATCAATGACAGCACCGTCCCGCCAAGGCGGACACTGCGCCGGGCCACGGTAGTTGGAACTGCGGGGCCCGGCGACCTGCTTCTCCTCGGACTGCGGGCCATCGCGGCTGGAACCGACGGGACATTCTCTTTGGCACCCGCGGCGATATGCCACGCTTGTTGACACCGGTCTCGCGTCGCCCACCCGGGCCCGACCTGGCCAGGAAGCAGCCGGCTGGGATCAACCTCACCGGGCAGCCGACGGTGGTTCCAGTCCCCATGGCCAGGTTCCAACCACCGCGTCCCGGCTCAGACACCTCGCCCGAGCCTAACGCTCAGCCCGCCAACTCGGGCGCTCACCCGCCAAGTGAAGTGTTCAGTCACATCCGGGAAAGCCGCCGGTCTGCTAGTCGGACACCCAGCCGCGGACCTCCATGTAGGCGATGTCGCCGTCCCCGACGGCGCGGCCGGTCTCCACCAGCCAGGCCTTCATCACCTCGGTGACGTCGCCGTGCTGGTCCGCGACGCGCTGGGACCACTCAGCGGCATCGAACCACCAGTCGAGCTGGAACCGTAGGTGCGCTCCTCGGTGCCGCCCGCGCGCGGGATCACTCCACGCCGCAGGCCCGGCGAGTCGTCCTTCGACCCGGCGGAGTGGGTGAACTGGTTGGCCTTCATCCGCACGGTGAAGGCCGACTCCCCCCGGCCTGCCCGGTCTCGTGGACCACCGGGGCAAGGTGGGCGGCACCGGGCTTGATGGCCTGCTTCCCCGCACGGCCGGCCATGCTGCCGCCCGGGGTGCCGATCGTGTCCTTGCCCCGCACCCGCGCCTTCTGCCCGCCCTTGGTGGTGCGCCGCTTCACGTTCGCCCCGGCGATACCGGACAGCGCCTCGGTATCGCGCTCGCCGCCGCGCACCGCCGCACCACCTGGCGCAGCGCGCCGACCATGCTCGCGCCCTTGCCCTTGCTGAAGAACTGGCTGACGAGCGAGGCGTCGCGGCCGAGCATCTTGGCGACCTGGCGCTTGGTGTAGCCCTCGTCGATGAGCTCCTGGGTCAGACGGGCGGCCTCGTTCGGGTTGTCCGGGTCGGCGGGGCTCACTGGTCAGCTCCCGCCTGGGCGAGTTCGGCGCGGCCCTGGCCGCGCAGCTTCAGGCACTGCTCCTGGCTCCTCGGGTGCTCGACGGGGCCGCTCAGGTGCCCCTTGAGCAGGTAGTCCCCCGGCTCGCCCCGTCGCCGGCTGCAGGCACAGCGGGTCGGCATCCCTGCCGCCTGGGACGGAGCGATCTCTGCGTTCTCTCTTTGCTCTGTTGAGCACCAGAGGGCCGAGGGTGCCGGCCACGCGATTGTGGGTCGGCGCCCGCCGTGGGGGTGCGAACCTACTTCGTGGCTGCTGCCGCGGCGGCGCGCCAGGTGGTGACGAGGCCGGCGGTCTTGGCCTCGAAATCGGGGTCCCGCCAGCTGCCCGGGAGACCTATGAGCACCGGCAGGTCGTACATGCCGCGGACCCGGTGCGTGATCCTTACGATCTCCGGGGCGTTGGCGCGCTCGTTCTTCTTCACCACCTCGACGTGCGTGATGTCCGCCCAGGCGAACCGCTTGCGGCGGCCCAACAGGGTGGTCCACCGCAGCTCGTGCTCGTCGAAGTTCACGCTCGTGAGGAGGGCAAGCAGGTGGGCGGTGCCGATGACGGCCAGCAGTGGGACGAACAGAGTCCCGACCAGAGCGGTCCGTTCGTTCAGGGGCCGACTGACGGTGAGGTACAGGAAGTAGGCCGAGCCCGCCAGGAAGAGCGGTCCGCCGATCACCTGGCGCCGCTTCTGCGCGGGGGTGAGACGGTGAGTTGTGTGTTTCACCTGCGGATTCTGACAGCACCAAGTGGACCTGAGGAAGTATCACCCCCCCGCGTCCGCCAACTGGGTGCGCGCGGGCAACCCGCGCCGGTCAAACTTCGGCGAGACTGCTCAAACTTCGCTGAGACGGGTCAGCCGGCCGGACCGGGGTGGATGTCCCAGCACTGTTGACCGTTCTCATTCAATCGAGGCGTCTACTCAGCGAACCCAGTCGTCTCGCCTTTCGTCTCAGCGAACCGAGTCACGCGGGCGGCCGCGGTGGGATGGTGAGTGGCCGTAACGACGGGTGGCGTGAGTGTCACCAGGCGGGCATACAGTGAGCGCTCATGATCATGCGGCTGTGAAGGAACGGCGACTGTGCACCCTGACGTGGACCGTCTCATGGCGCTGCTGCCTCCCGGCCCGGAGGACGGAGAGCGAATCGACTGGCCGGTGGTTGAGCGGGATCTCGGCTGCCAGTTGCCTGCCGACTTCCGCGACCTGATCTCCGTCTACGGCGTGGGCACTATCGACGAGTGTCTGATGGTGCTCCCGCCTGTGAGCGGAAAGCACGAGTCGGGGATTGCGTCCGTAGGCCAGATGACCCCGACCCCCGAGAAGACCGCGTGGCTCCAGCACACGAAGTCCAACTACCCGCTGTGGCCGGAGCCCGGGGCACTGGTGTGCGGACTCCGCTTGGCGGACGGCAACGGCGACCTGTGGGGCGCCGTCTACTGGCGCACGACGGGATCGGTTCCCGAGCGGTGGCCGGTTGTCCTGTGGGAGCGCCACCATCCCTTCATCGAGTTCGATCTGAGCATGACCGGCCTCCTGGTGAAGTGGTTGACAGAGTCCCCGGACCTCGACATCGACCGACGTCACCTCTTCGGGACTCCCCACTCACGGTTCATCCACTGGCGCGTTGAGCGCGAGATGCGTGAGCGGGACCTCGAACCCTGGGAGTACCTGGAAACGCTCCAAATCGAGGCGCTGGAGGCATTGGAGGAGCGGAACCTAAGGCACCGGTGAGACAGGACAACTGCCGCTGACGACTGATCGATTTACGGCGTCGAAGTCAAAATCTGCCGCCCATAGACGTTCCGGCCGCATGGCCGCGGGCAACTGCAGGCCCCAGCTGCCACGAGCTCCGCCCGCAGGGCCTCCGAGGCGTTGGGGTGATGAACTATGCGTTCGCGAAAAAGGAACCATCTCGTGCCGGCCTTCTCCGCCTCCAAGTCCGCGAGCCAGCGCAGTGCAGTGTCGGGCAGGCTTGGGTTGATCAACGCATTCCACTGAACCGACGAATCTTCATCCCGTGCGAGCCGATCCAACGCATCAGGCGGCGCCAAGGAACTACGCGCCGTCCACAGCCGCACTGGCCGAATCTCATCGACCGCGAGCGAGCGCAGACGCTCAGCGCTCACGTCCGGGCTCCTCGCCTCAAGGACGCGGCGGTATCCACTGAGACGTTCGGCCTGGGTTCGTACAACGCGTCCGCTCACCAGCCTGATGATGCCACGGGCCCTCGACCGAACGGTGGGCCCTCGACCTCGCGCAGGAAACCGCCGACCCGCAGTCGTCTCACTCAATCAAGTCCACGCAGGTCACGGCTCACCTGGTCGACTAACTTCGGTGCGACAGGTCAACTGTCCCACCCCGGGCGCAGAACGCCGCCACCAGGCGAAATGGCCTGGGACAGTCCCAGGACTGCCCCAGCAAAACGGGTCGAATCGGACAGCCTGGGACACTGCTGGGACAGGGCTGGGACGCCGCCGTCCCGGCCCTGCGAACCAGTGACCTCTGACAGGCGACCTTGACCAATTGACAGGTGAGTTTGAGTTCAAGCCCCTGGCCGTCCGCTGGGAACGACGCCTCGACCACCACAACGGCTTCGTCTCCCTGGCCTGCTCACTCATCTGCTGGCGCCGCCTCAAGAAGGCCACCTCGTGATCATGGTACGAGGCTTACTGAACTGACAGAGCGTCACTCAAGCCCGCCACTGCTCGCCGCTGGGCCATTCAGACGATTGTCCTTGCACTTACTATCCCCTTTCCGCGAGGCTGGCCTCAGGGGCGGAGCGCACATCGCTCTCGGCCAACGGCCCTTCACGTGAGTGGGACCGTCGGCCTGTAGTGCGACGACAGGCCCGCCCGCCACAAGGCCCGGATCGAAGGCGGTCTCCCCTTGACCCCCTCCCGGGAAGGGCCGTACAGAACCGCATTCGAGAACAAGAGGCAGGATCGAATGACCGCCATCACAAACGCGTGGGTGTACGAGAGCGGCGCAGTGGGGTTCAGGCGCGGTACCCGGGTGCACGTCACCGACTGGGGCCAGGGGACCACCAAGGCGCTCAATGACCTGATCAATGAGCTGCCCTGGGCCAACCCTGACTGTGTGTTCCACTGGCAGAACAGCGGCGCCTACGGCGTCATCCAGGGCGACGAGACCTACATCAGCGACTGTTCCGGCATTCGCAAGATCCACGACCAGTGGCCCAGCCTCCCCAACGACTGGACTGACGGCATCACGGACGCGTGGGTGTACGAGAGCGGCGCAGTGGGGTTCAGGCGCGGTACCGAGGTGCACGTCACCGACTGGGGCCAGGGGACCACCAAGGCGCTCAATGACCTGATCAATGAGCTGCCCTGGGCCAACCCTGACTGTGTGTTCCACTGGCAGAACAGCGGCGCCTACGGCGTCATCCAGGGCGACGAGACCTACATCAGCGACTGTTCCGGCATTCGCAAGATCCACGACCAGTGGCCCAGCCTCCCCAGCGACTGGTAGACGGATCCCGGTGTAGAGAACGAACAGGATGCCCTGCAGGCACAGCCGGTCCGCCACTGGCCTCGGACCGGGAGACCGCTCGGGCCAGGCCGGCAGGACCGGCTCGATCAGTGCCCACAACTCGTCATCCACGGCCCACGGCTTGATGCTCACGCCATCACGAACAGCTCAATCGTCGTCCCGGTCAGGGCCGACCTGCACCCGATGGTGGACGGGCGCAGGCAGCGGCGCCGGCGGTAGCGCGAGAGCCAGCGAACGTTCCCCATCAGCACCGGGTCCGGCTCACCGACGCGGACGAACTCCCAGCCGGCCGCGGCGCAGGCCCGCTCCGTCGCCTCGAACGCCTCGGCCGCGGGCCGGTCGATCCGATCGCCCGCCCGGACGTCCACGACCCAGCCCCGCACGTCGGCCAGCCGCACGAAGTAGTCCGGCGCGTGCCGGCGCTGCCGCTTCCCGTCGTGCCAGTGCAGCCAGAACGGCTGCGAAGCGATCCCGACCACCTGCGGATCGCGGTCCAGCAGGATCAGCCGGTCCCGCTCCAGCCACGACTCGTAGCCCACGTGGTCGCCCACCGTCGCCGAGAAGTACCAGCCTGCGAAGCCCTGGCCGCCCTTGGCCCAGTTGACCTTCCGCACCGGCTCGGCCGCCTCGAACCGCCGGTTCCACCCCTGCCCCAGCGGGAGCCGGCGGACCCCGCCGGCGTCCACGAAACCGAGCTCGAACTCCGCCAGCACGGCATCGCCGTACGCCCGCGCAGCAACCCCCACCACCGGTCAAGATCAGGTGGCAGGAACCTATTGGTGGTCAAGATCGTGTGGCAAACGGTCAGGCTCTCCTGTCAGAGTGGTGAAGTCGGCCCGGGGCGCGGTTCCGGTCTTTCGACCGGCCCGTTTCCCCGGAGCCGCTTCCCGAACCGGGCATGCGACTTGGCACCGCACCCGGCTCTCCACAAGCCCCGAAGGGGCCTCGTGGTGGTGGTTCTCATCCCGTGATCGGCCAGGGGGTGGGGATGGCTGCTCCCCGATAGCGGTAGCGCGTGGTGCCTACCGAGATGGGGTTGAACAGCTCCCTGTTCTCACTGGCCCACCAAGATCCACGGCCGAAGTAGTGGCGATAGATCTTCCTCAAGGCCGTCTTGGGGTGTTTCCGCCGCGCCCATCGCCAGACCGCAAACCACAGATAGTGGCGCAGGTAGGAGAAGGTCGCGAACGACACTCCGGGCCTGAAGTAGGCGCACCAGCCCCGCAGCGCCGGGTTGAGCCGGAGCAACAGGGCGTCGAGCGGCTGGTTCGTACCGACCTCGCGGCACAGCGTTGACCGGGTCTGTCCAGCCAACGGCTCTGTCCCGTAATCGGTGGTAGCGCTGTGTAGTGATCACTGGAGGAGGATGCGGTGGCGGAGCAGGGGGAACCCGGCTCGGCCGTGCATCTGCCTCATGATCCGCTTGGTTCGCGTGTTGACGCCCTCGGTGCGGCCGTTGTGGTACGGGAGGGTGAGTCCGGCGTCGACGGCGGCGCGGTCGAGTTCGAGGCCGTTCGCGAAGGAGTGCAGGTGGGGCAGGTCGGCGGCGCGGACTGTGGTGATCCAGTCGGTGAGCTTGGCGTCGTTGCCCTCCGCTGGGGTCAGTAGCTGCGCGAACTCGGCGCTGAGGCGGGCGAGTTCGGTCATCTCGGCACAGGTTTCAGTGAGTTCCCGCAGGAGTGCGGTGTCCTTGTCACGCAGGTTCTCGGGGCGGGTGAGGAGGAGGCGGGCGAAGCGTTGCGGGGTGGTGACGGGCTTGTCGCCCCCGGCGCGGCCCTGGGTGATGTAGCGGTAGAGCAGGTTGAGGCTGCCGGTGTATCCCAACTCCTTTATCTCCTGGAACAGTTGCTTGACAGGGACGGCCGGGTCGGCGGCGCGGCGGCTGCGGAGGTGGTCGCGGTAGGGGTCGACGAGCGTGGGCTTGTAGCGGGGTGCGCGGCGCTCTGCGGTGGGCTCCTGCATGCGGGCGTATCGCTTGACGGTGTTCAGTGCGACATCGAGGCGGCGAGCGCATTCGAGCAGGCCGACGCCCTGGTCGAGCAGGTTGTGGACCTGTTGCCAGCGCTGGCGGGTGGTTTGTTCGCGTACGCCCCCGGGCCGGGCGGGGTTCACGGCGGTGGCCCAGCAGGCGGCATGGGAGCGGACCTCGGCCAGGACCTTGCCGCACAGGTTGCTCCACAGAGTACTGGTGGGCCGTCGGCGAGGTGCCTGCTGAGCAGGCCCTTTTCCCACGGCCCCCAGCCCGAACCGGGCTTGCGACTTGTCACCGCACCCGGCTCTCCAGTGACTACTCCGTGAGTGCTGGGACAGACTTCCTTCCGTGGATGGTTGCGTGGCAACTTCCGCAGACCACAAGGGTTTTGCGGTGCCGTGCAGCCATGAGATCTGCCCACGGGGGCCGGTCTGGTCCTGGCTTTCCGAGGTCGGCGAGCTTGGCGACGTGGTGGACTTCCACCTCGTCGATGCGCCCGCACGCCTCGCATCGCCCGGCGAGGAGCCGGGTGACCAACTCCTTGCGTTTGGTGTTGACCGGGGCCAGCCGACGGTCATTGATGACCGTCTTCTTGTCCCGTCGCAGCGGTATCCCGCCGAACCGTCCGACCAGTGGCTTCCTGCCGATGCGTTCGACGCGGGCCTCGAAGCACTTGCGCGGCCCGTGCGGTGTCTCGATGGTGGTCGCGTACTTGCGGGCCATCTTCGACACCGACGAGCGGTGCTTGTTCGCCAGCGTCATCAACATCGAGGTCTCCATGACCCATTGCAGCCGGGAGAGTCGGAAGACGTCGCCGGCCATCAGGTAGTACTGGACGATGCCGCGGTACTCCGACCCGTAGGTGCTGAGGATGACGTGATCGTCCTGGTTCAGCAGCTCGGGCCGACGCGCGGGTTTGCCGCGCTCCATGTACTGGGCTTGCTTGGCAGATACCACCGAACGAGGGACACGCAATCTGATGACCCCATTGACGGAACGCCGTCCGCCGGTGATCTTGCGGTCGTTGTGGTGCACGGTGATGTCGTAGCCGAGGAACCTCGCGGCCTGGGTGCGGCCATGAGTGATGAGCGTCTTTTCCGGCGACAATTCCAACCTGAGTTCATCACGCAGGAATTGCGCCAGACGCTCCTTGATTTCCTCGGCCTCTGCCTTTGGTCCGGCGAACCCGAGCAGGGTGTCGTCGGCATAACGCACATACCGCAGCCGCCGGTAGCCAGGATCATGAGTATCCATGCTGGGCATGCTGCGGAGTTGCTTGCGCAGTTCCCGCACTGTGGTGCGGTCACCACGCTTGCGAGCGCGTGCCATAGCCGCCCACACCCGATGAAAGGCGCGGTTCGACTGCCTGACTCCTCCCCGGGTGTATTCCGGGATCAGAACCTTCTCGACGTACTCGTCCATCTTGTGCAGGTAGATGTTGGACAGGATCGGTGAAACAACCCCGCCTTGCGGACTTCCACTGTGCGTGGCGTTCCAGACCCAGTCCTCCATGTATCCGGCCTTGAGCATGTTGTGCACCAGCCGTAGGAATCGGTTGTCGCGGATCCTCTCGCCCAGGATTCGGAGCATGACCGAATGGTCAAGCCGGTCGAAGCACTGGGCGATGTCGCCCTCGATAAGCCAGGCCGTACCCGTCCAGGTATGGACCACATCACTTAACGCGGTGTGGCAGCCCCGGCGGGGACGGAAACCGTGGGAGGAGTCGGAGAACGTCGGCTCGTAGTACGCCTCAAGAAGCAGACGGACCACTTCGCCGACGAGCTTGTCGCTCCAGGGCGGCAAGCCGAGCGGACGCAGTTTCGTGCTGCCCCGCCCTTTGGGGATGTAGACCCTCCTGGCCGGGCTCCACCGGTAGCGCTCGTGGCGCAGCGCGTCGATGACGTGCTCGATCTTGCCCAGCGACATGCCGTCCACGGTCTCCCCGGTGACCCCGGGTGTCATCGCTCCCTTGTTGGAATAGAGACGCCCGTAGGCCAGCAGATACAACTGCGGGTTGAACATCTGTCGATATAGTTCATCGCACGGCAGGCCGCGCCTGCCGCGTTCACGGAGGACACCCAGCACCGTTTCGGCGCTCTGCATTGCGCATACCTCCCGATTCTTGGGTGCCCGATCACCTGGCCCCCTTCGCCCGTGCGGACGGCTTTCCCGTCCTCCTTGGCCGGTCGTGACTCCGGCGACTACTACGGGGCCTCCGTCGCCATAGGAAGATCTCCTCCCTTAGGCGATCCCATGTTCGTCCTTGTCGTACGTAACAGCGTGACTTAGGCGTTCCACTCATCCCCTTGAATGCCCTCGCTGGGCATCGCTCCGCGCTCTGGAGGTTGCGTCGGCCATGGCATCAAGCCGTCGCAGGGCGCGGCGCCGGTTTCAGGCATCTTTCCGGCGGATTCGACCTTCAATCTTCTGGGGATTGGAATTCAGGCAATCCAGCTTTCGCCATATCACGCGGGTCCCGCGACGCCCCGTCCCCAATGCCTGGGCCCGGTCGTCACTTTCCTGGCATGCTGCGGTCCCCTCACCGTTTCCGGATTAGGTAAGCCATTGGACCCAAGAACCTCCCTCCAAATTCTTCCCGACTGAATCGGGGATACGACAAGGCGCCTCATGGCGCACTGCCACCTGTCGCTGACCTGCACCGCCTCGGGGAGGGCCTGGCGGATCGCCTCACCGTAGGAGCCGGAACCGTCGCGGCAGACGTACTGGGCCCCGGGGTGCTCGCGCAGCCACGCGACCAGAGTCCGGGCGGTGCGGTCGGGCAGGACGTCGATCCGCTCTCCGGTCTCGGCGTCAATGATCACTGTTGCGTAGCGGTGCCGGTGCTTGAGGGCGAAGTCGTCGACCCCGATCACCCGTGGGATCCGCACGACCGGTGTCGGAATGCGGCGGAGAAGGCGCAGAGCGGTCGAGCGGGAGATCGCGCAAGCCAGCACACGCGAGAGGCGGGCGCCCGCCCGGCCCGCTAACTCCTTGACCATGGATCCGAGTTGGTCGGCCAGACGGTTGGTGCGACGCTGGTAGCGCTCCACGACGCCGGGAACCTGCTCGCGGAAGGTCTGCCGCGGGCAGCCGAGCACCGGACACGCCAGTCTCCGGAGCCGCACCGACGCCACGACCCGCCGTCCGTCCACCGGCACGTCCGCGACCACCCGCCCGTGGAAGCCATGCACCCGCCCCGTCGGCTGCCCGCACACCGGGCACGGCACCGGATCGTCCCGAGTCCGCGCCGACACCCGGATGACCTCGCCCTCGTCCATCACGTCCTCAATGACCAGGGCCGACAGTCCCGAAAACACCACACCCACAAGCTCATTGACATCGCGCACACCATGCCAACGACGGTCGTCACCCTTCGTTACCACCGATTACGGGACAGAGCCGAAGACCGTACAGACCCCCGGTGTCCGTCAGCGTCCGGGTGGAGCCGGTCGGGGAGCGGCAGGTCGGCGAAGTCCTGGTCGCCGCTGATGCTCACCGCCCTCGTCCCGGCCCGGCGGGACCGCCGAAAGCCGGTGCAACCGACCCGACGCTTTGAGATGATCACCACCCGAGTGAAGGAGAAACGATGCAGCACTTCGTCCGGCCCGACGGCACCCCTCCGGTCAACGGCTACAGCCATGCGGTGGTGTTCGCCGGGCCCATGGTCGCCGTCTCCGGGCAGGTCCCGGTGAACGCCCAGGGGCTCCTGGTGGGCGAGGAGGACGCCGAGGCCCAGGTACGGCAGGTCTTCGCGAACCTGGCCACCGCGCTGGGAGCGGCAGGTGCCGGGATGGAGCACGTGGTCAAACTGACGGTGTATCTGACCGACCTGGACGACCTGGACGCCTTCCGTCAGGTGCGCGACGAGTACCTGGACGCGGCCCGCCCGCCGGCCTGTTCACTGGTCAAGGTCGCCGGGCTGGTCCATCCCGCCTTCCGGGTCGAGATCGACGCACTCGCGGCGCTGCCCGCGGGGGCGTGAACAGGTCGAACTCGCAGTCCGGCCCGGCTCCCCCGTTCGCAGGATTGCGGACCAGCACGCCCCGCACACCCCCGGACGGCTGACGCCACTGCCCAGCTGCCCAGCCGAACAGGGCCAATAGAATTCGGAGCAGTTGTCAACCCCTACAAGACGGCGCCTCCCCCGCCTCCACCGACACCCCGGCCGCCCGTCACCCCCGGCTACAGCCCCTGCTGGAGCGGCAGCTCCTGCCCCTGAGGCCCAGGAGCGGGGAGAACAAGAGGCCTGGCCGACGGGTCGACAGGTCTACCCGTGCGCGGCATAGCCAGGCCGCGCGATCGCCTGGCGGCCACGGAACGCGACACTGACAGAGGGACATGATCGCTGGACTTGATCATCCGTCAGCGTGTCGTCTGGAGCCGGCCGGGACCAGCGGGGCCCGCAGCAGGGCCGACCGCCGCGGCGGTACCAGCCGGTACTCAGGGCTTGAGCGCCACTCCGCCGTACATCCCGATCCGGTCGTCCCCGGCGAGGACCTGCTCGTCCGGCCGCCACTGCGACAGCACCACCAGGCCGGGGTCGACCAGCTCCAGGCCGTCGAAGAACGCGGCGATCTCCTTGCCGCTTCGCGCGGCGGTCTTCACCGACGATCGGGCGTAGGCCTTCGCCGTCGCGCGCATCCCTTCCGGGTCCAGGTCGGCGGTCACCTGCGACAGCACCAGCACACTGCCCGGGGCGACGGCGTCCATCAGGGTGCGCACCGCGCCGTAGGGGTCGTCCTCGTCGATGACGAAGTGCATGACCGCGACCAGCAGCACCGCGACGGGCCGGTCGAAGTCCAGGCGGCCGCGTACCTCGGGATTCTCCAGGATCTCCGCCGGCCGGCGGACGTCCCCGGCGACAATCGTCGCGCCTGACGGCGCGGGCTCCTCGCCGTGAGCGCGGGCGTGCGCCAGGACTATCGGATCGTTGTCGACGCCGACGATCCGCGCGTCGGGCCGCACCGACAGCGCGGTCTCGGCCGTGCCGCCGGGGGCGGGCAGGCCGGTGCCGACATCCAGGAACTGATCCAGGCCGATCTCCGCCAGGTGCCGTACGGCGCGGGTCAGGAAAGCGCGGTTGACGCGGGCGAAGTCCCGCAACGCCGGCATCGACTCCAGGGCCTTCTCCGCGGCCGCGCGATCGGCCGGGAAGTGATCCTCGCCGCCGAGCAGATACGAGTAGATGCGCGCCGACGTGGCCACGGTCGGGTCGATCGCCGGCGGCGTCGAGTGCGGGGCGATCAGGTCGCCGCCCAACGGCTCCGAATCCGGCATGTCGTCCCCCACTTCGTCGACATTCGTCCGATGACGTGAGCATAGCGCGGGGTCGTCAACGCCGCTTGGCAGAGGGGCGTGATCGCCGGACTTGATCGTCCGTCACATCGCCTCGGGTAGTTGTCTGTTCTGCGTGCGCGCTGGGTGCCGACCTGCCTACGATCCGTGTCGGAGAGGGAACGCGGGTGGCAGGGAGCTCGGTGAACCCGATACTCGAGCAGATCGCCCGCGCGTCAAGCGGCGCTGGCCGCGCAGGCCAGCACACGTCGCTACAGCTCGTAGTCCTGGGCCAGCTCCTCCCAGCGAACGCTGCGAAGCGCAAGATCAGCATCCTCGCCCGACGGTACTTCCGGTGCTGGCTGGAACCAGGCAACGCTGAGATCGGCGGGCCCACGGTTTTTTCGGTCACGTGCCGCGGCTCCACGCGTCGACCGTCGCGGCGGCCCAAACCTTGACGCGTTCCGCGAACTCCGAGGAGGGGAAGGTCCCGTCGATGGCGACGTCTTCGATCGTGACGGAGAAACGGGATCGCGGCGCGTCCCGGAGCGGCAGCGCCGCATCGCGGACGACTCGTGACGGCCTGCCCTTTACACGATGGGAGTTGCCACGACGCTGAAGGCACGTGTACGTAAGCGCGGCGCCGCCAGGAGGCCCCCTTCCGCTTGCCCTGGTTGCGTCATCAGGCTGACATCTATGCTGGTGCGTCCACGTCTGCGTCCGCGTCTGCGGAGGCTGGCAACCGCTTGCTGGGATCGACGCAGGCGCTCAAGAGGGGGACCGGAAATGACTGCTGAACGAAAATTCGCCGACGTCGAAACCCTGACCCCGGTGATGCGGGAGGTCTTCGGCACCGACCGCCGCATCGCCACCGTCGACCGCCTGCTCAACGGCACCAAGAAGGGCGTCTACCGCGTCACGCTGGACGACGCCACGAGCACGATCGTCTACGTCTGGAACGCCGACGAAGACTACTGGGACGGGCTGCTTCCGGCTGGCCACGACGACCCGTCGAACCCGTTCGCCCACGCCTCCGGCATCGACTTCTTCGAGGGTGCCACCCGTCGACTGGAAGCGGTCGGAGCTCGTTCGCCGCAGCTGTTGCTCGCCGACCGCAGCAAGGAGCTGTACCCGGCCGACATCGCCGTGGCGGAGGACGTCCGCGGCGGAACGCTGGGGGCGCTGCTGGAACGCGATCCGGACGCCGGCCGGCAGACGCTCGCGCAGCTCGCGGACATGCTTCGGCGCATGCACGCCTACCGCGCGCCCACGTTCGGGCGGGTGGCGTGGATCGACGGTGGGGGCACGCCGCCGGATACGACCTGCGAGCAGGCCTACCTGGAGCGCGCGCTGGTGCACATCGCCACCGCCGTGCCCCGCGACGCCCGCGCGGCCGAAGGCGAGGCGATGCTGGAGGAGAAGCTCCGCACCCTGCACGCCGCACTCGAACCGCGCGCAGAGCTCGGCGTGGTCCACGGCGAGCTCTGCGCGGAACACACGCTCGTCGGGCCGGACGGGGAGCCCGTCATCATCGACATCGAGGGCCTGATGTACACCGACATCGAAGTGGAGCACTGCTGGATGCGGATGCGCTTCGGCCCGCACTACGCGGCGCTCCGCAACCCGGACCTCGATCCGCGGCGCGTGAGGTATTACCAGTACGTCATGCACCTGGACCTGGTCGGCGGCCCGCTTCGCATCGCCGAGGGTGACGTCCCGAACCGGGAGTGGATGCTCGACGTCGCGGACTTCCATCTGCGGAGGGCGCTCACCTACGAGGCATGAGTCGACCGTGGGTCTTCGGCCGACCAGCGGTGGAACAAGGCCGTGGCACGTTTCGCTCGCATTCCGTCCCCATCCCCCTAGCACAGACCGACCCCATATCGACGTGGGCTGTCAACTCTTCACTGGTTCGGCTGACTTCTGAGTGCCTCGTTCCACACCGGGGAAGGACCACCGGTGCTCGCGGGCTCCGCGCGCCGCCGTCCGGCGGAGCGGCGCGGCGCCTGTGCTTTCCGGGGAGGGTGGGGTTCTCATGCCTGCACAGGACGCATCGGGAGTGCGCGCTGATCGGGGGTCCGATGCGGTCCGGATCCTGGCCGGTGTCGTCGACCTGGGACTCGAACAGGCAGAGGGGTTGCTGCGCTTGACGCGCGGCGTGCTGGGTCGCTCCGATCTGCGCGAGGTGGTCGCGGACGGGCAGGAGGACCTGCGGGCGCGCGGCGAGCTGCTGCTGGGCCGCCTGGCCCCCGCCACCGAGTCCCACCTGGAGGCCGTGGCGCGGCGCGCTGCGGCGGCCCGCAGGCCGTCCTCCGATGCCTGAGCTGCCGTCGGCGTCGGCGCTCAAGTCACGGGTGGACGAGGTCCTGCGCGCCTTCGTCCAGCAGGAGACCGAGCTGCTGGTCGCCGTCGACGGCGAACTGGAACCGGTGGCCGAGCAGTTGCGTGGCGCGGTGGCGGATGGCAAGCGGTTGCGCGCCGCGTTCACCTACTGGGGCTGGCAGGCGACCGGCCAGCCGGACAGCGCGGCGCTGGTCCGGGCAGCGGCGGCGATGGAGCTGGTGCACGCGGCGGCCGTGGTCCACGACGACCTGATCGACGACAGCCCGATCCGCCACGGCGCGCCCACCGCGCACCAGGCCCTACGGCACGCCGTCGCCGAGGGACCCGAACGCGAGGCCCAGGGCAGGTCGTTGGCGATGCTGGTCGGTGACCTGCTGATGTCCTGGGCCGGGCAGCTGTTCGCCACCTGCGGACTGCCCGCCGCCTATCTCGCGCGGGCCCGCCCGCTGTGGGCCACTCTTGCCCGCGAGCTGGTCGCCGGGGAGTGCCTGGAGATCCTGCGCACCGGGACAACACCGAGCGCGGAGAGCTCACTTGAGATCATCCGGTACAAGACCGCGAAGTACACCGTCGAGCACCCGCTGCACCTGGGCGCCCGGCTCGGCGGCGGATCGCCCGCACTCCTGGCTGTCTTCACCGCCTACGGCGTGCCCCTTGGCGAGGCGTTCCAGCTACGTGACGACCTGCTCGGCGTCTTCGGCGATCCGCGGAACACCGGGAAGTCCAACCTCGACGACCTCGCCGGCGCCAAGCCCACCGCGCTGCTCGCCCTCGCCCTCACCGGGGCCACACCCGCCGACCGTGCACGGCTGCGGGCTGTGCTCGGCCGCCGCAACCTCAACGCGGCCGAACTGGACGAGCTGCGGGAGATCATGGTCCGCTCCGGTGCCCGCGGCCGCATCGAAGAGATGATCATCGAACGGGCGGCCGCCGCGTGCAACGCCCTCGACCGGACCGTGCTCCCCGCTCAGGCCGCGGGGGCGCTCGCCGACCTGGTCTCCGCCGCGACGGCCCGCACCTCCTGACACCGAACTCCCACCGAACTCCCGCCGCGGCTACCGCGGCTACCGCAGACACCGAACGAGGGGCCACTCCCATGACCGTGACACCCGAAGCTATGGACGCCCTGCGCCTGAAGGGCGACCTGCTCGCCGACTCCGTGGTGGACGCGCTGTTCGAGCGCGGTGACATCGGCAGGTTCAACGCCCTGATGCGCTGGTTCGCCCAGACCGGCCAACCGCTGCCCGACGACGTCCCCGACGAGGCCCTCGACTACCTGCACGCCACCGCGGCCCCTCCCGAGTGGGTCGACTGGGACCAGATGGAGAAGGCCCGGCTCTTCTTCCTCCGCAACAACGTCCACATCTCCACCGCGCTCTCCTTCGCCTCGATGCCCGCCTGCTACGTCGTCCCGCACGTCGCCAAGCTCCTCAGCGCGACGCACTCGCTGGACTATCCGTCCAAGCGGATGGCCGAGACCGGCCAGTTCACCCTCTACCTGATGCGACCCGACGCCTTCGAGGCCGGCGGCAGGTTCCTGCCGGCCGCCCAGAAGGTCCGCCTGCTGCACGCCTCGATCCGCCACCACCTGCGCCGCGAGAACCACTGGGACGAAGCCGCCCTCGGCGTGCCGATCTGCCAGGAGGACATGATCGGCGGCCAGATGATGTTCTCCGTCCAGGTGCTGGACGCTCTGCACCGCATGGGCATCCACATCTCCAACGAGGGCGCCGACGCCTACTTCTACGCCTGGCGGGTGGTCGGCGCCATCCTCGGCGTCGACGCCTCGGCCGCACCCGCGGACCTCACCGAGGCACGCGACTTCTCCGACCTCTACATGGCCCGCCACATGGGCCCCTCCGCGGAAGGCGCCGCCCTCACCCGCCAGCTCATCGACCTCTACGAGGGGGTCGTCCCCGGCACCCTGCTCGACCCGGTCGTCCCCGCCCTGATCCGCTACCTGATCGGCGACACCTGCGCCGACTGGCTCCAAGTCCCGCGCTCCCCCTGGGACACGGCCATCACCCTCACGCCCACCCTGCTCGGCATCCTGGAGCGCATCGAGGACTCCTCCCCGCTCGGGGCCTGGGCGCTGGACCGCCTCGGCGACCTCACCACCCGCTTCGAACTCAGCTCGCTGACCCGCGGCCGGGTCATGCAGTACGCGATCCCCGAACACCTCCACGACGAACACGGCGTCACCTCCACCAAGCACCGCACCGACCCCTGGATCCCGCCCCCGCTCTCCCCCAGGCTCCCGGCCTGACCCGACCGCGCGCGGCCGGCCCTGCACGGTCAAGCCGGCGCCGGGCCGGGCGGGCTCACGCGGTCGCGGCGCCGCCGGGGACCGCGAGGCCCAGGCGGTCCAGGAGTTGGCCCCGCTTGCCCACGTTGAGTTTGCGGTAGACGCGGGTCAGGTGCTGTTCGACCGTGCTGACCGTGATGAACAGCTCACGTGAGATCTCGCGATTGGTGTGCCCCATCGCGGCGAGTGAGGCCACCCGCAACTCCGCCTCGCTGAGCCCTTCGGGAAGCGCCTCAGCCACCGGCGCAGCGACGGCACCGCTCGCCTCCCACGCGTGGCCGGGACGCGGCGGGAACATGCCGGACAGCTCCCGGCACAACGGCTCGGCGCCGCAGCGTTTCGCGCCGTGCCAGGCGCGGTTCATCATCCCCCGCGACCGCTTGTTGTCGCCGGGGCTCTGGTAGGCGAACCCGAGGTCGGCCAGGGCGGCGGCCTCCTCCACCAGGTCGTCGCACCGCTGCAGTTTCCGGACCGCTGCGCGCAGCAGGGACGGACGGTTCTTGAGCTCACCGACCGCGGCGGACGCCCGCAGGGCGATGCCGCGAGCCCTCGACGGACCCGGCGGCAGCAGTCTCGTCTCCTCCTCGACCAGGGCTGGTCCCGATCGGCTTCGGCGTCTACGGGCTGTGGCGCCTACGCGGCGATCCGCAGCGGACCCCGCCGGTGCCGGCCTCAGGAAGCCAGAGGGTCACTCCAGCCCCGGCGCCGAGGCTGCGGTGGTTCGAGGGCGATGACGGCCGTACGTCGCCCGTCCTCGTCGGTGTGGGGTGTCCGCCAAGAAAGCCTCAGCCCCGCGCGGAATGGTTCAATGCTTAAAGTTCCCGTCATCTGGCGGCGCCGGTCTCCGGTTGAATTTCTTTGCTTTGCCGCACCATCCTCTCGTAGGCAAGGGCATGCACTTCGTTCTCGGCCGCGAACTGCAGAAGCGACGTGGACCAGTCGTCGAACAGCGAGAAGACTCGATCCACCATCAGCTTTGATTCTTCGCGCTGGATCGCAGCGAGATCCGGCAGGCTCGATGCGGCCACTTCCGGCGACTTGATACTGTGCGACGCCTCCGCATCATAGTGCTTCGTGCCGAAGAACTCGCATTCCCGCCCATCCTGCACGGTGATCCCCTGGCAGTTCTTGAAGATCGTGATCGAAACGGCTTCGATAGCCTCGACCATCGCGAAGACGGCATATGTCGGCGAGTCGGACGCAAGCGATGCCAGTTCGAGGCACAGGCGTCGGGAGTGCTTGAAGTCTGCTCCCCACAACACACGAGTGGCGTCCGACAGCGACATCCGACTGTCGGCCCCGAGCTTGCCCAGGTCGTTCAGCAGCCACTGCCAATGAAAGTCCTCTTCATAGGTGTGGGCATTCAACAGGACCTGCAGATGCTCGACCTGAGGATCATCCTCACCCTTGCGGAAGACATATTTGTTCAGGTCGGAGTAACCCATGATGAAGGGGATGACGCTCGGCGCCCAAGCGAGGCGCCTCTCCCCGGACAGCGATTCGTCGGTCAGCAGTCGGACGAAAAAGTCGTGCGCTTCGTACTGCTTCCGCCGCTTTTCAATGTAGCCGACAACTTCTTGCATTTCCTACTCCATCCTGGATGCGAGCAGCGCATCATCATGCTGAACTATTTCACTCAAGGCCGAGGCTGCGCAGCCGGTTGCTGGAGGGGACGCCGGCCTGGCCGAGTCGTGCGATGGCCCGGCCCAAGTGAGGAACCGGGAAGTCGAGTCGCCTCTGCTGCGGAATCAGCAGGGCTGCGGAGCGGGCCGCGCGTAGGGCCGCAGTCGCCATGGGCGCAGGTAGTCCGGGTCGCCTGTAGATGGCCTGGGCCTCGGGAGGGATGATCGAGTAGCCCAGGCGGGAGGCGGCGGTCCATGCCGGGCGCAGTGCTCTGTGCAGTCCGTGGAGCGGCGGCCTGGACAGGAAGCGGTGGTCACCATGGCTTCCGTGGATGCTGCCAGTGTCCCGTGCATCCCGGTCAGGTAGTCGTCCAGGTCGGCGGTGGTCCCGGGAGCGTCGGTGGGGTCCAAGCCGACCAGGGCCGCGATTGTCCGTTGCTCGTGCACGTAGCGGTCTGCCTGCCTGGAGGTGAGTTTCAGGCCGCCGCGCCGCACGGCGTGCAGGTTGGACCTGGTGAGGGCGCAGTGCACCCAGAGCAGGAGGTCCGGGGAGTCCAGGCGGTGGATTCTGCCGGTGCTCGGTTCGTGGATCCTCATACGTGCATGGACGGCACGGACCCGGGCTCCGGCTTGCTCCGCCTCTGCTCGCGTCCCCCAAGTCGTCTGCACGATGAAGGAGCCAGTGCTCACGAGTCGGCCGAGGGGGTCTTCTTCGAATGATGAGTTCTGCACGATGCCCATGGCTGCGAGGGGGTGCAGCGCCTGCAGGTGGAGGGCGCTGATCCCCCCGATCCACATCGCTGGGTCGGCGTGGAGATGCCAGGTCACGGATGAGGGGCCGAAGAGGCCGGAATCAACGCTCATGTGCGAGTGCCGTCCTGGCGCGCGGGTCGTCGGCCGACTGATTGTCACGTGCTGGTGAGGTTCTGGACCGTGTGCTGCGGCGGTCAGCTCCCTGTGCAGCACCGGCGCTGGCCTCGCCGGCAGGTTTGGCCTGTATGGGTTGATGGCGCCGCTCTGTGACTCGTCCGCTGTGATCAACGATCATTGCATGCCCGTCGCTGTGGTGGTGGTGGTGGTGTCGATCCGCCGGTTTGGCGTCGTGGCCGAACTCATGGCTGTCGTCGGCCCGGGAGCGGAGCGGAGCGGAGGAGGGCGGGGTCGGGTGGCGGCTATTCGCGGCGTTGTCCGTTGCAGCGGTGGCCCTGTGCGAGCCCTGGATGGTCAACTCCACGCCGACCGGCGTGGAGCTGACCATGTGGTTCGGCGAACGGCTAGAAGCCGCTGTCGCCCGGGCCGCGGTTGACGGTGTAGCCGCCGGTGTTGTTGAGGCCGCCGGAGGCTGCGCCGGTGACGGTGACGTAGTTCGCGGTCAGGCTGCCGGTCACGTCGGAGATGTCGATGCCGTACGTGCCGGCGCCGCTGATGGCCAGGTGGTCGAGGGTCAGGTTGCTGATCTGCTTGGCGTAGCTGAGCAGCACACCCTGGTAACTGGCTTTGCTGATGGTGTTGTTCTGCACGGTGATCGGCTGGGTGATGTCGTCCTGGTTGGCGTAGATCCACAGGGCGCCGAGCGAGGAGTTCCAGTTGGTGTTGTACGAGCCGGCCCGGATCAGGGCGTTGCCGCTGACGGTGGTGGGCCCGGAGAAGCCCGCGCCGAACGCGGTGCTCAGGGTGATGCCGGAGCCGAAGGCGACGGTGTCGGAGACGAGGTTGTTCTCGACGGTGTTGTTCGCGCCGCCGTAGACGCCGATGCCGTTGGCCTGGATAGGGCTGCTCACCGTGTTGTTGGCGAGTACGCAGCCGGTGACGTTGCCGTTCTGGGTGGTCAGGGCGAGTTCGTCGTCGCCGGTGTTGCGCACCACCGACTGGTCGGCGCGGGAGTTGAAGGTGCCGCCGTTGAAGTGCAGGCCGTCGGCGAAGACGTCGCGGATCCGGGTCCCGTCCACGTAGAGGCCGTTGGCGGAGTCGGTCCAGATGCCGACCTTGGTGTGCTCGATCCACACGTCGTAGATCAGGGATCCGGAGCCGAAGTTGCCCTCGATGCCGGCCGCGCCGGAGTCGTTGTTGCGGAAGGTCTGGTCGCCGGCGATGGTCAGGTCGGCAACCTGGTTGGTGCCGCCGGTGGCCATCAGGCCGCCCGCGCCGTTGGGCGCGGTGGACTGGATCGTGGTGTACCACTCCCCCGCGCCGCGCATCGCGACGTTGTCCAGGCTGAGCTGACCGGAGATCAGGTAGGTGCCGGCCGGGAACCAGAGGCCCTGGCCGGTGCCGGAGACGGCGGCGAGCGCGCTGTTGATGGCGGCGGTCTGGTCGGCGCCGCTGTTCGGGGTGACACCGTAGTTCGTGACGGGGACGTAGCCGCTGGGCATGGTGAAGGCCGGGTCGACCTGCTCGGTGTCGACCACGTCGATGGTGTAGGAGGCGGCGGTGTCGGCCGCGTCCTTCTGCAGCTTCAGCACGGTGCCGGCGGGCCAGCTGCCGATCAGCGCGCGGGTCTCGTCGAAGAAGTGGTGGGCGGGGCCGCTGCTGGGCGTGTGGGTGTCGTAGTAGCCGCCGCCGTAGAGCCAGGAGTACTGGGTGGTGAGGCTCAGGTCCTGGATCTTGGTGCCGCCCGCGTAGAGCGCCAGCGGGGCGGTGGCGGTGGAGCCGTCGGAGTTGTCGGGGATCGAGTAGCGCAGCACGATCGAGTTGGCCGGCTTGGTGAGGGTGAACTGCACGTACTGGCCGGTGGAGGTGAGTTGGACGGCCTGTCGGTCCGTCGACTCGGCTTGCAGGCTCGGGTAGGTGGTGCTGTACGGCAGCACGGTGCCGTTGGTCTGCGCGGACGCGGCCTGGTACTCCGTGTAGGGCATGGTCGCGCCCTGCACGGCGAGCGCGGTGCCGCCGTTGACTGCGACGTTGTTGATGGCGAGGTTGCCGCTGTCACCGGGGTCGGTCTGGTAACCGATCAGGTTGACGCCCGAGCGCAGCGTGAGGTTCTGCGCGGTGGTCAGCCAGCTGCTGCCGGCGGGCAGGCTGAGTTGCCCGTTCCTGACCCCGTTCAGCTGGAGCGAGATCGTCTGCGGGCTGCCGGTGGTGTTGGCGTAGGTCAGGGTGACGGGGTAGCTGCCGGCTGACGGCACGTCGACGGTGAGGTCTACGAGTGCGCCCTGGGTGGTGAAGCCGGTCAGGTAGCCGGTGCCGGTGTAGCCGGGGATCGAGGTGGCCACGGACGGGCCGCCGGTGTAGAAGGCGGTGGCCGCCTGGTACTGCTGCCCGCCGGAGCCGCCGCCCCCGGAGGAGCTGCCCGAGGACGTGACGGTGATGCTGTCGAGGTTGACGTTGCCACTGTCGGTGGTGTCGAACTTGTAGCCGATCGTGTTGCCGCCCGCGTTCAGGGGGAGGTTGTCGGTGACGGTGGTCCAGGTGTTCCAGTCGGCGGTGGCCGGGAGTTGGTCCTGCTGGATCTTGTTGCCGTTGACGTAGACAGAGAGCGTCATGGTGGCGGTGGTGCCGTTGGCGTAGCGCAGTGCCACCGGGGTCGGGCCGGCGTTCGCGGCGTTGACGGTGAAGACGGTGTCGGCGGTGCCCTTGTTGCCGTCGGTGTACCCGGCGACGAACCCGGCACCGGTGTAGCCGGTGTGGTCGTTCGCGACCACCGCGCCGCCGGACAGCGCGGCGCTCGAAGCCTCGTACTGGCCGGGTGGGGGCGGCGGGATCGGGGCCAGGGTGAGGTTGTCGAGGTTGACGTTGCCACTGTCGGTGGTGTCGAACTTGTAGCCGATGGTGTTGCTGCCGGCGCTCAGCTGGACCGTGGCGGGCAGGGTGGTCCAGGTGTTCCAGTCGGCCGTGGCGGGCAGCGAGAGCTGGGTGGTCTTGCCGCCGTTGACGTAGAGCGAGAGCGTCATGGTGGCGGTGGTGCCGTTGGCGTAGCGCAGCGTGGAGGTGTAGGCCCCGGCGCCGGCGGCGTTGACGGTGAAGACGGTGTCGGCGGTGCCCTTGTTGCCGTCGGTGTACCCGGCGACGAAGCCGGTACCGGTGTAGCCGGTGTGGTCACTCGCGACCACCGCGCCGCCGGACAGCGCGGCGCTCGAAGCCTCATAGACGGTGCTGGAGGCCGAAGCCGAGGTGACCGACCAGGTGGCGAACGCGAGCAGCAGGGCGAGGAGGGTGAGCAGGACGACGGGTACCGGCGTGAAACGTGATCTGCCGAAGGTCGAGACGGACATGACGCTCCCGAGGAGGTGAGAGAAGCGCAGCGAACTCACCGGCACGGTAGACCTGCCGACAAATCTCCGCAATATTCCGCGTGAAAGAAGAAAAGAGATAACCAGTGCGGTGTCTGACGGTGAGTCGACTGCCGTCGGCCGTGATCGCGGTGCGGTGCAATCGCGGCTTTCGTCTCGACGGCACGCCGCTGACCTGCGCGGCTGCGGTCCTTGGGCGCCCGGCGCGGGGCCCCGGGCGCCCGATCCTCGGTATCCGAAGCGAAAGGAACCGCTATCCGTGGTTCGGTTCTTGCGCGATCCGAACCGGCACCGGGGCGGTGGAACCGCGGACCACGAGTTCGGGAGCGTGCAGCAGTTCCTTGGGTGTGGGCGGGCCGCCCTGGATCTGATTGATGAGCAGGGCGACGGCGGCCTTGGCCATCGCGTCGATCGGCTGACGCAGGGTGGTCAGCGGCGGGTCGGTGTAGTTCATGAAGGCGGAGTCGTCGTAGCCGATCACCGACACGTCGCCGGGGACGTCGAGTCCGGCCCGGCGGGCCGCTCGGATCGCGCCGAGCGCCAGGATGTCGCTGCCGCAGATCAGGCCGGTCGCACCCGCCTTGAGCAGTTCGCCGGCGGTGGCCTGGCCGCCCTCGAAGGAGAACAGTGCGTGGCCGATCCGCCTGGTCAGGTCCAGTCCCGCGCGGTCGGCCAGTGCGGTGAAGGCGGCGATCTTGCGCTTCGAGGGGATGTGTCCCTCGGCGCCGACCATCAGGGCGATCCGATGGTGACCGAGCGCGCGCAGATGACCGAAGGCCTGCTCGACGGCCGAGCCGTCGTCGGTGGAGACCTGGGGGAAGCCGGCGTGGTCGACGGCCGCGTTGAGCAGCACCACCGGCACGCCCCGGCCCAGCAGTTGCCGGTGCTCCTCGGCGCTCAGCCCGCCGCAGAACACCACACCGGAGACCTGCTGGTCGAGCAGCATGGTCACGTACTCGGCCTCGGTCAGCCCGCCCGCAGAGCGGGTGCAGAGCAGCGGGGTGTAGCCGAGCTGGACCAGTGCACCGCCGACCACCTCGGCCAGCGCCGGGAAGATCGGGTTCTGCAGTTCGGGCAGCACCAGGCCGACCAACCGTGCCCGGACGCCGCGCAGTTGGCTGGGCCGCTCGTACCCGAGCACATCGAGCGCGGTCAGCACGGCCTGCCTGGTCGCATCCGAGACGCCCGGCCTGCCGTTCAGCACACGGCTCACCGTGGCCTCGCTCACCCCGACCCTGCTGGCAACTTCCGCGAGTCTACGAGTCACAGGACAAGACTATGTCACGAACCTGCGCTGCCTTGCGTAGATCCCTGCAATAAGATCTTTGCCCTGTCTGGTTCTTGCGTAAATGCGTCTCCCTATTGCGGCCATGTTTCCCGGGTCGTAACTTGGCAGCACGCCGGACCCGAATGGCCGCCCGCACCACGGCCGCGAGGGCCCAGGGGGTCGAAGCCGCCGGCCCCGAGGCGTCGCCGGTGCACACCGAGCCGCAGTCAGGCAGTCGGTGGGGAACGGCAGTTGGCGGCTTCGCAGCGAACCTCAACACCAGGGGAGCTCAGATGACCGGTAAGTCAGCGGGCAGCAGAGCCCGGATCACCCTCGCCATCGCCTTCTCGGCGGGCCTTGCCCTGACCGCCGGCGCGTGCGGCAGCTCGGGCAGCAGCTCCGCCGCGGGCGGAGACGGCGGCAAGGTCACGATCAGCGTCGGTTGCGAGCCGCCCACCTCGCAGGCCCAGCCACGGGCCAACTGGCTGGCCGACGTCGCCGCCTTCGAGAAGCTCAACCCGGACATCACCGTCAACGGCGACGACACCAACCCGTGCGACGACCCCGCGACCTTCAACGCCAAGCTGGCCAGCGGCAAGACTGACGACGTCTTCTACACGTACTTCACCGACGGTGCCAACGTGGTGAGTTCGGGCCAGGCTGCCGACATCCAGAAGTACGCCGGGCAGATCCACGGGCTGTCCGACATCCAGTCCTCGCTGCTGGACATCTACCGCAAGGATGGTTCCGGCGACCTGTACGGCATCCCCAAGGGCAACTACAGCCTCGGCCTGGTCTACAACAAGACGCTCTTCCAGCAGGCCGGGCTCGACCCCAACTCCCCGCCCACCAGCTGGGACCAGGTCGAGGCCGACGCCATCGCGATCGCCAGGCTGGGCAACGGCACCGTCGGCTACGCCGACTACAGCGCCGCCAACACGGGCGGCTGGCACTTCGCCGCCGAGCTCTACTCGCGCGGCGGCACCGTGGTCACGCCCGACGGCAAGTCCGCCGCCTTCGACGACGCCAATGGCCTGGCCGTGCTGCAGTTCCTGCACAAGCTGCGCTTCACCGACAACGCGATGGGCACCAAGCAGGGCCTGCAGTACAACGACCTGCTGCAGATGATGGCCACCGGCAAGCTCGGCATGTACGTCGGCGACCCGGTCACCCTGACCACCATGCACGACCAGTACGGCACCGCCTACGACGGACTGGCGGTGGGCCCGATGCCCGGCAGGACGGCGACCCTGGTCGGCGGCGACGGGTACATGTTCAACAAGAAGGACACCCCCGCCCAGATCCAGGCCGGCATCAAGTTCATCGACTACGAGTTCCTGACCTCGGGCATCGGCCAGTTCGACTACGCGCGCAAGGCCGGTGAGAAGGAGCCGGTCGGCCTGCCCGAGCCGGACCTGTGGAGCGGTGCCACGGCCGCCGCCGACGCGGCCACCATGGCCAAGTACGCCAACCTGCCCACCCAGAACTTCGCCTCCTATGTCGCCGCGCTGCCGTCGATGAAGCTGCTGGTCGAGCCGCCGCAGGCGCAGGCCGTCTACGCCCAGGGGGACAAGGCGATGAACGCCGCGCTGACCGACCCGAACGCCAACCTCCAACACCTGCTGGACACCTTCAAGGCGCAGACCGACTCGATCCTGAGCAACGCCCAGCAGTAGGGACCGGACTCCACCATGGCGACGCTCAACCTGACCCGCGCCGTGGCCGCGGATGCCGCCCGGGCCGCCCGTTCGGGCCGGCCGCGCGGCTCCCTGGGCCGCGAACTGCGCCGCAACACGACGGCCTACCTGTTCCTGGCCGGGGCGATCAGCTGCTTCGCGCTCTTCTCCTGGTACCCGATGATCCGTGAAGTGGTCATGAGCTTCCAGAAGACCAACTTCGCGGGCCGGACCACCTGGGTGGGGCTGCGCAACTACCGGCACATCCTGGCCGATCCCGACTTCTGGAGCGCCTGGCGGACCACCGGCCTATTCACCCTCTTCGCCCTCGTCCTCGGCTACGCGGTGCCGTTCTGCACCGCGGTCGTCATCAACGAACTGCGGCACGCCCGCTCCTACTTCCGGCTGCTGGTCTACCTGCCGGTGATGATGCCGCCGGTCGCGGCGGCCTTCCTCTGGCGCTGGTTCTACACCCCGGACAGCAGCGGCCTGTTCAACGCCCTGCTGCACGCGCTGCACCTGCCGAGCGTGCAGTGGCTGCAGTCCTCGCACGCACTGGCGGTGCTCTGCCTGGTGATGTTCTCCACCTGGATCAACATGGGCGGCACGGTGCTGATCTACCTGGCCGCGCTGCAGGGCATTCCCGGCGAGCTGTACGAGGCTGCCGAGATCGACGGCGCCGGCCTGCTGCGCCGGATCTGGCACGTGACGGTGCCGCAGACCCGCCTGGTGCTCTCACTGATGCTGCTGCTGCAGATCATCGGCACCGCGCAGGTCTTCATGGAGCCCTACGTGATCACCGGCGCCGCGAACAACACCACCTCGGTGGTCTACCTGATCTACCAGTACGCCTTCGCCTACAACAACTACGGCAGCGCCTGCGCGCTGGGCGTGCTGCTCCTGCTGGTCCTGTCCGGCTTCGCGGGCGGCTACCTCTGGCTCAGCCGCCGCGCGAGTGAGGAGTGAGAGCCATGGCACGCACGCCGGACACCGCGACCCGCACCCTGGTCTCCCCCGCGCAGCTGGCCCGCCCGCTCGGGCGCACCGCGTACTGGGGCGTCTTCTGGATCCTGGCCGTGCTCTTCGCGCTGGTCTTCCTCTTCCCGCTCTACTGGATGGTCAGCGGCGGGCTGAAATCCCCGCAGGAGATCATCCGCACCCCTCCGACGCTGGTGCCCGCCGCGCCCGCCCCGCACAACTTCCTGGCCGCCTGGCACGACGCCGACCTGGGCCGGCTGATCGGCAACACGGCCCTCTACGCGCTCGGCGCGCTCGGGTTCCAGCTGGTGTTCGACGTCGGCGCGGCATACGCGTTCTCCAAGCTGCGCCCGGTCTTCGGCAACGTGGTGCTCTTCGCGATGCTGGCGACACTGATGGTCCCCACCGCCGTGATCGCGCTGCCCGAGTACCTGACCGCGAACGACCTGCCCTTCCTGCACCTCAGCCTGCTCAACACCCCGTGGGCGATCTGGCTGCCGTCGGTCACCAACGCCTTCAACATCTTCCTGCTGAAGCGATTCTTCGACTCGATCCCCGCCGACCTGCTGGCCGCCGCCGCCATCGACGGCGCGGGGCCGCTGCGCACGCTCTGGTCGGTGGTGCTGCCGATCTCCCGGCCGATCCTCGGGGTGGTCTCGATCTTCGCCGTGGTCGGGGTCTGGAAGGACTTCCTGTGGCCACTGCTGGTGCTCACCGACACCTCCGCGCAGACCGTCAACATCGGGCTACGCCAGCTCAGTTCGGGGCTGCCGCAGAACGTGCTGATCGCGGCCCTGGCCATCGCCTCGGTGCCGACGATCGTCTTCTTCCTGATCTTCCAGCGCAACATCATGTCCGGACTGACCGCCGGCGCCACCAAGGGCTGACCACCCGACCCCCGAGGAGCCTCCTCGTGTCCCTCTCCGCCCCTTCACGCGCGCGCCGCAGACGGGTGCGCGCAGTCTGCGCCGCCGTGGCGGCGTTGGTGCTGCCCGCCGCGCTCGCCCTGACCCTCCCGTCCGGCGCGTCCGCCGCCCCGCCCTCGCCCGCTCTTGCCGCCGAGGGCCAGGCCGGCGCGCCCGTCCCGTTCACCGAGCAGAACGCGGCGACCTCCCCGACCGCCCACACCGACGGCACGGTCCTCGGCCCCGACTACCATTACGGCAGCCTCGCCGCCGAGGCCACCGGCCGCCAGGCCGTCCAACTCACCGGCCAGGGCCAGTATGTCTCCTTCCGACTGACACGGGCCGCCAACGCCGTCGACTTCCACTACGCGCTGCCCGACTCGCTGCACGGCGGCGGCATCGCCGCCCCGCTCAGCCTCTACGTCGACAACCGGCCCACCGCCGCCCTCCCGCTGACCTCGCAGTTCAGCTGGCTCTACGGCCAGTACCCGTTCCGCAAAACCCCGGTCGTCGGCCAGCCCGACGGCGAGGTGCCGCACGACTTCTACAACGACGTCAGATACCACTTCGCGAGCACACTGCCGGCCGGGACCGTGGTCAAGCTCCAGGTCGACCCGGGCGACGACGCACCCTGGTACGTCATCAACACCGCCGACTTCGAGCAGGTGGCCGCGCCGAAGGCCAAGCCGGCCGGCTACGCCGACGTCACCCAGGCGCCGTACCACGTCGACAACACCGGGGCGAGCGACGTCACCGCCGCCCTGCAGAACGCCATCAGCACCGCCTCGGCAGCCGGGCAGGGGCTCTACCTGCCGCCCGGCACCTACACCATCAGCAACCCGCTGAACGTCGACCGC
This sequence comes from Kitasatospora sp. MAP12-44, assembly GCF_029892095.1. Classification (NCBI taxonomy): domain Bacteria; kingdom Bacillati; phylum Actinomycetota; class Actinomycetes; order Kitasatosporales; family Streptomycetaceae; genus Kitasatospora; species Kitasatospora sp. MAP12-44. The sequence goes on from NZ_JARZAE010000004.1 coordinate 45,955, forward strand.
ATCGCCATCACCGGCGCCGGCCAGTGGTACACCGTCCTGACCGGCAAGAACGTCGAGTTCAACGGGAAACAGAACCCGGCCAGCAGCCACGTCGACATCTCCGACCTCGCGCTCTACGGCAACGTCGACGTCCGCGACGACAGCAACAGCGAGGACACCGGCTTCAACGGCGGGTTCAGCGACTCCACCATCGCCGACGTGTGGATCCAGAACGAGAAGGTCGGCGCCTGGATCGTCGGCCCCAGCAGCAAACTGACGATCCGTGGACTGCGGATCCAGGACACCACCGCCGACGGCATCAACCTGGACGCGGCCGACGGCCCGGTCACCGGCGCCCGGATCACCGGCAACTTCCTGCGCAACACCCAGGACGACGGCCTGGCCCTCTGGTCGCAGAACTACGGCGACACCGACGACACCCTGTCCCACAACACTGTCGACTCACCCGGACTCGCCAACAACATCGGCGTCTACGGCGCCGGCGCGGGCGATGTGATCAGCGGCAACCTGCTGCAGGACACCGTGACCCGAGGCGGCGGCATCGGCATCGGGCAGCGGTTCGGCTCGGTCCCGATGTCCGGCCCGCTCGACATCACCGGCAACCTGCTGGTGCGCACCGGCCAGTGGGACCCGGGCTGGGACTACGGCGTCGGCGCGATCTGGTTCGACCCGCAGCAGGGCGACATGACCGCCCCGGTGAACATCATCGGCAACGCGATCCTGGACAGCCCGTACGAGGCGTTCATGTTCCAGAACTCCAACGCCTACGTCGGCTCGGCCGTGACCACCCCGCCCAGCGCCGGGTACCGGGTGACGGACGTGGCGATCCGCGACAACCTGCTGGCCGGTGTGGGAAGTTACGTCTTCCAGAACCAGGCGCCGGGCGCCGTCGACGTCTCCGGGACCATCGCCACCGGCGTCGGCGCGGCCGGCGTGTTCAGCTGCGGCCCCGGCTTCACGATCGACCGCGGACCCGGTGACCTCGGCTGGGACAGCACCGGCTGCGGCATGCCGGCCGAAAGCCCGCTCTGGGCCTACCCATCCACCACCACGTTCGAGGCCGCCTCGGTCGGCCAGGCCAACCCGGTGCAGCGGGTCGCGATCATGAACACCGGCACCGCCCCGGCCGCTCTGGGCCCGATCACCGCAGGCCCAGGCTTCACCGTCTCCCCCGACCCGAGCCACCCGTGCCCGAGCAGCCTGACCGCCACCTCACCGACCGACAACGCCAACTGGTGCATGGTCGACGTCTCCTACACCGCGGCGGCCATCGGCATCACCCAGAGCACCCTGACCATCCCCCGCGGCCCCGGTCGCACCCCCACCACCGTGCAGCTGGTCGGGGACACCGACAGCATCGGCGGCAGCGGCGGGGTCACGCCCACCAACCTCGCGCTGGGCGCGACCATGACGGCCAGCAGCGCGCTGGCCGGCTTCCTGGCCACCAACGCCAACGACGACAACAACGGCTCCTACTGGGAGAGCCAGGACAGTCAGGGCCTCCCGCAGACCCTCACCGCCGACCTCGGCACGGCACAGCCGGAGAGCAGCGTCGTGCTGACCCTGCCGTCGAACTGGGGCGCCCGGGTGCAGACGCTGTCGGTGCTCGGCTCCCCGGACGGGACGGCCTTCAGCACCCTGGTCCCGCCGGCCGCCTACACCTTCGACCCGGCGTCCCAGAACACCGTGACGATCCCGCTGCCGCCCGGGACCAGCGAGCGGGCCCTGCGGCTCGCCATCACCGGCAACACCGGCTGGCCGGCCGCGCAGCTCTCCGAGTTCGAGATCTTCGGCTGACCGCACCGGCCCCGACAGAGCCGGCCCACGACAAAGGAGTACCCCGCATGGCCCCTCCGTGGTGGCGCGACGCCGTCATCTACCAGGTCTATCCGCGCTCGTTCGCCGACGCGAACGGGGACGGGATCGGCGACCTGGCCGGCATCCGCGCCAAGCTGCCGTACCTGGCCGAACTCGGCGTCGACGCAGTGTGGTTCACCCCCTGGTACGCCTCCCCGCTGGCCGACGGCGGGTACGACGTGGCGGACTACCGCCGGATCGACCCCGCCTTCGGCACCCTCGCCGAGGCCGAGGCGCTGATCGCCGAGGCACACCGCACGGGCCTGCGGATCATCGTCGACATCGTTCCCAACCACGTCTCCGACCAGCACGTCTGGTTCCAGGAGGCGCTCGCCGCCGCACCCGGCTCGGAGGCCCGCAACCTCTTCTGGTTCCGCCCCGGGCGCGGCAGCGGCGGCGAACTACCGCCCAACAACTGGACGTCCGAGTTCGGCGGCCCGGCCTGGAGCCGGGTGCCCGACCCCGACGGCACACCCGGCGAGTGGTACCTGCACCTCTTCGCCGCCGAGCAGCCCGACCTGAACTGGAACAACCCCAAGGTCGCCGAGGAGCACGAGTCGGTGCTCCGCTTCTGGTTCGACCGGGGCGTGGACGGCGTGCGGATCGACTCCGCCACCATGCCGGCCAAAGACCCCGAGCTGCCCGACTTCGACCGCCGCCACCCGCCGACTCCGCACCCGTACGTGGACCGCGACGCCGTCCACGCCATCTACCGCGGCTGGCGGGCGGTGGCCGACAGCTACGCGCAGCCGCGCGCCCTGATCGGCGAGGTCTGGCTCGACCAGCCCGACCGGCTGGCCGCCTACCTGCGGCCCGACGAGATGCACACCGCGTTCAACTTCGACTACCTGAACTGCCCGTGGGACGCGGCGCGGCTGCGCGCCGTCATCGACGGGACCCTGGGCAGCCACCGCGCGGTCGGCGCGGCCGCCACCTGGGTGCTGTCCAACCACGATGTCACCCGGCACGCCACCCGCTACGGCCGCGCCGACACCGCCATGGGGCGCAGCCCCGCCCAGCACGGCGCACCGGTCGACCTGGCGCTCGGCACCCGCCGGGCCCGGGCCGCGATCCTGCTCAGCCTGGCCCTGCCCGGCTCCACCTACCTCTACCAGGGAGAGGAGCTCGGCCTGCCGGAGGTCCAGGACATCCCCGACGCCTTCCGCCAGGACCCCTTCTTCTTCCGGAGCCAAGGCGCGGACATCGGCCGCGACGGCTGCCGGGTGCCACTGCCGTGGAGCGGCACCACACCACCCTTCGGCTTCAGCCCGCCGAACGCGAATGCCACACCGTGGCTGCCGCAACCGGCCAGCTGGTCCGACCGCACGCCGCAGGCGCTCGGCCGCGACCCACACTCCATCCTCTCGCTCTACCGCACCGCCCTGCACCTGCGCCGTGCCGACACGGATCTGCACACTGACCTCTTCCGGTGGCTCACCGAGCCCGACGGCCGAACACTGCACTTCCGGCGCGGCAGATCCTTCCACTGCCTCACCAACCTCACCGACGAACCACTGACGCTGCCGGAGCACACTGAGCTCCTGCTGGCCAGCTCCCCACTGAGTACGGGGGACCCGACACTGCCACCCGACACCACCGTCTGGCTGCAGACCACCTGACGCCACGTCGAGGCCGACTGGCTCCCAACACGGCACGACGCCCGCCAGCCGGATGGGCGTGAGCCAACCGGCCCACACTCGACAGCAAGATCAATACCTAGACCAACCGGGTGTCGTACACCGGAATCCTGGCTCTGTCGGGAGCGCACGGTTGACGGTGCCTCAGGCATCGCCGGCCGGGTGACCCCGCCATCGAACGACCCACCGGCCGGGGCGAGCCGGTGCCTGCACAGCATCCACGGGATGAGGGTTCCCTCAGTCGTCGGTGGCTTCGATGTGCACGTGAGCGACGTCTTCGCACAGGAAGGCGGTCAGGGCTTGGCCTAGCGCCGCCCGGCCGTTCCAGGCGGCCCTCGCCTCCGCCAGCAGCTTTGGATGCGGCTCGATGACGGCCGGCGACCGCTGCGGGTGGCGGGCCAAGACCAGGCGAAGACCGGACGCCACCTCGGCTGACTGGCCGCCCGGCCGACGGGCGGCCGTCCCGGGCCATCGTTACCGTCGTGGCATGGACATCGACCGCCGTCTCATCCTGCGCCGCATGGCACTGGCCACCTCGGTGGGCGGGCTGGTCGTACTGCCCGCCCTGGGCCGCCCACGACCGGTGACCCACCCCATTGCCGCAGCCCAGCCCATGCAGGCGGCGAAGCCCTCGTCCCCCGTGCCGGCCGCTCCGCCGATCGTGCCGCGCTCGGCCTGGCAGCCCCCACCCCAGGCGTCCGCGATCCAGTACGACCGCGAGGTGCGCGCCGCGTTCATCCATCACACCAACAACCCGAACTCCTACAAAGCACAGGACGTCCCCGACATCCTCCGGGCGATCCACCACGACCACCTGGACAACCACGGCTGGGACGACATCGGCTACAACTTCCTCATCGACCGCTTCGGCACCATCTACGAGGGCCGGGCCGGCGGCATCGACCGCCCCGTCGTCGGCGCGCACACCATCGGCTTCAACCGGGAGACCGTCGGCATCGCCGCGATCGGCACCTACGACGACACAAAGGTCCCCGAACCCGTCGTCACCGCCATGGCGGCCCTGATCGCCTGGAAGCTCGGCCTCTCCGGCAGCGACCCGCGCGGCCGATGCGAGCTGACCTCCACCAACAATGACAGCCGCTTCCCGGCCGGCACCCGCCACACGTTCAGCGCCGTGTCCGGGCACCGCGACGCCTACCCCACACTGTGCCCAGGCGAGGCCCTCTACACGCTCCTCCCGCAGATCACCGAACAGGCAGCCGCCCTCCAGCAACAGGCCACCACCACGACCACCGCCACCCCGCAGCCTCCTGACCCACACCGGACCGCCACTAGATCAGCCACCCTTCGGGAAGCCCCATGGGCACCAGACGTCCCGGGCCGTTCGCCGTGACCGTGGCGGCCGTCAGTCCCGCAGACACGTGGTCGTGTCCTGATCCGGGGGTGGCCGGTGCGCGCAGGGCGCCCGCCTGGAGACGGCCGCACGCGGCTGCGGCCCTCGTACCCGCGTGAGCTCGTACACCGGGCTGTTACCGGAGTGTTATGGGGTGGAGGCGAGAGTGGAACTGGAAGATCCCGCTCAGTGATGGGAGCCGCCGGTGTCCACCGTCAGCGCGCACTCCGCACGTCGGGCCCGCCACCGGGCCGGGCCGCCACCGCGGCGGCCCTCAGGCCCGCCCCCGCAGCCGTCCGGTCTGCCGCCCGTGGGCCACCTCTGGTCGCGTGCCCTGCTGCTGGTCATCTGGGCCGGTGTGCCGGCCGTCATGGCGATCTGGTGGCAGAACACCATCCCGGGCTCGCTGCGCGGCTTCGGGGACTACGTGACCTCGGCCGGTCGCCTGTCCGGCCTGCTGGCCGCCTACCTGCTGCTGGTCCTGGTCGCGCTGATGGCGCGCATCCCCTGGCTGGAGAACCGGATCGGCTCCGACGTGGTGACCCGCTACCACCGGACGCTGGGCGAGTACACCGTCGCCCTGGCCCTCGCGCACGCCGTCCTGATCATCCTCGGCTACTCGTGGCAGTCCGGCACCAACCCCGCCTCCGAGGCGGTCACCGTCCTGTTCGACTACCCGGACGTGCTGCTGGCCGCTATCGCCCTGGCCCTGCTGGTCCTGGTGGGGGTCGTCTCGGCCCGCGCGGTGCGCCGCAAGCTGCCCTACGAGACCTGGTACCACATCCACCTGCTCGTCTACGTCGCGATCGCGCTCGCCTTCGCCCACGAGTTCTCCGTCGGCGCGGACTTCTCCACCTCGCCGCGCAACCGGCTGCTGTGGTCCGGCGCCCACATCGCCGTGGCCGCGGCCGTCCTCGTCTTCCGCGTCGCGCTGCCGCTGCGCCGCTCCCTGCGCCACCAGGTACGGGTGACCCGGGTGGTCCCCGAGGGACCGGGCGTCGTCTCGATCCACCTGAGCGGACACGACCTGGACACGCTGGACGCCCGCGCGGGCCAGTTCCTGCGCTGGCGCTTCCTGGCCCGCGGCCTGTGGTGGCAGTCCCACCCCTACTCGCTGTCCGCCGCACCCGAGCGCGGCCAGTGGCGGATCACCGTGAAGAACCTCGGCGACTCCAGCACCGCCCTGAGCCGCCTGCGCCCCGGCACCCGGGTCTGGTTCGAAGGCCCCTACGGCGCCTTCACCGAACAGCGCCACAACCCCACCCGCAAGGTCCTGCTGATCGCGGGCGGCGCCGGCATCACCCCGATCCGCGCCCTCTACGAGAGCCTGCCCGGCAGCGGCGGCGACGTCATCCTGCTCTACCGCGCCTCCCGCGCCGAGGACCTCGTCCTCTACCGGGAGCTGCAGGAGATCGCCCGCCGGCGCGGCTTCGGCCTCTACCCGCTGGTCGGCCCGCGCAGCGGACCCCAGGGCGACCCGCTGTCCGCCGCGCGGCTGCGCCAGAGCGTGCCCGACGCCGCCCACCGGGACGTGTACCTATGCGGGCCCGCCGGCATGACACAGGCCACCGAGCGCCAGCTACGCCGCCTGGGGGTCCCCGCACGGCGGATCCACAGCGAAGCGTTCGAGCTCTAGGACGGGAAGACCCATGAACAAGACCACGATGGCGCTGCTCGCCACCAGTGCCGGCCTCGCCCTGGTCATCGGGGCCAAGGTCGAGTCCGCCAGCTCCCCGCACTCCGCCCTCGTGGCGACCTCGGGCCCCTCGGGCGCGCAGTCGCCGGCCGGCGGCGGCTCCACGAACCCCGGCGCACCCACCGCCGCCGCGCCGTCGGGCGGGTCGAACAGTCCGTCGTCGGGCTCCGCCGGGGCCTCGGCCAGCGGGCGGTTCACCGGCAGCGTGGTCGACACCCGCTACGGCCCGGTCCAGGTCCAGGCCGTCCTGACCGACGGCAAGATCACCGACATCACCGTGCTGCAGCAGACCACCGGCGGCCACAGCTCGCAGATCGACTCCTACGCCCTGCCCCAACTCAAGTCCGAGGCACTGCAGGCGCAGAGCGCCAACATCGACGTCGTCTCGGGCGCGACCTACACCTCCAACGGATACGCGCAGTCGCTCCAAGCCGCCCTCGACGCGGCCCACCGGTGACCGCCGTGCGCACCGCCACCGACCACGTCATGGGCACCGTCGTCTCGCTCACCGCCCCCGACACCACCGACCCCGCGCCCTTCCAGGCCGCAGCCGCCGCCGTGTTCGCCCACCTCCACCACGACGACGAAGTCTTCTCGCCGTTCAAACCGGACAGCCCGATCAGCCGCATCCGCGACGGACGCCTGCCCCTGACCGCCCTCGCCGACCACCCCGACGGCCCACGGATCCGCGAAGTCCTGGACCTGTGCGAGCAGTTGAAGCAGGACAGCGGCGGCGCGTTCGACGCCTGGGCGGTCGGCGACCCACCGCACTTCGACCCGTGCGGCGCGGTGAAGGGCTGGGCTACCGAAGCAGCCTCCGCCCTGGCCGTCGCCCACGGCCTGCCCCGGCACGTCCTGAACGCCGGCGGCGACGTCCGCCTGCACAGCGGCCACGACCCCGCCCCCTGGCGGGTCGGCATCACCGACCCCCACCACCCGGGCACCGTCCTGACCGTCCTCCACCTGCGGGACGGCGCGGTGGCCACCTCCGGCACCGCCGAACGCGGCGCCCACATCTTCGACCCGCGCACCGCACGCCCCACCACCGGCCTCGCCCAGGTCACCGTCACCGGCCCCGACCTCACCCTCGCCGACGGCTACGCCACCGCCGCCCTCGCCATGACCAACGACCCCCACGGCCCGGCCACCGCCCACGCCTGGCTGGACGACCTCGCCCACCGCACCGACTACCAGGCACTCACCGTCGACCCGCACGGCGCCGTCCGCCACACCCCCGGCCTGACCGGCCTGCTCACCGCGCCCGCCGCCCACGTCCGGGAGAGGTCAGCCCCATGCGGATCCGGCGGCACCGCCCTGCTGCTCGCCCTCACCTTGCCGACCGACCCCGGGCGGTCCCGCCGGCCTTGATGGTCTTGCAGGCGGCACTGAAGCCTGCCGCTGCTTGGAACTGCCGTTCGTCTTCCACCACACCGACCTGCCCGCACCGACCTGCTCGCCCTGAACGGCGACACCGCCCCGCTCGGCCCCCGCCAACCGCCGGCCGACCTGGCGGACCGCACGCACGCGGCCTGGACCGCGGTCATACGCGACGGCGACCCAGGTCGGACCCGGTACGACCTCGCAGTTCGAACCACCGCCGTCATCGACGAACAGTGGAGCATGATCAGGACCGTCGGTCATGGTGACCGCATCTCGAACACATCCTGAGCATGTCCTTCACCTTCCCGGGGGCCGTCCTCCTCCGGTGGGGCCTCCGGTGTGCGTTCGCGCAGGAGCTGGAGGAACGCGCGAGCCGCCGGTGAGGCTGTAGAGGCGACCCAGACCGCACGCACTGTTCGCGCAGGCACGCCCGTCGCAGCCACCGCAGTCACCGCAGTCATGCGCGCGGCGGTAGCGGCAGGGACCAATCCGATGCCGAGGCCGCGCCCCACGAGCTGTTCCAGCAGCGCCATGGTGTCGGCCTCGAAGGCGACGGTGCGGGTGGCGCCGGCCGCCGCGAACGCCGCGTCGTTGTGCCGGCGGATGCCGGAGCCGGGTGGCATGTCGACCATGTCCTCCTCGGCCAGCCGGGCCGGCGTGACGCGCGCCGCCCCGGCCAGCCGATGCCCGTGCGGGACGATGGCGACCAAGTCCTCGTGTGCGAGCACCCGCCCGGCCAATCCGACCGGGGGCCCCTCCGGGCGGGTGTCGACGAACGCGAGGTCGCAGGTGTGCTCGCGCACCTCTTGCAGCAAGTCCCGGACCAGCCTGGCCCGCAGCGTGACGTGCACAGCCGGATGCCGGTCCCGGTAGGCGGCGAGCAGGTCGGGCAGATCCACTGCGGTGAGCGGGGTGATGGTGCCGATGCTCAGCCGGCCGCGTACCTCGCTGCCGGCTGCGGCCACCTCGCAGCGGGCCCGCTCGATCGCGGCCAAGGCCTCGCGGGCCGGGCCGAGGAACGCCTCGCCGGCCGCGGTGATGCGCACCTGGCGGCTGGTGCGTTCGAACAGCCGGGTGCCCAACTCACTCTCCAACCGGGCGATCTGATGGCTGAGGGCGGACTGGACCACGAAGCAGCGGTGAGCGGCGCGGGTGAAGCTGCCGGTCTCGGCGACAGCGACGGCGTAGGCGAGCTGGCGGAGTTCCATCCATCCATCGTGTTCCGCGATCGCTGGGATGACAACCATCTGTTGGATTCATCCGGACTGGCCGGAGAGCATGAACGCAGTCCGGACCGACGGGCGCCGCGCGCCCTGTGACGCGGTCCGCGGACGGAGAACTTACGGAAGGAAACGGACATGGCCTCTTCCTCGGCTTCCTCCACTGCGCAATCCACCACCGGCGCTCCCGGGCCCCGTGCGGGCGGTGCCAGCCCCGACGATCTGGGTCGTGGCACGGTCGTGCTGATGTCTGCGGCCGTCGGGCTGTGTGTGGCGAGCAACTACTACGCCCAGCCTCTGCTGGACACCATCGCCCGCGACCTGCGGCTGTCCGCCGCCTCCGCCGCGCTGGTGGTGACGGTCGCCCAGGTCGGCTACGCACTGGGGTTGATCCTGGTACTGCCGCTGGGCGACCTCATGGAACGGCGTCGGCTGGTCAGCGGCCTGACCCTGGCCACAGCATGCTCCCTTGCGCTGACCGCGGTCGCCCCCAACGCGGGGCTGCTGCTGGCCGGCACCGCGCTGACCGGTCTGCTGTCGGTGACCGCGCAGGTCCTGGTGCCGTTCGCCGCCGATCTGGCCACCCCTCACCGGCGCGGTCAGGTCGTGGGAACGGTCATGAGCGGACTGGTGCTGGGCATGCTGCTGGCCCGAACCGCATCCGGTGCCCTGGCTGCGGTCGGCGGCTGGCGCACGGTGTACTGGGCCGCAGCGGCTGCGATGGCCGTCCTGGCCGCCACGCTGCACCGGGCACTGCCTCAGTACCGGGGATCCGCCGGTCTGCGCTACGGACCGTTGCTGCGCTCCACCGCGCGTCTCCTGGTCGACGAACCGGTGCTGCGGGCCCGGGCGTTGCTCGGCCTGCTGGCCTTCGCCTGCTTCAGCGCGCTGTGGACGTCGCTGGCCTTTCTACTCTCCGGCCCCGGTTACGACTGGTCGGACAGTGAGATCGGACTGCTCGGACTGGCCGGTGCCGCCGGTGCGATCGCCGCCCAGCTCGCCGGGCGGCTGGCGGACCACGGACGCACCACGCTGACCACGATGGTCAGCGCGCTGCTCCTGCTCGGCTCCTGGGGACTGCTGGCCCTGGGGGCGCATCAGGTGGCGGCGCTGATCGCAGGCATCGTGCTGCTGGACCTGGCTCACCAGGGCGTGCACATCACCAACCAGTCGCTGATCTACGCTCTGCGCCCGGACGCACGCGGACGCATCACCTCGGCCTACATGACGTGTTACTTCGTGGGTGGGGCGATCGGCTCAGCGCTGGTCGGCGTGGTCCACGCCCACGACGGTTGGAACGGGGTCTGCGTGCTGGGTGCCGCGCTCGCCCTGCTGTTGTGCTTGGCGGCAGCCGGCACCGCCCCCGGCTTCCAGAGCTGGTGGCGCGGGCAGACCCGGCTGCGGGAACTGTGGACCGTGGCGAGCGCAGGTGTCCTGGCCGCCGCTGTGCTCACGCTCATCGCCCTGGCAATGCGCCTGGCCCGGTGACACCGGGAGTGTCGCGGGGCGCCTCGACGGAGGTCCTGGACGCGATCGCCCGGGCTCTGTGCCTGGACGAGACCGAGCAAGGCCATGACGATTCGGTGGTTCAGAGGGTTCTCTGAGCTGGGAAGGCTGGCCCGGAGTCTGACAACACGTCAGAGTTGGCCACATGGCGTCAATACTCGTGCGGTGTGTTGCGAACCCGCGAGATCACTCGCGCGGCTCTCTCCGGCGATCCTGCCCGGATCCCGAGGCACGACAACGGATGCCGATGCCAGTCGTGGAGCCAGCCGGTACGAGTCGCTCGCGGACCGACTCGCGGGCGGAGAACAGGAGAACTGCTCGTGATCAGCAAGTCCCTCCTCATAGCGGCGACAGCCGCCGCGGTCGCAGGCGCGATCGTGGTGCCCCAGACCGCCACCGCACAGGCAGCGCCAATCAGCACCATCTACTCGGCGGCACAGAACACCTGCCTGGATACCAGCACGACCGACCCCAGCCACTACTTCCTCGACACCTACGGCCACACCTGTAACGAGTCCACGACCCAGAACTTCGCCTTCCAGGCGGTCTCCGGGACGTCCTCGACCTATCAGATCGTCAGCCAGGCCAACGGCCTGTGCATCGGGAAGTACCGCCTGGGGGTCCGGCAGGCGGCCTGCAGCGGCTACACCGAATGGACGCTCCACCCGGTCGGCACGAGCGGCAACCGGTATCAATTCGTCGCCGGCACCTCCTACCCCGGCGCCGACTGCATCCAGGTTTCCCCGACGCCTAACGGATACCCGGGCCCCCTGTTCGACCTGGCGGGCTGCAGCTCCAATCCCGCACAGATCCTCACCCTCGGCACCACTCCGTAGCATCCGTCATCACCCGGCACTGCACCGTTGGCGCGGATGCGGCAGCAACCAGCTGGGCAGCGCGGACTGAAGCACGATGGTCACCAGGATGGTGGCTGCCGAAGGTCGGCAGCGCCGCCCGAAGAATAGCCAGATGAGTCGACCGAACCGCGCTTCGCCCCAGGCGTCAGAGCGAACCGACGACCTTGCGCGGGGTGACGCGGATGACGACGCGCTGGTCGTCGTCCTGCGAGGCCGGGTTGAAGTCCGCGTAGGCCTTGCCCGTGTACTTGCGCGACAGCGCGTCGATCAGTTCCTGCCCGCCTTCCGTGGTCAGCGTGGCCGTACCGCGGACCTCGGCGTAGGTGTAGGGCGCGTTCGCCGGGTTGATCATCACCGTGATCCGCGGGTCGGCGCGCAGATTCTGCTCCTTGCGGCGGCCGACGGTCGTGGAGACCAGCAGATCGTCGCCGTCCCGGGTGAGCCAGGTGACCGACAGCTGCGGGCTGCCGTCCGGCTGGATCGTGGCCAGGGTCGCGAAGACCGGGCTGTCGTCGATGAGCTTCTTCAGGTCGTCGGAGAGTTCAGCGGACACGGAGCGGGTTCCTTCCCTCGGCTGGCTGCTGTCCCGGGACCGACCACCGCCGGTGAAGATCAGCAACCGACAGCCTGCAAAATCGCGGCTGTCCCGGCAAGTTCCGGCGCCCCCTGCCACGCCGCGCGCCGCGGGCCGAAAGCTCCCGATTCCGGGGCGTGGCCGGGCCCGCGCACCCGGACCGCCAGGCACGGGCACCTCGGACGGTCCACCCGTCCGGCCGAATCCGCCATCGACCGGACTTGCTCCGCTGCTCTGCAGCGCCACCCGAGTTCAGTCCTCGTCGCGCTGTGGGGTCGTGGGGTGCCGTTAACGATCGTGACGTTCCGACCGACGACCCGGCGCTCCCGTCCACCACGTACAGGGACTCGCCGGCGAGGCCGTCTGTGGTGCACGGTGGCAACCGACCCAGGGGGCCAAGTTCGTGGAACTCCTGCGCAGCGTGCGGGCGCCTCGCTGTGGCGCGGGGCTCAACGTCAGTGGGCGCGTCTAGGCTCGGTTCGACCGTGGAGTCCGGGTGAGGGACGTGAGTGTCATGTCGCGTGTTCGAGTGCACAACTTCAGCGTGTCGCTGGACGGGTTCGCCGCCGGGGAGGGACAGGGGCTGGAGGCCCCGTTCGGGCATGCCGGGACTCGGCTGGTCGAGTGGTTTTTCCAGACCCGCGCCTTCAACGCGATGTACGGCCAGGCCGTCGGCGGCAGCGGTGTGGACGACGCCCTCGCCTGGACCTGGGGGCCCGGGATCGGGGCGGAGATCATGGGCCGCAACAAGTTCGGACCGCAGCGCGGCCCGTGGACCGACGAGGAGTGGAAGGGCTGGTGGGGAGAGAACCCGCCGTTCCACACCCCGGTGTTCGTGCTGACACACCACCCGCGCCCGTCCCTGGAGATGGAGGGCGGCACGGTCTTCCACTTCATCGACGCCTCGCCGCAGGAGGCGCTGCGGCAGGCCCGCGAGGCCGCGGGCGGCCTCGATGTGCGGATCGGCGGGGGCCCGGCCACGGTCAGGCAGTTCCTCGCGGAGGACCTGGTCGACCACCTCCACGTCGCCCTCGTCCCGATCGTCCTGGGCCGCGGTGAGCGGCTGTGGGACGGGCTGGAAGGGCTGGAGCAGCGGTTTCAGATCGAGTCGGTGACGACACCCAGCGGCATCACCCATCTGACCTTCACCCGCCCGTAGTTCCGCCGCCCCGCCATAGCTACGGATTGCGGTCACCCCGAGTTGTCGGGAACGGCGGCTCGTCCGGGACAGGGGCGACCGGAGCCAGGGCACCTGGTCACCGAGGTCGGCCGGCCCAGCTTCCGCTCCAACGGCCAGCCCGGAGTCCACCCAGGTGGACGCCACCGATGAATACTGGCCCTCCCGTGCGTCATACCTATATGGACGGATCGATGGTGGATGCCGCGCGCGCCGGTGACCAGGGTGCTTTCGCGCGCCTTGCCGAGCCGTACCGTCATGAGCTGCAGGTGCACTGCTACCGGATGCTCGGCTCGGTAGAGGATGCCGAGGACGCCGTGCAGGAGACGTACCTGCGGGCCTGGGCCCGGCTGGACAGCTACGCCGGGCGCGCCCCCTTCCGGGCCTGGCTGTACGGGATCGCAACCCACGCGTGCCTGGACGCGCTGCGGCGGCGCAGGGCGCGGGTCTGGTCGACGGACGTGTCCGGGCCGGCCGACCCGCGCGATGAGCCGGCGCCGCCACTGGACGTGCCCTGGCTCCAGCCCTACCCCGACCGGTTGCTGGAGCCGCCGGCGTCGCCGGACACGGAGCCGGAAGCGGTCGTCACTGCCAAGGAGACGATCGAGCTGGCCTTCCTCGCTGCCATCCAGCAGCTGCCGGCCCGTCAGCGCGCGGTGCTGATCCTGCGCGACGTGCTCGACTGGTCGGCCAAGTCCACTGCGGCCAGCATGGAGATGAGCCAGGCAGCGGTGAACAGCGCGCTGCAGCGCGCGCACGCGACGCTCGCCGAGCGTCTGCCGCCGGACCGCGCCGCCTGGACGTCCGCCCCCAACGCCGACGAGAGGGCACTGCTGGGGCAGCTCATCGCGGCCTGGGAGCAGGCCGACACCGCGGCGCTGGTCGGGCTGCTGCGCGCGGACGCACGGTTCGTGATGCCGCCGCGGCCGACGTGGTACGCCGGGCGGGACGACATCGCGGTGTTCCTGCGCGACCACGTGTTCGGCGAGCTGGGCACGGACTGGCTGCTGCTGCCCACGGCGGCGAACCACCAGCCCGCCTTCGCGCTGTACCGGCGCGCGCCCGGGAAGCCGCTGCACGAGCGGTTCGGGATCGGGGTGCTCCGGGTCCAGGACGGCGCGGTCGCCGAGATCGCGACCTTCCGCCAGCCGCAGGTGTTCGCCTCCTTCGCGCTGCCCACGGCGGTGCGCCGCCAGGCCGATGGCAGCGTGAGGGCCGGGTGATGGACAGCGAGGAGCAGCTCTCCTTCCTCGGCACACGCTGCCCGGGAGGCTTCCTGCTGCGAACGACCGTACTGGAACCCGGGGAGGAACTGCCGTTCCGGCCCGCCGACTGGGACGACGTGCTCGTCGTGGTCGAGATCGGCGAGCTGGAGATCGAGTGCCGCAGCGGCGCGTCGGCGGGCTTCCAGCGAGGGGCGGTTCTGGAGTTCGCCGGGCTGACACCGCGATGCCTGCGCAACGCCGGCGACGGGCCGCTCGTCCTCAGCGCCTTGTCGCGAGCCTGATCCTGGCCGGGCCGGCGGGAGCGATGAATGACGGGCCGCCGCCACGTCACACAAGTGACCATGTTTCCGGGACTGAGGATCCCCATGAACACCACGACGCCCATCCACCGCTGGCGGGCCTTCGCCGTGCTCGCCGTTGCCTTCTTCATGACGATCGTCGACCTGACCATCGTCAACGTCGCGCTCCCGACCATCGGGCGCGACCTGCGCTTCTCCGAATCGAGTCTGCAGTGGGTGGTGACCGCCTACGGCCTGGCCTTCGGCGGCCTGCTGCTGCTCGGCGGCCGCTCCGCCGACCTGCTCGGCCGCCGCCGGATCTTCCTGCTCGGGCTGGCCGTCTTCACCGGCGCCTCACTGGCCTGCGGCCTGGCCCGCAGCGACACGTTCCTGATCGTCATGCGGGGCGTGCAGGGCACCGGCGCGGCGATCGTCCTGCCGGCCGCGCTGTCGATCGTGATGACGATGTTCCCGGAGGGGGCGGAGCGCAACAAGGCGCTCGGCCTCTGGGGCGGCCTCGGGGCCGGCGGTGCCACCGTCGGGCTGCTCGCCGGCGGCCTGCTCACCCGGTACGCCGGCTGGGAGTACATCTTCTTCCTCAACGTCCCGGTCGGACTGGCGGCGCTGGCGCTGGCCCCCCGGATCGTCCCGGAGAGCCGGCTGCAGACCGACCGCCGCAGCTACGACCCGCTCGGCGCGCTGACCGTGACAGGCGGCCTGCTGCTGCTCGTCTACGCGATCTCGACCGCGCCGCAGGACGGCTGGGCGACCCCGAAGACGATCGGCTCGCTCGTCGCCTCCGGGGTACTGCTGGCCTCCTTCGTCCTGGTCGAGGCGCGGACCCGGGCGCCGCTGCTCCCGCTACGGCTGCTGCGGTCGCGACCGGTCGCCGCTGCGAACACGGTCGGGCTGCTGCTCGGTGGCGGCTTCTTCGCGTTCATCTTCATCGGGACGCTCTACATGCAGCAGGTCCTGCACTACTCGGCGCTGATGGCCGGGACGGCGTGGCTGGCGGCCTCGCTGACCTCGGTGGCGCTTGCCGGGCCGTCGCAGCTGCTGGTGACGCGTATCGGGGCGGGCCCGGTGATGACCGCGGGCATGACCCTGATCGCGGGCGGGACGGCCTGGGCGACCGCAGCAGGGGTGCACGGGAGTTTCTGGGCCGACCTCGCCGGGCCGTTCTTCGTGGCCGGCGCCGGGACCGCGTTCACCTTCATCCCGATCTCGATCGCCGGTCTGACCGGGGTCGCCGAGCGGGACGCCGGGCTCGCTTCCGGCCTGCTCAACACCACACAGCAACTCGGCGGGGCGATCGGCGTGGCCATCGCGTCGACGGTCGCCGCAAGCCGCACGGCAACGCTGGCCGCGACCGGCCAGCCGGCCGCGGCGGCGCTCACCGGCGGGTTCCGGGCGGCGTTCTGGGTGTGCACCGTGATCGCCGCACTGGCCGTCCCGGTCGGCCTGGTCATCCCGCGCCGGAGGCAGGCGCAGCCCGAGCCGGCCAGCCCGGCCGACGCGCCGGCCGTCAAGGCTGCGGCGGGCCGACCGCCGGAGTTCAACACATCGACAAGGAGGACATCATGAGTGAGTTGTCGGACAGGACCGCCGTCGTCGTCGGGGCGAGCCGCGGCTTGGGACGCGGGATCGCGACCGCGCTCGCCGAGGCCGGCGCCACCGTGGTCGCCGTCGCCCGCAGCCGGGAGGCGCTCGCCGAACTGGCCGAGGGCGCCGAGCGTGTCCGGCCGGAAGCGGCCGACGCCACCGACCCCACGGTGGCCGGCGCCCTCATCGGCCGCTACCAGCCGGACACGCTCGTCCTGGTGGCCGGCGCGACCCCGCACCTGCGCCCGCTCCAGCAGCACACCTGGGAGACGTTCTGCGTCAACTGGGAGAGCGACGTGCGGATCGCCTTCCACTGGCTGCGCGAGGCTCTGCTGAAGCCCTTGCGCCCCGGCAGCCGGGTGGTCGTGATCAGCAGCGGCGCAGCGGTGGCCGGGTCACCGGTCAGCGGCGGTTACGCCGGGGCCAAGGCCACCCAGCGGTTCATCACGGGGTACGCGTGGGAGGAGGCGCAGCGAGCCGGCCTCGACATCACGTTCACGGCGGTGCTGCCCCGGATCACCCCGATGACCGAACTCGGACGGCCGGCGGTGCGGGCGTACGCGGAGCGCTACGGCATGACGGAGGACGAGTACATCGAGCAGCTGGGCCCGCTCGTCACCCCGGAGGTCGCGGGCGCCGCCGTGGTCGAGTTGGTCGGGTCGGACGCCGCCGACATCGCCCCGGCCTACCTGCTGACCGGCGCGGGGCTGCAGAAGCTCCCATGACGCAGAGGGCGGGGGCGGGGGCGGGGGCGGGGGCGGGGGGCTCACCGGTGAACGGCGATTTGGGATCGCGCCCGCGTCGACCTTGGCGCGGGCGCAGTGGGGGGCTGATCGCCAACCGTGCGGCGATGGCAGCGACGAGGGGCCGGCGGTCACGGGATCGCGAGCAGGGCTTTGCTGCGCAGGGTCCCGGCCTGCAGCTGCGCGTGAACCTCTGCGGCGTTCGCGAGCGGTCTGACGGTTCGGTCGCGCAGTAGCAGATTGCCGTCGGCCAGTTGTTTCATCGCTTCGGTCAGCGCCGCCGGGATGTCAGCCGGGATCGGTCCGGAGAGGGTGGCGCCGAGCTGCTCGGCACTCGGATTGGTGAGGGTGATGACGCGTTGGGGGCCGCCGGCAAGTTCGGCCGCTGTTTCCAGGTCGCTGGCGCGCGCCGCGTCCATCACCGCGTCGACGCGTCCGACGGCCGAGCGCACTGCCTCGGCCAGGTGCTCGCCGTACTCGACTGGGATCGCACCGAGGTTCTCGGCGATGGCGAAGTCATCGGGTCGGACCGCGGCGACGACTCGGACGCCGCGTGCGACGGCGAGCTGGGTGGCGATGGTGCCAACCGAACCTGTGCCGCCAAGCAGCAGCAGCGTCTCTCCCGGTGCTACGCGCAGCAGATTGAGTACACGCACCGCGGCTTCACCAGAGGCCGGCAAGGCCGCCGCGGCGTCCCAGTCGACCGATGGCGGCTTGCGCACCCAGTAGTCGGCCAGCACGAGTTCGGCGTAGCCACCGAGCCCGGGCAGGAAGACCGCGACCTCGTCACCGGGCGAGACCTCGGTGACCGCGCTTCCGACGGCATCGACCACCCCTGCGGCCTCGAAGCCGAGCACCGCGCCCGCAGAGGTGGGGAAGGCGTTGCGCAGGTGTCCGGATCTGATGGCCAGATCCGTGGGCCCGACACCGGCGAAGCGAACGGCCAGGCGGATTTGGGTCGGGCCCGGGTCGCCGATCTCGATGTCACCGAGCTTGAGTACTTCGGGGGGTCCGAAATCGGTGAGCAGGACTGCCTTTGACATGAGGTCCTCCTTCTGGAAGGTCGTGTCAGAAGTGCGTAGGAGTGGCGCGGAGCGCGCGGATGCCCGCGGGTGCGACTACTGCTGTTCTTCGCCGCCGTCGGCGAAGAGTTCGCTGCCGGTGACGAAGCTGCTCTGGTCGGAGGCGAGAAACAGCACGGCGCTGGCGATCTCGTCGGGGCGGGCGACTCGTCCCAACGGCACTCCGCCACCCAGTTGAGCCATGAGTCCATCGGCCTGGGCTGCGTCGCCGGCCAAGCCGCGCAAGCCGGCGGTCTCGGTGGGGCCGGGCACGATCACGTTGACCCGCACGCTTCGGCCGGCCAGCTCCACCGCCCACGTCCGTCCGAACGATCGGATAGCGGCCTTGGTCGCGGCGTAGACGCCGAAGGCGGGAGTGCCGCTGGTGGCGGCGGTCGAGCCGGACAGGATGACCGAGGCGCCCTCGTTCAGCAGCGGCAGAGCCTTCTGCACGGTGAACACCGTGCCCCGGACATTGATGGCGAAGGTCTGGTCGAAGTGCTCGGCGTCCAGTTCTTCGAGCGTCGCGAACGACCCACCGCCGGCGTTGGCAAACAGGACATCCAAGCCGCGACCGCGTTGAGCGATCTGCGCGTAGAGCGCATCGAGATCGGTCAGGTCGGACACGTCGCCGCGGACGCCGACCGCGCCGTGGCCGATCGAAGTGACCGCCTGATCGAGCTCGGCTTGGCGGCGGCCGGTGACGAACACGTGGGCGCCCTCCTCGGCGAAGCGCCGGGCCGTCGCGAGCCCGATCCCGGACGTGCCGCCGGTCACAAGGGCCGTCTTGCCTTCAAGCTGGTTCATCGTCGTCCTCCGCTCGGATTACGTGACATGTCAAGCATAAGCCTGAGGCGGATCGCAATATTCCTGCCGCCACGCCGAGGGTGTGAGAATGAGCAGACGAGCCGATGACGGCTGGACCGAGGAAGGCCTGCACGTGATGCCCCGCAAGCGGCCCGCACCCGAGCCCGTCACAGGATGGCTCGACGAGGAGCAACAACGGGCGTGGCTGGCCTACATCAAGGTCCAGCTGCGGCTGGTCTACGAGATGAACCGACAGCTACAGGCCGACAGCCGCATGTCCCTCGCCGACTGGGACGTACTCACCGCGCTCGGCGCAAGCGAATCCGCGAGCCTGACCGTCACCGCCCTCGCCGCCCAGATCGGCTGGGAGAGAAGCCGACTGTCCCACCACGCGAAGCGGATGGCGAGCCGAGGACTGGTCGAACTTGCGACCGCCGACTCCGACCGGCGAGCCACCGAGGTCCGCCTGACCGCCGAGGGCCGCGTCACCCTCGAACGGGCCGCCCCCGGCCACGTCGAGCTGATCAAGCGGCTGTTCTTCGGTGGAATGCCCCGCGAACTGCTGGACCCACTGAGCACCGCGCTGGAATCCGTGTATGCGAACCTCCTCGCACACGGATCGCTCCCCCCACCAGACAACTTCCACGCAGATGGTGCCGCCGTCGATGCTGCGCGCGGCGCCGGCGATGGCACGGGCGCCGAAGCGCGGCCGGCGTCGCGGTCGTGAACAGCTGACCGATACGACATCGCCGGTGCACTCTTGAGGATCTCCATCCCCTCGGCATCGAAGACCGCGTCGAACGACGACCGGTAGTTCCCGTCGCGGTCACGCAGCAGGAAGCAACGGGACTCCGTGCCCCTACCTACGTGACCGGAAAGACCGCCTGCCAGCGGTGACGGGATATCAGCTGGACAGCGCTGCCTACCAGAAACGCTTCTCCGGCGCACAGCGGACCGGGCCGGCGAGGCGGCGACGCAGCACCGCGTTCTCGTGTCTGAGCACAAGCAGCTCCGCATCCTTGGCCCGAACGGTCAACTGCCGCGTCGGCCCCAGGCCGAGACCATGGAGAACGCCAGGTCCCACACCGTGAACGCGGCCGGGTGTGGTCCCCGCGCTGGCGCCACCTGTCGGCACGGGTCGGTCCGTGCCGACAGGTGGTTCAACGCCGGTGCAGGACGAGGCGGGTGGCGAGTCCGCCGCCCACGCCGGCCAGGACGGCCACCGGCAGCCACCAGGCGGGCCAGGGCAGCAGTCCGAGCGAGGCGTCGAGTGACCAGCGGCCGGGTCCCGTGGCGGACAGCGCCGCGCCGATCGTGACCAGCACCAGCGGGTACTCGAACCCGTCGTTCTGCACCCACAGCCCGTGCGGCCGCTTGACGGTCAGCGCCACCGTCATCACACCCATCACCCCCGCGGCGGCCAGCGGCGTGAGCAGGCCTGCCGCGAGCAGCAGTCCGGCCCCGATCTGGGTGCCTCCCGCGGTGAGCGCGGTGAACACCCCGCCACGGAAGCCGTCGCCGCGGAACTCCTCGGTGCCCCCTGCCAGCCCCCGCCCGCCCAGGTGGAAGCTGACCTTCTGGACCCCGTGCCCCGCGACCAGCAGGCCGGCGACCAGCCGGAGCAGCAGGAGACCTGTGTTCACTGGCGAACTCTCTTTCTGTGGTGCCTGGTTGCCGGTCAGCCGGCCGCGTGCTCGTTGATCATGGTCTGCGCGTAGACCACACCCAGGCCGTAGGCGCCGGCGTGCTCCTTGACCACGTCCATGACCGGCAGGTAGGTCTCGGTGCGGGCCCAGTCGCGCTGCAGCTCCAGCAGCACCTGGACCCAGGTCACCGGCACCGCGCCGGCTGCCGTCATCCGCTGGATGGCGTGCTCATGGGCCAGCGGGCTGACGCCGCCCGAAGCATCCGTGACCACGTAGACCTCGTAGCCCTGGTCCAGCGCCGACAGGGCGGGCAGCACCAGGCAGACCTCGGTCCACAGGCCGGAAAGGATGATCTTGCTGCGACCGGTGGCCTTGACCGCCTCGACCAGGGCCGCGTCCTCCCAGGCGTTCATCGACGTCCGGTCGACCACCTCGTGCTCGGGGAAGACCGCCTTCAGCTGGGGCAGGAGCGGGCCGGAGAAGGACTCGGCGGCCACCGTGGACAGCACCACCGGGACGTCGAAGACCCGGGCGGCCTTGGCCAGACCGACGGTGGCGTTGATGATCGCCGTGCGGTCGCCACTGCCCGTGCCGAAGAACATCTGCGGCTGGTGGTCGACGAACAGCATCATCGAGTTGTCCGGTGTCAGCAGGTCGGAGCTGGGAGTGGCGTGCACGAAGTCGAAGTCGACCATGGCGGTTCTCTCTTTCGGCTGAGGGGGTGTCACGGGGACGTCGGCGCGGAGATCGGCGGGGACGTCGCAAGGAGTCGAAGGCTCGGAACGCGAGCGGTGCCGCAGGCTCTGCGGCACAGCCAGGACGCTATCCGGCGGCACCCGGACATCTCTTCTCCCACCGCGCCCAGGACTGTTCCCACACTGCACGGGACTGCAGGGGACTGCATGCGCCATCGGTCCCGGCGCTGCCCGCGGGGTCGCTGCCCGCACAGGACAGAGCCGGTGCGTGCAGAGCAAAGTCGCAGCTCGATGCCGCCCTACGTTGACTCGTGCCAGAGCTCAACGGGCCGTGCGGCTCGTGCTGTCCGGCCTGAACGACAAGGACGGTCACCATGCCCTTCATCACGGTCGGCGTAGAGAACTCCCACGCCATCGACCTCTACTACGAGGACCACGGCTCCGGCCGGCCCGTGGTGCTGATCCACGGCTGGCCGCTGAACGGTGCCTCCTGGGAGAAGCAGGTGGCCGCGCTGCTCGCCGCCGGCAACCGCGTGATCACCTACGACCGCCGCGGGTTCGGCGCCTCCGACAAGCCGGCCTTCGGTTACGAC
Organism: Kitasatospora sp. MAP12-44; assembly: GCF_029892095.1. NCBI lineage: Bacteria > Bacillati > Actinomycetota > Actinomycetes > Kitasatosporales > Streptomycetaceae > Kitasatospora > Kitasatospora sp. MAP12-44. The sequence goes on from NZ_JARZAE010000004.1 coordinate 67,864, forward strand.
TACGACACCTTCGCGGCCGACCTCGACGCCGTGCTGACCCACCTCGATCTGCGGGACGTGGTCCTGGTGGGCTTCTCCATGGGCACCGGAGAGGTCACCCGCTACCTCGGCAGCTACGGCTCCGAGCGCGTCGCCAAGGCGGTGATGCTGGGCGTGGTACCGCCGTTCCTGCTACGCACCGACGACAACCCCGACGGCGTGGACGGCATCGTCTTCGAGGAGATCCAGGGCGCCATCCGCACCGACCGCCCCGCCTTCCTCGCGGGCTTCTTCGCCGACTTCTACAACGTCGACGTGCTCGGCGGCGAGCGGGTGAGCGACCAGGTGGTGCAGTACAGCTGGAACGTCGGCGTCTCCGCGTCCGCCAAGGCCACCCTGGACTGCGTCCCGGCCTGGCTCACCGACTTCCGCGCCGACCTCCCCAGGATCGACGTCCCCGTGCTGATCATCCACGGCGACGCGGACCGCACCCTGCCGCTGCGCTCGACCGCGATCCCGCTCTCCCGGAGCATCGAGGGCGCCCGCCTGGTGGTGCTGGAGGGTGCCCCGCACGGGCTGATCTGGACGCACGCCGACGAGGTCAACAAGGAACTCCTCGCCTTCATCGGCGACTGACCAGCCGGCCCTTCCGAGAGCGAGAACTCATGTCCAGCATGCCAGTTGCCGGGATCCGCGCCGGCCACCCCGACCAACCCGCCGACCTGGTGGTACGCAACGCCAGGGTGTACACCGGCGACCCGTCGCGCCCGCGGGCGAGCGCGGTCGCGATCCGCGAGGGCCTGATCACCGCCGTCGGAGACGACGCGGACGTCATAGCGCAGATCGGCCCGCAGACCCGCGTCGTCGACGCGCTCGGGCGACGCGCCGTCCCCGGCCTGAACGACTCGCACCTGCACGTCATCCGGGGCGGCCTCAACTACGTGCTGGAGCTGCGCTGGGACGGCGTGCCGACGCTGCGTCAGGCGCTGGCCATGCTCCGCGCCCAGGCCGAGCGCACCCCGCCCGGCCAGTGGGTACGGGTGGTCGGCGGCTGGTCCGCGGACCAGTTCGCCGAGCGCCGGCTGCCCACCCTGAGCGAGCTGAACACCGCCGCTCCCGACACCCCCGTCTTCGTCCTGCACCTGTACCAGTCGGCGCTGATGAACCGGGCGGCCCTGCGGGCCGCCGGGTTCGACCGCGACACCCCCGACCCGGCGGGCGGCCAGATCGTGCGCGGCCACGACGGGCAGCCGACCGGCATGCTGCTGGCCGCCCCCGGCGCCCTGCTGCTGTACTCCACGCTGGCGAAGGCGCCGATGCTGGACGAGGCCGAAAGGGTCATCTCCACCCGGCACTTCCTGCACGAGCTCAACCGCTTCGGGCTCACCTCGGCGATCGACGCGGCCGGCGGCTTCCAGAGCTTCCCGGAGAACTACGGCACCGTCCTGGAGCTCGCGCAGAGGGGCGAGTTGACGCTGCGGATCGCCTACCACCTCTTCCCGCAGACCGCCGGACAGGAGCTGGACGACCTGGCGCGCTGGGTGGCCACCGTCCGCCCCGGGGACGGCGACGAGTGGCTGCGGCTGAACGGCGCCGGGGAGAACCTCACCTGGGCAGCCGCGGACTTCGAGAACTTCACCGAGCCGCGCCCCGAACTCGGGCCGTACGAGGCCGGGTTCGAGCAGGCTGTGCGGCTGCTGATGGAACACGGCTGGGGCTTTCGGCTGCACGCCAGCTACGACGAGACGATCCGCCGCGACCTGGCCGTCTTCGAGAAGCTCGCCGCCGAGGGCCTCTTCCCGGGCGGCAACCGCTGGCTCTTCGACCACGCCGAGACCGTCTCCCCCGCCAGCCTGGACCGGATCGCCGCGCTCGGCGGCGCCCTCTCGGTGCAGAACCGGATGTCCTTCCAGGGCGAGGCGTTCGTACGCCGCTACGGCACGGCGGCGGCAGCCGAGGCGCCGCCGGTGCGGGCGATGCTGGAACGCGGGCTGACGGTCGGCGCGGGCACCGACGCCACCCGGGTCTCCTCCTACAACCCGTGGGTCGCGCTGCACTGGCTGGTCTCCGGACGCGCCGTCAGCGGACGCACGCTCCGCCCGACGGCCAACCGGCTCAGCCGCGAGGAGGCCCTGGAGCTGTACACCCTGGGCGGCGCCCGGCTCACCGGCGAGCAGGAGGTCAAGGGCCGGCTGCGGGTGGGCTGCTACGCCGACCTCGCGGTGCTCAGCGCCGACTACCTGGCGGTGGACGAGGCCGACATCCCGCACATCGAGTCCGTGCTCACCGTGGTCGGCGGCCGCATCGTGCACAGCGCCCAGGAGCACGAGGGGCTCGCCCCCGAGCTGCCGGCCGTGGTTCCGCTGTGGAGCCCGGTGACGCGCTTCGGCGGCTACCAGGCCACCCCCGCGCCCAGCCGCACCGGCGTCCGCCAGGCCGAGCGGGTGGTCGAGGCGGCAGCCGCCTCCGACGAGCAGCGCGAGTGGCGGCAGGCGCGCGGACTCCTGGTCCCCGGCCAGGGCGGGCCGGCCCTCGACGACCCCTGCTTCGGCTGACCCACTGTGAAAGGACCTCCGATGACGACCCCCCAGTCCGAGAGCACCGTGGCCGCCGCGCAGGTCCGCGACCGCCACCCGCTGGCCCTGGCCCTGTTCGCGCTGACCGCAGTGAGCGGCCTGATCGACGCGGTGAGCTACCTGGGGCTCGGCCACGTGTTCACCGCGAACATGACCGGTAACGTCGTCGTGGTCGCCTTCGCCCTGGTCGGCACACCCGGCTTCTCGATCGCGGGCTCGCTCACCTCGCTCACCGCCTTCCTGCTGGGCTCGGTCCTGGCCGGCCGCCTCGCGCTGCGACACCGCGACAGCCGCCGGGAGCACTGGCTGCGCACCGCGCTGCTGGCCGAAACGGCGCTGCAAGCGGCGGCGACCGCCATCGCGTTCACCGCGGGCGGCCAGGCGCGGCAGGAGGCACTGATCGCGCTGCTGGCCGTCGCCATGGGCCTGCGCAACGGCACCGTCCGCAAGTTGGGCGTACCGGACCTGACCACGACCGTGCTCACCCTGACCCTGACCGGCATCGCCGCGGACTCCTCGCTGGCCGGCGGCGCCAACCCCCGCCTGGGCCGGCGCCTCTACGCGGTCCTGGCCATGCTCGCGGGCGCCGCTCCCGGAGCCGCGCTCGTCATCCACGGACACCTCGCCTGGGCCCTGGAGGCCAGCACACTCCTGGTCGCCGCGATCGCGATCGGCTACCGCGAACGCAACTGAGGCGACCCCGCGCTCCCCTTCCCGAAAGGATTCCCACATGTCCATGCGCCCCTCACTGCGCCTGCTGACGGCGGTCACCGCCGCCACCGCGCTGGCCTTCGCCACCGCTCCGTCAGCCCCTGCGGCGCCCAGCACCGGACGCCCCGGCATCGCCGTCGGCCCCCAGTACGACTCGACACACGTCTACGTGGCACCCGGCACGATGGACTCGTTCATCAGCAGTTGGGAGTCGACCTTCGGCGGCACCAACACCACGCAGGTCCTCGCCGATGTCACCCCGACCCCGAGCCTGACCAAGTCCGAGCTGGTCCTCTCCCCGGTCGGCACGCTGTCCGTCTTCGACTACCAGACGCCCATCCCCTACCCCTTCGGCGTCGAACGCACCGGCTGGCTCGTCACGGACCTGGACCGCGGCGTCCAGAAGGCCGAGAAGGACGGGGCGAACACGGTCGTCACGCCGTTCGCCGATCCGATCGGCCGTGACGCGATCGTGCAGTTCCCCGGCGGCATCGACGCGCAGCTGTACTGGCACACCAAGGCGCCCTCGTACCCGGCGCTCGCGTCCGTGCCAGAGAACCGCCTGTACGTGCCGGGCAGCGCGATCCGCCAGTTCCTCCCCACGTACCTGGCCTTCACCGGCGGCACGGTGGTCTCCGACGACAAGCACGCACCGGGCGCCGAACTCGACCTGCCCGGCACCACCTACCGGCGGATCCGGATCAGCTCACCGTTCGGCGACACCTCCGTCGCGGTCACCGACGGGCACCTGCCCTACCCCTTCGGACGCGAGACCACCGGCTACGCGGTGACCGACCTCAACGCCACCCTGGCCAAGGCCCGGGCCGCCGGCGCGACCGTCCTGTGGGGGCCGTCCGCCTCCCCGCAGCGCGACAGCGCGATGGTGCAGTTCCCCGGCGGCTACATCGCCGAGCTCCACGACGGCGGCCCGCGGTCGTAACCAACCAGGCAGCAGGTCGGCGAGCAGGGCGTGCACGGGCAGGCGACGGTGCACGACCAGCCACGACGGCAACCCAGGCCGGCCCTACAGTCAGCAGCGACGGGCCCCGGAAGAGCCGGGGCCCGCATCCATGAGCAGAGGATGATGACCGATGCAGTTTGGAATATTCAGCGTCGGCGATGTGACCGCCGACCCCACCACCGGGCGAACCCCGAGCGAGCACGAGCGGATCAAGGCCATCACCGCCATCGCGCTCAAGGCGGAGGAGGTCGGTCTGGACGTCTTCGCGACCGGTGAGCACCACAACCCGCCGTTCGTACCGTCCTCGCCGACCACCCTGCTCGGCTGGATCGCCGCCCGCACCGAGCGGATCATCCTCTCCACCGCCACCACGCTGATCACCACCAACGACCCGGTGAAGATCGCCGAGGACTACGCGATGCTCCAGCACTTGGCGGACGGTCGGGTCGACCTGATGATGGGCCGCGGCAACACCGGCCCGGTGTACCCCTGGTTCGGCCAGGACATCCGCCAGGGCATTCCGCTCGCGATCGAGAACTACGCGCTGCTGCAAGAGCTCTGGCGCGAGGAGACAGTGGACTGGTCGGGCCGCTTCCGCACTCCGCTGCAGTCCTTCACCGCCACCCCGCGCCCGCTGGACGGCGTGCCGCCATTCGTCTGGCACGGCTCGATACGCTCCCCAGAGATCGCCGAGCAGGCCGCCTACTACGGCGACGGGTTCTTCGCCAATCACATCTTCTGGCCCAAGGAGCACTTCCAGAAGCTGATCAACCTCTACCGCGAGCGCTACGCCCACTACGGCCACGGCACCCCCGAGCAGGCCATCGTCGGCCTCGGCGGGCAGGTGTTCATGCGCCGCAACTCCCAGGACGCCGTACGGGAGTTCAGGCCGTACTTCGACAACGCGCCGGTGTACGGGCACGGACCGTCGCTGGAGGAGTTCACCGAGCAGACCCCGCTGACCGTCGGCAGCCCGCAGGAGGTCATCGAGAAGACGCTGACCTTCCGGGAGACCTTCGGCGACTACCAGCGCCAGCTCTTCCTGATGGACCACGCCGGCCTGCCGCTGAAGACCGTCCTGGAGCAGCTCGACCTGCTCGGCGAGGAGGTCGTCCCGGTGCTGCGCAAGGAGTTCGCCAAGGGCCGCCCGGCGATCGTCCCCGACGGCCCCACCCACACCGCGCGGGTCGCCGCGGCCGCCACGGCGCTGGAGGTGGCCAAGTGACGTCCCTGAGCCTGGTGGTGGTCGCGGCCGGGCTCTCGGTGCCGTCGTCGACCCGGCTGCTGGCCGACCGGATCGCCGACGGCACCGTCCGCCAGCTGCGCTACAGCGGACGGGAGGTCGACCTCCGCGTGATCGAACTGCGTGATCTGGCACGGGAGATCGCCGACAACCTGGTCACCGGATTCCCGGGGCCCGCGTTGCGCGAGGCGATCGAGGCGGTCACCGCAGCAGACGGACTGATCGCCGTGACGCCGATCTTCAGCGCCTCGTACAGCGGACTCTTCAAGTCCTTCGTGGACGTGATCGACAAGGACGCGCTCACCGGCTGTCCGGTGCTCGTCGCCGCCACCGGCGGAACGGCCCGGCATTCCCTTGCCCTGGAGCACGCCATGCGACCGCTGTTCGCCTATCTGCGGGCCGTGGTGGCGCCCACCGCCGTCTACGCGGCCTCCGAGGACTGGGGCTCGGCCGGGGATGCGAGCGGCGGCCTGGCCGCCCGGATCGCCCGGGCGGCAGGCGAGTTGGCCGATCTCATGACCGGCCGGCCGGTGCCCGCGCGCACCACGGCCGAGACGGTCGTCCCGTTCGCGGAGCAGCTCGCGGCGCTCTCCGTCGGCCGTCCGTGACTCTGCCCTCACCGCGTGCTTGATCCTCGTCTTGTTGAATGTTAAATTAAATGCGCAGCCGGGCCACCAGCCCGCAGCCCGACAGCAGGAGGAACGATGACCAGCAGCGTCGTGGACAACCCCGACCGGTCACGGTTCGAGATCACCGAGGACGGTGAACTCGCCGGCTTCGCCGAGTACTTCCGGCACGAGAACGAGATCGCCTTCATCCACACCGAGATCGACCCCGCCTTCGCCGGCCGTGGCCTGGCCGGCACCCTGGCCCGCGCCGCCCTCGACGCCGCCCGGGAGCAGGGCGCGGACGTGCTCCCATACTGCCCCTTCATCCGAGGCTGGCTGGGCAAGCACCCGGAGTACGTCGACCTGGTGCCCCAGTCCCAGCGCACCCGCTTCGGCCTGTGACCACCGCCCCGGCCACGGCCGCCGCCCGGGAGTTCGTCCGGGCGGCGGCCGTGGTCGCCACCAGCACGGGCGAGGACTACCGCGTCGACATCCACTCCGGCCGGCACCGTCTGACCGCCGACGAGCCAGAGTCGAACGGCGGAGCCGACACCGCCACCACGCCGATCGGCCTGCTGCTCTCCGCGCTCGGCTCCTGCACCGCCATCACCCTGCGGATGTACGCGCAACGCAAGCAGTGGCCGCTGGAGACCGTCCGAGTGCACCTCGGCTACGAGAAGGGCCCCGACAAGACGGCCCGCATCACCCGGCGCATCGACCTGGTCGGCGAGCTGGACGAGGCACAGCGCGCCCGGCTGCTGGACATCGCCGAGCGCACACCGGTCACCCGGGCGGTGTCCGGCGGCACACCGATCGTGGAGGAGTCCGCACGCCATGAATGAGCCCGACCAGACCGCCGCCACCGTGCGCGGCGGGCGCCAGGACGTCCCGTCCGGCCCCGTCAGGGAACTGCTCGCGCCGCGTGAGACCGCGCTCGGCGGCAGCACCGTCGTGCGCCGCCTGCTGCCGGGCCTCGGCCGCCGGATGGTCGGCGCCTGGTGCTTCGTCGACCACTACGGCCCCGACGACATCGCCGACGAGCCCGGCATGCAGGTCCCACCCCACCCCCACATCGGCCTGCAGACCGTCAGCTGGCTGCACCAGGGCGAGGTTCTGCACCGCGACAGCCTGGGCAGCCTGCAGACCGTCCAGCCGCGCGAACTCGGCCTGATGACCTCCGGGCGCGGCATCTCCCACTCCGAGGAATCGCCGCGCCCGCACGCGCGCTTCCTGCTCGGCGCCCAGCTCTGGGTGGCCCTGCCCGAGGCCCACCGCCACACCGCCCCCGCCTTCGAACACCACGCCCGGCTCCCCGAGATCACCGCCGCCGGCCTGCACGGCACCGTCATCCTCGGCTCCATCGACGGCGCCACCTCGCCCGGGAGCACCCACACCCCCCTGGTCGGCGTCGACCTCAGCCTGCGCGAGGGCGGCTCGGCCCGGCTCCCCCTCGACCCCGACTTCGAGTACGCCGTGCTGACCATGTCAGGCCTGACCGAGGTGGACGGCGTCCGGCTGGAACCCGGCTCGATGCTCTACCTGGGCAGTGGGCGACGGGAGTTGCCCCTGCGCGCACTGGCCGACGGCTCACTGCTGCTGCTCGGCGGCGAGCCCTTCGAGGAGAAGCTCGTCATGTGGTGGAACTTCATCGGACGATCCGGGGAGGAGATCAACCAAGCCCGCGAGGACTGGATGACCGGCACCCGCTTCGGCACCGTGCACGGCTACGACGGCATACCCGTCCCCGCCCCGCAGTTGCCCACGACGCCGCTCAAGGCGCGCGGCCGGATCCGCTGAACGGCCGAAGGCGCGGACCCGGTGCCGCCGGTGCACAGCACGGCGGCACCGGATCCTCGACGGTGTGGGCGGACGTCAGGCGGCGTGCAGCGCCTCGCGCAGGGTCTGGATGGCCAGGGTGATGGCGGCCTGGGCCGCGTGCGTCTCGCGCAGGGCGTTGAGCATCACGAAGTCGTGGATGATGCCCTGGTAGCGCACGGCGGTGACCGGGACCCCGGCGGTGCGGAGCTTGTTGGCGTAGGCCTCGCCCTCGTCGCGCAGCACGTCGGCCTCGCCGGTGATGACCAGGGCGGCGGGCAGGCCGGTGAGCTGCTCAGTGGTGGCGCGCAGCGGGGAGGCGGTGATCTCGGCGCGCTGGGCGGGGTCGGTCGTGTACTGGTCCCAGAACCACTGCATGCCGTCGCGGCGCAGGAAGTAGCCGGTCGCGAACTGGTGGTACGAGTTGGTGTCGAAGGCGGCGTCGGTCACTGGGTAGAAGAGCACCTGGTGACGGAGCGACACGTCGCCGCGCTCCTTGGCCATCAGTGTCAGCGCGGCGCTCATGTTCCCGCCGACCGAGTCCCCCGCGACGGCGAGGCGCGCACCGTCCAGCCCCTTGCCGGCGCCCTCCCGCACGATCCACTGCGCGACGGCGTAGTTCTGCTCGATGGCGACCGGGTAGCGGACCTCGGGCGACAGGTCGTACTCGGGGAACACCACGGCCGCCCCCGTACCGACCGCCAGCTCCCGGACCAGCCGGTCGTGGGTGTGCGCGTTGCCGAAGACCCAGCCGGCGCCGTGGATGTAGAGGATCACCGGCAGGGTCCCGGTGGAACCGGCGGGCCGCACGATCCGGGCCCGGACGCTGCCGGTCGGTCCACCGGACACGGTGATCCACTCCTCGTCGATCGCCGGCAGCTCGACCGGGCCCGACTGGACCTCGTCGACCGCCTTACGGCCTTCGGCGGGGGTCAGCTGGAACAGGTACGGGGGCTCCGCCGTGGCCTGCGCGAACGCTGCGGCCGCCGTCTCCAGTACGGGCTGGACCGGCTCGAAGTCGTGCGTCATGTCTGTCTCCTCCATGGTGCGGGGTGGTCCACCTCGGCCGGCGCCGACCGCGGCTTTGCCCGGCCGGCCTCCGAGTCCCGAGGCGCGATCGCCACCGTAGGACCGCTCGACCGGGCCGCGTTGTCCGATGGTGCCCGGCCTCTGGTCTCTGCGCGCAGTCACCACGCGGGCGACGGTGGCGCGGGCAGCGGCAGCGCGTCACCCAGCGCGTCCCGCAGCTGGGTCCGGGTGGTGATGCCGAGCTTGGGAAATATCTTGTGCAGGTGGAAGCCGACGGTGCGCGGCGAGAGCAGCAGCTTGGCGCCGATCTCCCGGTTGGTCAGACCTGAGGCGGCCGCGCGGGCGATCTCCAGCTGCTGCGGAGTCAGGTCGGCCGTACGGCTGACGGATTCCGTACGGGCGGTCGGCACACCGGCGGCCCGCAGCTCCGAGGCGGCCCGCTCGGTCCAGGGACGGGCGTCGAGCCGCTCGAAGACACCGAGGGCGGCGCTCAACTCGGTGCGCGCCTCGGTGACCCGGCGGTGGCGGCGCAGCCACTCCCCGAACTCCAGCCGCACCAGCGCCCGTTCAAAGGGCCACAGGTCACCGGCCGGGTCGGCGAGGGCCGCCCGGAAGTGCTGCTCCGCCTCGTCCGGCCCGCTCAGCAGCGCGCAGGCCCGGTTCACCACCACGTCCAGGCGCGCGGAGCGCAGCGCGCCGAGCGAGCGCACGGCGACCCCCAGCACGGCCCGCGCGTCGTCCTCGTGACCGGCGCGGACAGCCGCGGCCGCGAGGTCGCCGAGGTAGTAGTACGAGGCGTGGTAGTGCACCGGGGCGGGGTGGAAGTCGCGCGAGAAGACGGCTCGCAGCTGCCGGTACGCCGCGAGGTGGTCGCCCTCGACGAATGCCGCCAGGCCGAGCGCGTGGCAGGACCGGACGAACAGGCTGGGCGAGCAGGACAGGTCGTCCACCCCTGCGACGGCCGTGTCGATGAGCCCGCGCGCGCCGGCCGCGTCGCCGTGCAGCGCCAGCAGCGTGCCCTGCAGGATCGGCGATCCCGCCGCGGAGTTGTCCGCACCGACCTCGACGGCCGTCCGGTACGCCTCCTGCGCGGTGGAGCGGGCCGCGGACCACGCGCCGCTCTCGAAGAGCGCGAGCGCGAGCGCCTGCGCGATGACGGGGTTGCCGCCGGCCGTGGGCGTGCGGCGCAGGTGGTCCATCGCCTGGCCGAGGAGCCGCACAGCCGACTCGGTCTCGTCGAGAACCCAGGCGGCGGCGCCGAGTTGGGCCAGGTGGGCAAGCGAGTCCTGGGGCGCTTCGGCCAGTGAGCGGTCCAGGGCGGGCAGCGCCCACGCGCGGTCCGCGAACGGCTCGGTGGCGGCCCGCAGCCAGACCCGGTCCACTTCGTCAGGCTGCTGCGGCACCAGGTCCGCGATACGGCGCAGCTCCGTACGGTAGAAGGGGGACCCGGAGTTGTACGCCGGGGTGGCTGCCGTGCCCAGGGCGTCCATGGCGAGTCCTGGTGCCTTCTCGGCCATGGACTGCCCGACGGGCACCAGGAATCCCAGCGACTCCTCGTGCCGGGTGGTCACGGCCAGGGACCAGCCGGCCCGCATGGACGCCTGGGCGAGCAGTTCCGGGTCCTGCGCGATGGCGCAGACCTTGACGGCCAGCTCGCCCACCCACTGGGGGCAGCCGCCGTACATCGCCATGGTGGCGGCTTGCAGCAGACGCCTGGCTCGCTGGTCCGTGTCAGGGGTCAGCGCGGCCGCGCGCTCCAGGGTGGCCGCCGCGGCCGCGTAGCCGCCCCGCCCGCGTGCCCGGTCCGCACTCTCGGCCAGCGTCCGGGCCACCTCCTCGTCCGGTCCGAGCGTGGCGGCGGCGAGGTGCCAGGCGCGGCGGTCCGGGTGGTCCGCCAGGGCGGCGGCGAGCGCCTGATGGGCGGCCCGCCGTTCGTCGAAGGAAGCAGCCTGGTAGACGGCGGAGCGCACCAGCGGGTGGCGCAGCCGGACCTGACCGGCCGCCAGTCGCACCAGGCCCACCTGTTCGGCGGGCAGCCACACCTGCGGGTCCCCCGCGTCGGGGGTGGCCCGCAGCACCTCGGAGAACTGCGCGGTGCCCGCCGCGGCCGCCAGCAGCAGCACCTGCCGGGTCCGCTGCGGAAGGCCGGCGAGATCCGCCGCGAAGATGCGTTCCAGACGGGCGGTGAGCGGAAGCGATTCGGCGGCGTCCGCCCCCTGCGCTCCGCCGGGCTCCTGGGCGACCGCTCGGGCCAGCTCGATCAGTGCCAGCGGATTGCCGCCCGCCTGCTCGAAGATCCGCAGCCGGGCCCGGCCGCGCGGCGGCTGCGGTTGGCGGTCGAGCAGCAGGCCGGCGGCCGCGCGGTCCAGCGGAGTGACGGGCAGGACGGCGAACTCCCGGTCGAACTGCCCGGGAAGGCCCTCCTCGCGCGCGGCCAGCAGGACGGCTATCGCCTCACCGTCCAGCCGGCGAGCGACAAAGGCGAGGACGTCCGCACTGCCCCGGTCCAGCCACTGGACGTCGTCGACGAGCAGGAGCAACGGCCGGTCGGTAGCCGCGTCGGACAGCAGGCTCAGGGCGGCATAGCGGATCAGCAGCGGGTCGAGCTGCCGGTCGCCGGTCGCCGCCTGCCGGCCGAAGGCGGCCAGCAGCGCCTCCCGCTGCGGGGCGGGCAGCCGGTCGGCCTCCCCCAGCAGCGGCCGCAGCAGCTGGTGCAACCCGGCGAATCCGAACCCCTCCTCTCCCTCGCCGGCGCGAGCCCGCAGCACCTGAAAGCCCCGGCTCGCCGCCCAGGCAGCGGCCAAGTCGACCAGCGTGGTCTTGCCCGCGCCCGGTTCGGCGGTCAGCACGAGCACCTGGGCACCGACTCCGCCACGGCTGTCCACCGCGTCGAGCACCCCCGCGATCCGCGCCAGTTCACGCTCCCTGCCGACGATCTCCATGCGCACCCCTGCTGTTGGTCCTTGTTCGCGGCTGCTCGATGTGTTCCGCCTCCCAGACCGGTCATCTGACAGAAGCGCCGCCATACGGGCCGCCCGCAAGATAGTGCCAGGTCAGCGGTGGTGACTCCATGCCCGACGCCCACCAGGCCGACGACGAGGGGAGCCCCTGTGCCAACCACCGTATCCACCGAATCGCTGTCCCCCGCCGAGCGCGCCGAGTTCTGGCACGAGGCCGTAGAACGGGCGTTCATCCCGCTGGAGCTCAGACTCCTCGAACGGGAGCCCTCCTCCGGAGTCCTCAGCAGTGACCAATTGGGAGTCGTGCAGATCTCCGGCGTGGCAGCCGGACCGCAGGTGGTCACCCGCAGCCGCCGAGCGATCGGGACCGGCGGCGAGGGCTGGGTCGCGCTCACGATGCAGCACCAGGGCCACGCGAGGATCTCCCAGGATGGTCGGGAGATCATCTGTGGCCCGGGCGAGTTGGCGCTCTGCGACTCCAGTCGCCCGTTCACCAAGGAGTTCCCGACCGCCTTCGGGTTCACCGCGTTCCGACTGCCACGGCACGTTCTGCACGTGCGGGACCAAGAGCTCAGAGCGGCCACCGCCTCGCCGTTCGAGTCCGCGTCCGGATGCGTCGAGCTGGTCACCACGTACCTGCGGAAGCTGGCCTCCGGGGCGGCGAAGCTCGACCCCTGCACGGGGAGCCGGCTCGCCGACACCGCCGTCGATCTGCTCGCCCTGCTCATCCAGGAGCGCAGCGGCACCCTGGACCCGACGGCTCCGGAGACGGCACCGGCCATGCTCGCGCGGATCAAGGACTACGCGATGTGCCATCTCGGCGACCCGTCGCTCTCCCCCGAGCAGATCGCCACCGCACACCACGTCTCGGTCCGCTACCTCCACAAGCTCTTCCAGGGCGAGGAGACCACGGTGACCCGCTGGATCCAGCGCCGCCGGCTGGACATGTGCGCGCACGATCTGTCCCGGCGTGCCTTCGCCACTCCGACCGTGTCATCCGTGGCCCGGCGCTGGGGATTCGTCAGCCCGACCCACTTCAGCCGCGTCTTCCGCACCGCCTACGGCGTCACGCCCCGCGAATGGCGCGCCCGGGCAGGTGGCGACGCCCCCTGGGTGGGCGCGCAGGGGCAATGATCAGTGCGCTTCGGAACAAACCCGTGCTTCGCGCGCCCATAGCTTGGACCGAGTCACTGGACCGCGACCGAGTCACCGGACCGCGAAGGCCGAGGGAGTTCCCATGAGCAGTTCCGACCACCCCAACATCAGCGGCAGCAGCCAGCCGCTGCTGCATCAGAAGGGCAAGGAGATCCAGGAGTTCGGTACCGTCAACCAGGTTCCGCTCGGCCTCTCCCATGATGCGCGCCTGTACGCCTGCCAGCGGCTCAACCGGGTAGTCGCGGACACCCGGATCCTCTACACGCTCTACAAGAAGCACCACTGGCTGATGCGCGGGGCGACCTTCTACCAGCTGCACCTGATGCTGGACAAGCACGCGGACGAGCTTCTGGCGCTGGTGGACACACTGGCCGAGCGGATTCAGACCCTTGGCGGAGTCGCGGTCGGCGACCCGCGGCACGTCGCGGAGATCACCTCGATCCCGCGTCCGCCGGACGGCGTCGAGGAGGTGCCGGCCATGCTGTCGCGGCTTCTGTCGGCGCACGAGGCGATCCTCGTCGACGCCCGCGAGGCCGCCGGCCGGGTGGCGGCACTCGGCGACGACGGCACCAACGACCTGCTGGTCTCCCAGGTCGTCCGGACCGGCGAGGCACAGGTGTGGTTCCTGGCCGAGCACCTGGTGGACACCCCGCTGGTGCGGCTGTGACCCACCTGCTCCACCCGCACCCCACCGCGCAGCGCTGACAGGAGTCGCCATGGCGTCGTCCGCGACGGTGGAACTGTCCCGCTGGCAGTTCGCCATCACCGCCATCTTCCACATGACCTTTCCCGCCCTGACCGTCGGACTGTCGATCCTGCTCGCGGTCGTCTACACGGCCTACCTGCGCACCCGCAATCCGCTCTACCTGCAGATGTTCCGCTTCTGGCGGAAGATCTTCGCGGTCGGGTTCGGTCTCGGCGTGGTCGCCGGAACAGTGATGACCTTCGAGTTCGGCCTGAACTGGGGCAGTTACGCGCACGCGGTCGGCCCCATCCTCGGTGTCACCATCGGGATGGAGGTGATCACCGCCTTCTTCCTGGAGGCCGGCTTCATCGGCATCATGCTCTACGGCGAGGGACGGGTGCGCCCGCGCACCATGGCCTTCGCCTCGTGGATGGTCGCCTTCGGCACCCTGCTCTCCACCACCTGGATCCTCTCCGCCAACAGCTGGATGCAGGATCCAGCCGGGTACACCGAGGTCGCGGGCCAGTTCCAGGCCCGCGACTGGTGGCAGGTGCTGCTCAACCCGGCGTTCTCCTACCGCTTCCCGCACATGCTGCTCGCGGTGCTGATCAGCGCCGCCTGGTTCGTCGGCGGCATCGCCGCCTGGTACCTGGTGCGGCAGCGCTCGCTCGCCTTCGCCCGCCGCACCCTCTCCCTCACGCTCGGGGTGCTGGCCATCCTGATGCCCGTTCAGCTGTACGCGGGCGACGAGACCGCGGTGTTCATGGGGCAGCACCAGCCCGCCAAGCTGGAGGCCTTCGAGGGCAACTGGAAGACCGACAACAACGGCTACAACCTGGTCGTCATCCCCGACCCCGGCCGGGGCAAGGACAACCTGCGCATCGAGATCCCGCACCTGGGCGCGGTGATCGGCAAGGACCTGACCGGCCAGGCCCACGTGCCCGGCCTGCTGCAGACCCCGCCGGACCAGCGCCCGAACATGTGGAGCGCCTTCTACGGCTTCCGCGCGATGTACTTCACCGCGCTCACGATGTTCGCGATGGCCTTCGCCGGACTGGTGCTGCGTCTGCGCGGGCGGCTGTTCACCGCCCGGCGCTTCCACCGGCTGATGGTGTGGATGACACCCGCCGGCCTGGTCGCGATCACCGGGGGCTGGATCACCGCGGAGACCGGACGCCAGCCCTGGGTGGTCTACGGCCAGATCCGCACCTCGGACGCCGTCTCCCAGCTGTCCACGGCCGAGGCGGCGCTGAGCCTGGCCGGCTTCGTGACGGTCTACGCCGTGCTGGTCGCGGTCTGGATCCGCTACATCGTCCGGACCGTCAAGGCGGGGCCGGAAGCCGTCGACTCGTCAACCCTGCCGGAGGCCGTCCATGGCTGAGTACGCTTCCTACGCGCTGATCCTCTTCGCGCTCGGCGCGTACGTCGTGCTGGACGGCTACGACCTCGGGATCGGGATCCTCGGCCTCTTCGACCGCAGCGACGAGCGGCGCAAGGAGTACACCGAGCTGGTCGCGACGGCCTGGGACGCCAACGAGAGCTGGATCATCCTCGCCGGGGTCACCCTGTGGGCCGCGCTGCCCGGGGTCTACGCCACCGTGCTTCCCGGGGTCTACCTCCCGCTGGTCGTGATGCTGCTGGCCTTCGTGCTGCGCGGGCTGGGGCTGGAGATGCAGAGCTCCGCACCGGACTACCGGCGGGGCTGGGGGCGCCTGTTCGGCATCTCCTCGCTGGTGGTGACGCTCTGCCAGGGGCTGGTGGTCGGCGCCGTGCTCGGCGGTCTACCGCAGCACGGGGGTGTCTTCGACGGCGGTGCACTGCGCTGGCTCACGCCCTACAGCGTGCTGTGCGCGCTCGGCGTGACCGCGCTCTACCTGCTGGCCGGCGCCGCCTGGCTGCAGGCCAAGACGCAGGGCGACGCCCGCCGTCGGGCCGCGCGGCTCGGGCGCCCGCTGCTCGCCGTGACCGTCGCGGCCTGCCTGGTGCTGGGCTTCGGCCTGGAGGTGGCCGATCCGCAGCGCTTCCGCTTCGACCAGCCGCTGCGCGCCGTCCTGTTCGGCCTCCTGGTGGCGGCCGCCGCCGGCTGCGGCACGGTTGCCTGGTACGGCTTCGGCAAGGAGCCCGACGCCCGGCCGTTCGTCGCCGTGCTCTGCGCCCAGGTGGCCGGACTGCTGGCGCTGGTGACCGCGACCGCCCCGGTCGTCGTGCCACCCGGCCTGAGCGTGCAGGCCGCCGCGAGCCCCACCGGCTCGCAGGTGTTCCTGCTGATCGGTGTCGGCTGCTGTATGCCCGTCGTGCTCGCCTACAACATCTACGCCTGGTGGGTGTTCCGCGGGAAGTACCGGCCGCCGGCCCCGGCCGCGCTCGCCGTACCGGCCAAGCCTGTTGACGCACACACAGATCTGACAGTCAGTCATGTCACCGCAGACGAGCCAGACCTGAGAGCTCTACCGCGTCGGGTCGGGTTCACCGTGCTCGGCCTCGGGGTGGTCGCCGTCGCGCAGGACGTGTTCGGCGGTCAGAGCGAATGGATCGCCCCCGTCTCGCTCGTCCTGTTCAGCTCCGTCTCGCTGACCGCCTGGCTGGTCGGCGACCGACGGGCCGCTGCCGCAGGCGAGTTCGACCTCGACCAGGCGGCCCGGCGGTGAGCGACACCGCCGCCCTGCTGGGGCGCCTGGCCGAGGACGACGCACAGCAGGACCAGCAGCGTGCGCTGCAACGGTTGCGCGAGTGGGCGCAGGCGCAGGCACCCGCCTTCCGGCGCGCCGGCACCCTGCGCGGGCTCGCCGCCCTGGGCACCGTCGGGTGGGCAGCCGGGCTCGGCTGGGCCGCCCGACTGGCCCTGCACGGCCAGCGGGCGGCGGTCACCCCGGTCTCGGTGCTGCCGGCTGCCTGCCTGGTCGCGACCGGGCTCGCGCTGCGGGCCTGGCTGCTCTCGGTCGGCGACCGGGCCGCGGACGAGGCGGCCGCCGCCGTCCGGCACGCGCTGCGCGGCCGACTGCTGGACGCCGCCCTGCCCGCCTGGCAGCAGCGGGCCGCCCCGCCGGAGCTCCAGGGTGCCGACGCCACCTTCGTCCAGGCCCTCGACGAGGAGGTGGACCGCCTCACCGACTGGCTGACCGGCTACGTCCCGGCGCGCCGGACCATGCTGATCGCCGGCGGCATCGTGCTGGCGGCGATCGCATCGGGAAGCCGGGTGGTCGCCCTGCTGCTGGTCCTGGCAACCCCGCTGCTGCCGGCCAACCTCAAGGTCATCGGCATGGGCACCCGCACCGCCGTCCAAGCCCAGTTGGCCGCCGCCCGGGCCCTCAGCGCCCGGCTGCTTGACCAGCTGCGCGGACTGCCGACGCTGGTCGGCCTGGGCGCGGACGAGCGCGCCGCCCTCGCCGTGGAACAGGACGACCGGGAACTGGCCCACCGCACCCAAGCGGTGCTGCGCGTGGCGTTCCTGTCCACCGCCTGGGTGGAACTGCTGGTCACCGGAACCCTCGCCGTGGTCGCCACCTACTGCGGCCTGGTGCTGCTCGACTACCTGCACCTGCCCGGCATCCCCTCGACCATGGGCCTGGGCACGGCACTCTTCGTCCTGGTCCTCACCCCCGCCTACTTCGCGCCGGTGCGGGAGCTGGCGCGCGGCTACCACGCCCGCGCCGAAGCGTCCGCAGCCGCCGAGCTCGTCAACGGCCTGCTGGACGTGTCCGCACCCGGGCGGGCGACGCCAAGGCCCTGCGACACTCCCCGCAGCGTGCACCTGCGCGCAGTCGGCGTCACCTTCCCCCACCGCGACCGGCCTGCCCTTGACGACGTCACCCTGACCGCGCGCCCGGGTCAGGTGCTGGCGCTCACCGGCGCCAGCGGAGCGGGGAAGTCCACGCTGCTGGCGGTCGCCGCCGGGCTGCTCGCTCCTGACAGCGGGTCGAGTACCCATGAGGTCGGCGATGCGCCGCAGCCCGCCGACCCCCGTGCCGTGTCCTGGATCGGCCAGCCCTGCTACCTCCTCCCCGGCACGGTGCGGGAGAACCTGCTGCTGGCCCGCCCGGACGCGGACGACGCGACGCTCGACGCGGCCTTCGCCACGCTCGGCTTCGCCGGCCTGCGGGCGGCGCTGCCACACGGCCTGGACACCGTCGTCGGCGAACGCGGCAGCGGGCTCTCCTCCGGCCAGATCCAGCAACTGGTCTTCGTCCGCGCCCTGTTGCGGGACGCGCCCGTGCTCTGCCTGGACGAACCGACCGCCCACCTGGACCCCGACGCGGAGGAACGCGTCATGGCCGCCGTGCGCACCCTGGCGCGGGACAGAACCGTCCTCCTCGCCACTCACAGCCCCGAACTCCTCACGATCGCCGACGCCGTCGTCGCCATCGACCGGGGACGTATCCGCGGAGCGACATCTTGAAGGCGCTCACCCTGCTGTGGACCTCGGCCGACCGCCGCGGCCGGCGCGACCTGCTGCTCGGCGCACTGCTGGCCGCCGCCGCCGAGGTGGCCGCCGCCGCGCTGCTCGGCGTGTCCGGCTGGTTCCTCACCTCCTGCGCACTGGTCACGCTCCGCGCGAACACCACCTGGTCCTGGATGTATCCCTCGGGAACCGTACGGGCGTTGGCGCTGGGCCGGACCGGGCTGCGCTACACCGAACGGCTCACCAGCCACCGCGCCCTGCTCGGCGCGACGGCGGCGCTCAGGGCCCGGATGGTGCGGACCGCCGGCGCACTCCCACCACGCCAGTTGCGGGAGCGGCGCGACGGCGCGCTGCTCGCCCGGCTCACCGACGACGTGGCGGCCGTGGGCGCGGCGCCGGCCCAGACCGTCGCCCCGCTGACCGGCATCGCGGTGACCGCCGTGGTCGTGGTGGCGCTGATCTGCGTGGCGAACCCGGTGGCCGGAGCCGCGGAGCTGCTGCTGCTCGCGCTGGCACTCGCCGTCGCCCTGCGGACGAACCACCGGGCTGCCGCCCACCGCGCCGAGGCCACCTTTGAGCGGGCCGCCGCCCGCTCCGCACTGCTCAGCGCCCGAGCCGCACTCGCCGAGCTGCACTGCCTGGACGCCGTCGACCTGGCCCGCGACCAGGTCGCCCAGCGGGTCGAGCACGCGCGGCGAGCTGACGCCGCCTCACTCGCGGCCCTGCGCAACGGCCGACTGCTGCTGCGCCTGCTCGGCGCGCTCGGACAGGTCGCGGTCCTGCTGCTCGCCCTCTCCGGCCGTTCGACGATGCAGCCGGTCGCCGACGCCATCGGTGAGACGCTGCTGGTCGCCGCTGGCTACGAACTGGTCGAAACGCTGCCGCAGCTCCTGCGCGACCGCGGCTCGGCCGCGCACGCCGCGCTGCGGCTGACCGACCTGCTCGTGCGAGCCCGCCCGCAGCCTTCCGGGTCCGCCGTGCTCCCCCGCCCCGGGGCGCCGCTGGTCGTGCGCGACCTCCCGGTGGGGCTCGGAGCGGCCCGAAGCCGCTGGTCGGCCGTCCTCGGCCCGGGCAGCGCCACCCTGGTCACCGGGCCGAACGGAAGCGGAAAGAGCACCCTGCTCAACACCCTCGCGGGCCGGATCGACAGCCAGTCACCCGGTGTCGTCCTGCTCGGCGGCTCTGCGCTGCACACACTCTCCGCGGCCTCGGTGGCCACCACGCTCACCCTCGTCGAAGCCGACGACTGGCTGGCGGACAGCACCATCGCCGACAACCTCCGCCAAGCAGCCCCCGGCGCCGACGCCCGGGCCCTGCACGCCGCCCTCGCCGCCGCGGCGCTGGCGGACCTCGACGACCTCGACGACCTCGACGACCTCGACGCACCCACCGGTCCCATGGGCAGCACGCTCTCGCAAGGGCAGCGGCGCCGCCTCTCCATCGCCCGCGCCATCCTGCGCGCCCCCGCCGTGCTCCTGCTCGACGAACCCACCGCCGGGCTCGACCAGCCCACGGCCGTACGGCTGCTGAGCGGCATCCGGGCGGCGCTGCCCCGCTGCGCGCTCGTCATCGCCCTGCCGGACCAGCACCACGACCTGCTGCCCTTCCCGGTGGACACCACGCTGCGCCTGGGTCGTCCGGCCGTCGGCGCCGCAGCCACGTCCTGCTGACAACGCGGAAGTCATCCGCCGACACCGAATCGAGGAAAGATGCGCAACCCGACGAGCACGGCCCACGAGCCGCACCTGCCGGCAACGGCCGAGTACGACGTGGTGGTGATCGGTGCCGGCCCCACCGGTGAGAACGTCGCCGACCGCGTGGTCAAGGCAGGTTTGAGCGCAGTCGTCGTCGAGGGTGAACGAGTGGGCGGCGAGTGCTCGTACTTCGCCTGCATTCCCAGCAAGGCCCTGCTGCGCCCGGCCGCGGCGCTGGCGGAGGCTCGCGCGGTGGCCGGCGCACGCGAGGCGGTGGCCGGTTCGCTGGACGTCCCGGCCGTCCTGGCCCGGCGGGACGCGTTCGTCTCCGACCTGCGGGATGACGGCCAGGCGGAATGGTTGAAGTCGGCCGGCATCGACCTGGTACGCGGCTGGGGCCGACTGGTCGGAGAGCGACGCGTCGAGGTACGCGCCGACGGCGGAACCACGTCACTGACGGCCCGTCATGCCGTGGTGCTGTGCACCGGATCGAGCGCCGTACTGCCGCCGGTGCCGGGCCTGGCCGGTATCGGGGCCTGGACCAGCAGGGAGGCGACCACGGCCGGTGCCGCTCCGAGCAGGCTCGTGGTCCTCGGCGGCGGCGTGGTGGGGTGCGAAATGGCCACCGCCTGGAGCGCGTTGGGCTCCCGGGTGACCATGCTGGTGCGCGGCGAGGGGGTGCTGCCCGCCTGGGAGCCGTTCGCCGCGGCGCAGGTCGCCGACGGGCTGCGCAGCGAGGGCATCGAGATACGCACCGGGGTCGAGGTCGAGCGAGTGGCCCGGGACAACTCGACCGGCGTGGTCACGGCGTACCTGGCCGACGGGTCGACGGTGGAGTCCGAGGAGTTCCTGGTGGCCACCGGCCGCAGTCCGCGTACGGCCGGCCTCGGTCTGGAGACGGTCGGCCTGGCGCCCGGCGGCCGACTGCTCGTGGACGACAGCTGCCGAGTCACGGAGGTCGCCGCCGACTGGCTCTACGCGGCCGGCGACATCAACCAGCGCTCGCCGCTCACCCACATGGGGAAGTACCAGGCCCGGGCCTGCGCGGCGGCGATCGCGGCACGCGCGCATGGGCACCTCGCGGAACCCACCCCGTGGGCTGCCTGGGCGGCCACCGCCGACCACCACGCCGTACCGCAGGTGGTCTTCACCAGGCCGGAGGCCGCCGCCGTCGGCCTGACCGAGGAGCAGGCCCGCCGGGCCGGCCTCCCGGTCCGGGCGGTGGAGTACCCGATCGGCGACGTCGCCGGAGCCTCGCTCTTCGCCGACGGCTACCGGGGGCACGCCAAGCTGGTCGTGGACGAGCGGCGATCCGTCGTGATCGGCTGCACCCTGGTGGGCCCGGGTGTCGGCGAACTCATCCACGCGGCGACCGTCGCCATCGTCGGCGAGGTCCCGCTGGAGCGCCTGTGGCACGCCGTTCCGGCGTTCCCCGCCATGAGTGAGATCTGGCTGCGCCTGCTGGAGCAGTACGGGCTGTGACACCGCCCTCGCATCCGGAATAGTTGAACGATGAACTATGTTCTCTGGTGCAGGGTGCTGCGAGACACCACCGGGGCCTCGCGAGAGCTCCCGGACCGCCCGAAAGGACACGAGTTGAACACCACCGCAAACCACCCGCAGATCGACGTCCGCCGCGCGGGCGAGCGCTCCGCCACGAAGATCGCCTGGCTGGACTCCAAGCACTCCTTCTCCTTCGGCGGACACTACGACCCCGCCAACACCCACCACGGACTGCTGCTCGTCAACAACGACGACATCGTCAAGCCCGGCAGCGGCTTCGAGACCCACCCGCACCGCGACATGGAGATCGTCACCTGGGTGATGCAGGGCTCCCTGGTCCACCAGGACTCCACCGGCCACTCCGGCGTGATCTACCCAGGACTCGCCCAGCGCATGAGCGCCGGCACCGGCATCCTGCACTCCGAGAAGAACGACTCCTGGCGCCTGAGCGGAGCCGACACCCACACCGACCCCGTCCACTTCGTCCAGATGTGGGTCGTCCCCGACGAACGCGGCATCACACCCGGCTACGAACAGCTCGAAATCGACAACGAACTGCTGTCCGGCGCCCTGATCCCGGTCGCCTCCGGGATGGACAAGCACGACGGCGCGTCCGCGATCCGCATCAAGAACCGCTACGCGGCGCTGCACGTGGCCCGCCTGCAACCCGGCCAGAGCATCGAGCTACCCGACGCCCCCTTCGTGCACCTCTTCGTCCCGCGCGGCAACGTCGCCCTGGAAGGCGTCGGCCCGCTGGCCGCCGGCGACGCCGTGCGCTTCACCGCGATCGGCGGGCAGAAGGTCACCGCGGTCGAACCGGCGGAGATCCTGGTCTGGGAGATGCACGCCACCATCGCCCGCTGACCCGCCAAGACAGCGCACAGGTACGGCGGCGGGCGGCGCCTGCCTGCCCGCCGGCCGGCCCGGCGGCCCGTCAGTCGGCCTGGTGGCAACGGACTCTGCGGAGCGTTACCCTTCAGGGCGCCCGCTGACGGGCGATTGCTGGACGAACGAGCTCCGACGAGCACCGTGTGACAGCGTCCGGAGGGTGAGCGCGGACCGCCTCCGGGAGGTTGACTTACCCGGGGGACGAGGATGCGACGGGACACGCACGGCACGACTCTGGTCGGGCGGCAGCACGAGATGGACCTGCTGGCGGCCGCCCTGGAGCGGGCCGCAGGCGGCGGGGGCGGCTCGGCCGTCCTGTTGCGCGGCGAGGCCGGCATCGGCAAGAGCGCGCTGCTGGAGTGGGCCGGGCACCGGGCGCGCGAGCTCGGCTTCGCCGTGCTGCGGGCGGTCGGCGTCGAAGCGGAGACGGAGTTCGCCTTCGGCGCCCTGCACCAGGCCGCCTGGCCACTGCTGCAGCGCTCCCATGCTCTGTCGGCCCACCAGCGGGACGCGCTGGAGAGCGCCTTCGGCGGCCGCGCGGAAACCCCGCCGAGCGGCTTCGCCGTCGGGGCGGCCGCGCTCGCGCTGCTCGACGAGGCGGCGCGAAGCAGCCCGCTGCTGCTCGTCCTCGACGACCTGCACTGGATCGACTCGTCGAGCGCCACCGTGTTCGCCTTCCTCCGGCGGCGCTGCGCGGAGCTGCCGCTGGTGATCGTCGGCGCGAGCCGCCCGGACGGTGTGGCGGCCGAGGCGTGGCCGACGGAGCCCGCCGAGGTGGCGGCGCTGTCCCGCCCGGACGCGGCCTCACTGCTGCGGCGGCGCTACCCGGAGCTGGCCGCCACGGCAACCGACCGGATCCTCGATGAGGCGGCGGGCAACCCGCTGGCACTCGTCGAGCTGCCACGGCAGCTGCGCGGCGAGCAGCAGCGGGGTGTCGCCCCGCTGCCTGATCACCTGCCCCTGGGGCGGCGGTTGGAGCGCATGTTCGCCGAGCGGCTGGCATCGCTGACTCCTGTGGCCGGCCGTGTTCTCCTGCTGGCGGCGCTCGCCACGGGCACGGACGGTGCAAGCTCGGCGTGGTTGTACGACGCCGCGGGCGGTGACGCGGAGGAGGCCCTGGAGCGGATCGCGGCCGGCGGCCTCGCCCGGCTCGACCCGGCCGGACGGCTGGTCTTCCGCCACCCGCTGGTCCGAACGGCCGTGATCTCGACCGCGTCGGAGTCCGCTCGGCGCGAGGCCCACCGCGTCCTCGCCGGGTTCCTCGATCCGGGCGACCCCCGGCGTCTGGTCCACGAGGCATCCGCGGCACTGCTCCCGGACGAAGCCCTCGCCGGCCGCCTGCAGGAGGCGGGCAGCCGGCTCGCCCGGCGCGGCGGCGACGCGGAAGGGGCGCTGCTGCTCGACCGGGCCGCCGTGCTCAGCACCGACCCCGCCGAGCGGGCCCGCAGGCTCACCTGGGCGGCCGTGATGGCGGCCCGCGGCGGACAGCTGCGCCACACCGCCGCCCTGGTGGAGGAGTTGAAGCGCGCCCCGGTGCCGCCGGACATCGCCCCGCTGTTCGCCTACGCGGTGGTGTACGTCGACCAGAGCCATCGGATCGACTTCGAGTCCTCCTCCGTTCTGCTGCCCGCGGCCCTCGACGCCCTGACGGCACCCGGCGCCGAGTCCTTCGGCGGACTGGCCGAGCAGGTCTACTTCAAACTGCTGCTCGCCGCCACCTACACCGACGATCCCAGGGCCTGGGACGCGCTGGCCCGGCACCGGGAGAACGCCTCCGAACCGGGCCGGCTCTGCCACCGGGCCTGGACCGACCCGTCCCCGGGCCTGGCCGAGGAACTGCGCACCGTGGTCGAGCGGATGAACGAGGAGCAGGAGGCGGGAGCAGCCTGGCTCCTGCTGTGGACCGCCTCGGCGGTCGACAGTGCCGACGGCGACCTGTGGCGACGCTTCACCGGGCTGCACGGCTACGCCACCCAGGGCTCGGTGGCGAAGGCCAAGTGCTACCAGGACTTCCTGCGCGGCCGCTGGGACCTGGCACCCGTCTGCCTGCGTGAGGCCGAGGCGGCGGAGGAACTCGGCTACCACTGCAACGCGCTGATGTTCCGCCACTACTACGCCCACTTCCTCGCCGGCCGGGGCGACGAGGCAGGATTGCGGGAGATCGAACAGCTCATCAGGCCGGCCGCCGCGCGCGCCGGCATGCGGTTCGTGCTGGACCGGCTGGCCCATCTGCGGGGCCTGACCGCCCTGGCCCACGGACGCCATGAGCAGGCGTACGCGCACTTCGCCGAGCTCACCGCGCCCGGACGGCCGCCCAGGTGCCTGCCCTGGTTCCACACACTGGTCTTCGATCTCGTGGACTCCGCCGTGCACACGGGTCGACGCCGCGAGGCAGGTGCGCACCTGGCCGCCGCGCAGGCCGAGCGATCCGCGCAACTGTCCGGCCGGCACGCCTTCCTGCTGGCCGCAGCCGCCGCGCTGGCCGCGGACGACGACGGGGCCGACGCCGCCTACCGCGCGGCGTACGCCGTGCCGGGGGCCGAGCAGTGGGTCTTCGAACTCGCCCGCCTGCAGCTGGCCCACGGCTCGTGGCTTCGCCGCTGCCGGCGCGCCGAGGCCCGGGACCTCCTGCGTGCGGCATACCACGTCTTCCACAGCCTCCAGGCCGACCCCTGGACGCGACGCTGCGAGGAGGAGCTGCGGGCCGCGGGTGACCTGGTGGCACCGGCGCCGAGCACCTCGGTCACCTCGGTCACCTCGGTCACCTCGGCCGCCTCCGTCGCGGAGCTGACCGGCCAGCAGCTGCGCA
Source organism: Kitasatospora sp. MAP12-44 (assembly GCF_029892095.1). Lineage (NCBI taxonomy): Bacteria > Bacillati > Actinomycetota > Actinomycetes > Kitasatosporales > Streptomycetaceae > Kitasatospora > Kitasatospora sp. MAP12-44. Next base: position 92,879 of record NZ_JARZAE010000004.1, read on the forward strand.
TCGCCCGGCTCGCCGCGACCGGCCTGAGCAACAAGGAGATCGGCCACGCGCTCCGCCTGTCGCCCCGGACCGTCGCGGCGCACCTCTACAAGATCTTTCCCAAGCTCGGCATCACCTCACGGGCCGCGCTCGCCCATGCCCTCGACTCGCACTGAGAGCCGGAGGTTCCGCCGCTTTCTGTCCTGCGCGTGCACTGCGCCTGTTCCGAGAGCGCACGACCGTCCCTGCTGCGCAGACCGGCAGTCAAATGACCTAGAGCAGCTGCCGCCCCCGGGACCAGGCTGACTGCGCAGGGCATTGGCCGAAAGGGGCATTCAGGTGAGCTTGCTGGTGACGACCGCTTCCGTCCCGGAGGAGAAGAAGGCGGCGTTCTGGGGAGAGGCGGTGTCGCGGACGCTGGTGCCAGTGGAGGTGGTGCCACTGGCCGACCGGCCGTTCGAGGGCCGCCTGGTATCGCACCGGCTGGGATACCTGCGGGTGTCCACGATGAAGGCGGACGCGACGCGGGTGTCGCGCACGGCCGGCCTGATCGCCCGGTCACCGCAGGCGGAGCCGCAGGTGGGGGTGGGTGTACAGGCGTCCGGCCGCGCCGTGTTGCGGCAGGACGGGCGTCGGGCGGAGGTGGCGGAGGGCGGCCTCGTGCTGTACGACACCGCGCGGCCGTACTCCTTCGACTACCCGGAGCGCTTCCGCTCCCACGTCTTCCAGGTCCCGCGCAGACTGCTGGGGGTGCCGGAGTGCGACATCCGGCAGGCGGCGGGGACGGCCATCACCTCCACCGAGGGGTTCGGGGCCGTCCTGCTCCCGTTCCTCGACACCCTGGCGGCCTCCGCGCACTCCTACCCCGCCTCCGTCGGCGATCGGCTGGCCGGCAGTGTCGCCGATCTGCTCATCATGCTCGTCGGCCAGCTCACCGGGCCAATAGCCGCCGACCCCCGGACGACCTCGAACGGCAATCTCGTCCAGCGGGTGCGGGACCACATCAACGGCCACCTGGGCGATCCGGAGCTGTCCCCGGAGCTCATTGCCCAGGCCCATCACATCTCGGTGCGCTACCTGCACCGGCTCTTCGAAGGCGAAGGGGTCACGGTGAGCCGGCTCATCCAGCAGTGCCGACTGGAGGCGTGCGCCCGGGAGTTGGCCCGGCGCAGCCGCACCGCGCCGACGGTGTCGGCGGTCGCCCAGCGGTGGGGGTTCGTCAACCCGGCGCACTTCAGCCGGGCCTTCCGCGCCGCCTACGGGATGTCCCCGCGCGAGTGGCGCGCGTCCCGCACCGTCGAAGGGACTGCCAGCGCGCCGAGCCGTTCGGTGCCGGCCGGCCGGCAGCCGTGCGCGGTGGAGCAAGGAGCGATGCCTCCTCAGCAGCACGGCCGACCGATCTGTGACTAGCGTGCGAAGTGCTCGGCCCCACACGGCGGACGACCACCCCCGTGCCATCCGACCCGACCGGCCGCTACGCCAGGAGACCTGAGTGTCCGACACCACCCCTTCGCACCCGCGGCCCCCGGTGCTTGAGAGGGCGCTCCAGGACTTGGTGGATGCCCACGCCCACCGGCCTGCTGCGGAAGGCGGGACGGGCGGGCTCTGCGAGGAACTCCCGGACCTCTCCTCCCTCCCCCTGGAGGACGGACCGGACGGACCGGACGGACCCCAGGACACGACCGCCGAATGGTTCGTGCTGCCCGGCGGACCGACCGGGCCCGTACGGGTCCAGGTGGTCAGGCCGACCGGCGCCGCCGAACCGACCCCGGTGGTGCTGTTCCTCCACGGAATCGGCTGGGCGCTGGGGGACGCCGCCGGCTACGGCCGCCTGCTGCGCGACTTCGCCGTGGGGGCCGATGCCGCGGTGGTGTTCGTCGACTACGCCCGGGCACCTCTGACGCGCTACCCGGTGGCCGTCGAGCAGTGCTACGCCGTCGCCGAGTGGCTCCACGCCCACGGCCACGAGATCGGGCTCGACGGGCGCCGGATCGCCGCCGTGGGCGACTCGGCGGGTGCCAACCTCGTCGCGGCGGTGACCGTGCTCGCCCGGCAGCGAGGCGGCGTGCGGCTGGTGCACCAGGTGCTGGTGTGTCCGGTGACCGACGCCGACTTCGACACCCCTTCGTACCGCCAGTTCGCCGACGGGTACCTGCTGCGCCGCGACGACATGCGCCGGTTCTGGGATGCCTACCTGCCCGACGTACCCCGCCGGCGGGAGGCCACCGCGGCTCCCCTGCGCGCCACCCTGGAGCAACTCGCCGGGCTCCCACCGGCGCTGGTGGTCACCGCCGAGGCCGACGTCCTGCGGGACGAGGGAGAAGCCTACGCGGCCAGGCTCCGCGCGGCCGGCGTCCCGGTGGTGGCCACGCGCTACCAGGGCGTCGTGCACGGGTTCCTCCTCCTCGACGCCGCCCGTCGCACCCGCACCGCCCGCGCCGCGTTCATCCAGGCCGTGGACACCGTCCACATCGCCCTGCACAGCCACGTGGGGTGAGGGAAACTACGTGAGCCCGGTGAGTGTCGCGCTGCGCCATTCCCGTGGCGACATTCCATAGGCCGCGCGGAAGGCGCGGCTGAAGTGGCCGGCGTTGACGAAGCCCCAGCGTTGAGCGACAGCGGACACGGTCGGGCTCACCCGCCCGCGGCGCGCGAGCTCGCGGCTGCACTCCTCCAGCCGGCGCTGCTGGATCCAGCGAGTGATCGTGGTCCCCTCACCCTCGAAGAGCCTGTGCAGGTAGCGGACGGAGATGTGGTGGTACGCGGCGATCGTCTGGGGGGAGAGATCGCGGTCCGACAGGTGATCGTTGACATAGCCGCGCACGCGCAGTGCCATGCCGCAACCGGCACTCCCCCGGTCCGCCGGCTCGCTCCCTGCGGCCTGCTCGCTGATCAGCGCGGCCACCAGGCCGCCGACGGTGCCCGCCAGCTGTTCGCCCACGCGGGGGCTGCACTGCCCAGCGGTGGTGGCCAGCGCGCTCAGGAGGGGCGTGAGCAGGCCCGCCACGCCCGCGTCCGGGGGAAGCGCCGTCGCGGTGACGCGCTCGATATCCGCCTCGGGCATGGCCAGGACGCGGCGGGGCAGCTGGAAGACGTGCATGCGGAAGGCCTCGGGCTGGTCGAGGGCATAGGGACGGGCTGAGTCGTAGAGCACGAGCCCTCCCGGCGCCAGGTGGGCGGTGCGCCCGTCCTGGGCCAGCGCGCCGCGCCCGGAGCTCTGCAGCCCGACGGACACGAACGTCGCGTCGGACTGGGCGATGTGCCGGTGTGTGCGGCTCATGCGCTGCGGGTCCGCCTCGATGGTGGAGACCTGGAGGTAGCCCAGACGGTGGGAGGTGATCTGGCCCGAGAACGGCGCCCTGACGCGGGGAGTGGCCGCCTGCGGGACGAGCATGCGGGTGAGGGCCTTGTTCCAGTAGTCGAGCTTGTCGTCGTCCGGCGCACAAGCTGTGGTCAGTACGACAGTCATGAGTACTCCCCTGAGCAGGTGTTTCTTCGGAACACCGTGCCAGCGGGGCCGGATCGACGCATCGCGTGAATCCGCTAGATCGGAGGTGCGGCCCTCACTTGAGGGACCCGCTGGTGGCGCCGGCGGCGACATGGCGCTGAGCGACGACGAGCAGCACGGCCGCCGGCACGGAAGCCAGAACGACGGTGGCCATGACGGCGTTCCACTGGTCCGTCTGAGCGCCGATGTACTGGTAGATGCCCACGGTGACCGGCCGTACGGTCTCGGTGGTGGTCAGGGTGAGGGCGAACAGGAGGTCGCTCCAGGCGAAGAGGAAGGTGAAGAGGCCGGCCGTGATCAATGCGTTCACGCTCATCGGGAGCACCACGGCCCGGAAGACGCGCAGCCTCCCGGCGCCGTCCACTCGCGCGGCCTCGATGATCTCCCGGGGGATGCTCTGCATGAACGAACGCATGATGATGATCGCGAAGGGGACCCCTGCGGTGGAGTCGGCGAGGATCAGCCCGAGGTAGGAGTTCAGGAGTCCCAGGTCGTTGTAGGCGCTGTAGAGCGCGTTGGCCACGACGATGCTCGGCACCATCTGGGTGATCAGGATGCCGAGAAGCACGAACTTGGTTCCTCGGATGGGGAACTGGGCCAGCGCGTAGGCCGCCGGGGCGGCGAGCCCGAGGCTGAGCACAACACTCCCCAGGGCTATGACGAGGCTGGTGACGAGGCTGCGTCCCTGATCGCGCAGTGCGGTGACGTAACCGCTGAAGTCCGGATGGGTGGGGAACCAGCCTCCCCGCAGTGTGTTGCCCGTCGGCTGGAGGGAGGCGTTCACCATCCAGTAGACGGGAAAGAGCATCAGCGCGAGCAGGATGATCCCGATCATCGTGGATGGCCGGCCGCGGCTCGGAGCGCGCTTCACGGGATCGCCTCTCAGACGTTCTGGGCGCGGCGGTTGGCGCGCAGGTAGACGAGGGCGAAGGCGAGCGAGATGACGATGAGTACGGTGCTCATCGCAGCACCGCGCCCGAATTCGAACTGCTGAAAGGACAGTTCGTAGGATTGGGTGGCGATGGTCTCCGTGGCGTTGGCCGGTCCGCCGCCTGTCACCGTGAGGATGATGTCCAGCACCTTGACCGTGTAAACGACGTCCAGCACCAGCACGACGCTCACCACGGGGCGCAGCAGTGGCCAGGTGACATAGCGGAACGTCGTCACCGGGCCTGCGCCGTCCAGCTTCGCCGCCTCGTACAGATGCGTCGGGACGTCCTGCAGACCGCCGTAGAGGATCGTGGTGTTGAAGGGGATTCCGACCCAGACGTTGATGAGCGTCACCGACACGAGTGCCTGCGAGGTACCGGTGAGCCAAGGGACGCCGGACGAGAGGTGGAGGTCGCGCAGCGCGCCGTTGACGACCCCTGAGTCGGCGTCAAGCATCCACCGCCACGTCGTTGCGGAGGCGACCAGCGGCAGCAGCCAGGGCAGCAGCAGGAGCGACCGCATAACGCGGCCGAGCGGGAAGCTGCGCTGGAAGAACAGGGCGAAGGCCAGGCCGAGCACGAACTGCCCGAGTATCGAACCAGCGGTGAACAGGACCGTGGTCAGCAGGGCCTTGGAGAACAGGTCCGACGACAGGATCTCCGAGTAGTTCCGCAGCCCCACGAACGGTGCGGCACCGGTGTAGAACGTCGTGATCGTGTACTGCTGGAAGCTCATCACGATGTTCTTGGCGATCGGGTAGCCGAAGAACAGCAGCAGGTACGTCGCGGCGGGCACGATGAACAGCCACTGGGCGAGCGGCTCCCAGAAGCGTGGGGTCCCGTCAGGAGTCGGTCGCGATCTGCTGCGCATGCTTGAGTGCTTCCTCCGGCGTCTGCTGGTCCGTCAACGCGGACTGGATCGCGGTGTATATCCCGATGGCTGCTTTGGGCCACTTGACGCCGAGTTCGCCGGTACGGGCCCGGGCCGCTTCAACGCTGTTCACAAACGCAGCCATCGACGGCTCCTGCTCGGCGTACTTGGAAGCCACCGCGGATCGGGAGGGCACGGTAGAGCGCTCCTTGGCCAGGGCGAGCATGTTCGTGGAGTCGTTCAGGCAGGCGAGGACCTGAGCGGCCTTCTGCTGGCGGACCTTGGAAGCGCTCTGCGGGACCGTCCACACCTCACCGCCGAGCGGTGTGACAGCGGTCTGCCCCGCCTGCGGGACCGGGATGGTGGCCACGCCCCAGTGCAGGCCCGGCGCTGCGTTCAGGGCGGAGATCTGCCAGGGACCGTTGATCATCATGGCCGTCCTGCGGGCGACGAACTGAGCGCTGACATCGGACTGGTTCCAGTTCAGCACCGACTTCGACATGGATCCGCTCTCCACCAGGTCGACCCACAACTGGAGTGCCTGCTCGGCCTGCGGGGTGTCCAACTGCGTCTCGTCCCCGCCGTTGGACCAGAGGAAGGGCAGGAACTGCCAGGTGCCCTCGAAGGTGGCGTTCGCGTCGACCGCCATGCCGTAGCGCCCCGGGCGGGTCAGCCTGGCCGCCGCCGCCTTCAGCTCCTCCCAGGTCCTCGGCACGGCGACACCGGCCTCGGAGAGCATGTCCTTGTTGTAGAAGAGGGCGATCGTGTTGACGTTGGGCGCCAGTCCGTACAGCTTTCCCTGGTACGTGCTCGCCGACAGGATGCCCTTGGCGAAGCCACTGGAGTCGATGCCGTACTGGTCCAGCGGGTTCAGCGCGCCGGTCTGGGCGATCTGCTGCAGATCGGGGTTGTCCAGCATCAACAGATCGGGCAGGGTCCGCGACGACGCCTGTTGGAGGACCTTGGGGATGAGGGACGGCCCTGGAACGCTTGTCTGCTCGACCGATACGCCGACGGTCTTGCCGCAGGTGGTGAGCAACTCGCCCCACTGGGTGTGCTCGGGTTCGTCGGTGTAGTAGTCGAGTGCGGTGATGGAGGTGACCCTGCCTGCCGCTGACCCGGCACCGGCTGCGCCACCGGTTGGGCCACCGCACCCGGTGGCGACCAGGCCCAGGGCGACGAGTCCGGTCCCCAGTCGGGCGGCGATCCGCCGCGCCGACGGCCTGGCTGGTGAGCTCATGGTGGTGCCTTTACCAAGTGTCGTGGGTGGCCGGAGTGTCGATGGCGGTGAAGAGAGGGGAACCAAGATCCCCAGGTGACTCGAACAGCGTAAACATGCGGGTCACGGCCAGACACCTGGGGGCGTCAGTTGTCCGGCAAGGCCATGACCAGGTTGGCAAGCTGAACCCGGGAGTTGAGCGACAGCTTGCGGAAGACGGAGGTCAGGTGGGTGTTGACCGTGTGCGGGGAGACGACGAGCAGGTCGGCGGCCGACCGGTTGGTACGGCCCTCGGCGATAAGGCGCGCGACCTTCCTCTCCGAGGCGGTGAGGGCTCCCCAGCCCTGGACAGGGCGCTGCGTGGGCGCTGCCCGGTGGCTGCCGGCCCCGGCACCGGCCAGATCGCGCTGTACTCGTTCGGCTGCGGCGTGGGCGCCTGACGCGGCGAACGTGCCATGAGCGTGCGTCAGGGCGGCTACTGCCTGAGGCTTCCGACCCGCGGCCAGGAGTGCCCGTCCGAGATCGGCCTCGGCGGCGGCCCGGACCAGCGGGCGAGGGCTCGCCTTGAGCAGTGTGACGGCGCGCTCCAGCATGGCGAGATCGTTGTTCACGAGCCCGGCGGCCTGCGCCGCGATGCCCGTGGCCGTGGGCACGGCCGGGTTGCGTTCGGCGTAGGCCTGGGCCTGCGCAGCCAGGTCCTCGGCGAGCTCGCGGTCCGAGCCACGCAGGGCCATGCGTATCGCGGAATCGATCCAGTTGCGCAACAGCCGCCAGCGCATGAAGAAACCCGCCTGCTGCACCTGCCGAATCCTGTCGAGGGCAAGCCCGACGTCCCCGTCGGCCTCGGCGTGGACCGCCTCCAGGAAGCGCACTGCGGCCGTGTTGCCCGGGTTCGGTTTGGCCGCCAGTCTCTCCCGCGCTGCCGCCAGGTGCTGCCGCGCTGCTTCCGGATCGCCGCGCAGCAGGGCGATCTGTGAGCGGATCACACGGGAGTTCACCTGCTGGACGGGTACCTGGACGTCGTCCTCCAGGCGCTCCATCGTGACGAAGTCGGCGTCAGCGTCGGCGAGCTTGCCAAGCGCCAGATGGTGCTGCCCCTGTCCCCACAGCAGCATGGCCTGACGCGGCGACCCGCCACGATCCACCGCCCGCAGCAGCAGTCGTTCGCTGGACTCGAAGTCGTCCACGTGCTGGTGCGCGACGATCTCCTCGGGAAGAAAAGCGGAATCGACGGCACTGAGCGCGGCGAACCGCTCCAGCGCGACGGTGTTCTGACCCGCGTTGAGCGCGATCTCGCCCAGCCCGCACAGGGCCAGGACGTGCGCCTCCCGGTCACCGCTCGCGGTGGCGGCACGCAGCGCGGTCTCGCCGGCCTCCCGCGCCGCGACGAGATCCTCGGCGCGGGACAGCGCCAGCGCACGCAGGGCCGCCAGCCTCGCTCCGACGTCCGGGGCTGCGCCCCCGATGGCGAGGGCTGCTTCGGCCCGGCGGCGCAACTCTCCGGCGAGATCCATGGTCCACAGGGTGCCGCCCAGGGCAGCCTGCAACCGACTGAACGCCTCCAGCGGCGGTCGGCAGTCCAGCAGGCGGTCGCCGGTCGACAGCGCCTCTCGATTCCGGCCGGCCCGGGTCAGGCAGACGATCGCCTGCTCACCCACGACGAACCTCAACTGCCGTGCTGACGGCACCAGTTCCAGGGCACGCACCATCAGGTCGGCCGCGAGACCCGGCGCAACCGGCAACACGTCGTCCGCGGCTCGCCGCAGCAGCGCCACGGCTTCCTCGTCCCCGGGCAGGGCGCCCCGAAGGATGTGCGGCACCGCGTCGATCGGCTGGCGGCCCGCGGAGACCAGGTGGTTGGCAGCCTCTCGGTGCAGTGCCTTCCGGGCTGACGGCGGGATGTCGACGTAGACGGCCTGGCGCAGCAGATCATGCCGGAAGACCAGCTGATCGCCGTCATCGTCCAGGAGTCCGGCTCGCACCGCCTCCTCGAGCGCCGCGATCAACGTGGTGGACCGTTGGCCGCAGAGCGCGGTGGCGTCGTGGAAGCCGAACCGGCGTCCCAACACCGCTCCCATCCGAAGCAGGCGCAGTGTGCTGGGCTGCAGGGACCTGAGTCTGCCGCGCACACCCACCACGAGCCCCGGGGGCACGAGTTCACCCGAGCCCTCGGCGGACCGCAGTCCGGCGAGCATCTCGACCGCCAGGAACGGATTCCCGCCGGCTCCCTCGAGCAGGTCGCGTACCCGCTCGTCAGCGGCTGCACCCAGTGTGTCGCCGGCCAGTTGGCCGACGGCCGCGCCGGACAGCGGCCCCAATGGCACGGTAACCGTCGGGAGTGTGCCCCTCGCGGCTGCGACGACCTCGTCCGCTGGACCGACGGGCTCCGGTCGCCCCGCCAGGATCCACAGAACCGGCGAGGTCCACAAGCGTGTCGGAAGCTGCTTCAGGGCAAACCGGCTGAGCGGGTCGGCCCACTGCACGTCGTCCAGGGCGATCAGCACCGGCACGCTGCCGGCTCTGGCCTCGATCGCCTCCGCTATGCGCTCCACCAGCCAGATCCGCTGATCGTGATTGCGCGCGAGATCGGCAAAGGCATCGCCGGAGAACAGCGGTTGATCGCCGTGCAGGATGCAGGCCGCCAACGACGAGAGCGGCACGATGTGATGCAGCTCGTCGGCCTTGCCGAGACCGACTGAGAAGCCCGCTGCCCTGGCCCTGGTCACGGCCTCGGCGAGCAGCGTGGTCTTGCCGATACCCGCCTCCCCCCGGATCAGGGCCAATCCCCCGCTTCCGGTGCCGGCCACCGAGGCGATCAGCGCCTGCAGCTCTTCGAGCTCCACCTCTCGGCCACGCAGACCGCAACGGGACAGCGATCCGCCCGACCCCGCCACTCACGCGCCTTTCCTGCCCGCACTCACCGGCTGAAGCCGGGCTCAGCCCACCCCGGCTGGTGGCTCCGCCCTTCAGCGTCGGCCGCCGGTGCCGGTGCCGGTGCCGGAAAGCGACGCCGACCAGGCCCGGACGACGCGCGCCGGATGTGCCCATTATCCAAATAATGGCAGCTCAGAGTGGTCCATGGGGCAAGTGACTCCGGCCACACCAGCGGCAGAAGGCTTCGGCCGGCAGAAACGGGCGTGACGCTGCTTCATCAGGGTTGAGGCACGTGCGGACGACGCCAGCGACTGCGCGTCAAGGCCATGCCAAATCCGGTTCCCCGCGCAGCTGCGGCATGTAGATATGGTTCAAGTCGGTCCTCGGACACGACCCATTGGCCAACATCGTTGGCCAGGGAATGCAGGTCAGGAGCAATCCTGACCTGCATTTTGCGTTGCGCGTGATTGTATTGGCAGCGCAGGCCGAGGGCCGCGTAGGTCTGCCGCTTGGTCTCGGGTTTGGCGTCGCGCAGGACGTCGACCATTGCGCCTGCCGAATACCGGCGTCGCCCAGGATGTGGTCGAAGACCGCCGGGAACTTCGCGTCCCGGTCGCGGATCCGGTAGTTGACGGTGGCTCGGCGTTCTCGAGGTCCATGACCAGGTTCCGGGCAACCTGGCCCACCCAGTGGGCGGTGGGATGCGCGGTGGTCCCCATGATGCGGACGGAGGGGGCACCGCCCGGCGCCCAGGTGGTGACGCTTCGACGGGGTGCGGGGTCGATGCCCTCGGCGTCCTTGTCGCGGTCGCTCATCGGCAGCAGCCGCAGGGCAGCGAACGCGTTGGTGACAGTCAGATATGCCAATGGTCCTCGGGTCGGTGCGACGTCGCCGGAAGTGGCCCCGAGGGTTCCCTCCCGGTCCCGTTCTCGTTCCCGTCCGGGTCGGTTACCGAAGCGGGAAGCGGCTGCTCGGCCCAGATGATCTTCCCCTGAGGAAAGTACCGCGTGCCCCAGCGCTTGGTGAGCTGGGCCACCATGAACAGCCCGCGGCCGCCCTCGTCCATCGACGCCGCGTACTTCAGGTGCGGCGAGGTGCTGCTGCCGTCGGACACCTCGCAGATCAGGCCGCGATCACGCAGCAGCCGCAACCGCACCGGCGCCGAGCCGTAGCGGATGGCGTTGGTGACCAGTTCACTGAGTATCAGTTCCGTGCCGAACGCCAGGTCGGTCAGGTCCCACTCGTCGAGCTTCGCGGCTGTCCACGCCCGTATTTCGGCGACGGCGGCCGGATCGAACGGCACCTCCCGCTCGGCGACGTGCTCCGCACCCAGCACCCGCGTCCTCGCTATCAGCAGCGCCACATCATCCTGCGGACGGGCCGGCAGCAGGTCGTCGAGCACGGCCCGGCAGTTCTCCTCGGGCTGCCGATCCTGGTGGGAGACGAGCGACTGGCGCAGCAGCTCCATCCCGACGTCGAAGTCCCGAGTGCGGTCCTCGATCAGCCCGTCGGTGTAGAGGACGATCTGGGTGCCTTCGGCCAGGTGAACCTGCGCCGTCTCGAACGGCATCCCGCCGGCACCCAGCGGCGGTCCGATCGGAAGCTCTGGGAAGTCGACGCTGCCGTCGGGCCTGAGCAGTGCGGGTGCGGGGTGTCCGGCCCTCGCGATGGTGCAGAGCTGGGACACCGGGTCGTAGATCGCGTACAGGCAGGTCGCTCCCGTGACGCCGGTGCCGGTGCCGCTGTCGGTCTCCTCCTGGTCGATGCGGTCCACCAGTTCGTCCAGGTGGCCGAGCAACTCGTCCGGCGGGAGGTCGAGGGCGGAGAAGTTGTGCACAGCGGTGCGCAGCCGGCCCATGGTGGCCGCGGCGTGCAGTCCGTGGCCGACGACGTCGCCCACGACCAGGGCGACCCGGCTGCCGGGCAGGGATATCACGTCGAACCAGTCGCCGCTGACTCCGGACTGTGCGGGCAGGTAGCGGTGCGCGACGTCGAGGGCACTCTGTTCCGGGAGGGCGCGCGGCAGCAGGCTGCGCTGCAACGTCACGGCCATGGCGTGCTCACGGGTGTAGCGGCGGGCGTTGTCGATGCTGACCGCGGCCCGCGCGACCAGTTCCTCGGCCAGCGACTTGTCCTCGTCGTCGAAGGCCTCGGGTTTCTGGGACCGCCAGAAGTTGGCGACGCCAAGGATGATGCCGCGCGCAGTCAAAGGAGTGGTGATGAGCGAGTGGACACCGTACTCGACGATCCGCCTGGTCCACTCCGGGTCCTGAGCCTGCCAGCCGCTGGCGACCGACAGGTCGGGCACCACCTGCGATCGGCCGCTGCCGAAACCCCGGGCCTGGGGAGTGGAAGGGACGAAGGCGATCAGCCTGCCGGGCGGGTAGAAGGGATGGTCTTCGCGGATCCCGTGGACCGTGACGCGGCGCAGGTCCATCCCGGTACCGGCGGGCTCGTCCCCCTGCATCACGGGGTCGGCGAGGTCGACGGTGACGAAGTCCGCGAGGCCGGGCACGGCGGCCCGCGCCAGCTCCTCAGCCGTGCGCACGACGTCAAGTGTCGTGCCGATGCCGACGCCGGCCTCGTAAAGCAGGGCGAGGCGACTGCCGGCCACCTCGGCCTTGCCGGACAGTGCGAGGAGCTCTGTCGAGTCGCGGATCGTGGCGACCGTTCCCATCGCGCCGCGGTGGCGGTCCGTCCGCCGCTGGTTCACCGCAAGCAGTCGGCCACCGCAGCGGTGCATCTCGTCCGTCGCCACTCGGCCCGACAGGAACAGTTCCGCGGTGTCGGGGTCGAGGTCCCGCAGTTCGCCCACGTGCCGGCCCTCCGCATCAGCCGGCAGTCCCAGCAGCTCCCTCGCCTCGTCGTTCGCCAGGAGCAACCGCCCGTCCTGTCCGACGATGACCACGCCTTCCCGCACCGCGTGCAGGACGGCGTCGTGGTGCTCGTACATCCGCGTCATCTCGGCCGGACCCAGGCCCCGCGTCTGCCGCTTCAGCCGCCTGGCGACCAGAGCGGTCCCGGTCGTGGCCACCGCCAGTGCGGCGGCGCCGGCGCCGAGAATGACGGGCAGCTGCCGGTTGCCGGCCGTGTTGACGTTCTTGACCTTGAGCCCGGCCGACACCAGTCCCACGACCGACCCGTCGGGCGCCTTGACGGGAACGATTGCCTGGACCTCGTGCCCGAGCGGCCCGTACACGCTCTCCGTGTAGACGTGGCCAGCCAGCGAAGGGCCGATCGTTCCGACGAACCGCTTGCCGATCCGGTCCGGCAGGGGGTGCGTGTAGCGGATCCCGTGGGTGTCCATGACCACGATGAAGTCGACGCCGGCCGGTCCGCGCGCCGCCTCCGTCAGCGGCTGGAGTATCGCCGTCGGAGAGGGCGACTTCAGTGCCGCGAGGATGCCGGGGGAATGCGCGAACGTCTCCGCGACCGCCACCGACCGGCTCCGGGCCTCCGCGTCACTGGCGCGCCGCGACTCGAAGGCCAGCGCCAGGATCGCCCCGAGGACGAGCAGCAGCACGACCACGACCTGCAGCGCGAAGACCTGGCCGGCGACGCTCCGGGACTTCTTCCCGAGAGGACTCTTAGCGATCGGCGACTGCTCGACTACCGTCCGAAATCGGTCGGGGGGTTCGGCCATGCGTCATTTCTAACACTGCGGTCAGGGTGGCTACGAGGCCTGCGCCTGAGCATCGAGCTGCACCTTGGTCGGGAGATACACCGGTCGCGTACAGACCCCATCACACCAGCAGGAGACCACCACACCGTTCCGCGCCGTCCTTCATCGCGATCAGGTTGGCCTGCACGTAGGAGATGTTGTTCCTGGAATGCCAGTCGGTCGGGTAGTAGGTGACCAGCCGTGAGCTCTGGAACCGGGCCTGGATCTCCGGCACGAAGGCACGGTACTGGTTGTCGGTGTAGTACCAGAACGAGTTCTCGTTGTAGTAGGCGACATGTGTCGGGTCCTGGTACGCGCCACGGCCGTCCGAGCTGGGCGTCAGGGTGAGGAGCATGCCGCCCGGTGCCAGCAGGCGGTACAGCTCGTTGATCAGTGGAACCTTCGCGGGCACGTGCTCCAGGAAGTCCACCGCGCGGAGCAGGCCGACCGAGTCGTCCGGGAGGTCCAGTTTCCCGGGCAGTGTCGCGACGATGTCGACGCCTTCCCCGGGGTACTGGTCCACTCCCAGGTAACCGGGCGGCTTGCGATGGGCGGCGCCGAGGTCCAGCGCGAGCAGTCCGCGCCGCTTGGTCCAGGCGAGCGCGTTGGCCTCGACGTACTTGTCGTACAGCGCCACGGTCTCGCGCTGGATGTGCGAGTTGATCTCCGTGTCGCGCTGGGTGTTGTCGGGGTGCATCCGCTGGAGGTAGAGGCAGCGGGGGATCCGGTGGAAGTCGCCCACCTGGAACAGGCGGCACATCAGGTCCTGGTCGTCCAGTACCGTGCGCGAAGCGTCGTACCCGCCGACCTGGTGGTAGACGCCCCTGCGGAACGCGCGCACATGGTTGGGGGCGTACCAGATGTACGAGACGTTGTGCGGCGTCGGCGCCATGGAGACGGCCTGCAGAAGCCGTCGGCCGTCGACATCCACCTCCTCGTACTGCCAACCGTTCGCCTCGTTGAACCGCGTGTCGTCCCGGCCGCCGTCCTCAGTGATCTGAGCGGTGTGGCTGTAGACGAAGACGACGTCGGGAAGCTCGTCGAAGGCCCGCGCCAGTTCCGCCAGGCAGTCCTTCGCCAGCAGGTCGTCATGGTCGAGCTCCACGAGGATCTCCCCGCGAGCCAGTTCGCAAGCGCGCCGCTTGGCCGCACCAACTCCCCGGATGTCGTCCGCGATCTCCACCCTGACACGGTCGTCGGGGTGTTCCGGACGCCATCGCGCTCCGCTGTTGAGGAGCACGATCCACTCCCAGTCGGAGTGCGTCTGCGCCTGCAGGGTCGCGAGGCAGTCATCCAGGAAGCGCGGCCGGTGGCTGGGGGTGAACACGGAGAACTTCGGCGTGCAGGGAGACGTCATCTGCTGGTACCTGCCTGAGGGACTGTCGGTTGCGGTGTCGGTACTGCGCTCGCGGCATCTCGGAAGCGTTCCGGCACGAGCGGTTGGAGCGACGGGTCGGCGCGGACGGCGCGACCGAAGGCGTCCTTGGCCTCGCTGTCGCTGCCCTTCTTCGCCAGGGCCTGCCCAAGGTGCAAGTAGGCCGTGGACGCCTTCGGGTTGGCACTCACGATGTGCTGCAGGATCGCGATCGCCTGATCGGTGTCATTCGATCCGAGCAGGATCGCCTTGTTGTAAAGGGCCGACTCGAAATCCGGATCGATCTTCAGAGCATCGTCGTAAGCCGAGAGGGCCTCGGCCGTCCTGTTGTCGTTCTGGGCGATGACGCCGAGGTTGTACCAGGCGAGTTTGTTGGCAGGATCCAGCTTCAGAACCTGCCTGAAGCTTTTCGTGGCCCCGACGAAATCGTGGCTTTCCCCTTGCCTGATACCTGCTTGGAGCACCGCCCCCGCCTCGGATGCGGTTGTGGCCGTGGACACCGTGGGCGCCGACACGGGTTTGGCCGTGGGGTGCTCTCTGGACAGCTCGACCCAACCGGCCGCCATATTGGCGACTACGACCGTCGCGGCGAGTCCCGTCCACAACCGCACTCGTTTTTTCACTGCGCTTACCTCTTGGATCTGGTGAGAGCGAAGGGGACGGCCGCCAACAGGAGGCGAGAACGTAGAGCCAAACGGACGCTATCGCTCAAGGAGCGGACTCTGTGGCACCGGCGCGCCGTAGCCGCGGGCAGTCGGCTCGCGGCTACGGCGCCACGGGCACGGCGCGTACACCGCGACAAGCCAGCGGCCCTCATGCCCTGCAGATTGCGTAAACCACGGTGTTGACGCCTACGCCAACGCCCCCTCCGATTTCTGCCTGAAAGCCGGTGGGAGGCGAACCGATTGGATAGACAGCACCTTGGATGGCGAAATGCAGTCCGGTTAGTGGGTTGAGGTTATAAGCGCCGCCACCGGTGGCAAATTTGCCGGCGGGACAGAAGACGGTGTTGAGATTCGTTCCGCTTTGAGGGCCAACAAGTGTGCTGCTCACGACGACGCTCTGCGTCCCAACGTCCCCTTGAGCACCCTGGAAGCCCTGGGGGCCTTCTGCGCCGGTGCCGCCCTGGAAGCCCTGGGTGCCCTGGGTGCCTTGGGCGCCTTGGGCGCCGGTGCCACCCTGGAAGCCCTGGTTGCCCTGGGCGCCGGTACCGCCCTGAGTGCCTTGAGTCCCCGGGTTGCCCTGATTCCCCTGGGCGCCTGTGCCGCCCTGGTTGCCCTGCACGCCTTGCGCGCCGGTGCCGCCCTGGAAGCCCTGGAGGCCCTGAGTGCCCTGCGTGCCCTGGTTGCCTTGGCTGCCTTGGGCGCCCGCACCACCCTGGAAGCCCTGGCTTCCCTGGTTTCCTTGGCTGCCCTGCGTGCCGGCGCCGCCCTGGAGGCCCTGCGCACCCTGAGCACCGGTACCGCCCTGGAAACCCTGGACACCGGTGTTGCCTTGGGCTCCCTGGGCGCCCGTGCCACCCTGTGCGCCGGTACCGCCCTGGATGCCCTGGGCGCCCGTGCCACCCTGAGTCCCCTGGACACCCTGCGTCCCCTGCGCGCCGGTACCGCCCTGCGCGCCCGTGCCGCCCTGAGGGCCAGGTCCACCCTGGTTGCCTTGGCTGCCGGTGCTCCCCTGGAAGCCCTGGACACCCTGCGTCCCCTGGAACCCCTGGACACCCTGAGCACCCGTGCCGCCCTGGGTGCCCTGAGCCCCGGGGCCACCCTGATTGCCCTGCGTGCCCTGAGTGCCGGTGCTGCCCTGGGTGCCCTGGGTGCCCTGGGCACCCGTGCCGCCTTGGAGGCCCTGCGCTCCTTGAGCCCCGGTGCCCCCTTGGAAGCCCTGGTTGCCCTGGGTGCCGATGCTGCCTTGCGCGCCGGTGCCACCCTGCGTGCCCTGTGCACCTTGGGTGCCGGTACCGCCCTGGAAGCCTTGGGCACCCTGCGTGCCGGTACCGCCCTGGAAACCTTGGGCACCCTGCGTGCCGGTACCGCCCTGGAATCCCTGCGTGCCCTGAGTGCCCTGGCTTCCCTGGGCACCGGTGCCACCTTGGCTCCCTTGGCTCCCCTGGCTGCCCTGGACGCCCGTGCCGCCCTGGAAACCCTGGACACCCTGAGCACCCGTGCCGCCCTGGACACCCTGCGTTCCCTGAGCGCCAGTGCCGCCCTGGACACCCTGCGTTCCCTGAGCGCCAGTGCCGCCCTGGGTGCCCTGGCTGCCGGTGCTCCCTTGGAAGCCCTGGACACCCTGCGTCCCCTGGGCGCCGGTACCGCCCTGCGCCCCCGCGCCGCCCTGGGTGCCCTGAGCCCCGGAGCCACCCTGATTGCCCTGGGTTCCCTGAGCGCCAGTGCTGCCCTGGTTGCCCTGGTTGCCCTGCGCGCCCGTGCCGCCCTGGAACCCCTGGACACCCTGAGCACCCGTGCCGCCCTGGAACCCCTGAACACCTTGAGAGCCCTGAGTACCCTGCGTCCCCGTGCTGCCCTGGGCCCCGGCGTTGCCCTGGAAGCCCTGGATGCCCTGGGTTCCCTGGCTGCCCTGCGAGCCGGCGCCACCCTGGAAGCCCTGCGTGCCCTGCGTGCCCTGAGCGCCCGTCCCGCCCTGGAAGCCCTGGGCGCCGGTGTCTCCTTGGATGCCCTGCGCACCAGCGCCGCCCTGTGCGCCCTGCACGCCCTGCGTACCGGTGCTGCCCTGGGCGCCGGTGCCGCCCCCGACACCCTGGCTACCCTGGCTTCCCTGAGCGCCCTGCGTACCGGTGCTGCCCTGGATCCCCTGGGCGCCGGTGCTGCCTTGGAAGCCCTGGGTGCCCTGGTCACCCTGGCTGCCCTGAGCACCCGTGCCACCCTGGCTGCCGGTGCTGCCCTGTGCGCCCTGCGCGCCCTGCGCTCCGGTGGTGCCCTGGAAGCCCTGGATGCCTTGAGTGCCCTGGTCACCCTGACTGCCCTGAGCACCGGTGCCGCCCTGAGTGCCTTGGCTCCCGGTACCACCTTGGGCGCCTTGGAAGCCTTGGCTGCCCTGAGCGCCGGTGCCGCCTTGCGTGCCCTGAGCGCCCTGAGTCCCGGTGTCGCCTTGGTTCCCTTGCGCGCCCTGGGTTCCGGTGCCGCCCTGGAAGCCTTGAGAACCTTGCGCGCCCTGGTCGCCCTGGCTGCCCTGCGCACCCGTGCCACCCTGGCTGCCCTGCGCCCCGGTGCCACCCTGAACCCCCTGGACACCGGCGTTGCCCTGGCTACCCTGCGCACCGGTGTCGCCCTGAGCGCCCTGCGCACCCGCGCTGCCCTGAGAACCCTGCGCACCCGTGCCACCCTGGCAGCCCACACACGTACCCGAAGGACCCTGAGCACCCTGCGCACCGGTGCTGCCCTGAAAGCCCTGCACACCGTTGCCGCCCTGCGCACCCTGAGCACCGGTCACACCCTGGACACCCTGACCACCCGCGCCACCCTGGAACCCCTGGCTCCCATCACCACCCTGAACACCCTGACTGCCCTGGACCCCCTGGGCACCGGTGTCGCCCTGGCTGCCCTGCGTGCCGGTGCCACCCTGGAAGCCCTGGAAGCCCTGGTCGCCCTGGCTCCCCTGCGCACCCGCACCACCCTGGAAACCCTGGCCGCCGGTACCACCCTGCGCGCCCTGAGCCCCCGCACCACCCTGACTCCCCTGCGCACCCGCCACACCCTGGAAACCCTGCGAACCGATGTCACCCTGGCTGCCCTGGCTGCCGGTGCCGCCCTGGTCGCCTTGGTTCCCCTGTGTACCGGTACTGCCCTGGAAGCCCTGCGAGCCCTGGTCGCCCTGGCTCCCCTGCGCGCCCGCACCACCCTGGAAACCCTGCGCGCCGGTACCGCCTTGGAAGCCCTGCGTACCGTTGCTGCCTTGGGCTCCCTGGGCGCCGGCGCCGCCCTGGTTGCCCTGGGTGCCCTGGGCGCCGGCGCCGCCCTGGAGGCCCTGCGAGCCCTGGTCGCCCTGGCTCCCCTGCGCACCGGCACCACCCTGGAAACCCTGCGCGCCGGTGTCGCCCTGCGTACCCTGGCTGCCCTGCGCGCCGGCACCGCCCTGGGCACCGTTCCCACCCTGACTGCCCTGCGCGCCGGCACCACCCGGGGCGCCCTGCACCCCGGGGCCGCCCTGGGAGCCCTGGGTGCCCTGGGTGCCCGGCCCGCCCTGGGCTCCGGTACTGCCCTGGGTGCCCTGGACTCCGGCCCCACCTTGGCTGCCCTGGCTGCCGGTGCCGCCCTGGTTTCCCTGCGTACCTTGGGTTCCGGTAGCGCCCTGAGACCCTTGGGCACCGATGTCGCCCTGATTGCCCTGTACGCCGGCGTCGCCCTGGCTGCCCTGCGCGCCGGGTCCGCCCAGCGAGCCCTGCGTGCCCTGCATGCCCTGGGTGCCTTGGCTGCCCTGCGTCCCCTGGCTGCCTTCGTTGCCCTGCGCCCCCATGCCGCCCTGAATGCCCTGCGCACCCTGGGCACCCGCACCGCCCTGAAAGCCCTGCGCACCCTGGGCGCCCACACCGCCCTGAAAACCCTGGGTGCCCGTACCGCCCTGAAAGCCCTGCGTGCCCTGGGTGCCCGTACCGCCCTGAAAGCCCTGCGTGCCCTGGGCGCCCGTACCGCCCTGACTGCCCTGGTCTCCCTGGTCTCCCTGTGGTCCTTGGGAACCATGGTGCCCGTGGTGCCCATGAGATTCGCCGCCGTCACCAGGATCCTCGGCCCCGCCCCCGTCCCCACGGGATCCACCGCCCTCATCGCCGGGATCCTCGCCGCCGTTGAGCACTGCTCGTGTGCGAGGGGTGAAGGCGGCGCTCAGGGCGCCATTCGGGCCGGGCACCGAGTGAAGGTAACCAACGACGGACTTCTCGATCACGCCGGCGTCGGCCGCCGACGGCGAGGACAGGCTGATGGCCAGGGCGAGAGCGCCCATTGCCGAGAGCATCGTGGCTGTCTTAACCCACGACCTGCGAAGGGACTTACGGTTCATTCTCGAGCCTCCGGAAGAACTGAAAGCAAACACGCAGAAGTGCACCAGCCAGGGGGTGCCGAGGGATGAAACCGCACCGTTCGTCAGGCGGTGTAAGTATGTGCTCAAACGTTTGTATCTATACCGGATTCGCCCTTGTGCCTCCGCTTTTTTCACCCCAACAGCCACAACGTCGCGGGTCCGCGCGACCTCACCGCCCCGAGGGCCCGTGGCGGCTCAAGCCGATTCAGGCGCGACTCGGTTAGCGTAAGGTGATTCGCATACGGAGTGCCTCTGCACTTCTCGGCCGCGCACGATCCCATGACGGCCGATCAGCTGTCTGGGGAAGCCGGCGTGACTTCGAGACTCCAGTTTCGCCACCGGCTGCGGAGTCAGAACCACACCTCACAGTTCCCAAGTGCCCGTGAGGTGGCCGCCTGCGCCAGGCCACCGGGCACCGACCCTCCCGCCGCACAGGCAACGCCCCCGATCGCCTCGCCACCGCCCGCCGGCACCTCCTCAGGCGCCGGCGAAGCGGGATCGCGCCCGGCTCCGCGGCTGCGATCGGCGTGCGATCGGTCCGGCAGAACGTGCCTCTTGCCGGACCGACGCGACACTCGAAGCAAGCCTCATTGCCCCAGCTCAGACGGCACTCCCGCGCGCACAGCTCCCGACGTGGGTCCGCTGACCGCGCCTGTGGCACTGCGCCACCGGACAGCGACCTGTCCTACGAGGAGGCGACTCCGGTCGGGAAGAAGCCGACCGTGACGGTGGCGGTGACGGCGTTGGCGGTGGTGTCGATCACCGACACCGTGCCGTCCCATTCGTTGGTGACGTAGGCGTGCGTCCCGTCCGGGGTGACGGCGACTCCGAACGGACCGTTGCCGACGGTGACGGTAGCGGTGACGGCGTTGGTGGCGGTGCCGATCACCGACACCGTGCCGTCGAAGAGGTCGGTGACGTAGGCGTGCGTCCCGTCCGGGGTGACGGCGACTCCTTCCGGGCTGTTGCCGACGGTGACAGTGGCGGTGACGGCGTTGGTGGCGGTGCCGATCACCGACACCGTGCCATCCCCGCTGTTGGCGACGTAGGCGTGCGTCCCGTCGGGGCTGACGGCGACTCCTTCCGGGCTGTTGCCGACGGTGACGGTGGCGGTGACGGCGTTGGCGGCGGTGCCGATCACCGACACCGTGCCATCCCATTCGTTGGTGACGTAGGCGTGCGTCCCGTCCGGGGTGACGGCGACTTCCTGCGGGGTGTTGCCGACGGCGACGGTGGCGGTGACCGCGTTGGCGGCCGTGTCGATCACCGACACCGTGCCGTCCCATTCGTTGGTGACGTAGGCGTGCGTCCCGTCCGGGGTGACGGCGACTCCGAACGGGCTGTCGCCGACGGTGACGGTGGCGGTGACGGCGTTGGTGGCCGTGTCGATCACCGACACCGTGCCATCCCATTCGTTGGTGACGTAGGCGTGCGTCCCGTCGGGGCTGACAGCGACTCCTTGCGGACCGTTGCCGACGGTGACGGTGGCGGTGACGGCGTTGGCGGTGGTGTCGATCACCGACACCGTGCCGTCAAAGAGGTTGGTGACGTAGGCGTTGTGCGCCGATGCGGCACAAGCCGGGCGGGTGATCGTGTCAGTGTCCAGTGAGACCTCGGCGGTGCGGGCCAGCGTCCGACCGTCCACCGTCACGCCCGTCGTGACGGTGATCGATGCCTGCGCCAGGACGCTTCCCCGCATCGTGGAACTGGTTCCAAGAGTCGCGGAGCTGCCAACCTGCCAGAAGACGTTGCAGGCCTGCGCACCGTTGACGAGTTCCACACTGCTCGCCGATGCCGTGATCAGCGTGGACGCGGCCTTGAAGATGAACACGGCGTTCGGGTCGCCCTGGGCGTCCAGCGTCAGCGTTCCGGTGATCCCGAACGTGCCCGCCGGGGAGTCGTACACGCCGGGGGTCTTGGTGGTACCGCCGAGCTCCGTGGGAACGGTGGCGGTGGTCGGGCGCGCCGCGGCGTCGTTGTAGGCGGCCGTCAGGTCGTTCTGAGCCTGCAACGCGGCAGCGTCGGCGACGTGTTGGGTGCCGTTCACCTGCCCGGGAGGAAACCCGGTCACCGAAGTGCCCGGGCTCAGCCCGAGGTCGCCGTTGATCACGGTGGCGCCGGTATTGGTGACGGTCGACGCGGCGAGGACCGCGAAGCCAGCGGCGGTACGCAGTGAGACGGGCGGCGTGACCACCCTCGCACTCGCACTTGCACTCGCGCTCGCGCTCAGGGGTCCGACCACACCGATCAGGACGCTGGTCACGCAGGTGAGAACCAACGACGCCGACCGGGATCGACCAGCGATCCTGCGGACGACGCCTGTGATGCCTCGTGTCGTCATGGGCTTCCTTATCGTGCAGACTTACATCAGCGGTGATCCTTTCGCCGATCACGGTCGCATACGAACAACATCAATCCCGCAACGCTCGCAGATACTGGGTGAACTGATTGTCATTCACCCGTCCGGACGCGCCGGAAACGATTTCGACGATGAAACGATGAGTGGATCACTGCCCACTCGGGAGCGCGTCGTACCCCAGGCAGGCGGCGTACGAAGGCAGCAGCCCCCTTTCCAGTGCCTCGGCCAGCGACGAGTGTGGTACGCACCGAACCCGCCCGCCACCCCGGCGACCACCACCTCGCCGCAATCCGACCAGCCCGCTGAACCGCCCTCGCCGTGCACTTGCTGCCTGGGGCCGAGCCGGTTCGGTGCCCCGGGCATGGGCGGTCAGTACAGGGCGTCGCCCATGGCGGAGTCGTCGCCCGTGACGTATGCGCGGATCGACGCCAGGTACTCCTGGCGGCTGACGCGTCCGTCGCCGTCGTTGTCCAGTGCGTCGAAAGCCGCGTCGGCATTGTCGGCCCGGTTGCCCAGTGCCTGGCGCAGCGTGGTGAAGTGCGTTCGGTCCAGGGTTCCGTCCTGGTCGGCGTCGGCGAGGTCGAACAGGGCGCCCAGGGCGTACTGCCAGATGTTGTCGAACTTCTCGGCGTCCAGCCAGGCGATGTACTCCTGGTAGGTGATCACGCCATCGCCGTTGGCGTCCATCGCGGCCCAGGCGCGTTCGCCCGTGGTGCGTGCGGTGATCGTCGTCGCCGCGTCCGGTGGCTTGCCGAGCCCGTTCGATGCGGACGAAGTAGTCGTGGCGGGAGGCGACTCCGTCTCCGTCGGTGTCCAGCATGGCGTAGATGCGGGCCTTCGCGGTGGTGGGGTCGGCCGGGGCCGTGTGTGGCTTGGTCGAAGGTAGCGGCATTGGCGGGTCTTCCTCCCGTGCGGGGTGGGTACTGGTCGGGGCTGCGGTTAGGGCCTGTTCTGAGTTCAGATCACGGTTTGGTGGTTCGCCGACGCCGGACGGTCTCGGCCCGGTAGAACGGCGGTGTGACGCGTGGTGATCTGAGCGATGCCGAATGGGAGTTGATGGAGCCGCTCCTGCCGCTGGGCGAGCGTGGGCCGATCCCCGACCTGCGCCGACAGCTCGATGCGGTGATGTGGAGGTTTCGGACCGGGAGTCCATGGCGGGACGTCCCTGAGCGCTACGGATCCTGGTCGACCGTCTACGGCCGGTTCCAGATCTGGGCGACCACGGGGACCTTCCAGGCGCTGATGGAGGGGATGATCGCCGAGGCCGCAGCCCGTGGACAGGTCGATCTCAGCCTGGTCAGCGTGGACTCCACGGTCGCCCGCGCGCACCACCACGCGGCCGGGATGGTCGTCGACCCGGAGTTGCTGCAGGATCTGGAGAAGGCCGCCACGAAGGAAAAGGGGCTCCACAAAAGGGGCAAACCGATCCAGTAGTGGCGGCGCCCGGCCCGGCCGGCGAGACGGACGACGCGACTCGCGAGGAACGCCGCCGTGTCCGCCGTCGCCGCAAGGCCCGGCTCCGCGCGGCCGAGCTGGGACGCTCGCGCGGCGGGCTGACCACCAAGACCCACCTCGCGGCCGAACGCCAATGTCGGCCGCTGTCCTTCGTGCTCACGCCTGGGCAGGCCGCCGACAGCCCCCGCTTCATCCCGGTCATCGAGCGGATCAAGGTCCGCGTTCCGGTGGGCCGGCCCCGCACCCGCCCGGACGCGATCGCTGGCGACAAGGCGTACTCCTCCCGCGCCAACCGCGCCTACCTGCGCCGACGCCGGATCAAGGCCGTCATCCCGGAGAAGGTCGACCAGGCCGCCAACCGCAGGAAGAAGGGCTCGCGCGGCGGCCGTCCCGTCACGCACGACGCCGACCTCTACAAGGACCGCAACACCGTCGAGCGCTGTATCAACAAGATCAAGGAGTGGCGCGGTCTGGCCACCCGCTATGACAAGACCCCCGACAGCTACCTCGCCGGACTCCACCTACGCGGCGCCGTCATCTGGCTCCGCAGCCTACGGCCCGCCACATGATCTGAACTCAGAACAGGCCCTAGGCCGTGCCGAGCGACGTGTGCGGTGACCGGCCTTTGTTCGTGACCGTCACCCCGACCCGCGGCCCGCACTCGCACACTGATGTCTCGCTGTGGCACGTGCTGGCCGGCGACGCGGGCAGGTTGCCTGCGTTCGACGAGCGGGAGTACCGCTCGATGCGATGGCTGACGCTCGACGAGGTGCTCGACGAGCCGATCGAGGCCATGGACCCTCACATGCACCGCTTCACCCACAAGCTGCTGGCGGCCCTGCACACGTAGCCTGCCCCCGTCGGCTGGCAGCGTCCGGCCGACACGACGGCCGCTGTCCCGGCCGTGGCGTCATTCCCGCCAGGGCCCGCTGGCGGGCAGAACTGACCGTCCTGGCGACCGAGAAGCGGTCGGCGTGAAGACCGACTCCGTCAACCTCGGCCCGACCTTCACCGACGACTTCGCCGTCGCGGCCAACAAGTCCGAGGGCTTGACCACCACGACGACCCCGGCCGACACCAACGGCTGCGACCCACCCCACCCCGACGAGGCCGCTTGGCCTTGGGCTGGATCGCTCGCCTCCGGTCCGTGATCGGTGGCGAGCCCGTGCCACGTCTTCCCGGCTGACTTGGCGCCGCTCCGCCTGCGTGCCGTCCGGCCGTCGGCCGCGGGCGGTGGTCATGATCGGGACGACGTGCATCGTCCGATGCCGCGCGAGAACGGGAGGTTTCCTGGTGGCCGCTGCCGGATTGTCCTTCGATGTGGTGAGTATCGAGAAACCGGATGACGCGAATGTGATCATCGGTCAGTCGCACTTCATCAAGACCGTCGAGGACCTGCACGAGGCAATGATCGGAGTCGGCTCGCACCTGCGCTTCGGCCTCGCCTTCTGCGAGGCTTCCGGTGCCTGCCTGGTCCGACGATCCGGCAACGACGAGGAGCTGGAGGCGCTGGCCGTGCGCAATGCGCAGGCGATCGGGGCCGGCCACTCCTTCGTGATCCTGCTGCGCGAGGGCTACCCGGTCAACGTCCTGAACGCTGTGAAGCTCGTGCCCGAGCTGTGCGGCATCTTCTGCGCGACCGCCAACCCGCTCGATGTCCTGGTCGCCGTCACCGAGCGGGGCCGCGGCGTGATCGGCGTGATCGACGGCGTCCCACCGGTCGGAGTCGAGACCGACGCCGACGTCGCGGACCGGCACAGCCTGCTGCGCCGGATCGGCTACAAGCTCTGAACAGGCCGAGAGCTCTCGGCGCCTGGCCCGTGCTCGATCTGCTCCAGCAACCCCGCCGACTCCGACTGATCCGCCGACCCTGCCGATCCTGCCGTACGGCGCGATCCGGTTCGGCGGAGAAGGCAGGATTCGAACCTGCGTGGGCCTCAAGGACCCGACCGGGACCAGAGTCCCGGCCCCCGATCAACCACTCCGGGCACCTCTCCCCGGGACCGATCCGCCGCCTTCACCACGGTCCGCCCTCGTAGCCATAACTATCCAGCCCAGCCCTGACAACCACCTGACTCGCTGCTGACCCAGCCCGCCGGTGGGCTCAGCCGGCTGCCCCACGGACGGGTACCGGCCCCGCCGCCCTCGCCATGATCCGACCAGGTCCTGCTCCACGCCGCCCAGCAAGACCCCGACCGTCTCTTGGCCCTCCTCGTCTCGGCGCAGGACCACCTGGACCTACGACACCGCGGTGCGCAGCGGCGGGTCTATCCAAGGGCACGGCCAGGACGCGGGCGAGCCTGGCGGGCGCCCTGCCGCACAACTCCTTGACCACTGCCGAGACCCGCCCGGCCAGGCGAGTGGTGCGGCGCTGGTGGCGCTCCAGCAGCCCGGGGATCTGCTCGCGGAAGGTGTGCCGACGGCAGCCCAGGACCGGGCAGACCAGGCGCCGCACCTTCACCGGGATCACCACCTGGCGGCCGTCCGCCGGGACATCCGCCACCGTCCGGCGGTGATACCCGTGCACCTTGCCCGTCGGCAGCCCGCACACCGGGGAGGACACCCGAACATCCCGAGTCCGGGCCACGACCCGGACCACCTCACCGCCATCCGCCACATCCTTGACGACCAGCGCCGACAACCCCGAAACCACCATTCCCACAAGGACGTTGACGTCAAGCACGCCCCATGATCGCAGGCAGAGACGCAGCGTCACCACCGACTACGGAACAGAGCCGAATTCCTGATACTCCCCTCGGGAGAGGCACCCTTTCCCATGTGTTCAGGCGAGGTATCCATCCGGTCAGCGCGGCAGCGCCGGGGTGTCACTCGAACGGACCGCGGGCTGTGGAGAGGCCGTCGTGCCGGGCCGTCAGTGCCCGTGGCGCTACTCACGGGTCGGCACCGGACCGCAGAACCTCGACCGTCGGATCGACGTGCTGCTAGCTTCGTCGGATGCGGGTTCTAGTGGTTGGTGGGTCGGGGTACGTTGCTGGTCTTGTGTTGCCGGCTCTGGCGGAGCGGTACGAGGTCCGGGTGCTCGACCCACGTCCGCCGATCGGTGATCACGATCACGATCACGTTGTGGGTACGGCGAATGATCCGGTGATGCTGGCTCAGGCCATGCAGGGGGTCGACGTGGTGGTGCACGCGGCGATGGCCGGCGTGGGTGAGGGCGGTTTCACCGATGCGGCTCGTGCGTTCGACGTCAACGTGAGCTCGGTCCATCTGACCTTGCTCGCCGCGCATCAGGCCGGGGTCCGCCATGCCGTGCACATCAGCAGCCTGTCGGTCTATCAGGAACTTACGGACCGTCGGCTGGACGAGTCGGTGCCGGCCGATGCGACCGATCTCTACGGACTGACCAAACGGCTGGCCGAGCAGGTGTGCGCGGCGGCCGTAACGCAGTGGGGGATGTCGGTGACCGTGCTGCGTCTGGCGTGGCCTACCACGGAGGAAGCGTGGCCGGCCTGGGCCCTGCCCGGCGGCGAGCCGGTGGTGAACCGGTCGGCTGACGGCACGCTGATCGCGGCGACCGCAGCCGGCGACCTGTCGCGGGCGCTGCTGGCCGCACTGGAGTACCGGCAGGGTTTCGAGGTCTTCCACATCACCGGCGACGATTCGGGCCTGCACTGGAACCCGGCCAAGGCCCGCGACCGGCTGCAGTGGTGGCCGCTGCGCCGTTAGCCGGCGCAGCGGTCGAACGGTCCCGGTCCCGGTCCGGCGGGTGAACGCGGGCCGGGGCCGATGAAGCATCAGTTCTCGACGCCCGAAAGGCAGTGGTTTTCCGTATGGCCGCGCTGCACGACTCGCCGCGACCACCTCAGGTCGCGGGCGCCGTTCCCGTGCCGGAGGCGGCAGCGCCGGTGTTCCTCGATCCCACTGGGCGGCGGGCCCGGTGGATCCGCCGGGCAGCCGCCGTTCTCGTCCCGGTTCTGCTGCTGTTCGGCCTGGCCGTGCTGCCTGCGACCGGCTGGTCGGATCTGCTCGCGGGTGTGTGCGATGCGGCCTGGGCCATGCTCGTCGTCGTGGTGGTGCTGAGCTCTCTGCGCGTGGCCGTGATGGGCTGGATAGCGCTGGGGCATTCGCGGACTCGGTCCGTGGTCACCGGCGCGGGACGCGCTGAGCCCGTCACCGTGATCATTGCGGCCTACAACGAGGAGGCGGGGATCGCCGCGGCCATCCAGGCGGCGGCCGCGTCCCTGCATCCGGTCGACATCGTGGTGGTCGACGACGGTTCCACCGACCGGACCCGGGCAATCGTCGAGGAGGGGTTTCCCGACGTGCTGCTGATCCACCAGGCCAACCAGGGAAAGGCGACAGCGCTCAACGCGGGGCTGGCCGTGGCGCGCGCCGACCTGGTGGTGATGGTCGACGCCGACACGGTTCTGGCGCCCACCGCTGTCGGGGCACTGGTCGAGTCCTTCGCCGATCCGGGCGTCGCAGCGGTCTCCGGCCAGATCGGGGTCACCAACCGGACGGGGGTCGTGGCACGCTGGCAGCGGCTCGACTACGCGACGTTCAACTTCGAGCGCATCATGTTCGACCGCCTGGGCGGGATGCCCACGGTGCCTGGTGTCATCGGCGCCTTCCGTCGGACCGCGGTGCTCGCCGCGGGCGGTGTCGGCGAGCGGACGTTGGCCGAGGACACCGATCTGACCATGACCCTGCAGCGCCAGGGCTGGCGCATCGCCCACCAGCCGGCCGCCCACGCCTACACCGAGGTCCCCTTCACCCACCGTGATCTGGCTCGGCAGCGCTACCGCTGGTCCTATGGCACGCTGCAGGCGTTGTGGCGCCACCTCCGCTCCCCGCGCGACGCGGGCAACCGCCTGAACCGCATAGGCCTGCCCTACATGCTGGTGTTCCACCTGCTGCTGCCTCTGGCCACGCCCCTGGTCGACCTCGCCCTCGTGTTGACGGTCCTGCACGGCGATCTCGTGACGGCCGGCCTCTGCGTCGGCGTCTTCGCCGTACCGCTGGCCTACTCGTACCTGGCCCTGCGACTCTCCGACGAGCCGGCTGGCCTGATAGCGCCCCAGCCGGTGCTGCAATTCCTGTACGGGCACCTGGTGTTCGCGGTACTCGTCCGAGCGATCGCGGCTGCCGTGACCGGCGCCCCGGTGCGCTGGAACAGGGTCCAACGACAGGAAACGCCCGCCCCCGCGCCCGGCTGACGCTGTCGGATCGCCTCCCGCAGACGATCGGACGGCAGGACGGTCGGACGCGGTCACGGCGCGCGACGGACCGCCCGCACCAGCTCGAACACGTCGGGGCGCACCCGACGTGCTCGGATCTCCGCCTCCACGAACTCGGCACTGATGTCACCGCATTCCAGGGCGCTGCGCAGCAGCTCGAAGAAGAGGGACTCCTGGCGCTGGTCGGGATGGGGCCGGTGGACCCGAGGCTCGACGGCCGCGGCTCCGAGCGAGTGCAGCTCGTAGTCCAACGGCAGTCCGCTGCGCCATGGTTGGGTGCGGACATCGGTGTAGTGCAGGAGACGCGTCCGGTCGGTCAAGGTGTCGAGGTGGTTCCACTCCTCGGGCAGCCGGCCGATGGTTTCCGGCGCCTCGTCGGCGAGTCGCAGCCACTGGAGCATGTCGAGACGCCCGGCGCGGACCTCCTCGATCGCGGTGTCCCACCGCCAGTGCGACAGACGCCGGCAGTCGAGCAGCATGACCGAGGTGGACCATACCCGTGCGGGCACTCCCATCTCCCAGTCGTCGCGTTCGCGGCACCAGATCGCCTTTCCCGCCATGTCCTGCTGGAGCAGCACGGCCACATCACCGACGGCGACGATGTCGGGGTCGAGGACCAGGGCGGTCCCGCGATAGCCCATGATCTGTGGCACCAGCAGGCGCAGCGGGCTGAAGGTCCGACCGTTCCAGTTGATGAGCTCGCCGGCGTACCGGATCTGTCGGCCGTGGAGTCGGGTGTGCAGGCGCGGGGTTTCCTCCACCCGCAGCAACCGCACCTCGAACGCGTCGGCCTGCGCCGAGCGGAGTTTGAGCGAATGAGCGGCGACCCGCGCCGCCAGGAGCTGTTCGTCGTTGGTGTGCACGAAGACGACCGGCCTGGGAAGTGCACCGGTCTCGCTTGCCGGCATGCGCCGATCTCCTGTCCCACGAGACGCGTTGGCGCTCTCGTGCAGTCCCGCTCGTCGGCCTCTCCGACGAACCAGAGCGATCATAAATCCAGGGGAACAAGCGCCCGCGCGGTGCTACGGTCGGGCGCCATGAGCTGGCTTCCCGATGACTTCGTCCACCCCGTCCTTGTACCGCTGCCCGGCGGCGGCCATCACCTGCGGCCGATCCGGGAGGCGGACACCCCGCTCGACTATCCAGCCGTGATGGGCTCGCGCGAGCGGCTGTGGACCATCTTCGGCCCGGCCTGGGGTTGGCCCGCGGCCACCATGACCTACGAGGCCGACCAGGCCGACCTGTTGCGGCACGAGAAGGAGATCGCCGCACACCAGTCCTTCAACTACGCGCTGTTCGACGCGGCGGAGACGGCCCTGCTCGGCTGCGTCTACATCGACCCGCCGGAGCGGACCGGCGCGGACGGCGAGATCTCCTGGTGGGTGGTGGACGAGCTGGTGGGCAGCAAGGTCGAGCAGTCCCTGGACGCGCTGGTGCCGCAGTGGATCGCCGCCGACTGGCCGTTCGAGCAGCCGCGCTTCATCGGCCGCGAGATCTCCTGGTCGAGCTGGCTCGCGCTGCCGGCGCACCCCGACGCGTAACACCCGGTCGAGGCCCAGGGGCCAAGCTTGGAGGCCTCGTCAGGAGAGGATTCGAGAATTCCGCAGGAGGGGCTGAACGCCGGTGCGGTCGGCTGCGTACCAGCAGTCGACATGTCCAGAACACCTCAGCCATCAAGGAGTTCCGATGTCCTTCAGCACCGGTACCGACTCGCTTGCCGAGCAGGCCAGGCCGCACGCCACGGCCTTACTGCGGATCGTCACCGCTCTGCTCTTCTGCTGCCACGGCGCGTCCTCCCTGTTCGGGGTGCTGGGTGGCGCCCACGGCCACTCCGTGCCCGTCGGGCAGTGGCCTGGCTGGTGGGCCGCGCTGATCCAACTGGTGGGCGGTGCACTGGTCCTGGTGGGCCTTGGCACCCGGCCGGCAGCCCTGCTCTGCTCCGGTTCGATGGCCTACGCCTACTTCTCGGTGCACCAGGAGCACGCGCTCTGGCCGATCCAGAACGGCGGTGAGCTGTCCGTGCTGTTCTGCTGGATCTTCCTGTCCATCGCCGTCAGCGGAGCGGGCAGCGCCTCGCTCGACCAGTTGCTCCGGCGCGGTCGGGCCGTCGGCGGGACCGCGCCGATCCCGGCCAACGCCGGCTGACCGGACCCGCCTCACCCTCCACAGCCCCAGCTGAAGCGCACCGTCTCGCCTGGCTTCCAGCTGGCAGGCGTGCACGACCGCCCGCAGGTCTCGGCATGATGCCGAGACCTGCGGGCGGTTCCTTCAATGAGCTCAATGCCAGTTGCTGATCCTCACGTCGTCCGGCGCGGGCTCGCCCTTGCCGGTCTCGACGAGGTGCTTGAGGCTCATCAGGAAGGTCGCCCACTTGGTGCTGCAGTGGTACATGAACTCCACCGGCTCCCGCCAGCCCTCGTGCCGGAACAGGACGATCGTGTACTCGTCCTCCTGTTTGAGGTCGAAGCCTACCTTCGTACCGATCCACTCCTCGGGCCCGTCGACGACCTCCCAGAGCACACGCTCGGCGGGCTTCGCCTCCAGCACCTTCATGTCGAAGCCACCGGGGGCGAAGCGGAATCGGAGCACGCCGCCGACATCGCTGTCGCCGTCCGTGTCCTTGGTCCACCAGTTCGCAAGCCCGTCGACCGTGGTCAGTGCGGCGTATACCTCGTCGGGAGACGACGTCACGCCGATCCTGTGCAAGATGTCCACCATCTCGATCCCTCTCTCCCTCTCTCTCGTGAGGACTCAGTCCTCGCGGCTGCGCTGGATCGCCTCCGCGATCCGCTTGATGCGGTGCAGTCGTGCGTCCCAGGCCGCCCCAACCGATGACAACTGCGCCACCGCGCGGGCGAGCTGGGCCTCGTCCACGTCGTAGCGGCGCTCGCGCCCCGAGGGCGTGTCGTGGACCAGCCCGACCCGACCGAGGACGCCGAGGTGCTTGGCGACCGCCTGCCGGGTGACCGGCAGCCGCTCGCTGAGCGTCGTCGCCGTCCCGCCACCGTCGGCCAGCAGCAGGTCGAGCATCCGCCTG
The DNA here is from genome assembly GCF_029892095.1 of Kitasatospora sp. MAP12-44. NCBI lineage: Bacteria > Bacillati > Actinomycetota > Actinomycetes > Kitasatosporales > Streptomycetaceae > Kitasatospora > Kitasatospora sp. MAP12-44. The sequence continues at coordinate 124,375 of NZ_JARZAE010000004.1, forward strand.
CGTATGGGATCCCCCACCGCGGACCAGAGCTCGTCGTCCACCGCTGCGCTCACCGGGTCGACACCACCTTGGCGGCGTAGCCGACCAGGCGCGGCAGGAAGTAGTCCCAACCCCGGGCGTGGTCCTGGTACATCTCCTCGAGCACGGCGGCCTCCCAGCCGCCCTCCCGGTACCCCGCCTCGGAGAAGCGCAGCAGCGTGCCCGCACCGGACGGCTCCAGATCGAAGGTCACCAGCAGCGAGTTACCCGCCCTCGCGGTCTCCCCCTCCTCGTAGACCCACCGGAATGAGAACCGCCGCGGCGGATCGGCCTCCACCACCGTGAGCGGCGCGACCTTCATGTCCGGCGAGGCGCTGCTCCCGAAGCTGACGGATCCGGTAGCCCCCGGCACCGCCTTGAGTTCGACCTCGTCGGGCCACCACTCCCGCAGGTGCTCCGGCGTGGTGATGACCTCGTAGACCACCTCGGGGGTGGCCTCGATGTGGATCTCCCGCTCGATGCTGCCGTACTCCATCACCGCTCCTCGTCCACACTCACGCAACCTTTGGTTGCATGTAACGGTAGACCGAAGCCCGGCCATGTGCAACCTTTGGTTGCTTGTACCTGGCAAGGCTGTCCCGGTGCGCGTGCGCGTGCGCTACCTACGCGGCGCCTCCGGCCGTTCCGGCGCGGATCCACCGCGGGTCGTTCGCCCCGACACCGAACGGCTCGTCCTCGTCCTCGTCCTCGTCCTCGTCCTGGCAGTCGTGGAGGCGGTCCTCGAGCCAGTCGTCCGCGCCACCTGCAGCACGGTGCGGCGGGGCGGATCGCCCTCGGGCAGATCGCGCAGCGCGCGCTCCACGATCCCGCCCGGGGTGTGCAGTTCTGCGCCTCCTCACCGTGGCCGTCACGGCGGGCGGCGCCGACAGCCGCATCGACGCCGCGTTCGCCGAGCCGGTCTGGCTGACTCCTACCGGCGAGGAGCGGAGGGGGTCCTGCGGGGAGGCGGGGGCGTGGCCGCCTGCCACATGGCGACGATGGCCTCCAGGGTGGTGCCGTTCTTCCACATGGCGAGCAGATCGCGGTCAACCAGGGTGATCCGGTGCTTGCGTCCGTAGTGCTCGGCGTCCTTGGTGTAGGCGCAGGAGGCGACGAAGACGGCGATGTCGGCGTGGTGCTCGGGGCGGGCGGTGCCTACGAAGGTCTGCATCTCCCCTGAGCGGACCTTGCGATGGGGTGCGTAGCGCTTGCACTGGATGACGATCTTGGCGCCGGTGGGAGTGTGGGCGATGACGTCGGCACCGAGGTCGCCGCGGCCGCCGACGGTGTGGACCCCGGTGAGGCCGTCGCGGCGGCACAGGGCGGCGACGTGGTGCTCGAACTCGGTGCCGGTCATCGCGTCGACCGCGGCCAGGGACTTCTCGCGGCGCAGCTGTTCCTGTTCCGTGGGCCATGCCTGGTGGCCGGCGGTCGCTGCGCGGTGCGCGGTGTAGAGGCGGGTGGCCCACCGGGTCGCGGCGGCGAGTAGGAGGACGAGGGCCGCGGTCCACCACAGGCCGGGGTCGGTGGCGACGGCGAGCAGCAGGACGGCCGCGATCACGGTGGCGGCGGCGCGGGCGGGGTGGCGGCGCACTGCCCGGTAGAGGAGCGCTTGGGCGGTCTTCTTGGGCTTCCTGGCCGTGCGGCGCCTGACGGTGCGCGAACGCGGTGGCACCCGCGCCCCCTCTCCCCCGGTGATCGGCCAGCGGTGCGCTGGACCGCCCCAGGTTCGGGTGCGCCGGCTGGGGCGTACAAGAGCGCACGGGAGCACAGGGCCGCAGCAGGACGGCCTAACGGCACAACCGGGCAGCCGCAGGTCTGTGCCCGATCGGGCACAGACCTGCGGGGAACCTCATATTCCGCTCAAGCGGAAGCCAATCCCGCTCAGGTGGGTCGTACACTCGCGTCATGCCTGCCAGACAGGTCGAAGGCGTCACCCGGGGGGTTGCCATGAGCAAGATCCGTACAGCACTGCAGACGATCGGCCATGCGGTGGCCCAGGTCGCCAAGGCGCGCCCCGCCTCCCCGGACGCCAGGCCTGTCGCCCCGTCGCCGGAGGCGGCCTATGCGACGTTCCGGTCCGACCTCAACAGGATGTCGCGGGGTGGCGGCAACGGCCCCTTCATCGGCGGCGGCTTCTAGACCCGGACAGGACCTGGGGCACCGGCGCCCCACCCGCTGGGAAGTGTGCGAGACGGGCGGGGTGCTGTAGACGTGGAGGCGGCTGCGGCCGGGCCGCCTCCACCGCTACGGTGAGCCGTCAGCCCGGGCGGACGCGGAGCGGGAACACGACCACCGGCAGCCGTGCACAGCCCTGCGTCGGCCGGCGCCCACGCCCCCAAGCGCCGACCCGTTATGGAGCCGGCCCGTTATGGAGGGGACCGGCCCATTCGGGCCGGGCCAGGGCGGGGACAACGAACCCGAGGACAGCAAACCTGGCCTGACCCGGCCCGGCGCAGCGCTACCCCGATCCGGGGTTCCGTCATCAACGGACCGTCACACAACCGCCCGCCCACCCAGGCGCTCGCCGTCGGCTACAGCTCGGTGAGAGCGCCGTCGCCCCCAGCCCGGACGGCGGCGGCCAATCGCCACGCCTCGATGTCGCGATAGTGGATCGGCCCGGGGCCACGGCCGATGTTGCTGCCGACAAGGTGGAGACGTTCGGTCCACCAGGGCCGTCCCACGAACCCGGTGAGCCCGGCCGCGGCCTGCGGCACGCTGGTGGGATCGTCGCGGCGCGACCGTGCCAGGGTCAGATGGGGGCGCAGCGGGCGGTCCCTGAACTCGATCCCGCAGGACCTGACCAGGTCCCGGACGTCGGCGGCGAGCAGGTGCAGTCCCTCCAGGTCCCCCTCGATCCCGCTCCACAGCAGTCGTTGGTCGAAGTCGCCGCCGCCCCGCAATCTCAGGCGCAGGGCGGGGTGCGACGCGGTCCGACCGGCCAGCGCCGACCGCAGCAACGGCACTGCCGTGGACGGCAGTTCACCGAGGAAGGCCAGTGTGATGTGCCAGTCCTCGATCCGGTTCCACCGCAGCCGCGGGTACCTGGCGTAGGCAGGCTGCAGGGCGCGGGCCAGTTCGTCCTTGGCGTCGTCGGGCGGAGCCAGTGCCACGAAGAGGCGCAGGGTCGAGGGCTCGGAGTGATCGTCCACGAAGGGGGAGGTTAGCCGAGGACAGGTCGCCTGCGCTCGCCGGGGCCGACGCGCCGATCGTCGCCCGCTACTCCGCTGCGGCCGCCGCAACCACGAACCAGTGGGCCGGCAGCGCGACCCGGGCGCCGTCCGGGCGGCGCCGGCTCATCGCGAGGTCGCACTCGCCCTGGTCGAGGATCTCCAACCCTGCGCCGCGCAGCAGCTCGGGCAGTTCCCCTGGAGCGACTTCGGCTGGGCGCAGTTGGTGCTTGCGCACCTGTCGCAGCTTCTCCGGCCGGCCACCCGGCCGTTCGGCGACCTGTTGGAGCACCGCCTTGGCGGCGGCGGTCGGCTCGACCACGCCCCGGACGGCGGATAATGGCCGAGCCGCAGACCGGATGCGTCGGCGGCACCGATCGATGGAGAGGCAGAGGACGGATGACCCTGGAGAAGGGCCGGCGCGTGAGGCTGGCTGAGGACCTCGGGATCGGTGAGGCTGTCGCCGGGGAGCCCGAAGCCGTCGTCGGATTTCTCTCGCTGGGAGCCGGGATCGAGGGCACCGTCGAGCACGTGGACGGGGAGCTCGCGGAGAGCGAGGAGGTCCGCGAGTACCAGCGGCTCAGAGCGCTGTTCGAGGACTACGGGCACACCATGCCGGCGGCGAGCCGGGAGCGGCTGGAGACGGAGATCGCCGCGCTGGAGCCGGAGTGGGCCGCGTATCAGGAGCGCGGAAGGCGGGTGACGGTCCGGGTCCGGTGGGACAACGGCTTCGTCCTGGACGGGGCGCACCAGGACATCCTCACCCCACTGTGAAGGAGGACGCCCTGGCGCCACGGCGGCCAGACCCGGCTGGTTCTCCCACCTGGCCGGCGCCCAGCCGGCAGGACGGGCGCCGACGAACCCGTTCCCGGAGAGGCACAGCACCCGCGCGTCCAGGCCGCCTCGGCTCGCGCGGCGCCGCTGCCTGTGATGCGCTCACCCCGGCCGTCTGTGGGTGATGGACCGTAACCACCCCGAGTGAGCGGTCAGATCGTCCAGTCGATCGGGTAGTTGACGATGGGGATGAAGACGACGCCGGCCTTCTCGGTAATCGCCCGGGCGTCCACGGTCATCTCCGTGAGCCGGCTCATCTGCTCTGCGTGCTCGTCGGACTCCCAGATGCTGACGTTGACCAAGGAACCGTCGGGCGAGGTAGCCCAGTGGTAGCTGATCAGGCCGGGAAGTTCCTTGATGGCCGGAATCAGGAAGCCGCTGATCGCCGCGGTCGCCTCCTGGACTTCCGGGAACCGGGCGGGATCGAAGTTGCCGCGTGAGACGCGGACGACCGCGGTCGGAGGGATCGGGCCGGTGGTCACAGTAAGCCCCCTGGGATACTTACGATATGATGGAGCATCAGAATATAATGTTCGCCGGGAGGATGTCCAGTGAGCCCTGTCGCACCGCGGCCTGCGGGGCGGCCGCGAGACCCCGAGCTGGACCGGGCGATCCTGGCAGCGGCCGAGCAGCAGCTCCGCGAGGCCGGCTACGCCGGGATGTCCCTGGAGTCGGTAGCAGCCGCCGCCGGCACGACAGTCCCTACCGTGCGCCGCAGGTTCCACGGCAAGGCCAGTGTGGCCGTCGCGGTCATCGACTCGCTGCGGGTCGAGAGCATGCCCGCCGAGTCAGGGCCGCCCCGCGGCCGCGCCCTCGCGGTCCTGCGGAACTTCCGTGCCAACCTGCTGCGCAGCAACTCCATGGCGGTGGTCGGCACGCTGCTGGCCGAAGAGCACCGCCATCCGGAATTGCTCGCCGCCTTCCGCCGCCGCTTGGTCGAACCGCGCCGAGAAGCGCTGCGCCAGGCCCTGGCCGAGGGCATCAGCTCCGGGCAACTGCCGGACTCAGCAGACCCCGACGCCCTCGCCAGCATGCTGATCGGTTCGTTCTACGCACGGTATATCGCCACCTCCGACATCCCCGATGACTGGGCAGAACGGACCCTGCGACACGTGTGGCCAGACGCCCCGCAGCGCACAGCCGCGCTTCAAGTCCACCCCCGATAACGGCACTTTGATCGTTCCAAGTCTCGTGTCACTGCTCTGTGCAGCGTCCTGACAGCGAGTCCGACTCTTCGCGATGTTCTGCTGTGCCAGTTCTGTGACGTGATTGCCACCAGACCGCGGCCTGAACACCGCTAGCGTCAGGCCCATGATCGTATGGCTCAACGGCACCCACGGCGCAGGCAAGACGACGACCAGCACCCTCGTGCAGCAGTTGATCCCGGATTCACGGGTGTTCGACGCCGAGAAGGTCGGCGAGACGCTCATGGACATCACGCCGGGGCTGCCCGAAACGGACAACTTCCAGCACTGGACGCCGTGGCGGCCACTCGTGGTCGAGACCGCCCGCCGCGTGCTCGACTACACCGGCGGGACTCTGGTGATGCCGATGACTGTCCTGGTCGAGCAGTACTGGCGCGAGATCAGCACGGGCCTCGCCCAACACGCCATTCCGGTACGGCACTTCGTCCTCCACGCCGACCAGGAGACCCTCCGCGGGCGCATCGCAGGGGACACTGTTGTCGGTCCCAACTCCTGGTTCCGCCTCAAGTACCTTGAGCCCTACGCCGAGGCGGCCCGCACGTGGCTGCACAGCGAGGCCGAAGTCGTCGACACCACGCACCTCACGCCCGCCCAGGCCGCCCTGCAGATCGTGGAGGCCATCAACGGCTGAGGCTTGATCACGGCCCTCTTGGACATAGCGGCCCGGAATTGGACACCGAGACGCGGAACCTGGGTGCGCGACCCGGGCCAGGCTCACCAGGGGTGAACGGGGCCGTTATCCGGGCTCCAGGGGACGCCCACCCCGACGGACGCGGCCATGCTCTAGCGGAGGCGGGCCAGCACGTGGGCATCGAGGAAGCCCCGATCAGAGGCCGGGTCGTGAAGCAGCCGGGCGAACGTGACAAGCCCGGCTCCGGCCAGCAGCTCGGCGAACCGGTCCGCCGGCCAGCTATAGGCGGGCGTCACCTTGTGGTCGAAGCGGACCGGCTCGGGCGCGTCGGTCGCGAAGAACGAGACCAGGAGCAGGCCACCCGGTGCCAGGACACGCGCCTGCTCGGCCAGCAGCGCGGGTAGTTCCCCAGGAGGAGTGTGGATCATCGAGTAGTGGGCCAGCACGCCACCGAGCGCGCCGTCCTCAACTGGAAGGGCCTCCATCCGCGCCTCGTCGAACTGCAGCGCCGGATGAGCCCGCCGGGCGTGGTCGACCATCGCTGGGGAGAGGTCGAGCCCGAAGGCATCCAGCCCCAGGTCGTGCAGCATGGCCGTCAGATGCCCGGGCCCGCAGCCGACATCGGCCGCCCGCAGGTTCCCCGTCCCGCGCACCAACTCGGCAAAGGTACCGATCATGTTCCGTGAGAACGGCCGCGTCTCCAGCCGATCAGCGAACATCGACGCATACAGCTCGACGACCCCGTCGTAGGCCGCCCTGGTCTCGTCCTGGTGTTCCACCACGGGAAGAAAGCTAACACCGAAGCTCACACCCGCCGTTCGCAGCTCTTCTCCCGCCCCGTGCCGAATCCCGCGCCCGTCGCCGCGGACGCTGACCACCACCCGGCTCCGCAACGAGGCCGGAAGGAATCGCGCGCTTCTACCGACGGATCTCCGGCGCGGCACCTAGCAGGACATCGGCTCGCCGTCCTGCGGCGGGCGGGCGCGCAGGATGTCCCGCGCCCGGTCCTCCGCGACGCTGATCGCGTACCAGGGCGCCGGCGAAGCGGCCAGGTCCCGGCCGATCAGCTCCAGCGCGCAGGACCGCGTGCCGGACGGGAGCCGATCCAGCGCCGGGACCGCGTCGGCCGAGAGCCCGCGGACGTTGCGCAGATCAAGTTGCCCGGTCTGCTCGAAGCGGGCCACGTTCTGCTCGGCGACCACTGCGTCCGGACGCACCAGGCCGTACCCCGCCACCGCCACCACCGCGCTCAGCATCACCGCACGCGGCAGCCACTCGGCCGACCTCGTCAGGCCGGCCACCAGGACGACCAGGAACACCACGCCCAGCCATGCCTCCACCCCGAGCACGCAGAGCCGCAGCCGCGTCAGCCCGGAGGCGTCCACATAGAACTGCATCCGGCGGATCGCCGAACAGACCACCACGAGGGTGAGCCCACTGAACGTACTGAGCAGCACCTTCACCATCAGACGTTCCGCTGCGGTGGTGCGGGGCGCCCAACGCCTGGCCAGGGCGACCACGACCAGCGCGAGCAGCGTCACCCAGAGCAACTGCCAGAAACCCTGTCGGGCGTACACCGACGGGCTGACCCCGGTGTGGCGCACCAGCCCCTGGTAACCGACGAAGAACACGAACACCTGCACCCCGGCGAAGATCGCGAAGAGCAGGTTCAACGCGACCACCGGCACCGCCCACTCCAGTCGGCCGCGCTCGCGGCCCGGCCCGACCGGCAGACGGTCCCACCGGAACGGGGCCGACCCGGTGCGGGCCACCGAAAGGGCGACGGCCAGGCCCAGCACCAGCAGCGCCACCCGCAGCGGCACCTGACCGAGATCCACGCTCGGCGTCAGATCCCCCAGCAACTGGCCGACGGCCTCATCGGCCCCGGCGAACAGCGCGCCGAAGACCGCCACCAGGACGAGTGCGACCAAGGACGCTCGAAGCACCGGCAGCACCCGGTCCCGGCCCGGGTAGGACCGCCCCCGCACAGCCTTGAGCGCCCAGGACGGAGCTTGCAGCAGACCGGCCGCCAGGCCGAGCGGTGCCAACAGCACCCCCGCCCACCGGCGCCCGCCCTGCAGGGCCAACGCGCCCGCCGTGACAGCCAGCAGCACCGCCAGCAGCACTGGCCCACCGGCCGCCGACACGACCGGGACGACGAGCAGCACCAGCGAAGCCAGCGCCCAGGTCACCGTCCACGCCCGGGGCCGCCGGCCACCTGCCCGGGCCCGGGCGGCCAGCCCGCCGCCGACCGCGCACACCAGCGCGCACAGCAGCAGGTTGACCCCCACCCCGTCCCCCAGCACCACCGTCGCCAGCACTCCGCAGACGGCCGCCGCGACCAGCATTCCGAGAGTCGGCGCCCGCAACGTGCCGGGCTCGACGGCCTTCAGCCAGTCGGCTCTCCTACTCGCCTTCGGTGGGCCCACCGGCCACGCGGGCCGGTCCCAGGCCCACGGCCCGTCACCGGTCGGCAAGGGTGCAGACGAATCGGACATGAGTCCCCCTCAGAAGTCATCAGAAGTCATCGGACAGACGGAGTCCGCGCATGGCGAAGTCCGTCGTCAAGCGCCGAAGCGGCGCGCGCGACCACCGTGACTCTAGGTCAATCAAGACCATTTTGAACAGGTTCAAATCTAGCTCGGACGGCTGTGTCACCGACCTGTGACACAGCCCGGCAACCGCCAGGCAAGCGCCAGGGACGGTGCGGGTGAGCGGTCGTCAGGCCGTCGCCCGGCGGGCAGACGGACCAGCGACGGCGACGGCCGACGCCGCCGGTGGGGAAGGGCGGTCGGGCGGCTGGTCGGGCGGCTGGTCGGCGGGTGGGTCCGCCGGTGGGTCCGAGCCGGGCCCGCGGCCGGCCCGCTCGCTCGCGGCGGCGTAGCGCGCGGCCAGCGGCCCGTACGTCAGGCCGTGCAGGACCAGACTCATCAGCACGGTCATCGTCATCACCTGGCCGACCAGGTCGGCGGCGTGCGGTTCGAGGGGCGCGAGCGCGATGAAGGCGAGCAGGCCGAAGACGATGGACGCCGGACCGCGCGGCCCCAGCCAGGCCAGCAGCAGCCGGTCGGCGGGGGCCAGGCCGCTGCCCGTCAGGCTGAGCAGGACCGGGAGGATTCGCACCACGGTCAGCGACAGGGCGGCGTAGGCGACCACCCGGCCGTCGAAGTCGCCGGTGAACGCCTGGGTGACGAGCTGTCCGAAGACGAACCAGAGGGCCAGGGCGAGCAGCGCCCCGGTGTCCTCCACCAGGTGCAGGGTCTTGGGCGGTAGCGCCCGCGAGTACGGGGTGAAGCACAGGCCCGCCACGAACGCGGCGACGAAGCCGTTGCCGTCGAGTTCCAGCGCCAGCGCGTACGCCATCAACGGCAGCGCGAGGATCCCGAGCCGGGCCGCGGCGGGGCGGGTCCAGCCCGACCGCCAGGCGCGCCGCAGCAGCCAGCCGCCGGGCTTGCCGACCAGGACGCCCGCGATCACCGCCCACATCAGCATGCCGAGCGCCTCCCCCAGCGAGTCGGAGGCGGGCTCGGGGACGCCGCCGTGCGCCTCGGCGCCCGCCAGGCAGAGCAGGAAGACCGGCGCGACGACGCCGTCGTTCACCCCGCCCTCGACGGTGAGCACGCCGCGCAGCCAGGACGGCAGCCGGGCGTCGCGGATCAGCTGGTCGGCCGGGGCGAGGTCGACGGGCACGGTCACCGCGGCGAAGAGCGCGGCCAGCCACCAGTCGACGTCCGGGAACAGCAGACGTCCCGTCAGCACCCCGGCGGCCAGGGTCAGCGGCAGGGCGATCACCAGCAGTCGGGCCAGCAGCCCGCGCTGGCGCCGGACGACACCAGCCGGCACCTCGGTGGCGTCGACGAACAGCAGCACCGCGAGGATGATCTCGACGGCGTGTTCGGCGTCGGAGGTGGTCAGGCTGATCCGTACCAGGGGGTGCGGCCCGACGGTCAGGGCCACGCCCGCGGCGGTCATCGCGACGGGCGCGGTGATGCTCCAGCGGGTCAGTCGGCCGGCCACCACGGCCCAGACGAACAGGGTCCCCATGCTGACCAGCAGCGCGATCACACGCGTACCTGTCTTCCCCCGGTCGCGGCCGGACGGCAGTGGAGCGGACACGATGCTAACGACCCTGGCGGCTCTTGACCCCGAGGCGGGCCGCGCTGGAGGCGAACGCGGTGAAGTCGTCCCCGCGGGCGTGTGTCGATGGCGGGCCGAGCTGATCGCCAAGCTCCGTACGTGGTCGGGCACATGTCCGGTCGGGACGGCCCGAGTCGGCGGCAGCAGCTTCTAGGATCTGGGGTATGGCAACAAGACTCGTGCAGATCAATATGAAGGCTCAGGACGACTCCGTGCTCGGCCGGTTCTGGGCGCAGGCACTCGGTTGGGGCGTCGACAGCGAGGGGCCCGGTGTGACCAACCTCGAACCCGTGGGCTTCGCCTACCCCGACCCCGCGGCCGTCTGCATCGACATCGTCACCCGGCCGGAACCAAAAACGGTGAAGAACCGGGTGCACCTTGATCTGGCCACCACCTCGACCGCCCATCAGGCGGAGCTGGTCGCGCGCCTGAAGGATCTCGGCGCGACGCTCGCCGACGTGGGTCAGGGCGATGTCCCCTGGACGGTCATGGCCGACCCGGAGGGCAACGAGTTCTGCGTCCTGGAGCCCCGTCCGATCTACCAGGACACCGGGCCGATCGCCGCGGTGGTGGTCGACTGCACCGACCCACGAGCGATGGCCCGGTTCTGGGGCGAGGCGATGGACTGGACGCTGCACGAGGTCACCGACGACTACGCGGGCATGCGCTCCGCCCAAGGCGTCGGCCCCTACCTGGAGTTCGTCCGCACCCCCGACACCAAGCGCGGGTGGAACCGCGTCCACCTCGACGTCCGCCCCTACCCCGGTGACGACCTGGCAGCAGAGGAAGCCCGACTGCGCGCCCTGGGCGCCACCGACCCCGGTATCGACCAGTCCGCAATCTCCTGGACAGTTCTGGCCGACCCGGAAGGCAACGAGTTCTGCCTCCTCACCCCGCGCTGACCTCGACCAACGGCTCCGGCCGATTTCAGGTCAGCGACGAAGCCCACGTGCGCAGCTCCGCCTGAGCGCCACCCCCGTGCTCGGATCGAGCACGGTACCCGACCATGCTCGCTGGGTGCCGCGCTCGGTTTCAGGCCGGCTTGCACCGCTCTGTGGAGACGGGAGCCCGGGGCGACTCGGCCGACCGGTCACCGTGCCTGGACAGGGACACCGGCCAGCGCCTGCGCCCGCCTCGCGAAGTCCTTCGCGGACACCGTGGTAAGGCGCTGCGAGGGAACCTCGCGCGGCGCCCCCGACAGCGTCATCCCCGGCCCACGAGCCGGAGCCGGGGCTTCGCAGCCCGACGCGAACAGCTGCCCCCTTTGTCAGGGGGCAGCTGGATCTCTGGTTCCCGGAGCTCAGCGCGGGGCGGTCTTTGTCACGTGTTGATATCGAGCCTGCCGATGCAGAATGGCTCGCCTGCGGCCCATGTCGACCCGGGCGGCATCCCCGGTGCGTAAAAAGGTGCGGACCCACCAGCGCATTGGCCGTTCGCCCACGTAAAAGCTATCCAGTTGTTTCCGCTGTTGACCCACTGCACGTTAGTCGTGTACATATCGTGAGACCCCGTGAGACTGGGGAAGCACTCGTCGGTGCCGTCGTAGCGGTGAATGTCCACAGCGCCATTCGAGCAATTACTGGCATAAGCGGGGCGGAGGCTGGTGCTGGTACTGGCGTGTGCGGCTGCTGGCACAACCGCGAGTAGGAGTCCGCCGGCGACTGCCATGGCCAGTGCTGCAGCTTTCTTCGTCGCGCTGCTCATCTTCCATCTCCTTGGACTAGTCGGGTCAGCTGCCCCGGAATGGGCGACCACGACCGATTGAAGCCGGAAGCTCCATGCATTCTCTATATGGCTCTGACAAGATTTTCGTAGCGTCGGGACGTTTGGTCCTGGCAGGTTGCCGGAGCCGGGTGGACGCTGTGACTGTGTGACATCGATGTGAGTGTGCTGTTGCCTTGTCTTGCGGCGGTCGACGTGGTGGCCGTCGAGGTCGAGGGAGATTTGTTGTGCGTTACTGCGTGGCCGCGGGCGGCGCCGGCTCCAGGCGCTCGGGGTGGCCTGATAGCCGGGGCACGGATCGCATGATCACGCGGTCCGCGGGCGCCAACGTCGCAGGCCCCCTCTGGTTCGCCCACGTCCCGATGTGGTGAGATGTGCGCTCACGGTCATGGGTCGTTGGTGGGGGTGCGATGTGCTGAGGAGTGGACGGCTGCTCGCGCTGGACGAGGACGCGGTGCAGCTCGCCGCCGCAGGCCTGGTTCGGCTGAGTGTGCAGGAGTGGCTGGACGGAGCGGCGGGGGCGGCGGCGTGGCGGATCCGCGCGGCTTCGTTCGCGCACGCGTGGCTGGCGTTCGGTGAGCTGTCGGCGCCGGGCCTGCGGGTGCCGGCCGAGCCCGTCCTGCGGTCACTCGTTCACCGGGCCGCAGAGCTGCTCCTGCAGGTCCGCGGCGGGGACGGTCCGGCCGCGCTGGAATGGCTGGGCGTGCGGTCGGCCGAAGTCGGCGAGCAGGCCCACCGGGCACACGTGGCACACCCGGCCGAGTCCACGGCCCTCACCCTGGTCTGGCACGGCGTCCAGGCTCTCACCGCGGAAGGCGGGTGCAGCCACGGCCGGCGCATCGACGACAGGTGTGAGGCGTACATCCGTGAGCGGCACCGCCGCCAGGACACCCTCGCCCTGATGCTGGCCTGCGCCCGACTGGCCGCCGCCGCCCTGGTCGAGCTCAGCGACCAGGATCCGGGCCAGGCGGGCGAGCGGCTCGAGGAGCACGCGGCCCGGTCCATGCCGCTCGACGGCCCCGCGCCACTGTGGGTACCGGGACGCCCCCGGCAGCCGGCCTGCTGAGCACCGGCCGGCCTGCGCGCTGTGATGGCGGGACCAGGCTGCTCCTGTCAGCACCGTCCGGGGGGCGCGGGCGGCGGCGTGCCGCGCCCCGGTGGAGGCGCTCGGCCGGATCAACGAACGGCGGCGCGGGAGGGCACGGCCGGACGCTGGTGCGCCGGCTCCTGCCACCGCGCTCGCTCCGCCGAGGTGTCAGGCGGCGAAGCCGTCGACCTCCTCGGCGATGTCGTCCCCGGTCAGGGGATGCTGCATGTCGCTGAGCAGTCGCGCCAGGGCGGGGAGGGCGTGCTCCTGGGCGGCGAGGGCCACGCTCACGTAGTCCCGGTCCGGGACGAGGACGATGGCGGCCCGGTAGCCCGGCAGTCGCCCGTTGAGATACATCTGGCCCGACGGTCCAAGGGCCCAGCCGAGCCCGTAGGCCATGGGGTCGTCGGACCGGGTGCGCGGACGGCGGATCTCGTCCAGCAGGGCCCGGTCGGCGAGCAGGCTCTCGCCGACGGCAAGCAGCTCCGAGACCGAGGACCACAGGCCGCCGCTGGGCCGACGGGTGCGCGGGTACCCGCTCAGCGGGACTTCGGTCGTGCCGTCCCACCCGGCGACGGCCACCGCCGGGGTCTCGAAACCCGTCCGCGCGAGGTCCCAGGGGGCGAGCAGCTCTCGGCCCAACGCGCTCTCGTACGTCGTGCCGCCCACGGCTGCCAGGACCGCGCCGGCCAGGAAGTAGTTGCCGTTGTAGTAGGACCACCGCCGGCCGGGCTCCCGCTCGTTCCCGGCGCGGACCACCAGCCGGGCGGCCTCCAGGAGCGCTTCGTCGCCGTCCCCGAGAGCCGCCACCGTCGCCGCGTCCACCGATTCACGCAGACCGGAGACCTGCCCCAGGATCTGTTCGACGGTCAGGCCTTTGTCGGCCCGCCAGTCGGCCGCGAGGCCGGGCAGCAGTTCGACGACGGGGGTGGCCAGTGGGACGCGCTTGTCCCGCAGCGTGCGGAGCAGCGCCGTGGCGGTGAAGACCTTCGTCAGCGACGCGATCCGGAAGCACGAGTCGTCTGTCACCGTGTCCGGCCCCTGGGCGGCCGTCGTGCGCACACCCGCCAGCGACGAGCCCGCCACGACGGCCGGGGCATCACGAAGGGTTATCTGTTCTGCCATCAGCTGCTGAGGATTCACAACGCGCATGGTAGCGAGGCTGTTCGGGCCGCATCACCGGCCGAGCGCTGCCATCGCGGCGTTGTGTCCGGGGATGCCGCTGACGCCGCCGCCGCGCACCGCTCCCGCGCCGCAGAGCAGGACGTTGGCGCGGGTGGTGGCCACGCCCCAGCGCGCGCCCGGGCCGTCGTCCGCCGCAGCCTCCTCGGCGAAGGGGAAGGCCAGGTCGCGGTGGAAGATGTTGCCGCCGGGCAGGCCCAGGTCCTGCTCCAGGTCGAGTGGGCTGCGGGCCTCGATGCAGGGCCGACCCTCGGCGTCCAGTGCCAGGCAGTCCGCCAGCGGCTCGTCCAGGACGCCGTCGAGCTGGGCGACGACGGCGGCGAGCGCCGTGGCCCGCACCGCGTCGTGGTCCGAGCCGGCGAACAGCCGGGCCGGCAGGTGGAGTCCGAAGAGGGTCAGGGTCTGGTACCCCTGCTCGCGCAACTCGGGGCCGAGGATCGACGGATCGGTGAGCGAGTGGCAGTAGATCTCCGAGGGTGCGACCGAGGGCACCGAACCGTTCGCCGCCTCCCGATAGGCGGTCTCCAACTCCCGGTAGGACTCCGCGATATGGAAGGTCCCCGCGAAGGCGGAACGCGGGTCGACCGTACGGTCGCGGAGCCGGGGCAGCCGGGTGAGCAGCATGTTCACCTTGAGCTGCGAGCCCTCCGGCGCCGGTCCGGACGGTGCGTCGCCGAGCAGCCGGGCCAGGGTGGTCGGTGCGGCGTTGCACAGGATCTGGTCGGCGGCGACGGTGTGCTCCGTCCCGCCCACGCTCTGGAACACCACTTCGGCGCGGACCCCGTCCGACTGAATGGACGTCACCTCACACTCCGTCAGGATCTCGACGCCTGATGCCCGCGCGGTCGCGGCCAGGGCGTCGGTGAGCGCGCCCATCCCGCCGACCGGAACGTCCCAGTCGCCGGTGCCGTTGCCGATGACGTGGTAGAGGAAGCAGCGGTTCTGGCGCAGCGAGGGGTCATGGGCGTGGGTGAAGGTCCCGATCAGGGCGTCGGTCAGCACCACGCCCCGCACCAGGTCGTCCGCGAAGGCGGCCTCGACCGCCTCGCCGAGCGGACGTTCGAACAGGGCCTCCCAGGTCGCGTCGTCACCAACCCGCCGGCGCAGCTCGGTTCGGGTGGGCAGTGGCTCGGTCAGGGTCGGGAAGACCGCTTCGGCCACGCCGGCGGTGCGTCCGTAGAACTCCCGCCAGGCGTCGAACTCCCGGTCCGAGCCGGTCAGCTGACGGAAGGCGGCAGCGGTGGCCGCTTCGTCGCCGTTGTCGACCAGCAGTCCGGTCGGCCGGCCGTCGCGCAGGGTGGGCGTGTAGGAGGAGATCCGGCGCCGGCGCAGCTCCACCCCGAGCCCCAGCTCGGCCATGATCTTCCGGGGCAGCAGGCTGACCAGGTAGGAGTACCGCGACAGCCGGGCGTCCACGCCGGTGAACGCCCGGGCGGAGACGGCCGCGCCACCGGTGTGCCCGAGCCGTTCCAGCAGCAGCACGCTGCGTCCGGCCCGCGCCAGGTAGGCGGCGCCGACGAGTCCGTTGTGCCCACCTCCGACGACGACCGCGTCGTAGCGGGTACGGGCGGGGGCGGCGGGGGCAGGGGCAGGGGCAGCGGCGCGGTGATCGGTCATGACCCCCGTCCTACCAGCCCGCGCCTCGGACGGCGAGAGGGTCCGCAGAGATCCGGCCGCCGCCCCCCAGCAGGGGCCCGGGCTCCGGCGGGGGCTCGGGCTCCGGCTCCGGCTGGGGCTGTCGCTCGTTCGAGCGCGTTCTCTTGGAATCCGGTGCCGGCGCCTGCCCCGGCCGGTAGCGTCCGGAACCCCTCGACGAGAAGGGTCCGACCACATGACCACCGACTTCACCAGCGCCGACACCATGATCACCAACGGCCGGGGCGAGATCCTGCTCCAGCTGCGGGACGACATCGAAGGCATCTGCTGGCCCGGCTACTGGCACACCCCCGGCGGGGGGCGGGAGCCCGGTGAGAGCCCGTACGAGACCGCCCGGCGCGAGCTGCTGGAAGAGGCCGGGATCGACGTGCCGGGGCTGCTGCCACTGGACGTGGTGCCGTACGGCGACCACGACACCGTCGCGGAACGGTACTTCCACGCGATCTGGGACGGCGACCCGCAAGAGCTGGTGTGCGGGGAGGGACAGGAGCTGCGGTTCGTCCCCCTGGCCGAGGTGCAGGGCATGAAGGTGCCCCCGCACATCAAGGACTACATCCGGCAGCTGGAGGGGCACCTGCGGGTCGGCAAGCCGCGGGTGTGGGCCGAGATCGACCGCGTCCACCGTGAATTCGCCGCACACTGCGAGGCCACCGGTCAGCCCCTGCTGCCGATGATGATGCTCAAGGTCCAGGAGGAGGCCGGCGAGGCGGCGCAGGCGCTTCTGGGCGTTCTCGGCGCCAATCCCCGCAAGGGACACAGCCACTCCATGGAGCAGTTCCAGGGTGAACTGTGCGACGTCATCACGGCTGCGATGGGCGCGCTGCGGGCAACGACCCCGGACGCAGCATCGGTGCTGTCCGACTACACAGCGGCTTGGAGCGCGAAGGCGAAGGCGAAGGAAGGAAAGCAGTGATCCGCAACCCTGAGCACGACTGGCTGTACGAGGGCTACCCGTGCGCTTTTGGGTGGGCGTGCACCTACACCACCGACACCGCCGGGCGCCCGATCATGCTCAAGTCGCGCCACAAGCGCTGGCAGCTGCTCGCGGGCGGCATGATCGACGCCGATGAACTGCCGTGGGAGGCCGCGATCCGGGAGACGATGGAGGAGACCGGTCGCATCCTCACCGGTGATCCGAAGCTCCTGGCCGCCGTCTTCCGTCTGCCTACTGCGGAGTTCCCCACCCGCTTCGGTTACATCTTCGACGGCGGGGTGATGACGGACGCCGAGATCGAGGCGATCGCCCTGGACCCGAGGGAGCACACCGACTACGCGGTGAAGAGCATCGCGGAGTGGCAGCGAATCGTACCGACCTCGCAGTACGACCTCGTGTGCTCCCTGGAGGCCGCGCGCCGGACCGGCGTCGCCGCGTACATCACTACCGCCGTCGACTGACCCGTAGCATCTGCACCTCGTCGGCCTGATCCTCCGGAACAGCCACGGTGTCGCAGGGGGCAGGGGCTCACCAGGTCGAGTCCCTGTCATCGCTGAGGCGGACAGGGGGAAGCCGCTGCGGTTCCTTCGCACCAACAGGTCGCCCTCCATCAGGAGGGCGATCAGCTCACCCGGCGATGCCTCGTCATCTGCGGATCGACACTGCTGTGCTCTGGCCATGCGAAGCGGAGGTGCGGGCTGGGGCAGACGATGGGTCACACGTGGGCGGAGAAGGCAGGATTCGAACCTGCGTGGGCCTCAAGGACCCGACCGGGACCAGAACCCCGGCCCCCGATCAACCACTCCGGGCACCTCTCCCCGGAACCGACCGCCCGCTCGCCGCGGTCCGTCCCTGCGCCACCGACTATCCGGTACAGCCCTGACCCGCTGCTGACCGCTGCCTGACCGTCACGGGCCTCGCGCCCCCGCTCGCCGATCTGCCTACTGGACAGGGTTTGCCCCAGGCTCTCGCGGGCAAGCCGTACTCACGGCTGGCTGCCGCAGGTCGCCTGCGTCCTGCACCGCTAGGCGTGTCGCCTGACGGTGCTGGGGGCTGTTGACTCTGCCCCGCTGCCACACAGCGTCGGCCCGGTGGGCGATGTTGCGGGAGCCTCCCCCAGCCTTCGGCCGGGAGGTGCCCCCTGCGGTCGTGACGATGGTCTTGGAGACGCAGTGATTGGTGTCGGTGGCGAAGCGGGACTCGCGCCGGCGCAGCGCCTTCAGTCGGCGTTTGGCGGATTTGGTGCGCTTGGCCTGCAGGTTGGCGACGGTGGCGCGCATCCGCTTGCGGTACCGGTCCACCCGGCGCCCGGACATGATCCGACCGTCGCTGGTGGTCGCGATGTTGACGATCCCCAGGTCCACGCCGATCCAACCGGTCGGCTCGAACACCGGGGGCTCAAGCAGCTCGACGGTGGCGTACACGAACCACTGGCCGTCCCGCAGCACCAGATCCGACTCGCCCTTACGCGAGGCGAGGAGCTCCAACGCCTGCGGCGAGCACACGAACGGGATGCCCTTGATCCGCCCGGCGACCGTCCAGATGGACACGGTCCGATCGTCCAGGTTCCACGTCAGCATCCGGTCGTCGAACGGCTGCGCCGCGTCCTCGCGAAAGCCGATCGGCTTGGACTCCGCTTTGCGCCGGGCCTTGCCCGCCAGCCGGCCGCTGCGGATGTTCCCCGCGAGCGTCGCGTACGCGTCGCACACCTTCTTGACGGTACGGACCGCCGCCTGCGCACCGAGGTCGAACTCGGCCTTCAGCCGGTAGTACACCTCATCCTGCAGGTCGTTGCGCCGGACCTTCCCGGTCCGGAACGCGATCTCCGAGGCGAGGCGCGCGCCCCGGTTGCAGGCGCGCAGCGTCGCCGCCATCGCATCCGCGTCGTACGCGGACCTAGGCAGCAGCTTCACCTGTGCCACGATCTTCACGCCGAAGACACTAGTAGACCCAAACGGGCCAGCGCAAAACCACGTCCGCACCCCACCGCACTGCGGTCCGCCTGGCGGCGAAACGCCGCAACTCGCCCTGCTACGCAGGCAATCCAATTCCTCCCTGGCCCGAAGGCCAGGGCTTCCTTGGAGGTAATCCGGTGAAGAACGGAGTTGAACGTCCTCAATTTCGGCCCAGTCAACACCCCGGCAGTTGGGCCCGGACCACGACAACGGCGACCCCCGCGAGACGTGCCATCCGCAGGCGAATCGGCAGGCACTTTTGCGGCAGCCGCACCTAGCCGGCACCGACCCTGCTCATCCCGCCCGCTTGCTCGCCCGCCCGCAGCGCTGCCAGGACTCCGGCGACCATCGCGGCACGCCGGACGGCGCGAGCCTGCGAGCGACTCCCAATCCCGCGGGCTCGGCCCGCGCTCTGTCGCAGCCCTTCGCCATGCCATGACGACGCATCCGCATGGCCGACCACGCATGTCTCAGAACGCCTACCGGACCGTTGCACCTCGGTCCCGGCGATCACTCCTCGGCTCGCATCGTGCGAGCCGCCTCATCACCGATCATAGGAGCACCATCGTGTCCCATCGCAGGAGCCGGACGGCTGTCTCGGTCGCTATCGCGCTCGCCGTCCTGCCCGTCTCCCTCACGCTCGGAGCTCAGACCGCCTCGGCCAGCGTGGGCAGCAGCATCAGTGCCATCGCCGCGGCCAACCTCGCCGATGGCCCAAGCAGCGTGAACAGTGCCGGCGGCGTTGGCTACTACACAAGCGCCAACGAGAAGTAGTGCGCAGACTTCGCCAAGTGGGTCTGGAACCAGGACGGTGTCAACGTCAACGGGCTTACCAACGGCGCAGGAAGCTTCGGTCAGTACAACGGCGGGCTGCAGGGAACCCCGCACGTCGGCGACGCCGCGGTCTTCAACTACAACGGCAACGGCTACGCCGATCACGTCTCTATCGTCACTGGCATCAACTCGGACGGCAGCGTCAGCACCATTGGCGGTGACCAGGGCGCGGGCTGGCGGTGTCCGACGGAGCAGGTGGTCTGGATGCCGCGCCCTGCGGCGACCAGGACGGTGGCGGGCGTCCCGCCGGCGCAGCTGCTGGAGAACTCTCGCAGCAGTGCGCCGTCTCAAACGAGATCGCTGCGGCTCACGGGCTGGACGACGACGCCGGGCGACGGTTCGAAGGGCTTCTGCTGATCGACGGTTACTCCTGAGGCGAGAGGTCTTCCCCCGGCGCACGCGCCGGGCGGCGGCGACGGGGGATCAGCAGTGCGCCGAGGACCAGCAGCGCGCCGAGGATGCCGGCAATGATCGGGAGTGTTGTGCCGACCAGCTGGATCGAGTCGCGCCCGTCCTTCGCGTCGCTCACGGCGTCGGACACGGCCTTCGGGGTCTGCCGGTAGTCGACGTCGATGACCGGGAGCAGCGGGACGAGGGAGCCGTCGGGGGCGGTGACCGCGGCCACGCGCTGCTGGGAGCGCTGGACGTCGAGCACCGCACCGGTCTCCGGCTCCACCCAGAAGGTGTCGCTGCCCTGCAGGGTGTACGAGAGCGGGGCCGGATCGCCGAGTGTGGGGAGCAGCGCCGTCAGTTTCTGCTGCTGATCGGGTGTCAGCGGGCCGAACTGGACGAGCAGCTTCAGCTCGCTCTGCGGCAGTGCCTTGGGCAGACCGGCCAGCACCTGCTTGTCGGTGATCCGGGTGGGGGCGGTGTTCGCCTGGTACACGTAGGTCTGCAGGCCGGACCGCTGCTCCGAGCGCGTGTAGGTCACTGGGGCGGTGGTCGCCGTCTCCGGCACCCAGCCGGTGTAGGCCTGCTTCTTGGCGCCGAACGGGAAGCTGATCGTCAGGCCGGAAGCGTCGACCACCGACCAGTTGCTCGGGTGGTGCGTCGAGGGCTCCAGGTTGCGGCGGTCCACCGCGTACTGCCAGGTGGTCTGCTCGACCGTGGTGCCCGCCGCGCTGGTCGTCCGCGCGTCGCTGACCAGCGCGGTGTTCCCCGAGGTCTTCAGCACCTTGACCTGCCGGTCGATGGCGAGCGGGACGTCATGCTTGAGCGCGGTCGCCAGACTGCCCTGGGCCAGCGCCTGGCCGTCGAGCAGCGTCTTGAACGTGCCGGCCAGCGGGCGCTGCGCGTCGACGTTGTCAGGCAGCCGGGCCACGTAGGTCGGAGTGATCCAGAACGCGGTCAGGAACGCGCCCGCGATCAGCAGCGCGCCGACCACCAGGGCGCAGGTACGGAGGATATTCGGTCGTTGCATGCCAGCCACGATCCTCCGCGCCGCGTTCCGCGGCGGGCAGCACCGGGGACACGACGGCCGAGCGGACCCACGGTTCACCCGTCCGGCGGAGCAGGCCCGGCGCCCGCAGCGCGACGACGTCAACACCGCCGTCGCGCACGGGCCGGCTCCGGGTGGGAAGAGGCGATAGCAGCCGCCGGACTCGGCTCAGCCCAGCGTGTCCATCAGGGCGGTGACATAGGCATCCAGCCGCTCCTCCACGGCTCGCGTCGTCAGCTCAGTTCTCCCTGCCTCCCGCCATGGCCGCGCCACCTGCCGCACTTCTTCTGAGCACGCCAGCCCGTCCCGCACCCGCCAGTACAGTCGCTCGCTCGCGGCCGCGGCCAGCACCCCGCCGGCCTTCTCGTACGCCTCGGCGAACCGCAGGCCCCACGCCGGTCCGTGCAGCAGCGCGAGATTGGTGGAGCAGTGCGCGACATCGAGATCCGCCGGGCCCCAGGAGGCCGCTGCCCAGTCGACGACGCCGGTGATCCGGGCACCGGCCGGAGTTGAGGGCGGCACGTCGAACAGCACGTTGCCGGGCTGGAAGTCCCGGTGCAGGAATCGCCCTTCATAGGGCGGCGCGGGCCTGCGGATCACGTCGATCGCCGCGGCCCATGCCGCCGCGTCGGCGCCCTTGGGCGTCACAACGGTGTCGGCGGTCGTCAACGCCACATACTCCCGGGGCCGGGGCTGCTCGGAGGGTCGCAGCGCGTGGATCGCCACGAGTTGACGGGCCAGCAGAGGTACGCGCGTCTCCAATCCCTCATCGTCGAGGACCGTCCGGCCCGCCAGATGTGTCATGAGGAGCGACGGATACTCGCAATGCGCGGCGGTCGGATCAACCGCGACGAGTCCGGGAGCCGGCACGCCGGTCCCTGCAAGCAGGGTCAGGGCGCCGGCCTCCCGGTTCAGCCACTCCTCGGCGTGCTCCAGACGGAACGGGTCGACGAAGGTCCGCAGCACCAGGTCACGGGTACCGCCGTCCCGCGTGCCGATGGTCAGCCTGCGCATGTCGGCAGTGATGCCGCCGTGCAGCGCCTCGATTCCGACGATCCGTTCGCCGACCTCCAGGTGCCGGCTCACCCAAGCCAGTGTCAACGGTCGGACAGCTGCCGCCTCATCATGGTTGGCCACCGTGCCATCTCATCACCCGCACGGCGGCACGTGCAAAAGCCTTGTCGGAGGCGATGGTTCAGGCTATGAGCAGGCGAAGGCCGAGATCTGCCGCGCCGAGGGCGGCGAGGTCGCTGTTGCGCTCGGCCCACCGGCCGGAGTCGAGGTCGTCGCTGAGGCTTTGTACCGCCCGCTGCTCGGTCTGCGGCCCGACCCTCGTCCACACCGACATCGCACGGCGCACGTGATCCTCCAGATACGCCCCCGGTCGGCGCCAGTACGCCTCGAACAGGCCGTCAGCGCAGTCCCACGGGATGGGCACCGGCTCGGCGCGGGCGCCGATCGCGTCGACCATCCCGGCAAGCGAGGGAAATTCTGCGAGGACGGCGGCGAACTCGGGCAGGTAGTCGCGGGTGAGCCAGAACCGGTCCTGCCATCCGGGCTCGTCGGTGTCGAACGTGAGCACCACCACGCGGCGGGCCACGCGCCGCATCTCGCGCAACCCCGCTATCGGGTCCCCCCAGTGGTGCACGGTGGAGACGGCCATCGCGACGTCGAAGGAGTGGTCCTCGAACGGCAGGCTCTCCGCGGCGGCGGCCACGCATGGCGCCGAGCCCGGGGGCCGCTGTCCGCGCATGACCGCCGATGGCTCCACCGCGGTGACGTCGCGATCAGCAGGCTCGTAGGAGCCGGTGCCGGCCCCGACGTTCAGCACCGTCTGCGCGTCCCCGAGCGCGTCCCAGATCTGCGCGGCGATCCGCGGCTCGGTACGCCGCGTCGCGGTGTAGGCCCCGCCGATCGCGTCGTACAGCCGTGCACCGAGCATCTCCAGTTGTTCTTCCGGTGTCACCTTCAGTCCCTTCGCTCGTGCCTCAAGTTCCCTGTCAATGCCCGCGACCATGGCATCGGCGCGATCACGCTGCTCCAGCAGCAGGCCCCGCAGCCGGCGCAGGTGCGCGACCGCGTCGGTGAACGGGTCGCCGACCAGTTCCGCGACCTCCCGCAGCCCGAAGCCCAACCGCCGATAGGCCAGCACCTCCCGCAGCCGCTCCACGTCGCCCGCCGAATAGGCGCGGTACCCGGCCACGGTCCGCGCCGACGGCCGAACGAGCTTGATCTGGTCATAGTGATGCAGCGTGCGGACGCTCACTCCGGCCAACTCGGCCACGCGTCCCACGGTCCAGTAGTCCTCCACGGCACCGACTATGCAGCCTGACGCCACGTGAGGGTCAAGAGCCTCACTCACGGCAGCAAGAGGCGGACGTCGGCTCGACACCGGTCAGGGCACAGCCGACCGTCCAGAGGTGCGCCGCGGGCATCGCGCGGAGTGGCCCTGTGTCTCATCCGACCAAGTCGGCACGGGTCAGCGCAGGGTGGAACGCGCGACGCGGAAGCCCACGTCGTCGACCTGGAAGCTGGGGTGGCTGCGGCGTCGCGCGGAGGCCCGGCAGCTCCAGTGCTCGTCGAACCAGCCGCCGCCACGCAGCACCCGGTAGGCGCCGTAGACCTCGGCGTCGTAGACGTCCCAGCACCAGTTCCAGACGTTGCCGATCATGTCGTAGAGGCCCCACGGGTTGGGCCGCTTGCCACCCACGTCGTGGATCCGACCGTGCGAGTTGCCGCGGTACCAGGCGATCTCGTCAAGCGGCCCGTAGTGCGGTCCCGCGGTGCCGGCACGGCAGGCGTGCTCCCACTCCGCCTCGGTCGGCAGCCGGTAGCCGTCCGCGGACACGTCCCACTCGATGCCTTCGCCGTCGGCATGGAGTCGGTAGGCGGGAGCGAACCCGTCGCGTCGGGACAGGGCATTGCAGAACCGGACCGAGTCCCACCAGGAAACGCCCTCGACCGGCAACCGGTCCCCCTGGGCGGTGCTCGGCCGCTGCTGGGTGATCTGTTCGTACAACGCCTGAGTGACCGGGAACGCTGCGAGTTCGTACGGCGCAAGCTCGACCGACCAGCTGCGCTGCGTCCGCCGGTCCGACAGCGCCACCTGCCCCGGCGGGACAGCGACCATCTCGTTTCCCGCGCTCGCGTCCATAGGTAGGGGACCCTACCGGCACGCCCCTGGGGCAATGTTGTCAAGGGAATCCGCTCTCCGCACACATCACCCTCACGCGCTCCGGGTGCTCCCCGATCGCCGCCCCGATGACCGGGATACCGGGGGGCATCCGGCCACACCGCACGACATAGCGCATGCGAACGATCCCTATGGGTCCCGGCCTTCAGCTGGAGTCGGGCGGATCGTCGGCAGATCGAACCGGTTCAGTCCGACGAAGAGCCGATCTCCCCTGCGGGGGTTGATGTGAGCTTCGCCACGTAGCCGGGAATTGCGTACCCATGTTCGGTTGCGGCATGGTGAAACTTCTGTCAGGCCCCGCGTACGGCCCGCATGTTGGGCGTCAACTGAATACCGATGGTCCGTACGCCGCCCGAACTCCTTGCCCGCACCGGCTCGTCCGGCACTCGGGCAGCGGGCCAGTGCCTCCCGTGACCAGCGCAGGTGGAGGCCAGTGAACAGGGCATGTTGCGTCCTCACGGTCACGCGGGGTCGACGCTGGAAGGAAACCATGTGACTCGGATCTCGGTCCGGGGAGTTGCTGTGGCCTCTGCCACCGCTGTCACCGCCGTCGGTGCCGTCGTGGGTGTGGCGTCGAGCAGCGAGGGCGCTACGCCCCAGTCGGTCGACGTCGCGGGAGCCACCCTCCTCGCGGACGTGCCGTCAGCCGCCCAGGCACAGACCATCAGCGACAACTTCGCTGTCCAGTCCTCGGCTCAGCAGCAGTCGGCCGACCTCGCCGCACAGAAGGCCGCGCAGGAGACCGCCCGGCTGAAGGCCGCCGCCGACGCGCAGGCCAAGGCCAACGCCGATGCGCAGGCCAAGGCCGACGCCGCCGCCGCACAGCAGGCTGCCGCCCGCGCCGCGGCCAAGTCGCAGCTCGCCGCCACGGACTCCGCGCCGCCCGTCGGCTCGTACGCCGGGGGCTCGCCGCAGTCGATCGCGGCCGGGATGATGGACAGCACCCAGTTCCAGTGCTTCAGCAACATCGTCACGCGCGAGAGCGGCTGGAACATCACCGCCCGCAACCCCTCCTCCGGCGCGTACGGCCTGGTGCAGGCGCTGCCCGGTTCCAAGATGGCCTCGGTCGGATCGGACTGGCAGACCAACCCCGCGACCCAGATCAAGTGGGGCCTGGGCTACATGAACACCACCTACGGCAGTCCGTGTGACGCCTGGTCGTTCTGGCAGGTCCACCACGCGTACTAGCCAAGCGCTCAGCGGTCGGAGTCACCGCTGAGCGCGCGGCGGATCGCAGTTGCCTGCTGATGGCGGCCGAGCCCGTCGAGTACCACTGCCTCCATCCGCAGGCACCGCCGCAACTGACCCTCGAAGGCCTCCGGCAGCTCGGCGGCCAGGCGGCGGTAGATCGCGATGGCCTCCTCCAGCTCCCGTAGCGCGCCTTGCAGACCCTGCGGCCGGCGGCCTCGAACGGAAGCGGAGAGGGAGAGGCAGCGCGCGAGTTCGGGCTCGTACGCGGCGCGGTCGCCCGCTACCAACCGACGGTAGGAAGTGACCGCCTGCTCGGTGGCGGCCAGGGCCTCCTCGTAGCGTCCCATGCCCGCCTGATAGAAGCCCAGGTTGCCCACGGACGTCGCGAGGTCGGCCGCGAACGCAGTGGGGTCGGCCCGCGCCAGGCGCCGCCGGACGGACAGCGCCTCCTGCTCCGCGGCCACCGCCTCCGCTCCGTGTCCCAGCATCGCGTGGTAGGCGCCGAGATTCGACAGTGCCCGCGCGAGGTCGGGTTCGTGGGCAGCAGCGTTGCCTGCGGCCAGACGGCGGCAGATCGTTCTCCGCGGTCAGCACAGCAGAGCCCCGCTGGACGCGAGCGGCCGCGCGGTCCCTAGGGAACCCCCCGAGGCGCAGATGGGGGACGTTCCTGATGGTCAACGGGTGGATCGGCTTGGAGCATAGGGATCATGACGACGCATCGACCGAAGCCCAGCTGCGGCCCTTCCACCTCCCGCCGCCGTTCCACCGTCCTTCGTCTGGCCACCGCCGGCGCCGTCCTCGCACTCGGTGCGGTGACCGCCGTCGGGCCGGCGAGCGCCGCAGCGCCCTCCGCGGCCTCCCAGCCGTCGTCCCCACCCTCGCCGGCTGCGGCCGCGCGGCACGGCGGCCGACTGCACCTGCCGGCCCCCACCGGCCGCCACCCCGTCGGGGAGGTCGCTCTGCACCTGGTCGACCACACGCGTGCCGACCCGTGGCAGCCCGCGCAGCAGCAGCGCGAGCTGATGGTCAGCGTCTTCTACCCCGCGAGCCGCCCGACCGGCCGGCCCGCCCCCTACATGCTGCCCGCCGCAGCCGCGCACTTCGACCAGGTGACCGCCGACGACTACCTCGGGCTGCACGTGCCCGCCGGCCAGGACTGGGGCGGTACCGCGACGCACGTGCTGCAGGGCGTACCGGTCGCCGACCGGCAGGGCGGGCACCCGGTCCTGATCTACTCTCCCGGCCTCGGCGAGCCGCGGACCTGGGGCACCACCCTGGTCGCCGACCTCGCCAGCCGCGGCTACGTGGTGGTCACCGTCGACAGCACCTACGAGGCGCCCGAGGTGCAGTTCCCCAACGGCTCGCTGGCCACCATGGTCCCGCCGGGCGATCCGGACGCCTTCCTGCGC
This sequence comes from Kitasatospora sp. MAP12-44, assembly GCF_029892095.1. NCBI lineage: Bacteria > Bacillati > Actinomycetota > Actinomycetes > Kitasatosporales > Streptomycetaceae > Kitasatospora > Kitasatospora sp. MAP12-44. The sequence continues at coordinate 150,971 of NZ_JARZAE010000004.1, forward strand.
AAGGCGCTGGCCGTGCGCGCCACTGACACCAGCTTCGTGCTGGACCAACTCGCCGTACTCGACAGCGGCCGGGACCCGGACGCCGACGGGCAACCGCTGCCCGCCGGCCTGGCAGGTGCGCTGGACCTGTCCGCGGTGGGCATGTTCGGTCACTCGCTGGGCGGCAGCGCCGCCGCCGTCGCCATGGACGCCGACCACCGGATCCGCGCCGGCGTCGACATGGACGGCAATCTGACCAACTTCGACAACTCGCTGATGCCGGTGGCCCGGCACGGCCTGGACCGGCCGTTCCTGCTCCTCGGCAAGGACCTCGGCACCATCGACACCGGCCCGGGCTGGCAGGCCTTCCGCGCCAACACCCCCGGCTGGTCACGCGAGTTGAAGCTGCGCGGCGCCGAGCACGCCTCGTTCACCGACGCGGAGGCGCTGATCCCGCAACTGGGCCTGACCCCCGCCGACCGCGCCGACGACATCGGCACCATCGACCCGCGGACCGCGATCCGCACCAACGAGGCCTACCTCGCCGCCTACTTCGACCACTGGCTGCGCGGCGGCCCCGGGAAGCTGCTGGACGGGCCGTCCGCGCACTACCCCGACATGGAGTTCGTCAACTGACCGGCTCCCCTCTCAGTCCGGTTCGCAGGGCTCGGTGGTCGTGGTCAGAACTGCTGGAACGCTGCGGCCACGGCCGCGCGGTCGGCGCCCGCGCGCAGGTGGGCCAGCAGGAGCAGGCGGGCCTTGAGGGGGTCCAGGTGGCCGGCGCTGATCAGTCCGCGACTGAGGAGGTCCTGCTCGGAGCCGGGGAAGGCGTAGGTCTCGGTGAGGACGGGGCCGGCGCCGGTGCGGGAGGCGAGGATCACCGGGACGGTGGCTGCGAGCCTCTCCAGCGGCTCGACCCAGCCGGCCGGGAGGTGGCCGGCGCCGAAGGCCGCCACCACCACGCCCGCGAACCGGCCTTCCAGGCTCTCGAGCAGCGTGCCGTCGTCGCCGAGGCTCGCCGAAATCAGCGCTACCTTCCCGTCGTTGGTGAACGGCAGGCCCACGGGGAGCGCCCCGCGCAGGCTCGTGAGCAGGAGGCGCAGGCGTCCCTCGGCGAGGTAGCCGAGGGGGCCGGCGTTCGGGGAGGCGAAGGCGGCGATGCTGGTGCTGTGGACCTTGCGGACCAGGTGGGCGGCGTGCACGGTGTCGGCGAAGACGACCACGCAGCCGAGCCCGGCGGCGTCGGGGCTTGCGGCGGTCTGCACGGCGGCCAGCAGGTTGGCCGGCCCGTCCGCCCCGGCGAGGGACGGGTTTCGCATGGCTCCGGTGACGACGACCGGAGCCTGGCCGGTGTACAGCAGGTCCAGGAGGAACGCGGTCTCCTCCAGGGTGTCGGTGCCCTGGGTGATGACGAAGCCGTCGATCCCGTCGGCCGAGCGCTCGTTGAGCAGCTGGGCCAGCTCCGCGATGTCGTCGATCAGGAGCGAGGCGCCGGGCTTCTGCCGGAAGTCCAGCACATCTACTCGCGCCCATCGGTCCAGCCCCGGCACTGCCGCCACCAGGTCGGCCGCCGTCAACCGGGGTACCACTCCCCCGCCGGCGCCCGCAGGGGAGGTCATGGCGATGGTCCCGCCGAGCGTCACCACGAGGACGGTCGGCAGCGGAGCGTCAGAAGGCACGGTCGGGACCCTTTCGAGTGCGGAACCTGGCACAGGGTCACGTCCGTGACGACGGCTGTCCAGGTTGCCGTACCGAGCATAGGACCGAGCATAGGTCTGCTGCTGGACGGTAACCTGGTCGGCCACCGGCTGGGCCACGGGCCAACCGGTGACCGTCCAGCACCTGGTCCTCCTTCTCAGGGATGCCGCCGCCCGCCCGCGGCGTTCACTTGGCGAGCAGGTCGACGTTGCCGTCGAACTGCCAGAGCGGGTTCGGCACCGGCTTTCCCCCACTGACGATCAGGAAGTAGCCGTTCACCTCCACCGGGCCGTCCCCGTCGGCGGTGTACCGCCCGTTCGCGGAGACATCGAGCTGGTAGATGGCCTGGGCGGAGGCGTTGTAACCGGGGACGTTCCAGGTGACCGTGCAGCGCCAGTCGTTGCCCGATCCCTCCTGGGCGCCGAGTCCTTCGCTCTTGTCGCAGGCCGCCGAGGTCTGCAACTGCGCTTCGGTGACCGGTGGCTGGCGCATCTGCGCCTGCTGGAACCGGTAGAGGTGGGCGAACGCCGTGGCCACCGACTGCTGCACCTTGGCCTGGTCGATGCCGGAACCGCTCGCCCCGGTCGTCACCGCGAAAACCGCGACCGTCGCGGCCAGCACGCCGGCCAGCGGGATGACACCCAGGGTCAGCACCCTGCGTCCGGCGCCGTCGTTGTTGAGATTGGTGAAGTCCCGGCGGCGGAAGAGCAGGTAGGCCAGCGCCGTCGCGACGACCGCCCACACCAGGCTGACCCCGACACCGATCAGCAGGGGCCCGAGTTGCCGGGGATCGGCGAAGAGGCCGTTCCAGGAGATGAAGGCGTAACCCGGCAGGGCCAGGCGCACCGGGACCGGCAGCGGCAGCATCTGCGCCACCTGCATCCCGAGGGCGGCGAGCATGGGCAGCAGCAGGCCCATCGGGGATCGGCCCAGGGCGACGGACCCGAGCAGCCCGAGGCCCGCCAGGGCGAGTGTCGGCGCCAGCACGCTGACCCAGGCCAGCAGGACGTTTACGGCCGCGTCCCCGCCGGATATCAGGTGGCCGTCCAGCCCGACGAGCGGCTGGTTCCCCTCCGCGAGCAGTCCGCCGAAGACGCTGGAGACGGCCAGGCCGGTCACCAGCAGCCCGATCACGGTGACGCTGGCGATCGCCTTGGCGACGAAGATGCGCCGGTGCGAGCGGACCGCGATGAGCAGATGGCGCCAGGTGCCCAGCCGGTCCTCGGAGGCGAACACGTCGCCGGCGACCATGGACGTGACCAGCGGCAGCGCCCACGTGCCGGCGAAGCCGAGCACCACCAGCGACCCGGCCCAGCCGGTGGCGTGCATCCACCGGCCGAACAGGGTGTCCGACGGCAGCGTGCTCTGCTGGTCGATCGCGAAGACCATCAGGCCCGGACCGAGCCAGCACAGCCCGATCAGCAGGCGGACCCGCCAGGCGGAGAACTGCTTGATCAACTCGAAGCGCAGGATGCGGGCCACCGGGACCGGGCGCGTGCCCGCTGTCCCGGCCCCGGCTGCCCCGGCGGCGGGGGCGGGGGCGACGGTCGTGGTCATCGGTCGGCCTCCTGCTCGATCAGGGCGAGGAACGCGGCTTCCAGCGGTGAGACGACGGGCGCCAACTCGCGCACCGCGATGTCGTCGCGCACCAGTCGGGCCACGAGTGCGTCCATGGCTGCCACCCGTGCGCGGACGACGATCAGGTCGGTGTCCGGTCGCACCGGGGCGTCGTCGCCGTCGCCGTCGATGATGCGGATACCGGGCGCTCCGGCCGCGACCACGCGAGCGGCGGACGGATCCGACGCGCGCAGCCGGTAGTCGAGTTCGCGGTTGTCATCGGAGAGCTTTGATATCGGTCCGGAGAAGACCACGCGCCCGGTGGCCAGGATGGTGACTTCGGAACACAGCGCCTCCAGATCGTCCATCCGATGGCTGGACATCACGACCGTGACGCCTTCGGCGGCCAGCCGGCTGAGCACACCGTGCACGTGCTTCTTGCCGACCGGGTCCAGGCCGTTGGACGGCTCGTCGAGCACCAGCAGCCGTGGCTTGGTCAGCAGCGCCGCGGCCAGCCCCAACCGCTGGCGCATGCCCAGGGAGAAGCCGCGGACCTTGGCGTCGGCGGCGTCGGTGAGCCCGACCTGCTCCAATGCCTCCTCGACACCCGTGGCGGGCGCGTCGTCAGGGCGCAGCGCGAGGAGCGTTGCAAGGTTCTGCTTCGCGGTGAGCGTGGGGTAGAGGCCGGGCCCGTCGACGAACCCGGAGACACCGTCAGGCGCGGCAGGCGCGCGTCCCAGCGGAGTGCCGAGGATCTCCAGACTCCCTTCGTCGGCGACGGCCAGGCCCAGCAGCAGGCCGAGGAGCGTGGTCTTGCCGGCCCCGTTCGGGCCGACCAGGCCGTGGATCTGACCCTGCGTCATGCTCACATCGATATGGTCGAGGGCGACGACATCACCGAAGACTTTGGTGATGCCGCGGCCTCGAACCGCGACGGGTGTGTCCATCCGTTCATCCATCCCTCAGCTGGCACTCAGCTGATCCTGAAGAACCCGATCCTGAAGAAGCTGAGCCTGGTGCATGACGCGCAACCTCGAGGGCATCCGCCCCGGCCCGCGAACGCGGCGCCGGGTGGTGCACCGCAGTGCACCACCCGGCGCCCCTGTCGCGATGCGGATCAGCCGCGATCAGCTGATCCGCATCGGACTCGGCGAACTCGTCCGACTCGTCTGACTCGTCCGACTGGTCAGACTCAGCTGACGTTCATCGCGGTGTCGTCGAGGACGAACGAGGTCTGGTACTGGTTGTCCTCGGCGCCGGTGAACTTCAACGTCACCTGCTGGCCGGCGTACGCGCCGAGGCTGAAGGTGTGCTGCGCGTATCCGGTGTTGTGGTTGAGGTTGGAGTAGGTGGCCAAGGTGCCCAGGACGGTGCCGGCGCTGTTGAGCACCTGCACCTTGAGGGTGTCGTAGGCGGTGGTCTTCGAGGTCTCGGCCGTGTTGATGTGCAGCCAGAAGCTGAAGTTGTAGTTGGTGCAGCCGCTGGGCAGGGTGACGGTCTGGGCCAGGGTGTCGGTGGTGGTCTTGCCCCAGCCGTCGAGCCAGGCGTCATAGGTGCCGCTGCGCGGCGGTTCGAGGGTGCTGCTGTTGATCACTTGGACCGGGCTGTGCGTCGAAGTGACCGTCCACGGAGCGGGGTTGGAGCTGCCGTTCTCGAAGCCCGCGTTGCCGAGCAGCTGCTGCGCCTGGCAGCCCGTGCCGGTGGGGGTGGCCGTCGCCTCGTTGCTCGCCGCCCCCTCGCCCACACCGTTCACCGCGGTGACGGTGTAGTAGTAGGCCTGACCGGCGGTCAGCCCCGTGTCCGTGCACGAGGTCACCGCGCCCAGGCCGCTGCAGCCGCCGCCGGTCAGCAGCGTCTCGCCGCCGCTGGCGGTGCCGCGGTACACCTTGTACGAGGTGACGTTCTCTCCGCCGGTGTTGGCCGGCGGCGTCCAGCTCAGCGCGGCCTGCCCGGTGCCGGGTGTCGCCGTCAGGCCGGTGGGCGCGCCCGGTACCGTCGCGGCGATCGGCGAGGCGGTGATGGTCACCGTCGAGGATGCGGAGTTCGCCGGCGAGGCGCTGTCGGTGACGGTCAGCGTCGCGGTGTAGGTACCCGCGGTGCTGTAGGTGTGGCTCGGGTTCTGGGTCGTGCTGGAGGCCCCGTCACCGAAGTTCCAGCTGTAGCTGTACGCCGGGGTGCCACCGGTGCCGGTGCCGGTGAAGCCGACGCTCAGCGGCACCTGACCGGAGGTCGGCGTGGCCGAGGCGGTGGCCGCCAGCGGGTTGCCGACGGCGCTGACCGTGGTCGTCACCTGTGACGTCGCGGTGTTGGCCGGCGAGGCGCTGTCGGTGACGGTCAGCGTCGCGGTGAAGGTACCCGCGGTGCTGTAGGTGTGGCTCGGGTTCTGGGTCGTGCTGGAGGTCCCGTCACCGAAGTTCCAGCTGTACGTGTACGGGGCCGTACCGCCGGTGGCCGAGCCGGTGAAGGTCTCCGTCAGCGGCGCGTTGCCGGTGCTCGGTGACCCCTTGGCGCTCGCGGACAGCGGGGTCGAGCCCTGGACCCAGAAGTCCTCGAGCGGGTCGCCGAGCGCGGCCTGGTCCGCGGTCGTCATCGGGAACGTGGACGAGCCGAGGTTGTCGTTCGGGTCGATGACGCCGGAGTGCACGTTCTCCATCGTGCGCTCCATCGCCGCGAGCACGTTGCCCGTGGTGTACGCCACGTGCGAGACGTAGCCCTGCTTGACGTAGGTCGGCGACCCGATGACGAGCAGCGGCACGCGGTAGGTGTTGCTGACGTGGTCCGGGCCGTTGTTGCCGTTCTGGGTGTCGTCCTCGGTGACGACGATCAGGGTGTTGTTCTTGTAGGTCGGGTTGCTCATGATCGAGTTGACGATGTTGTTCGTCGCGGTGTCGTTACCGGAGATGTCCTGGTAGGTGCCGGGGTGGTCGTTGAACAGCTCGACGTAGTTGTAGGCCGGCATCCCGTTGGTGTTGATGAAGTTGAGGTAGTCGTTGGCGACCGTGCTGTCGGGAATGCTCTGGTTCTGGCAGGTGTACTCGTTGGTGTGCAGCTCTTCGGGTATGTTCGTGCCCGGGCGGTTGGGCGGCAGGACTTCGACCTTGCCATCGGCCGGGTTCTTCCAGTAGCCGCTGCCGCTGTTGAGCATCCAGTAGATGTCACCGTTCATGATGAACGTGTACGGGCTGGTGCCACTGCTGGTGCCGGACGGAGCCGTGCAGGCGTTGGTGCCCTCGTCCGTGGGACCCTGGGAGCTCTGCAGGAAGCGGTCGAACTGGGTGCCGTTCGAGGGGTACGACTGCTGCTGGCTGCTGGACGAGGACTGCCCCGAGAACAGGAACCAGTGGTTGGGGCCGGACGGCGGCTGAACGCCGGTGCTGTACGAGTCGGACAGCGAGTAGGTCTTGGCCAGCTGGTGCAGGGCCGGCACGGAGCTGATGTGGTTGGTGCTCTGCACCTGGCCGTTGCAGCTGGGGCTGATCGTGGTCGCGCAGTCGCCGAGGTAGTCGTCGAAGGTGTGGTTCTCCCGGTAGATGACCACGAAGTGCTGGAACGGCGGGAAGTACGGCGCCAGCGGGTTCACCGCCGTGGCGGGCTTCCCCACGACCGTCTGCTTGTCACCGACCTTCTGCATGACGGTCTTGTTGGTGATCTTGAGGTTCTTCGGCTGCGGGAACTTGGCGAACTCCACGCCGGGCGCGGCGAACACCGCGCCGGAGCAGTCGAAGTCGTCCGGCTTGTAGGTCTGCGGACGCTGACCGACCGGCAGGTTCTTGGCGTTCGCCGGGCTCGTCGCCGGGTTCCACCCCTTCAGCGTGCACGAGCCGACACCGGTTGTGGGGCGCTTGGCGGCGGCCCCCTCGGCGGTGGCCAACGAGGCCCCCGCCAACGTGACGACGGCGAGCAGAGCCACACTCGCCGATCTCTTCTTCCACTTTCTCATCGAACCCCTCCGTACATGACGTGGCACGGTCAGATGACTACGGTCCGTATGGTCGCGGCGAAACGGACGCCGAGCAAGTAGATGCGCGTAGATTTCTCAAGAACCGAGGGTTTTCGTCTCGCGTTCGTCCCCCGTTGCCGGAAGGTTCGACGGTTCTTGGACAGGTCGGCCTGGCTCTCGGCCGGACACCGGGTCGCCGCGAACCTCCGCCCCCGGAACCCAAAACGGTTCCCGGGGGCGGAGGTTCGCGGCATCAGGCGCAGGAGGTCAGGGTCAGAACCAGGGTCAGGGTCAGGAGCTGAGCGCCTGGGCCTGCTGGATCAGCTTGCGGGCCTGGCTGATCAGGTCGTCCGCCTGGTCGTGGCGGATGTTCTGGTGGCCGAAGGCCGCCTGGTCCAGGATCTGCGCGATCTGGCCGGCCAGCTGGTCCCGCTGGGCGCCGAGCGAGGTCAGCTTCGCGGTACCGGTCAGGTACTGCTGGTCGCCGGGGCTGTGGGAGACCACGTTCGCGGTCGAGGCCTTCAGCGTGGCGGCGGCGAAGGCGCCGACACCCGCGTCCAGCTGCTTGTACGCCACCGAGAGCTGCTGGTAGTCGTACGTGTGGTCCTTGAGCGAGTGCGACAGGTCCTGGCGGTCGGCGAACTCGGTCAGCACCCGGCCGTCGTGGACGTACGGGTCGGACAGGCCGAGCAGCGACAGCATGGTGGGCCGGATGTCGGTGTGGTCGGACCACACCGCGTTGGTCACGCCCAGGTGGCGCACGCCGGGGCCGACCAGGCCGAGCCAGGTGGTGTTGATGTCGGGCGAGAAGTCGCCGTGGTTCCAGGCGTAGGCCGGGCCGAGCGCCACGCAGGTCGGCGAGCAGCTGCTGCCACCGGAGTAGACGAAGTAGTTCGGGTCGGCGAAGGAGGTGAAGGTCGGCGTCCGCAGCGGGTCACCGGTCTGCATGTGCAGGATCTTCTGCTCCGCCTGGTCGGCCAGGTACTTGGAGACCGTATCGGTGTTCCCGGTGATCGGGTTGACCGCGGTCACCTTGGACCAGGCCTGCTCGAACGAGCGCACCGTCGGGTCGGTCGGGGCCGGCCGGCCGTTCAGGTAGAAGTTCGGCGCGGAGTCCGCATGCACCGCGAACGGGGTGGTCACCCCCTGCTGGGTGGCCAGCAGGCCCTTGGCGTTCGCGTTGATCTCGCCGATCTGCTGGTACGTGCAGGGGATGGTGACCCCGTCGCAGTTCGCCGGGCTCGGCGCGCCGCCGACGAAGTGGTCGTTCTCATCCGAGGTGACGACGAAGAGCGTGTTGTTCTTGTTGATGCCGTCGTTCTGCAGACGGTTGAAGAAGGTGCCGAACGCGTTGTCGTAGGACTTCAGCTGCGCCGTGTAGTTGGCGTCGCCGGGGCCCATCGCGCCGTAGCCCGCGCCGTGCTGGTCGTGTGCGTCGGACAGGTACGCGTAGGTGACCGGGACGCCGGACTCCTGCATCTGCGCGACGTAGCCGAGCGAGTTGTCAGCGGTCATGCCGTCGAAGCCGGGGAAACCCGGGTTGCCCTTCGAGTCGGTGATCGGCGTGCCGGCGGTGCTGCGCACCACGCCGTCCGCGCTGATCGCCGGGTCGACGCTCTTGGCGCCGTACAGCGCCTGGAAGTTGTTGTAGCCGCCCGGCTCGTCCGGCAGCAGGTCGGGGCTGGTGGTGCTCTTCGCGCAGAGCTTGGAGTTCTGCGCGCAGTGGATGCCCAGGCCCTCGTAGTCGGCCGCCGCCTTCGCCGGGTCGGCCTTCGCCTCGGCCGCCTGCGCCGAGTTCGCGCCGAACACCTTGTTGACGTCGACCGTGGTGTTCTCCAGCACGGTGTTCGCCGCGGCGACCGAACCGAAGTCGCAGCCCGCCTTCGTGTAGGCGGCCCACGGCGCCGGAGCGATCTTGCCGTCCGCGCCGACCATGGTCGGCGACGAGTCGGACGGGGTCGGTACCGAGGAGTCGGCCACGCCGTCGGTCCAGTACGCGAAGCTGCTGGCCGAGTTGGTGGTGCCGTCCGGGTTGTAGTACCGGTACGAGTTCGCGACCGCCTGGCCCTGCCGGTCGCCGTACAGGCCGGTCAGCGACGTCAGGATGTCGTCGGCCGTGTGCGCGATCAGCGGGGTGTGGTGGTTGTCGTCGAGCGTCCCGTTGCTCTCCAGGAAGTTGAGCAGGTGCGGCATCTGCTCAAGGTCGGAGGGGACGTTCGGGTTGTCCCGGGTGAAGTGCACGTTGTCGAACTGAAGGTAGATCACGTGCTGGACCTTGCGGCCGTCCGCCGAGATCTGACATGTCGTCTGCGACGGCTTGTGGTGGGACGGTTCGGCCGACGAGGCGCCGGCCGAGACCATTCCCAGTCCAAGCCCGGCCGCCAGCGACAGTGCCAGCACCTTGCTCTTGCGCATCCTGCTCCCTCTCTGGACGCGATCGCGCGCCCGCCACCGGACGCGCGTAGATCGCCGATCGGGGAGCACTGCGGTGCCCCCCGGCGTGCGAGCCACAGGCTGCCACAACCGAACCGAACGCAACAGGAGGCGTGAGCAGTTGGACGGTGAAGTCGCAGTGAACTCAGCAGAGCCGGCGGGCGGGAGCCGCCGTTCACATCACCAGGGCACCATGCCCGCGTCCTCGAAGAACTGGCCGGTCGGGCCGTCGTCGGGCAGGGTCGCCAGCTTGATGGCGATCGCCGCACCCTGTTCGGGGGTGCGTACGCCGCGGAAGCCGTTGAGGTCGGTCGCGACATAGCCGGGACAGCCGAGGTTGATCAGGATGTTCGTGCCCCTCAACTCCCGGACGTACTGCAGGGTGACGGCGTTCAGGAAGGTCTTCGACGGCGAGTACGCCGCGGCCACCGGACCTGCCGTCTGCTCAACAGCGGCTCCCGACTGCCGGGTGAGGGAGCCGACACCGCTGGACATGTTGACGATCCGTGGCGAGGCAGAGCGGCGCAGCAGCGGCAGCATCGCGTTGGTGACGCGGATGACGCCGATCACGTTGGTCTCCACGACCGTCCGGATGGTGGCGGGATCGACCCGGGTGGGCTCCTGCGGCATGCCCCCGGTGATGGCGGCGTTGTTGACGAGCACGTCGAGGCGCCCGGCCTGGTCCTCGATCAGCCGTGCGGCGGCGGTCGCGCTCGCGTCGTCGGTGACGTCCAGGGGTACGCCGAACGCGTCGACGCCGGCCGCGCGCAGCCTCTCCACGGCGGCCTTGCGGCGCTGGTCGTCGCGGGCGCCGACGCCGACCCTCCAGCCGAGGGCGCCCAGGCCCGCGGCGATTTCGTAGCCGATTCCCTTGTTCGCGCCGGTGACCAGCGCAGTCGTTCGTTCGCTCATGTTCTTGCTCATGCTCGTGCTCATGGGGACCATGCTGCGCTCGGACCCCGGCGGGGGTCCAACACCGATGTGGTGGGCAACGATACCGTCCGGGTATTGATCCTTGATCAGGGGTAGCGTGGCGGCATGGAGACCCGGGAGCTGCGATATTTCGTCGCCGTCGCTGAAGAGCTGCACTTCGGGCGCGCCGCGCAGCGGCTCGGGATCGCGCAGCCGCCCTTGTCACGGGCCATCCAGCAGCTCGAACGCCGACTCGGAGCAGCGCTGCTGGATCGGACCAGTCGCACCGTCACGCTGACCGAGGCCGGTTCGGTGCTGCTGGTCGAGGGCCGGGCCGCCCTCGACGCGGTGGACGCCGCCGAGCGTCGCACCCGCCGCGCCGCCCTCTCCGCGACCGGCCGTCCCGGCCTGGCCCTGGTCACGAAGGCCAGCGCGTCCAGGGAACTGCTGGCGAAACTCCTCGCCGCGTACGCCGCCGAACCCGGCGCGGTCCCCGTCGAAGTCCTCCTGTGCGGCCCGGCCGAGCAGGAGCGGCTCCTGCGCGAGGGCCGGGCCGACGTGGCGCTGCTGCACCGACCGTTCGACTCGACGGCCGGGTTCCACACCGAAGAGCTCAGCACGGAGGGCCAGGTCGTGGTCCTGCCCGCCGGACATCCGCTCACCGCCCGGGCCCATGTGCAGATGGCCGATATCACCGGGCTGCCGGGCCTGCCGCTGCCCCGCTGGCCCTGCCCCGACGGCAACTACCCGCCCGGCCCGGGCCCGCAAGTCCGCGACCACGCACAGTTGTTGCAGCTCGTCGCACTCGGCCGTGCCTGCGCGGTCTCACCGGAGTCGTGCCGAGCCCAACTGCATGCCGACCTCGCCGCCGTCCCCGTGCTGGACGCGCCGACAGTCACCACCGTGATCGCCTGGCCACCGCACAGCCGCTCCAGAGCCGTCGCCGACCTCGTCCGGACTGCGACGGCTCTGGTGCTCTGACCACGGGTGCTCTGACCGCGGGTGCTCTGACCGCGCAGGTTCGCCGGGCTAATCCAGTCGAACAGGTCCAGCAGTCCGAGTAGCCTCGCCCCATGGTGGATCAAGGGCGGTACGTCCTGTATCGGGAAGAGTCGAAGGTACTGGCAGCGATCGGGGCGCATGTCGACGCCCAGGTCGGCCGTGTCACGGTGCGACTGCCCAAGGCCGTGGCCGAGGCCGCGGTGGCCGCTTGGGAGCGCGACGATCCGGACGGTGACCTCGGTGAGGAGACCCGTGAGCAGTCCGCGCTGCGGGGCCAGGCCGGTGATCTGGCACTGATCGGCCTTGCGATCTCGGACCGCGGCCGCTGGGAGGGCGAGGAGGTCGTGGTCGAGCTGCACGTCCACTCCGCGGGGGCAGCCTGGCTCCAGGCTGCTGAGCTGGGACTGGCGGGCCGGGCCTGAGTGCTCGGAGTGCGGCCGCGCGCGGGTCTGGACCGCGTGGTGCGGACCGCGTGCTGCGGACCGCGTGGTGAACCCGCCGCGGGAGCGGGAGAATGGGGCTCATGTCGGCTTCTGAGAACCCTTTCGAACTCGGTACGGACGGCCCGGCGACCATCGTGGCCGCTATCGATGGATCGCTGACCTCGCTGCGTGCCGCCGCCTACGCGGGTGGGTTGGCCCGGCGCCAGGGCAGTCGGCTGCTGGCGATCTACGTCGAGAGCGTCGGCGCGGTCGGCGCGCTGGCCAGCGTCAGCGCAGCAGGCGCCGCGGCGGCGCGGGCGGGTACGGAGGCGACCGCCGGGGATCTGCGTCGGCTGGTCGATCTGGCGCGGCAGCGCGGGGTGGAGCTCACCCTGACCACCCGCACCGGCGACCCGTACACCGAGATCACCAGGTTCGCCGAGGAGGTGCGGGCGGACGCCCTGGTGGTCGGTGCCTCCGAGCACCTGGGGCACCGGCTGGTGGGCTCGCTGGCGGTGCGGCTGGTGCGCGCCGGGCGCTGGCCGGTGACTGTGGTGCCCTGATGTCTTGATGTCCTGCGCCCGGAGTGTGACTGGAGCACTGCTGGCCGCACACCGGCGGTGTGCCGGTCCCCACTGGGCGAGGCGGTCCGACCCTGGTGGCCCGGGTCAGGACCGGCGGGTCAGGACCGGCGGTGCCGGCCGGAGCCGGTCACCACGGGGGGGTGGGCGGCTCGTCGGTGAGCGCCACCGGCACCCAGCGATGCCCGTCCCACTCCTGGAGCAGCCGCGGGGCGCCCGGATCGACGTGCGCGACGGTGAGGGTGACGACGCGTCGAGTACCGGGCGGGACTGCGCACGGCTGGCAACACCAGGTGAGGCGCCACCAGGTCGAGTTTCTTCCGCGCCGTCACAAACCATGGTCCGCGTGGTCGCCCGGGCGGCAGGCTGCAGCCATGGACGCGCAGCACAAGGCCACGATCCGGGCAGCCGCACAGCGGCTCCCTGTGAACGCCTTCCGCGCGCACCACTTCGCCGGGCTGGGCTGTCGCGCCTGCTGACCGGCATTCCGCCGCCGCATTTCTCCGCGTCCGCCGTGTGGCGTGTGGCGTGTAGCAGCCTCGCGCGTCCTGCGGTCGACCCCGTCCCCCGTCCCTCGTTCCTCGTTCGCGTCCGTCCGGAAGGAACCACACGTCCATGTCCGCGCTCCGGGGCGTCTCCGCCCCGAACCGAAGACTCTTCCTGCAGACCCTGCTTCTCCCGCCGCTGCGGGAGTCCGGGCCGCCGGCGATCGAAGCCGACCGCCGGAACGCGGCGCGGCTGCTGCCCTCGGCGACCCCGGCGGAGGTCCCGAGATGACCGCGCTCGTGCACGACACGACATCCCTGCGCGCGGTGTACGGCGCGTTCCCCACCGGCGTCACGGCGCTCGCCGCCCTCGTCAACGGACGCCCGGTCGGGATGGCCGCCAGCTCGTTCGCGGCGGTGTCCCTCACACCGCCGCTGGTCTCGATGTGCATGGCGCACACCTCGGGGACCTGGCCGGTCCTTCGTCGCGCCGAGCGTCTGGGCATCAGCGTGCTCGGGGCGGAGCACGGGGCGCTCTGCCGACGGCTCGCCGGTCCCGGCGACGAACGGTTCACCGGCGTCGCGTGGCGGGCGACACCGGACGGCGCCGTGCTGCTGGACGGCGCCGGCGCCTGGTTCGAGTGCTCGGTCGACCAGGAGGTCCGCGCCGGGGACCACGACATCCTCGTGCTCCGCGTCCACGAGTTGCACGCCGACCCGGCCGTCGAGCCCCTCGTCTTCCACGCCAGTACGTTCCGCTCGCTCGGGCCCGCCCCCCGCGAGCCCTGACGGCCGCCGATGCACCGCCCCCTCACGGCCGTCAGCATCGACGACAACTCCGCCACCCACCACGTCCCCGGTCCAGTCAGAGCTGGCCGGGGACGGGAAACCAACCGCACACCGGCTCAGGAGGCCGTCGCGGGAACGAGGTGGTCGAGTCCCTGCGCACTGCCCGTCGCGGCCTCGATCGAGCGCGGCAGCATGAGGCTCTCGTAGGCGCGGACGGCGTCGTCGACGGTGGATTCGGCGACGAGGGCGTGGGCGAGGTCGGAGCCGTCGAGCATGGCGAGATTGGCGCCCAGCCCGACCGGGGGCATCAGGTGCGCGGCATCGCCGACCAGCGTGACGCCGGGAACGTGCTCCCAGGTGTGCGGGGCGGGCAGGACGAACAGGGACCGGTTGATGAACTCGCTGTCGCTGTTGCTGAGGAGGTAGCGCAGGCTCTCGTCCCAGTCGTCGAACATCCTCAGCAGGTGCGTCCGCACGGCCTGTTGGTCGCCGAGGTCGACACCGGCGGCCACGTGCCAGTCCTGCGGTTCGCGAAGCGCGATGTAGGCGCGGATGTGGCCGTTGCTGTTGCGCTGGGCGACCAGGGACCTGCCGACGCCCTTCACCAGCATCGATCCGTTGCCGACCAGCCGCGCGAGGTCGGGATGGCGGGTGTCGCAGTGGTCGAATCCGGCCTCGACGAAGGTGACGCCGCTGTAGCGGGGTGCGGCGTGCGACAGGGCCGGGCGGACGCGTGACCAGGCGCCGTCGGCGCCGACCACCAGGTCGAATTCCTCGGCGGTGCCGTCACCCAAGAGCAGCCGGCAGGTGCCGTCCGCCAACGGGGTGACCCCGCTGACGGCGCGGTCCCACTGCACCGTGCCCTCGGTCAGCGAGTCCAGGAGCAGGCCCCGCAGTTGGCCTCGGTCGATCTCCGGCCGGCCGCCGGCGGCGGAAGGCCCCTGCTGCGCCAGGAGGGCGGCGGTGGCGAAGTCGAGCACGCGCCACTCCTCTCCTTCGGGGCGGGCGAGGGCGTGGAATCGGTCGAGGAGCCCCGCCGCCCGCAGGGCGGCCTGACCGGTGTCGGCGTGCAGATCGAGGGTGCCGCCCTGCGGGCGGGCGTCGGCGGAGGCCTCGCGTTCGAAGACGGTGACGGTGCGGCCGTGCTGCTGCAGGACTCGGGCGCAGGTGAGGCCGCCGAGGCCGGCGCCGACAATCGCGATGCGGGGATCACGAGCAGAGTTCATGGGGGTGTCCCTCGAGTGGTGGATGTGGATGAGCCGCCGGGAGGCCGGCATCACCACAAAAGCACACTCGCTAAATAAGCGCAATGACTAAACTTTCGCATCGGATGCACTTCAGGGTATGGTGGGCGAGTGACCGAACCGCCCGGGCGCCGCGAGCGCAAGAAGGCCCAGACCCGCCAGTCCCTGGCCGACGCCGCACTTGAGCTCTTCCTCGAGCGCGGCTACGAGCAGGTGGGCGTCAAGGACGTCGCCGACTCCGCCGACGTCTCGGTGACCACCCTGTTCAAGCACTTCTCCGGCAAGGAAGCCCTGGTCTTCGACCAGGACGACGACCTGGAAGCGGCACTCGTCGCCGCCGTGCGCGAGCGCACCCCGGGCCAGTCGATCCCGCAGGCGTTGCGCGAGCACATCCTGCTGAAGCAGACCCAGTTCGCCGTCCACGCCACGGACCCGCGGTTCGCCGACTTCACGCGCCTGGTGCAGGAGACCCCCGCGCTGCGCGACTACGCCCACCGCATGTGGACGCGCCACGAAGCGGCCCTGACGAGGGCCATCGCCGAGGCTGTCGGCGCCCCCGAGGACGACGTCAGCTGCGCCGCCCTGGCTCGTTTCGCCCTTGAGGCCCGCAGCCTCATCGTGCGGCACACCGAACCGCGCCGCGCCGCCGACGAGGCCTTCGCGCTGCTCGAACACGGCTGGGCAGCCTCCCATCCGGACAGCTGACCCGGTCTGCGAGGAGCCCCGGTGTGCGCGGATGCGGTGTGTGCTCTCGGGAACATCAGCATGACTGTGAGCGGCGCCGTCAGGGTCTGCCCCGCTCGGCGATGGATCCGGTGACCGCGGCGAGGTGGTGGGAGGTCTCCCAGGCACGGCGCCGGCTTGGGCCGCCGGCACTGTTCACCAGCCGATGGCTCGGATGCGGATTTCCTCGTCGCCCCAGGACAGACCGGTGCGAGTGCTGCGCCAGACGTCGGCTCGGGTGAGTTGGCGGCACAACCGCAGCGCGTCGACACCTGCCATGCCGACGGCTGGCACGACGTGCCAGTGGCGTCCGCTGGTGTAGCGCAGGTTGGCCGGTGCGGCCCGCATGCGGCCGCGGGCCGGCGGGTCGGGGTGGGTGACGCCGTAGTCGCCGAAGTCGGGCGGCCGGCCTTCGACCACGAAGGTGTTCTCCGATGAGGAACTTGAGGCTCTGCGGTCGTTCCCGCCGATCGGCGAGGACGAGCTGATCCGCTTCTTCACCCTCACGCCGGCCGATGAGGCGTTCCTGCGGAAGTTCCTGCGTCCGCAGACGGTCCTGGGTGCCGCCGTACAGCTGTGCACGTTGCCGTGGCTGGGGTTCGTCCCGGATGAAGTGACTGCGGCTCCGCTGGCCGCGCTGCCCGCCGAGCGCCGCCGCTACCTGGCCCAGATCGGCCGCCGTCTGACGGCCCAAGCGCTGGTGCGCAGGGAGCCGAACCGGCGCCATCCGATCCTTCTGACGCTGCTGGCGCAGTCCGCGGTCGACGTCCTGGACTCCGTGGTGCAGCTGTTCGACCAGACGCTGTCGGGATCGGAGTCGCGGGCGAGGATCAAGCTGCGCGACGAGCTCGCCGAGCGCGCCAAGTTGTCGGAGGACCGGCTCGCGCTGCTGGAGGAGATCCTGCCGGTGCTCGCGGACGCGGGGATCCCGGACGAGGCGGTCGGGACGCTGCTGCGCGGCAAGATCGGCATGTCCCGGCTGCGGACCGCGTACGCCGGGGCCACCGCGCGCCTGTCGCGCGATCACGGGCACCTGCGGCTGCTGGAGGGCTCCTACACCTACATCCGCCAGTTCGCGCCCAAGGTCCTCGAAGCGGTGCGGCTCGCCGGCGGTACCGAGGCGAAGCCGCTGATCGAGGCCGTCGGCATCCTGCGGGAGCTGAACGCGACCGGCGCCCGCAACGTCCCCGACACGGCGCCGACGCTGTTCGTGCCCGCCCAGTGGCAGCTGCACCGCGCCGAGTTCTGCCGCCTGGTCGGCAAGAGCCCGGACGCCTCCGAGGCCCTGGCGCTCGTGATGGACGAGCTGGATGCAGCTCTTGGCGACCTGGAAGGGGTTCTCAAGCGCGGCGACGGGCCAATCTCGACCTGGTCGCCGCCCACTGGGACGACCTGCTGCGGCTCGCGGGCTCGCTCAAGTACGGGCACGCCACCGCCTCCCTGGTCGTCGGCAAGCTGTCCGCATCCTCCCGGCAGAACGCGCTCGCCGCGGCCCTCAAGGAGTACGGGGCCATTCGTCGCACGGTCTACGCAGCGAAGTACCTGTCGGACGAGGCATACCGGCGCAAGATCGCCCGACAGCTCAACAAGGGCGAGTCCCTCCACTCCCTGCGCCGCCAGCTTCATTACGCCCGCGAGGGCAAGGTCACCCGGCGCCAGCCCGATCAGCAGAACGAGCAGGCGTGGTGCCTGACCGTCGTGACGAACGCCGTGACCAGCTGGCACACCGAGTACATGGGCCTGGCGGTGGGCGAGCTGCGCGGTGCTGGCCGGGAGGTGGACGCCGAGGTGCTGGCGCACATCTCCCCGGCCCGCAGCTCGGCGGTGAACTACTACGGCTCAATCACCGTCGACTACGAACGCGAACTCGCCCAGCTCGACGAGGAGGGCCACCGCCCGCTGCGGACGGTGGCCACCGACGAACCCGGAGCCGGGCTGTAGCAGCGACCGGCCCCGGGACGCGTACCGTGGGCTCGCCCGCTCAGCGATGGCCAGTCCTCGGGGTACCGTCAACGAGGGGCGTGGGATCGGTGTCAGGCGATCGTGAACTGCTGGTTGGGGGCGCCTGTGCAGGTCCACTGGTCGATGCCGGCCCCGTCGTTGACGCCGGCGTCCCAGACGTCCAGGCACTTGCCCGCGAAGGTGTGGATCTGGACCTGGTTGTTGTTGGCCGGCACGATCGTGAACTGCTGGTTGGGGGCGCCCGTGCAGGTGTACTGGTCGATGCCGGCCCCGTCGTTGACGCCGGCGCCCCAGACGTCCAGGCACTTGCCCGCGAAGGTGCGGATCTGGACCTGGTTGTTGTTGGCCGGCACGATCGTGAACTGCTGGTTGACGGCGCCCGTGCAGGTCCACTGGTCGATGCCGGCCCCGTCGTTGACGCCGGCGCCCCAGACGTCCAGGCACTTGCCCGCGAAGGTGCGGATCTGGTTGGTTCCGATGGAGTCCGCGGGCGCCGCCATGGCGGCCGGCGCCACAGAGACGACCGAGGCTGTGAAGGCCAGGGCGGCCAGGGCGCGAAGCGCGGTCTTGGTGGCAGAGTGCATGATCTTCTCCTTGGTTCCTGGGAGGGAGTGCGTGCTGACACGGCCCCTGACGGTCCATCAGTGGCCACTCAATGGGCATGCGCATGCCAATAGCTGGAACAGCCCGGCGGGATGGGGCCCGGCGGGATGCGACCAACTATGCCGACCGTTCTGGTGACACACCGTTGAAAGCCCGGTGTGAGCGGCATGCCAGGAGCGTAGCTAACCCATCGACGTATCTCAATGGTCAATGTAAGATTGGCTTATGGCAGCCCGTCACCTACAGGAGCCGACCCGGCTCGTGCTCACCGCCCTGGCCGACGCCCCCAGACACGGCTACGCGATCCTCCAGGAAGTCCTGGCCATCTCCGGCGGCCGCACCAAACTGCTCACCGGCACCCTCTACACCGCCCTGGACCGCCTCCTCCAACAGGAACTCATCCAGGTCGACCACGAGGAGGTCGTCGCCGGAAAACTGCGCCGCTACTTCGCCCTGACCGACCAGGGACGCGACGTCCTCACCGCGGAAGCGCAGCACCTGCGCGCCGGGGTGGCCGAGGCCGAACGCCGCCTCGCCCTCGGCCGGCCCCAGCCGAACGGAGGCACGGCATGACCGCCCCGCCCATGACCACACCCGAGACCCTTTTACCGCCCGCGCGGCGCTCCCTTGCAGCGAGGCTCCCGCTGCTCGGCCTCTACCCGGCCAAGTACCGTGCCGCGTACGGCGAGGAGATCGCCGCCGTCTTCGCCGAGACCGTCCAGGACTCAGGGCCACGTACGGCCCTGCGTGAGTGGGCCGCGCTCGCCGCCCACGCAGGGCGGCTGCGCACCCGGCTCAGCTCCTCCGACCCCGCCGGCCGGATCACGGCCGGCGCCGCACCGTTCATCCTCGCGGGCGGGGCAGGCCTGAGCGTGCTCCAGCTGCTGGTCGGACTCTTCCTGCCCGACCCCCTCAAGCACGTACAACAGGTGTGGCACCCCGGCACCTGGACCTCCCTGGTCGTGGCACAGACCGGCCCCTGGATCCTCGCCCTGATCTTGGCCTCCCTGGGCCGGTGGACACCGGCCCGACTGCTGGTCCTGCTGGGAATCCTCGGACGGATAGGCGCCATGCTGGCGTTCGCCACCCCCGATGACCCGCTCGCCGACGTCCTCCCCTACGACCTGCTGCTGCCGTTCGGGATCGTGCCCGGCACGGTACTGCTGATCGCCCCGGCCGACGCCGTCGACATCTCCCCACACGGTCGGGGCGAGACCGTGCTCACTGCCCTCGCCCTCGCGGTCCCGATGAGCGTGCTAGCCATCTTTTGGTTCCGGCCGGATCTCAGCCCCGCCACCGCTCCCTTCTCGAGCACCGAAGTGGACCTGCTCGACGTAACCGTGGCCTGGCCCGCCGCCGTCATGAGCCTCGCCATGCTCCTCCACCTCGGCGCCCGGCGGCCCGACCGCCTGCGCGCCACGGGCATCGCTCTGGCAGTCCTCCCCTGGACGGCCGTGCTCCCCCCGGCCTCGTACTACCTGCTCCCCCCGCCCGGCCTCTGGGTGCAGGTGATCTCCTACTACTTCCTGCGCAACACCGGCGTCGTCCTCGCCTTCCTCGCCACCGCCACCCTCCTCGCCTACCTCCGTCACACCCTCCTCCACCGCTCCCTCCCCACCGACCCACCCGAGACAACGTGAACACCACTGCCCCGGCGCCTCGTCAACGGGCACCCGCCACGAAAGCCGCCACACACGGAGGCTCCCGGCCTTTCAGGATCACCCTCTGGCCTCCCCGTCTGCGGCGTGATGGCGGATGTTTCAGAGGTGGTCGCCTGTGAAACACCGTCACGGCCGTGGCCAGCCAGGGCTTTTCATGTTTCATGAGTCGTTGCAAACGACTGGACGACTGAAACATACACATGAAGCAGTCGGGGGCGTGAGCGACGACTTCAAGCGCGTGGAATCACACGACTGCCCGATGTCCACCTGTGGCGCCCCGGCCGGCTCGCCGTGCCGTACCGGCAGCGGCAAGGTGGCCGTCCAGTACCACACCGCCCGCTTCAGGCTCGTGCCCTCGCTGGCCAAGGCACTCAACGTGCCCACCCCGGCCGTACGCAGGCCAGGCTCGGCATGGGTGGAGCTGCCGCGGCCGGTGAACGCGGGCGCCGAGCCAACCGGGCACGTCCGCCTCGGATACGCCCGTGCATCGACCGCGCGGCAGTCCCTGGACTCGCAGCTCGACTCCCTAGCCGAGGCCGGGGCGACCCGGATCTTCGCGGAGAAGATCTCCACGCGCTCCACCAAGCGGCCCGAACTGGACGCGGCCGTCGCCCTCGCCGGCGAACTGCGCGCCTCCGGTGTGCACGTCACCCTCGTCGTCCACGAGCACAAGCGGCTCGGCCGCGGCATCGAACTCGCCGCGCTCGCCGAGGACCTCAAGGCCCGCAATGTCGGCCTGGAGTTCCTCACCGGGGAGCTGAAGGGCTCGCACGACCCATCCGGGGTGGTGTTCACCGTACTGGCCGCGCTGTCCGGCATGGAACGCGAGTACATCCGCGACCGCACCCTCGAAGGCCACGAATCCGCCCGCCGGCGCGGCAAGACCATCGGCGGCGCGCATGTCACCGACGAGGCCATGCTGTCCATGGCCCTCCACCTGCGCGAGCAGCAGATGAGCCTGCGCGACATCGCTTCCCGGCTCGTCATCACCACTGGCAAGAAGAAGGGCCAACACCCGTCAGCTGCCACCGTCATGCGGATGCTGCGCGAACACGACGAGGCCACCAGGATGTGAACCGAGCCCCTGAACTAGGCGATTGCCGCACAGCCAACCAATTCCACGCCAAATGGCCAGGTCAGCGCCTACTTCGTTGTTTTTTCGGCGAGTACTACCGGGACCCCCGAACGGGCCGGGACAGTTGCCCGGCCGCGGGATGGCCCGTGTGCCGGCCGGGCGCCCGGCCGGCACACGGGCCATCCCCGAAGATCAGGCGTTGTTGATCTGCCACCACTGCTGGGACTGGAAGTTCTTCTGCCACAGCTGTGCCTGGGCACCGTTGCCGGGCACGTTAGCGTCGCGGTCCACCACGGTGTTCAGGTTGTTGTTGAACCGCTCGTTGTAGATCGCCAGGTCGCCAGAGCGCATGAACCACTGCTGCTGGGTGCTGCCGTTGCACTGCCACAGCTGGAGCCGGGTGCCGTTGGCGCCGCCGCCGTTGGTGTCCGCGTCCAGACACATCCCCGGGAAGCGCACGCTCTCGATGCTGTAGTTGTCCCAGGAGATCCACTCCTGCTGGGTGGAGCCATTGCAACCCCAGGCCTGCACCTTGGTGCCGTTGCCCCCGTTGGTGGCGTCCGCGTCCAGGCACTGGCCGGGCGTGACCCGGTAGAGGCTGTTGATCCGGACGTAGGTGCCGGTGGCTGCCCCGGATCGGTGCGCGGCATTCTGACCGAGCGTCAGTCGGCCCGTGACGCCGGCGGGCGTGGCTGCCTGGGCACTGGTGGCCAGCAGCGGTGCGGCGAGCGCGGCAGCGGTGGCGAGCGCCGCGACAGTGGTGCGAATACGCATGGTTCCCCCTTGGTGCATGAGACCGCGACCGGGCCGCGTGGCCCGGTGGTGCGGGCGAGCGACACCCAACGTAGGCGGGTGTTCGCGACGCCGGAATCCTTTGACCGCATGGGTCAATTGGCAGCGAACCACCCTCTCTGGCAAAGTGAGACAAGTCAGGCATACTGGATGATTCATTGAGTCGAGGGCGGAGAAGGAGTAGTCCCAGGTGGCCAGCACCGACGACCACGGGGTCCCGAATCCGCAGGTGGAACCACGTTCGACGAACCGCCGGTTCTCGGCGGCGTACAAGCAGAGGATCCTGGCCGAGTACGAGCGGCTGGACAAGCAGGGCAAGGGCGCGCTGTTGCGCCGGGAGGGCCTGTACTCGTCGCTGATCGCGGCGTGGAAGTCGCAGCGCGACACCGGGGCCGCGACGGCACTGGCCGCACCGGCGGGCAGGCCGAAGGCCGACCCCCGCGACAAGGAGATCGCCAAGCTCAGGAATGAAGTTGCCCGACTGGAGAAGGAGTTGGGCAACGCCCGCACCGTGATCGAGGTGCAGGGAAAACTCTCCGCGCTGCTGGACCAGCTCGCCACGGGCAGCGCGACGGACAACGGCGAGACGAAGTAGCCATGGCCGGGCGCCGTCTGACAGGGACGGCCGGAACGGTTTTCGAGGACGCTCGCACGTCTGCCCTGGAGAAGCTGTCCGGCGTGGTCGGGCGGGTGCGGGCCTGCGCGGCGCTGGGCGTCAACCGGGCGACCTGGTATCGCCATCATCGCAAATCACCGCCTCTGCCGAGGCCCGCGCGCGAGCGCCGGCCGCATCCGAAGGCGCTGTCGCCCGCCGAGCGGGAGACGGTGGTGGCCAAGCTCAACGGCGAGCGGTTCAAGGACACGGCACCGGCCGAGGTCTACGCAACGCTGCTGGACGAGGGCGTGTACCTGTGCTCGGAGTCGACGATGTACCGGATCCTTCGTGAGCGCGGCGAGGTCCGTGAGCGGCGTCGGCAGGCCACTCACCCGCCGCGCAAGAAACCCGAGTTGATGGCCTGCGCGCCGAACCGGGTGTGGTCGTGGGACGTGACCAAGCTGCGAGGTCCGGACAAGCGGGTCTTCTATTTCCTCTACACGATGATCGACATCTACTCCCGCTACACGGTGGGCTGGATGGTCACCACGTGCGAGAGCGAGGACCTCGCGAGGCACTTCATCGAGGACACCGTCGGCAAACAGGGCGTTGACAGGGGTGAGTTGACGATCCATTCGGACCGGGGAGCGATCCAGACCGCCAAGTCCGTCGCGGTCCTGATGGCCGACCTGGGTGTCACGAAGTCGCACTCCAGGCCGAAGGTCTCCAACGACAACCCTTACTCGGAGGCCCAGTACAAGACGATCAAGTATCGGCCCAACTACCCGGACCGGTTCCTTTCCCTGCCCCACGCCCGTCAGTGGTGCGCTGAGTTCTTCGACTGGTACCACCTCGACCACCGGCACAGCGGCATCGGCTATCACACTCCCTACGACGTCCACCACGGCGAAGCCGACCTCGTCCGCGAACTCCGGGCCAAGGTCCTCACCGACGCCTACAACCAGCACCCCGAGCGGTTCGTCCGCAAGCACCCCGAACCACCGGCCATACCCGAGCATGCCTGGATCAACAGGCCCGCCGACGACGAGACCGACGAGAAGGAGTTGCAGACCCAAAGTTAGGCACGATCACCTGCCTTGATCACGTTGACAGGTTCCGCCATTCCGAATTCACGCCGTTCCCGGACTCACGGGCGACGAGATCCACGGCACGCCGGCGTTCCGTTCACTTGTTTCTGCTTAGGGCCTGTTCTGAGTTCAGATCATGTGGCGGGCCGTAGGCTGCGGAGCCAGATGACGGCGCCGCGTAGGTGGAGTCCGGCGAGGTAGCTGTCGGGGGTCTTGTCATAGCGGGTGGCCAGACCGCGCCACTCCTTGATCTTGTTGATACAGCGCTCGACGGTGTTGCGGTCCTTGTAGAGGTCGGCGTCGTGCGTGACGGGACGGCCGCCGCGCGAGCCCTTCTTCCTGCGGTTGGCGGCCTGGTCGACCTTCTCCGGGATGACGGCCTTGATCCGGCGTCGGCGCAGGTAGGCGCGGTTGGCGCGGGAGGAGTACGCCTTGTCGCCAGCGATCGCGTCCGGGCGGGTGCGGGGCCGGCCCACCGGAACGCGGACCTTGATCCGCTCGATGACCGGGATGAAGCGGGGGCTGTCGGCGGCCTGCCCAGGCGTGAGCACGAAGGACAGCGGCCGACATTGGCGTTCGGCCGCGAGGTGGGTCTTGGTGGTCAGCCCGCCGCGCGAGCGTCCCAGCTCGGCCGCGCGGAGCCGGGCCTTGCGGCGACGGCGGACACGACGGCGTTCCTCGCGAGTCGCGTCGTCCGTCTCGCCGGCCGGGCCGGGCGCCGCCACTACTGGATCGGTTTGCCCCTTTTGTGGAGCCCCTTTTCCTTCGTGGCGGCCTTCTCCAGATCCTGCAGCAACTCCGGGTCGACGACCATCCCGGCCGCGTGGTGGTGCGCGCGGGCGACCGTGGAGTCCACGCTGACCAGGCTGAGATCGACCTGTCCACGGGCTGCGGCCTCGGCGATCATCCCCTCCATCAGCGCCTGGAAGGTCCCCGTGGTCGCCCAGATCTGGAACCGGCCGTAGACGGTCGACCAGGATCCGTAGCGCTCAGGGACGTCCCGCCATGGACTCCCGGTCCGAAACCTCCACATCACCGCATCGAGCTGTCGGCGCAGGTCGGGGATCGGCCCACGCTCGCCCAGCGGCAGGAGCGGCTCCACCAACTCCCATTCGGCATCGCTCAGATCACCACGCGTCACACCGCCGTTCTACCGGGCCGAGACCGTCCGGCGTCGGCGAACCACCAAACCGTGATCTGAACTCAGAACAGGCCCTAGACCGACCGGCAATAGGCAGCGGTGTGCGGCGAGGTGGCCGGTCGAGTGCAGTGCGGGCACGGGTCCACGTGATCATGGAGTCCTACCTTTCAGGCGTGGGTTCGTACTGGTCACTCGTAAGATCGGTGGGCCCAGGGGCTCTGGGTATGGCTGTCATGGAGGAGCCGATCGGATGGCTCAGAGAACATGGCCGCCCGGAGCCCCGCGACGACTCGACCGCCAATTGGGATGTGCGACTTGATCGCTCTGTAGGACTACGTCGGCGAGGTCGTCTGCTGGATCGATTGGCAACGACAAGCTGACGGAGGTGGCCGTGCCCCGGATCTGGGCCGGAGTGGACATCGGCAAGGAGCATCACCACTGCGTGGTGCTCAACGATCGGGGCGAGCGTCTGCTCTCCCGCCGGGTCCTGAATGACGAAGGGGTCCTGCTGGAACTGATCCGCGACGTCCTGGACATCGACCAGGACGTGCTGTGGGCAGTGGACATCAACCACGGTGGTGCAGCCCTGTTGATCGGCCTGCTGCTCAACCACGACCTGCCCATGGCCTACCTCACCGGCCTGGCGGTCCACCGAGCCTCGGGCACCTACCGCGGCGAAGCCAAGACGGATGCGAAGGACGCATTCGTCATCGCCGACCAGGCCCGCATGCGCCGTGATCTGGGCCGGCTGCGGCCTGGCGACGAGATAGCTGTCGACTTGCGCATTCTCACCACCCGCCGCACCGATCTGGTCAGCGACCGCACCCGCCAGATCAACCGGCTCCGCGCCCAACTGCTGGAGTTCTTCCCAGCGTTGGAACGCGCACTGGACCTTACCAACAAGGGTCCTGTCGTTCTCCTGACGGGCTACCAGACCCCGGCCGCCATCCGCCGAAGCGGCGCGAAGCGCATCGAGACCTGGCTGCGCAACCGCAAGGTCCGAAGCGCAGAGATCCTGGCGAAGACCGCCGTGGAAGCGGCGCAATCTCAGCAGAGCGCGCTGCCCGGCGAGAAGCTCGCCGCCGCCATGGTGATCCGCATGGCCAAGGCGGTGATGGCCCTCGACGAGGAGATCGCCGAGCTCGACGCACTCATCGAGGCCCGGTTTCGCGAGCATCCGCATGCCGAGGTGATCCGCAGCCTGCCGGGGATGGGCAGCCAGCTCGGGGCCGAGTTCATCGCCGCCACCGGCGGTGACATGGGTGCCTTCGCCAGCGCGGACCGCCTGGCCGGCTACGGCGGCGTCGCCCCGGCTCCCCGGGACTCCGGCCGCATCAGCGGCAACCTTCACCGCCCTCGGCGCTACCACCGGGGCCTGCTGCGGGTCTTCTACCTCTCCGCGATGGCCAGCCTCAGATCCTGCCCCGCGTCCCGGACCTACTACGACCGCAAGCGCGCCGAGGGTAAGGGGCACAAGCAGGTCCTGATCGCGCTCGCGCGCCGAAGAGTGAACGTGCTGTGGGCGATGATCCGCGACGGAGCGTGCTACCAGGCAGCACCACCAGTCACGGCGGCGGGTTGACAACGGCATTGGGATGTTCTCTACGCTCAGTGATCACGAAGGACGGCCGTGCCCGCGCTGCCATTTTGCCTGCTCGAACCCCTCTGGGACCAGTTCGCCGCTCTCCTGCCCGTCCGGGGAGAGTTCGTCGTGGACCATCCGCTCGGCTGTCATCGCCGCCGGATCTCCGACCGGACGGTCTTCGAGCACATCGTGCTCGCGCTGGTCCACGGCTCCGGCTACGAGCGCATCTCCACCCCCGGCTGTTCCGACCGCACGATCAGACGCCGTGTCAACGAGTGGGCCGAGCTGGGGATATCCGAGAAGGTGCACGCCCTCGCGCTCGCGGCGTACGACCGGATGATCGGCCTCGGGCTGGGCGAGATCTCGGTCGACGGCTGCATCACCAAGGCCCCGGCCGGCGGCGAGAAGGCCGGACGGTCGCCAGTGGACCGGGGCGACTCGCCCCTGCTCGGCCCCACGCTGGACGCGGCGAAAGCTCAGGTCGGCACGATGCCCGAGACGGTCAACGTCAACCTCGACCGCGGCTACGACAGCGCCAAGTCGCGCACGCTGATAGCCCAGTTGGGATATACGGCAGAGATCGCACGCAAGGGCGTTCCCGCCCCGATCCAGGCCGGCAAGCGCTGGGTGGTCGAGCGCACGCACTCGTGGATGAACGACTTCGGCAAGCTGCGTCGCTGCACGGAGCGCAGTGGCAGCGTCGTGGACTTCTACCTCTACCTCGCCGCCACCCTCGTCACGCTCCGCATGCTGATCCGCCGAGCAACGAGCCGCTACCGCTGGGACGGCCGCCCCACCACCCGACGCCTCAAGTGATCCATTTGCCGGCCGGTCTTACTTGCAGTGTCGGTTTGTAGGCCGACACCGGGTCTGACCGTCTGTTTGTGGATGTCGGGAGGGCGCGTCTCACCCAGTAGGGTCCACCGGCATGCAACAAGTGTTCTACTCATCAGCAGGTTGGGAAACCTGGGGGCTGGAGTTCAAGCCGGTCATACCGGAGGGCATGTCGTTGATCTTCGACGATGACCTGCTCTTCGAGGACGCGGACGGCCTGAGGTGCTCGGCGGTGGTGAACGGTGGGCCTGCGAGCTGCCGACCCACAAGGTCCCGGCGGACAACTCCTGGCCCTCGTACGTCCGGGTTGTCCGGGAGTGGATGGAATTCGGCGCCGAGTACGGCGTGAGTCTGCTGGATAGCCGGGACCGGCTGAAGGCACTGCTCGGCGCGTACTCGGTCCACCGCTCGCGCGGCCCGTTGAAAGACCGGTTCAAGGCATCGACGTGGAACCACCACATGGCCATCCTCGGCAGGTTCTACTCCTGGGCGACCGACAACGGCCATGCCACGGCGGTGCCGTTCACCTACCGTTACGCCACCGGGGTGTTCGGCGGCCAGATCCGCGAGATGACGGTGAACCAGGCCCGTCGGCGGCAGCCGAAGGAGCACGTGACGATCAAGTACCTGGAGGAGGACTTCGCCGAGCTCTTCTTCAAGGGTCTGGCCCGGCTGCAGCCGGACGGCAGCCCCGAGCGGGGCTACCGGGGCCGGGAGATGGCGCGCAACGCGGCGGTGGGCCGGTTCATGTTCGCGTCCGGGCCGAGGAACCAGGAGTTCAGCTATCTGCTGGCCGCCGAAGTGCCCGCGCTGCCCGCGCGCCGGACACCGATGCCGCTCCCCTTCTCGCTGCCGTGGGGCATCACCAAGGGCGGCAAGTTCCGGCACACGTGGATCGACTACGACACGTTGGCCGAGCTGCACAACTACCTGGCGTTCGAGCGGGCGAGCGCGGTGCGGGGCTCATCGTGGATGCCGCCGAGCCGCTGGGGCGAGCCGCTGATGGTGACCGAGGCCGACGCCTTAGGCGGCCGGGTCAACGGCTCCCGGCTGCGCTGGGAGGACCTGGGGCCCGGCGAGCGCCGCCGCCTGGTGGCACCCGGCGGCGGGTCGATGCTGTGTGATGCGGACGCCGCGCTCGCGCTCTACCTGACCGGCCACGAACCGCTGCTGGTCCTGCGTGACCTGCTCGGCCACTCCAGCGCCTTGACCACGGAGAAGTACCTGCACCGGCTCGACACCACCCGGATCTTCGCCGAACTGCCCCCGGCCGCAGCCGGACACTCGAAGGCCGACATGCGGGCCGCCGAGCACGAAGCGGCTGCCGAGTTCGACGACGAGGACGACATCTGATGCCCGCAACCATGGTCGAGACACCGCTGGGCATCGAGGCGTCCTTCAGCGACGGGACCACCTGCAGCCGCTTCGTCAGCAGCCAGGTGCACCAGAAGGCCGTCACCCGAAATCCCGCTCTTGCCCGTGAGCTGCTGCTCGGTCTGGTGGACCTGGTCCATCCGCACGGAGAGCTCGACTCGGAGGGGGCTGTTGCGCACTACCTGTCGTCCATCAGAGCGCTGACCAACGGTCTGGCGGAGCAAGGCTTCCTGGGGACCTGCGCCGACCTGACGCGCGGAACGCTCGCCGGCTTGTGGATAGGGGCGCACGGGCGCCGCCCGGGGATCGAGGAGCGGGCCGCGCGCGATGCTCAGGCGCGCCGACGACCTGCACAAACTGCTGCGGCCGGAAGTACGGGAGTTGGTCGACGGGCGGATCTTCAACAAGGACTACGAGCACGGCACGTTCGAGTCGTACAGCCGCGCTGCGGAAGCCGCCGAGCCCGCCGAAGACCAGCTGAACCGCAGCATGAGGGCGGGGGCCATGGTGGCGATGGCGCAGTGGACGGGCAGTTCACCGGTCACGTTCTGGCGGATGGGGATGTAATCCAGCACTACGTTCTGAGACCGCGGACCGACCCAACTACTCCGGCAAGCCGGCGGTGACCTCAGGCTTGCCTGCTCGCCGGGATCCGTGGCCGCGCGCATCGTCTTCCCCCCGGACCACGCCTCGGACCTGGACCTTTCCAGGGCGGTTCGGTGCCATGCCGCCCGTGTCCCGGAGCCCGGGTGTTGCGGACCGGCGGAACCCGGATTAGATTACGTACCGGAACGTAAAGGAGGTGGCGATGCGCCACACCACACTCGGATCACTCCAAGTCTCGGCGCAGGGACTGGGCTGTATGAGCATGAGCGAGTACTACGGCCGGTCCGACTGGGACCAGGCCCTCTCGGCCGTCCACCGCGCACTGGATCTGGGTGTCACCCTGCTCGACACCGCCGACATCTACGGCGCCGGCCACAATGAGGTCCTGCTCGGCCGCGCGATCGCGGACCGGCGCGAGGGCGTCGTGGTAGCCACCAAGTTCGGCATCGACCGCTCGGCGGGCGATCACCGTCGCCGTGTGCGCGGGGAGCCGGACTACGTGCGCCGCAGCTGCGACGCCTCGCTACTGCGCCTGGGCGTCGACCACATCGACCTGTACTACCTGCACCGGCCACCGCAGGACGTCGAGCTCGCCGAGACCGTACAGGCGATGTCGGAGCTGGTGGCCGCAGGCAAGGTGCGCCACCTCGGGCTGTGCGAGGTCGACGCGGACCAGCTGCGGCAGGCGCACGCCGTGCACCCGATCGCCGCAGTGCAGAGCGAGTACTCCCTGTGGAGCCGGGAGGTCGAAGCCGTCGTACCGGCCATGGCCGAGCTCGGCGTCGGCCTGGTGCCGTACGCGCCGCTGGGGCGCGGTTTCCTGACCGGAGAGGTGGATCCGGGCTCGCTGGGAGAGAACGACTCCCGACGCGCCCATCCCCGGTTCCAGGGCGATCACGCCGCCGCCAACCGGCGGCTGGCCGAGACGGTGGGCGCGCTGGCGGCGCAGCTGGGTGTGACCGGCGCGCAGCTCGCGCTGGCCTGGGTGTACGCCCGCGGTCGGCAGCTGGGGATCTGCGTGGCACCCATTCCCGGCACCAGCAGCCCGCAGCACGTGGCCGAGAACGTGGCCGCGCTCACGATCTCGCTGGACGACGCGGTGCTGGCGCGGCTCGATCCGCTCGCCCGGGAAGTGTCCGGCGAGCGGCACGGCCCGCTCCAGGCCGTCCAACCCCCGGCTCAGCCGTGAACGGCCCGCAGACCCGCGGCCGGGGACGGCCTCGCGAGCCCGAGCACGAGGAGCTGGTGCTCACCGCCGCCACGCAACTGCTCCTGGAAGGCGGCGTCGCCGCGTGCACGGTCGAGGCGGTGAGCCGCCGCAGCGGCGTGAGCAAGCCCACGATCTACCGGCGCTGGCCGCACCGCACCGCGCTGGCGATCGAGGCCTTCGCCGCGCACATCGGCCGTCTGGTGCCGCTGGTCGAGACCGGGGACAGTGCGCACGACCTGGTCCAGGCCGTAGCCCGTCTGGCTGAGTACTACCAGGGTCGCGACGGCGTCGTCTTCGCCCAGCTGGTCGCCGCCGCCGTGCTGGAACCCGGCACCGCCGACCTGCTCAACTCCCGGTTCTTCGCGCCGCGCCGCGCGGCGCTGCGCGAGCTGTGGGAACGCGGGGTCGCGCGCGGCGAGCTCGACCCGCACGTCGAGCCCGACGCGGCGATCGATCTGCTGTTCGGCCCGGCAGCGTTCCGCCTGATGCTCGGCCACCAGCCCGTCGACGTGGACTCCTGCGTGCACCTGGCCCGCACCGCCCTGCAGGGCCTGATCCTCACCCGACCGACCACACCGTCCCCCGCACCGAAGGCAACCGGAGGTTAGACCATGCTGCCCATCACCGACACTCCTCAGCAGCCCCAGGCGAAGCACCCCGGGCGCACCCTCGTGGCCTCGCACTCGTTCAGTTTCGCCCGCCGCGAATGGATCGAGGCCAGCGCTCCGCTGTCGGAGCAGTTCCGGGTCGTCGCCGTGGACGCGCCCGGCCACGGCGAGGCGCGGGAGATCCCCGGCTACACGATGGCCGAGATGGCCGCCGCGTTCGCCGCCACGATCAACGAGCTCGGCCTAACCGACTACGTGCTGGTCGGCCACTCGATGACCGGAAAGGTCATGCAGATCCTCGCCAGCCGGGCCGGCACCGGGCTGGGGCTCAAGCATCCCCCGGCGAAGCTCGTGCTGATCACCCCCACCCCGCTCGGGCAGGAGGTCGGCGGCGAGGACCTGCCGCGCGAACTGTTCGAGAGCCGCAGGGGCCACGCTGACGCGGAGAAGTTCGTGCTGGACCGCACCGCGGTACCGCTGGCGCCGAAGGTGTTCGACCGCACCTGCGAGGACTACGCGCGGATGAACCGCAAGGCCTGGGACGCCTGGCTGCACAAGGGGATCTATGAGGACTGGACCGAGCGCGCCGCGCCGATCGACGTCGAGACCCTGCTGATCGTCGCCGACAGCGACCCGGTCTGGGGCCTGGAGATGCAGAAGAAGCTGACGGTGCCCCACCTGTCCAACGTCACGATCGCCTCGGTCGACTCCGGACACCAGGTGCCGCTGGAGGCGCCGCAGGCCCTGTCCGACCTCATCACCGCCTTCGCCGCGTCATGACCGGCGCCGCTCAGCCATCGACCGCAGACCGGGACTGGGGCGGGCGACTGCCCCTGGCCTCCCGCGGTCCGCTCACCGAGGACCAGCTCGCCGCGCAACGACGTATACAGGCCGAGGTAGTGCCGTGGGCCCGGGAGGCGGGGACCGCTGCGGCCACGGCCGAAGGAGATCCGATCGGCCCATTCAACGCGTTCGTGCACCGTCCCGCCGCTGGCATGGCCTTCCTGGACTGGGTCCTCGCCGACCAGGCCCACTCGTCCCTGACCGCGCCCCTGCGTGAGATCGTCATCCTCACCGTCGGGGCGGTGTGGAACTGCGAGTACGAGATCTACGTCCACACCGCGATGGCCCGGCACACCGGCGTCGCGGAGCCGGTGATCGAGGCCGTCCTCGCCGGGCGCTCAAGTGTCGACTTCTCGTCCACCGAGGCAACCGTCCACCGCTTCACCGACGAACTGGCACGCACGCGGTCCGTCTGCGACGACACGTACCGCCTCGCGGTCGAGGCGGTAGGGCAGACCGGCGTCCTGGACATGGTCAACCTGATCGGCGCATACCTCGCGACTTCGGCCCTGCTCAACGCCTTCCGGGTACCCGCACCACGTCCAGCCGAGCCGGCTAGTAAAACCTGACTTCCCGTCACCAGCGATGTGATCTCAGTCACGCGATCGGGTACTGCAAGAGACAGCCAGGCAATTTCAGAGCGACACGTCCATCGGCTCCGGCGGATCTACAAAGCGACGCGACCAGCGTGGGACACAGACTTTGTAGAAACAACGGTGCGGTACGGCGACCGGCTACCCCGGGCCGGTGGCCAGCGAGTCGCCCAGCGAGGAGCGCTGGTAGAGCACCGCCCGGCCGTTGCGGGTGCGCTCCAGCAGCCCGGCGGCCGCCAGTGCTCCGAGGTGGCGGCTCACCGCGCCGGGCGTGACCCCGAGCCGTTGCGCCAGCGCGGTGGTGGTCGCCGGCGTGCCGAGCAGGCCGAGCAGGCGGGCCCGGGGCGCACCGATCAGCTCCGCGAGGGCGGTGGAGGCGGCGACCGCGCAGGTGGCCAGGCCTTCGGCCATGGTGCCGCGGCCCCGGGCCGGGTAGACGACCACCGGGGCACCGCTCGGCGAGATCTCGGTGCGCGCCGCGCGGGCGAAGAGCGTGGGTACCAGCACCAGTCCGCGCCCGGCCACCGGCTCCCGCCGGGCCGGTTCGGGCGCTGGGGACCGGTCATTGAGGATCCGCAGTGCGCCGTCGGCCCAGGAGACCCGCGGGTCCAGATCGGCGAACAGCCCGGCCACCCCGGATTCGGCGAGCCGGCGGCCCCGGTAGGCGAGATCGGCTTCCAGGACGGTCCGCGCCCGCGGCCACCAGGCGGGCTCCAGGCAGCGCGCCCAGTACGTGCCGAGCGCGGTGACCACCCGGACGCGCAGCGCGAGCGGATCGTCGGACAATCGGTCGAGCAGCTGCGGCAGCGGGCTGCCGTCGCACGCGTAGGCCGTGCGGATGTCGGCGAGCAGCTGGCCCGGGGGCGTCGCGGCGAGCAGCGTCAACTCGTCCCGGATGCACGGCCGGCAGCTACGCGGGCGCGGGGTCAGCGCGTCCGGG
This sequence comes from Kitasatospora sp. MAP12-44, assembly GCF_029892095.1. Lineage (NCBI taxonomy): Bacteria > Bacillati > Actinomycetota > Actinomycetes > Kitasatosporales > Streptomycetaceae > Kitasatospora > Kitasatospora sp. MAP12-44. Next base: position 184,246 of record NZ_JARZAE010000004.1, read on the forward strand.
CAGAAGCCCCGGGGCGTCACCAGGGCATCCAGCAGTTCGGTGTCCAGTCCGGCGTATCCGCGCGCCCAGGACAGCATCCAGCCGCGCTGCTCGGGGAATTCGCCGGGCTGACCGCGTAATCGCAGGCTGCGTACCGTCTCGTGCAGTGGGGAGTACCCGCACCAGGTGGCGGCGAGGTCGTCGACGCCCAGGAGATAGGTCATCACCGAACAAACGCTAACTGATCATCTCTGATTTACATCTTCATCTGGGTGGCAGTCTGATCGTCATACTGATGGCAGTCCGGCACGAGCGGGGTGACGGACGCCCGGATCACAGGGAATCCACAAGATTCGGCCCTAACGTCGCGCGGGATCCGCCGGATCACCCGACACCGGCAGCCAACCGAGCCCACGCTCTGCCCGCACACATCCCATGGCGATGTGGCCGCGCTCTGCCCGAAAGTGAGCACCGATCCGATGCCCAGGACCAGAACCCACCGGACCCTCACTCCTCGCGCGGTGGCAGCCCGATGCGCCGGCCTGCCGGTGCCCGGCTTGAACGGCCCGAACGGCTTGAACGGCCTGAACGGCTTCCGGGCATGAACGTCTCCTTGCTCGACGGCTGGTTTCCCTGGGCCCTTCAACTCGCCGCCGCCGCTGCCTTCCTCCTCGCGCTCGGCCGGCGGGACCGGCGCTGGCGGCTGCAGCGGGCACCGATCGCTCTCGCCGTCGCGGCGCTTGTCACCACGGTCGGTGCGGTCACGGTGCCGGGCCTGGCCGGGATCAACGACCCGATCCCGTTCGGCCTGTGGCTGTGGACCGGCGTGGCGATCGCGTCGTTCAGCGTGCTGGGCTTCGGCTGGCGCAGCGCCCGCTGGTGGCGGCGGCTGCTGGCGCCGGTGGCCGCACTGCTGGCCCTGGTGGCCGCCGCCAACGCGCTCAACATCTCAACCGGCTACTACCCGACGCTGGACGACGCGATCGGTGAGCTGAGCGGTGCCCCGCTGCCGGGCCAGATCACCCTCGCCCAGCTCGGTTCGATCCACGGCAGGACCACGACCGGCCGAATCGTCCAGGTGGACATCCCGGACACCGCCAGCGGCTTCACCCACCGGCAGGAGCTGGTCTACCTGCCGCCCGCCTGGTTCCGCAGTGTGCACCGGCCCAAGCTGCCGGTCCTGGAGATGATCGGCGCCGAGTTCGCGGCGCCCGACAACTGGATCCGCGCCGGTGACGCGGTGAAGACGGCGGACGCCTACGCGGCCGAACACCACGGCTTCGCCCCCGTGCTGGTGTTCGCGGACGCGACGGGCGGCTTCAAGGTGGACACCGAGTGCGTCGACGGTCCGCACGGCAACTCCGAGGACCATCTGGTCAAGGACATCCCGCCGTACATCGAGAAGACCTTCAACACCGCCACCGACCCGCACAAGTGGGGCGTGGCCGGCTGGTCGATGGGCGGCACCTGTGCGATCGACCTGACCGTCGAACACCCCAACGTGTTCACCCACTTCGGGGACTTCTCCGGCGACCACGGTCCGTACATCGGCGACAAGGAGAGCACCATCCAGCAGCTCTACGGCGGAAACGCGACGGCTTGGGCGGCACACGACCCGGCGACCGTGCTCGCGCACCACGCCAAGTACAAGGGCGTCTCAGGCTGGTTCGAGGACGGCGACCAGGAGCACAGCCAGACAACGGCGGCCAAGGAGCTGAGCGCGGCGGCCAGGAAGGACGGCATCCGCACGGTCGTCACCAGCTGCTCCGGCGCGCACACCTGGCAGACCGGCGCGGCCTCCTTCGCCCAGGCGCTGCCCTGGCTGTCACAGCAGCTCAGTCTGCAAGGCACCCACCCGTAGGCCGCCGAACCGATCCCGGGTGGAGCCGCTTCGCCCTCAGCAGTGGGTCGCCTGTCAGCAAGCAAGCAGCCGCGAGGTCGGGTCGACGTCCTCCGTCTACAGCCGACCGCCACAGGAACGGACGGCTGGTATCAGCTACCGGAAAGGCGAGCGACGATCGGAGCCATCTCGTCCACCGCGGAGGCCGGAATCGTCACCCGCGAAGCCCCCCAACGTTCGCGGCGGGCAAGCAGCAGCTCAGCCACGTGCTCGGCCGTCCCCACGAGGAGGCTGGGGATCGCATCAAGCTGATCTTCGCGAATTCCTCGAGCGGCGCTCAGCGCGGCTGTCACCGCCTTGGGCCGCGGCAGGACCCTGCATTCGTGAACCGCAACGTCGATCTCGGGCACAGCAGGGCGATCAGCCGCAGCTGCGCGCACCCAGCCCACCCGGTCGTCGATCTCGGTGTCCCAGTAGGAGGACCGGCGGCCATCGGCACCGGTTGTCGGTGCGATGCTCACGGTGTCCGCCCGCTTCGCCGCGAGCTCGATCACGCGCCGCCGTGAGCCACCGATCAGCAGGGGGATGGGCTGCACCGGGGACGGTACACACATCACGTCGGACACCGAGAAGTACTGCCCCTGATAGCTGACCGAGCCGCCGGCGAGGAGCCCGGAGAGGAGTTCGACGTACTCCGCGAACCGCTCGAAGCGTCGCGTGCGGCTGCTGAACGGTGTCCCGGTTCGGGTGTAGTCGCTCACCAACCAACCGGCGCCGAGACCGATTTCAACCCGCCCGCCGCTCAGCAGGTCCAGGGTCGCGAACTCCTTCGCAAGGACGACCGGGCTGCGCAGGTCATGGCACATGACGTAGGTTCCGAGCCGAAGCCTGGTGGTGACCGCGGCAGCCGTGGCCAGCGCCGTGAACGGTGCCATCTCCTGCTGGACGTGATCGGTGACCGCCAGGAGGTCGTAGCCCAGATCCTCGGCCTTGCGGGCGAGTTCTGGCCATTCCTGCGCGGTCTCAACGCCGCCCGTTGCCACACAGAATCGGAACGGGGCAGGGGCAGGGGCATGCCTATGTTCGCCGGGCACCATCACGAACGTTCCGTACCGGGTTCGGGCATCTCGGCGAGGGTGACGCCGAACCTGCGGATGACCTCGGCCGCCTGCGGAAGGTAGCTCTTCGGGAAGCGGACGTCGTGCATGAGCTCATGCCGCCGGACCTCGCGCTGAATTTCATCCGGCGACAGATTCAGCGTGCGCAGATAATCCACGCGGCCCAGGAAGTACTCGATGAACCGGTCGATCTGCACCTGGTCATCGCGTGACGCACTCCAGAATATGCCGTACTTGCGGCGGCGCGGGGCCTTGTGTGAGCCGTCCGTCGGTGTCCCCCGGTGCATCAGCCTTCCGTCGAACACGATGAGGTCGCCCGCCTTGGAATCGACCGAGACGATTTCGGGGTAGCTGCGCGCGAGTTCGTCGTCATCGGGGAGCAGACCGCCGGCTGCCCATGCGTGCGACCCCGGCCGCACGTCCAGCCCTCCGCCGGATCCGGGGATGTTGTCCTGGAGATAGACCACACATTGCAGATGCCGGAAGTCCGGGCTGTAGAGATGGCTCGCATCGGCCAGAAATCTTGGTGAGAATCCGTTGTCGATGTGCCAGTCCGTGAACCGGTTGAGTCGTGCCACATAATTCGGATAGAGCACCAGGGTCCCGCCGAGCCATCCGGTCAGCGCCGCCATCAGGCGCTCCTCGAAAATGAAGGCCAGCTCGGGCATCTGCAGCAGCGCCGTGGCCTCGATCTCGTTCTCAGCATCGGCATCGGGCAGCAGGTGGTCATCGCAGACCGCGCGGGCCCGCTCGACATCCTCTGCCGACAGGGCATGGCGAATGAGGGCGTAACCGTCCTTCTCCAGCAATGGGATCGCACGATCCGCGTTATGGAACGTGAGGTTCGGCATGCTCATCGGTGCCCCCTTCGGATCGAGACGGATCGAGACGCATCGAAACCGGCTCGGCCAGCGTTTCCAGTGCGGCTTGATCTGTCAACGTTCAGCGAAACGAAGGCGGGTGTGCGTTCGACCGGGGAACGTGTGCGGTTGAACGCATTCGGGCTACTCTGCCGCCGGTGCACCCTTTCCAGGGAGGGAGTCAGGTCATGACTGAATCGCAGACCGATGAGGCAACCGTAGGGGCGCTCGTGCGGCTTCTGCGCAAGATCCTCACTGACCTTCCCGAGGGTCACGAGATCACGGCCGGCGACCGGCTGGAAGATCTGGGTCTGACCTCGTTCCAGCTGATGCAGCTCATCGCCGCGTCCGAGCAGGAGTTTGACATCGAATTCCCCGACTCCGCGCTCTCCTTGACGACGTTCGAGTCGGTCGCCTCGGTGGCGCTCGTCGTCGGCGCGCTGGCGATCAGGCGATCGGAGCCGCCGACGCCATGACTGACATGAGCGACGGCCCACGGCTTCACCTCTCCGACTTCCGCGTCGCGCTGGGAGGGATCGTCGCGCTCGACGACCTGCGCGACGCCGACGTCATGGCCAACCGCGACGCTCTGCGCGAGTCCGGGGCCACGGGCGCGACCGTGTACGAGGGGCACTCGGTGATGCTGGCAGCCGAGTTGATGCGCTCCATGACGCATCGGTCCAAGGACATCAGCGGCATCGTCTACGCCACCGAGGACGTCCAGAACACCTCGGCGTCCGTGGTGCTCAACACGCTCCTGCACTCGTCCGGACACGAGCGGACGCCGGGGTTCATCGTGACCGGAAACGGCTGCGCGAACCTGGGATTCGCGGTCCTCAGTGCGGGCGGGCCGTGTCGCCGGACCGGTCCGGTCCTCGTCGTCACCGCCGATACCGCCGAGCCGGACAGCCGGGTGCAGACCGACAGCATGAGTATCCTCGGCGACGCCGCAGGCCTCTGCACTGTCACGCCCGGGCCACCACCCGGGCCGAGCTTCGAACTGGTCGCTCTCTGCACCACGACGCGCGTGGCCTCGCCGGATCCCCGACCGGGCCTGGCAGCCCTGCGATCCACGGTCGACGGTGTCGGTGCGGCCACCCGAGCCGCGCTCTCGGCGGCGGGTTGGACGGCGAGCGAGGTCACGGGAATGCTGGTCGGCTCGTACTCGACCGGTACCCGCAGGTTCCTGGCCCACGGCTCGGGAATCTCCCGCCAGATCGTTCCCGCGATCGAGGCAGGCCACTGCTTCAGCGTCGACGTCATTCGCGGGCTGGCGGACCTGGTCGACAAGGAAGCCCTGCCGGACGGCGCTCCGCTGCTCGCGCTGTCCTCCGGTCGCACGTCGTGGTCGGTGTTCGCCCTGCGCTATCGCGCTCGCTGACGGACGGTCACCCCGGGCGGTCACCACGGACGGTCACCCCGGGCCGCCGGCTCCCCCACGTGCCAACGGGCGGAATGCGGCAGCCGAAGCACCGGGCGTGAGCACGTCGAAGGCGAACACCTCGCCGCTGCCGTCGGTGGCATCGTCGCCCCGCCCGTACCCGGCCGTCGTGACGAACAGCCTCCTGCCCCCAGGACCGCCCAGGCAGGGCGCGGTCACCTGCGGCACCGGAACCGTGAGTACCGCCTTCAGAACGCCGTCAGGGGTGAACTGCCGGACCTCGCCGCATCCCCAGAGCGCCACCCAGAGATTGCCGTCGACGTCCACGGTCATTCCGTCGGGAGCGCCGAGGTCGAACGCCAGGAACGCGGATCGCTCGCCGAGTTCCCCCGTCACCGGGTCGACGGGGTGGCGGTAGACGACCCGATGGTGGCTGTCGGCCAGGTACAGCAGCGCTCCGTCGGGGCTGAAGGCCGGGCCGTTGGGGGTGGTGAGCCCGTCCAGCACCTCGGTGACGGTTCCGTCGGTGTCGACACGGAAGAGCGCCCCGGCGCCAGGGGTGGTGTCCCAGGCCGTGCAGCCCGCCCAGAAGCGGCCGAAGGGATCGCAGACCCCGTCGTTCATACGCCGGGGTGCGCGTCCTCCCTTGGCCGGTCGAGCGAGCCAGTCCAGCTCACCCGACCGGTCGAGCAGGGCGATCCCGCGCCCGGCGGCGACGATCCAGGTCCCCGGCGCCCCGGCGACCGGCGCGGCCGCGCCCAGGGGTACCTCCAGGCGATGGAGCCGCCGCAGTGGCGCCGGTCGATCTCCGTCGGTCTCGTAGAGGGCGCCGGCCATGATGTCCACCAGGACGAGCCGTCCATCGACCCACCGCGGTCCTTCGCCCACGTCGAGCCGAGAGCCGCACCAGCGGACGGCGGTGTCCTTCACCGGGTCGCTCCCACCACGGCGCTCAAGGGGCGATCTCGACGCTGCCGTCCTGGCGGTACCAGGTCTCGGACCGGTAGGAGCCGAAGCTGAGACTGCGGATCGCCAGACGCTCCCCCTCGGTGACGACACCGGCATGGTGCAGGATGTCGCTGTCGAACAGGATCAGCGTGCCCGCCCGGCCCAGCACCGGAACGCCCCGGCCGGCCAGCTCCGGCGGCAGCTGCCGCACGTCCTCGTCCGTCGGCACGATGTGCCGTTCCCGGTTCTCCCGCTGCTGCTCGCGGGCCACCAGGTGTGAACCCGGCAGGCAGTGGAACGGGCCGTTTGCGGATCCCACATCCGTCAGGTAGACGAACGACTTGAGGTGCCGCATCTTGTCGTAGTGCAGTTGCTGCACATGGGTGGTGCTGCCGACGATGTCGAGGATCCCGTAGATGGTCCGGCTGAAGATGTGGTCCTCGCCGAAGAACGCGCCCACCACCGCTTCAAGTTCGGGGCGGGCGAAGGTCGAGGAGATGACCGGGAAGGCGGTCGGGTCGATGTCGCCGCGTTCCATCCGGACGGACTGGCCCACCGAGTAGTCCTCGTGATGCGCCCAGGAGGGTGTCCGCTCGAACAACTCGTGGCACTCGGCGCTCGCGTGGGCGACGGCGGCGGCATCCAGGTAGCCGGGCACCAGCACTACGCCGTCCGCCTCCAGCCGTTCGATGACGGCGGGAACGTCGGTGAGCTCAGCCGATTGGACATCGCGCGCTATGTGAAGCATCGTCACTTCCCTTTCCGTTGAGTTGAGTTCGTCATCAGCTGCCCGACAGCCTCGCGGCCAGCAGGCGAGCCAGCTGCAGATCGGGCTCCCGGAGGACGTAGTAGCTGATCCCGGTGCGCGCCCGGCGTTCCTGGAGCAGGTCCACCAGCTCGTCGATCGAAGAGCCGAGCAGGTTCTCCGGGGTCTCGCGGGCGGTCTGCGGGCTCACCCCGGTGTCCGACAGGTACTGGTCCAGCTTGGCCTGCGCGTCGGAGCCGACTCCGGCCCGGATGACCAGGACGTTCAGCTCGACCTCGGCTGCCCGTGCCCCGAGGTGGCCGCGCAGGATCCGCGCCTTGTCCTCGGTCGACTCCAGGGACGCGTCCACGGCGATCTGGTGGGGGGTCGAACCGGCGGACAGATCACGGGAGAAACTCACGATGTCGGCGCACTCCGCGGCCAGCCGGAGCATCCGCCCGCCACCGGCGCCGACGAGCAGCGGTACCGGCGGACCCTGGAGTCCCTGGAGCGAGTCGACCGTGTAGTGCTTGCCGTGGAACGAGACCTCCCGGCCGCTCCAGCACCGGCGCAGCACCTCGATCGCCTCGGCCAGTCGGGAGACCCGCTCCCCACCCGGATCCAGCGGCAGTCCGAAATGCCGGTAGTCGCGTTCCATCCAGCCCGCGCCGATGCCCAGCTCGAATCGGCCCTCCGACAGCAGGGCCAGTGTGGTCGCCTCGCGGGCCAGCAGCGCCGGGTGCTGCAGGTCGTTGTTCTGGACCAGCGTGCCGATCCGCAACGAGGTCCGCGCCGCGGCGTCGGCGAGCGCCACGGCGGGCGAGTACTGCGGCGTCGAATGCGTCGGCAGGTGCAGGCTGCTGACACCGGCGTCCTCGACCTCGGCCAGCAGGTCCAGCCAGGCCTTCCGGGAGGAAGCGCCTTTGGTCAGGACACCGAAACGGAACGGGTTCATATCGCTCTCACCTCATAGGACAGCGTCGCGGGGTCAACAGGTCCGGGTTCCGAACCGGCGGGGCGATCCAGCTCCGGCGGCAGCGGGCATCCTGCGGCACGCAGCCGGCTGAGCAGCGACCATCTGGTCAACCCATTGGCCGCCAGGGTCTCCCACGCGGTCGGCCCCCAGCGTTCGCGGTACCCCAGCTGCGCCGAGTGCCCAGGGCGCACCGTGTGGTAGACGGACGCGAGATGATGGCCCGCCACCCACGAGACGCACACCCCGGGCAGCCCCGGACCACCGGCCTGCCGTACCGCCGCGGGATCCACCCGCGCCGGTTCCACCAGGGCGACGACCCCCACCCGCAGGCCGTGCTCCGCCGCCGACGCCATGGCGGCAACCGCTTCGGTGACAGCGACGTCGCCCACCGCGACGATCACCGCGTCGTCATCGGTCGCGCCTTGCATCCTGATTCCCACCGCCGCGCCGCCGGGATCCGGAAGGTCGAGCAATGCCTGCTTGGAGCACGAGAGCGCGACGAGGACATCGCGGTCGTCGAGGACCTCCCGCAGTCGATGCCGCGCGGACTGGGCACCGAGCGGAAACACGACACGGACCGGGCAGTGCGCAGCGCGGGCGAGCAGTCCACCCGCGAGATCCGTGTTCTGATGCGTTGGCGCGTTTCCCCAGCCGAGGCTGGTCAGGACGACCGCGAAGGGCGGACGCCCGGCCGGCGGGCGGACCGTGATCAGCTTGAGGTACTGGGCCAGTTGCGTCGCCACCAGCGGCGCGAACGCCTCGTAGGACACCAGCGCGGCCGGAGTACCGGCCTCGATGCTGCCCCAGGTCCAGGCCGAGCAGACCTCCTCGGCGAGGACCTCGGTCACCAGGCCCGCGCTGAGGCAGCGATCGATACCGTTGGAGACCGCCTCGTCCGGCGAGAAGACCCGCACAGACCGGTCCGCGAGCACTTCGTCCACGGCCGCCATCGGCGAAGCGGTGCCGACCACAGCCCGCACGGTGGCACCGCCACGGCCGGCGTCCGGCACCCGGCGGCCGGGCCCGGTCGACACCCGGCGGCCTGGCTCGGCCGGCAGGTCCAGCCGGATCCGGGCGGCCAGGCTCCGCACCGCGGGCGACACGCTGCCGTTCTCGGCGACCACCGGGGGGTCGTTCAGCCGGCCGAGCCAGTCCTGGATGTCGGCGCGAACCTGCGGGTCGGTCAGGTCCAAGCCGCGCGGCTTGTGCGCTTGTGGGCCGCGGAAGGGAAGGCCACCGAGCAGTTCCGGGGCGGGCCAGCCCTTCTCGGTGATGCTCAGCCACACCGCCGGCACCCCGGACTCACTCAACTCCCAGGCGCGCCGGGCCGCTTCGGCTGCCTCGGCGGTGTGCGCGCCGCTGCTGAGCACCGTGTAGCCCATACCTTCCAGCAGGCTCTGCAGGCGCTTGGGTGAGAACCGCGCCGAGGAGCCCATCCGGGCGCCGTTGGCGTTGACCACCGGCAGCCAGCAGCTGTCGGGCGCCCTCGTGAGCACGTCGTGGTGGGCGAAGGCGGCCAGAGCGGCGGGGGTCTCGCACTCCCCGTCGCCGATCACCGTCACCACGCGCAGTCCGGGCGAGGACGCGGCGATGCCCTGACCGACGCCCAGCGCCGGCCCCAGTTCACCGCCCACATAGGGCAGTTCGGGGATGCCCAGCAGTTCTGTGGGCTCGCCGCCGGGCTGGCCGTACCGGCGGTTGGCCTCGCGGATCGAAGCCGGTGCGGCCGAGCAGCGCAGCGCCTGCTGGGCGAACAGATAGCTGCCCGCATGTCCCGTGCCGACGATCAGCAGGAACTCCCCGCCCGAGGCCTGCGCGAGGTGACCGGCTGCCCAGGCGATGCCGGGGTTGCAACCCCAGTGTCCGGCGGCTCGCCGGCGCTGCGGCGCGCCCGGCGGCGGCCAGGCCAGCCCGGCGGCGTGGCTGAAGCCGAGCAGGCAGGCTGCCCGCCAGTAGTCCACGGCCGCACCGCTGCCCGGCGTCGTCACCGGCGGGCCACGATCAGATCGAAGTGCTCCACGGTCTCGAACCCGTCACCCGGGTTCAGCTCCAGCAGCCGGCGGGTCAGCTCCGCCCGGAACTCCCCCATTCGCTCGCCGAGTTGAACCGGCGAGGCATAGGAGGTGGAGAGCTGCTGCCCCACCACCTCGTCCACCGACAGCAGCCGGGTGGCGGTGAACCGGCTCGTCTCCAGCCTACGGAACGCGGAGTCGAGCAGGACCTCCTCGTGGCCGCGCTTCGGGTGGCTGTACGTGCCGCGTCCGGCCCGCCGCTGCGGCCCGAGGAACTCGGTGACCACCTCTCGGGTGACGTCGAGCCAGGCGCCTTCCACCGCACCGGACTTGGAGAAGATGCTGGCGGAACCGGAGACCAGTGCCACGCCGCCCTGCGGCTCGATCATCTCGTCCAGCGTCTTCAGCACAAGCTCGCGGTCCATCCAGTGGAACGAGGCCCCCATCGTGCACAGCCTCAGCTCGGGCAACCCCGCCGAGCGCACTGTCTCACCCCGGCCCAGGATCCAGCGCACGGTGCCGTATTCCCCGTCGGCCTGCGTGCGGACGCCCTCGGCGATCATGTCCGGATCGGGGTCCACGGCCCACACGGTGCAGCCGGTCCGCGACAGCGGCAGTCCGAGCTGGCCACTGCCGCAGCCGAGGTCCAGGACGTCGGTGCCGGCGCCGAGTCCGAAGGGGGCGGTGAGACCGTCGAGGAGGTCGGCAGGGTACGGCGAGCGGTAGCGCGCGTAGTAGTGCGCGGTGCCGGAGAACAGCTCACGGTCGTGCGTCATCACGGGGCTCCATGATCCTTGCGATCTTCGAGGTGCGATCTTCGAGGAAGCGCACCAGATCCGCTGTGCGCTCTGCGACTGTCGAGTCTGCCCTGGCCTCGTGGAGCATGGAAAGCGCGTGCCGCTGGTCCGCTGCGGACAGCACGTCCAGGGAGAGGCCCTTCTCCTCGAGCAGTCGGTGCAGACTCGCGGGGACCGTGTACGGCGAGCGCTCCCTGCCCTGCAGCAGCCACAGCATGCCGGGCAGTTCCTCCTGATGGCCGACCACTGCGGGCAGGCTGGAGCGGCGCTTCACGACGACCGCGGTCCCGGCCCCGGCGCCCGAGGAGTATTTCACCCGTGCGCGGGTCACCCGGACCACCATCGGCTCAAGGTGGGGTGCGACGACGATGTCCCGACCGGCCCAGTCCTCGTGGTCGCCGGCCACCACCGCGAGGGCCTGCGCCGGCGCCGGGCCGGCCGCCTGGAGATCCGCCGTGAGCGACGCCAGGCCGGCGGCCACCAACCGGGACTGCAGTCCGGCCGCCGCCGGGGCCCGCCGGTCGGCCTGCTCGTGGTCGCCGACCACCAGCGCCAGCCGCGGGTCGATCCGCTCGGTCTCGATCAGTCGGGTCCAGAACCGCGGATCCTCCTTGACCAGACCGCAGTCGCGCGACTCCACGACACCGCTGAGATGCCGCCCGAGCTCCTCGGGCAGCTCCGGCGTCCCGGGACCCGCGTTGCTGGCAACGATGACCCGCCAGCCGAGTTCGCAGGCGGTGCGCAGCAGTTCCTCCGCACCGGGCAGCACGAGGGCCTCCCCCGGATCCTCGGCCAGCACCGCCGCCACCAGGCTCCGGGTGTCCGGCGCGAGGTCGAGCGCGCGCAGGCAGGCGTCCGGGTCTGCCGCTGTCAGGACGGCCGCCCGCAGGCGGCTCTCCTGGTCGGCGGTCAGCTCCCGGGCCTGGCGGACGGCTTGGACCACCCGGGTCGTCAACCCGGGCCGCGTCCGGGTGATCAGTGTTCCGCCCGCGTCGATCAGGAGCACGGGCTGTGGCTCAGCCATCGAAGAGATCCGTTCGAAGTTCACCGCACCAGCCGGGGGCTGTCGGGATGGCCAGTTGACTCTCCTTCAGGGCGGGCGGCTCGGCGAAGTGCACACTGCGCCGCGGTTCCAGCAGCAGGTGCAGCTCCACGAGGTCGATCCGCTCACCGGCCGCGGCCAGGTGCAGCGCCGGGAGGAACCCGCCGCCGTGCGGGGCGCACCGTGCGCCAGCCCGCGCCGCCGCCCGCACCAGCCGCAGCAGATTCACCAGGCCGCCGCAGAACACCGCGTCAGGCTGCCAGACGTCGACATGCCCCGCCCGCAACTGCGCGGCGTCGGCAGGGGCGTAGCAGTGCTCGCCCGCCGCGTGGGGCACGGCGAACTCGTCCGCCCTCGCCGTGTCCACCTCGTCCGGGTGGTACGGCTCCTCGACCCAGGCGAGCGCGTCGCCCAGCGGACGGCAGGCGTCGCGAACCCGCTCGGGGGGCCAGGCACCGTGGAAGTCCACGGCCAGCCGCCCCGGTCCCCGCCGTGCGGCGAACTCCTTCGTCAGCTCGATCAACTCCGCGCCGAGCACGTCCGGATGCCACTTCTGGACCGCGAACCCGTCGGCCACCTCGTCCATCACCTGCGGCACCCGGCTCGGCGTCGGGTCCACGCCGAAGCAGGTGGCGTAGGCGGGAACGGCGTGCTCGACGGCCTGCGGCCGCAGCAGGGACCAGACCGGGAGCCCGGCACGCTGTCCGAGCAGGTCCCACAGGGCGAGTTCTAGCGCGCCGACGCTGAGTGCGAGCAGGCCGGTGTGCCCGTGCCGGGTGGCCCGGCGCAGTCGGCGCGCGAAGTCCGCCGCGTCGACCTGGGCCGGCAGGACGGAGAAGGCGGCGGCCAGCAGGCCGGGGACCCGAGCGGCCACGGCCTGGTCGACCGGCCCCCACCACCCCCAGTGCAGGCCGTCGCTGACTCCGACCAGCCATCCGTGCACGGGATCGCGACGGATGTCGGGCCGGACTGCCGGATGGTGCAGAGCCGCCGCGGGCGCCGGCACCGTGAACTCGCGCAGCCGGACCTCCGCGACCCGCACGCTGTGGCCGGTGACGGTGCCCGGACTCATACCCTGGGCCCCGGCACCGGCAGGCCGGCGAACTGCGAGTACCACAGCGGTCGGTAGTTCTCCCAGGACTTGGGGGCCAGCCCGGTCGGGGCGAACACCGACTCCAGCTCCGAGCGCAGAGCGAGGTAGTAAGCCAGGTCTTCGGCCTCGCGGTGCCGGGCCCGCCGCATGTAATCGTTGTGCGCCTGGAAGACCTGGATCCTGGGGAACGTGCCGACCCGCGGGGCCAGTTGGGCGATTCCGCGCACGGCGGTGTCGAGGGAGTCGAGCCCGGCGACGTAGGTGAAGTCGCCGATGATGTCCAGGTCCCGGCAGTCCTCCAGGATCTCGCCGGCCCGCTCCAGCGTGAGTGACGCCTTGGTGTCCTTGAGCAGCAGCGACCTGCGCTCGAAGCACTCCATCGTCAGGGTCAGGTGGAACGGGCCGCAGGTCTCGCGCAGCCGCTCCAGATCGGCCCGGTCGCGCAGCACCGAGGACAGCAGGTGCAGCCGGCCGGTGAAGCCGTAGCGGTCGGCCGCGATCCGCAGCGCCGCCATGTGATCGATCGCCATCCCGGGGTGGTGGAAGCAACCGCTGCAGACCGTGATGACCTCTGCGTGACCCAGGTCGGGCCAATCGTTGTCCGCCATCAGCCACTCCAGCACCTCGGCCAGCTGGTCGGCCGTGGCCAGGGTCTCGTCTGCGGCGTCCTCGATCACGTTGGGGCAGAACAGGCATCCCGTGCACTTGGACCGCGAGTGCGTGTTCAGGGTGATCGAGCGGCCGCCGGCCCGCAGGTAGGTCAGCACGACGTCGTCGTTCTCCAGCGCGACCACGTCGGCGACCGGCTCACCCGCGAGCCGCAGCGCGCCGTCGCTCACCTCGAACGGGGACTGCGCGTTGTCGAAGGGGAGGATGATCTGCCAGTTCTCGTCCGAGCCGTGCGGCCGCAGCTGCATCCGGGCCCTCGGGTAGCCCTTCAGCGGGCGGGCACCTTCGGAGTTGGCCGCGATGAGCGCCACGTCCAGGTACGGCACGCCGTGTTGCCGAGCAAGTGCCCGCAGCTGTTCGCCGTTCAGGCCGGTCGTCGTGGTGGTGTTCACTGTCCGCCTCCAATCCGCGCCGGACGCCCGGCCCCTTGCTGGTCCAGCAGGTTGACGAGACCCAGGTCGGTCACGGCCCCGTCCAGGTGTCCGCCGTTGTTTCGGGCCTCTTCCTTCACGTGGAAGAGGCGTGCGTCGACCATCGACACGATGTGCCGGTAGGCGGTGAAGGCCCCGCTCTGGGTCACGGTGTGGTCTTCGAGCGTGCCGAGGGCGAAGCTGCACGGCCGCGGGGCCGTGGCCTTGATCAGGCGGCACAGTTCGTGGATCTTGTCGGCGAACCGCTCGTGGCTGAGGCCCGAGGCCGCGACGATGACCTCGTCTCCGCCGAACGTCCCGCAGACGTGGAACTCGGCGTCGGCGAGTTCGGCCGCCGCCCAGCCGGCGGTCACCTTGCCGACGGTCTGCATGCACGCGTTGCCGGCCAGGTGCCCGAAACTCGTCGGATCACCGGCCCGCCGCTCGGAGACGTACTCCCGCAGTCCGTCCACGTCGCCGATCGCGACGTGCAGGCCGTCTCCGGCGAACAGCGGGAGCATTTCGGTCAGGTACTTCTCGAAGGACGGGTACGCGACCAGTGAGGTCAGTGGATCGCAGTACAGGATGCCGTCGTCGACCTCCCCCGGGACCTCCCCGAGCCGGAGGTAGCTGTATCGGCGGTCGGTCACAGCGCCGGCTCCTGAGTTCTGCTGGGGGCGGACGTGTTCACACGTACGCCGAGGGACTCGAGCGAGCCGAGCAGGTCGGCCGCGGCTTCCACGCGCCGCCGAACGTCGGGGACGTCGACCGGCAGCATGCCCAGCCGTTCCACGAGCTTCTCGGCCCACAGGTTGGTTTTGGCGGACTCCTTCGGAAGGAGTGGGGTGTGATAGTCGGACTGCCAGAGCAGAAGGACGGCGTCATCATTGCGCAGCCGGACTTCGTCCAGCGTCCGCTTGCGCAACTGCTTGGCCGTGACGTGGTCCATGCCGATATGCGTCCACGCCGCGTCGGGGTCCTCGAAGTCCTCGACCTCGATGCGCAGTCGTTCGGCGTCCTGCCAGACCGGCATCGTCTCGTCGGTCATCGAGAACACCGACAGCATGAAGTGGCCGGTGTACTCACCGAGCAGGAACCGGTGGGTGAGTTCGTAGTCCTGCGGGGCCTCGCCCGGGTAACCGACCATGAACGACGTCCGGTACCTGACCGGGCCGCCGGACAGCGCTTCATGCGCCCGGCGGTTCTGCTCGGCGCGGACCTGCTTGTGCATCAGGTCCAGGGACTTGGGGCTCATCGACTCGAATCCGATGGACAGGGTGGCGCAGTGCGCCTCGGCCAACCGCTCGACCGTCTCCCGGCCGGTGATGACGTTGGCCCGGGTGTACGCCTCCCAGGTCACGTTCACCGAGGGCAGCAGTTCCATCAGCCGCCGCATCCTGGTGGGCGGCACGGTGAACGTCGAGTCCATGGCCCGGATGTGGCGCGCCTCGTTGACCTCCCGATAGCGCGCCCAGTCCGAGGCGATCTTCTCCGCGGACTTGTAGCGCCATTCCGGAGAGGCGAAGGGGAACGAGCAGAACTTGCAGGAGAACGGGCAGCCCCGCATCGACTCGTAGGGCACCACCGGACGATGACCGGTCCCGAAACCCGGCGACGGGTGCTCCTCCAGGTCGATGTACCCGAACCCGGTCAACCGGTACGTGGTCGGGCCGGTGCGGATCACCAGGTTCGGCACCTGGTCCAGCGGGTCACCCCGGTCGAGGGCGTCCAGCAGCAACGGAATGGCCTGCTCGCCGTCGCCTCGGACGACGAGGTCGACCTCAGGGTGCGTCCGCAGGATCGAGTCGAACTTCAGGTTGCTGTACTGCCCGCCCAGAACGACGAGTGCGCCCTGGCAGCGTTCCCGGATCCAGGTCAGCGCGCGGCGCAGGGTGCCCTTGTCGCAGATGAAGGTGGTGGACAGGAAGACGACGGGATGCCGGGCGGCCGGCTCCCCGTCGGCGTCCCAGACGTGTCCGAGATCCATCAGCTCGAAACGCCGATCAGCCGCAAGCAGAATGGACTCGAGCGTGTAAGAGGTCAGATGCGGCACGCTGCCGCGTTTGGGGCGCAGCAGCGGCTGCCACCGCGAACCGTCCGAGCAGACCAGGTCGGTCAGCCGCAGCTCACCGAGTGGATGCCCGACGTACTCCGGCGCGAGCGGACGGGTCGCGTGCGCATCGAACATCGTTCCGTCGTAGTACGTACTGTTCTTGAAATACGGCCCCTCGCCGGAGAGGACCAGGACGGACTTCTGGTTCGGGCCGGGACTGAGCTCGACCAACAGGCACCTCCGGGTTCGGTTTGCTGGGTAAGCGGTCGGAATGCTCAGAACTCGGACGCGGGCACGTCCAGCGCCTGGCTGACGGCCCGTGCGTGCACGGCGCCCTCCCGGACCAGCCGCGGGGCGGACGAGCAGTCCACCACCGTCAGGCCGCGGCCCAACGGGCAGACGCCACCGTCCACGAGGATCTCCACGGGCATGGCGGTGCGTTCCACGAACCGCCTGACCTCGACCGGGCTCAGTGCCGGCTGCCGTTCGACGGCGTCCCGACCGTCGCTGCGGCTGACGACCGTCACTGCGGGCGGATTCCTGGTCCATGCGGCCACCTCCCCCAGCGGCCCGGGATCACGGGTGACCATCGCGGTCCGCGTACCGAGCCAGCCTCGGTCCTGAGCGGACTCCGGCGTCAACCACGGCAGCAGCAAGGCCAGATCACCAGGCCAGAGCCCTTCAGCCAGGCGCCGGGCCTGGCCGGAGAAGGAGAACCGTGCGGCCACCGCGGCGTCCGACGCCATGACGAGCGCGAGCGGCTTGGTGGCGGGCCGCCCTTTTCCCTCGAAAAGCATCCGGCACGCTTCGGCATTGGTCGAGTCGGCGCACAGCATGTACCAGCGTCGCGTGGGCAGGACGACGATCTTGCCCGCGTCCAGGGCCGCGACGGTTTGCAATGCCTCTGCTTCGGCCAGAACCCTCATAAGGCGGGTACCCCCTTCAGCCAGTCGGCATCGTATGCCGACGGTGCTGGTTCCAGCGATCGAATCCGGCTGTTCAACCAGGGAACGTATGCAGTTGAACGTCCCTCGACGCAGCGGATCACGTTACTTCCCGCCCGCCGGATCGAATACGGCCGCGCAGCTCGTCGACAGTCACGTCACGCGAGGCCGAGGAGACAATGAGCCACTCCATCGCGCGCAGCAGCCCTTCCGCTTCATCCGGCGCCATCAAGCCGGTATCGACGCGGACACCCAGCACGAATTCGCCATCGGCCTGATACGCATCGATGTAGAGCCCGAGATTCTCTCTGTTCGTCGTCGTGTTCCACGTGAAAACGGTGGGAGTAGGACGGGCTTTTGCGACGGGGGCATCGAGGGACAGGAGATTCAGCACGACAGCGGTCCCCAGCTTGTCGAAGCCGACGCCGCGGCGCCGCTCGGCAGAACGCCTGACCTTGTCCAACTCCGCCGGCGCGTAACGGGCTTTTCGCAAGGACCGCAGCGCCGCGGTCGTGGCGGCCCGCATGGTGTCCGCCGCGGTTTCGCCGATCGGGAGATGCAGAATCGCCTCTTGCGTCAGCAGTCCGGGATAGGAAGTCCAGGCAAGGTCGAACCTGTTGCTGGAGATGAGGAACAACAGAGCGGACTCGGTGTGCGCCCGGCACGCGGTCGACGCGGCCAGCGATCCGGCAAGAACGCCGGCCCGAGTGACGCCCAACCTGTTCTTCAGCACGTCCAACGCCAGGAGCAGCTCGGCCGACCGCAACTCACCCAGCCAGAACCTCTCGGCCTCCGGGGGCCGTCGGCCCCGCCACATCGTTGGCGGCGCGCGGTCGTAGACGGCGGTCGCGTGATCGAGCGACTGGCGCTGAACCCGCAGACCCGCCTCGGACTCCTCGAATCGTCCGAGGTCCAACGGCGACGCCGTGACGGGCTCGGCGATCGTCGCCGTAGGCTGGTCGGCCGCCACCGCCGCGAAGTCGGTGAACACGACCCGGGAGCCGTCGGCGTCGGCGATGAGGTGGTTGACCCGCAACGCGATCCGCGCCACCGCATCGCCCTGGACGACGAAGAGCACCCGCACCATCGTCTCGAAGGTGGTGCCCGCCAGCAGTTGCCTGGGATCCGACGAGAGGGGGTCAGCGCTGTGGTGGACGCAGACCGGCAGCGCGCCGGCAGCGCTGACCCGCTGGACCACCGTCCCCTCGGCGGTTTCCGACATCGAGGTCCGCAGCGTCGGATGGCGCAGCGCGAGTCGGCGCACCAGATCCCGCGCCTGATCGACCGGCAGCGGTCTGGCCAGGTCGTGGACGATGAGGACGTCGAAGTCGCCGACCGGGGCTCCCGAGGCCAGAACCGCCTCCCTCATGAACTGTTGGGCCCATGTCAGTGCGCCTGTTCCCGCTCCGGCCCCTGCGGAGTACGTGCAGGGCGAGCTCTCCTGGGACGTTCCCGTGACCACGGCCTCGGTCACGCCATGGCCTTCTCACGGCGCTCCAGCTGTTCGGCGAACAGCGCCCACGACTCGGCGACCCGGCGCGCGTAGTCGGCCACGGTGCCCGTGCAGTGCGGGGGCACGCTCTCCACCATTTCCTCGCAGTCCGACAGGCTGATCCCCCGGCTGTTCAGCCAGCGCAGCAGGAGTCGGCCGGAGTCGGTGAAACGCAGGGAGGGGTCCTTCATCAACATGTGCATGATCACCGAGGGATCCTGCACCACCGCCTGCTCGGCCAGCCTGGCCTCGCGCCGCCGAGCCGATGCCGTGTCGTGGGCCTGATCCGTCTCCGGGCTCCCTGTCGGGTCTTCCGGGCGATCACTCGGCTCCCCGTCCGACAGCGGGCCGGAGTGCCGACACGCCACCGGATCCTCGCCGGACAGCAGCCGCTTGCGCACGTCGAACGCGGTACCGAGCGAGATCCCCGCGTCCTTGGCGACCTGCCGCAGCGATGCGTGGGGATTGGCGCTCAGGATCTCGCCGGCCGCCTTTCGCCCCGCGGCCGTGCTCAACGGTCGCACTTTGCCGTCCTGGCCGACTCGGCTGTGCGGCGGCTGGGCATCCCCGTTCGTCTGCTGACGGATGGTCCGCACCGTCTTCGCGGCCAGACCGGTGACCTTCGCGATGGAGCGATCCGACCACTGCGGGTGCGAGATGACGATACGAGTCGCCGCTGCCTGCCGGTCGGCAAGGGTGAGCGGCAGGCCGTGCGCAATGTTGGCTTTCACCGCGAGGACGAAAAGATCGTTCCCGTCCGTGTCATCGACGAACAGCGCGTCGATTCGCTGGGAACCGCGAATCAGGGCGGCGTGCAGCCTGTGCATCCCGTCGATCACACGCATCGTCGGCCGATGAACGATGATCGGCGGAAGCTCCGCCTCCGAATCCGCGAGCATGCTGATGTGCTCGGCGCTTTCTCCCGTCAGCCTTGGCGAATCGGCGGGCAGAAGATCAGCGACGGCGACCGATATGACCTGCTTCTCATTCCCGGCGGCGTTCTCGATCGGACCGGAGGTTCCTCCTCCAGTACACGCCGCTAAACCATCTTCGATAGTCTCCGTATTCATGCGCGACATCCCCCATGGTTCGCCCAGCAAGCAAAGGCCACGGCCACCGTTAGGTTCTACCCGAGGCAGACCTTGCCGTCAACAGGTCCCGTCGGGATCCGCCACGATGCGGGCGCTGGTCGGTGGGATGATCAATAACCGGGAGCGCCCGATAAAACCCGACCTGCTGTTCAACGACCGCGCGGCGCCACGGCCATTGAACGCCGGATGACCGCGTGCTACGTTGCGAATCGCGCAGGGATTCAGGAATTCGCTGGGCTCGCGGATAAGACCGGCACCGGTGATTCGCATAGTTCCAGAGGCCTTGTCGCCGCCCGCGACCGTATGCCCACCCTCCGCCTGCCGCAGCGCAGGCGTCGAAGCTTCGGGTTGCCAGGCCGCCTTTTTCCTTGCGCAATCCGGGGATCACATGGGAGACGCGAGTCCGAGAGGAGGTGGAATATGAAGGAGTTCGAGGACGGTTTCGACGCAGTCGACATCTGCGAGCTTTCCGACGAGGCGCTCGACGACATCGTCGGCGGCGGGTCGGTAGCGCCCATGACGGCGATCTGCGGCTGACGATGAACAGTCGGGCGCGAGTCCGGGCCGGGCTGCCATCAGCCCGGCCCGGGTTCCGTCCCGGGATTCGGAAGGGACCACCTGGTGGACGACGGCACGACCGCGGAGACCTATCCGCTGTCTTTCGGGCAGGAGAAGCGGGTCCTGTCACTGGGGCCCGGCAGACTGCCCAACGCCCCACTGCAGGCCTGGGTCAGGATTTCCGGGCCACTGGACACCGGTGCGCTGTCCCGAAGCCTGCGGGACATGACGGAACGCCATGCCGCTCTGCGCGTACGTCTGGTGCAGGCGCCGGACGCCACCATGCGCCAGGTCGTCCTACCGCCCGATCAGGCCGGGATCACATTGTCCAAGAAACTCGTCCAGTGCGATTCCGAGGACCAATTCGGCAACTACGCCGGCCGGTTGGGGCAGGCGTTGAGCGGCCGGCCCTGGGACTGGTCGGCAGAGCCGCCTGCGCAGTTCCACCTGCTCCGCTACTCGCCGGACTTCCATGTCCTGCTCGCACAGTTCGCCAGCTTCGCGGTCGACGGCCTCTCCAGGGGCGTCTTCATGCGGGATCTCTGGGCTTCCTACGAGAAGCACCGGGACGGCGCCGCGGCCGGCGGTCCCCGCGGCCTGCCGGGAGCGGGCCGGCTGGGCGAGGCGCTGAACCGCGAGCAGACGCGCTTCTCCCAACGCTCCGCCACGGTCAACCGTCGCTACTGGACCAACCGCTTCTCGGCGATCTCGGCGAGCACCGCCCCGCCTGCGCGAGCTGACGGCGTGACCTTGCGCCCGGCCGTGACCCACGAAGCCCGGCTCGCCGGCGCGGAACTGGAGCAGGTGCGACGCAACTGCGACCGGGAATCCGCCACGCTGTGCCAATGGAGCGTCATGTGCTTCGCCTTGATGCTCTTCCAGGAGACCGCTGCCGACCGAGTGGCGATCACAATCCCCATGGACACCCGGGAGTCCCAGGACCAGGACGTGATGGGGATGTTCAGCCTCGCTCTGCCGCTCGTCGTCACCCGCAGCCACGACCCTTCGACCGTCCTGCGATCGGTGAAGAACGAGATGATGCAGGCCTTGCTCCATCGGCACATCCGCGCCCGTGACCTCGTCGACTCCGGGTACGGGTCGACGAGTGCCGGCAGCGAGCGTTTCAAGCTCCGGTACCTGGAGTACCTCGATGCCCCGGTCGTGACGCTTGCGGACGGCCTGCGCCTGGCGCAGGAGGCATACCCTCCCCCCGTCCCGTCCTACGCGTCCGAAGGCATCGACTTCATCATCGGAGCGTTCCCCGACTCGCTCGACCTGAGCCTCGGCTTCGCGCCCGAGCAATGGGACCGGACCCGATCGGCCGCCTTCTCGGCTGCCCTGCGCGCCCGCCTGCTGACGGCGATCACCCCCTGACTCCGATCAGGCCGCGGTACGGTCCCACCTCCGTCAGGAGATCGGCGTGACGACCGCGCTGAACGACCCGCCCGCGCTCGAGGACGACGATCTGCTGCGCGTCCGCCAGCGTCGACAGGCGGTGCGCGATCACCACCAGAGTGCAGTTCAGCTGCAGCAGGTTGGTGAATATCCGCTGCTCGGTCTGCGGGTCGAGGGCGCTGGTCGCCTCGTCCAGGATGAGCAGCCGCGGGCGTCGTACCAGCGCGCGCGCCAAGGCGATCCGCTGCCGCTGCCCGCCGGACAACCCCGCGCCGGCCGGTCCCAGGAGGGTCTCGAATTTCATCGGCATCGCCATGATGTCCGCATGGATCTGGGCCGCCTCGGCGGCGGCGGCCACGTCGTCCTGCGAGGCACCCGGCGCACTCAGCACGATGTTGTCGCGGATCGAGCCGGCGAACAGCCGGGTGTCCTGATTGACGAACGAGACCTGGCGGCGCAGGGCGACCCGATCCAGGTCAGCGGTCGCGATGCCGTCCACCAGGACGGTGCCGCGGGTCGGCAGGTACAGCCCGGCCAGCATCGCGGCGAGCGTCGTCTTGCCGCACCCCGATCGCCCGACCACCGCGACGAACTCGCCGGCTGCCACCCGCAGGTCGACGCCGTGCAGCGCCATCGCGTCGGCGCCCGGGTATCCGAAGTGGACGCCGCTCAGCTCCACGTCGCCGCACAGGCCGCCCGACGCCACCGGAGCGGCCCGCTGCTCCGGCTCCGTCTCGAGAATGTCCGACAGGCGGGCCAGCGTCGGCCCGAGCGAGGAGACCTGCAGACCGGTCTGCACCAGGCTGGCCAGCGGCACGAAGAGCCCCATGGCGAGCGAGGCGAAGGCGATGACGGAGCCGAGCGAGGCATGCGCGCGGGACACCTGGACCGTGCCCAGCACGAGCACAGCGAGCGGGGCGGCGAACTGCAGGCTCGTGCTCAGCGCCGTCATCAGGGCCAGATGGCGCCGGGCGTGGATCCGGGTGTTGACCTCCTCGGTGAAGGTGTGGCTCCACCGCTCGCCCGCCATGCCCTCCAGCCCGGCCGCCTTGAGCGTCATGGCGCCCTCCAGGAGCTCGTCGAGCTCGGCCTCGGCCTGAGCCTGGGCCTCCAGGGCGTCGGCGGTCAGGTACTCCTGGCGCCGCCAACCCGCGAACAGCAGACTGACCTGCAGGCCGCCCATCGCGATGACCACCAGGGCCAGTTGGACGTCCACCGTCGCGAGCAGCCCCAGGTACACCACCACCAGCAGCCCGTCGAAGACCGCGGACAGCGCGGAGTTCGTCAGGACCTGGCGAACCGCGGTGCTGGTACGGACCCGCAGCCTCAGGTCCCCGGGATTGCGCCGGACGAAATACTCGTACGGCAACGCGAGGAGGTGGTGGAGCACGCCGAGAGTCACCCGCCGGTCCGCCACGGTCTGCAGACTCAGGATCGCCACGTTCCGTACCACCTGGAGCACCAGGAACGACGCGACGAGGAGCAGGACCACCAGCATCATGACCGGCACGCCGACTCCGGACGTGCCGGACGTCGTGCGGTCGATCACATAGGCCGACGCGAACGGCATCGCGAAGTTGAAGAGGAGCAGGACCAGCGAGGTGACGGACAGCGGAATCCAGGCCCGGGTCCTCGGCAGGAAGAATCTCAGGTAGCGCCAATGGCCGGCGCGAGCACGGCCGGCTGATCGCTTGGCCGGGATCCGGCTCCCGTCGGCGGCCACCGGCGCCTGGAACTCGAGCGCCACACCGGTGAACGAGCGGTCGGCGGTGTCCCTCGACACCCGCCGGCGGCCCAGCGCCGGGTCGACGATGTAGACGAAGTCACTGGTCGCCCGCTCCAGGACGACGAAGTGGGAGAAGTTCCAGAAGAGCACGGTGGCCGGCGGCAGCCGCCGCAGACCGTCCAGCGTGGTCCGCACAGCGCGGGCCGGCATCCCGAAACGACGGCCCGCCTCCAGGAGAACGCGGGCTGACACGCCGTCGCGGCCGGTGTTGGTCTGCTGGCGGAGCTCCTCGATCCCTACATCGATGCCGTGGTAGGCGAGGACCATCTGCAGGCTCGTCGGCCCGCAGTCGCTGACCTGGGCCTGCACGCGCACCGGGATCCGCTGGCGCCCACGCGCGGCCCGTATCCCGTGGAGAACCGCCCGTCGGCTGCGCTCCGCTCCGGTGCCGCCGCCCATCGACCACGGCGACTCGGCGACCGGCCCCGTCTCCCGGACCGCCCCGCGACTGGCCAGGGCCCGGGCCCGGAACCGTCCCGTCACGGCCGACTCCGTGGTCGTCGTGCCCGGCTGAGCGCCATCCCCACCTTCGGTCACGATGCTCCTGACGTCCCGTCGCGTATTTTCGGGTGATTTCCCTGCAGCAGCCGAAAATCCACCGTTCCAGCCCCCGCAGAGCTTGTCAATGAATGTCGGTTCAGCTGCCGCGGTATACCGAAATGCGGTTCACCGCACGTAGATTTTCACTTGCTCCGCCGCCAGGACCGACGAGGTACGAGGAGATCTGTGACTACATCCGCCCCCACCCCCGACGCACCGCTACGCCTGGTCCAGATTTCGGACACCCATCTTTCGCGTTGGGACGGTCCGTTGCGGCGGAACTTCACCGCCTTGGCGGGCTACGTCAACGATGTCCTGCGGCCTGATCTCATCGTGCACACCGGGGACGTGGTCTTCTCCAATCCCGACGCGGACGCCGATTACCGGGCGGCGGCCGAGCTCCTCGGTCTGCTCGCCGCACCCGTGCGCTTGGTGCCCGGCAACCATGACGTCGGAGAGGCCTACGACCGAAGCTGGTGGGGCACGACCAGCGAACGCCTGGCCCGCTTCCGCGGCCACTTCGGCGAAACACCGTGGCTCGAATGGTTCGGCGGCGTCGGCCTGATCGGCCTCGACAGCCAGCTGCTCGGGAACGGGCTGCCCGAGGAGGACGAGCAGTGGCGCCGGCTCGAGGACATGGCCCGGGCGGTCGGCTCCCGAAGCATCATGCTGTTCCAGCACACATCGTTCCGGACCGGGGCCATGGGCAGCGACGGACGGCCCGGCTGTCTCGCTCCGGCGGATCGCGAACGCCTCCTGCACCTGTTCCGCGAAGCGCGGTTCCTGGGCTCCGCCAACGGCGACGTGCACCGCTACCGGAAGGTCTGGCACGGCGAGGCCTTCGAGTTGTGGGGTCCGGCGACCGGATTCCTCGTGCACCGGGAGGAATCCGTGAAGCTGCCGGCCGGTCTTGAGCAACTGGGTGTCGTCCTGTACGAGTTCCGGGGAGGCGAGGTCACCTCGACCTTCCAGACCACCCCCGGCCTCGAGGAGGTGGAGATCGGAGGATTCCCGGAATCCCGGCTGGTCCGCGAGGAGATCAGGGCGGCCATCCACGCTTTCGAAGCGGCTGGATGAGCGCGCCCGGGCCCAGTGACCAGCCGTCACTGGGCCCGGGCGTGCGGGACGGCCGGGGCGTCAGCCGGCTTCAGCCGGCTTCGGTCGGCCTCGGCTGGTAGACGACTGGGAAGTCGTCGTGCTGGAGCACCTCGAACGGACGGATGCCGCGTTCGCCGATCGTCTCCGAGGGGACCCCCATGTACACGGCGTCCGCGGGAAAGTAGGTCGGACGATAGACCCATCGCGGCGCCGAGCTCACGTTGGCGTCGGTGCCGTGCACCACCCAGCTGCCGTGCGCGATGACGTCCCCCGGCTCGAAGCTCATCGGTTCGGACATCGGGCAGGACCGCAGCCGGGGCGCCAGGCGGTAGGCCTCCTCCAGCGAGACGCACGCGCCGCCCCGCCACAGCGGACCGAGCTTCTGCGAGCCCGACAGATAGCGCACCCCGCCCTGCTCCGGGTCGATGTGATCGAGCGGGATCCAGAAGTAGATCCACGAACGGTCCGTGGGGTTCTTGTCCTGGTGCCAGCCCAACGCCTGCCCCAGATCCTGCCTGCGGCTCAGCGGAATCTTCACCAGCAGGATGTCGTCGAAGAAGCTGTGCCCGTGGTCCCGGCCCAGCAGGAGCGCCGCGTTGCGTCCGATCTGCTCCGCGTGGGAGATCCGCTGGAAGAGCGGATCGACCTCCGAGGGACGCCGGAACGACTGCGAGGCCGGCGAGGTCTCGAAGTCGAATCCGATCCGAGCCTCGTTCTGGTCGCCCTCCGGACCCATCAGCCCCTGCGCCCGGTCCATGAGACCACGCACCAGATCGGGGTCGATCAGCCGGGGCAGGCGGACCCAGCCGTTCTCCCAGAAACTCTCGATCTCCGCTGTCGTCACGGTCCGGATGCCGGGGACGTCCTGGGTCCGCTCCTGATCGACACCGGCGGGGGCCGTCGGCTCAGAACTCACGGTGGGGTCCCTGAAGAGCCTTGTACTCCGGGTAGGCGCCGTGCAGCCGGCGCACGCCCAGACGGACCTCCTCGATGCTCCAGAAGTCCTGCTTGTCGATCGACTCCTTGACCTCCCACGGGCTGTAGCGGCCGATTATGCCGCCCATCACCCGGAAGATCTGGCCGGTGATCCACCCGGCGTCCTCGGTCGCGAGGTAGGCCGACAGCAGCGCCGCGTGCTCGGGCGAGCTGCCGTCGAAGGGGTCGCCTTCCTCGGACACCCGGGCGCCGACGTGGTCCGCCATCCGGCCGCGCACGTTCGCCGCCGTGACGGCGTTGACCGTGACGCCGTAGGGGTACATCTCGTGGGCCAGCTCGAGGGTCATGGCGGCGATCGCCCCCTTCGCCGCGGCATGGGTCACGCCGAGGTCGGGGCGACCCACCAGGCCGGTGGCGGCCGTGAAGGTGATCAGCGAGCACGGCGATCCGCCCCGCTGCCCGCTGTTGGCCCGCCAGCGACGGCAGGCGGCCGCGGCGACCAGGAACGTGTGGGTGGCGTGCGAGTCGACCACCGACCGCCAGTCGTCGAGCGTCGACTCCCAGATCGGGCTGACCCGCAGGGTGCCGGCGCCCGCGACCACCACGTCCACGTTCCCGTGCTTCTCGAACAGATCCGCGAACATCGCCTCGACCTGCTCGGCGTCGGTGACATCGCAGAAGTAGCCCGAAACGGATCCGTACGCATCGGCGAGCCGCTTCGCCACCGAGGTGACGTACTCCGCGTCCTGGCCGCCCCCCGTCACGCTTGTCCCGTTGTCGGCGATGACCACCGTGGCGCCCAGCGATGCGGCCCGGGCCGCGATCGACGAGCCGATGTCACCGGCGCCGCCGGTCACCAGAATGACCCGGCCCGCCAGGTTGAGCGGAACAGACAGAGCCGCTGCCTTCATGTACTGCGTCCTTTCCCCGACTGCGCTGATGGCCCGAATTCCCACGGTTGGATCGACAACCTGGATCGACAACCTTCGGCGAAATGGCAGAAATCGTGGGAAGGGCAAGTGGCCCGGTTCCCGAAGAAGGGCGATAGCGCCCAGAGTTCACGTATCAGTAGAATGCTGACACCCCTCTCGGCATGTCAACAGCGGTCGCTGGAACGCAGCTTGTTGACGCCCGGGGCGACGCCCGGGGAGCCTGTGGCCGAGGGCGCGTTCAACCGAGGTCATTCCCCGGTTGAACGACGGTTCGGATTCCCGCTCGAAGCCTGCGACCCGCAGCCACGGCCCGTCCCTGCCGAGGAGAGGATGACAGATGAACGGCGATTCGTCGGCGGGGCGGGCTACGGCGTCCGATTCCACTGTCGGGGCACTTCGCCGGGATTACGCCGACGACGGCTTCTGCGTGATCCCGCGGCTCTTTCCTCCCGAGCTCGTCGCCGAGGCCGTCGTGGCGGCCGAGGCGGTGGCCGGCGGCGAGAGCGACACCGGGCTGCTTCCTCGCATCCGGGAACGTGAAGCGGGCGACGGACCGCAGCGGCTGGTCAAGATCGCGGAGCCGCACAACGCGAGCAGAGCCCTTCGCACGCTGATCACCTGCCCCGAGCCATGGCAGGTGATCGCGGCCGTCATGGACGCCCTCATGCTCCAGGTATGGGCCGTGGACCTGTTCATCAAGCGGCCTGTGACCACGTCACAGACCAACATCGGCTGGCATCAGGACGGCCCGTACGCCACCTACTGGAAGGGCGACATCTTCACCGTGTGGGTCGCGTTGTCCGAGGTCTCGGCAGGCAGCTCGCCCCTTCGGTACGTCCGCGGCTCGCACCGCCTCGGTCCGGTCGGGAAGGCAGACCTCTTCCGCACCGACCTCGATCCGGCGGGCACCGGCCTGGCGCTGCCGGAAGGGTTCGTCTGGAACGAGGTGG
Organism: Kitasatospora sp. MAP12-44; assembly: GCF_029892095.1. Taxonomy (NCBI): domain Bacteria; kingdom Bacillati; phylum Actinomycetota; class Actinomycetes; order Kitasatosporales; family Streptomycetaceae; genus Kitasatospora; species Kitasatospora sp. MAP12-44. The sequence continues at coordinate 211,891 of NZ_JARZAE010000004.1, forward strand.
CCGCCGAGGTGCCGGCGGGCGGAGTCGCGATGCACCACCGGGACACCTTGCACGCGAGTGGTCCCAACCTGTCCTCGCAGGCCCGGATCTCACTTGCCATCCGGATCCGCACGGACCGCTGCGAACTGCGCTCCGCAGCCCGTCAGGTGGCTCATCTGGACGACGGCCGGCTCGCACCCGTGGTGTACGACCGGCGGGCCATGCTCGACGACGCGGCGAGCCATGCGGAGGCCTGATACCTCCCGTCCCCTGGACCTGTCCGGCCGCGTCGTCCTGGTGACCGGCGGCGCCGGCGACATCGGCTCGGCCGTCGCCGCCCAAGCCGCCCGGCTCGGAGCCACGGTGGTCATCGCCGACAACGGGACCAGCGTCACCGGCGTCGGCGAGGACCCGGGCCGAGCCGTCCGAGTGGCCGAGCGACTCGCGGCCGAGTACGGCTCGGTGGTCGGCCACCACTGCGACCTCACGGACGCCGATCAGGTCGACGAGCTGTTCGAGGACATGCTCTCCGAACACGGGGCCGTCGACGCCGTGGTCGCGGCCGCCGCCACCGTTCGGGTCCGGCCGGTCTGGGAGCTGACGCCGGACGACTGGCGCACGGTGTTCGACTCCCAGGCCTCGCACACGTACCTCGTGGCGGCGGCAGCCTGCCGGCGGTGGCGGCAGGCCGCCGCGCCGCGGTCCGGCTCGCCCCGCTCGCTGGTCACTCTCACCGCAGCGACCGGCCTCGTCGGCCGTCCGGACCTGGGCGTGGCCCACAGCGCCTCCAAGGGCGCCATCGTCGGCATGACCTTGGAGCTCGCGCACGAGATGTATCCCTACGGCGTCAGCGTGAACGCGGTCGCCGAAGCCAACGTCCGGGGCCGGGTGGCAACTCATGTCGGCGCCCAACTGTCCTGCGGTGACAGCGCCTTCGACGCGAGCTCGCCCGATCACGTGGGGACGCTGGCGGCCTACCTGGCCAGCGGCGACGCTCCGTTCGTCACCGGGCAGGTGTTCCGCGTGGTCGGTGGGTTGATCGGCCGCTACCGCGGTTGGGAGGTGACCCGATCGCTCGACCACGGCGGATTCCGGACGATCGACGAGTTGCGTCCGGGTATCCGCCGGCTGTTCGACGCGTACCCGCAGGACCACGCAGGCAGGCCCTAGTCACACCCCAGTCACACCCTGCGCGCACTCCAGATCGCCTCCACCGGCCACCGGCTGGTCCATTCGGCCGGCCGGTCGCTGAAACTGGTGGCAGCGCCGGGTGGCGGCGGCTGCTCGATGAGCGCCTCGACCACCAGGTCGTGGGATCGGAACAGCCGGAGCCACTCGCCGAAGCCCAACACGTAGTCGACCGCGGTCGGCGCCACCCTGCGGGTGTGCAGGTCGAAGTAGCCGCGCCGCAGACGGGGAGTCAGCGTGCGGTCCTCACTGTCCCAACACATGGCGAAGAAAGGCGAGTTCGTGCAGAAGGCCAGCTGGCCGCCGGGGCGCAGCACCCGTGCGGCCTCGGGGACCGTCAGATAGGGATCCGCCCAGGACATCGCGCCGTAGTCGGAGAGCACCAGATCGAACGAACCGTCGGCGAACGGCAGCGCCTGGGCGTCAGCCAGCACCGGATGGAAGCGATCCCCGCGGGAGGCATGCCGCAGTTGCGCACCGGAGATGTCCAGCCCGACGACCCGTGCGCCGCGTCCGGCCAAGGACGCCGACCAGTGGGCGGCACCGCACCCGAGTTCGAGGACGTCCTTCCCGGCGACCGGGTCCAGGACGCGCAGCTCGTCCTCCGGACGACGCCACAGGCCCCAGGCCTCCGCCTGCGGACCGTCCAGCAGGGCGCCGTGCTTGCGCTGGTAGCTGTCGCTCCAGCTGTCCCAGGTGCGACGGTTCTCGCGGGTGGTCTCGTCCATTTCCGTTCCTGTCAGTGGTGGTGGCACAACCGGTGCGCCACGATGGGATCAATGAGCGCAGGTCTCGCCGCAGGGGGTTCAGATGAAGGTCAGCGTCGTCATCCCGTCCTATAACGCTCGCACTCAACTGGGAAGGCTGCTGCGGTGCTTGGCCGGTTGCTGGCTCGATGCCGGCGACTCACTCGAGGTGGTCGTCGCGGATGACGGCTCGACCGACGGCACCGGCGATCTGGTCTCGGAGTTCACTGCCGATCTGGACCTGGTCTACGTCTTCCTGCCGCGCAGTCCTACCTCCGGCCGCGCGGCCGCCCGCAACGCCGGCATCGAGAAGGCGAGCGGCGAGCTGGTCCTGATGGCCGACGCCGACCAGCTCTGCGGCCCCGACTTCGTCCTCGAGCACCTCCGCTTCCATCGGCTCCGCGACGACCTGGTGGTCGTCGGCCCTCGCCATGATCTCGCCGACGGTCCGTTCGACGACGCGCGGCTGGCCCAGGGCTTCGCCCTGTCCGCGCTGCCCGAGGTGGTTGCCGGGGACGGCCGCGAACTCGTCCTCGCCGAGTTCTCCGAGAACTTCAACAACCTCGAAACCTGCTGGCACCACATGTTCAGCTGCAACGTCTCGGTCCGCCGCGAACACCTGCTGGCCGTCGGCGGATTCGACGAGGGATTCGTCGGATGGGGTCTGGAGGACTCCGAGCTCGGATACCGCTTGCGCCGAGCAGGCCACGTGTTCGCCTTCAACTCCACGGCCGTGGTCTACCAGAAGGGCCGTGACGTCACGCCGGACATGTTCGGCGAGTGGCGCCGCAACCTCGCGTACTTCATGGACAAGCACCGGAGCGCGCCCGAAGTCTGCGCGCAGACGGTCGTCTGCCGGGTGTTCGATCCGGCCGACCGCAGCATCGGCTGGTTGGAGAGCATGCGCCGACTGGAGTTCGCGGCACGGGCGTTCGCCGGCCGGTTGCCCCGCCCCGCCTCCTTCGCGTGGGTCGAGGCCGATGACACGAACGTCGCGGACATTCTCGCCGGGTTGCCGGAACGTGCCGCCACCCAGGATCTGATCATCATCGACGACAGTGCCGCAGCCGTGCTCGCCGGCCCCGTCCAGTGCCTGGACACCACCAGGGACGTGCTTTACTTCCGGCGTCCGACAGCGGAGGTCCGTGCTTCCGTCCGTGCCCGCCACCTGGTCGGGCGGGCTCGGTAAGTCAGCGTCAGCACCGCATCCACGGGCCTTGCGGATCCCGACCGGGAGCGAAGCCGGCCGCCTCGGCGAACGCGGCCGCCTGCGCGAACCCGCGAGCGACCTGCTCGGGGCGGTGGGCATCGCTGCCGAAGGTGATCGCCTGGCCTTCCAGCTCGTGCCACCAGCGAACGATGTCGAAGGCCAGGGGACCACCGGTGTTCACCTCCAGCGCCTTGCCCTTGGCCGCCAGCGGGGAGAGCACGGCCTGGTACTCGTCCCTGAAGTCCTCGAGCGGGTACTCACCCGCGGCACGCGGCCAGTACCGCGCCGCGTAGTCGATGTGGGCCAGCACGTCGAAGTCGTCGAAGCCGGTCACCAGGGCACGGAGTTCCCGCAGGTAGGCACGGACGATCTGCCCGGGGAGCGCGGTGGCGTACGCCGCGTCGACCGTCGTGTGACCGGTGTCGACAGCGGGCAGGGTATGCAGCGAGACGAGTACCCGGTCGAACCGCGCGCGCTTGATGAGCTCGGCGACCTTCGGGTCGTGCCAGTGCGGTTCGCCGAGTTCGACACCGCTGAGAATCCTGAGTCCGGGGAATCGGTCCCGGCAGCGGCTCAGGCATACCAGGTAGCCGTCCACGTCGAACGCGGGCGGAGTCAGGATGCCATCGGTCACGATGTCCCGCTGCCAGTCGGACGGCTCGACACCGTGACCGAGGTGCCGCGAGGTGAAGTCGGCGTGCTCGGTGAAGGCGATGGAGGGAAGCCCCAGTTCAGCAGCCCGCTCACAGGCCCGCTCCATCGAGGTGTAGGGAGCATCCCAGGACCACTCGCTGTGAACGTGGCTGTCGGCGGGTAACCCGGCGATCCGCACCGACCTCATCCCTTCGGCTTTCGCACCAGCATGGATCCGATGGCCAGGGCGTCCAGTCCGGAGCTGTAGAACGAACGCAGCGCGTCGTGCGGTGAGTGCACGATCGGCTCATTGGCGAGGTTGAACGACGTGTTGAGAACGAGCTCGGGGTGCCCCTTGGCGCCGAGGCTTCCCAGCAGGCCACGGAAGAGTTCTGACGAACCGTCACCCAGGATCTGCGGTCGGCACGACCCGTCGACATGCACCACGGCCGGGATCTGCTCGCGCACCAACTCCCTTACCGCACAGGCCGCCAGCATGAACTTCTCCGGCCCCTGTCCCGGGTTGACCAGGTACGTGGCAGCCGCGCTGCTCGACATGCTCGGCGCCAACGGGCGCCACTGCTCGCGGTTCTTGATCGAGTTGACCCGGTCGTGCATCGACCGGGTCAGCGGGGAGGCGACGATGGAACGCTGCCCCAACGCCCGAGGGCCTGTCTCAGCCCGCCCCTGGAACCAGCCCACCACCAGTCCGTCGGCGAGGAGGTCGGCGGTCGCAGCGGCGATGTCGTTCTCCTCGGAGAAGGGCACGCCGTACTCCCGCAGCACGGCGGCGATCTCGGCGTCCTCGAACTCCGGGCCGAGGGCGGCCTTCGCCAGCGGCTGGACGTCGCGCTCGCCGGCCGCCGCGGCAACCGCCAGTGCGGCTCCCGCGCTCGTTCCGGCGTCGCCGCTGGCCGGGAAGACGGCGAGCCGATCGACCAGTCCCGACTGCCAGATGACACCGTTGGCAGTGCAGTTGAGGCCCACACCACCGCCTATCACGACATTGCGGCAGCCCGTCTCCCGCACGGCGCCCTCGATGACGTGCAGCAGCACCCGCTCCAGGACCTGCTGACCGGACGCCGCCACCCGCTGTCGCCACCTGTCCGGCTCCACGAACGCGTCCAGCCGAGCCGTCGAACGCCGGTAGGTGTGACGAGGCGGCCTCGACGGGCCGAAGTGCTCTGCCAGACGGGCCTTCCAGGCCCGGACCACCGGCGGACCGAAGTTGGGCCGGTCCTCCCCCAGCGGGCTCAGCCCGCTGCGGTATCCCTCGTCGTCCAGCACGAACGGCATCCAGTCCTCATCGGGCTTGGCATACGACGCCAGCCCCATGACCTTCCCCTCCTGGCCGAAACGGAAGCCCAGGTAGTTGGTGACGCCCAGGTAGAAGAGACCGATCGAGTCGCTGATGTCGTATGCGCGGCGGACCGTGATCGTCTCTCCCCGGGCGTGCCCGACGAGGGTCGCTATGCCGTCGCCCACACCGTCCACGCTGATGATCGTGGCTTCGTCGAAGCCGGAGGTGTAGTACGCCGCAGCGGCGTGCGCCAACGGATGCTTGACCTTCTCCCAGCGCGGTCGCCTCCCGCCGGCGCCGGCGAGGTAGGGATGGTCCAGCAAGGTCTGCTGCATGTCCTGCTGGGCGTAGTCGCTGTCGATGTCGGTCCAACTCGTCGCGATGACGTCGACATCAGCCATGGTGATCCCTGCCGCGTCCAGACAGTAGGCCACGCTTTCCAGCGGAAGAGTGTCGTGTGCGTGCCGGCGTCGAACGAAGCGCTCCTCCTCGGCCAGTGCGTGCAACCGGCCGTCGATCACCAACGCCGCGGAGGCATCGTGGCCCAGGCCGCCGGCGAGACCGAGAACAATCATGCGCGCACCTGACCAGTGGACTGCTTGTCCCCCAGGTTCCACTGCGGCACGATCTGGTGGATATCCGGCTGCCAGAGCGCGCTGAGGCCGGGCCAGTGGTCCACCGCGGCGAATCCGGCGCGCATCGCCGAGACGCACAGCGGTGTCAGCGGGTCGGAATGACGTCGCAGCTCGGCATGCGTGTACATCTTACGCAGCGCGGCGGCCGGCACGGTGTCCAAGGCCGCTCGCGCCCACCGGTTGTTCTCGAACGCCGCGTCGAGATCCTCGAGCTTGGCGAGGTCCGGCAGCCCCCTCGCGATGACACCCTGGATGAACATGGTGATCCAGAACTGGAACAGCAGGGTCTCCGACCAGCCTGTTGCGACGGCCTCCGGGTGGTAGTCGAGGTCGCCCAGGAAACTCTCGGACAACTCGGTGGTCGACATCCCGTAGGTGATGAGGACTTCGTGTCCGGTGGTCGGCAACCGGGGATCGCCGATCACCGGGTCGTAGTGACACATCGTCTCGAAGTCGCCAAGACCCATGTGCGCCACGGCCGGCGGCGCGACGACGCGGTCGTTGAACGGCGCTGTGCCCACATCGGCGGACGCCGGAAACACCACGGAATTGCGGATGCCGTACAGCAGATCGTTGAGGAGCAGGCTCGGCGTCGGACGGTGCTGGACGAGGTTCGGGATGGCGATGTAAGCGGTGATGCCGCGATCGGCGAGGAACTCGGCCATCGCGCGGTTGTCCGGCTTGTCCTCCGAGTACCGCTCGGTGTAGTCCGCGAACTGCCGTGCCACCTCCGCGGGCAGGAGCAGCGCCTGGGTGGGGGTCCAGGATTCGATGTTGGGTGTCCAGGACGCCCCGCAGAGTGCGGCCAGGCGGACCGCTTGCGCACTCGACATGACCCAGTTGGCGAAGAGGGCGATGGCTCCCTGCGGGGCAACCGACAGCGCCTGGTGCAGGACGGTCTTGAAGTCGTGGCACAGCTGCACGTCTTCCTGCAGCACGAGTTGGTGGGTCGCGCCCTCCCGAATCCGGCTCCAGGCCGCCTTGGCCGTGCGCAAGGTGGCCGGCTTTCCCTGCGGATCGGGATCGAAGACAATCTCCGCGTCCAGCTCGGGATGGCGCCGCACGAGTTGTTCCGCCTGTTCCCTGCGGGCCGGATGGGCCATCACCACAGTCGAAACCCGGATATCTCCCGTCGAGTTCACGAGCACACACCTTCCAGTTCGAAAAGGATCAGCTGTCAGCCGTGGTGCCGACGGCTCCCATCGCCTGGGCGCTGGTGTGTCGACGGCCATCCGGGCGCTGAGCCGCCATCATCGTGGTCATCGCAGACGGCGACAAGCCGTCCGGACCGCCCCTGCGACACCATGCCCGAGTGACACCCGAGCCTGTTCAACCGCATGCGTTCCCCGGTTGAACACGCGTGCCGGCCGTCCGGTGATCGCCTGTCTCCCGATCACCTCCGCTCTCTGTGCGATGTTCATGGTGTGACGTCGAAGGCTGCAGCTGCCAGAATGCGTTTCGCCGATCCTGGGACCTGCTGCGGTACTTGCCATCAAGGAGGAGGGAACTGGCATGACATTCGACAAGGCGGAGCGCCCGCAATGGGACGAAACGTTTGACCTTGTCCTTCGCCAGATCCTGCCGAAGCTCGCCCCCGAGTCGTCGATCGACCCGGACCAGGAACTCAGAAGCCTGGGCCTGGACTCCCTCAAGACGGTGGAGCTTCTCCTCGGGTTGGAAACCGCATACGGCACCACGCTCTTCGACGAGTTGGACTACCAGAACTTCGCCACCCCGCGCAGCCTGTGGACCTTCGTCGCACCGCAGATCGAGCTGGACGCGGAAAGCCGATGAGCGCCGCCGAATATGAAGCCGAGTATGAACCGGCGTTGGCCGAGGTCCTGGAGATCGCGCGCGAACACGCCGAGCGGGTCGACCGGGAAGCCGTCTTCCCCGCCGAGAGCATGGCCGCGCTGCGGACCTCCGGCCTGCTGGGGATGTTCGTGCCCTGCCGGTACGGGGGGCTGGGCGATGACCTTCACTCCTACGCGCGGATAGCGGGTCGGCTCGCGGCGGCGTGCATGTCGACCGCTGCGATCTGGACGATGCACGCGTTCCAGGTGGAGGGGCTGTCACGCTTCGCCGGAGACCGGCTGCGGCAGACCGTCCTGCCCGCCATCGCCGAGGGAAAGATCTATCTCGCCTCGGTCACGACGGAGGCACGCAAGGGAGCCGACCTGTTCACGGCCGAGGCCGCGCTCGCCCGGCGCGACGGGCTGGCCTGCTTCGAGCGGGACGCGCCGGTGGTCACCGGAGGACGACACGCCGACGCCTTCCTCATCACCCTCCGCTCCACGCCTGAGGCGCAGCCGCACGAGGTGAGCCTGGTGTACGCCGAGCGCGAGCAGCTGCGGATCAGTGAGCACGGGGCCTGGGACCCGATGGGTATGCGGGGCACCGAGAGCGTGGGGCTGACGATCTCAGGATCGGTGCCGCTCGACCAAGTGGTGGGCCGGCCAGGGCGGTTCGAGGACATCGCCAGGGACAGCATGATCCCGCTCGCTCACGTGGGCTGGTCCGCCTGCTGGCTGGGGGCGGCCCACGGCGCGTTCTCCGACCTGCTGCGGTGGCTTCGGTCTCCCGAGCGGCGCGGCGGTCCCGACGTTCATTCGGAGCTCGTGCGGGAACGGCTGGCCCGGATCAGGGTGGACCTCGATCTCGTGAGCGCCTACCTCACGCGCCTGTGCGACGAACTCACGGCCGCTCGCTCGGCGGGACGGTCGTGGTCCGACGCCCGCACCCGTCTTCGGGTGAACACGCTGAAACTCGCGGCGTCGGAGCTGACGTTCCAAGCGGCCGACAGCATGGTTCAGCTCGCCGGGATGAACGGCGGCTACAGCCGGCTCGCGCCCCTCAAATTCGAGCGCCACTTCCGTGACCTGCGATCTGCCCGGCTCAACCATTCCAACGACCGTATGTGGCCGGCCACGGGAGCTCTCACGTTGCTGGACCCGAAAGTCACTCTGCTCTAGGCGCAGGAGGAGACGAGCATGCACGAGTACACGATTCCGCTGAGCCGGCGGGTTCCGCTGCGACTCACCGGAGAGCTGTCGAAGCGCGTGTTCTTCGTATCCGAGGCCATCGACAGCTTCGAGCTGCTCGAAGAGACCGAAGGCGGGTCCACGGCCGTCTGCGCGGTGCGCATCGCCACGCGTGCCCCGTTGGACGAGGCAGCGATGCGGCGCAAGCTGAATCAGCTGGTCTCCGACGAGATCGTTCCGCAGCGTTCCGTGAAGGAACACCGGATCTGGCGATCCCGACACGCCGCGACAACCCACGACGATGCGTTCGAGAGCATGATCGACCAGGGGGTGGCCATCGCTTCGGGCGAGGGCCAGTTCGGATTCAGGGAGCCGTTCCCCGCTCTGATCGCCCATCTGGACGGAGTCTTCCGGGCCGCCGCGCAGCGCTCGTTCGGTGCGCTGGAACACAGCTACCCCAGTCTCATTCCAACCGGGGTACTCGCTCGCAGCGGCTATCTCGCGTCGTTCCCGCAGTTCCTGATGTTCGCCGGAAGGCTGCACGGCGAGCTGGATTCCTATAAGGACTTCGTTGCGCAGGTCAGCCGCGATGCCCCGGCCGAGGACGCCGGCGCGGCCATGTCGCAAGCCCTGGCCGTGCACAGTACGCACTCGGGTTACACGCTGTCCCCGGCTGTGTGCTATCACACCTACGAGCAGCACGTCGGGCAGCGCCTCGGCGCCGAGCTGGTAGCGGTCACGGCGCGTGGTACCTGCTTCCGACACGAATCGCGATACCACCGGTCGCTGGAGCGTCTGTGGGAGTTCACCATGCGCGAGGTGGTGTTCATCGGGACCGACGACCGTGTCACGGAGGCGAGAAGCTCGTTCATGCACGAGGTGTTCGCCGCCATCGAGGGGCTCGGCCTCGCAGGCCATGCGGAGACCGCCAGCGACCCGTTCTTCTGCGATGCCAAAACCGCTGAGAAGATCTGGACTCAGCGCCTCCTGCAGCTGAAGCACGAGTTGATTCTCCCGGTCGCGGGTGGTCGCTCCGTCGCTGCCGTGTCCTTCAATGCGCACGGCAGTTCGCTGGGTGAGGCGTTCGCCATCAGGACTCCGGACGGCGAGGTCGCCCATACCGGCTGTGTCGCCTTCGGCCTCGAACGCCTCGCGTACGCCTTCGTGTGCCAGCACGGCCTCGATCCGACCGGCTGGCCGGAGGCGGTCCGCCGGTCGGTCGCCGCGAGCCCAGGTCACGACCGCGAGTAGACCACCGGTGCGCGCTCGCTCGCTTGGCCCGTCGTCAGCTGGGTCCGTCGTCAGCGCGCGTCCTGCGGCTTACGCCAGATCATCATCTCGGTCGCCGGGACAAGCTCGGTGAAGCGATTGTCGGGCGACACCTCCTGCAAGACCGCCCGCAGGTCCTGTTCGAAGTCCGCCAGCCTGTCTCCGAACAGGTGCGGCACCGAGTTGGACAGCGAATACACCCACGCCACGATGTCGTCCGCGCTGCGCTCGACCATCTGCCCGGCGGCGACCACGTGCCGCTCGAAGTCCACGAATCCGGCTCGCGCGAGGACCAGGTCCTCGCGGTTCGGCGTGCCATTGCGAATCGTTCCCTGCCCCGCACGGCGCACCGAGCCGAGATACCGCGCCACCAGCTCGCGGATCTCCGCCTTGGGCGGAGCGGGGTGTGGGGCGGATTCCGGCAGCGGCAGCGGCACGGATTCGCCGGACTTGTCCTTGAGGTCACTCATATGGACGAACGCGCCGCCGGGCTCCAGCATCGCGAACACGGCCGCGGCGACCTGGTCACGGTCCATCCAGTGGAACGAGTTGGCGAACACCGCGGCCCGGAACACCCCGAGGCCCGCGGGCAGATCCTCGGCCCGTACGGCGACCCAGCGCGCGTTCGTCACCTCGCGCAGCGCCGCCTGCCGCTGCGCTTCGGCCAGCATGTCCTCGTCCGGGTCAAGCCCGACCACCTCGCCGAACACCGGCGCCAGGGCGAGCGTGACGTTCCCGGGGCCGCAACCGACATCGAGGAGCCGTCCGGTGCCGTCCAGCTCGAGGAGCTTCGTGAGCGCGTCGACGAAGCCCGAAGCATAGGGAAGGCGTCCGCGCTCATAGTAGGTGGAAGCGCCTTTGAAGAGGGAACTGTCCCACTGCCATCCGTCGATCATCGCTGGTCCACTCCATGAAACGGTGAATTCACCGGCCGGGGCGTGCGTGCCACTCGTCACCAAAACCCCTCCAGGGTACCAGTCTTGACGATCCGTCCGACCACGAAGACATGCTCTGCAAGGACCCCCCGGGGGGATCGGACCTGTCGCCGGGCCAGCCGGCTCATCCCCGTCGCGGACGACTGACTGCCGCAGGAGCACCCCGCCCGGCCGGAACCTAGACTGAACGCATGGTCCGTCTCAACGACGAGGTCGAGGCCTTGCTCCATGAGTACTCCGACCTCATCCTGCTGACCGGCGGGGACGCCTTCCGGGCGCGCTCCTACGAGAAGGCCGCGCGGGCGGTCGGCGGCTACCACGAGGATCTCGCCCGCCTGGATGCCAAGGGGCTGCTGGAGATCCCGAACGTCGGCAAGTCCATCGCCGAAAAGATCACCGAGCAGCTGACAACCGGCCGGATCGGGGCCCTGGAGCAGTTGCGCGCCAAGGTGCCCGACGGTCTGCGCGAGATCATGGCGATCCCGACCGTCGGCCCCAAGAAGGCCGCGCTGATCCACCGCGAACTGGGCGTCTCGACCGTCGCCGAGCTGGTGGAGGCGGCCAGCAGCGATCGGCTGAACGACCTGCGCGGGCTCGGTGAGCGCACCGCGGAGAACATCCTGCACGGCATCGAGCAGTTGCGGCAGAACAGCGGGCGCACGTTGCTGAACGCCGCCACCGAGCTGGCCGAGTCGCTGGTGGGCGAACTGTCGCGGGTGCGGGGCTGTGTGCGCTGCGGCTACGCGGGCTCACTGCGCCGGATGCGCGAGACCGTCGGCGACCTCGACATCCTCGCCGCCGCCGAGGACTCCAGCGCCCTGATGGCTGCCATCACCGACCACCCGGACACTGCCGAGGTGCTGGTCCACGGCAGCACCAAGACCTCGATCCGCACCAGCGGCGGCCTGCAGGTGGACCTGCGCGTCGTGCGACCCGAGGACTGGGGCGCGGCGCTGGTCTACTTCACCGGCTCCAAGGCACACAACATCAAGCTGCGCGCCCGGGCCGTCAAGGCCGGGCTCAAGCTCTCCGAGTACGGGCTGTTCCAGGTGGAGAGCGGCGAGAAACTGGTCTCGCGGACCGAGGAGGAGGTGTACGAGGCCCTCGGCCTGCCGTGGATCCCGCCCACCCTGCGCGAGGACCGCGGCGAGATCGAGGCCGGCCTGACGGGCGAGCTCCCCCAGCTGGTGACCGAGCGGGACATCCGTGGCGACCTGCACACCCACACCGACCTCACCGACGGCCTGGCTCCGCTGGAGGAGATGCTGGCGGCCGCCGGCGAGCGCGGCTACGCCTACTACGCGGTGACCGACCACGCTCCCAACCTCTACATGCAGCGGATGACCGAGTCGAAGATGCTCGCCCAGCGCGAGCAACTGCGGGCGCTGGGGATGCGTTTCGGCCGGATGCACCTGCTGCACGGCACCGAGCTCAACATCGACCAGGACGGCGGTGTGGACTGGCCGGCCGAGTTCCTGGCCGGCTTCGACCTCTGCGTGGCGTCCATCCACTCGCACTTCAGGGCCGACCGCGAGCAGCAGACCCGCCGCCTGATCCGGGCCTGCGAGAACCCGCACGTGCAGATCATCGGCCATCCGACCACCCGGCAGCTGGGCCACCGACCCGCCATCGACGTCGACCTCGACGCGGTCTACGCCGCCTGCGCCCGCACCGGCACCGCGTTGGAGGTCAACTCCTCGCCGGAGCGCCTCGACCTGGGCGACGAGCAGATCCTGGCCGCCCGGCGGCACGGCGTCCGCTTCGCGGTGAACACCGACGCCCACTCGATTCCGCACCTGGCCAACTTCCGCTACGGCGTCGGCACCGCCCAGCGCGGCTGGCTCACCAAGGACGAGGTCATCAACACCTGGCCACTCACCCGCCTGCGCCGCTTCCTGCGGCCCTGACGAGGCCCGGCGAACGGGATGCCACGATGACCAGCGCCCAGGACGACGATCTCCCGACCGTCCGCGATCCCTCGCGCAGAGCCGACGGGCGAGGGCATGATGTTCGTCAGGAGGACCGAGGAGGTTTCGGTGCCATGGACATCTCGTTGACCACCGATCGGCTCGTCATCCGGGACTGGTCCCTCGACGACGCGGAAGCGGCGCTGGCGATCTACGGCTCCGCGGACGTCGCGCGTTGGCTCACTCCGGCGATGGACCGCGTCGGCGACCTGGCGGCCATGCGCGCGGTGTTGCAGGCCTGGCACGAAGCGCAACCGAACCTGCCCCCGCCCCGAGGACGGTGGGCGGTGCAACTGCGGGACGACCAGACGGTCGTCGGCGGCCTCGGCATCCGACTGCTGCCGCCCTACGAGGACGACCTCGAGGTGAGCTGGCAACTGGCCCCCGGAGCGTGGGGGCACGGCTATGCGGCCGAAGCCGGCCGCGCCTTGATCGCTTGGGCGTTCACGCAGGACATCGAGGAAGTCTTCGCCGTCGCGCGCCCGAACAACGTTCGCGCCATCGCCATGGCGAAACGGCTCGGCATGCAGTGGGTCGGCGAGACCACCAAGTACTACGGACTCAGCCTGCAGGTCTACCGCATCCGCCCCAGCGACCTCCCCGACTGACCGCCCGGGCGACGGATACCGCGGCCGGCGATCTGGCCGATCGGCCGCGTTCCCGTGCGCGTGCACGTGCGCGAGGCAATCACACGACGACACACGGTAGTTGGACGACACCAGCCTGTGCGATCGTCCATGGCGCCTACGATGCCCTGCCCATGCGCGCCGCGCCAGGACAGCCTGTGCCCAGGCTTGTGCCAGACAGGCGATCAGGCAGCAGCGTCCTGGCGGGCGCTCTCAGCCGTCCAGCAGGGCGCAGACGAAGTCCTCCTCGACGGGGCGCAGGTGCTGCAGCAGGTTCGGGTTGACCGTCTGGTTTCGCCCAGATGATGCGCGACCGCACCGGCCACCGGCTGACCTAGGCTGGGCGCATGGCTGAGTCGTTGTCTTCCGTGGTCGCGGGCGGCGTGGTTGCGGGCGGCGTGGTTGCGGGTCGGTGGCGGCTGGGTGCCCGGTTCGCGGTGCGCTCGGGGCGCCGCACGCTTCTGGACTCGTTATACCTGCTGACCGCGCCGGTGAGTGCCGCGCTCGGCCTGCTGCTCGTGCTCAGCGGCCTGTGCGTCGGCGCGGTCGGCCTGCTGCTGCCGAGCGGGTCGTCGGTCATGACCGGTGCTCCGGAACTGGCGCGGTGGTCCGCCGACTTGGAACGGTGGCGGATCGCCAAGGTGCGTCCCCAGGTCGGCGGCTGTCTCCCGAGGCCGCGGTCGCGGTCGCGGTCGCGGGAGACAGCCGCCGCGTCCGACCCGGGGCTGTGGCTCGACGTGGCGCACACCGTCCTGGCGCTCCCCGTCGTTGTGGTCACGTGGGCGGTAACGGCGCTGTGGTGGTTCGTCGGCGTGGCTGCCGTCACGTCTCCCCTGCGCAGCCCGTACGCGACGCCCGGGTCACTGCGACCGCTGAACCTGTACGTGGGCAGTCCCCAATCCCACATCGCCTTGAGCCTGGGGCTGACGTCACCGGACGAGCGGTTCGCCTTCGCGGTCACGGTCGGCCTCCTCGTGTTGGCCACCCTGCCGCTGGTGACCCGCGTATGCGTCGCCGCCCAGGCCGGGCTGGGGAAGGCACTGTTGTCCGACCTGTCGTCATTGCACCGCAGGATCAACGGGCTGGAGCAGGAACGGGACACCGCCCGCGCACAGACCGTCGCCGCGGTGACGGCCGAGGCGGCCGCGCTGCGCCGACTCGAACGCGATATTCACGACGGCCCCCAGCAGCGTCTGGTTCGCCTGGCGATGGAACTGGGCCGCGCCCAGCACCACTTCGACAGCAGGCCGGAAGCCGCCCGGGAGGCACTCGCCGACGCGATCGTCCAGGCCCAGGAGACGCTGGAGGAGCTACGGGCCCTGTCGCGCGGCATCGCCCCGCCGATCCTCGCCGACCGCGGCCTGCACGCGGCGCTCTCCGCGCTGGCCGCGCGCTGTGTCGTACCCGCTGAGCTCGACCTCGGCCCCCTTGCCCGTCGGCCGGACGCCGCTGTCGAGACGGCCGCGTATTTCGTGGTCGCTGAGGCCCTGACCAACGTGGCCAAACACAGCCACGCCCACTGGTGCGCCATCGGAATGCGCCACGGCGAGGGAATCCTGCGGGTCTGGGTGACGGACGACGGCGTTGGCGGCGCGGCTATGGCCAAGGGACACGGCCTGCGGGGCCTGGACGACAGACTGCACGCGGTCGGCGGCCGGCTGCGGGTAGCCAGCCCCGACGGTGGCCCGACGACGATCACTGGGGAACTGCCATGCAACTGACCTCGGCCGAAACAGCTCCCGGAACAACTCCCGAAGCAGCTCTCGGAACAGCTGCCGAGGCATCGCAGACCCGCGCGGCCCGCAGTCCGCTGCGGATCGTCGTGGCTGATGATGCGGTGCTGCTGCGTGAAGGCATTGTCCGCCTGCTCACCGAGGACGGTCACCAGGTGGTGGCGGCGGTCGGTGACGGTCCGGCCTTGGTCGCAGCGGTGCTCGCACACCGCCCGGACGTGTCGGTCGTCGATGTACGGATGCCACCGACCCATACGGACGAGGGCCTGCGCGCGGCGATCAGCGCCCGCGCACAGCTGCCCGGCACCCCCGTGCTGGTGCTCAGCCAGTATGTGGAGGTGTCCTACGCTGCCGAGCTGCTCGCGGACGGCTCCGGCGCGGTCGGCTACCTGCTGAAGGACCGGGTCGCCAGAGTCGAGGAGTTCCTGGATGCCCTGCACCGGGTCGCCCGTGGCGCGACGGTGCTCGACCCGCAGGTCGTCTCCCAGCTGCTGGCCGGGCAACGCCGCAACGACCCGCTGCAGGCACTGACCGCGCGTGAACGCCAGCTCTTGGCGCTGATGGCCGAAGGCCATTCCAACACCGCCATCGCCCGGCAACTGGCGCTCTCCAACAGTGCGGTGGAGAAGCACATCGGCAACGTCTTTGCCAAGCTCAGCCTGCCGCCCGACGACGCCCAGCACCGCCGGGTACTCGCCGTCCTCGCCTACCTCGGCGCCTGACGCGCCTGCGTCCGATCCGGCTGACCCGGCTGATCCGGCTGATCCGCCATGAGGCGCGTCACCAGCCACCGTTGAAGAAGGCCAGGAGGGCCGGCGCCGGGTCTGCCGCAGTGCCCGTGTTCGCCACCGCGATGACGATCGCGGCCAGCGCCGGCAAGGCCGAGAGCACACCGAACGATCCCAGCGTGCGCCGCGTACGCCGCATGCGCTGCGTACGCCCATCGGTTGCGGCGCTGCCGGAAGCGCCTGTTGCGGCAAACCTCCTCCACACCATCACGCTCACGCCGATGAGGACGACCGCCACGATCGAAACCATCACGGCAAGCACCGCGTGGTACCGACCGAAGTCGTCGACCATCGCCTGGAGGGCAGCCGCGTTCTGGCCGCTCGTGCTCGGGTAGTGGGCCAAGCCCTGCCTGATCTGGTCAACCGTACCGGTGAGTTGTCCGTCGGGTGCGCCGAGCGGCAGCATCGAGATCACCGAGGAGAAAGGGTCCATCGCACCCTGGACATTCGCCATCACCGCCGCCACCGACACCAGTGCGAGCAGGCTGACGAAGGTCCCGGCCGAAGCGAGAGCGACCCTGCCTCCAGCCCCGGGACCGCTGGACCGCAGGAACGCCTTCCAGAGCAGGACGCCGAGCGCGACGAACACGATCAGCAGGGCCGCGGCGAGCACGGCCTTGGCCACGTGGTAGCGGAACCAGTAGTCGACAACCCGCTCCAGGTCCGGGGGGAACCCCCGATCGCCGGACCTCCAGTACTCGATGAACGCCGGGTGCAGGGCGTCGACGAGGTTGTGCCGTTCGGAGAAGCCGCCTTCTGAGCCGTTCGCCACCAGCGCGCTCGGGGCGAGGACGAAGGCGGTGCCGAGTGCCACGGCGAGAGCGACGAGCAGAGCCAGTGCCCGACCGGACATGTCCGTCGATCGCGACAGGGCTTTATGAGTGCGCATGGAGATTCCTTCGACTCGATCCGACATGTGGACAGCTGTCCGAACCACCCGGTGGGCGGGCCGCCGTTGTCATGCCGATCACCATTTCGCACCGTCGATCACCCGGTCACTGAGGCATGCCATCCACCTGAGGTGTGGCCTGCCCCACCCCAGGGCCGAGCACGGCAGACGGGCCTCGCACCGCCGCGCCTGGTCCCACCTTCGGCCTGGCGCGGGAACCCCGGCTTCCGTCGCGCTGCTGACCCGACCTTCTCGCCAGCCCTCCAACCGCCCACGCCGGGCGGCGGGCGGGCCTGCCGCCCGCCGCCCGGCCTGGGTGAAGGGACCCTTCACGGGCACGGGGTCATACGCGGCGCGACCCCGTGGACGGCGAACCCCAGGCCCAAACCACATCGTGGCGGTGGCGACGAAAGGTCGGGGGGCTACCTCGCTGCTGCTCGGCGCTGGGCGCCGGCGAGTACCAGGGAGGCCACGGAGGCCAGCAGCACCGCCACGATCACCGCCGTCCAGCCGCGTCGGAAGGCGTCCAGTGCGGCCTGCGGTCCGTGCGAAGTGCCGATCAGACTGACCGTCAGCGCCACTCCCACCACCGCGCCGATCTGCCGGGCCATCGTGGTGACCGCCGAGCCGGTGGCGAAGCGCGTGGGCGGCAGCGCCGCCGCGGCGGACCCGATCAGGGTGGGCAGGGTCAGTCCGACGCCCAGGCCGGTGAGCAGCATCCCGGGCAGCAGTTCGGTGGCGTAGCCGGGCCTGACCTCGATGGTGACCGCCCACCAGCCGATGCCCGCGGCGAACAGGAGGGTGCCGAGCGCGGCCAGCCGTCCGGGGCCGAGCCTGCGCACCAGTGCGGCGCTGCCCAGTGCGACCGGCGGCACCAGCAGCGGGCCCGGGGCGATGGCCAGTCCGGTGCGCAGCGCCGAGTACCCCCATGCCTGCTGGCACCACAGGACCGAGGTCAGCAGCATGCCGGCGAAGGCGACGGTGAACAGCAGGGCTGCGGTGTTGGCGGCGGCGAAGCTGGGCACCCGCAGGAGCGGCAGTTCGACGATGGGGGCGCGGTGGCGTGCCGAGCGGCGCAGGAACCAGCCAGTCAGCAGAACGGTCGCGAGCAGGCCGCCGAGGACCTGGGCCGAGTCCCAGCCCCAGTCGTCGCCCTTGACCAGGGCCACGGCGAGAACGGCGATGGCGGTGGTGAGGAGTCCCGCGCCGAACAGGTCCGGCAGCGGTCCGTCCTCCTTGCCGCGCAGCCTGGGCAGCACACGGGCGCCGACCGCGATGGCGGCGGCGCCGACCGGGACGTTGGCGATGAACACCCAGCGCCAGTCGGCCTCGACCAGCAGTCCGCCCAGGACCGGGCCGAGCCCGGCGGCGATCCCGCCGATCGAGGCCCAGGCCCGGATGGCGGCGGGGCGCTCGGCCGCAGGAGTGGCGTCCAGCAGCAACGCGAGGGAGGTCGGCATCAGTGCGGCGGCGCCCGCCGCCTGGACCACCCGGGCCGCGTCGAGCCAGCCGACGGCCGGGGCGAGCGCGCAGAGTGCGGAGGCGGTGGTGAAGACGGCCAGCCCGCCGAGGAACACCCTGCGATGTCCGATCCGGTCAGCCAGCCGTCCGGCGGCGACCAGCAGGGCGGCGAAGACGATGGCGTAGCCGTTCAGCACCCAGGAGAGGGTGGCCAGGCTGCTGCCGTGGAAGTGCCGCTGCATCGCCGGAAGGGCGACGTTGACGATGAACAGGTCGAGGTTCGAGACGAACACCGCGGCGGCGACCACCAGGAACGCGGCCCGACGGTGCGGCAGGTCCCGGTCGGCCGATACGGGCACTGGGTTTGATATTCCAACTATCTCCATGCGCAGGCATGCTAGCGATAGTAAGTTTGAAAACACAACCCTATGGGCAGGCTGGTGGGGTGACCGAAGGTCAGCACAGCGAAGGCTGGGCCGCCCAAGGCCTGCTCCGCCGGCATGCAGTGGGGGATGCGGACCGCGCGCAGCCAGGTCCTGGCGACGGTGGCGGCCGGCTCTAACGCGCTGGAGGCGTGGCAGCGGGAGGAGCGCGGCAGTGCGGATCTGGTGGTGATGCGGGCCCGGGTGGCGGTGGAGCGAGCGCTGCGGGCGAGTCGGCAGCACGGCAGTTGGTCCGAGGTGCTGGCGAACGAGGCGCGGGCGGTGTGCTGGGAGGCGGCGGCGCCGGCGGACCCGGTGCCGCGGGTGTGCCTGCTGGCTCTGGCGCAGTTGGACCAGTGGAGTGCCCTGCCGGAGCATCAGGTGGCGCCACCGGCGGGCAGCATGATCCCCCGCGGGCGCGACTGGGCCGACTATCTGGCCACGCGCCGCGCCGACCTCTAACAGGATGGTGTGATCCTTCGGTGCCCTAGGTCCGCAGGCTCGGCCTGACCGATACCAGCGCGCCGCCGAACCCGGCCCGCCCCACCGCTGACCACGGGGCGCTTTGCTGGCGGGACGCCGCCTGGGCCCCGCTCGGACCGCCTGCGCCCACCCGCCAACTAAGACCGACCGGCAAATGGAGGGCGGCGTCGCGGGCCGATGGCTCTCTCCCCCAGCCTTCGGCCGGGAGGTGCCCCCCTGACGGCTTCTCCTCAGTCGCCAGGGCTCCGCCATGGCTCCTTCGTCGGCACCGCCTGGACTCGGCCCTCGACCCTCCCCCAGCCTCCGGCCGGGGGGACCCCCTTCTTCTCCCACCCTCCATTTGCCGGTCGGTCTAAAGCGCTCAGTCACAGCGGGCGGTGGTCCGGGCGGCCTGTTCGATCAGGTCGGTGACTGCTCCGGGGTTGGTGAGCATGATCAGGTGGGGGCCGGCCACCTCGACGGTGTGCGCGTGGGCCCGGGTGGCCATGAACTCTTCGAGGGCCGGGGCGATGGCGTGGTCGCCCTTGGCCACCATGTACCACGACGGGATGGTCTGCCAGGCCGGCGTGCCGGAGGTCTCGGTCACCGCGTCGAGGCTCAGCGGCCGCTGTTCGGCGGCCAGCGCCTCCTCCTGGTCGAGCGGGAGCTCGTTGTCGAGGAAGACGCTGGGGTAGTGGGCCGGGTCGATGGTCAGCTCCGTCCCGGTGGTGCCGTCGGCATTCGGGTAGCTCGTCGCGATGACAGGGAGCGCGGGGATGGTCTTGCCCAGCTGCGAGCCGTTGAGGCCGGCCAGCGAGTCGCCCTTGGCCGGTGCGAAGGCGGCGATGTAGACCAGGGCCTTGACGTTGGGGTCGCCTTGGACGGCGTTGGTGATCACGGCGCCGCCGTAGGAGTGGCCCACCAGGATGACCGGGCCCTGGATCTGTTCCAGGACGCTGTGGATGAACTGCGCGTCAGAGTCCAGGCCGCGCAGCGGGTTCGGCGGTGCTTTGACCGGGAAGCCGGCTGCCTCCAGCCGTTCGATGACCGGGGTCCAGCCGGCGGCGTCCGCCCATGCGCCGTGCACCAGCACGATGGTGGGCTTGGCTCCGTGCCAGTCCGCGATGGCCTGGGTCTGGGCCGAGACGGCGTGGGCCTGCACCGCGTTGGCCTGGGACGACCTGGCCTGGGCGCTGGAGGTGAGCGCGACCGTCGACAGCCCGGTGGCCACGAGTGCCGCCGCGACCAGGCCGGCGATCCGTGCGTTGCGTTTCATCGCAGTTTCTCTCCCGCTTCGGTGTGGGTTGGGTAGTGCGATTGCGACGTCGGCTCCGCCGGGGCCGGCGCCCACGGTGCCACGGGTCGAGCTCGCGGCACCACGCTGTGTTTTCGGACAGCCCTCGCCCTCGCGGGCCGCTGATGCCCGCCGTCGACCGGAGGCGCCACGCCATGGATCGTCGAAGCCCGCTCAAGGGCTCGGAATGCGACCACGGCACCGGCTCGCTCCGGGGGATCGACGGCTCGATCGGCCATGCCCAGGGCACGCCGACCAGCCCGTCGGTGGCCCTATCGGGTGGCCAGGTATCCCCCGTCGACCGGAAGGGTCACGCCGTGGATGTGCGTGGCCTGGCTGCTGGCCAGGAACACGACCGCGTCGGCGACCTCGTCGGAGGTGCCCGGCCGGCCGTGTGGGGTGGTGGCCGTGTAGCCGCGCAGCGCGTCGTGGAAGGCGGCGTTCTCCTCGGTCATCGTCGGTCCGGGCGCCACCGCGTTGACCCGGATGCCCTTGGAGGCCAGTTCCGCGGCCCACGACGCGGTGAGCGAGTGGAGCGCCGCCTTGGTCGCTCCGTACAGTGCCGCGACGGACATGCCGATCGCGCCGTTGATCGACCCGACGTTGACCACCACGCCGGCGCCGGCCTCGATCATGGCCGGGACCAGGGCTGCGGTCAGCAGGGCCGGCGCCTTGATGTTCACCGCCAGGGCCAGGTCTGCCAGTTGCTCGTCGACCTCGGTGAGCGACTGCGCGGGGATGAGCAGCGCCGCGTTGTTGACCAGCACGTCGATCGGTCCGCCCGCTGCCTCGGCCGCGGCCTGTGCCAGCTGCGTGGCCGCCCGGGCTCCGTCGGCCAGGTCGGCGCGCACGAAGTGCGCCGCGCCGCCGGCCGAGCGGATCTCGTCCACCACCTTGGCGCCGGCGTCCTTGTTGCGGCCGGAGACCACCACGGTGGCGCCCTCGCGAGCCAAGGCCGTGGCGATCGACCGGCCGATGCCGGAGGTCGAGCCGGTGACCAGGGCGCGACGGCCGGCCAGACGCGCCACGGAGTTGGGAACAGCCGTCATGATGCGAGCCTTTCGGGAGTGTTGGGCACAGGAGGGAGGGTGGTCTGGCGCGGCGGGCGGAGCAGCAGGATCCCTCCGAGCAGCAGCTCGAACGCCAGAATCGTGTACACCGCGATGCGCTCGGGCACTCCTCCGTAGGAGTTGTAGAGCGGCCGGTCAGCCTGCAGGAGCACGAATGCGGCCAGGCCGAGGACCCCGAGCGCGGTGCCGGCTGCGCGCAGCCACCGGGGGGCGCCCAAGGCTGCGCCGCGTGTGCCGACCAGGATCGGGATCACGTTGCCGGCGATGATGGTGGCGGCCGCGCCGATGCTGTGGACCACGATCACGCCGTTGTGCAGAGCGGCGGAGGACTCGTGGAAGAAGCCGACGAGGATCACGCCCACGCCGTGGGCGATCGCCAGCCCGAGCAGCACGCGTTTGAACCGTCCCACGTTCACGGCACTGAGCAGCAGCACACTGGCTGCGATGAACAGTGCTCCCTGGGCGATGAACGCGGTGTCCATCACCAGGTGCAGCGGCGAGTCGACGGTCCGGCCCTGGAACACGTTCCCGGGGACCGGGTTGCCCAGGTCGCTGATGAAGTCGACGGCGTAGTTGTAGGAAGGGTTGTGCCAGGCCGCGGCGGCGACGTACTCCAGCACCGCGTACTGCACGGCGGCGAGTACGAGGAGTGCTCCTGCGCCGCGTATGCGGGCTACGGGGTTTTGGACTTTCACGTCCATAAGGCTGGCATGCAAAATTTGGACTATCAAGTCCAGAAAGCTAGGCTTGCCGCATGCCTACGCCCAAGGGAGAAGCGACCAAGGCCCGCATCGTCGAGGCCGCAGCGGACCTGCTGATCACCGCGAACGACATCAACCTCGACGAGGTCATGCGGCTGACCCGCACCAGCAAGGGACAGGTGTTCTACTACTTCCCCGACGGGAAGGAGGAACTGCGCCGCGCGGCCGCCCAGTGCCACCTCGCGCGACTGGCCCAGGCCGACGCACCCGCGGTGCCGCTGGCCACGTGGCAGGACTGGGAGTCGTGGATCGAGCAGATCCTGCGGCTGCACGAGCAGCAGGGGCGCGACGACGCCTGCGAGGTCGCGGCCCTGGCGGGCCGGGCGCTGGACACCGACCGGATCACCCGGGACCTGGTCGGCCGGATGTACGAACAATGGGCCGCCGAGCTACGGGACCAGCTCACTGCCATGCAGGCAAGCGGCCTGCTGCGCGAAGGAACCCCCGTCACCGAACTCGCCTCCATGATGCTCGCCGCACTCCAGGGCGGCGCGGTCATCGACAAGGCGACCGGATCCCATCAGCACCTCGCCCGCGCACTACGGCAGACCCTCGTCCTGCTCCGCTCCTACGCCGCAAAGCAGCCGGGGGGCGAATGCTGAAGATGTCCAGTACTTCTGGGAGTGCGATGCCGCCTTTCAGGGCGAGTTGTTCGTGCGTCTGCCCGGTACGGGTCCTCGACTCCGTGAAGGGCGAAGAGGTCCCAGAGACCTGACAACCTCCGAGCTAGGCGGAGGTAGCCGAAGCCCGGTGCCGAAGCTGGCTCCACCCGCGCTGGCGGAGAATACGACGCGTCAGGAATAAGTGCTCTCCGCCAGCAGGACAGGTCGAACTGCGCCTGCAGCCAAAACTCGACATGAATCGTTCGAGCGGAGCGCGTGCGTCGGCGCGGTGCCGGGTGATGGTGGGTGCTACGGCGTGGTGCCGAGCGTGAGGATCTGTGCGGGATCGGAGCTGCAGCCCGCCAGGTCGAACAGGGGGCCTGGGTATCCGTTGGGCGTCGGGGAAACCTGTATGCAGTCCGCGTTGGGGTAGGCGTAGGTGCTGGGAGCGGCGAACTGGTACTGGTTGCCGCCTGCGCCGACGGGGTGGAGTGTCCATTCGGTGTAGCTGCTGCAGGCCGCCTGGCGAACGCCCCAGCGAAGCTTCCCGATGCACAGCCCGTTGGCCTGGCTGACGATCTGGTAGGTCGCGGGCGTGCCGGCGACCGCCTGGAAGGCGAAGTTCTGGGTCGTGTTCCCGCTGCAGGGGTGGCCGTAGGTGTCGAGGAAGTACTGACCGGGGTCGGTGGTGCTGGTGTCCAGACAGGTGTTCTGCGCGGCCGAGTAGATGGTGCTGATCGGTGCTGTCTGTGCTGCGGCCGTCTGGGGTACCGCGATCGCGCCTGCGGCCGCGGCGGCTGTCGCCGCGAGGAGGAGGGACTTGCTGATCACGAGCAGTTCTCCTGTTCTCCGCCTGCGGTCGGTCCGCGAGCGGCTCGTACCGGCCGGCCCCACGACTGGCACCGGCATCCGTTGTCATGCCTCGGCAACCGGGGCACGATCGTCGGCGAGGGCCCCGCGGGTGATTTCACGGGTCCGCAACGCACCGCACGAGCATTGACGCGGCGTGGTCAACTCTGACGTGCTGCCAGGAGCTGGGCTAGCCTTCCCAGCTCAGAGAACCCTCTGAATGGCTGACTTGTCATGGCCTTGTCGGCGCCTCGCATCAACCCGGCCGGGTGGTGACCCGCCAGGAGATCCTGGAGCGGGCGTGGGACGCGCACTGGTACGGCCCGACGAAGGTGTTGGACGTCCACATGGCGGCGCTGCGTCGCAAGCTCGGTGTGCCGGGGCTGGTAGAGACGGTCTACGGCCGGGGCTTTCGCATTCTCGACCCGATCCGCGACCAGTGATGGGGATGCCTGAAATTGGTTCTGGCCGCGGTTCCGTGAATGATCTTGCCGCTGCCGTCACAGGCTCAGTAGCAGGTCCCTTACTGCTGCAGGTTGGGACAGGAACGGGTGGTGGCCAGCGCCGAGCTCGACGACGCTGCCGGCCCGGCGGGCGAACTCGCGCTGCAGGCGCGGCGGGGTGCCGCGGTCCTGAGCGCAGACGAGGTATGTCGAGGGCACCTGCTGCCATGCGGCCGCCTCGACCGGCTGCGCGGTCACCCGAACGCTCTGCCGGGCGAGGTGGTCCGCTGCCTGCGCCTGGACCTCGGGGTCGCAGTCCTGCAGGAACGTGTCCACGAGCAGCTCGGAGCGAACCCCGAAGGTGCCGGCGTCGGGGTCGACGTCGAGGAACGGGGCGGGGCCGCTGTCCCCGAACTCCGACAGGCTCTGCCCGACCTCGGGCAGATAGCTGGAGACCAGCAGCAGGTGGCGTACCGACTCGACGCCTGCGGCGGCTTCCGCCGTGACGATGCCGCCGTAGCTGTGGGCGACCACAACGGTCGGCTCGTCGCTGGCCTGCAGCACCCGCCGCACTGCGGCAACATCCTCGGAAAGCCCCGGACCGCCGGTTCCTCCGGGCAGGCCCGCCTCGCCGCAGCTCGGCAGCGCCGGGGCCACGCTCAGCACCCCTCGCTCCTGCAGCAGCTCGGCGGTCCGGTGCCACCACCACGATCCGTCCCGCACACACGCCCCATGCACGAACACAACCCTCATCGCTGCCCCCACATCTCTCTTGGCCGCCTTTCGAACAACGGTAGACGTAGCCGCGCCATCGCCTAGTCAAGATCATTCACGGAATCGCGGGCAGAGTGGTTTTCGCGAAATCCTCATCACCCTGGGCACTGAACGAGCCGCTCGCCGCGCTGCTGATGTGCGCGCTGCACCGCAGCGGCCGGCAGGCCGAGGCGCTGGCGGTCTTCGACCGGACGCGTCAGCAACTGACCGACGACCTGGGGGTGGCCCCGAGCGGAACCCTATGCCGGGCGCGGCGGGCGATCCTGCGCGGGGACGACATCAGCCTCGACCTCGGTCAGGCCGCGTGACCGGCCGGGTGACCGGCCGGGTGACCGGCCGGGGTTCAACTCGGGATCATGGATCACGGGTGGGCGGAGCCGACAGCGGCGCGCGCCCGGTCGAGGTCGACGAGTTCGCCGTTGAAGCCGAACTGGTGAAGGTCGCCGCCGGGCGCCTCGATGCGTCCGGCCTGGGCCAGGCCGCCAGCCTTCACGGGGTCGAACCCGGCCGCACGGATCAGCCGCTCGGTCGTCGCCGCGGCGCTGTCGTCGTCGGTGGCGTAGAAGAGCACGGCACGCCGCGGTGTGCGGTTCGCGCCCGCGGCGAGCGCCTCCGCGGCCAGGGTCCCGAACGCCTTGACGTAACGGGCGTTCGCGGGCAGCAGGGCGGCGGCCACCGACCCGGCCGACTGCCCGTCAGGCAGCGACCGCACGATCTGGCCCTTCTCGTCGAACGCGATCGGGTTGGACGGGTCGATCACGACCTTGCCGTCGAGGAGGGGTGCGACCTGCGGGATCAGCTCCCTCATGACGTCCAGCCAGACCGCGAGCACGATGGTGTCCGCCTCCGCGATCGCGTCCTGCACAGAGGCGGCGTGTGCGAGCGGCCCGAGCTCGTCCGCGAGCTCCTGCGCGCGGGCGGCGGCGCCCCTCCCCGCCAGGACGACGCTCTCGCCCCCGGCCACCAGGTGCCGGGCAACGACGCTCCCGATATTGCCGACGCCTACGATTGCGGTGGTCATCTCTGTCCCTAACTTTCTGTTGACTCCGACTTGAGGTTCCCGCCGCGCGCGTCCTAGCGCATCACCAGGCCGCCGTCGACCGTGAGGATCTGGCCCGTCAGGGCGGCGGCGTCGTCCCCGACGAGCATCGCCACCACCGCTGCGGTGTCGTCGGGGGTGAGCGGCCGCGGCAGCGCTTGGTGCGCCGCGACCTCCTCGAACTCCTCCGTCGGCACCGCGCCGGTGGCCGGAGTGCGAGTCAGCCCCGGGGCAACAGCCGTGACGGCGATCGCGCCGCCGATCGCACCGGCGCCGCCGGTCACAACCGCGACCCGGCGGCCGTCCGCTGTCGAAGGAGCTGCACCGGTCACTGTTCGGACCCCGTCCCGGCGGATTCCAGGACGGCCTCGATATCGATCGCGACGTCGACCATGTCGCTGACCACCACGCCGCCCCGGTCGAGTGTGTCGTTCCAACTCACGCCGAAATCGTGACGGTTGAGCCGGGCCTTGGCCGCGAACCCGGCACGCCGCCTGGGTCCGAGATTCTGGTCGCCCTCCCACCAGGGCGTGTCCCACTGGCCCAGATAGCTCACCTCCAGCACGACGGGTCGCGTCACCCCGCGGATGGTGAGATCGCCGGTGACCTCGAAGCCGCTCGCGCTCACCTGGTGAACCCGGGTCCCGACGAATTTCCAGGTCGGGTGGTGCTCGACATCGAAGAAGTCGGCGCTGCGCAGGTGCGCATCGCGCTCGGGCGAACCCGTGTAGACCTGGGTCGCGTCGATCGTCGCCTCGACCTGGGCCTTCTCCGGCTCCTCCGGGTCGACCTCCAGGAAGCCGTGCATGTTCTTGAACTGACCGCGCACGTCGGTGACCATCATGTGTCTGGCACGGAACTCCGCGCCGGTGTGGCTGGGCTCGAAGAACCATCTTGCCGTCGCCATGGCAGCTCCCTGGCAGCTCTGCCCCCTGCGACCAGCGTAAGACGACCACGAGCAGCTCCGCGCGGTACGGGCTACCCGGGCGGCGAGTAGTCCGGGAGCTCGGCGCGGCGTGGCGGGTCGGCGCCCGGGCGGGTGCAGGTGAGGGCCGCGGTGCACGCTGCCAGGGCGAGCGACTCGACCGCCTTCGCGGGGAGCCGCTCCGCGCCGGTGGCGGCCCGCAGCTCGTCTCGGGCGCTCCCCCGCTCCCCCGCACCGCCGCCCAGCAGCCCGGCCCGCAGCAGCCCGCTGAGCAGGCCGGCCATGAAGGCGTCACCCGCGCCGACCGTGTCCACCACCTCGACCGGGGTCGGCCTGACCCGGTGGCTGCCGTGCCGCCAGAAGGCCCGCGCGCCGCCGGCCCCGAGGGTGAGCACCACGAGCGAGGGGCCGGTCCGCGCCCATCGCGCGGCCACCGCGGCGGCGTCGTGCCCGGGGTAGAGCCAGCCGAGGTCCTCGTCGCTTGCCTTCACCACGTCGCTGAGGGCGACGAGCTCCTCGACCCGCGGCCGCTCCCGCGCCGCCGTTCCCAGCAGCGCGGGCCGCAGGTTCGGATCGTAGGAGAGGGTGGCGCCCGGCCGCGCCGCTCGCACGGCCGCGAGCACCTGCGCGGCGCCGGGGGCGAGCAGCGCCGCGATCGATCCGGTGTGCAGATGGGCGACCGGGCCGGTGGCGGCCGGATCGGTCGCCGTGGGCAGCAGGCTCCAGCTGACGTCGAAGCGGTAGCCGGCCGCGCCGTCGGCATCGAGGACGGCGGTGGCGGTGGACGTGGCGGCGTCGACGACCGACCCGCCGGTGAGCAGCACACCGCTCTCGCCGAGGTGGCGCCGCAGCTCCAGGCCGTACGCGTCGCCGCCCACCCGGGTGGCCAGGCGCACCGGGTGGCCGAGCCGGGCCAGGCCGAGCGCCACGTTGGCGGGGCTGCCCCCGGGGACGGCGCTTCGGCGGCCGTCCGGGCCGGTCAGGATGTCGGTGAGCGCCTCACCGATGACCAGAGTCGACGGCTCTCCTGACCCCGGGCGGCTCATGGCGTGATGACGATCTTGCGGCCCTTGCCGGCCTGGAACTGCTGCAGCGCGGCGGCGTAGTCGGCCAGCGGGAGCCGGTCGCTGATGAAGACCTGCGGGTCCAGCACCCCGGCGGCGAAGAGGTCCGCCGCGCGCTCGTAGCTGTGCAGGACCGCCATCGAGCCGGTGATGGTGATCTCCTGGTTGTAGATGCGGTAGGGCTCGATCATCGCGCGGGCGGCGTAGTCGGCGACGCCGAACTGCAGGTAGGTGCCGCCCTTGCCGACCCGGCCCAGCGCCTCCTGGATGGCCCGCTCGTTGCCGGTGGCGTCGATGACCACGTCCCAGCCGCGCGGTCGCTCGATCTCGTCGGCGGCGGTGACGGCGTTGCTGCAGCCCAACAGGCGGGCGGCGGTGAGCCGTTCGCTGTTGATGTCGACCACGTCCACGCTGGCCGCGCCGGTGCGCTTGGCGAGCTCCAGCATCATCAGGCCCATGGTGCCGGAGCCGTAGATCAGCACGGTGTCGGCCAACCGGCTGCGCAGCACGTCGTATCCGCGCACCGCGCAGGAGAGCGGCTCGATGAGGGCGGCGTCCTGGGTGCGGACGTGCTCCGGCAGGCGTACGCAGTTGGCGACCGGGGCGAGGGCGAACTCGGCGGCCGCGCCCGGAGCGGTGACCCCGATCGCGGCGAAGCGCTCGCACAGGTTGCTCCGCCCGATCCGGCAGTAGTGGCACTCGTGGCAGGGCAGCGACGGGTCGACGGCGACCTGGTCGCCGATCGACAGCTCACTGACGCCGGTGCCCACGGCGACCACCTCCCCGGCGAACTCGTGGCCCGGGACGATGGGCAGGGTGGGCGCGAACTCGCCCTGCAGGATGTGCAGATCGGTGCCGCACAGGCCGCAGGCCGCCACCCTGACCACCACCTCCCGCGGGCCCGGTGCCGGATCCTCGACGGTCTCCACGCTCACCACACCGGGCGAGCTGATGACGGCAGCCTTCACCGCGCCGCCCCCCAGGAGATCTGACCGGTCATTTCACTGCCCCCAGCGAAAGGCCCTGGACGAGCTTGTCCTGGGCGGCGAAGCCGGCGACGAGCACCGGCACGGAGATGCAGACGGCGGCCGCGCACACCTTCGCCAGGAAGAGGCCCTGGCTGGTGACGAAGCCGGTGAGGAAGACGGGTGCGGTGCCGGCGACGACGCCGGTCAGCACCCGGGCGAACAGCAGTTCGTTCCAGCTGAAGATGAAGGAGATCAGCGCGGTGGCCGCGATGCCCGGCATGGCCACGGGTGCCACGATCCGCAGCAGGACGGTCGGCAGCCCCGCGCCATCGATCGAGGCGGCCTCCAGGATCTCCTTGGGCACCTCGGCCAGGAAGGAGCGCATCATCCACACCGCGATCGGCAGGTTCATCGAGGTGTAGAGGATGACCAGCAGCCAGATGTTGTCCAGCATCCCGGCGTTCTGGGCGATCAGGTAGATCGGCAGCAGGCCCGCCACGGCCGGCAGCATCCTGGTGGACAGGAAGAAGAACATCACGTCGGTCCACTTGCGCACCGGCCGGATCGACAGCGCGTACGCGGCGGGGATCGACAGCAGCAGCACCAGCAGGGTCGAGGCGACGCTGGCCGTCAGGGAGTTGATCAGCGGCGGCCACGGGCTCACCCCGGTACCGGCACCGAAGAACTCCCGGTAGCCCTGCAGGGTGAGCCCGGCCCCGACACTCGGCGGGTTGGTGGCCGCGGCCGACTCGCTGTGCAGCGAGGTGAGCACCATCCAGGCGAACGGCAGGAAGAAGAGCACCCCGCAGAACCAGGCCAGCAGCCCGAGCAGGGCGCCGTTGCGCCGGGCCGAAGCCCGCGTGGTCGCTGTGGCGGCCGTCATGACTCCTCCCGGAGCAGCGATGAGACGGTCCTCAACGCGAAGGTCGCGAGGAGGATGGTGCAGATGACCACGAGGACGCCCTCGGCGGACGCCTGACCGTAGTCGTGGCCCTGGTAGAAGGTCCGGTAGACGGCGTAGGGCAGGTTGGCGGTGCCAAGACCGCCGGAGGTCAACGTGAAGACCGCGTCGAAGTTCTGCACCACGTAGATGCTGCCGAGCAGCGAGGCGAGTTCCAGGTAGCGGCGCAGGTGCGGGAAGGTGAGGTAGCGGAACACCTGCCAGGTGCTCGCCCCGTCCACTCGGGCCGCCTCGACGACGTCCATCGGGCGGCTCTGCAGTCCGGCGAGCAGGATCAGCATCATGAACGGCGTCCACTGCCAGATGAGCGAAGCCTCCACCGCGAGCAGCGGAGTGGTCGACAGCCAGTCCGGCTGCGGCGCGTGAGCGCTGCCGAACAGGCTCCAGAGCCAGGTCAGCGTGCCGTTCAGCAGACCGTAGGAGGCGTTGTAGATCGCGTGCTTCCAGAGCAGCGCGGAGGCCGCGGGCACCACCAGGAAGGGTGTGATCAGCATGGTGCGCACGATGCCGCGGCCCCGGAAGCGGCGGTCGAGCAGCAGCGCCAGTACCAGCCCGAGCAACAGGCTCACCAGCACCACGGTGGCGGTCAGCAGGACCGTGGTCTCGATGGACGAGCGCAGCGTCGGATCCTCGAACGCCGCGGTGTAGTTGGACAGGCCGCCGAACCCGCGGTTGCCCGGGTCCAGCGCGTTCCAGCGCATGAACGAGATCACCAGGGTTCCCACGAAGGGAAGTTGGGTGACGACGATCATGAATACCAGCGCCGGCAGCAGCGGCGCCCGACGGGACCAGGCGCCCCGCGGCCGGCCCGCCGCCCGGCGAGCGCCGGGTTCGGCGGACCGCGACAGTCTGCTGGGGTGGCCGGTGATCGAGGTAGTGCTCACGTGCATGTCTCCGCTCGGGTGGGTGCGCGGGGGTGGTGTCAGTGGCCCGCGTACTTGGCGCCGACCTTGGCAGCGAGCGCCTGACTGTTCTTCAGCGCCTGGTCCACGCTGATCTGGCCCGCGATCGCGTCGCTGATCTGCTGCGAGACCTGGGTTCCCAGATCGGTGAACTCCGGGATGCCGACGAACTGGATGCCCGGCGCGGGCCGCGGCTGGACGCCCGGGTTCTGCGGGTCGACGCTGGTCAGCGCGGTCTCGGTGGCCTGGGCGAACGCCGAGGCGGAGGCCAGGTAGCTCGGGTTGCTGTAGGTCGAGGTGCGCTTGCCGGCCGGGACGCGGGGCCAGCCGAGGGTCTGGCCGACCAGCTGTTCGTACCCCTGGCCGGAGGCCCAGGAGATGAACTTCCAGGCGTCGTCCTGGTGCTTGCTGGCCTTCTGCACGCCCCAGGCCCAGGTGTAGAGCCAGCCCGAACTCTTCGTCTGGTCGACCGGAGCGGGCGCGTACCCGATCTTGCCGGCCACCGGCGAGTCGGACGCCTCCAGCGAACCGGCCGCCGAGGTCGCGTCGTACCACATGGCGACCTTGCCCTGCTCCAGGTCGTTGAGGCACTCGGTGAACCCGGACTGCGGCGCGCCCGCCTCACCGTGCGCCCGCACCAGGTTGACGTAGAAGTTCGTGGCGGCGGTGAAGGCCGGGGAGGTCAGCTGGGCCTGCCAGTTCTGGTCGAACCAGGTGCCGCCCATGGTGTTGACCACCGTGGTCAGCGGCGCGATCACCTCACCCCAGCCCGGCTGCCCGCGCAGGCAGATGCCCTTCATCCCTGGCTGCGCCCCGTCGGCGGCAGCCGCGAGGTCGGCGACCTGCTGCCAGGTCGGGTTGGCGGGCATGGTCAGACCCTTGGCCGCGAAGACGTCCTTGCGGTACATCAGGAACGACGACTCGCCGTAGAACGGCTCGGCGTAGATCTGGCCGTTGTACGTCAGCGCCTGCTGGATGGTGGGCAGGATGTCGCTCTGCTGGAACCCGGTGTCGCCGGCGGCGTGGCCGCTGAGCGAGGCCAGCCACCCGTTCTTGGCGTAGAACGGGACCTCGTAGTTGCTGATGGTCGCGATGTCGTACTGGCCGGACTGGCTGGAGAAGTCCTGGGTGAACTTGTCCCGGGCGTCGTTCTCCGGCAGCACGGTGAAGTTGACCGTGATACCGGTGGTCTTGGTGAAGTTGGCCGCGGTCAGCTTCTGCAGATCCGCCATCTGCGGGTTGTTCACCATCAGCACATTGATGGAGTGCGCCTGCGAGCCACCGCCGGCGCCACCGGCGCCGCTGCAGCCCGCGAGGGTGGCGGCGCAGAGGACTGCCACGCCCAGCGGCACGGTGACGCGCTGGACTGTCTGTCTGATCGTCATGATGCGTGTTCCTTACTCTCGGCGAACCCGGCCGGGTGGGACCGGTTCGGGGCACGTGCGACCGAGGCGGCGGCCGGGCGTCCTGCGGAGACGCCGGCAGCCGCGCCCCGGAGCGCGGTTTTTTTCTCGGGCCTGGTGCCTCAGGCCCGAATGACGTGCGGTCCAAGTAGCGCGTAGCGATGGGCTTCCGCACTGGACAGTTCGGTGTCGGTGACGATCGCCTCGAAGTCGCCGACCCCCGCGAAGCGGCAGAAGCTGCTGGCTCCGAACTTGCTGTGGTGCCCCATGAAGACCCGTCTGCGGGACACCTCGAGGGCCTTGGCCTTGACGTCGGCCACCACCGGATCGGGGGTGGTCAATCCGAGGTCGCGGGAGATCCCGTTCGCTCCCAGGAACGCCAGGTCGATGACGAAACCCGAGAGCATCGCGCAGGCCCAGGAGCCCACGGTGGCCATGGTCCGGCCGCGGACCCGGCCACCCAGCAGCAGGACGGTCATGTTGGCCGAGTCGGCCACGGCCGCCGCCGTCGACAGCGACGCCGTCACCACGGTCAGTGGACGGTCCGCCGGCAGCAGCGCGGCGAGGAGCTGCGGGGTGTAGCCCTCGTCGATGAAGACGCTCTCTGCCTCGCCGACGAGCTTGACAGCTTCGGCCGCGATCCGGCGCTTCGCCTCCACATGCCGGGTGACGCGCTGAGCCAGGTCGGTCTCGAAGCCGGTGCTCTCGACCGGGTAGGCACCGCCGTGGGTACGGCGGATCAGCCCCCGGCGCTCCAACTCGCTCAGGTCGCGCCGGATGGTCTCCACCGCGACCTCGAAATCAGCGGCCGCGGTGGTGACCTCGACGCGCCCCTCCTGGCGGGCCAGGGCCAGAATCCGGTGCTGCCGGTCCGTTGCCCGCATCTCCGGTTCTCCTTCCGCCCGTTCGGACATCGCAAGCCCGAATGTGCCCGTGGAAGATTTATACCCCCATGTCGGGACCACGGACAGCTCCGCAGTCGACCGGAACAAGCCCGAATTGTGCCCGCGCCCGACGGAGATGACAGCAGGTCAGCGACGTCCGACGGCCCAGCGGCCCGCCCCGGATGCCCGATTGCCCAGATTCCGGCCCCGATGACCGCCATTCCCGGGCACTTCGCCCGGGAATGGCTGCCGGACTGCCGGGTTCTGCCCTGGTCAGGGCGCGTTGATCGAACACGGTCACGGGGCTTGACCCGGATGTCGGCCACCGGCACACTCGGACCCCGATGGTGACCCCGGAGACACTGCGGAGCTGTGTCCGGGAGCGGTCGGCAGACCCATGCCCATGTCGCAATGCCCCTGTCGCAATGCCCATATCGCATGCCCTTGTCGCAACAACACGCACCCACACGCACTCACACGCTCCGCAGAGCGAGACAACGCCCTTACAGCTGCGCCGAGTCAGGACTCTGCTTCCTCCAAGGGAGACACCGTCATGGAGAACGGCTGCCTGAGGGTCGAGACTCTCGGACCACTGCGCGCCTATGCCGAAGGAAGAGAGCTTCTCCTCGGCTCACCGAAGCAGCGCGCGGTGTTCGCCGTTCTCGCGCTGAGGACCAACAGCCTCGTCTCGCGTGACGATCTGATCGACTGCATCTGGGGCGAGTCGCCCCCGGCCACCGCGGCCGGCAGCCTGCACACCTATGTGTCCGGCCTTCGCCGAGCGCTGGCCGGTCTGGGCGAGCCGCTGATCAGTTCGGGATCGGGCTATGCGCTCCAACTCGACCCCGGGCAGCTGGATATCAGAGCAGTCGAGCGGCTGGCAGCGCGGGCTCGGACCAGCCGGGCCCAGCAGGACCCGGCCGCTGCGGTCACCGCCTTCGACGAGGCACTGGTCCGCTGGCACCCGGGCTCCGCGCTCAGCGGCCTGCCGGGTCCGTTCGCCGCCGAGCACCGCACCTGGGTGTCGGACCTGCGGTTGCGCCTGCTGCTGGAGCGTGCCGAGCTTCTCCTGGAGCTCAACCAACCGACCACGGTGGCTGACCAGTTGAGAGGTCTTCTGCCGGACAACCCCTACCACGAGCGGTTGCGCGCCCTCCTGATGACGGCGCTGCGCCACAGCGGCCGGACGGCCGATGCGCTCACGCAGTACCACGACCTGCGCAAGCTGCTCACCGAGGATCTGGGGATCGACCCGTCGGCCGAGCTGCAAGCCCTGTACTCATCGATCCTGACCGACAACGCCGGGCCGCGCGACCGCCTGCCCCGCCGGGACGTCGCCCCGGCCGGCGCAGCTCCCGTCCGGCCGGCGCAACTTCCCCGCGGCGTCGGCGGCTTCGTGGGTCGGGTCGCTCCGGTCCAGCAGGTGCTGGACGCGGCGCGCACCGCGTCGGGTGACAGCGGGGTCGACGAGGCCGGGTGCCCGCAGATCGTGATGCTCGTCGGAGTCGGCGGCGTCGGCAAGACCGCGCTGGCCGTGCACTGCGGTCATCTGCTGGCCGCCGAATACCCCGACGGCCAGTTGTATGTGAACCTTCGCGGATTCGACCCCAAGCACCCGGCGAGTTCGGCCGTGGACGCGCTGCACCACCTGCTCAGCTCGCTGAACCCGGGGAAGATCCCGGCGGACCAGGAGGAGCGGGTCGCGCTGTGGCGCAGCATCGTGCAGCACAAGCGCATGCTCATCGTGCTGGACAACGCCGCCTGTGCCGACCAGGTCGAGGACCTGCTGCCGGGCGGCGGTCCGTCCTTCACCGTCGTGACCAGCCGCAACCGGCTCAGCGGCCTCGCGGTCCGATACTCGGCCCGGCGGGTGACCCTGTCGCCGTTCACCGCCGAGGAATCGCTGAGCCTGCTCCGCGACTCGATCGGGAGCGCTCGGGTCGGCGCCGAACCGTCGGCGGCGCGGCAGCTCGCCGACCTGTGCGACCACCTGCCGTTGGCGTTGCGGATCGCCTCGGAGCAGGTGACCGCGGGCCCCCGGTCGCGGATCGCCGACCTGATCACCGACCTGGAGGATGTGCGGCGTCGGCTCGATGCCCTGCAGATCCCGGACGACGAGCTGTCCTCCGTTCGCGGCGTGCTCTCCTGGTCCTACGCCAGGCTGGACGCCGCGGCGGCCCACGCGTTCCGCATGCTCGGGCTGTTCCCGGGGGTGAGCATCCGCGTCGAGGTGGCCGCCGCCCTGCTGGACGTCCCGCCGTCGGCGGCGGCGACAGCGCTGCGGAGCCTGGCTGCCCAGCATCTGGTGGAGACCGCCGGCAGCAGCTGCTGGATGCACGACCTGACCCATATCTACGCCGAGGAGGTGTCCCGCGGCGACGAGACGAGCGCGTCACGTCGAGCGGCGCTCGAGCGGGTACTCCGGTGGTACGTCCGGACCCTGACGCAGGACCACAAGGACGTGGCCTGGTGTGCGAAGGAGTGGGAGAACCTCGCTCGGCTGGTGCGCACGGCGCAGCGGATCGGCTGTCACGAGCAGGCCTGGCAGCTGGCGTACCTGCTCTTCGACTACTTCTCCGCGGCCGGGCAGGCCCGGACCTGGGTGCACACGCTCGCGATCGGGATGCGCAGCGCCGAACTGGTCCAGGACCGACGAGCCAAGGCGGTCCTGCTCAACCACCTGGGCGTGGCCAACTCGCGGCTGGGGCAGCACAGTGCCGCGCTGCGCCATCTTCGACATGGTCTGCGGCTGTTGGAGGATCCCGGCGACGACGACGCGCTGCGCGGCGCTCTGCTCGGCAGTCTGGCAGCCACGCTTCGGCAGACCAAGGACTACGCGGCCGCGCTGTCCTACGCCAGAGCGGCTCTGGACCTGACCCGCCGCGCCGGGCTGGAGCACCTCAAGGCGGGATGCCTCGACATCCTCTGCGAACTGCACGCCGAACTGGGCGAGTTCGAGGAGTCGTTGCGGTACGGGAGACCAGGCCTCACGGCGGCACGAAGCTGCCGGAACGTGCTGGTCGAGGCCAACATCCTGATCAACCTGGGCCTGGCGGAACACGGGCTGCACCACGCCGAGAAGGCAGTGCGCTACCTCCAGGACGCGCTGTCGCTGTCCGAGACCGGCGGCGACCACTACCACGAGGCCCTGGCCCTGTTCGGTCTCGCCAAGGTGCACCGCTCGGGATCGGCCCGGCAGGCGGCGCACGGCCTGGCAACCCGGGCGCTGCTGCGGCTGCGGGAGTTGGAGGCCGGGGAGGTCGCCGAGCTCACGGATTTCCTCCGTGGCCTGGATGCCGGCTCCCCACCGGTGACAGCGGAGGATTCGGTGCGCCGCGCCGGATAGGGCCTGTCCGGGCGATCTTGTCGGATCAGCGCGCGGCGTTGGGCGCCCGGCTGGGCGTGCGCCCGGATCGTCCTCGTACTGGGCCGTACTTGGATGATTCGGGCGTGCGTCCAGGCGGGATGCCCGGCGTCGCGCGCCCGGCAAGATCGCCCGGACAGGCCCTAGCCGCGCTGCGCTGGTGCTGCTGCCAGATCAGCACCGCCTCGACCCGGCTGCCCGCCCCGAGCGACCGGAAGATCCGGTTGATGTGGTTCTTCACGGTCTTCTCGCTGACGTGCAGTCGCGCGGCGATGTCGGCGTTGCGCACACCGCGGGACACCAGGGCCATCACCTCGTGCTGACGCTGCGACAGGACCGCCACCGGGCTGTCGGCGTCGGTGTCCGGCACCGCGGCCAGGTGCGGCCGGCTGTGCGGGACAGGGTGCTCGGCCGCCGGCCGGCCGGCGACCTCGACCACGCTCAGCCGGTACTCCGCGCACAGCCGGCGAGCGGCCGACCGGTCCGTGACGGCCGCACCGACCAGGCCGGCCGCGCCGGCCGCCGGTCTGACGGTGACCTCGACGTAGGGCATGCGGACGATCTCCACGGCCAGGTTCTTGCCGGCGAACACCTGCCGGATCTGGGCCAGGATGTCCGGGCTCGTGATGGCGATCCGTACGCAGGTGGGAGCGACGTAGCTGGGACTGATCGGCACGGAGGCGGCGGCAACTGTCATACGCTCAGCGTGGCGGAGCCGGCTTCAGACCTCCTTCACGTCCGGTTCAGACGCCGGAGCAAGCTGGGCGAGCACGTCGTCCTCGGTCGGGACGTCGACGCGGTCCGCCCAGCGCAGCGTCGACACGATCATGTCGAAGAGCAGGACGACGGCCTGGACCGGCGCGGCGTCGACGTCGCCGTCGGTCAGCACGGTGAAGGTGAGCAGTCCCCACGCGCCGGGCGCGTCCGGATTGGACACGTAGTACGAGACCTGCCAGGACGGCGCCTTGCGCCGGATCCGGCCGCTGTCCACGACCGAGGCCACCCGCACCGCCGGAGCGCCACCGATCTCCAGGAAGGTCCCGCCGGCCCCCGCATCGGCCAGGATGGAGGCCAGCAGCTGTTCCGGGTCCTCCGTCCCGTCCTCGCCTTCGAGCACGGTCACCAGCATCGATCCGGGCAGCCGGATGCCGCTGAACTCCTGCAGCGGCAGCAGGACCGAGCGGGCGCTCTGCCGCGCGGCCTCGTCGGTCGCCTCGGTGAGTTCCTTGCGCAGCATCTTGCGCCACGGACCCGCCTTGTCCCGCGGCAGCGAGTCGGGCAGGTGGTGGTGGACCACGTCGTCGATGATCCGGCGGCGCAGCCTGGTGGTGTCCGCGGTGGTGGGAATCTGCACCCAGCCGTCCGGGAGGACGAGTTCGAAGTCGATCATGCCGGCCCTCCCCCGGTGGCTGCGACTTCGGTGGACGCGACTTCGGCGGCGGCGACTTCGGCGGCTGCGACGAAGCCCAGCAGGGCCGGACCCCCGTCGCTGGGAGCGCATTCGTCGGCTGTCCGGTGCATCAACTGCTCGACTCCGTTGCCGATCAAGGCCATCAGTCCCATCTCGAAGACGAGGGTGGTCAGCATGACGTCGATGCCGACGCCCGGCGCGCCACCGGTCGGCGGCACGTCGAGGCGCATCGCCGCGTGGACGCGCGCGTAGGCGGCGCCCTCCGCGCTGCGGCACAGGGCGAACACCCGCAGCCCGTCACCGATCGAGGTGGTCACGTAGTCGACGACGGGCTCGCGCGCGTCACCCTCCATGCCGCGGGCGCCGACCAGGTCCATGAGGTAGTTGGGATCCCCCACCGCGGGCCCGCGGAACTCCACGACCACCGGGACCGGCGCCCATCTCGGCCGATCGCCCACGAACGCCGCGCCCCAGGCCAGCCGGGCCCCGGCGGGCAGCTGGCCCGCGCGTTCCAGCAGCCAGCGGGCGGCGTCACGTCCCGGCATGTCCGGCGTGATGGGGAACTCCGCCCCGGCGTCGGCGGGCCAGGTCGCGCGTACGGCGGCCAGGCCCTCGGACGTCCATTCCTCGAACAGGCCCACCAGGTACTCGGTCCACTCCTCGTACGCCGGCTCGCCCGGTCGCACGGCCGGCACCCACTCCCAGTGCCACGGCTGCTGCGTCAGCGCCGCCAGATCGTCGTTCATCTTCTCTCCCGTGCTCGCTAGGAGGGGTTGACCGAGGGAATCCAACCCTGCAGCCGCCCGCCGGTGTAGATCAACCCGCCCATGCCGAACGCACCGTTCAGACCGCCCCAGGCGAACCAGAGCGGCGAGATCTTGCCGCCGATCGCCGCCATGATGCCCGAGAGGTCGCGGAAGCCGCTCAGGCCGCCGATGACGCCCGACCAGTCCCCCAGGAACTTCAACGGATTGCTGAACAACGATGCCCACAGCTCGCCGGCCTTCCCGAACTGCATCCCCGCCGATTGCCAGAATCCGATCTCGGGGGTGATCCCGCCGAACTTGCCCAACAGCCAGTTGGTGGCCGGGTTGTTGAACCAGTCCGACATGTTCGTCCACCCGGTGGCCGGGTTCACCGGAATGGTGAAGTCGCCCGGGGTGGTGTTGACCCCGGTGGTGACGCTCGGTCCGGTCCTCACCCCCGCCGGTCCCACCGGTTGCAGTTCGATGGGCGCGCCAGGACCCCAGCGCAGTTGCGGCGGGTTCACCGTGATCGGGCGCGGCCGGCCGGCGAGCGTGCCGAGGGTCTTGGCGGCGTTGGCCATGCCCTTGGCCACCACGGAGGCGATGGCGCCCAGGCCGGCCAGGCCGAGCCCGACGGCCCCGAGGATCACGTCGGCCAGGCTGCCCTTGCCGTCCTTGTAGAGCACGATGTTGGCGATCAGCGTGATGGCGCCGGCGACCACTCCGGCGAGGACCAGCACGTCCACACCGGGGATGAGGATCGCGAGGACACCCAGGATCATGCCGATGATGGCGAAGATCTGGCTGATCTTGGCCATCACGGCGTCGAGCTTGTCCTTGTAGGTGTCGGTCAGCCCGTCGTCGTACCTCCTGGCGCTGACCGCGTCGCCGAAGCGCTTGCCGGCCACGTTGAGCGCGTCCAGCGCGTTGTTGAGCCGCGTCTTGGCCGCCGACATGTTCGCGTCGGCGTCGGACTTGGCCTTGTTCTTGTCGTTGCCCTTCTGCTGCTCCGCGGGGGTGGTGGTGCCGTCCGAGCTCTTCTGCGGATCCGGCATGCCGTTCGCCTTGGTCTGGGCGGTCTTGGCCGCCTCGGCGTCCGTCAGCGCGGCGGCGGTCTCGCTGAGCCCCTGGTCCAGGTCCGGCTCGTACTTGCCGATCTCGCCTGCGACGTCGTGGTAGCGCACGGCGGCCTTGCTGAGTCTGTCGTTGAGCGAACTCGCCTCGGACTTCAGCCCCTGGACGTACTGGCCGGCGAGGCTGTCGCTGTTGGTACTGACGATCTGCTGCAGCTTGGCGGTCGCGTCGTCGATGGTCGTCGCGATGTGGGCGTAGCGCTTCTGTGCCGCGACCACCACGTCGGGGTCGGCGTGGACAGGGTCCGAGTCCCGGTCCAACGGCGACCAGTCGAGATTTCTGATGGACATTCAGTTCTCCTTGGCCTTACCCAACTTGCCCGACTTGACGAATCGTCAGTTCTTCTGGAGGGAATCCAGCAGCTGCTTCTCCCCCTGCGACCAGGCAGTGTCGATCTTGGTCACCTGGTCGCGCAGGGTCTTCATGTCCTTGACCATCGCGTCGCGGTGGACGGTCCAGTTGTCGGCGAAGTCGCCCATCGACAGATTGGCGTTCTTCTGCCCCCAGAGCCCCTTGTCGTCGTTCTGGAAGTCCAGCGCCCCCTCGAACTGGCTGATCAGCTCGTTGAGGTCGTTGACCAGGTCCTGCAGGTCCTTCACCACGAGGTCTGCCATCATTGCTCCCGGTTGTCGTGGGCGGGATTGTCGTGCTCCCGGTTGTCGTGGGCGGGGCTGGCGGGCGGGGCGGGCGCCGGCAGCGGGATGCGGGCGGGCAGCAGGCTGCCGCTCCCCAGGTGCACCAGGGCCGAGCCCGGTTCGACCCGGGCGGCGACCTGGGAGCGGGACAGCCGGACACCCACCAGGTCGCCGTCGCTCATGTTGGGCGGCGACAGCAGCACACCGCGCCGGTTCTTCTTGATGTCCGCCTGCCAGCCGGAGAAGCCGCTGGCCACCGAGGCGACCTCCCCGCCGATGATCACGCCTCGCCTGCTGCCGAAGGCCTTGCGGACGAACGCCTTCAACCAGTCCCGGCACGGCAGGTCGCGCCACACCTCGGCATCGTCGACCACGAGCACCACCGGACCGGCACCGGGGTCCAGCAGTTCGGCGAACTCGGCCTCGCTGGGGACGTCGCCGGTGATGACACCACGCACGCCGGGCCGGCCCGCGAAGCCGCGGAGCGGGGAGTTCATGGGGGCGCCGATGACGACCTCGGTCCCGCCACGCAGCAGCGACTCCGTCATGACGGCGAGTGCCGTGCTGCGCCCGGACCGGGACGGCCCGGCGACCAGGAAGGTCGGCTGATCGCCCAGCAGGTCGGCCCCGACCGGTTCCAGGTCGTCGCCGGCGACCCCGATCAGTGCCCACATGGGGCCCGGGGTCCCGACCGACTCCCACGCCTGCTCGAACGGCAGTTGGGTCGGCAGCACCGCGATCCGCTTGGGGCGCGCCGACTTCGCGACTCCCGCCTCCCGCTCGACGAGCCGGGCCGCCAGCGCGTGCACCGCGGCGACCTGCGCCGGGCCCGCCGGATCGGCCGCCACCAGCGCGACCTGGGTCTCGATCGCGCTGCCCGCGCGGTAGCCGCGGCCCGGCGGGAGGTTCTCCGGGATCTTCCGCGGGTTCAGCCCCGCCAGGCTGGCATCGCTGCGATCCGACAGCCGCAGCACCAGTTTGTCCTCGCACAGTGAACTCATCCGGCCGCTCAGCAGCATGTGGTCACCGGCGATGACCACATGCACCCCGGCGCTGGCGCCCTCGCGGTGCAGGGTCTGGATCAGCTCGGTCAGCACCCCGCCGTCGTACTCACTGAGGGTTCCCATGAACCCTTCCCAGCGATCCAGCAGCAGCACGAGATGGGGCAGCCGCTCGGCCTCCTGGGCGGCCGCGCGCTGCTCGGTCACGTCGGCGAAGCCGCCCTCACCGAGCAGCCGCTGACGGTTCTGCACCTCGGCGTGCAGGCGCTTCAGCAACCGGGCGGCCCGCTCGGGCTCCGAGCGCTGCACCACCGCGCCGCAGTGCGGCAGCTTGGTGAGCGGCAGCAGGGCGCCGTTGCCGCAGTCGATCCCGTACAGGTGCAGGTCGGCGACGCTGGAGGCGCTGGCCGCGGCCGCCGCGAACGTTCGCAGCGCCGCGGAGCGCCCGGAGCGCGGGGCGCCGATGATGTGCAGGTGCCCGAAGGTGGCCAGGTCCACCGTCACCGGCTCCTGGCGCTGCTGCACCGGCAGGTCCTGGACCGCCCAGGAGAACGACGGGTTCCCCGTCGCAGCGCCCACCGGATCCACCGCCAGCTCCACCACCGGCGACAGCGGCAGCGGCGGCAGCCACGGCCGGCGCTGCGGGGCGATGCCCAGCATGTCGTTGGCCTGCCGGACCGCCGCCACCAGGACCGAGAGGTCGGTCACCTCGTCGGTCTCGGCCGCGCTGTGCGGGCGCTGCGGCGCGGGCAGTCCGAGGTCCAGCCACGAGACCGGCTGCAGGAACGGAGGGGCCGCCTCGGCCGTCCGGTCGGCCCGCGGGCGGCGGCCCCCCACTCGGCCGGTCTGGAACGGGATCAGCGAGCTGTGCCCGAGCCGGGCGTAGGCCCGCCCCGGGGTCGCCGCCGAGATGCTCGCGGCCTCCCGGGCGTCGATGACATCGGTGCTCTCTCCGGCGTCGGTCACCCGCAGCGCGACCCGCAGGTTGGTGTTCGCGCGGATCTCCGCCGAGACCACACCGGACGGGCGTTGCGTCGCCAGGATCAGATGGATGCCCAGCGAGCGGCCGCGCTGGGCGACGTTCACCAGTCCGCTGACGAAGTCGGGCAGCTCACGCGCCATGGACGCGAACTCGTCGATGACGATGAGCAGACGCGGGATCGGCGCCAGCTCGGGCCGTCGCCCCGCGTAGTCGAGGTAGTCCTCGAGGTCCTTCGCGCCCGCGGCTGCCAGCTGGTGCTCGCGATGGGTCAGCTCGGCGCTCAGCGAGGTGAGGGCCCGTTCGACGAGATGCGTGTCGAGGTCCGTCACCAGGCCGACGGTATGCGGCAGGTCGACGCAGTCCTTGAACGCGGCACCGCCCTTGTAGTCGACCAGGACGAAGGTCATCGCGTCCGGACGGTTGGCCA
This sequence comes from Kitasatospora sp. MAP12-44, assembly GCF_029892095.1. Lineage (NCBI taxonomy): Bacteria > Bacillati > Actinomycetota > Actinomycetes > Kitasatosporales > Streptomycetaceae > Kitasatospora > Kitasatospora sp. MAP12-44. The sequence continues at coordinate 254,754 of NZ_JARZAE010000004.1, forward strand.
CGGCCAGTGATGCCACCAGGGTCTGCAGGAACTCCGACTTGCCCGAGCCCGTGGTGCCCGCGACCAGGCCGTGCGGGCCGTGGTTGACCAGGTCGAGGGCGAACGGGCCGTTGAGCGAGGAACCGACCACGGCCTTGGTGCTGCGGCTCGACGAGCGCCAGCGCGCAGCGAGCGCGGCGGCGGTCGGATCCTGCAGACCGAGGATCTCCAGCAGGCGCGCGGAGGGCGGCAGGGCGGCCTCGCCCCCGTTCTCGCTGACATCGCGCAAGGGCGCCAGCTGGCGCCCGACCGCCTCGTACCAGCTGTCCGCCACCTCGTCCGCGAGGATGCCGTCGAGCTGCGCGGCGCGCTGCCGGCGCAGGGTCACCGGCTGCGCCTGGCCCCCGATGACGACGGTCGCGCACTCCTCCGGCAGGGTGCGTTCGTCGGCGTCCACGCAGATGCTGTAGACGCCGACCGCGGGCCCCTCCTGCAGGACCGTCACCACTCCGGGCAGCGCCCGCAGCCGTCGGGCCCCGTCGAGCACCACGACGACGTCCGGGTCGGCGAGCACGGCCCCGGCACCGGTGTTGAGTCGCACCTGCTGGCGGGCGGTGATGAGCTCGATCAGCTCGGCGACCCGGTGGCCGAGCGTCTCGGCGTCCGCGCCCACCAGCGCCAGGGCCTGCTGCCCCAGCATCGGCCGGGTGTGCGGCAGCCAGGCCGCCCACTGCCACAGGGGTTCGCCCGCCGGGTCGGTCAGGATGTACAGCTGCACGTCGCGGGGGCTCTGCAAAACGGCCAGCTGACCGACCAGCCAGCGCGACATCCGCCGCGGCCATCCGTCCGGCCCCGCGACACCGACGACTCCCGTCTGCGCGATGGAGAAGGCGACGGGGACGTCATGCGCCGGCCGGAGGTCCAGGTGGCGCTGCGCGCCTTCGACCTCCTCGACGACGATCCCGGTGGGCAGGTCGGCGATTCCGACCCGGACCAGCAGGTGGTCCGGATCAGTGCGGCGGCGTTCCCAGAGCCGGGCCCTGGGACCGGTCGCGATGACGAGCAACTCGGCCGGGTCCGGGCCGGCGGCGCGGCAGTCCAGGCGTTCCTGCTCCATCGCCGCCGCGATCTCGGCCTCGGTGGCAGCGAGTTGGGTCTGGTACTCGGCCAGCTGCCGCCGGTAGCCGATCCGGCCCTGACGCCGCCCGCTGAGCCAGTTCCCGACCATCATGACCGGGGACATCGCCGCCATCATCAGGAACATCGAGTTGTTCGTCATCACCGCGATCAGGCCGCCGCCGACGGCGGGCAGACCGGCTGCCAGCCACGGCAGCGCGCTCGCGGCCGACTGCCTGGGCTGGACCGGGAGGCGAAACGCGGTGCGCTGCACCGGGGGGAGCAGCCGAGGGGGGCGGTTGTAGTTCACGTACTCACCGTCGTGCGAGGGTTCGACGACGGCATCCGGGCGCAGCACCGGGTGCGCCTCCAACAGGCTCTCCCCGAGCCGGAGTTGGACCGTCTCCCGCCAGGCGAGCTCGCGGTCGGTCAGCGGGGTGCGGCCCAGCAGGGCGCCGGCCCCGGCGGCCCGCACATGCACCGAGGCGTTCAGGGACACCCGGACGACGGCCAGCACCTCCGCCGGGTCATCACCCGTGGTGATGTGGACACCGGCACCGGATTGGCCGAGGCCGGCACCGGACCGGATGCGGTGCTCTCCTGCCTCCAGATACCAGACCCGCCCGGCGCATGCGCCCGCCACCACCCGGACGGTGACCAGGCCGGCGCGGCGGTTCGGGACCGGGCCGGGGCGACCGAGCCACAGGACGGACCCGTCGTGGATCCCGCTGCCCGCCAACGGCTGGGAGAGGTCGAGCAGTTGATCGGCGAGATAGACCGCCGTCACACCCGGGTCACCGGTTGGCGGGGCCTGCGACCCGTCGAGGCTGTCCAGCAGGTTCTTGACGACGTCGCGCAGGAGCGTGGTGGGATCGGCATCCACGACCACGTCGGCCGACCAGTCCGGACGCCGGGCAATGGTGATCATCATGGGCATGGCTCCCAACCCCTCATGAGTGCGGGCGCCCGCGCCGGGGATTCGGCCGGCGCGGGGCGCGCATACGGTGCCCGGACAACTCCGGGCCGACTACTACTTGTTGAGGGAGCCGGACAGCTGGGTGTCCATGTCCTGCATCGCGGTCACGGCCTTGTTGAGCCAGCTCGACAGCTGTTCCAGGGTGTCCATGGCCTGAACGGCCGAGGTGTTGAACTCGGTGTGCACCTCGTCGAACTTGCCCGACGCCTGCTCGGTGACAAAGCCGTTGGTGGTCAGGTTGTCGACGATGGTCCTGCACTGGTTGAGCTTGTCGTCGATGTCGGCCTTGTTGTTGCTCATCGTGGTCGCCGCGTCCACCATCTCCTGGTAGGTGACGTTCAGATTCGCCATGGTCTGTCCCTTCTGATGCAGCTGCCGAGCGTCGCGGTAAGCAGCGACACATTCGGCACGGACGCTTCGATGCTAGGAACGGACCCGATGCCGGTCCAGAACCCCGGGGAGGGCTTGGGTCCAGGGGCCCAAGCCCTCCCCGGGCTCGGCGTTGACACCTCCCGCGCGGGAAGAGCAACGTTTGGAGGAGACCGAATGCCCCGTCCTCGCCGGTCGATGCGGGGCGGCTCCTGACGATGCGACAGCCACGCCGGACGGGGTGTACAACGACACGACCCGCCGCCCACAGCCGAGGAGACACAGGTGACACTGCTGAGCCGACCCGCTGATCGCGCTCATCGCCGCGGTGACTGGCTTGCCCGGATCCGCAGGTCGCGAAAGGCCGAGCCGCGATCGGGACCAGGCCCGCGCGCCGATCACGGCCTGTGGACCGTGGACCGGATCGTGCGCGTCCTGGCCACCGCCTGCGACCGCGAGAACCGCGCCGTTCCGGTGGCCCACGCCGTCGTCGTCGGCCCCGACACCGTCTGGCTCCGCCTGCGGACCCCCGACGAGCGGCCCCCCACCGGGTGGACCGCCGAGCAAGGCGGCCGGACCTGGCATGCGCCACTGCGCCGGCTGCAGAACGAGAGTGTGGCGGAGTCGCTGACGGAGCCGTACCCGCGGCTGGTCTCACTCGGTGACACCAGCAAGGGCTTCGTTCTGCTCAACCTCAGCCAGGCCGGCGGCATCATCAGCCTGGAAGGCGACGCCCGGCAGGCGAGGGCCCTGGCCGAGGACTGGACCCACGAGCTCACCGCGAGCCCATGGTCACGGGAGGTGCGGGTGGTCCGGATGGGGTTCAAGCCCGGCCCCGCGGAGCGGTTCGGATCGGCCGAGGCACCGCCGCTGGCCGACGGCGAGGCCGAACTGGGCGACGAGACAGGCGGAGTGGCCCTGCTGACCGGTCTACCCGGCGGCCGCGACCGCGAGTCCCTCTACCGGCTGGCCGAGGATCCGGAGGGTCGGTGGTCGGTGGTCGTCCTCGGCCGGGTCGACCATCCGCGGTGGCGCTTCACCATTGACGCAACCGGTGTCGTGGACACCGGCCTTCTGGACGAGCCCGTGGCACGCCGGCTGAACTCGGCAGTGGACGCGCCTGCCCACGAGGAAGTCGACCCCGATCCCGTAAGCCCCCCGGTCGGCAGGAGCGCACCCGAAAACCGCCTGCGCGAGCAGCTGTTCGCCCGCCCGTGGGTCACCATCGCGGCCGGGGTCCTCGCCTGCCTGGTGGGCGGTGCCGTCGTTCTCGCGCTGAACGGCTCCTCATCGCCCTCCGCGCCTGCGGCCCAGGCCTCCGGCACTCAGGCAGCCGCAGCCTCGAAGCCGACGAACAGCGCGCCGGCCACGGGCGCGGCGACCGGGACCGCGGCCGCGGCCACGCTGGTGAACTCCGGCGCCGGCAAGTGCCTCAGCGGTTCAGCGGGCACGGACGGCACACCGCTGATCCTGTCGGCGTGCAACGGCACCGCGACCCAGAAGTGGGCCGCCACCTCCGACGGCACGATCCAGACCAACGGCCTCTGCATGGACGCCGCCTGGGGCAGCACCGCTCCCGGCACGGTCGTGCAGGTCGCGCGCTGCAGCGGCAACCCGGCGCAGCACTTCTCCCTCACCAGCGGCATGCTCTACTCCGCGCAGGCCAAACTGTGCGCGGGCGCGGTGAACGGCGGCACGGCGATCCAGTTGCTCCCCTGCGACCAGAGCGCGGCCGAACTCTTCAAACGAGGCTGAACGCCGTCGCCCGGCGATGATCTGTCAGCACGACATCAGGATCGGCGTCCCCAGGAGCTTGACCGGACCGAACCGGGCGCAACCATCGCCAGCAGCGGAGAAGCGGCGAAGCGGCGAATGCGGTCGTCACGGTCGGCTGCGCCGGTGAACCAGCCTCTGGCCGCTCAGCGCGCTGCCCGCCTCCCGCTGTGCCAGCCTGGAATGGGAATTGTCCGCCGGCCGACCGACCTGGCGGCAGACCGTTCGAAGGAGCCCAGATATGGCCAGCAACACCAGTGGAGCGCCGGCAGGCGCCCAGGCCAGCCGGCGCCCATTCGCCACCGGATGGACCTTCTTTGCCGCAGCGATGATGATCTTTGGTGGCGCGATGGCGATATTCGAGGGAATCGCCGCAATCGCCAAGGACGATCTGGTCATCCTCACGCGCCACTACTCATACAGCTTCAACACCACCGGCTGGGGCTGGGTGCACCTCATCCTGGGCGTCCTCGTCGTCCTTACGGGCGTGGCCCTCTTCGGCGGCGCCGTGTGGGCGCGCATCGTGGGTATCGCCCTCGCCGGTCTCGCGATGCTCGCCAACTTCCTCTGGCTGCCCTACTACCCGTTCTGGGCAATCGTGTTGATCGCCATCGACATCTTCGTCATCTGGGCGCTCTGCGCCGGAATGACCAGAGAGCCCGGCGAGATCTGACGGTGCGCCCGGTCACCGTCCGGGCGCACAGCTGGATTTGCACAGCCCCGGTTGCCCCGACAGCAGTTGAAGCCGAGGCGTGGCTGCGATCCAGGTGGGGTACTGCTCGGCCTCGTCCAGAGCCTCCGCCGGTGCGGGCTGCCGGCGGACAACCTGATCCTCACGCGGATCGCGGCCCTGGTCGCCATGGACGCGCCGGAGGTGCGAATCATGGATGAGCGTGACCGGCCCGGGCCAGCCGGCTCGACGAGGCGACTGCTGCGCACCGTCCGCGCCGATCCGCGGCACATGCCGGAGCTGATGGCCGTGTTCGCCGTGGAGTTCCTCGGAGACCAGGCGGCCCAGACCGCGACAGACCTGCGCGATCCGCACGCCACAGCACCCGCGGACGCCCCTGATCCGGCAGCTCGGGTGATCCGAACGGGGGTCCACCGGTCGGTCGTGGAAGGAGCGTTCCTCGGCGGACCTTTCATGCTGCTGCTGCCGATCGCATTCTGTGCAGCGCTACTGGCCCAACTGAGGATGCTCCTCGAACTCTCCGCACTGGCTGGCCGCGACCCGCGCGACCGGGCACTGGCAGCCGATCTGCTGGTGATCCAGGGCGTGTACGCCGACCTCGTCGCAGCGGAGTCGGGGCTGCGAGAGGCCTCGAAGGCCTCCCCTGGAGCCGGTGTCCGGGCAGGGTGGTGGGACACCGTCAGGCGGCAGGCCTACCTACTCGGGCTGCTGGCCCCCGAGGACCAACCACGCGGGCGACTGCGCAGGGCCGCCGGATGGGCGGGTATCGGCGCGCTGGTTCTCGTCGGCCTGGTGCTGCCCTTCGTGTGGGTTCCGGCCTGCGGGGAGATGTACCGGCGAGCAACCGGTCGGCTTGCCCGCCGGACCGCCGCGTACTTCGCGCTGGACCGTGATCGGGCGGCCGGACCAGCCGTCGAGGAGCGGTTCGCGCTGCGTCCGGGCGCACTGTTGGTGGCCGTCCGTACCCTGGTCGTGTGCCTGCTGTCGGCAGGGACACTGCTGATGGTGCTCCTCACCGACCTGAACGACTTCGGCAGCCAGTGGTGGCTGGCGGTGCTCATCCTGTTCGCCGCCGCCGCGATCGACACGGCGCTCTGGTACCGCCGCCGACAGTGACGGCAGCACACATCGGAGCGCTCCGCAGCGGCCGGACCTCGCCGGCACCAGGCGTCAGCCCGGTGCGGACGCGTCCGGCGGGCCCGCCGCCGAGTGGGGTGGGGCCGCATCGGCCTGCCCGCTCGGCCACTTGAGCTCGACCTCGAGTTCGATCTGCCCGTCGCCGACCTCGATCTCGATCTCGCTGTGGAGCTCCTCGGGGATCCGCAGGCTCAACGTCCCGGGGCCGAGGTCCAGCTCGGCATTGCCGCCGTGCCGCAGCGCGGCCGCGAGGGCCGAAAGCCTGTCCGCGGCCTCGAGTCGCGACAGCGACTCCTTCTGCTCGAACTTGAGATCCTTCATCGGTGCCTCCCACCGGCAGGAACATCAGGTAGGTCCAAGTGTTGCGCCTCGCAGCCACTCCCGGCATCCGCTGATGCCGGCCGCGGCCGCGAGGCACCACCGGCGTCGACGACCACCGTTGCGGCGCGGTGAGCTCCGCGGCAGGGCCTGTCGAGGCATCATCAACAGAATCGGAGGGAGCAACACGTGGCGTCGACCGATTCCCGGACAGTTGCGCACGCACGTCTGTTGGCCCGGCTCGCGCTGCTCTGCCTTCTGGGCTCACTGGTAGCGCTGCTGGCCGTAGAGGGCCGGGGAGGCTTGCTGGTCCTCGCACTGGGAGCGGCCTGCGCGGCGGTGACAGCGGCCGGGACCTGGTGGGCGCTGTCGCACCACGGCGCGATGCGGGTCGTCGGAGCGCTGCTCGCGGTGGGTGCGCCCGTGGCCCTTGTAGCGCTCTACTCCTGGGCAGGCCTGTGGCCGGGCGCCCTCACCGCGGTCGCGCTGTGGGGAGTCGCCCTCACTGTCGCTGGGTCGGCAGTGCGCGTGATGCGACGGCCGCGCGGCATGCGGGCGGGCCCGTCCTCCCCGCCCGAGCATCCGGTGCTGATCATGAATCCGAAGGCCGGGGGCGGCAAGGTCGGCCGCTTCGGGCTGGTGGAGAAGGCCGAGGCACTCGGCGCCCGGGTCGTACTGCTGGACACCTCCACCCACGAGGACGTCGAGGCGATCGCCCGACGCGCCGTGGCCGACGGCGCCGACCTGCTCGGGGTCGCCGGCGGCGACGGCACCCAGGCCCTGGTCGCCGCGGTCGCCGCCGAGCACGACCTCCCGTTCCTGGTGATCTCCGCCGGCACCCGCAACCACTTCGCCATGGACCTCGGCCTGGACCGCGAGGTCCCAGCCCGGTGCCTGGACGCACTCAGCGACGGCGAGGAACTCCGTGTCGACCTGGGTATGGTCGCCGGCCGGGCGTTCGTCAACACGGTCTCCTTCGGGGTGTACGCGCAGATCGTGCAACGCCCCGATTACCGGGAGGCCAAGGCCCCCACCGCACTGGACGCGCTGCCCGACCTCCTGCTCGGGTACTCCGGCCGCCCGTTGGACGCGCTGGCGGGTGGCACCCGGTTGGAGGCCCAGCAGGCGCTCCTGATCAGCAACAACCCCTACACAGTGCCTCAGCCCGCGGCTGCGGGCGGCCGCAGACCCCGGCTGGACCGCGGGACCCTGGGGGTCGTCGGAGTCCGCGTACGCAACGCCGCCCAGGCGGCGGAGCTCGTGCTCCGCGGTGCCCAAGGTTCCGCTCTGCACGTCCTCACCGCCCCCACGGTCACCGTGGTCGCGGACGCGGACAGTATCCCGGTTGCCGTCGACGGCGAGGCGCTGAGCCTGCCCACCCCGGTCACCTGCAGCATCCGCCCGAGAGCGTTGCGGGTCCTGGTTCCCAGGCACCGGCCGGGATCAGCAGCGACCGCCCCGCCCCCGGGCTGGCGCGAGATCCTCTCGCTGGCCCTCCACCGGTCGCCGTCGGTGGCGAGCACGCCGGAGCGTGCCGATGGATAAGTTCCGTGCGGTGCGGCGCGATCTCATGGCCGTCGACAGCGCCGTCTACGCCGCGGTGGCCGCGACCCGGACCCCCGCACTTGACCGGGGCCTGCGACGCCTGTCCGCCGCAGCCGACCACTCCAAGCTCTCCCTGACCGCGGCCGGACTGCTCGCCCTCCGCCCCGGGCGTGCGAGGCGCGCGGCGCTACTCGGTGTGGCTGCCGTCGGCGTCGCCTCGGCCAGCACGAACCTGGTGGCCAAGCAGCTGGTCCGGCGCCCGCGACCGGACCGAGCGGCGGCCGGAAGCAGTACCGAGCGCCACGTTCCGATGCCCAGCTCCGCCTCCTTCCCCTCCGGGCACACTGCGGCGGCGGTCGCCTTCGCCACCGCCGCCGGATCCGAACTGCCCGAAGTCGCCGTACCGCTCGGCGCACTCGCCTGCGTGGTCGGCTACTCCCGTGTCCACACCGGAGTCCACTACCCGGGCGACGTCGCGGCCGGGATCATGATCGGCGTCGCCTGCGCAGCCGCCGTGTCGGCCGCCGCGCATCGCTGGGCACCTCAGACCCCAGGCCTGTGAGCAGCCCGGCCCCGGTAGCGCTCCAGCGGCCACGGTCCCGGTCCCGGGCGTCCATGGTCAGTAGTCCTGGCCGTCGCTGCCGGTCGTGTTCTCCGTCTCCTGGCTATCGGGGTTGCCGCGGCGCAGCAGGACTCCAACGGCCCTTCGCCAGAACGGCCTGGGGTTGCGGAAGGACGTCAGCTGACGGGCGAGGCGTGGATCACGGTCGGCGAACTCGCGCTCGATGACGGCGAGGATCTGCTGATCGCGCAGTGAAAGAGTCATCCGGGATACCTCCTGGCGTCCGGCCGCTCCACACGCCAGAGAGTTGGTCCGGGTTGCGAGGAGCAGGCGTCGGAACGGCCTGGCATCCCTACGCTACGCCCGCTCGTGCCGGCCTGCGGGACGGCGAACGCACGGGACCCGGGCAGCAGGCCCGCGCAGGCATCAGCGGACAGCCCGGGCACCCGCCGTCGACATCTTCACGGGACCGGCCCCGGCCACTCAGCGCGCTGCCCGGCTCTCGCCATGCCAGCCTGGAACGGTAGGTGTCCACCGGCCGCCCGACTGGGCGGACCAAGTTCCGAAGGAGCCCGGACATGGCCAGCAGCACCAGTGGAGCGCCGACGGGCGCCCAGACCACCCGACGACCCTTCGCCACCGGATGGACCGTTTTCGCCGCAGCGATGATGATCTTCGGTGGCACGATGACGATATTCGAGGGAATCGCCGCCATCGCCAAGGACGATTTAGTCGTCGTCACGCGCCACTACTCATACAGCTTCAACACCACCGGCTGGGGCTGGGTGCACCTCGCCCTGGGCGTCATCCTCGTCGTCGCCGGCATGGCCCTCTTCGGCGGCGCCGCGTGGGCACGGGTCGTGGGTGTCGTCGTCGCCGGTCTCGCCATGCTCGCCAACTTCCTCTGGCTGCCCTACTACCCCTTCTGGGCAATCGTGTTGATCGCCATCGACATCTTCGTCATCTGGGCGCTCTGCGCCGGAACGACCAAAGAGCCCGGCGAAATCTGATCGTGCGCCCGGGTCACCGTCCGGGCCCACGATCAGCGTGGACCGCCTGAGCGGACCCGTCTGCGGACAGCCCCCGGCCAGTGCCCAGTACGCGTGGCGTACCTGGGCCACCGCCCGGGCGCCGGTACGGTGAGCCGGTGAGGCAGATCATCCCGTGGCTGCACAGGCCCCGCCGGGGCGGTCCTGCGCCGTCCCGTACCGACTACGCCGGAGCCGTCTACGGATCACTTCTGGCTGCCTCCGTGATCGCCGCGTCGGGTACGGCCGGCAAGTTCCCCCGCTTCGAGACGGTCGTGCTGCTGCTCGTCACCGGGCTGGTCTTCTGGGTCGCCCACGTGTATGCGCGCCTGGCGGGCGAGAGGTCGGTCGGCCGCCTCATCACCTGGCCCGAGGTGCGCCAGGTCGGGCGAAGTGAGTGGTCGATCACCGAAGCGGCCGTGCTGCCGGCGGCCGTGGTGGCCATCAGTCCGCTCCTGGGGTTGAGCCTCACCGCCACCGGCTGGCTCGCCCTGCTGGTCGCCGTGGCCCAGCAGGTCAGCTGGGCCTACATCGGTGCCATGCATGCCAGTGCGTCGCGTCGCGAGGCCCTCATCGAGGGCGCGGTCAACCTGGTGCTCGGGCTGGTGATCGTGGCGGCCAAGGCCGCGCTGGGCCACTGACGAAGCGGCCGTCCCTTGCCCGCCGCTGACGGCAGCATCACCCGCCAGGGGTGGTGCGTTGCCTACCGGTGGCGGCGCACGGTGGTTCTGGATACGTCGGCACGCACAACTGCTGGACGGTGGTGACGGCGGCTCCGCGGGCCAGGCGCCGCCTGGCCGCGATCCGGGTGATCATCGCCGACAGGGAGGCGCGTGATGAACTATCCGCTGCTGAACATCTTCTTCACCACCATGTGGATCTTCCTGTGGGTGGTGTGGATCATGCTGCTCTTCCGTGTCTTCGCGGATCTCTTCCGCGACGACACGGTGAACGGCTGGGGCAAGGCCGGCTGGTCGGTGTTCGTGATCATCCTGCCCTTCCTGGGAGTGTTCGTGTACCTGATCGCCCGAGGCAAGGGCATGGGCCAGCGGGAGATGGCGCAGGCGCAGCAGAGCGAGCAGGAGTTCCGCGCCGCCGTCCGCGACGCCGCCGGCACCGAGGCCACCGCGAAGGCCAGTCCGGTGGACGAACTGAAGCACCTGGCCGACCTGCGTCAGAACGGCGACATCACACCGGAGGAGTACGAGCGGGCCAAGGCCCTCGTGCTGGAGTGACACCCGGCTGACACGCGTGCTTGGTGGCCGTCTACGCCGGGACGCTCGGGGCGAGGAACTCCCGGACGGCGAAGGCAGCCAGCACCGCCACGGCGAACCAGAAGACGACAATGGCCGTCGGGTGGGCCCAGAACACGAAGACGACGGCGGCGACGAGCAGGATCGCAATCCCGATCCACCGCTTCCACCTGCGCACGAACGGCTCCACCGGCCCCGCCCGGAAACCTACGGAGTCCGCCGCCGAGCGCGCACCGGCCATGCCGCTGCCCGCGATCCGGCGGGTGGCCGCGGCGGCGCGGGAAGGGCCCGTGAGGAAGGCCCCGAGAGCGACCAGGACGGCGAGCACGCCCACCGCCCGCACTGCTTGGCGCAGGAACACCACCAGGGCGTCGAAGACGGCCCCGGCCGCGGCGGGTGAGGCATCCGACGGCAGATGGTCGAGGAAGTAGGAGCGGAAGACGGCCAGCGTGATGCCGAGCAGCAGCATCGCCGCCGCGATGCCCAGGGACGCCCCGATCAGCGCCCGGCGCCGGCTGACCGCGGTGAACACCCCCGCTGCGGCGACGAGCACCGCGACGACGGGCAGCCAGTCGCCCAGGATCCCAAGCAGACGGAATGCGCTCTTGATCTTGGCGAGGTCGGGGGAGGAGAAAATGACGAAGTCGGTGTGGATATCCGGGATCCTGGCGGCCGGGGCGAAGCCGGCGTCGACCAGTTGCGCCTTCACCTGCTGCACGGCCGGTGCGATGTCGACGGTCACCTCGTTGTTGGTCAACTGCACCACGCCGCCGCCCTCACCCGTCAGCGCCTTGTTCATCGTGGAGTGTCCGGCGCGCAGCGCCTGCTCCCACACGGTCGCGAAAGCCTCGCTGGTCACCACCCGCTCAGCCGCGCCGTGAATGAGATCGGTCAGTGCACTGGAGAGGGGGCCGCTCAGGCCGTTGACCAGTTGGGCAAGCCGTGGCGGCACGCCCTGGTCGGCGGCAGCCGTGGAGAGCTGGTTCACCACCCCGGCGACGTCGATCTGCTGCACCACGCTGTTGGTGACGCGGTCGGCGACGGCGCCCTGCACGTCGGGGTTGTGGGCCAGCGGCGCCAGGGCCGCCACGAACCGGTTCGTGTCGGTGGCCACGTCGTGCGTCCACACCGCGATCACCGCGAGCAGCGACAGCACGGACGCGACGACGATCAGCACGGTCGCGCCGAAGATCCGCAGCCGGTGGTGCTCCTTACGGGGTTCGGTCGACGCCTCGAGCTGGGCGATGCGCCGGCGCATCTCGTCCAGCTCCCGGTCGTTCGGCGACTCGGACGGCCCCGGCTCGGTGGACGACATGGGTGTTGGCTCCCTTCCGGCGGGAGGCGCCGGTTCAACCGCCGAGGTCCGAGTGCCGAGCCTCTCCAACGCAGCAGATCCGAGACACCGCCCCCGCACGACCAGAGAGGCCCCAATCGGGTGGCCGACTGCTCCAGACGGGTGATCCGTCTCGTCCTGATCCTCGGCAACTCGCCCCTCGAAGGTGTCGGCACGGCGCTGCCGGCGAGGTCACCCCCGGAGGGTGATCCGGTGCCACCGCCTGCGGGCTAACTTCGCAGTTACCCGATAGCCCAAGAACGCAGCCATCCTTCCCGACGCACCATCAGGAGCCGTCGTGAGCAACGAACTGAACGACGTCGGCCCGATCGACTACCTGGTCATCGAGTTCCCCGGCAGCCACCTGACCGGCGAGGGACTGCCCCTGCTCGTGGACCTGGTCGACCGCGGCATCATCCGCATTCTCGACCTGACCTTCGTGAAAAGGGAGCAGGACGGCTCCGTCACCGGCCTTGAACTGGCCGACGTGACCGGAGACGGACTGCTCGACCTCACCGTCTTCGAAGGGTCGTCCTCCGGTCTGCTGAGCGAGGAGGATGCCGCTGAAGCTGCTTCCCTCCTCAAGCCCGGGGACTCTGCCGCCGTCCTGCTCTACGAGAACCTGTGGGCCGCACCCCTGGCCGCCGCCCTGCGCCGCAGCGGTGCCCAGCTGGTAGCCGGCGGCCGGATCCCGGTCCAGGACGTCATCGAGGCCCTGAATGCACTGGAGGCCACGGAGGCCCTCACCTGATCGTCCAGTCCCAGCCCGGTCTCCCCCGGAGGCCGTCCAGAGGAGTAAGCCATGCCCGGACTTCTGCGCGGTGTCGCCCGCACGGCCGTCGTTGCCGGAACGGCCACCGCCGTCTCCAACCGCGTCTCACGCCGCCAAGCCGGCCGCTGGGCGCAGCAGGACTACCAACAAGCCCAGCCGTCCGCACCGGCCGCTGCCCCGCCGGCGACCGCCGCAGCGGCCTCAGCCGGGTCGACGGGTGACACGATCTCCCAGCTCAAGGAGCTGGCCGCGCTCAAGGAACAGGGAGTCCTCACGGAGGCCGAGTTCGCCGCCCAGAAGGCGCGCCTCCTCGGCTCCTGAACCAAGGTCATCGCAAGTGGTGATCACCGGTGCATGGGAGTTCAGTGGAACTGTCGACCGATCGCAGGTCCCACTCTCATGAACCGCGGTGACCCACATGCAGAACCGCGTAGACCCTGCTCCCCCCGAAGCGCCGAATCGACGCGTTCTCTCGCCGTCCGGCGACCCGATGCTCGCCGCCAGGTTCGCCGTCCCAAGGGTGCCGCACACTGTCGTCCACCGCCCCGAGCTCATGACACGTCTGACAGCCGCGATGGAGCACCCGCTCACCCTGGTCAACGGCCCGGCCGGTGCGGGCAAGACGGTGCTCACCGCCGACTGGGTCACCGCAGGCCTGGCGCCGCCGGCGACCGTGTGGCTGACCGTTGAGCCCGGCGACGCCCCCGGCACCTTCTGGGCCTACGCGCTGGAGGCGCTCGCCCGGCACGACGTGAAGCTGCCGGCGGAGGTGGGCAGGCCCACCCGCGCCGAGGGGGTGGACCAGTCGTTCCTGGTGCGGCTCGCCGGGGGGCTGGCCGAATCCGCGGAGCCCGTGGTGCTGGTGCTCGACCAGGTCGACACGGCCTGCGGGCGCGAGATCACCGAGGGTCTGCAGTTCGTGCTCCACCACGCCGCCGACGGTCTGCGTCTGGTGCTGACCGGCCGGACGGACCCCTTACTACCGCTGCACCGCTACCGGGCGGCCGGAGAGATCACCGAGATCCGCAACGCGGACCTGAGGTTCACCAGGCCGCAGGCCACGGTGCTACTGCAGAGGCACGGGCTGGAGATCTCGGAGGCGGGACTCCGGCTGCTGCTCGACCGCACGGACGGGTGGGCGGCCGGCCTGCGCCTGTGCGCGCTGGCGATGCAGCAGACTGCCGATCCCGAAGCGTTCGTCCGCGAGTTCGCCGCCGACCGCACGACGATCGCCGACTACCTGCTCACCGAGGTACTCGACGCGCAGCCACCGCCCACCCAGGACCTGCTGCTGCGCACCTGCATCACGGACCGAATCCACCCCGAACTCGCGGACTCGCTGACCGGCCGTGACGATGCCGACGGGACGCTGGCCGGACTCGCCCGCGCCAACGCCTTCCTGGAACAGGTCGACGGAACAAACTGGTATCGCCTGCATCCCCTGTTCGCCGAAGTCCTGCGCGCGCATCTGCGGCACCGCTGCCCCGGCCTGGAACCCGTCCTGCACGAGCGGGCGGCGCGCTGGCTCGCCGGGGCCGGACGGCTCACCGACGCCGTCACGCAGGCAGCGGCGGCCGGCGACTGGCAGTTCGCGGCCGACCAGCTGGTCGGCAACATGGCGATCGGCCGGCTCTTCACCGGCCTTGAGTCGGAGCAGCTGCGCCGCACCCTCGCCGCCATGCCGACCGACCTGACAGGTGCGGCTCCGGCCCTGGTGATGGCGGCGTGCCGACTCGTCGAACGGGATCTCGACGGTTGCACAGCCGGGCTGCGTCAGGCGGACAAGCAGTTGACCGACGCCGCCGGGCCGGCGTCCCGGCTCAGTCGCGAACTCGTTGGCGTCCTCGCGGGGCGGCTCGCCCACGACCTGAAGGCCACCGAGAAGGCGGCCGCGGCGGCCGATCAGCTGCTGCACGCACTCCCAGCAGCCGTGCTGGGGCAGCATCCCGAGATCCGCGCGATGGTGCTGACCGGCCTGGGTGTGGCGGAGCTCGCCGCCGGTCATCTCGACCGCGCCGGGACCGGGCTCACCGCCGCTGTCGAGGCGTGCGACGGCCCGGGGACGGAGTACCCGCTCTGCGATGCGCTGGGGTCGCTGGCCCTGGTCGAGCTGTTGCGAGGACGGTTGCGGCAGGCCGAACAGCACGCGCGAGGCTCCGGCATCGTCGCCGAGCGGTCCGTCCTGTCGCGGGAACGCCGAACCGGTCTTGACCACCTCGTCCTGGCAGGTGTGGCAACCGAGCACGACGACCTCAGGAATGCCCGCACCCAGCTCGATCTGTCGACCGCACCCGATGGACCGATGCCCGAGCCCGTCGCCGAGGTGACGGCAGCCGTCATCGCCGCCAGGCTGGCGACGGCCGAGGGCGACTGGGAGGGAGCGCTGGCCGTAATCCACGCGGTCGGCGCGACTGCGGCCCCGCTGTACCTGCCCGAGTGGACGGCCGACGAGCTGGCCATCGCCGAGTCATGGGCCCAGCTGGCGCACGGTGACCCGGGCGCAGCCCTCGACATCCTGGACGCTTCGGCGTCCGACCGACCAGAGCACACCGTGGCCCGGGCCCGCGCGATGCTGGCGGCCGGCCACAGCGATCAGGCGATGGAGACGCTGGCCGGCCTTTCCCCCCGCATGGACGTCACGGCCACCATCCGGACCCAGGCGTGCCTGCTCCAGGCGCAGGCAGCCGCGCAGAACAGTTCCACCGACGAGGCACAGCGCTTCCTGTTCGAGGCTCTCGCGTGCGCCCGGCCCGAGAAGCTGCGCCGGGTGTTCGTCGAGAGCGGTCCCTGGGTCCGCCGACTGCTCCGCCAGAACCCCCGACTGGCCCGTACGCACGACTGGTTGCCCGCACATCTGCTGGGGAGTCCGGGCGCGCGGAGCAACGGACAGTCGCCCTCTGCGATGGAGCCACTGAGCGAGCGGGAGAGCGAGGTGTTGCGCCAGGCCGCGCGAATGCTCTCCACTGATGAGATCGCCGCCGAACTGTACGTCTCGGCGAACACGGTCAAGACCCACCTGAAAAGCATCTACCGCAAACTCTCCGTCACCCGCCGCAGCGAAGCCGTCCACCGGGCCCAGGATCTCGGAATTCTGTGACTGCGCGGGGCGGCGTGTCGCCCGAACCGGGCGATGCCGCGCACGGCGGACTGGGCGGACGATGGCAGCAGAGAGCAGTCCCGCACTCGACTTCGAGGGAAGTGCTCGCATGCGTTATGAATTCCGCATCGCCGGCGCCGTCTCGGAGGCGCTCGCCGAAGCCTTCCCCGAACTCGCCCGCGCCCCCGTACCCGAGCAGACGCTGTTCTTCGGACCAGTGACCGACGAGGCCCACCTGCTGGGACTGCTCGGCCGCTTCCAGTCATTGGGCCTCCTGGTGATCGAGCTGCAGCAGCTGCCCGACTGACGCACCCCGGCTGACGGACCCGCCCCACCCCTGGCGGGTGAGCCGCTCCAGCGTGTGGTGCGCGGAAACCTCGTGCCCTTCGCCGCTTGTCTCCCGGATTTGCTTCGCGAGCAGCGGGATGTCCACCGGACGGGTCGTGTCGACGTGATGCACTGGCCCAAGGCCCAGTGGTTCGGCCGTCCGGCTCCACAACTCCCACCGCTCGTCGGAATCCGGCTGGTCATCGAGGTGCACAGGGTGCCTGCTCGCAGCCCGTTCGGCGAAACGGTGTCGCACGACCTGCAACGGCACGTTGCACCAGACCTCCTGGACCTCGTCCACGCCTGCCCGGGCGAGTCCCGCAATCGCGAACTGGCGCACATGGCCCAGCCACGGGCTCTCCAGCACAGCACCGTTGGGCGCGTACGTCAGCAGCGTCCACAGCGTCTCCGCCGCGGCGCGGCCCAAGGTGTTGCTCCACTCACGCGCAGTGGTGCCGACCGCGGGTTCCATTCCGAGGGCGTCAGCCAGGGTCTCCTTGACCGAGTCCTTGCTGAACAGCGGCAGTTTCAACTCCCGTGCCAGAGCCTGAGCGAGGGTAGTCTTCCCCGCGCCTGGAAGTCCGTTCACCAATACGGTCACCATCCGGCGATCGTAGACCGACCGGCAGATCGATCACTTCAGACGTCGAGTGGTGGGGCGGCTGTCCCAGCGGTAGCGGCTCGTCGAGCGGCGGATGAGCATGCGGAGCGTGACGAGGGCGGAGTGGAGATGCGCTCGTAGCCTGAGCCGTGGACCAGCGCGAGCACGATGTGCTCGAAGACCGTCCGGCAGTCCTTCGTGATCACTGAAGCGGCGCGGCCCGCCCCCCGCCCGGGGCGTCACCCAAGGCGTCCCTCGCTGATCTCGCCTGATCACCGCCGAGCCGGTCTGGCCGCCCACGGCTGGCACGGCGTGACCGCGGCCATTCACCAGCCAGCGAATCGAAGCCTTCCAACGGAGGAAATCGCTTGCAGCCGGATCATGACCCGGCGGCCGGCCCCCGGTCCGCCTCGGACGAGCCGCTGAAGGCAGCCCTCAGCTGATCCTCCTGCTGCACCGAGAGGTCGGAGCGCATCAACTCCATGGCGTGCCCCTCGAACGCCTTCGCGACGCTGTCGACCACGGCATCGGCGCTCAGGAGCACGAGCGCCGAGGTCCCCAGCGTCATGTCACCCTTCACAGACTCGATCATCGAGCTGTCGATGCCGGCCTTGCTCAGCCTCTTGGCGAACGCGGAGGCCTTGCTGCCCTCCTCGGTCACGTGTTCCTGCACCTGGGGCCCCGCCGCGTACTGCGGCCAGCGGATCACGGCGACATCACGCACATCGATGAGCTCCTGATCACCCAGCTGCTTGACCCTGAGAACTGCGTCATCGGCCCCTTCGGTGCCACTGAACCGCCACGCCGTTGTTGACATGGGTCTGCTCCTTCCGCCAGAACGGTTGGTTCCGGCCGCGCTCTTGGCCAGTACGATCGCAGCCGCAGGTCAACGGGATCGTGTACGCCGCGCAGCACGCAACGACACCCAAGCGGCCAGCTGGACTGGAGGGTTGGTGACCGTGTCTCCATCCCGCGGCCCGCTACTCGCTGACGTGCGAGTGTGACAGCCGCTCCGGCGCGCGTTCGCTCTCATCTCCCCATGTGGCCCGCGTCAGACTCGGCCACGATCCGGGGCTTGTAGTCCCGTTGGGACGCCCGCCGTTTCGGGCGCGGTGCCGGTTCTGCTCGGGCTGTCGGTGCCGGCCGTCCCGGGTCCATTCCGCCCATCCAGGCTAACCCGACATACCAAGGGTTTCACTCGGGGCGGTCACGGTGGGAGCCGGTTCGCCCGGATGCCCGGATGCCCGGATGCCCGGATGCCCGGATTGCCGGGCGGCCGGCCAGGAAGGTCCCCAGAGTCGGACCGCAGACGCCCGACGCATGCGGACTCCAGCAGCCCGCCTCGCCCGGAGATGCTCATCCTCACCCGTATCGCCGCGCTGGCCCCCATGGACGCCCCGGCGATCTCCTACCTCGCCCACATCGACCCCGCTCTGCATCGAAGCCCTTGGCATCGCCATCGCCGTGGCCGAAGCCGAGGCCGAGGACGGACACCGCCGTGAGGAATCAGGCGCACCTGCCGGTGGATACAAGAGGGCACGGGATCCGGGCGCGACTGGCGGCATCTGTTCAGATCGCCGGGCCCCCGCCCGCAGTAGCTGCTGACGAGTCACCTGGCGATCGGACGGCATCGGCGTGCTGTGCGGGCTCGGGCTGGCAACGGAGCGCGGCGAGGTCCTCACCAGGCCGGTGTCCTCTGACACTGAACCTTGACCGTTTGCCACTGAAGATTGATCAACGTCATTTTCTGCCGCTGACCTTGACCGCGCAGGTCGAGGACAGCCGGGGCAAGGCGCGGTCGGCTCAGTCCTGGAAGGTCCGTTCGTTGAGCAGGTCGAGGTTGCGAAACGCCGGGGGGCCGTCGCACAGCGCCGCGAGCTGCGCGGCGAACTCCGTCGTCTCGGGGCGGTTGGAGTTGTCCATCGCCTGCTCGTAGGACGGGAACTCCACGATGTTCAGGTACACGTTCTCCTTGTCACGGTCACGGGCCTGCAGGGCCCGTGACGCAACACGGTTGCCCGCGTTCTTCTCGACCCAGCGGTCCAGCAGGGCATTGAACTCGTCAATGCGACTGGTCTTGAACTCGATGATCTGAACGAACCTCATCGCTTGGCCTCCTTGGCTCAGCGGCACGAAAGCCAGCTGCCTCCCTTCAGCGTCCATCAGATGCGGGAGCTATGCGCGTCGCCTCGCCGAGCCGACGCGGATGGCCGTGGGGCGCGGCCTGGTCGCCGCGGCGGCGGCTTCGCTCCGGATGGGCCGATCTGGACGCCACGGGCGGTGAACCGACCATCTACCAGGCGTTTCAGCGGAAGTCCTGTCGCTGTGGGCTGCTGCGCCAGTTCGCTGACCTGCACGGTCAAGGTTCAGTCTCAGAAAATGACGTTGATCAATCTTCAGTGGCAAGAGGTATCCGAACTCGGGGTGCTTGCGGAGCTGGCAACGTCCGACGAAAGCAGAGGCCCACCCGGGCAGGCGGACCGGCTTGGTCGGCGGGCACTTCGCCGCTTTGGTTGTTCGGCTCGGCAGGCGGCCAGCAGACGGAACGGCCGCGCAGTCACCCAATCCCGGGAGGGGTGCGGAAGGCCAGAAGTGCCAGGTCGTCACGGCCGTCGCCAACGCGTGCGTCGGCCAGAACCTGGGACAGGTCGTCGAGGGGCAACTCGGCGTTGTCGGCGGCGATCCGGGCGAGGGTGGTGAGGCCGGCGTCCAGGGGGCGGTCGGGGTGCTCGACCAGCCCATCGGTGAAAAGCACGAGCGTGGCGTTCCCAGGAAGGGGGTGCTTGTGGTCGGGGCGGGGCACGTCAGCGTCTACGCCGAGCGGCAGGCCAGGGTCGGCGTTCAAGTATCGGGCGCTGCCGTCGGGCCCGATCAGTAGCGGTGGCGGGTGTCCGGCGGTGCTCCAGCGAAGCGTCCAGCCAGAGTCCGCAGGTTCGATGCGGGTGAGACAGACGGTGGTGATCGGGCTGTCGGTGATCGCCTGGAGGGTGCGGTCAAGCTGGGTGAGGACAGCGCTGGGCGGGCTGCGCCGGTCGTACAGCAGGGCGAGCAGCATGTTGCGGGTCTGGGCCATGGTCGCGGCGGCGTTCAGGTCGTGGCCGACGACGTCGCCGATGACCAAGGCGCAGGTGCCGTCGGGGAGGAGCAGGGCGTCGTACCAGTCACCGCCGACCTGATCCGGGGCCGTGGCGGGGCGGTAGATGGCGGACACCGAGAATGGCGCCAGGTCAGGCAGGCGGGGCAGCAGGAGACGTTGGAAGTGCTCTGAGCTGCCACGGACCTTCTGGTACAGGCGGGCGTTCTCGATCGCCACTCCGGCCGCTCCGGCAAGGGCCAGCACGATGTCCTGATCGGGCCCGTCGAACGGGTGCCCATCGCGCCGCTCCGCCAGGTAGAGGTTGCCGTAGACGCGTCTGCGGGAGGTGACAGCGACTCCGAGCAGGGTGCGCATCGGCGGGTGGCCGGGTGGGAAACCCACCGAGCGCGGGTGGGAGCTGATGTCCTGGACGCGGAGCGGCTCGGGGTAGTCGATGAGGTGTCCCAGGAGTCCGCGCCCGTGCGGAAACGCGACCCCGGCCAGGTCGGCCAGCTCTTGCTCGCTCAGCCCGACGGGAATGAACTCCTCCAGTTGCCCGCCGTCCTCGCTCAGCACGCCTAGCGCGCCGTAGCGGGCGTCGACCAAGCCCATGGCCGTGGTGATCAAGCGGTGGAGGACGACCGGAAGCTCCAGCTCCCGGCCCACTGCCATCATCGCGTCCAGCAGACCCTGGAACCGCTCCTGACCATGTGCGGCGTCCCGCAGGTGCCCGACGATCGGGTCCAGACCGTCGTCATAGCGGTGGCCGAGGCCGGAGGCGCCCGCCCGCGCAGATCCTTCCTCCGGATCCATGGGGTCCACCCTCCGCTCGTGCTGATGGCGGCCGGCCCCAGCTGAGGTCGGCATGTCGTCCGCGCACCACCACCCGCAGGGGCTTCACGCAGCAGCTTGTTTCTCCTACCGTAGGCCCAGCTACGGGTCAGGGGGCGGGGCGGGAATGAACGAGGCCCCGGGCGCCGGCAGGAAGGAAGGACTGGTCCGGAAGCAGTCCGCGCAAGAGGCCTACCCGTAGTGCAGTCGCCTTGCTCAGACACCAGAACCTCCACCTGCGGTGCCTGACGGGGGACGGCCTCGGCGAGGATCACCGCGAGGTGACGCTCCTTGCCGATGTCGTTCGAGGCGTACACCACGAAGCCGGTGGGAGCCGGTGGGCCGCTAGGAGGCCATCGGCGGCCGTCGGCGGCTCGCCTCCCGGATGTCACTGGGCTCGGGCACCGGCTGTGCCGGTTCGGCCTGCGCTCCGGGCGGGCGACGGCCCCGCGTGTCGGTCCTGCTCCGCCGGGAGCGTGGTGAAAGGGTGCGACCACACCCGGGGACGGGAAACGGGGCGCTCGGGCACTGCGGGCGGACGCGATCGAACAAGGGAGCCTTCCTGTGAGCGCCTACCCCGCGGCAGCCGATCACGGAATGACCGGCAGCCTCCGAAATGCCGCGATCGACCGCGCGGAGCTCGGGGGCGCGGATGTCTGACGCCACCCCGGCCCCACGCCCACCCGCCGCCCTGCGGAGGGTCATCGCCCCGCTCGCCCTCGCCCAGTTCATCTGCAGCTTCGCCGGCTCCAACATGAACGTGATGATCAACGACATCAGCGAGGACCTCGACACCACCGTGCAGGGCGTGCAGGTCGCCATCACCGTCTTCCTGCTGGTGATGGCCGCCCTGATGATCCCCGGCGGGAAACTGACCGACCGCTACGGCCGCAAGCGGTGCCTGCTCACCGGCCTCGTCGTCTACGGCATCGGCGCACTGCTCAGCGCCGCCGCCCCGGGCCTGGGCGTCCTCATCCTCGGCAACTCGATCCTCGAAGGCGTCGGCACCGCCCTGCTCATCCCACCCGTCTACATCCTCACCACGCTGCTCTTCACCGACATGACCTCACGCGCCCGCGCCTTCGGCACGATCATGGCGCTCGGCGGCATCGGAGCGGCGGCCGGCCCGCTGATCGGCGGACTCATCACCTCGGCACTCAGCTGGCGGGCCGCCTTCGTGTTCCAGGCCCTGGTCATCGTCGTGATCATCGCCCTCAGCCGACGCATCGAGGACCCCCTGCCGCCGGACCCGACCCGGCCCTTCGACACCGTCGGCACCGTCCTGTCCGCCGTCGGGCTCGTCCTCGTCGTCACCGGCATCCTGGCCGCTGACAACAACGTCTGGCTGATGCTCGCCCTGCTCGTCCTCGGCGCGCTGTTCCTGGCGGGCTTCTTCCTGTGGGTCCGCGCCCGGGAACGGGCCGGCAAGGAGCCACTGCTGTCCACCAGCCTTTTCCGCAGCCGCATCTCCAACCTCGGGCTCATCACCCAGAACACCCAGTGGCTGCTCCTGATGGGCGTGTCCTTCACCGTCGCCTCCTACCTGCAGGTCGTGCGCGGATACGACGCGATCCAGACCGGCGTGATCTTCACCGCCGCCACCCTCGGCATCCTCACCACCTCCGTTGCCGCCGAACCCCTGGCGAAGCGGCACGCCCAACGCACCCTCATCCTGACGGGATTCGCCACCACGATCGCCGGGATCATCGTCCTGATCCTCATCGTCGCCGGCTCCCCCAGTCCCTGGGCCTTCGCCCCCGGACTGCTCCTGATCGGCCTGGGCCTCGGCGTGATGCTCACCCCCTCGGTCAACATCGTCCAGTCGAGCTTCACCGAGGAACGCCAAGGTGAGATCTCCGGCCTGTCCCGCAGCATCTCGAACCTCGGGTCCTCCCTCGGCACCGCCATCGCCGGCACCATCCTCGTCGCCGGCCTCACCAACCACGCCTACGCCGCCGCCATGATCACCCTGGCGGCAGTCGGACTCATCGGCCTCACCGCCACCGCCTTCCTGCCCCACACCCCTGTACCCTCCGAACGGCCGGCCGGGCCCAGCCCCGAACAGTAGACGCCGCCACCCGGACGTCGGCCAGCCCGCCGGCCAGCCGGCCGCGCCGAAGCCGCTCGACATGCACCCAGGGCCGGCCGCGGACGGAAGGCTGAAGCCCGGTCTGTTCTGCGGAGTGTCAGGGCCGGCGGTGGTCCCAGAGCGCCGCCGCAACCGCGGCGGCGACGACGAAGAGGAGTGCCAGCCCCCACTGACTGCCGAACAGGTTGAGGTCGGTGAGGAACACCACGAGCAGAGTCCCTGCCCGACAGCACGCACACCACCAGGGTACGGACAGCCACAGTCCCGCCTCCGCTGCGGCGACATCCGCGATCCTCGCGGACGCCGCCCCCACCATGCCGCACACCCTACGGGCCATCGAACTCACCGACGAGACCATCCCCGAACTGGAGACGATCGTCGACTTCGACAATGACCTCGCCGGCGAGGCAACCCGCCCGGCCCGCAGGGCGTGGTTAGGGCAGCGTCCAGCGCTGGTTGCTGCCGCCGTTGCAGTCCCAGAGCTCCAGCCGGGTGCCGTTGGTGAGGGAAGCGGCCGGATCGTCCAGGCAGCGGCCGGACTGGGTGCCCTTCAGGGTGCCGTCGTTCTGCGGCGTCCACTGCTGGTTGGCGCCGCCGTTGCAGTCCCAGATCTCCATCAGCGTCCCGTTGACGGTGCCCTGACCGGTGGCGTCGAGGCACTTGCCGTCGTGGGTCAGGGCGCCGTTCGACCAGGTCCACACCTGCGAGGCGCCGCCGTTGCAGTCCCAGAGCTGCACGGCGGTGCCGTTGACGGTGGAATCGCCGTTGTCGTCCAGGCATTTGCCGGGCAGGGCGGAGGCGACCGCGCCGGTCTGGGTGCTGGGCGTGCCGGGAGTGAGGGCGAAGTTGTCGAACTGCTCGGTCTGGTAGCCGGTCACCCCGAGGCCGGCCTGGCCGTTGGTGAAGCTGGTGTCGGTGGCGCTGCCCACCGTGGTGCCGTCGACGGTCGCGGTCAGCGCGCTGCCCTGCATGGTGAGGCTGACGGTGTGCCAACTGGCTGTTCCCAGCGCCTTGGTGGTGCCACTGGCGAGGGTGGTGAAGTTCCAGCTGGTGTCGCTCTTGTCGATGGACCAGGCGCCGGTGTCGCTGACGCGCAGGTGGTAGGCGTTCAGGCCGTTGTTGTTGCGGCCCTGCTGGTTGACCCGTCCGAGCAGCTCGGTGGTGCCCGGCTGCTCGAACATGGTGTCGGCAGTGACCGTGTAGTTGCTCCAACTGCCGTCGCCCATGATGGTGTACGGGGCGTCGTAGGGCTCGTCGGTCCAGCGGATCGGCGTGCTCGGGGTCATCTGGCGCAGGCAGGTACCGGTGCGGCCGCCGCCGCAGGCGACGGTCTGGAAGGCGCCGTTCATGTCGGTGAAGTACTTGGGCGAGGTGGTGGTGGCCGGCGTCTCGAAGCCGTCCGCGTAGGGCAGCTTGAGCGCGGCGGGGGCGGGCGGGGTTGCGGTGCCCTTGCCCTGACCGGTCGTGGTGGTCACGGTGTATACGTAGCCGGGCTGGAGGGTGAGCGTGTACGTGCCGCCGCTGGGCGTGACGTCCTGCTGGTGGACGAACCAGGCGGTGGGGTCGGTGGAGTTGAGGTTGGTGGCCCAGACGTGGACCTTGCCGGTGGACAGGCCACCGGAGACGGTGAAGTTCGCGGTCTGCGCGGTGGTGGCGTCCATCGTCTCGATGACCGTGCTGTAGTCCTTGGCGGTGGGCGACTTGAGCGTCACATAGCTGCCGTTGCCGCGGTTGCCGCCGAGGTAACCGCTGGCCGAGTCGATGTAGCGCCAGCCGGGCTGGGCGAACTGGGTGGTGTGCGCGGTGACCCAGGTGGTCGTGCCGATGTCGTAGTTGCCGGACCAGGGCTGGTCGGCGATCGACATGCCGTCGGTGGAGAAGTACAGGTTGGGGTAGAGCGCGGCGATGACCGGCCAGTTGATGAACGAGGTCATCCTGCCGTCGAGGTAGTCGCGGTTGATCGCGCGGGCCACCGCCGGGGCGCCCGCAGTGGCGTCCTCGGAGCCGTTCTCACTGGCCCACAGCGGCTTGCCGAGCGACTGCGCGTTCGCGGTGCTCGGGCAGGAGGTGAAGGCGCCGAGGTAGCCGCAGGGGTAGTGGACACCGACGATGTCCACGGCGTTCTTGAACGCCGGGTCCGTGGCCATGTCGTCCGCCACCGACCAGTCGCTGTCCGCGGCGACCACCTTGGTTCCGGAGTAACCATGCGTGGTGAGCGCCGACTTGAGGTTCTCGTACCAGGTCTTGTCGTAGCCGCGTTCGTTCCAGCCGCCCAGGTAGGAGACGGGCAGGTGGTGCTGCGCGGCGCAGCCCATCCAGGACATCAGGTAGTCGATGCTGTCCTGGGACCAGAAGTTGCCGCCGCCGATCCAGCCCGGCGCACCCCAGGACAGGCCGTAGAACTTGATGTTCGGGTTGCGGGCCTTGGCCTGCTCGGCAAGCCACCACTCGTAGCCCTGGTTGCAGTCGACGGTGCCCTTGGTGTGCTCGATGCTCGGCTCGGCACCGTCGGTCGAGTTGGTGTCACCGCCGATCTCCAGCTTCAGGACCTGCAGCGAAGCGCCGTAGCCGGGCTTGAAGAGGTAGTCGAGCAGCTGGCTGCGCTGCGGCTCCGGATAGTCGACCAGCAGACGGGAGTTGCCACCGCCGCCGGAGATGGCCCCGACACCGTCGAAGGTCAGGCCGGGCTTGATACCGCTGAGTGCCACAGCCGTGGCAGGGGCAGGAGTGGCCGCGGCGGTGACGGGCGCGGCGGATTCGGCGGCAGCCGGCGTGCCGAGGGCGGTGCAGCCGAGGAGGAGCAGGGCTGCGCCGAAGGCGGTACGGAATCTTGGGGGCATGGCGCTGCGACCCATGGGGGACTCCAGGGGTAAGGGTGGGGGATTGGGTTCAGACCTGCTTAATATGAAGGCCAAATAAGCAAGAGTCAACAAGTTCGAACAAATTTCGCCCCCGGCGCGCATCCACCATCCCGATGGCCCGGCACTCCCCCACCGAGGCTTCCAGTAACAGAAGTTGACGGAAATCCGAGGGGGATCCCGCCGGCAGCCACAGCAGCTGCGGGCTGATGTCTGGACAATTGCCGAGGTCGAGCGCCACCCTCGGATCCGTTCGAACAAAGAACAGCTATTGCCATTTGACATTTTACTGATCGGGACGTCGCTCAACGCAGCTGCGGCAACCGGAGTGCCGAACACGGATCTGTCCGGGCCGGCCGGGTGGTCGAGGCCGTGGCGGGCGGTGGTGATCAGCAGAAGGCTGCCGGTCGGGGTGAGGCAGACGGAGGTCGGCTGGCGGGCGGGGAGGCGCAGGGTCGGCAGCGGTCAGCCGAGAGCGCGGTCGAGGTTGAAGGCGGCGCTGATCAGCGAGAGGTGCGTGAATGCCTGCGGGAAGTTGCCGAGTTGTTCGCCGGTCGGGCCGATCTCCTCGGCGAACAGACCGAGGTGGTTGGCGTAGGTGAGCATCTTCTCGAAGGCGAGCCGGGCCTCCTCCAGCCGGCCCGCGCGGGCCAGTGCCTCGACGTACCAGAAGGAGCAGATCGAGAAGGTTCCCTCGGGGCCGTGCAGGCCGTCCGGGCTGGTGGTGGGGTCGTATCGGTAGACCAGCGAGTCGGAGACCAGGTCCGTGCCGAGGGCGTCCAGGGTGGAGAGCCACTTGGGGTCGGTGGGCGAGATGAACTTGGCCATCGGCATCATCAGCAGCGAGGCGTCCAGGACGTCGCCGTCCAGGCACTGGACGAAGGCGCCGCGCTCGGTCGACCAGCCGCGGGCCATGATCTGCCGGTAGATCGCGTCACGGGACTGCCGCCAGCGGGGCAGGTCGGCCGGCAGGCCGCGCCGGTTGGCCATCCGGATGGCCCGCTCCAGTGCCACCCAGCACATCAGCCGCGAGTAGACGAAGTTCCGCCGGCCCGCGCGGGTCTCCCAGATTCCCTCGTCGGGCTGGTCCCAGTGCTCGCAGAGCCAGTCCGCCATAGCGCCGACCTCGTCCCAGCGGGCGCTGCTGATCGGCTGTCCCCACTTGTCGTAGAGGTAGATCGAGTCGATCAGGGCTCCGTAGATGTCCAGTTGGAGCTGGCCGGTGGCGGCGTTGCCGACCCGGACCGGTGCGGAGCCGAGGTGGCCCTCCAGGTGGGGCAGCTCGTACTCGGGCAGCTCGCTGCGCCCGTCGATGCCGTACATGATCTGCAGCGGCCCCCTCGCGCCGGCGCCGCTCATGATGCCGCGCTCGCAGAGGAAGCCCATGAACGCCTCGGCCTCCGCGGTGAACCCCAGGCGCAGCATGGCGTACATGCAGAAGGCGGCGTCGCGGACCCACACGTAGCGGTAGTCCCAGTTGCGCTCGCCACCGAGCTGCTCGGGCAGGCTGGTGGTGGGTGCGGCGACGATCGCTCCGGTCGGCGCGTAGGTGAGCAGCTTCAGCACCAGCGCGGAGCGGTGCACCATCTCCCGCCAGCGCCCGTGGTACTGCGAGCTGGCCAGCCAGTGGCGCCAGAACCGGACGGTCTCGTCGGCCTGCTCCTGCGCCTCGGCGCGCGGGCACGACCGGGGTGGGACGTCGCCGTCGACCTTGTCGAGGGCGAACACATTGGACTCGCCCTCGAGGAGCTTGAAGTGCGACCACACGTCCTGGCCGTCGCTCTCCACGGGTGCGGTGGCGGTCAGCGCGAGCGTCAGTGACGGGGAGCGGAACACCGCCGTGTGGCCTTCGAGGTGCGCGGTGTGCGCTTCGGCGCCGTAGCCGAAGCGCGGGGCGATGCGCGCCCGGAACGGGAGGGTTCCCCGGACGCAGACCACCCGGCGGATCAGCCGGTGCCGGGCCGCCTCACGCGACTCGTCGAGCACGGGCATGAAGTCCTGGATCTCCGCCACGCCGTCCGCGGCGAAGAACCGCGTGATCAGGACGTTCGTGTCCGGGAAGTAGAACTGCCTGGTGCGGGTCGGCACATCGGCGGCCAACTCGAACGAGCCGCCCTTGTCGGCGTCGAGGATCGACCCGAAGACGCTGGGCGAGTCGAAGCGCGGGCAGCAGTACCAGTCGATGGTGCCGTTCGTGGCGACCAGCGCGGTCGTTCGAAGATCGCCGATCAGGCCGTGTTCGGAGATCGGTATGTAGCGGCAGTCGTCTGCCTGCCCGAAACCAGTCGTGTCGAACGCCATGCCGGCCTCCTTGCCGTTGCGGCGCGGACCTGGAGCAGAACCTCCGCTTTTCATGCTAGTGCCGCATCAGGCAGGGTTCGCCCTGGTGACGGCCTCGCGTAGGCGCTCGTCGGCCGCGGCGTCGGCTTTGGTGAGGCGCCTGGCCGTGTCCTCCAGGCCGGTGCTGTGCGATCCCTTCACCAGTACCAGGTCCCCCGGCTTCAGGTAGTCCCGCAGGAGTTCGAGAGCCGCGTCCCGGTCGGCCACCAGCGTGCTGGTGACGCCGAGGGCCCGCGCCTGGTCGTGCACCAGCAGGGCCTCGGCCCCGCCGACCGCGATCAGGTCCGTGACACCGGCCGCCGCCACCCGCCTGCCCAGTTCCGCGTGGTGCGACTCCGACTCCCCGCCCAGTTCCCGCATCTCGCCCAGCACCGCGACCACCCGCCGCCGGCCCCCGGCCATCGCCGCCAGGGCCCGCAGGGCCACGGCCATCGAGTCGGGGTTGGCGTTGAAGGCGTCGTTGACGACCGTCACGCCGTCCGGGCGCTCGCCGACCTCCATCCGACCAGGCGTCAACTGCCGGGCAGAGCTGAGAACTTCGGCAATGTGGTCGAGTCCGGCGCCGAGCCCGAGCGCGACGGCAGCGGCAGCGGTGGCGTTGGCCACGTGGTGCTCCCCGTACATGCCGAGCCTCACGCGCGCCGCCGAACCCTGCCAGGCCAGCGTGAAGGACGGCCGTCCGGCCTCGTCCAGAGCGATGCCGGTGGCCCGGACCTCGCCGCCGCGACGCCCGAAGGTCAGCACCGGGGCGAGGGTCCTGGAGGCCATCGACATGACGTACGGATCATCGGCGTTGAGGACCGCCAGGCCGTCCGCGGGGAGGGCCTGGACCAGTTCGCTCTTCGCGGTGGCGATGGCCTCCTTGCTGCCGCCGAACTCGCCGAGGTGGGCCGTGCCGACATTGATCACCAGACCGATGGTCGGCGGGGCAATGCCGGTCAGCCGTGCGATGTGTCCGGCCCGGCTGGCGCCCATCTCCAGCAGCAGGTGCCGGGTGCCGGCGTCGGCGTGCAGGACGGTCAGCGGCAGGCCGATGTCGTTGTTGAAGGACAGCGGCGTGGCGACCGTGGTGTCCATGGTCCGCAGCACCTGGGCGAGCAGGTCCTTGGTGCTGGTCTTCCCCGCCGAACCGGTCAGGGCGATCACCGTCGGTGAAGTCGGTGAAGCCGTTGCAGCCAGCCTCGCCAGCACCGCCCGCGCGAGCGCGGCCAGCGCCTCCAGGACGTCCCGGACGACGATCGCCGGTCCGTCCACCGGCCGCGAGGCAAGCACCGCGACCGCACCGGCGCCGACCGCGGCGGCCGCGAAGAGATGGCCGTCGGTGTGCTCGCCGGGCAGCGCGACGAAGAGCGAACCGGGCTCGGCCAACCTGGAGTCGACCACCGCCGGCCGGTCGACCACCGCGGCCGGATCGGGAACGCCGTGCAGCACTCCCCCGACGGTCTCGGCGATCTCTTGCAGGGTCATGGGGACCACGGCGGCTCCGATCCGTCGGCAAGTGGTGTGCCCCGGCCGGGGCTTGTCCGGGCCAGACGCTAGCGCCCGGACGACCGGGCGACGCGCTCCGCCGCACGGGATGAGGCCATGAGGGTGCACCAAGGCCGCCACCCTCCTCACCTGACCACGCCCCACCCCCCGGGCCTGGGACGATGCCGCGAAGAGCAGCGAAATGCGGCAATGGGAAGAGGTAGTGGGATGGCGGACGACTCGGCCCCCGTGAGCGTGGTGATCGCCGCCTACGACGCGGAGCGCACCCTGGGCGCGGCGGTGGCCTCGGCACTGCGGCAGGTCCCCCGGCCGGCCCAGGTGATCGTCGTCGACGACGGCTCGCGGGACGGCACGGCCGAGGTGGCCGCCTCCTTCCCGGACGTCCTGCTGCTCAGGCAGCAGAACCAGGGGCCCTCGGCGGCGCGGAACACCGGGATCCAGGCGGCCTCCCAGCCCTGGGTGGCGTTTCTCGACGCGGACGACGTCTGGCTGCCGGGCAAGCTGGCGCGGCAGCTGGCCGCCTGGGAGCGGCATCCGACGACCGTCCTGCTCGCCGGCGACTGGGTGCGGGCCGAGCCCGGCGAGGGCGCCGCTCCCCCGGTCGGTGCCGGGGCCGATGCCCCGGAGACACTGCTGGGCTATCGGGAGCTCCTGGTGCTCAACCGCTTCCAGACCTCCACCGTCCTGGTGCGCAGCGACGTCCTGGCGCGGTGCGGCGGGTTCGATCCTGGGCTGGACGGCGCCGAGGACTGGGATCTGTGGCTGCGGTGCGTCAAGTCGGGCCCGGCCGTCAAGCTCGACGTCCCGCTGGTGGTCTACCGCGACGAGCCCACCGGCTACAGCAAGGACCTGCCGCGCCTGTACCGCAGGATGCTCGCGATGCTGAGCCGGGAACGCTCGGGCACCACCCTGAGCGCGACCGCCTTCGCCCAGGTGGTGGCCTGGCACCACCTGCGGTTCGCCCTGGCGTTCCTGCTGGCCGGTCAGCCAGAACGGACGCGGGGCGTCCTGCGCGAGCTACGGGTGGCGGGCCTGGCCCGGCACGTGCCCGCCGCAGCCGTCCGCTACCTCGCCCCCTTCCTCGGTGGGCGGGTGCTGCGCCGGCTGCGCCGGAGCTGATTCGGGGCGACCGGCGCCAGCGCCGCCATGTTGAGGCAGATGGGCAGCACCGCTGCCGCGACCGCCAGGCCCGCGAGCAGGGGCAGCGCGGCTCCCGTCCCGGTCACCGGCGCCATCGAACGCACCTTGAGCCAGGCCAGTACACCGGTCGGCAGGCTGATCGCCACCGCCCGGGTCAGCGCCCGCAGCGTCGGCGGCCCGTCGGTGGCCGCGCCCAGCCGTCGGCGCAGGACGGCGGCCGCGGCGACGGCTGCGGCGGTGTACCCGAGCGAGACGGCGGCGGCGATCCCTTGGACGCCCGCCGGACGGTACAGGAGCGTCGCCAGCACCACCGTGAGCCCGTTGTTCAGCACATACAGCCCGAAGGCCGAGCGCAGATCCTGCATCGCCTGGAAGACCCGGACGAAGTAGAGGTAGGCCGAGAACCCCGGCAGACCCAGGGCGAGCACGGCCAGCACCTGACCCGTGACGGCCGCCCCCGCCGCCCCGGTCGCGCCGTGCCCGAGCAGGAGGCGGACGATCGGATCGGCCAGCGCGGCCAGCACGGCGGCGATCGGCACCATCAGGAGGATGAGCAGCCGCAGTCCGGCGGCCACCCCCGTGCGCAGGTCCCGGACCCGCCCTGCGGCCCAGTCCGCCGACCAGGAGGGCTGGCGCGCACCGGTGATGGACACCGCCACCACGCCGAACGGCACCTGGAAGAACGTGTACGCGTAGGTGTAGGCGCTCACCCCGCCGGGTCGGCTGTTGGCGAGCAGCAGCACCACGAAGAGCGTCGCCTGGTTCGCGGCGACCATGGCGAAGGTCCATCCCGACAGCCCCGCCACCTGCCGGACCGCCGGATGGCGCGGCTCCCACCGCCAGCGCAGCCGCGCCCCCGACCGGTGCACCCCGACCGCCACGACCAGCGCTTGGGCGACGACACCGGCGGTGGTGCCGAGACCGAGCACCGTGAGCAGCGCCGGATCGGCGAGCGCCTGGTCGGTCGAGGTGTGCCGCAGGGTCCCCGACAGGGCGAGCAGGATCGCGATGAGCACCAGGTTGTTGGCGATGGGGGCGAAGGTCGCCAGCGCGAACCGGCGCAGGCTGTTCAGCACGGCGGTGCCCAGCGCGACGACACCGTAGAGCAGCACCTGCGGAGCGAACAGCCGCAGCAGCCGCACCGCCACGGGGCTCTCGGCGCCGGCGGTCCGCGCCGGGGTGACCAGGGTGTAGCCGTGCATCAGCGGCCCGGCCGAGAGCGCCACCAGGGCCGCGGCGAGGATCAGGGCCACCGTGCAGGCGGTCACCACGGCGGACACGCCCGCCCAGTCGTCGTCGTTCGGCGCCCGGTCCTGCCTGCGTTGCAGTCGGGCGACGAAAACCGGGATGAGGGTGGCGGAGAGCACACCGCCGAGGACCAGGTCGTAGACCATGTTGGGCGTGGTGTTGGCGAGGTTGTAGGCGTCCGCCAGCGGGCTGATGCCGAGCGCGTACGACAGGGCGAAGACCCGTCCCAGCCCGGTCAGCCGGGACAGCGTGGTGCCCACCGCCATCGTCAGCTCCGGCCGCAGAGCGCCCTGCCACCGGGCGACGCGGGCACCGGTCACGGCGACAGCGCCGCGTCCGGGGGCCACTCCTCGGCGAAGCCGAGGACTCCGCTGGGGACGTTGGCGAGCGCGCCGTGCGCCGGGTGGCAGTGCACCACCCCGAGCCGGAGGCGTTCCGTCCCTCTGCGCCTGGGGGTCCTGCTGCCGCCGTCGGCCCAGCCACGGGCTGTGAGGACCGCGCGGGCATGGCCCCGGTCGTCGAAGGGGACGGCGCGCCCGGCCACGGACTGCGTCGTCTCGTGCCCCCGCCCGAGGATCAGGACGACGTCGCCCGGCCGTGCCGCCGCCACGGCCGAGTCGATCGCGGCGGCCCGGTCGAGCTCCACCACCACCTCCCGGTCGGGGCGGTCCAGCGTGCCGGCGAGCATCTGGGAGACGATCCCCTGCTGGTCCTCGTCACCCGGGCTGTCGCTGGTCAGGATGACGGTGTCGGCGGCCATCGCGGCCCGTCCGGCATCGGGCCGCTTGTAGCGGTCCCGGCCACCACGGCAGCCGACGACCAGATGCACCTGGCCCCCGCGCGCGACCAGCCGGCGAGCCGTGGAGATCTGGGCCGTGAGCGCGCCGGGCGTGTGCGCGTAGTCGACGACCACGAGAAACGGCTGGCCCACGTCCACCAGCTCGGACCGCCCGGGAATGGGTTCGCAGCTCGCGATCCCGATGGCCGCCGCCTGCGCCGACACTCCCAGCGCCCGCGCGGCCAGGTAGGCGGCGGCGACGTTGGTCGCGTGGCAGGTCCCCACGACGGGCGCCGACAACTCCACGGACCCGTCCGCACCCTCCAAGCGGATGCGGGTACCGCTCAGGTCGCTGGTCGCGTCCGTGATACGGAACTGCGCCCGGTCGGTGCGACCGAAGGTGGTCGTGGGAACGCTGCTCTGATGCGCGAGCCGGACACCCCAGTCATCGTCGACGCACACCAGCGCCTGCCGGCAGCGCTCGGGGGTGAACAGCAGCGACTTGGCGTAGTAGTACTGCTCCATTGTGCCGTGGTAGTCGAGGTGCTCGGCCTCCAGATTGGTGAAGACGCCGACGTCGAAGGCGATCCCGCCCACGCGGTGCTGGTCGAGAGCGTGGGAGGACACCTCCATCGCGACCGTGCGGACCCCTTCGCTGCGCATCCGGGCGAAGACCCGTTGGAGGTCGGTCGCCTCCAGCGTGGTCAGCGGCGACGTCCACCGGTGGCGGCCTATCCGCGTCTCCACCGTGCCCAGCCGGGCCGCGGGCCAGCCGGCCGCGACCAGCGCGGAGTGCAGCAGATAGCTCACGGTGGTCTTGCCGTTGGTCCCGGTCAGACCGGCGATCGACAGCCCGTCGGCCGGACGGCCGTGCACGGCCGCCGCCACCGGACCGATGGCCCAGCGCACGTTCGACACGCGCAGCTGCGGCACGTCCAGATCCAGGAAGCGCTGCACCATCAGCGCGGGGGCACCGGCCCGGACGGCGGCCTGCGCGTAGTCGTGGCCGTCGAAGTGAGCCCCTGACAGGGCGCAGAACAGCCAGCCCGGGCGGACCTGCCGGCTGTCGTGCGTGCAGTCGACCACCCCGACGTCCCCGCCCCGGTGCTCGGCACCGGGCCAGGCGGCCACCAGCTCCGACAGCCGGACGGCGCGGCGCGGGTCGCCGCCCACCGCCCGCCGGGCGCCCGGGTCCGGCCCGCACGTTCCCATCGGGTTCACCAACGCGCTCCGCGGGACACCCCGGCTCGCCCGGGAGGCTCCGCGCTCAGCTGCCCGACCGGGTGCCCGGTGGCGCGGCCGCCGACCGGCACGGACGGCTCGTCACCGGCAGGGCGTCGTGCGAGGTCTGCGCGATCGGGCCGTGGAAGCCGCATGCGAGTGGAACCGCTGTAGCCGGTCATGCTGACGTCTCCATCGAGCGGAGGGGGCACCCTGCGAGGATCCATCTCCCCGGAGAGTGCCGTGCCCCAGTACGCCGAGCCGCGCCTGAGCCGTCGGGCCTGATGCGGCCGCACGCCGCATCAGGCACCCGGTCTGTTCGAGCACTGCTCCGAGGCTAGGCGAGGACCACAGCACGCGCAGCTCGGAGCCGACTACGCTACGTGACTCTCTGCGAAGGGCTCGCCTTAGCACGGAGCTCCGGTACCGCGTGGCGGATTCCCGGGGAGACCCCTCGCATGGGCGAACTTGACCCCAGGTGCCGGTGCGACGCGCCCGGGAGGACAAACCTGGTCCCAGCACAACCCCCGGGTCGACGGGGCGAGAGGTCGGGTGGACCGGCGCGGGCATCGGGCCGCGCCCCGAACGCGGCCTGACGCCGCCGGAACCGGCCCGCCCACCCCCGTAATCTTCCGATTTGTTTGAGGATGCCGATGCTTCGTGCTGGAACGTTACCCGGCAGCCAGCGCTCCGCACCCGTACTCGTGTGGCTCCTGCCCATGGTCGTGACGGCGGCCGCCGCCGCCATCGCCGTGTCGATCACCACCGGCCCCCGCACGGGAGTCCTCTGGTGCGGGGTTGCGGCCACCGCGGCGGTGGCCGTGGTGGCCGCCGAGGCGGCGCGCCGGGGCCGTGAGCTGACGGCCCTGTACGAGCGCTACGCCCGGCAGGAGACCGAGCTGCGCCGCCGGCTGGCCGAGCAGGAGGCCGCAACGGTCCAGCTGGCGAGGGCCAGCCTGCCGGAGGCGGTCGCCCGCCTGCAGCGCGGTGAGTTCACCGAGGACGTGCTGAAGACGTACGAGTCCCATGACGCCGCCGTGGGACCGGAGTTCCAGGCCGCCCTGCTGGCCGTGCTGCGCACCGTCATGGAGGCCGTCGACAACGAGGAGGGCCTGCGCGAGTCCGCCCAGCGCGCGTTCGTGAACATCGCCCGCCGGGTGCAGGCGATCGTCCACCGGCAGGCCCAGGAGCTGCGGGAGATGGAGGACCGGCACGGCAACGACCCGGCGGTCTTCGACGACCTGCTGCGCCTGGACCACGGCAACGCGCTGGTCGGCCGCCTCGCCGACTCGATCGCCGTACTCGGCGGCGCCCGCCCCGGCCGGCAGTGGAGCAGGTCGGTGCCGCTCTACAGCGTGCTGCGCGGTGGCATGTCCCGGATCCTGGACTACCAGCGGGTGGAGCTGCACCCGGTGTCCGAGGTCGCCATCGTCGGCCCCGCCGCCGAGCCGCTGATCCACGCGCTGGCCGAACTGCTCGACAACGCCACCCGCTACTCCCCGCCGCACACCCGCGTCCACCTGACCGCCGTCGAGGTGCAGACCGGCATCGCCGTCGAGATCGAGGACGGCGGCCTGAGCCTCACCGAGGAGGGCCGGGCGCGCGCCGAGCGGATGCTCAAGGCGGCGCAGGCCGGCATCGACCTGAACGACCTCGGCGAGACCCCCCGGCTCGGCCTGGCGGTGGTCGGGCGCCTCGCCCAGGCGTACGGCTTCCAGGTCTCGCTGCGGCCCTCCGCGTACGGCGGCGTCCGCGCGGTGCTGATCGTGCCGCAGGAGCTCATCACCACGGTGCCCGCCACCGGTCTGGCCCACGGCATCGGCGTGGCGTCCAGCCCCCGCCCGATGCCCGCGGCGCGGCTGCGGACGGCGACGACGGCGCCCGCCTTCCCCGCCGGGCCGTCCTTCGGATCCTCCCCGGGAGCCCTTGCGCAGCCCGCACCGGAGGAGGACGAGGCCCCGATCGTGACCGAGCGGGCCCCGAACGGCCTGCCGCAGCGCCGCCGTCACGCGGCGTCCCGCCGCAGGGGTGCCCCGGAGACCGTCCGGGCGCCTGAGAGCGTGTGGTCGCCCGAGACCGCGCGGGCGGCTGAGCAGCCGGCCGCGGCGCCCGCACCGCCCGGCCTGTGGCTGACCGCGTTCCAGGAGGGGGTGAACGGTCAGCCGTCATCCACCAGTACGGCCGACTCCACCACTGACGAGTCGGCAGGGAAGGGCAAGCAGTGATTCAGCAGCGGACCAACATGGACTGGATGCTCAAGGAGCTGGCGGACGGTGTCCCGCACACCCGCCACGTCATTGTGCTCTCCGCCGACGGTCTGCGGATGGCCCAGTACGGCAGTGACACCGACACGGCCGACCGCCTCGCCGCCGCCTGCGCCGGCCTGCAGAGCCTGGCCGCCGCGGTCGGGAACGAGTTTCCGCAAGGCAACGGCCGGATGCGGCTGGTCGTGATCGAGATGGGCGGTGGCTTCTTCTACCTGATGGCGGCCGGCCCGCGGGCCTACCTGGCGGTGCTGGCCGACGAGGGCGTCGACGCCGGGCTGGTGGGCCAGCGGATGCGCGACCTGGTCGCCCGGATCGGTGAGCATCTCAGCACTCCTGCGCGCAGCGGCGAGCCGGTCGCATGAGCGCATCCGACCAGGAGTGGGACGAAGGCAAGCCCGAACGTCTCTATGTGATCACGCGCGGCCGCAGCGGCCTGGCCGAGCAGACCACCTTCGACCTGGTCACCCTGATCGTCTCCCGCTCCGAACCGACGCCCGTGATGCAGCCCGAGCAGGCGGCGATCCTGCGGATCTGCGGCTCGCCGCTGTCGGTGGCCGAGATCTCCGCGTACCTGCGGTTCCCGGCGAGCGTGGTCACCGTGCTGCTGGCGGACCTCCTCGCCGAGGGGCGGATCGAGGCCCGCGCCCGCGCCCACGTCCCGAAGGCGTTCCTTCCCGATCGTGCCCTGTTGGAGGCGGTGATGCATGGACTCCGCAAGCTCTGAGAGAGGCTCCGAGACCGTGGTGGGGCCGCCGAGCGCGGACCTGCTGCCGGCCTCGACCGCGCTGGCGGTCAAGGTGGTGATCGTCGGCGGCTTCGGCGTCGGCAAGACGACGCTGGTCGGTGCCGTCAGCGAGATCCGCCCGCTGACCACCGAGGAGACGATGACGCAGGCCGGCGCCGGCGTCGACGACCTCGCCGGGGTCGAGCGCAAGTCCTCCACCACGGTCGCGATGGACTTCGGCCGGATCAGCATCAGCGACGAGCTGGTGCTGTACGTGTTCGGCACCCCCGGGCAGGAGCGGTTCTGGTTCCTCTGGAACGGCCTCTTCGAGGGGGCCCTCGGCGCGGTGGTGCTGGTCGACACGCGTCGGCTCGAAGTCAGTTTCGACGTGATCGGGCGGCTTGAGGCGCGCGGCGTGCCCTTCGTCGTCGCCGTCAACTCCTTCCCCGAGTCACCGTCCTACCCGACCGAGGAACTGCGGGCCGCCCTGGACCTGCCCCCGGAGGTGCCGATAGTCGCCTGCGACGCCCGGACCCGCGAATCCGCCCGGGACGTGCTGATGGCGCTGATGCGCTACCTGCACAGCCTCTCGGCCCCGCCGCCACCGCCCGGACACTGACCGTCCCACCGCCCCGCCCACTTCGCCCGACCGCTTCGCCCCGCCCACTTCGCACCGCCCACTTCGCCCCGACCCCGGAGAAACCGTGACCGCCCCGTTCCCTGACGACACCACCCTCACCCCGCCGGCCGGCTGCCCCGCCCACGGGCTCGGCGCCGACGGCCTGCGCCGCCTCTACGGACCGCAGGCCGAGGCCGACCCCGCGGGCCTGTACGAGAAACTGCGCGCCGAGCACGGCGAGGTGGCGCCCGTGCTGCTGCACGGTGACGTCCCGGCCTGGCTGATCCTCAGCCACTCCGCGAACCTCGCGGCGATGCGCACGCCGTCCCGGTTCTCCCGGGACTCCCGCCGCTGGACGGCGTTCCAGGACGGCCGGGTCTCCTCGGACTCCCCGCTGATGCCGGTGATCGCCTGGCAGCCGCTGTGCGTCTTCGCGGACGGCGCGGAGCACAAGCGCCTGCGCGGAGCGGTCACCGACAGCCTGAACCGCTTCGAGGGGCGCGGGATCCGCCGCCACGTCACCCGCTTCGCCGACCAGCTGATCCAGGACTTCGCACCCGCCGGCCAGGCCGAGCTGGTGGCCCAGTTCGCCGAGTGCCTGCCGATGCTCGTGATGACGCAACTGGTCGGCATGCCCGAGGAGTACGGGCCCCGACTGGTCGACGCCGCCCGCGACCTGATGAAGGGCACCGCGACGGCCATCGCGAGCAACGACTACGTCACGGCGACCCTGCGCCGGATGATGGACCGCAAGCGACTGGCGCCCGGCAGCGACCTCGTGTCGTGGCTGATGCAGCACGACGCCGGGCTCACCGACGACGAGGTGCTCGAGCACCTACGGGTGGTGCTGCTCGCGGCGAACGAGACGACGGTCAACCTGATCGCGGACACCCTGAAGCTCGTCCTCACCGACCGGCGGTTCCGCGCCCACCTGTCCGGCGGCCACATGACACTGCCCGACGCGCTGGACCAGATCCTCTGGGACTCACCGCCGATGTCGCTGGTCGCGGGCCGCTGGGCCACCGGCGACACCGAACTCGGCGGCCAGCAGATCCGGGCCGGCGACATGCTCCTGCTCGGTCTCGCGGCCGGCAACGTCGACCCGGCAGTCCGTCCCAACCTGTCGACGCCGCTGCACGGCAACCGCTCCCACCTGTCCTTCGGCGGCGGACCGCACGAATGCCCCGGCCAGGACATCGGCCGAGCCATCGCGGAGACCGGCATCGACATCCTGCTGACCCGCCTGCCTGACCTCCAACTCGCCTGTCCTGAAGATGAGTTGACCTGGAACTCGGCATGGCTGTCGCGGCACCTGGTCGCCCTGCCGGTGCACTTCTCCGCCCGGACGCCCGAGCCCTCGCCAGCCGAAGGCCCCCCGCCCGCAGCCCCGTCCACCTTCCCGCCGTCGTCCGCCCAGTCGGCCGCCCCCGTCTCCCCGCCCCGGCAACGCCGCAGCTGGTGGAGCACCCTGACGGGCTGGCGACGGCGCACCACGCCCAACCCCTGACCGCAGCCCCGTCCCGTCCGGTCCGCCCGGTCAGCCGGGCGGCCCGGACGGGACGCGCCGCATCGACCCACCGTCGCGCCCCGGGACGGCATCCTGCACGGCGGTCCAGTCACGACAATCCCCAAGTCACACCCTGGATATGCTGTCGGTTCGTTCTCGGGGAGTGGGGGGTCAGCAGTGATCAGTAGTGACGACGCCGTCCGTGAGATGTCAGTGCCACTGCCTTTGGGGACGGTCGTCGATCTCGCGCCGGTGCGCGATCGCGAGCGGCCTGTGTGGCTGGCACTGGGCGAGGACGGCACGATCAGCCGGTGGGACGTGGCAACCGGAGATCACGAGGCGGTCGGGACCACCACCATTGCGGCGGAATCGGACCACGAACCATGGGACGGCCACCGGCTTCGCAGGAGCCTGCATGCTTCCCACGACGGCATGTTCGCCGCGGTGGTCAACGATTACGGCCGCTTTGGTGAGGTGATCGACCTGCGAACCGGCGAGGTGACGCTGGCCTTGGACAACCAGGGCTATCACCAAGAGACCGTGCCGTTCTCGCTGGAGTTCGCGCGGAGCCATGGGCGGTGCGTCGTTGTCCACCGCACGGCCTGGAACCGATTGGATGTCTCGGACGCGCAAACGGGGGTGCTGCTCACTGATCGGTTGCTCCCCGCGCCTGCTGACGGGGATGCCGTGCCGGAGCATTACCTCGACTACTTCCACGGCGCACTGTATGTGAGCCCTGATGGGAAGCGGATCCTGGACGACGGCTGGATGTGGCATCCAGTCGGAGTTCCCTCGGTGTGGGGCCTTGACCAATGGATCGGGGGCAACGTGTGGGAGTCCGAGGACGGTCCGAGCCGGGTGGATGTGTGCGGCCGGGATTACTACTGGGATCACGCCATGACCTGGATCGACTCGGTCCGGGTCGCCGTCGAGGGTCTCGGCGATGACGACGATGTCATGCAGCCCGGGGCCCGGATCTTCGATACGAGTCAAACCGGTCAGGGCGGAATGCCGACGGCCGTAGAACTCATTGCGTTCGAGGGCCCGACCGGGCGTTTCTTCAGCGACGGCACCCGCCTGTTCAGTTGCGGTGGGTCCGGTCTGTCGACGTGGGATCCGGTCGAGGGGAAGCTCCTGAGCGTCGTTCCCGGCTTCTCCCCCACACATCACCACCCGGGCGCCCGGCAGTTCGTGCAGCTCGCCGACGGCGTGATCCGTCTATGGGCTGCCTGACCGGTTGTGCCGCTCCGCCCAACCGGATCTCGTTCCGATGGGGCGTCAGATCGCCCGTTGATCCGCAGCTGCCGGTTCGTCGAGCCGGTCGGTGACGTCGACGGTCAGGCGGACGGGGCGTTGTGCCGGGCGCAGAGGGTGGCCAGGTAGGCCCGGCGGCGGTGGCGTTCGCGCGGGAGGACCCTGATCAGCAGGCCGATCGCGAGGGGGACGCCGATGGCTCCGAGGACCCCGCCAGGGCTTGCCCACTGCCCGGGGGCGCGGACGTAGGCGGGGTCGTCGGGAGCGTAGAGGACGGTGACCGTGTCGCCTGCGGTCAGGTCGTCGGTGGGAACTTGGGCGCTGGAGTAGGTCGTGCCGGCGACGGTCCAGCTGCCGGAGCAGCCGATGCTCTTGCCAGTCCGGCCGCAGTTGTCGAGGGTGACGGCGATCGGCGAGGTGACCGTGAGGTTGATCCGGGCCTGCTCGACGACCAGCGCGCTCGAAGCCGCCAACAAGAGCAGCAGGATCAGGGTGCCCACGCCCCAGGCACCCGGCTTGTCGACCGGTGGACGGGTGGCCGAGCGCAGCCGTTCGGCCGCGTAGTCGACTATGCCGAGCATCGGGATCGAGGCCAGCGCGCCCACCGCAAAGGCCACCATGACCGCCACCGGCATCAGCTGCAGCGGCGCGCGCAGCGCCATCGCGTTCAGCACCACCAGGGTCAGCAGCACGTAGCCGGCGCCCCAGCGGGTGGCCCGGCGGATCAGGCGCAGGACGCCGTGGGCCAACGGGTCGACCGTTTGCGAAGGGGGCCCGGTGGGGCCGGGCGGTATCGCCGGATCGTCCATCCGAGGATTATCGCCGACACCTTGAGGGCTTGGTTAGGCTGCTGATCATGCATACGGCCATGACCAGCGGTGGAACCCGTGAGCCCGTCATCCTTGACGCGACGGAGCTGACGTCCGATCCGGACCTTGAGGCCCGGTTCGCGGAGTCGGCTCACGAGATCCTTTCGGACCTGGTCCGTGGAGGGGCCGCGCTCGGTTGGGTCGAACCGCCGTCGCACGATGAGGTGTCGGCGCTTCTCGGCCACGTCATCTCTGCGGCGCACGCCGGTGATGCGGCCCTGCGTGCCGCCTACCTCGGCGGTCGGCTGGTCGGACTGGGGTACTGGCTGCGCTACGCGCGGCCGACCCATCGCCCGCACGCCGACCTGGAGAAGATCGCGGTGGATGCTGCCGCCCATGGTCACGGCATCGGTCGGGCACTCACCGCCGGCTTGATCGCTGACGCCGGACGGGCAGGAATCGAGGTCCTCACCCTGGACGCCCGTGGCGACAACAGCAACGCCCTGCACCTCTACCGATCGTTGGGCTTCAGCGAGTACGGCCGCCTGCCCGACTTCGTCGCCGTCGGTACCTACCGCTTCGACAAGGTCTTCTACATGCTGGACCTCCGCCAGGTGTGACTGCCGTTCGGGGTCGGTCGTTCGGGGTCGGTCGTTCGGGCAGAAACTGACAAGTCGTCACATCCGTTTGCCCGACTATCGATCATTACTTGGCGGAACATCCAATAGATGGTTTGCGATCAACAGGCATGTAATACCAACAGTTGCAACGGAGTTGACCCTAACCGAACACCCCCACCACGCGAGGAGAAGCACGTGCGCATCCTGTTCACCGGCCCCGGCTCGGTCGGCCACCTCTTCCCGATGGTTCCGACCGCGCAGGCGCTGCGGGCGGCCGGCCACGACGTCCTGTTCGCCGGCCAGACGCCGATCGACCAGCTGCACAGCACCGGGCTGCCGGTCGTCGAGGTGGGCGACGGAACCACCGTCAACGAGGCCTTCTCCCGGGTCCTCGAGGGGGTCAGGTTCGCGTCCGGGGAGCGGACGAACGAGGAGACGATGGCGCTGGCCGCTCGCGGCTTCGCCGAGCACGGCCGGGTGACCATCGACGGTCTGCTGGAGGTCGCCCGCGGCTGGCGGCCGGACGTCATCGTGCACGCCCCGTTCCAGGCGGCCGCGCCGCTGGTGGCCGCCGCCCTCGGCATACCCTCCGTGGTGCACAACTTCGGCGTGTCGAGCGAAGGGATGACCGGCCGCATGGCCGGGCTGCTCACCGGCGAGTACCGCGCACACGGGCTGGAGGGCCCCGCGGAGCACACGGTGCTGGACGTCGTCCCGGCCTCGCTCGGCGGGGACGGCGGCGGCTGGCGCGTCCGGTACGTCCCGCACAACGGGGGCGGGACCGTTCCGGCGGACCTGATCGGGCGCGGCCCGCGGCGGCGGATAGCGATGACGCTCGGGACGGTCTTCGCCCAGTGGGAGGGCATCGGCGCTCTCTCCGGTCTGATCGAGCAGGCGGGCCGCGCCGATGCGGAGATCCTGCTGGCGCTGGGGGACATCGACCTCGCCCCGCTCGGCGAGCTGCCCGCCAACGTCCGGCCGCTGCCGTGGGTGCCGCTGAACCAGCTGCTGGAGGCCTGC
Organism: Kitasatospora sp. MAP12-44; assembly: GCF_029892095.1. Lineage (NCBI taxonomy): Bacteria > Bacillati > Actinomycetota > Actinomycetes > Kitasatosporales > Streptomycetaceae > Kitasatospora > Kitasatospora sp. MAP12-44. The sequence goes on from NZ_JARZAE010000004.1 coordinate 297,520, forward strand.
GACGCGGTGGTGCACCACGGCGGCTCCGGCACGATGATGACCGCGGCCGCGCTGGGCATCCCGCAGCTGATCCTCCCTCAGGGGGCCGACCACTTCATCAATGTCGCCGCGGGCGAGGCCCAGGGATTCGCGCTGCGCTCGAGCACGGACGCGGTCGACGCCGACCTGCTCGACCGTCTGGTCGGCGACGACTCGCTGCGGAAGTCGGCCGCCGCCATCCGCGCGGAGATCGACGCCCTGCCAACGCCCGCGGAGCTGGTCGGGAACTTCGAGGCGCTGCTCGCCGCGCGCTGACGCGTCTCGACGACGCGCGGCGAGCCCGTCCGCGACGGGGAGCGCGGGCAGTGCATTCTGGGGGCATGCCTAGCGAGATCCTGCGTTCCATCCGCCGTGAGCTGGCGCCGGGCGAGCGGGAGAACCGCCTGCTGCCGCTGATCGAGGACGGGCGCGCTTCGGTGTCCGTCCTCGGTGAGCTCGCCGCGCAGCAGCACCGCATCATCACCAGCGACCGCCGGAGCCTGCTGGTGCTCGCCGCCCGCTGCGCCGACACCCCGGCGGGCGGGTACTTCGCCCACCTGGCCCAGGGCGAGAGCCTCGCGCTCGACGCCCTGAGCGGGTTCGGCACCGCCTGCGGCCTGGACTCGGACGACCTGCGTGCCCGTGAACCCCTCCCCGGCTGTCAGGCGTATCCCGCGTACCTGGCCTGGCTCGCGCTCAACGGCGAGCCCACCGCCGTCGTGCTGGCCCTCGCCGCCAACTTCTCCGCCTGGGGCGGCTACTGCGCGACCGTCTCCCGGGCCCTGCGCACCCACTACGGCTTCGGCGCCGACGCCTGCGCCTTCTTCGACTTCTTCGCCGCGCCCGCGCCCGAGCTGGAGGACGAGACCGACGCCGTCCTCTCCTCGGCCGGCCCGACGACCGGGACGGTCAGCGCCGCGCACAGCTACGGCCGACTGCTGCAGGCCTACGAGCTGATGTTCTGGAACACCCTCGCCGACCTCCCGAACGTTCGCTGAGCAGCCCCCACCAGACGGGCCGAAGCAAGGCGGTGGAGTTCAGGAGCTCCAGGAACGCGAGCAGAGCACCAAGCGGTAGCCGTCGGGATCGGCAACGGTGACGCCGTGCTCGTCCCAGTAGGGGTTGTGCGCCGCGGTGCGGGTGCCACCCGCGGCGACGAGGCGGTCGACGAGGGCATCGTCGAGGGCGGCACCGAGATAGAGGACGAAGAGGTCGTCCACCGTGGGCGTGGGCTCCAGCGGCCGCTCGGGGTCGTAAGTGAGCTCGAAGTGCCAGGAGCCGCCCGGGAGTCCGAGCATCACCAGATCATGCTCGCCGGAGACACGCTCGGTGGTGCGCCACAGAACGTCGAGCCCGAGGCCCTCGACATAGAAGCGCTCGGCGGCCACAAGATTCCGGGAGGGGCGAGCGATCCGGATGCGGGTTTCTGGGGTGATCACGCCGAGGCCTCCTCGGTCGCGCGCCAGACCGGGCGTTCGGCGCAGGTCTCGGCCTCGCCACCGCGCGTGAGTACCGCCCCCGTGCCGATGTGGCCGTTGCGGCCATGATCCAAAGTCATGATCGCGAGCTTACCGATCAGGTCTGACAAGTCCACCCCGCTGAAGGACCTGCCGCTCCCATCGAGCAGGGCTGTCCCTGCTCCGCGCCCTCGGCCCTGCGCGTCACAGAGTGGCCGTGTCGATGACGAAGCGGTAGCGGACGTCACTCGCGAGGACCCGCTCGTACGCGTCGTTGATCTCGTCCGCGCCGATCAGCTCGATCTCGGCTGCCACGCCGTGCTCGGCGCAGAAGTCCAGCATCTCCTGGGTCTCGGCGATGCCGCCGATGCCCGAGCTGCTCATGCTGCGCCGGTTGCCGAACAGCGACTGCAGCACGATCTGCACCGGCTCCTCCGGGAGACCGAGGTGCACCATGGTCCCGTCGGTGCGCAGCAGCGACGCGTAGGCGGCGAAGTCGAGCGGGGCGGAGACGGTGCTGAGGATAATGTCGAATCTGCCCGCCAGGTCCTCGAAGGTCGTCGGGTCGCCGGTGGCGTGGTAGTGGTCGGCGCCCAGCCGCAGGCCGTCGTCCTTCTTGCGCAGGGACTGGGACAGGACGGTGACCTCGGCACCGAGCTCGTGTGCGATCTTCACTCCCAGGTGGCCGAGGCCACCGAGTCCGACGACGGCGACGTTCGTGCCGGGGCCGGCGTTCCAATGCCGCAGCGGCGAGTAGGTGGTGATGCCGGCGCACAGCAGCGGGGCGGCCACGTCCAGGGGCAGGGCGTCCGGGATGCGTACGACGTAGTTCTCGTCGACGACGACCTTCTGCGAGTAGCCGCCGTAGGTGGGCTGCCCGTCCTTGCCAACGGCGTTGTACGTCCAGACCGGGCCGTTGGCGCAGTACTGCTCCAGGCCCGCCTTGCAGTTGTCGCACTCGCGGCAGGAGTCGACCATGCAGCCGACGCCCACCCGGTCGCCGACCTTGAACTTCGTTACGCCGGGCCCGACTTCGGAGACGACGCCCGCGATCTCGTGGCCGGGCACCATCGGGAAGATCGCTCTGCCCCAGCCCTCGCGGACCTGGTGGATGTCGGAGTGGCAGATGCCCACGAACGTGATGTCGAGCTGTAGATCGTTCTCGCCGAGCGCGCGGCGCTCGATGGTCGTCCGCTCCAGCGGGGCTTTGGCGGCGGGTGCGGCGTAGGCGGCGACAGTGCTCATGACGGGGTTCTCCCGGTTGCTCCTGGTCTTGCCGACGGACTACCTCCATTGTCGACGCCTCGGAACACCCGTGCGACCACAGTCGACCGAGCACCGGATCCCGGGCCGGAGCGGCCGGGTCGCCGGCCCGGGCGCGAGCGTCCTCCTCGGTGCTCGGCCGGCCACGCTGTGCGGGCGGGCCGAGCACCGAGGGGGGACTGTCGGGATCAGGAGCCGGACAGCTCCGTCATCTCGGTGATGGTGTTGTGCGAGTCGACCACCACGTCGAAGAAGTTCTGGCCGGCGCAGAAGTATCCGGCCGGCAGCTTCGCACCGTCGAGCTGGGCGCCGTTCGGGTCGGCGCACGCCTTGACGTGGGCGATTCCGGTGTAGAGGTCGCCGTTCTTGGCGATGACGGTCTTCGGGCCGTCCTTGGCGATGACGGTGATCTTCGCGTCCAGGGAGAGGCCGTAGGTCTTCAGGGTGCCATTGTGCGAGTAGGCGGCACCCTCGTTCATCGTCGGGTCGCAGTGCGCCTGCGCGTCGGCGGCGACCACGTTGTTCATGGCTCCTTCAAGGTGGTCGACCCAGATGTACCGGTGCCCCGGGGCAAGCGTCGGGCAGTCGCTCTTGCCGGCGCCCTTGCTGCTCGTGGGCGTCGCGGACTTGCCGCCGCCGGTGGTCGGGGCGGCGCCCTGCTTGCTTGCCGCGGCCGAGGGCGGCGCGGCGGCCGGGCTCGACCCGGCCGCGTTGGTGGCGGTCGGGTCGTCCGGGCCGCAGGCGGTCAGCGCAAGCGCGGCGGAGACGAGCAGGGCAACGCTGATGACGTGGCGCGTGGAAATGGTGAAACCCCCGTGCATGGGCCGGCCCCGCCGGCCAGGTGAACCGAAACCGGAACGGACCGCGGCCATCAGGCGTCAGGCGGTCGTCCGACCTAGATCCTATAGTCCGACGGGGACAGGAGTTGACTACCGCTCATCTGATGCAGCGGCAGACTGCGGCCCAGCGGGTACTCCCTTACGGGCGATTTTGCCGGTCGGTCCTAGCCGACGACGTAGCACCAGGTCGACCCCTGAGCCCACCAGGTGCCGGCAGGCTGAACGTTGGTCTCCACGTTGGCCAGGGGGGTGTTGCAGTGCTGGGCCGTGGCACTGGCAGTGGCGGCCTGGATCGCGGCGGCCTGGGTGGGACCTTGACCACCGAAGACGGCAAACACCCAGTGACCCGGGGCAATAGTCGGCTGCGCCGATGCCATGCCGGTGAGCGAGACGCTGGCAAGCAGCGTCGCCGCGACGATGGTCACGGCCTTCTTGATCATCATGAGTGCCTCCACAGATCGTCGATCAGGGGTGGGTCTCTGGCAGGTGCATCCGGCAGCATGGCACCGCCTGAAGTGGAAGGCCAGAGTTTCGTCATTCATTTCAGCAAGTGGGCATGCTGGGAGGTGAAGGACGAGGAGATGCGCCATGAACGATCCGAGTCTGACTCCGCAAGAGCTGCAGTCCCTGGCCGCCGCCGGAATCGCCGCGCCCTCGCTGCTCAACACCCAGCCGTGGCGCTTCCGCGCGTTCTCCGGCGCCCGCACGCTGCGGGTGTACGCGGACCCGCGGCGGGCCCTGCCCGTGACGGATCCGGAGGGCCGGGCGCTGCACCTCTCGGTGGGTACCGCGGTGTTCAACCTGCGGGTCGCGGCCGGTCACCTCGGCCGGGAGCCGTCCGTGCGGCTGCTGCCGGAGACCGACGACCCCTGCCTGCTCGCCGAACTCGACCTCTCGCGGGCCGCCACGCACCCGGGTCCGTTCGAGGTGGACGTGTACGACGCGATCTCGCAGCGCCACTCGAGCCGCCTGCCGTATGCCGACCGCGAGGTGCCCGAGGCGGTCCTCGGCGAGCTGATGGCGGCCGCCCGGGAGGAGGGGGCGGTGTTGTCGGTCCTGCGGGAGGAGGGGGTCCGGCGGGTGATGGACCTGACGAAGGAGGCCGAGCGCCGCACCGCCGACGACCCGGCGCGCCAGGCGGAGACCCGGGAGTGGATGCGCCCGTGGGAACCGGCGTCCGACGGCATCCTCCTGACCACGCTGGGACCGCCCGACAGCGAGGCCCACGTGCCGATGCGCAGCTACACCGGCCTGCCGCCGGCCGTCAGCGTGCCGTCCGAGCCCTTCGAGACGCTGCCACGGCTGGCCCTGCTGTCCACCCTCGCCGACCACCCCGCGGACTGGCTCCACGCCGGCCAGGCACTGGAGCGCGTCTGGCTGCTGGCGACGGTGCACGGCATACGGATCTCCGTCATGCACCAGGCCCTGGAGTGGCCCCAGACCCGGTGGGAGCTGCGCGATCCGAACGAGGGCCCCGGGTTCGCCCAGACCGTGCTGCGCCTGGGCTACGGGCCGGCCGGCCCGGCGGCGCCCCGCCGCTCCGTGGCCGAGGTGCTGGAGGTCGTCGGCGACGGCGCTCCGGCCTGAGGGCCGGTGCGCCGACGCCACGGGCTTGACTGCCGCGATCGGCGGCCCAGAAGCGGCCCAGAAACAGCTCGGAAAGCGGCTCGGAAGCGGCTCGGAAAACGGTTCGACGGCTTGGCGCAGTCCTGCCACAGTGATGCGCTATGGCGAACTTCGAGCTGGTGACCGCCGCGGACGTCCACCTCATGCAGGGTCTGGCGCAGCGTGTCACCGCCGCCCGCCCGGACCTGGTGAACGCCGACGCGTCGTTCGGCGAGCTGGCCTGGATCTGGGGCAAGGGGCACGCCGCCGACGGTCATAGCTGGCCGCGTCGGCTGTGGTTCTCCGGCGGCGAGCTGGTGGCGTGGGGCTGGGCCTCCCTTCCGCGCCGGGTGCGGCGCAGCGACGGGTCGGTGAAGGACGTCACCGGGGCCTACCTCGCGTATCAGGTCCATCCCGACCACTCCGGGCTGGTCGACGAGGTGATCGACTGGTACGACAGCACGGCGCCGGACGTCGAGCGTACGGTGATCCCTTGCGCCGCCGACGAGTTCGCCCTGACGCGATGGGCGGCGCACGGCTACCGGACCGACCCGGCCGCGCTCGGCGACGACGGGTCGTGGACCCAGCTCAACGAGCGGGACCTCATCGACATGGAGCAGCCAGTGCTGCCCGACGGATTCCGGTTCCGCACCGCGGACGAGGCCGGCGCGGAGGCCGCGGTCCAGGCCCATGTGGACGCCTGGGCTCCCTCGACGTACACGGCCGAGGGCTACCTCGGGGTCCGGCAGACGGCGCCGTACCGCGGCGATCTGCACATCCTGGTGGAGGCGCCGGACGGGACGATGGCAGCCTCGACGATCATGTGGCTTGACGACGCCAACAGGACCGCTGAGTTCGAGCCGGTCGGGACGCATCCGGACTACCGGCGTCGGGGGTTGGGAAGGGCGATGCTGCTGCACGGGATGCGGCTGGCGCGGGCGGCCGGGGCCGCGCAGGTGACGGTCGCCTGCCTGGGTGCGCCGGGGCATCCCGCTGCGCGCGGGCTGTACTACAGCGTCGGGTTCCGGAAGTTCACGCGGGACGCGCCGCTCATCAAAACCGCGACCGGCAGAGCCACGACGGCAGGCTGAGGACCGCGGGCTGAGGACCCGTCAGCCCGCCGGCGCCCACGGCCGGCCCTACCTGACCCATCGTCGACCGCACCCGCGGATTCGGAGCGTCAGGCTTTACCGAAACTTTGTCAGTTACACGATCACGCTTGGCGTGTGACATGTGCAATGGTACATCCCGACCGGATCGGTGGCCCAGCCGCCACCGAACACCAGGAAGGGATTCGCTGTGACCGCTATACGTTCAGGCGCGCGGCGCGGGACGGGGCTGTTCGCCTCCGCCCTGCTCACGCTCGGCATGGTGCTGACCGGGCTTGCCGGCACCGCGCAGGCCGCAGTCGCCACGCCGGACACCCCGTTACATCCGGCATCGGCCGGGTGGGTCCAGACGCACGGCAACTGGGTGCAGATCCAGCCGGGCCACCCGCACGCCGCGGCGAGCGCGCGCCCCGGCTCGTCGTCGTCGCCGTCACAGTCGCCGTCACAGTCGCCGTCGGGGCCGACCGCCAACGCCGATCCGGCCAAGCCCGACGTCGTGGTCAACAACGGCCAGCCGAACCTGGCCTACGCCGGTGGCCAGGACTCGGTCGGCGTCACCTCCGGACCGCCCAAGGTCTACGTCATCTACTGGGGCTCCCAGTGGGGCACCGCCGGCCAGGACGCCGACGGCAACACCACGCTCTCCAACGACCCCGACAACGCCGCGCCCTACCAGCAGTCGTTCTTCAAGGGCCTCGGCACCAACGGTGACGCCTGGAGCGGCGTGCTGACCCAGTACTGCGAGAACGTGGCCTCCGGCAGCGGGAGTTGCCCGTCCACCGCCCCGCACGTCGGCTACCCGCAGGGCGGCGCACTGGCCGGCGTCTGGGTCGACAACACGGCCGCCGCGCCCGACCGCGCCACCGAACCCCAGATCGCGGCCGAAGCAGCCGCTGCCGCCAAGCACTTCGGCAACACCACCACGGCGCAGAACCGCAACGTCCAGTACGTGGTCACCACGGCCAAGGGCATGGACCCGGACAGCTGGCACGAGCTCAACACCTGGTGCGCCTGGCACACCTTCGAGCGCTCCAGCTACGGCACGCTGGCGTACACGATCATGCCGTACCTGACCGACAACAAGTACTGCGGTACCAACTGGATCAACCCCGGTCCGCGCGGCCGGCTGGACGGCTGGTCCATCCTCGGCGGCCACGAGTACGCCGAGACCCTCACCGACCAGAACGCGATGGGCGGTTGGATCGACCCGGCCGGTCAGGAGGACGGCGACAAGTGCGCCTGGATCACCCAGGGAACGCCCGGCGGCCTGTTCAACCTGCAACTCGCCACCGGCCCGTTCGCCGTGCAGACCACCTGGTCCAATGACCAGCACACCTGCTCGGGTTCGCATCCCGTGGTGGCCAACCAGCCGCTCGTCGTCAGCACGATCTGCGACCAGACCGCCGCACCGGGCCAACAGGTCAGCGTCCCGGTGATCGCCACCGACCAGAGCGCGCGACGACTCACCTACCGCGCCACCGGACTGCCGCGCGGCCTCACCATCGACCCCCGCACCGGGGTCATCCACGGCCGCACCCAGGAGCGCGGGTACCACGACGTCTCCGTCACGGTCCGGGACGACGCCGGCCACCAGGCGGGCACCCGGTTCTGGTACGGCTTCTTCAGCTCGGGTGAGTACGGCTGCCTCGGCATCGAGCAGATCGTCGACCCCGGCTTCGAGGTCCCCACGGACGCCAACGGCAACTACCCCGGCTGGTGGTCCCAGTCCGCGCCCGGGATCATCACCCAGTCCACCGCCCACCAGCCGCACTCGGGCGCCGGGTACGCCTGGCTCGGCCACAGCGCCACCCAGGACGACTCGCTCTCCCAGGGCGTGGAGACCACCCCCGGCTACACCCGCGCCTCGCTCTCCTTCTGGCTGCACGTCGACTCCACGAACAGCGCGGCGACCGCGCAGGACAGTCTGACGCTGGAGCTGGACGACCAGTACTCGGGCAAGCAGATCGCCGTCCTGAAGACGTGGTCCAACCTGGACGCCAGCAGCGGCTACGTCCCGGTCTCGATCGACCTGACGCCGTACGTGGCACCGGAGTTCGGCTCCACGGTCATCGTGAAGTTCACCTCGCACGAGACCGGCGACGCCAAAACCGCGTTCCTGCTCGACGACACCTCCTTCCACCTGAGCTGACCCCTCGCAGTGCCCCGTTCCGGCCCACCTCACGGGCCGGGACGGGGCACCCGGATACCGACACACCGGTCATCGGACTCGATCGACGCTCCACAGCGGCAGGTACTCGAAGAAGGTGACCGCCTCGTCCCGCCACCGCGGCCGCCAGCCGGCGGCTTCGACCGACGCCAGTTCCGCGTAGCGCCGCATGTCCGCCCGCAGCGCCGCCTCGACCCCATGGCGCTGGGCGATGTCGCGGATGGCGGCGATGGCCTCCTCGGAGCAGGTTTCGCTCCCGAGTGCGGACTCCACCACGGCCCGCTCGGCGTCGGTGGCCGCGGTCAGGATGGCAGCCACGGTGTAGTTGCGCCGCCCGTCGCGAATGTCCGTCCCCGTGGGCTTGCCCATGGTCGCCGCGTCCCCGAAGAGGTCCAGGTAGTCGTCGCGCATCTGCCCGGCGATCCCCACCAGCCGGGCATAGCGCCGCAGTTCCGCCTCGAAGCGGGCCGGCTGCTCGCCCGCCGCGAGCAGTCCCAGTTGCATCGGGGCCAGGACCGAGTAGCGCGCGGTCTTGTAGTCGGCGACGCCGTGCAGGGCTTCTTCGTTCGGGATCGGGGTGAAGTCCCGTTCCATATCGGCGATCTGGCCCACGATGGTGGCCGACGCCGCCCGTGTCTGCGCCTCGACCATGGCCTGGCGCACGGCGAGGGGCGCCTTGGAGTCGAGGAGTACCTGCAGGGAGAGGGCGAGCGCAAGGTCGCCTGCCAGTACGGCCAGCCCCAGAGCGGCCTGCGGCCGGTCGGCGAACTTCTCGCGGTAGGCGTAGTAGGTCGACGGGCCGCCCCGCCGGGTGGGGCTGTCGTCGATGATGTCGTCGTGGATCAGCCCGTGGGTCTGCAGCAGTTCGATACTCAGCGCCGCGGCATCCAGCCCCTCGACCGGCTCGGCGGTCACCAGGCGAGCCGCTTCGAAGAGCAGCACCACCCGCATCCGCTTGCCCCCGCGCAGGGACAACTCCCGCAGCAGCCGCACGGCGTCGGGCGTGAAGCTGCTGAAGGACGGCGCGTCGAGGGTGGCGCTCAGGCTCTCGAAGTACTCCTCGAAGAGCGTGCCGAACCGGTGCTCGTATCCGGCGATACGGGCCCGGATCTGTTCGGCGAGGACAGTTTTGTCGGTCACGAGGCGATCTCCTGTTCGGGGGCTGGTGACACGCTCGCAGAAATCGGCTGCGCAGCGAAATCCACTCCCGAACGTGTCTTCAGCCCCCCGTGCGGTACGTCCTGTCCCAGACGGCCCAGAGTTCGGCCTCCGCGCGGTTGTTGGAGTGGCTGAGCGCTGACAGCACAGCTGCCAGGGCTTGGAACACCGGCATCGAGGAGCCGATCTCACCGGACACCACGGCGCTGACCCGCAGCGTCGCATGACCGCGCAGGACTACGTCACGTACCGCAGGCGGGTGATCCGGGTGACCGTCCGTCAGGGTCCGTTGTCAGTGCCTCCCCATAGTGTGGAGACATCACTCGGGGAGAACTCGGGGAGCCTCGGCGAAGGAGCAGACATATGTCCGCCAACAAGATTCAGCACAAGGTGAATCACGTCGCGCTGGTAGTGGACTGTTCGGGTTCGATGCGTCCGCACCAGAGTCAACTCATTCGCGTCGTGGACGAGTTCGTGGCGGGTTTGAAGGCCGAGTCGGACAGCCTCGGTCATGAGACCCGGATCAGCCTCTACTCCTTCGACCACAGGGTGGAAAACCTGGTCTGGGATATGGACGTGAAGCATCTGCCGTCCATGCGCGGTCTGTACCGGGTCAACAATGGCGCTACGGCCCTCATTGAAGCCTCTCTGAAGTCCCTGGACGACCTGGGCCATATCTGGGAGGCGTACGGCGAGCACAGTTTCCTTCAGATCGTGGTGACGGACGGCGAGGAGAACGCGTCCGGCGGCGACCGGCGGCACGACGGTGACCTGGCCATTCTCGGCCCTTGGCGCGACAGGATCGCGGCGAAGCTGGGTTCGCTTCCGGGCCACTGGACTTCCGCGATCCTCGTTCCGAACTCCCTGGCGAAGCGAACCGCCCAGAACTACGGCTTCCCCGCCGGAAATATCGCCATCTGGGATGCGGATTCGCAGGCGGGTGTCGAGGAGGCGATCGGCACCGTGCGCGCTGCCGCCACCAGCTTCCTCCGTGGCCGCGAGAAAGGCGTGCGCGGCACAAAGAACCTGTTCGCGGTCGGCCAGGACATCTCGGTCGACGATGTGCGGGCGAATCTCGAACCGGTCCCGGCCGACAAGTACCGACTCCTGAAGGTCGACACGGAGGTCGAGATACGTGCCTTCGTCGATTCGCACCCGGGCGTGACGTACGAACGCGGGTCGTGCTACTACCAGTTGGGCACCCGGGTTCAGGTCCAGCCCGACAAGGAGGTCATCGTGGTCGAAAAGGACACCGACCGCGCCTATACGGGCGAGGCGGCACGCAGTCTTCTGTTCGGTACGGGCATTCAGGGGACCGTCTCGGTAAAGGCCGGGTGTAATCCCAAGTTGGAGGTATACGTGCAGAGTCGTTCGGTGAACAGGAAGCTCAAGCCGAAGACGCGTCTGCTCATCATGCTCTAAAACTTCTTGGGAGCCCGATGGCGGCCCGGACCCGAGGTCGGGTCCGGGCCGCCATCGGGCGCGCCGACTCAGCGCACGACGAAGGGTGCCACGTGGGTCGTGGTGTCCGCGCCGCTGATGGTGAACTGCAGGTTGTAGTTCCCGCTGGTCAGCCCTTGCGTGTTGACGGTGACGAGGTATTCGGAGGCGGCTCCCGGGAGGTACTGGAACGGGGCTGTGAAGGGCTTCGTGACCGGCCCGCTGATCTGAGTGGACGTCAGTTTGATGGTGGGGCTGGAGAGGTTGTTGCCGTTCGCGTCGCAGATCCGCACCCTGAGCGCGAAGACGCCGTTGGCGCGGCGTGCTCGGGTCGTAGCGCAGGCAGATCCCGTACGCCACCGTGTAGGTCACGCTCGCGCTGGAGGTGTTCGTCGCGCCGCACGTGTAGGCCTGCGTACCCGAGGCGTAGAAGTCACCGAAGGTCGTCGCCGGGAAGTCGCCGCCCGGCACGCCGATCGCCACCGCGTTGGGGTCGGCGGTGGCGGAGGAGGAGGTGAAGCCCGAGAACAGGTCGTCCTGGTCGTCGAGTGCGACCGAGCCGAAGTAGATGTCGCCCCCTGGCAGGCCGAGGTCGACGTTGGTCGCCAAGGACTGGCCGCCGTTGGTCGAGACCTGGATGTAGCGCTGGCAGGCGCGGGTGGTCGTGTCGTTGGTGGGGGTGCACTTCACGTTGAAGACGCCCCACAGGTGGTTGTTCTGCCAGACGACCGAGAGCATCCGGCCGTCGTTGGTGGTGACGGTCGGGTCGCCGCCGGCCGGCTGGGCCGCGTTCGGCGGCGATTCGGCGGAGCCGATGGCGATCGTCGACAGGATGTTCGTACACGGCGATTCCCGCTGCGGCCCGGCGGAGCTTCCCACGCGCGGAGCAGCGACCTGCGACCAGCGGGTTCACCGCCGACGGGCCCGGGGCGGCCCGGATCTTGGGCGCCTGACGGTGTTGTCGTCCGGGGCGACTACTGTGCCGGTCATGTTGGACGAAATTCGGGATGGCGGCCCACTCCTCACTGCTTCGCCCCCGCGAGGGGTTCCCGCCGGAAGGCGTCAACTGTTCGGGCGCGCGCGGGAGATCGAGGCGCTGGTGGCGGTGCTGGACGGCCTGAAGTCGGCGGGCGGCCGGGCGATCGCACTGGTCGGGGAACCGGGCATCGGCAAGAGCGCGCTGATGGTCGCGGCCGCCGCGCATGCCAGGGCCGTCGGAGTCCGGGTGGCCGCGGCCCAGGGGCAGTACGAGATCGCGGCCACCCTCCCCGGATTCCGGCCGCTGCTGGACGACGACTGCGATCTGCGCCGGCAGGTGGCGCAGGGCGGCGCCGCCGTGGTGGTCCTGGACGACCTGCACCAGCTCGCGGCCGACCAGATCCCGGGCTTGGAGCGGATGCTCCACGCGGCGCTCACCGGTCCGCTGCTCTGCCTGCTGGCCTACCGGCAGCGCCAGCTCTCGCCCGCGCTCGCCGCCGTGCTGTCCCGGGCGACGTCCGCGGGCCTGCTCGACGTGTGGCAGCTCGGCGCGCTCTCCCTGGCGCAGGCCGGGGAACTGCTCGGCGAGTCCCCCGAGTTGGAGGAGATCCACCGGGAGGGCCTGGGCAACCCGCAGTACCTCAAGATCCTGGCCGCCGACGGCGAGGCGATCGCCGATGCCGGCACGGCGATCCTCGGTGAGCTGGCCACCCTCGACGACACCGCGCTCGCCGCCGTCCAGGCCGCAGCGGTGCTCGGTGAGCCGTTCCACCCGGAACTGCTCGCCGCGGTCGCGGGGTTGGAGATGACCGAGGCCATGCGGGCGCTGGACGCGCTCACCGCCCTCGACCTGGTACGGCCGGCCGAACCCGCGCCGCAGCTGATGCTGCGTCACCGGGCGGTGGGCAAGGTCGTCTACCAGCGCCTCGAACCCAGTCGGCGCCTGGCCCTGCACCGTGGTGCCGCGGCCGCGCTCGCCCAGCGGGCGGCGCCGATCGCCCGGCGGGTCCACCATGTGGCGCGGGCCGCCAACCCAGGCGAGCCGGAGCACGCCGCGACCCTGATCGCCGCCGCGCGCGACGCGCTGCACACCTCCCCCGCGACGTCGGCCGAGCACCTGGAGGCCGCGCTGTCGCTGCTCCAGGAGGGCAAGGAGCACTGGCACGAGGCGCGGGTGCTGCTCGCGCGGGCCCGGCTGCTGACCGGGGACGCCGCCGAGAGCCGGGCCCTGCTCGACGCGCTGCGCCCGCCCGTGCCCGGTCGACCGCCGCAGGAGAACGAGGACCCGACCGCACTCGCCGACGCGAGCCGCGCCGAACGGCGGCTCGGCCGCTACACCGAGGCCGGCGCGATGGCCCGCGCCGGGCTCGCGGCGCTGGCCGGCAGCGACTGCGCGACGGCCGCCGCCCTGCACGCCGAGCTGGCCGACTGCGCGTACGACCAGCGGGACTACGAGAGCTGCCTGCACCATGCCGGGACAGCCGCCGCGATCGCGCGCCGGAACCACGACCGGGTCGGCGAGGCCAAGTGCCTGGCCCATTTGTCGCTCGCCCACCTCTTCACCACCGACCTGGGCGCGGCCGAGCGGGCGGCGGACAGCGCGGCCGAACTCATCGACGCCACCTCCGACGCCGTCCTGCTGACCAACCTGGAGGCCCTGTACCAACTGGGCCTGACCGAGGGGATCCTGGGACGCCTGGCCGCCGCCGAACGCCACCTCACCCGCGGCACCGCGCTGTCCCGGTCCACCGGGCAGACCTACATCCGGCCCTCGCTCCTCATGTCGCTGACCAACACCCAACTGCGCGGCGGGAACCTGCGCGGCGCGCTGGCCACCCTCGACGACGCCGCCCGGCATGCCGAGTTCGACGGCAACCCCGGGATCCAGGCGGTGCTGGCGATGCTCCACGCCGAGGCGCTGCTGTGGCGGAACGGGCCCGCCGACCTGCGTGAGGTGCTCGCCCTGGCCGCTCGCGCCGGGGCGCTCGTGGACGGTCGACCGACCGGCTGGGCCATCAACGTCCGCTGCTTCCACGCCGAACTCGTGCTGCTCACCGGCGAGCCGGCACGGGCCGGCCAGCTGCTGCTGGACGCCGCGGGCGGACCCGAACTGCCCCGGATCCCCGTCTGGCGCCAACCACGCTGCTGTGACCTGCTGGCGCAGAGCGCGCTGGCCGAAGGGGACCTGGCGATGGTCGAGCACTGGGCGCGCCTCGCCGAGGCCGGTGTCGAGGAGCTGCCCTCCGCGGGCCGGCGCGGCTTCGCCGGGCGCGCGCGGATGCGGGCCCAGGCGATGCGCGGGGACTTCGATGGAGCGGTACGCAGTGCCCTGGCGGCGATCGCGGACTTCACCGCCGGCGATGAGCGGATCGAGGTGTGCCGCACGCTGCTCGCGGTGGCCGCGCTCGCGCTGGACGCGGGGCGGACCGAGGAGGTGGGCGGGTGGCTGGACCGGGCGGCGGTGCTGGCCCAGCACTGCGGCTCGGCCCGGCTGGCCGACGAGGTCGCCCACCAACGCGGTCGACTCGCGGCGCAGAGCGCGCACACCGCGCAGGGCGGTGCGGCTCAGGGCGCCGACGGCCGCGACGCCCACGACCCGACGGCCGTGCTCACCGGGCGGGAGCGGGAGATCGCCCGCCTTGCCAGCACCGGCCTGACCAGCGGTGAGATCGCCGGCACGCTGTACCTCAGCGTGCGGACGGTCGACAGCCACCTCGGCCGGATCTACCGCAAACTCGGTGTCTCCAACCGGGCGAGCCTCACCCGCGCCCTGCTGAGCGAGGCGTCCGGCGCGGGGTGAGGCGGTCGGCTGCTCAGCCGCCCAGCCGCTGTGCGAGGGCGGTGAGTTGGTCCCGCATGGTGACCGCGTGGTCGAGCGAGGTGCGCAGGAACGGGAATCCCTTGTGCCGCATCACGAATGCGACGCGCTGCCCGTCGCCGACCAGGTGCACGCCGGATGCGGCGAGCGGCGCGAAGCCCTCCAGCAGTTCGCCGAGCAGCTCCGCCATGGCCGGTGCGGAGGTGGCGACGAGGTAGGTCGCGTCGATCCCGGGCCGCCCGGTGCTCATCGTGGGCAGTTCCTGGAGCCGGTCGATGCTGCCGTGCGGCACCTTGCGGGACATCACCTCGAACGGCGGGAACGGCTGCCCGGCCAGCGCGGTCATCCGGCAGGCGGACTGCTCCTCGCGGGTGACCGACCCGAGGCTCCGAGTGGTCTGCTCCCGGTACTCGTAGTACAGCTCGACCGGCACGCCCTGCGGCGAGCCGCTCAGCCGGACCCGCACGTGCAGGGGCGCGGCCGGCGAGTGGCCGCGGCGCATCTCGGGGTTCGCGATCCGGACGCCCAGGTTCGTCGCCGGGTCGCCCTCGACGAGGTCGAGCCCGAGCTGCCAGGCCAGTTGTCCCGCCTGGTACTGGGCGTATGTGCGGCTGCTCCCGCGCGTCAGCAGGGTGCCCCGGGCCAGGACGAAGACGCCGACCAGGATGCCGACCAGGGGAACGATCAGGGCGGCGATCACCGAGCACTCCGATCCGTCGTCGTCTCTGTCGTCTCAGTCGTGCCTGCTGTCTGCGCCGTCGGATCCGGTGGCTGCCAGGCCGGCATCGGAGCCTGCTCCGCGCCGAACAGCAGCCGCGCGAGCCGCGGCGCGTCCTGGATCCGCCCGAGGAAGATCTCCCGCCCGCCGGGCAGGGTCACCGCCACCACCTCGTAGTTGCCGCGCATGGAGCTGCTGACCCTGATCCGTCGCACGCCCTGGATCTCGGTGTGCAGGACGGTCCGGGTCCCGGTCAGCCGCCGCCAGACGAAGCCCTGCTGGTGGACAGCCACCTCCTGCCGCCAGCCGAGGACGGTCGGCGAGCCGGCCAGGGCGCCCACCACCAGGCCGTACAGCCCGTTGAGGACCGCCCCTGTGCTGATACCGGCCACCCCCGCGATCAGCGCGAGGGCGGCGAGGTACGACAGGTACCCCCCGGGGGCGAGGGTGCCCCGGAAACGCGCCACCACGGGACCGAGCTGGATTTCGCTGCGCTGGGTCACTTCAGCACCGACCCGGTGAGCTTGGTTCCGGTGCCGTTGTCCACGGCGCAGGTGACCCTGCGGTCAAGGTTCGCCCAGGACTGCGCCGTGGGAATGAAGTCGATGACATTCGCACTGCTGTCGAGCTTGGTCTGGTCGACGGTCGGGCCGTTGGACGTCTGCTGGCAGGCGTCGCCGGCTTCGCTCTTGACCGTCGCCTCGTCGTACGAGTCGTCGGTGAGCATGGAGAACCCGATCACCTGGGCGTCGTGCGGCTGGGCGCACGGGATGGCCTCGACGCCGCCGACCTGGTTCTGGTCGGCGGTGCTCGGCTCGTTGAAACACTGACCGGTGGTCAGGTTGCGCAGGTCGAGCCCACCGCTCTTGGTGACGTTGCCGTTGCCGTCGACCTGCGCGGCACTGCTCTTCAGGTTGCCGCTCAGCAGGCCGAAGGCGACGACGCCGATCCCGACGACGAACACCACGCCCAGGGCGGAGAAGTACGCAACCCGGAAGGGATTGCGCTTGGGCTTCGCAGGCGGGAAGTAGCCGGGGGGCGCGGTGGCCGGCCCGCCGAACTGCTGCCCGGCCGACTGGCCGGGCGGGTTGCCTTGCGTGAACTGCCGATCATCGCCGGCCACTTGCTGGACATTCAGGTCACTCGGGTCGTTTGGCGCAGTCATCGCCTTGTTGTTGCCTCTCCGCGTTCACTCCTGTTGCACAGCCGACTATGGCCAACTCGGCGGCACAGCAGCATCGGTAGAACTACGCGGTTCGACTACGCAATGTGGTGCGGGGGGAGCTCAGGACGGGGGAACCGGCCGCTCCGGCGCGAGCGAGTTGCCCGCCGGGATGTGTCCGCAGTCGGACGGGGCCGGCTTGCCCGCGAACCGGTCGCCCAGCCACGACGCCGCCCTGAGCGCCCAGACCGGCGCCGTTCCGACGTGGCTGAGCACGTCGTACTGGTCGTAGCTGATCGAGCTGTCGCCGGTGGCGCAGTACTGGTCGGCCAGTGCCCGCACGTCGCCGGCGACCATGACGCCGTCGCCGGTTCCGATGCCGGGCGGGTCGCCGAAGGTTCCCTCCAGCACGCCCCCGTCACCCTGGGCGATGTAGCCGGGGACGGTCGGGGCGGGGGCCGAGCCCAGGTTGATCTTGTTCACCGCCTCGACGAACGCGGTCGCCGAGTCCGGGTTGGCGTACTGGGGCTTCGCGATCTGCTGCCAGGTCAGGCCCGGGTAGTGGCCGAGTGCGTCGAGCAGCGAGCCGTTCTGCAGCCGGTTGTAGATCTGGACACCGTAGCTGTTCAGGTACGGCGTCAGATCGATGCCGTACGAGCGGGAGACCCCGATGATCGACATGGGGATGACGCCGGACCAGACCAGCGAGCCGTTGACGTAGTTCAGGTTGTGCGCCGGGTCGACGAGCACCCCGCCCTCGGCGAAGCCGACGAGGTTCTTGTTGACGTCAGGCGCGTAGCTCGGGGCGAGTGCCGCCGCCCAGTCGGTGGCGATGGAGCCGCCGGAGTAGCCCATCAGGCCGAACTTGGTCGCGCTGTTCAGGCCGGTCAATGGGGAGTCGGCCGCGGCCCGGATCGAGTCCAGGGTGTTGAAGGCGTACTCCGGTCCGGCCGCGAAGTCCGCCAACTGGCCCTCGGTGTCCGGGATGACGACGTTGTCACCCTGCAGCAGCAGCGCCGAGAGGGCGGCGGATTCGAAGTTGGCGATCGTGCCGCCCAGCGTCACATTCCCGGCAATGGCCCGAGACGGTCCGTCCTGCGGGTTCAGGGAGTCGTAGAACGACTGGTAGGACACCGCCGTCGTGCTGTTGCCCGTGAGGCTGCGCACCACCGAGGTCACGTTTGCGGCCGGTCGCCCCTGGGCGTCGGTCGTACGGTAGAGCAGCTGGATCGCGGTGACCGGCGTGGGGATGCCCTCGATGTGGTATGGCAGTGTTCGTGTCTTGAGCACGGCGCCGGGCGCGAACGAGGACAGCGGTGCGCTTCCGTTGTAGGTGTAGAAGGGATCGCTCGTGGTGCTCCTTGGAGTCGCGGCCCAGGCGGACGGGGCGGTGGCCAGCGCCATGGCCGTGACGGCGACGATGGCCAGGCGTCGAGCAGCTCTTCTGTACATGACTCCCCCGAAGTCGTGAGGCGGGTGATACTCCTGACTTCGAAGTAAGTTACCTATGGGTAGGCCATTCGTACAGAGAGATGACAGCGCATCGTGTGGGCACTTCGTGAAGGCCATGCCAAGCGCAGTGCAGCCGAGAGCACCGGTTACGGCGCCGCCACAGCACCCACCTCAGTCCGCTGTCGCGGACGTGGCGTCCCGCTGCTGGGGTAGCGCAACCCCGGCCCCGGGCCCGTCCGGGGTCGCGCGCTGGTCGCCGAGCGCCTCCTCGGCCGAGTCGTAGACCTCAAAGATCTTCTCAATGCCGAAGAGCGACAGGACCTGGCGGATGTGCACGTCCGGGCCGGGCAGGACCAGCCGCAGCCGGCCGCCGCGAGCGGCGATCAGGCGGCGGGTGGCCACGAGCACCCCGAACCCCGTGGAATCGCAGAATCCGAGCCTGCTGATATCCACGACCATCCGTTGGCAGCCCTCGGCGATCAGCCGCTGAAGCCGCTCGCGCAGCGCCGCCACCCCGCCGAGGTCCATCTCCCCCGTGACCTGGACGACCATCCAGCCATACCGCTCCCCGTAGCTGACGTTCAATGTCACGCTGAATGCCTTCCTCTGGAACCCATCCCGCCTGGAGGGCGACCGCGCCGTCGTCCGACGGGCTCGCGGCGCCTCCAGGGGCCTCGTCCACACGACCCTATGCCTGTTTGAGTGGCGATTCCCCAGATAGAACGTTCGCCTAGAAAGGAGATGCCTTGCATTCGCGTCGTGACGACAGGCGGCCTTTCCCCGTCACCTGGCGGGCGAATCATCGACATTGTGGCGATCTCAAGGAAACTGGGCAGACATTTGGTGAATCCTGCGGATCGCTCCCCGTCACCCCCCGCCACTCCCCCGGAATGTGCACGATCATCTGACAAATAGAGGTGCGCCACATTCGGTAAACCTTCGCAGTATCCCCGTCAAGGCCTCACCGATCATTTCGGAATGACGCGCACCGCCCATCCACGCGACACGCGCGTCCACCTCCTGCTCGACCGGACGGCTGCTTCGCCTTCCCCGGCCATCCGCCCACCTCCGGAGGTACCATAACGCTCCGTCACCCCGTCACTCGCGCTGGGGGAACCGCTTGACCTCCTACGTCCTGTTCGTCACCGTGTTCCTGGCCTGCGTCGTCGAGGCCGTCGAAGCGGTGACCATCGTGCTGGCCGCCGGCACCAGTCGGCACTGGGGCTCGGCCCTGCAGGGCACCGTATCCGCGCTGCTGGTGCTCGCCGTCACCGTGGCCGCCCTCGGGCCCGCTGTCGGACAACTCCCGCTCGGCGCCCTGCGCCTGGTCGTCGGCGCGCTGCTGCTCGTCTTCGGCCTGCAGTGGCTGCGCAAGGCCGTGCTGCGCGGCTCCGGCTTCAAGGCCCTGCACGACGAGGCCGAGGCGTACGCCAAGCAGGTCGCCGCCGCTGAGGCGGCCGGCGACGGAGGCCGCGGCATCGTCCGCGACTGGTACGCCTTCACCCTCTCCTTCAAGGGCGTCCTCCTCGAAGGGCTCGAAGTCGCCTTCATCGTCGTCACGTTCGGCGACAACCAGCGCAACATCCCGGTCGCCGTCCTCGGCGCGGCAGCCGCCGTCCTGCTGGTCACCGGCGTCGGCTTCGCGGTCCGTGCGCCGTTGGCCCGAGTCCCCGAGAACACCCTGAAGTTCGCCGTCGGGACCATGCTCACCGCCTTCGGGATCTTCTGGTCGACCGAAGGCGCGGGAGCCCACTGGCCCGGCTCCGACGCGGCCCTGCTGATCCTCGTACCGGCCGTGGCACTGCTCGCGGCCGGCTACACCGCGCTTCTGCGCCGCACGGGCGGCCCGGCCGCGAGCGCACCTGTGGAAGGAAGCCTGTGATGACCTGGATCCGCTCCTTCGCGATGTTCTGGTACGACTTCATCGTCGGCGACGACTGGCGGGTCGCCGTCGGCGTGGTCGCCGGCCTCGGCGCCACGGCCGGCCTGGTCCACGCCGGGGTGAACGCCTGGTGGCTGCTCCCGGCCGTGGTCGCGGTGCTGCTCGGAGTGTCGGTGCGCCGGGTCATGAAGGCTGCTCGGCCCAGATGACCTTTCCTCGGGCCGTGTACCTGGTCCCCCACCGCTCCGCCAACTGGGCCACCAGGAACAGCCCCCGGCCACCCTCGTCCGTCGTGGCCGCATACCGCAGATGCGGTGAGGTGCTGCTGTGGTCGGAGACCTCGCAGACCAGGCTGCCGTCCCGCAGCAGGCGGACCTGGATCGGCTCGGTCCCGTACCGGACGGCATTGGTGATCAGCTCGCTGAGGATCAGCTCCGTGGCGAAGGTCAGCTCCTCCAACCCCCACGCTGTCAGCTGCTCGACGCATGCGGAGCGGATGCGCGAGACGGCAGCGGGATCGCGCGGCACGTCCCAGGTGGCCACCTGACCCGGGTCGAACAGGTGCGTGCGCGCGACGAGGAACGCGATGTCGTCGCTCGGGCGCGGCGGCACCATCGCATCGAAGTCGGCCCCGCAGATCTCCTCCGGAGACCCGTCGGCGGGGGCGCTGACCAGGGACTCGCGCAGCAGAGCGAGTCCGTCCTCGATGTCGCGGTCCCGGTCCTCGACGAGCCCGTTGGTGTAGAGCACCAACCGGGTCCCCGCCTCCAGCCGCAGCTCCGCCGTCTCGAAGGGCAGGCCTCCCACGCCGAGCGGCAGTCCCGCGGGGAGATCGACGAACTCGACGCTGCCGTCGGGTCGGATGAGCGCGGGCGAAGGGTGACCCGCCCGCGCCATGGTGCAGCTTCCGGAGACCGGATCGTAGATCGCGTACAGGCAGGTGGCGCCTGTGACGCTCGCACCCTCGCCCTCGCCTGCGGCCGGCTCACCCTGGTCGAGACGGGCGACCAGCTCGTCGACGCTGGCGATCAGCTCGTCGGGAGGCAGGTCGAGCGTGGAGAAGTTGTGCACAGCCGTCCGCAGCCTGCCCATGGTGGCCGCGGCGTGCAGGCCGTGGCCGACGACGTCGCCGACGACCAGCGCCACCCGGAACCCGGGCAGCGGGATGACGTCGAACCAGTCCCCGCCGACCCCGTAGAGAGCCGGCAGATAGCGGTACGCGAGGTCCAGGGGAACCCGAAGGCCTCTTTGTACGGGCCGTAGATGGGCTTGCCGATCAGCGAGGGATCGGGACCGGTGTAGCGGATCCCCGCCGGGCTGAGGACGATGACGTAATCGAAGCCGGCGCTCGTCCGGGTCTCCTCGGCGAGCGGCTGCAGGACCGCCGTCGGATTGCCGCTGTCCAGGGCCTGCACCATCCCTGGGGAGTGCGACAGCGCGATGGCCGCGACGCGCGTGCGGTCTTTCGCATCGTGCGTGCCGTAGTTCCTGGCCTGCAGGATGAGCGCCGTCAGCGCCGCGGCGACGATCAGCACCCAGGCGACCAGCTGCCACAGGAACACCTGCCCCGCGACACTGCGCACCTTCGGCTGAGACCTCATGGCGCAGGCGGCGGGCCGATCTCGAACTCCGGCGGTTCGAGGCCGGCGATGCAACTGGTGTCCGGGGCACCGGGGTTGTCGAAGAACGAGCCGACGATGGACTGGGCGCACGGTGAGGCGGCGAAGGCGACATGTGCGACGTAGGGGATGGTGACAGTGGTCGCGTTGGGCAGCGTGCGCGCGACGTAGGCACCGTTCGATGCCCCGGTCTGGGAGTCGAAGCCGGCCGACATGGCGAGGGTCGGGATGTCGCTGCGCGTGATGTCCCGAACCGAGGACGGTGCCTTGGGGACGTCCCAGGCGTGGCAGTCATCCGCCAGGAAGGGCAGCTGCGGCGCCTGCGCGAGAACGGACCGCGGGAACGACGGGAACGCGCGCTTTCCCGCCCGGATTACTTCGGAGGGGTTTTCGTACGGCACCCATTCGCTGCAGAACACGCCGTAGGCGAGCCCGTGGCTGATCCGTCCGATCGCCTGCGGACTGACCTTCCCTCCTGCCCACTGCTCGGCGATCCGCTGCGGATTCCCATGGGCCAGCTCGTCGATGGAGCGGGGCACGCCCGGGGCCACGTGGGTTGCGGAGGTCAGCCAGTTCACCAGCGTGCCACCGTCGATCACGACCTTGACCGGCTTGTCGCGCGAGGGGACGTTGACGTAGGTGGTGACCGGATCCGCCTCGAGCTTGCTCACCAGGTCGGTGAACGTGTTCGCCAGATCCGGGTAGCGCTGTGCGCAGGCGGGCTGTTGGGCGCAGGTGCTGAACAGGCTGTCGAAGCCCTGCTTCGCGCTGCTCCAGGTCATCGCGGGGCCGGCCAGGGACGGCGGCACGATCCCGTCGATGCCGACCGAGCGGATCCCTTCCGGGTGCTCCCGCATATAGATGAGCGCGAGGTCGGTGCCGTAGGAGATCCCGTACACGTTCCACTGCGGGATGCCCAGCGCGACCCGCAGGTCCGCGTAGTCGGCGGCGCTCTCGGTGCCGTTGTAGACGCTCAGGTCGACACCGCGGTCCGTCAGCTGGTTCCGGCAGGCCCGGGTCGCCGCGACGTGCAGGCGCCCGGTGGACGGCGCGTCGTAGAGGAGGCCGACGGCGCGAGCGTAGAAGCGGTCGATGACCGGGCAGGTGAGCTCCGGATCGGCCGAGTAGGTCCCGCGCTGGGACATGAAGATCACGTCGCGGTCGCGGTTCAAGCCGCCGTCGATGGCCAGCTGCGCCTCCCCGACCGCGTCGTCGCCGGGACCGCCGGCGAACCACACGATCGGGTCGGGTGCCGGCGTGGGCGAGAGCGCCGGCACGATCGCGACCCCGAGGGTGATGGTCCGTCTGCTGTGCTTGGCGCGGTTCTCGGGCACGGTCAGGGTCCCGCAGCGCGCGTCCTTCAGCGCGGGGATCGGCTCCGGCGTCCGGGGGCAGGGCCCCGGTACGAACGTCGCCGATCCGGCCGTCCCGGCGACCGCCCCGAGCGGAGCAGCCGAGGGGGCAGCCGTCGCGAGCGGCTGCGCGTGCGCCGGCGCGCCGAGCAGGCCGACGAGGACCATGCCGCCCGCTGCAGCGCCGGCGAGCCGAACCGGTAACCCCGCGGCGGTGCGGGGTCGGCGGACTGACGAATTGAACATTCCGGTCTCCTGGTCAGGGGGTGATCGTGAACGGCTTCGGCTTGAGTCCGGCGACGCACTCGGTGTCGACGGCGGTCGGGTCGGTGAGGAAGGAGGCGAGGACGCGCTGGGTGCAGGGCGACTGCGGGGTCACCCAGTGGCCGATTCCGGGAATGCGCACCACGGTCGCGTTGGGAAGCGTCCGGGCCGCGTACCGTCCCCAGCGCGCCCCGGTCTTGGCGTCGAACGTGCCGGAGATGACCAGGGTGGGGACGGTGCTGCGGGTCGGCACGCGCTGGGAGGCCGTGCGGTCCGGGACGTTCCACGTCTCGCAGACCTCGCTCTGGTAGGGAAGTTGCGGCGCCTGGGCGAGGACCGAGTCCGGATATCCCGGGAAGGCCCGGCGTCCCGCGTCCAGCAGATCGGCGGCCGACGTCCCCGGCACCCACTCGCTGCACGCCACGCTCTCCGTCAGGCCGTAGGCGAAGTCACCGACGACGGGGGTCGAGCCGGCCGCGCGAGCTGCCGCGAAACGGTGTGGATCGCCGTGGGCCAGCTCGTCGATGGCGGCGGGCACGTCGACCGAGGGGACCGCGTTGCCGACCAGGAGGTTCACCAGCGCACCACCGTCGAGGACGACCTTCACCGCCTGCCCGCCGCCCGGCGGTGCCGCCCGCAGGGTCAGCGGATCGGCCTCCAACCTCCGCACCTGCTGCGCCAGCGTACGGGCGAGGTCCGGGTACCGGCGGTCGCAGGCCGGCTGATCGTGGCAGGCTCCGAGAATCGTGTTGATCCCCTCCTGGGCGCTGCTCCAGGTCCACGGGAGGCTCACGATCTGCGGGGGTACGACCGAATCGATCGTCACCGTTCGGATCCCCTCGGGGTGCTCGCGCAGGAACGTGAGCGCGAGGTCGGTGCCGTAGGAGTACCCGTACACGTTCCACCAGGAGATCCCCAACGCCGTGCGCAGGTCGGCGAAGTCGGCGGCGTTCTGTGAGGTGTTGTAGGCGCTCAGGTCGATCCCGCCGGCCGCGAGGCGTTGCCGGCAGTCGCCCATCGCGCGGACCAGCAGCCGCTTCGTCGACGCCGCGTCGTAGCGCAGCCCCACCGCGCGGGCGTAGAAGCGGTCCACCTCCGGGCAGGCAAGGTTCGGCTGCGAATAGAGCGTCCCCCGCTGGGCCATGATGATCAGGTCGCGATCGCGGTTCAGCCCGGCGTCGACGAGGAACTGCGCGTCATCGATCGCGTCGCTGCCAGGACCACCGGTCAGGTGAACGACGGGATCCGGGGCCGGCGTCGAGGAGACGGCCGGGATGATCGCCACCGCCAGTCTGATGGTCGGGCCGTCAGGTCGGGTGCGATTCTCGCGAACCGTCAGCAACCCGCACCGTGCGTTGGCCAGCGCCGGAATCGGCTGCGGGGTCCTCGGGCACGGGCCCGGCTCGAAACGCGGCGATCCCGCCGATCGCGCGCCCACGGCGGGCGCCGATGCGGCTTCGCTCGCAGGTGCGCCGGCCAACAGGGTCAACCAGCATGCCACGACGGCTGCGGCTCCCCTGAGCGCAGGGCGTCCGGTTCTGCCGCCCGCCGAGGCGGACGGCAGTGCACAGCCGCGAGTTCTCTGCTTTCCCATGCGCAATCCGCTCCTCAGCCGAACGTCCGGCTGACGGAGCCGAACCACGCAGTGCATACGGTCCACAGCGTGCCTGCCCAGCAGCCTGACCGCGCGAGGTGCTACGCCGGACAGGGGCACACAGCTCAGGGCTGCGCGGCTCAGTGGGCGGTGCTGGGTTTGGTCCCGGTGATCAGGCGTTCACGGTCGAGCGATCGTGGCCGGGGGATGAGGACGGGGATCAGCATCAGGAACATCAGCCCGAGGCCGACCTGGTTGTCCAGCTTCTGGCTGCCCGCAGCGGCCTTGCTCGCCAGGATGGTGGTCGTCGGTGAGACGAGGAAGAACACCGGCAGGACCGCCATCGTGAACAGGATGAGGCGGTTGCGCCGGAACTCGTTGAGCTCCTTGTGGACGACCGCAGCGATGCGGGTGGTCGTGCTGCTCATCGCGATCCGCCTTCCTGGTCCTCGACCAGTACCGGGCTGCGCGGCCCCGGTGGCGGGTGAAGACTGGCTGTCAGGTGGACCGTCTGCCTGAACGCCGAAAGGGACCATGCTTCTCGGACTTGTCACCTCCCTGTTCGCCACCCTCTGCTACGGCTTCGCCTCCGTCCTCCAGGCCCGTGGCGCGCAGACGATGCCCGAGGAGGACCGGCCCGGCCTGCGCCTGCTGGCCCGGGTGGCGCGCTCCCGGCTGTTCCTGCTGGGGACGGGCCTGGACATCCTCGGCTTCGGGCTGGTCGTGGTCACCCTGTACCGGCTCCCGCTGTTCGTCGTCCAAGCGGTGACCAGTGCGAGCCTGGCGGTGACCGCAGCGGGGGCTGTCTGGCTGCTCGGGGGCAGGCTGGCCCGGCGCGACCTGATCGGCATCGCGGCCGTGGTCGCGGGCCTGGCGATGCTGGCGCTCAGCTCGGGGCCCGAGGGCAGCAGGCGAGTCGGGACGGAGTTCAAACTCACCTTGCTGGCCGCGACCGCCGCCGTGCTGCTGCTCAGCCTCCCGCTGGCGCACCGGCGTGGCAACGCCGTGGCGGCGGCCCTCGGGCTGCTCGCCGGGTTGGGCTTCGGCGCGGTCAATCTGGCGGTGCGGGTGCTGGACCACTCCTCCCTGGTGGCCATGGCCACCGATGCCGCGACGTACGCGCTGATGATCGGCGGCCTCGGCGGCTACCTCTGCTACGCCCTCGCCCTGCAGCGGGGCTCGGTGACCATCGCGACGGCCGCCGTGGTCGTCGGCGAGACCCTGGTGCCGGGGCTGATCGGGGTGACCCTGCTGGGGGACCGGGCGCGCCCCGGGTTCGGCTGGTCGGCGGTGCTCGGCTTCGCCGTCGCGGTCGGCGGCGCGCTCGTGCTGTCCCGGTTCGGCGAGATCGAGCCCGCCCGGCCGCGGCCGGCGGCCGGCGGCTCGCGGCCGCGCGGACGATCAGCCTCCGTGCGACGGTGGCTACGTACGGATGCCAGGGACGGCATGGGCCAGGACGGGTGAGGTGGAGGGCATGACGAAGGACTCGGAGGCCGACGGGCGACCGGTCGTGCTGGTGACCGGTGCGTCGTCCGGCATCGGAGCCGCCACCTGCGCACGGCTGGCCAGGGTGGGCTGGTACCCGCTGCTCTCCGGTACCGACACGGTCCGGCTGGCCGAGATCGCGCGTCGGACGGGTGGCACCGCGCTGCCCGGCGACCTCTCGGAGTCCGACGGGCCGGAGGAGCTGGCCCGCCGTGCCCTCGCGGTGTCCGGGCGCGTCGACGCGCTGATCGCCAACGCGGGCGTCGGCTGGCGCGGACCGTTCACCGGGATGCCACTCGACCGGCTCAACCACATGGTCGCGCTCAACCTGACCGCGCCGCTGCGGCTGGCCCGGGTCCTGCTGCCCGGGATGGTGGAGCGCGGCAGCGGGTGCCTCGTCCTGACCGGCTCGATCGTCGGCCGCCTCGGCGTCCGGGAGGAGGCCGTGTACTCGGCGACCAAGGCGGCGCTGGGCATGTTCGCGGAGAGCCTGCGCTACGAACTGCAGGGCACCGGCGTCCGGGTCCGGCTGCTGCTTCCCGGAGTGGTCGACACGCCGTACTTCAGCCGACGCGGCACCCCCTACCACCGGGATCGGCCGCGCCCGGTGTCCCCGGAGCGGATCGCCGAGGCCGCGCTCGCCCTGCTGACCGGGCGCCGGGAGGAGGCGGTGGTGCCCGGTTGGCTGAGGGTGCCCGAGCGGCTGCACGGCGCCGCGCCCGCGCTGTTCCGCCGCCTCGCCGGCCGGTTCGACTGATGCCCGGCGCGGGCCGGGCCCTGCTCGCCGGGGCCGGCGCCGCCGCCGCGGTGGAGGTGCTCCAGCTGGCCCCCGCCGCCGGCCGGCTCGGGGTGGTCCGGCGCAGCGTCTGCCGGGGGCTCGCCGGGTACGGCAGCCCGACGCATGTGGCGCTCACCTTCGACGACGGGCCCGATCCGCGGAGCACGCCGTACTTCCTGGCGGCGCTGGACGAACTGGACGTGCGGGCCACGTTCTTCCTGCTCGGCAGCATGCTCGACCGGGCCCCCGGTCTCGGGCGCGAGCTGGTCGAGCGCGGCCACGAGGTCGCCGTGCACGGCTGGTACCACCGACAGCCGTGGTGGCCGCACCCCGCCCGCGACCGCGCCGAACTCCGTCGCACCGCCGAGGCCGTCACCGCGTACTGCGGGGCCCGGCCGCGCTGGTACCGCCCCCCGTACGGCGTACTGACCAGCGGGCTGCTCGGGGCCGCCCGGCGATCGGGGCTGCGGCCGGTGCTGTGGACGGGCTGGGGCCGGGACTGGACGGCCCGCGCCTCGGCGGCCTCGGTGTACGAGACGCTCCGCCCCGAACTGCGGGGCGGGGCCACGCTGCTGCTGCACGACTCGGACTGCACGTCGGCGCGGGGTGCGTGGCGCTCGGCGCTCGGCGCACTGCCCTTCGCGGTGGAGCACTGCCGGGAGCGCGGCCTGGAGGTCGGCCCGCTCCGCGACCACGGCCTGACTTTCTGAGCTCGCCCTACCCGAGGAGAGGATCGAGGGCCGCGGCGAAGGCGGTCTCCCAGGGGGCCCGGGACGGGGCTTGGCTGGGTACCGGGGCGGTGTCGGCCAGGGCGGCGAGGGCGGCGAGGGCGTTGCGGACGACCTCGTGGGGGCGGGCCGAGGTGACCTCGGCCCGGCCGAGTTCCAGTTCGTGTTGGAGGTTGTCCCGGCCGTGGCCCTGGACCACGTCCAGGAGGAGCAGTCGGCGGCCGAGGCCGCGGGCCTCGCTGCAGGTGTCGCCCGAGCTGGTGATCACCAGGTCGGCGGCCGTCATCAGGGCGGGGACGCGCTCGGTGTAGCCGAAGCAGTGCAGTCGGGGCTCGCGGCGTGCGGCCTCGCGGAGCCGGGTTTCGAGCCGCTGGTTGCGGCCCGCCACGGCCAGCACGTGCGGACCGGCCGCAGCCAGCGCGCGGGCGGTCTCGGCAACCGGGCCGAGCCCCCAGGCGCCCGACATCAGCAGGACGCACCGCGCGTCCTGCGGGATCCCGAACTCGGCCCGCGCCTCGGCTCGGGTGGGCGGGGTGTAGAAGCCGGCCCGCAGGGGCGGGGGGACCACCGCGATCCTGGCCTCCGGGCGGTAGCGGCGCACCGCGCAGGCCGCGACCTCGGAGGTGACCAGGAAGAGGTCCGTACCGTCCTGCACCCACAGGCGGTGCGGCGTCACGTCGGTGCAGAAGACCACGTGGACCATCCCGGGCCACCGGGCGCGGAGGCGGTTGACGGCGGACGCCGCGGTCGGGAAGACCGAGACCACCAGCTCGGCCGGCCGGTGGTCCAGCAGCTTGCGTACCTCGGGGACCAACCGGGAGCGGGCAGCCGACTCGGCCAGCATCGCGAGCCGGGTGCCGGGCCGCAGCGCGGAGAAGTGGAAGGCGTCGTAGAGGCCCGGCAGGGCGAGCATCCGGCGGAAGACGGCCTCCCCGGCGGCGGCACCGGCCGGTCCGAGCAGTCCCATCGCATCCACCGTCTCGGTGCTCCACCCCCGGCCACGCAGGGTGTCGGCGCAGGCCTCGGCCATCACGTCGTGGCCCTGGCCGAGGGATCCGGAGAGCAGCAGCGCATGCGGCACGGTGACTCCCGCTCAGGCCTGGGTCGACCGGTACCAGTCGATGTAGCGGCTGACCCCGTCGGCGAACCGGGTGCTCGGCGACCATCCCAGCAGCCGCTTCGCCTTCGCGTTGGAGATCGGCCGGCCGCTGTAGTCGGCGGCGCGGGCCGGGACGTGTTCGACGGTGAGCGGGCCGAGCAGCTCGCTCACCGTGTCGGCGACCTCCCTGATCGACACCGCCGTGTTGCCCTCCAGCGCGAAGGTCTGGTCCTGCGCCGCCGGGGACAGCGCCCGTACGTGGGCCTCGGCGAGGTCCTCGACGTAGACCCAGTTGCGGGTCTGGCCGCCGTCCCCGGCGATGGTGATCGGGTTTCCGGCCAGCGCGGCCTGCACGAAGCGGGCGATGACCAGCTCGTCCCGCATCCGGGGCCCGTACGGGATGCCGTACCGCAGGATCGTGTAGTGCTGGCCGTAGAGGTCGTGGTAGCTGTGCACCGCGAGCTCGGAGGCGAGTTTGCCCGCCACATAGAGGTGCCCGGTGCGGCGGAGGTCGAACGGGACGTCCTCGGTGAGCTCGACATCCGACGCTCCGGTTTCGCTGTGCGCCGCGCCGTACACCCAGACGGTGCTGGCCAGCACGACGCGTGCGCAGCCGCTGCGGCGGGCCGCCTCCAGGACGGACACCGTGCCCTCGACGTTCAGCCGGGTGGTGTGGACGGGATCGGCGGCGACCTGGTCGACGTTGGCCGCCGCGGCGAGGTGGAACACCGTCTCGGCGCCGTCCAGCGCGGCGGTCAGCCCGCGGGCGTCGAGGACGTCGGCCTGAACGTACGCGGCGGCCGGGTTGATCCGGGCCGCCGCGCTGCCGGCCGGCGCGCTGTCGACGACGGCCACCTCGTGGCCTGCCGACAGCAGCCGGTCCACCACATGGGAACCGATGAATCCGCACCCGCCCGTGACCACGGCTCTCATGACGCCTCCTCAGCTGATCAGATCGGTGTGTACGGCGGACAGTGCGGTGAGGACCTGGTCGATCTCGTCGTCCCGCATGTCCGAGTGGACCGGCAGGCAGATGTGGCGGGCGCAGACGTCCTCGGCCACCGGCAGCGGTCCGTCCGCGTACTCGGCCAGCACCGGCTGGTGGTGCAGCGGCAGGTCGTACACCTCTCCGGGCAGGCGCACTCCGAACCGCTCGGCGGTCTCGCGCTTGAACCGCGCGCGGTCCACGCCCTCCGGGAGCAGCACCACGTACTTGTAGAAGTTGCTCCGGCAGCCCGGCGGCTCGACCAGGGGGACGAGACCGGGCAGGTCGGCCAGCGCGGCGGTGTAGCGGTCCGCGACCTCGCGACGGGTCTCGATGAACTCCTTGAGCCGGCGCAGGTGGATCTCGCCGATCGCCGCGTGCACCTCGCTCAGCCGCCAGGAGTAGCCCTCACGGACGTGGTGGTTGGCGTTGAAGGAGCCCTTGCCCTGGTCCCGGTAGACCCGTGCCTCGTCGCGAAGCCGCTCGGAGGAGGTGACCAGCATGCCGCCCTCGCCGCTGGTGGTGACCTTGGTGGCGTAGAACGAGAAGGCCCCGGCGAAGCCGAACGAGCCGGCGAAGCGGCCGTCGTAGGTGCAGCCGTGCGCGTGCGCCGCGTCCTCGATCAGGGGGATGCCACGGTCGTCGCAGAGCTGCCGGATCGCGTCCACCTCCGGTGTGATCAGCCCACCGACGTGGACGAGCAGGACGGCGGCGGTCGCGGGGGTGAGGGCCGCCTCGACGGTGGCCGCGCTCAGCGCGAAGGTCGCGGCCTCGACGTCGGCGAAGACCGGCCGGCCTCCCGCATGGAGCACGGCCGCCGCGGTGGCGTAGAAGGTATTGGCGGGAACCACCACCTCCCGGTCCGCGACGCCCGCGATCCGCAGGGCGATCTCCAGCGCCGCGGTGCCGCTGTTGACGGCGATCGCGTGCGGGACCTCGTGTACGGACGCGAACGCGGTCTCGAACCGCTCGGTCCGGGGCCCCAGGGTCAGCGACCCGTCGGCCAGTATCTCCACGACTGCGTCGGCAACCGCCGACCGGTCGTCCTCCGCGAACACGACTCGCGCGGCAGGTACATCCACGCGGCACCTCCCACGCTCGGTGGATCAGTCACAGCTCAGGATCGGTCATAGCTCAGGATCGGTCACAGCTCAGGGCATCACGTTACCCGGCATATCGGACCAAGCATGAGATATACCCCCAAGAGGGTTGCCGGCGGACTCGTGGTGCTGGTCCTGCACGGATATCGCGTTGTGGGTTCGGGGGCACCGCCCTAAGGTCACCGGCATGTCTCCGTCTCTACGTGTTCCTCTACGACTTCGTATGCGTCAAGCACTGCCCGAAGCGATGCGCGCCCGCGACAAGGCCGCGGTGAGTGCCCTGCGCACCACGCTTGCCGCGCTGGACAACGCCGAGGCGGTGCCCGTCGACGAAGCCGAGCTCCGCGGCATGGCCCTTGAGCAGTCGCCGGTCGGTGTCGGCACCACCGAAGCAGCGCGGCGTGAGCTGAGCGAGCGCGATGTGGTGGCTGTCGTGCGCGCCGAGGCCGTCGAACGACTGGAGGCTGCAGCGCAGTTGAGTGCGCCCGCGCACGCCGAACGGGCCGCGCGGCTCCGCGCGGAGGCCGCCGTGCTCCTTGGCTTGCTCGACGGTCCCGGCCGCGTGTAGGACACCAGGCCCGTTCATGCATGATGACGGGATGAACAGCAGCGTCCAGCGCTTCCACGTCATTGTGCTGTCGAACTTCGCGAAGGGCTTCGACAAGTACGCGTTCGCCTATGGCAAGGCGGGGATTCCGGAGAGTACCTATCCCGACCGGTTCCACCTGCTGGCCCGTGCGGAGTTGGGTATCGGCATCGGCAAGGCGCGACGCCTGTTGGACCGTCTGGCCATTGCGGGCGACCGGCTGCTGGTGCTGGAAACCGCGGTGGACCCCGACAAGCTGGTACCCAACGTGTCGACCGGCCTCGGCATGGAACTGCACGAGGATCGCATCCGGCTGTCAGCCGTCCACGAACTCGACCAGGTAGGCGATGAGTTCACGCTGCGCCCGACCACCGTCGAGGACGCGATGGCGGCTTCCCTGCACCTGCACCTGGACCTGGACCTGCACGGATCGGCACAGCGTCGCTACGCCGACCTGCGACCGCGCTCGGTTTCGCTTCTGCCGGTCGCCTCCGCCTGCCAGGCCCGGTGTTCGTTCTGCTTCTCCGCGGCTTCGATCTCCACCGACCAGGCGCCGGCACGGGTCCCGTGGGACGCGGTCGCCCACTGGCTGGAGCGCGCCCGTGCGGCGGGTGCCGAGCGTGCGGTGATCACCGGCGGCGGGGAACCCACACTCATACCGTTCGAGCAGCAAC
This sequence comes from Kitasatospora sp. MAP12-44, assembly GCF_029892095.1. Classification (NCBI taxonomy): domain Bacteria; kingdom Bacillati; phylum Actinomycetota; class Actinomycetes; order Kitasatosporales; family Streptomycetaceae; genus Kitasatospora; species Kitasatospora sp. MAP12-44. The sequence continues at coordinate 329,850 of NZ_JARZAE010000004.1, forward strand.
TGCGGCTGGTGTCCGCCTGTTCGGCGGCCTTCCCGAAGGTCGTCCTGATCACCAACGCGCACACCCTGGCGAAGGGCCGGCACACTGACCGGGCCGGCCGACTGGCAGCCCTGAGCGCCGCAGGCCTGAGCGTGCTGGCAGTCTCCCGCCACCATCACGACGACGACGCCAGCGAGCGGCTGATGATGCTGCGCACGCCGGTGGGCTCCGTGATCGACACCTGGCGCGTGGAACGTGACCGCTGGCCGGGGCTGCGGATGAGGCTGATCTGCGTGCTCCAGCACGGCGGCGTGGCCGACGCGACCGGCGTCGCCGACTACCTTTCGTGGGCCGCGGCTCTCGGTGTCGAGGAAGTCTGCTTCAAAGAGCTCTACGTCTCCACCAGCACCGAGTCGCTCTACTTCGACCGCGCCGCCAACGTCTGGAGCCGGGAGCACCAGGTCTCGCTCTCCGTCGTCACCCGGTTCGCCGCGCAGCACGGCTTCGAACTGGCGAGCCGCCTGCCCTGGGGCGCACCGGTCTACCACGGCAGCTGGGACGGCCGACCGATGCGGATCGCCGCCTACACCGAGCCCAGCCTGCTCTGGGAACGCACCAGCGGGATCGCACGCAGCTGGAACGTCCTGGCCGACGGACGCTGCTACGCCTCCCTGGAGGACCGGGCCAGCGAGATCGTGCCGGAAGGCGCAGCGGCATGAGGTTCGACGAGTTCCAGGAATTCCGGCAGCGCCAACTGAGTGCTGTCCCGTCGCTGCTGGACGCCGCCGAGACCAATGTGTACCGGGCGCTTGCTCCGCTGCGACCGCAACCGCCGGGACCGCAACCGCCGGCCGACCTGAGCACGGTGTACCGGTGCGACCTCGCCCGTGCCTGGCTGCGGCGGTTCGAGCTGCCGGAGGAGTGGTCCGGCCGCGCCATGGTCTGTCGAGGGGTCCGTCACGGGCTCGGCGTGGTGTTCCACTGGCTGCGCGCCGTGCAAGCGCGGTTGTGGCTGCCCAGCGACGTGTACCCGGTGTACTTCGAGCTGGCCCGCGCCGCGGGCCTGGCGCCCGCGTCCTACCCGACGCTGCCGGCGCCGGCCCTGCCGGGCTCGCCGGGCTCGCCGGGCTCGCCGGCGGACGACCGGCCCGAATACCTGCTGCTCGCCAACCCCAGCAAGCCGCTCGGCCGGTACCTGTCCGACGCCGAGTGCGCCGCGGTGATTTCGTGGCTGCGGGAATCACCGCACCGCCGGCTGCTGATCGACAGCGTCTACGACCTGGGAGCCCCGTTCGCCGCCGGCACGCGGCGATTGCTGGACACCGGTCGCGCGGTCCTGCTGCATTCGGTCACCAAGGGATGGCTGTGGCCACGCACCTTCGGCGTGGTCCTGCTGGGTCCGGCGGAAGCCGAACTGGCCGAAGCGTTCCGGGCGGATCCGCCGACGCCGGCACAGCTGAGGCTCGCCGACCGTCTGCTGACCGAGCACCGTGACGTGCCCCGGCAGGTCGTCGACGAACTGGCCGCACGGGCTGAGCGGTTGTTCGAACGGTTGCCGGACGAGGTGCTCGGGGCGATTCCCATGGCGAGCCGAACGTGTCCCGGCAACTACTTCTTTCCGGTGGAGATCCCGGCGCAGACGCTCCAGCGCGAGTACGGCCTGCTCGCCATGCCGGTCAGCGTGTTCAGCGTGTTCGGGGAGAGCCGCTGGTCCGGCTCCATCCTGACCAGCCTTGCCGACGCTTTCGGCCCGACGTCGCGGTGACGAGCCGCACCGGGCGGTGACGAGCCGCACCGGCGCGGGCGTCGAGGTGCGGCGCCGTCACATGCCGTGGTCCGTGCCGGTGCAGGCGTCGAGGTAGCGGGCGGCGGCGAAGTGCTGGCCGTGGTCGGGGAAGTACCACTCGACCGCCCGGTACGCCGTCCGGCCGCTGCACGTCCCGAGGTCGAACGCGACGACCTCGGCCTTCTCCGGGGTCCCGGTCGCGACGCTCTGCCCGGGGCCGACGTATTCGGCCGTGCCGGTGCCGGTGGCCGACGAGCCGCCCCAGGACGACCAGGTCAGGTGCTCCACGAGGCCCGTCGGGTCGCCACCGTTGAAGACGGTGGCGGGCCGCGCCTGGCCGTATCCCTGCTGGTGCGGTGCCCACGACGCGCCGAGCACGGGCACCGTCGCCGCCCCGGCGGAAGTGGCGGTGGCGGTGGAAGTGGAAGTGACCGGGGCAGCGGCCGTGGCGGTGTGCGGCGGCAGCGGCCGCGCTGGGCGCTGCGTCCCGGTGGCGGCGGGGAGCGCGGTTCCCCCGGGCACCACGCCGCCCGGCGCGACACCGGCCGACGACGTGCCCGGCCCGGCACTCGGGGCCACGGTGGTCGGATCGCAAGCGACCGTCGCTGCCAGCAGCAGACCGGCCAACGAAGCCTTCGCCGCCAGTCCCACCGCTCTGCGCACCGTTCCGTCCAGACTTCTCATGCGTGGCTCCTCCTCGAACATCCGGACCGCCCCTCACGGCCGGCCCCGTCCGCTCAGAGGCAGAAACAGCGGTTCCCGGTTCCCACCCGTCGGGTTGCACGGAAGCGCACGGCGGCGCGCGGCGGCGGCCTCGCGCCGCCCTGACGCAAAGGGTGTTCACCCCGCGAAGAGGTGTGCGGAGGAGGCGATGAGGAGCAAGACGAGCGCCAGGGCCCCGACCGTGCGGGCGGCCTTCACCGACCAGGGTGTTCTCTCCTCCTGCACATTCCAGCGGTCCTGCGCGGAGGAGACGGGACCGGTCGGCGTCAGCGCCGTGTCCAGGTCCAGCCCCAAGTCCTCAAGGCGGTGGCGCAGTTCCGTGCCGCCTCGCTGAGCCGCCAGCACGGCGCTGACCAGAGCGTCGAGTTCTCCCCGCTCCAGCGCTGGGCAGTCCGCCACGACTGCGGCACCCCACTCGACGCGCCAGGTCGCCTGGCCGTCCGCGACCAGCAGCCGCTGGATCAGCGCGGCGGTGGCTTCGGCCAGCCAGCGTTCGCCCTCCCGCGGGGCCATCCGGCGCCCGAGGGCGGCCTCGCGCTGCACCAGCTGCTGGCGACGGCTTCCGACAGACTGGAGGACCAGGCTTGGTGGCACTCCCGCGAGAATCTGCTCAGCCGGCGCCACGCGTGAGACCGCTCGCAGCAGTCGGTCCACCTGGCGGGCCGATGCCGACTCCCCGACCGATGACAGCCACTGCGGCCAGGGCGTGGTCCGCAGGCAGCCGGCGGCGGGGAGGGCCTCGGCTCGTGCCCACGGTGTCCGGGCGAGCAGCGAGGCCAGCTCCAGGGCATCGTCGAGCGGCTTGGGGGTGGGTTCGCTGCCGCTCGGCGCGTCGGTCGGCTCGCCACGGCGCAAGCGCTCCGCCCGCTCGGTCAGACTCGGGTGCGGGTTCGGCCCGTCCTTGCGTGCGAAGGGCAGCGGAGCCTCCCGGAAGGCGTGCAGACCTTGCCGGTAGTGGGGCTGGTCCACGACGGCCGCGAAGGCCGCGAAGGGATCGTCCGGGATCACTCCCATGGCCAGGCTCGGGTGCAGGAGCCGCAGGCTGAAGTCGTGCCATGCACGGTTCGCGGCGTGGTAGGCATGCAGCGCTCTCAGCATCACCTCCGTGCCGACGACCTTCACCGCCGCACGGTCGGCAGCGAACTCGTGCTCGCGGCGTGCCGGCAGCACCGTGTGGTGGTAGACGGCCGCGAAGAGGAGCAGCGGACCCAGTGCGATCCGCTGGCACCTGCGCAGCATGCCGGTGGTCCTCAGGTCGGCCCGGGCCTGGCGCAGGGTGACGTCCAGCGCGTGCGAGGCCCGGATCGTCAGCGCACTGAAGCGGGTGTGCCGGGCGGCGTCGTGACCGAGTTCATGGGCCAGCACCGCTCGCAGCTCGTCGGCGTCCAGCATGATCATCAAGGGCACGCCGACATACAGGAGCCGCTCGCCACCCAGCAGTCCCAGCAGGGCCGTCCGTTCGACGGCCGCCGCGTTCGCGTCCATGATCAGGCGGACCTGGGCGGGCGGCCTGGCACCGATCCGCTCCGCCGACTCGTCGACCATGCGCCACAGTGCGGGGGCCTCCGCGCGGCTGAGCGGGAGCGAGTCCTCGCGCACCGGGGCCAGCGGCAGGACGGACCGCACCACATTGCCCACGATCAGCGCGGCGATGCTCAGGGCGGCCGGCGCGGCGTAGAACACGAACATGTACAGCCCTGTATCGAGGGCCACTCGGACGTTTCGCAGGCAGAAGAGGCCGAACCACAGCAATCCATAGGCGACCACCACGGAGGAGAGGTACCAGCTGAACAGGATGACCAGGCCGGCCAGAGCCCGCATTCTCGCCATCAAGCCGCTTCGCCGTCTTCCCCGCCCTGCTTGAGCGCCTCGATGACCGTGTCCGCGTACAGCTCGGCCGTGCCCGCGTCCGCGCCGCTCCGGCGAACCGTTGAGAGCACGCGGGAACGGATCTCCAGCAGTTGGGCCGACGACAGGGGCGCCGGCTGCTTCGGGTGCCTGCGCAGGCGCCTCCACCACGCGTGCAGACCGCTCTCGATCACGACGCCCATCGCCGCATGCGCCACCATCAGGGCGAGTTCGGTGGCCTCGGGGGTGATGCTGTCGAAGCCGAAACCGTTGACCCCTTCGCGGCTGGCCACGTCCGCGGCGGCCCGCTCGTCCCAGGCGGCCGCGTGGGCATCGAAGCCGGCGAGCTCGTCGGGCACCAGCCGTTCGGGCGGCAACTTCTCCAGAACGGCTCGCGCGAGGCGCATCGACATCGGATCGCTCCAGTTCTCTAGGTCAACTACCTTTCACAGTAGGCCAATCAGGGGGTTGGCGAGGTGGAATCGCGGCTCCCGGCGCCGTGCAGCGGCCGCTGGAACGTCTGGACGCCCGCAGGTGAGTCCTGATCAGCTGACGGTGACGACGATGGTGTGCCAGCCGGTGGAGCCGCTGGGGAACGGCGGGAGGCGGGTCTCCGGCTGGACAGCGCCGGTGCCGTCGGTGGCGCGGACCTCGATTCGGTGGGTGCCCGGCGTGGCGAGCCAGTCGTAGGTCCACTGGCGCCACACGTCACTGCCGTCCGCGTCCGCGAGTTGGGCCTGCGCCCAGGCCCCGCCGTCGATACGGACCTCGACCGCCTCGATACCCCGATGGGTGGCCCAAGCCACACCGGCCACGGTCACCGGCCCGGTGGTCAGTCGAGCGGACCCCTGGGGCACGTCGATCCGCGAGGCCGTCTTCATCGGGCCGTAGCGGTCCCAGCCGCGGCGGACCCAGTAGGGGTCGAAGGCCGCGAAGGTGGTGAGTTCCAGGTCGACCACCCACTTGGTGGCGCCGGCGTAGCCGTAGAAGCCCGGGACGAGCATCCGGCACGGGAAGCCATGCACGACCGGCAGCGCCTCGCCGTTCATCGCCACAGCCAGCAGCCCCTCGCGTCCGTCCAGGACGGCCTCGAGCGGGGTGCCGGTGGTGAAACCGTCCGCCGACCGGCCCACCAACTGGTCGGCGCCCGCGCGTACGCCGGCCATCCGCAGGAGACCGGCCAGTGAGGCGCCGATCCATCGGGCATTGCCGACCAGCGGGCCGCCCACCTCGTTGGACACGCAGGAGAGCGTCAGGTCGTGCTCGTCCAGGGGCTGGTGGAGCAGGTCGTCGAAGGACAGTTCGATCGGCCGGTCGACCATGCCGCGGATCCGGAGCGCCCAGCTGCGGGGATCCACCTGCGGCAGCACCAGGGCGGTGTCCACCCGGTAGAAGGCGTCGGTGGGGGTGAAGAAGGGGCTCAGGCCCGCGACTGCCGGGTGCGCCGCAGGCGGGACCGGGGCCGCCCGGTGAGTCGGCGTCGGGATGCGCACGGCCGCGCGGGCCGCGCTGACGTCGTACCGGCTGGAGAGCAGTGCGCGCCCACCGAACCCGGCCAGCGCGGCGGCCGCCGCGCTGCCGGCGCCGACGGCCACGAACCCACGGCGGCTGCGGGCCTCGGCGGGCGACGGCGCGGGCGCGCCGCCCTCTGCTTCGGCTGCTTCGGCTGCTTCAACTCCTTCGGCTGGCTCGGCTGGCTCGGCTTCGGCGGCCTCGGGTGGCCAGCCCCGCCGGTAGAGGAGAACCAGCAACAGCATCGCCGCCGTACCCGCGAGCGCGCCCGCCACCGACGGCCACATCGCCGAGATCCCGGCCCCCGGACGCGTCGTCGCGGCAACCGCCCCCATCGCGCCAAAGCCCACCACGATCGCGGCGCCGAGCCAGGGCCGTCGCAGCGCCTGCGTCCCGGCCACCACGGCGATCGCACCCAGCAGGATGAGGATGCCCGCCAGCAGCACCGCCTTGTCGCTCGTCCCGAACGAGCGGATCGCGTAGTCCTGCGTCGACGTCGGCGTCAGGTCGATCACGGCCGCCCCCACCGCCACCACCGGCACACTGCCCGGACCGGTGATGACGGCGAACAACTCACCGACACCGATCGCCACGCCAGCGGTGATCAGCCCGATCACACCGCCGACGGCAACCTGCGCGAGCCACGGCAGCACCCACCACCGGATCACTCCCATAGGTGACTACTCGGCGTCGCACCGCATGAGCCTGAGGCAGTTCCACTCTTCGGCCCAATGCCCGCTGAGGCACGCCGCTGCCAGGCCGGATCCCCGTCCCGTCAGGTTTCCCGTTCGGCTGAGGGTTTCGTGTCGCAGCTCAGCCCTTGAGCTCCTCGCAGAGGTTGAGGAACAGGTCGAGGTTGGGGATGTCCTGCGCCGAGCCGGGCCCTGCGGCGAGCAGGCTGTTGTGGCCGTCGAAGATGACGAAGCCGTTGTTCGTGTGGAACGAGGCGATCTCCGACCACGCCACGGTGCGCTTCTTGTCCGTCAGGCCGTGGCGGCTGGCGCTGAAGGGGCCGAAGGCCACCGTCTCGCCGCGCACGATGCGGGTGAGCACTCCCGGCAGCTGCGCCCGGGTGATGCCGCGCAGCATGTAGTCGCCCCAGTCGCCCGGGTACTGGAACGGTGCGCCACTCGTCAGAGAAGTGATGCCGGCCTGCTCCTTGTGCCGGTTGAGGAACGGCCGGGTGCCCAAACCGATGTTGAGGGCGCAGCCGTTCGGGTCGATCAGGGTGTAACGGGCATCCACCAGTCCGCCGTTGACGGTCCGGTAGTACCGCAGTGCCCGGGTGGTCGCCCAGTCGTACGCGACCTCGAACCCGTCGGTACCCGTCACCACCAAACCACCGGTGTGGACGTACAGCCGCCACTCCCGCCACTTCCGCTGCTTCCAACCCTGCTTGGAGGCAAAGGTCCTGACCCAGTCGCCGAGGCCGCGACGGCTGGCAAGCGCGGCGGCGGACGTGGTGGGCTGTTCGGAGAACACTTCATCCATATCCATGCGGTTGACCCCCCCTGTTCGTATGGAGATCACGGTAGTTCAGTCGCGGCGGCCATCGGAAGGGGCTCTGCATGCCCGTCACCGACGCACCCGTGGCCGCGTTGGTTGATCGCCCAGCGATCCGGGGCACAGACGCCCAGGCGCACCTCCGATAGCATCGGCTGGTCCTCTGAGGGAACGAGCTGTCCAAGTGAGGGGGTTGGAGGCTTGTGATGGCCACGGGGGGTACCGGCCGGCGACGGTCGGGAAGCGGGCTGACCGGCGTGCTGATCGTGGTGGTGCTGGGGGTGCTGCTCGGTTTGCTGTTCGTGGCGAACAAGAGCGACGGAAGCGCGCGTGGCACCGGGCATGACCCGGCGAACGTCTTCCTGCCGAAGACCGTCGAGCAGAAGCACCAGGTGGATTCACCCCCGGACTCGCAGGGATGGCCGAGCAGGGCCAGGCTCCCCTCCGCCGGGCTGCTCGGCCTTCGCCAGAGTGTCTATGGCGACGCCCCGGGCACGCCCGGCGTCTGGGTGGTGATGACGGCCCCCAATGAGCACGATCAGGCAGGCTCGTGGCTCGCCGCCAACGCCCCCTCCACGGACGGCAGCACGGTCACCCACCCGCAACTGCGGATCGCCGGCGCCACCGCGTGCTACCAGGACCAGCACGACAGTCGGACCACGTGCACGTGGTACGACGAGAACCTCTTCCTGCTGGTGGCCGGACCCGCCGACGACGCCGTCCAGCAGGTGCTGCTGCGGGTCTATGACGGCACCGAGCACTGACCTTCGAACCGGTTGGTCCGCCCGTCCGCGTCCCGCAGCACCGCCTTCTTCAGCGTCGCTCCCCGGAAGTCCGCGCCCGGGAATCGGGGGCAGACCAGCGAGGTGCCGGTCGGGTCGGCGGAGCCGAAGTACGCCGCCGGCGTGAAGGACAGGTCGTCGAGTACCGCGTGGCCCACGCGTGCCGTGCGTCGAGACCGCCGATCGTGCAGGGGCCGGTGACCCGGGCGCGCGAGATGTCCAGGAAGGACCAGTCGGCGCCCAACGTCTCGGCCCGCACCGTCGCGCCCGCGAGGATCGTGTGGGTGTCCCGTACATGGTCGAAGGTCGGCGGACGAGAACCAGGTGAACGTCAGATCGGTCTCGCAGAACATGGTTCCGGCCAGGACGGCCCCGTGCAGAAGGGTGGAGTTGTACACGAAATGCCGCACAGGCGCGCCCGCAGCTGGTGCTCGGGCGCGGGTGCGGCGCCGGCCGGGTGGACGCCTTCTCGGTGATTCCGATCCTTCGAACCGGCCTTCTCCATAGGATCGCTGAGGTCTCATCAGAGATCTGTCCTGATACCCGGCATTCAGCATGCCTTCACCTGGGGGAATCTCACTCATGTCCAGACAGCTCCGGTGCGCCGTCTCCGCTCTCGCGCTCGCCGTGGCCCTCGCCGTCACCACCGCTCCCGCGCAGGCCGCCGGCTACCCCGATGCCCCCTGCGGCACCGTCACCGCCGCCGACAGCACCCTCGCCGCCCAGCTCAACCCCACCCTCACCGGCACGCTCGCCGCTGCGATGACCGCCAACCGGGTGTCCTGCGCGCAGACCATCCTCAGCACGGTGCGCGCCCGCGGGCTGTCCGACCAGGCCGCGGTCATCGCCGTGGACACCGCGATCACGGCGTCCGAGCTCGACCCGGCACTGCTGAACGGCACCAGCGCCGGCCTCTACCAGCAGGCGGACACCGCCGGCACCCAGACCCAGCGGCTCGACCCCGCCTGGTCCACCGGCACCTTCCTCGACGCCATGCTCGCCACCTACCCGAACTCCATGTGGCAGACGATGGCGGTCGGCGACGTCTGCTCCGGCGTCCAGCACTACCCCTTCCCCGGCCCCTGCAACGCGCAGGCGGCCGACGCCCAGCTCATCATCAACGCCCTCAACGGCCAGGCCGGCACCACCCCGCCTCCCTCCCCCGCCGCGAACAATGCGAACACGGTGCACCTGGTGAACATCACGCCGGACGGCGGCCTGCACTTCACGGAAGGCGACTACGCAGCCGGCTCATGGGCGGGCTGGAACGACCTGGGGGTGGGCGGCGTGAAGGCCGTCACCAGCGCCGCCACCGGCTCGGTCAACCGGATCTTCATCATCGGCGGCGACAACAACATCTATGAGAACGACGGCGATTACGCCGCCGGCACCTGGTCCGGCTGGCAGCGGCTGGCCGGCGCGCCCCAGGTCACGTCGATCGCCGCGTCCAGCTTCGGCAGCAGGGTCCACCTGGACGTCGTCGAGACGGACGGCCGCCTGTACAACTCGGACAAGGACTTCCCCGGCGGCCAGTGGAACGGCTTCAGCCTCGTCGGCGGCAGCAACCTCGTCAAGGTCGCCTCCGCCTCAACTGCCAACAACGTCAACCACATCTTCGCCCTCGATGCCGGCAACCGGCTGTGGGAGGTCGACGCCAACTACGCGGCCGGCACCTGGGGCAATCTCGCGGACGCCGCCGGCGGCTTCCAAGGCATCGACGTCACCGCCGCCGCCTACGGCGACACCGTCCACCTGGACGCGATCGACACCAACGGCACCCTCTTCAACACCGAGGGCGACTACGACAAGGGCACCTGGAACGGCTGGTCCGCCGTCAACGGCGCCACCGGCCTCAAGCACGTCACCAGCGCAACCTCCAGCGTGACCGACGTCAACCACATCTTCGCCGTCAGCAGCAGCAACAGCCTGATCGAGATCGACGCCGACTACAACGCCCGCAGCTGGAACTCCTGGGCCCAACCCGCCGGCGGCGCCAACTCCATCGGGGCCACCGCCTCCTTCACCCACTGACGCACCCTCATACCACCGGTCTCTCACCCTGCTTGGGCCCCTCGCCACACCTGCGGCAAGGGGCCCAAGCCTCGCCGGGGCCGGCAGCGGGTGTGAGGTCAGCGGATCTGACGGCGGACCAGCTCGTGGAACACTCCGTCCGGGTCGGCCAGCAGCTCGGTCGGCGGCCCCTGCTGGATGACGCGGCCCTGCGACATGACGATCACGCGGTCGGCGTCCATGACGGTGGACAACCGGTGAGCGATGACGATGCGGGTCGCGCGAAGCTTGCGCGTGCTGGCGATCACGATGCGCTGGGTTTCGTTGTCCAGCGCACTGGTGGCCTCGTCGAAGAAGAGCACTCGCGGGCGCCGGATGAGGGCCTGGGCGATCATCAGACGCTGTCGCTGCCCCCCGGAGACGGTGCCGCCGCCGTCGGAGAGCACGGTGTGCATGCCCATCGGCATGAGCTTGATGTCAGCGGCCAGGCCTGCCATCTCGGCCGCTTCCCAGGCCTCTTCCAGGGAGAACGGTTCGGCGCCGCAGATGCTGTCCAGGATGGAACCGGTGAACGGCTGGGCGTCCTGCAGGACGACACCGCACTGACGGCGGACGGCTGCCTGGTCGAGGGCGGCGAGGTCCTGGCCGTCGTAGAGCACGCTGCCCGAGGTCGGCCTGTCGAAGCCGATGAGCAGCCGGAGCAGGGTCGACTTGCCGCAGCCGCTGGCTCCGACGACAGCGACGAACTCGCCCGGCCGGACCTGGAACGACACGTCGTCGAGAACCAACGGCCCGTCCTCGGCGTACCTGAAGGCGAGCTGCCGCACCTCGATCCCGCCGGCCAGCGTGCCGGGTTGGGCACTCCCGCCGCGGACCTCCGGAACCTCCTCGAGCACCGGCTTGATCTGCTCGAACATCGGCAGGACGGCGGCAGCCGAGATGAGCGCGCCGGTGAGCTGCGTCGCCGAGGTCAGCATCATCGTCACAGCGGTGTTGAAGGTGAGGAAGCTGCTCGCCGACAGGCTCCCGCGGGCCGGGCCGGCGAGCAGCACGAACATGAGGAGCGCGCAGAAGGGCAGATAGACCGCGTTGAGCACCGTGATCAGGTTCTTGATCCGGCCGACCCGCTGCTGCAATTCGCGACTTCGGGCGAACTCCCGTGCCCAGGCGGCGTAGGCGAAGCTCTCCGCCGCGGCAACGCGCAGCTTGGGCAGTCCGCGCAGCGTCTGGAAGGCCTGGTTGTTGAGCTTGTGGTTGAGTTTGAGCAACCGACGCTGCCAACGAAGCTGCCACAGGCCCAGGCCGAGGAAGAGCGACGCGATGACGATCAGCAGGGCGATCGCGGCCAGCGCCAGCAGCGGGCTGTAGCAGAGCAGGAGAACGAGGTTCACCGCGCCGACCGTTGCGGCCTGGACGGTCACCGAAGTGATGCCGGACAGCACGCGGCGTATCGCGCTGATGCCCATGGCCGCGCTGGCCAGTTCGCCGGTGGAGCGCTCAGCGAAGAATCTGGTCGGCAGGCGCAACAGCCGGTCCCACACGGCCGGTTGGAGCGTGGCCTCGATCCGCCCCTCCAGGCGCAGGATGGAGATGTTCTGCAGCAGCATGAATGCGGCGGAGACGATGGTGGTGGCCACGACCGCCAGGGCGGTCTGGACGATCAGGCCGTTTTCGCCCTGCGGTACGTAGCTGCCGAGCACCTGTCCGGTCGCGATCGGCACCAGGGTGCCGAGGCCGACCGCGACCAGGCCGCCCAGGATCAGGTTGCGCAGGTCGGCGCGGGTGCCGCGCACGCTGAATCCGATCAACCGCCAGGCGGACAGGGCCTGTTCGGGCAGCGGTCGGTAGAACATGACAGCGCGGGGTTCGAACAGCTCCGCGTTCGCCGCGTCGATTCCGGTCCGCCTGCCACTGACGGGCTCCACCGCCTCGTACCGGCCGCGACGCCACAGCAACGCGACCGGGGCAGCGCCGGCGACCCGGTGGCCTATCAGGGGGCCGGTGTTCTCCCGCCACCAGCGCCCACTCAACGTGACCGCGCGGGTGCGAAATCGCGAGCTCAGGGCGATGCGCTCGACCGGGTTCGTCCGGTCGTCCGGCGAGCCGGCCACCGCGGGCGCCGAGATCTTGATCCCGGCTGCCTCGGCCACCCTGCGGCAGGCGGCGAGTGTCGCGTCCTCGCCTCCCGCGCCGCGGCTGGTTGCGGCTCTCCCCGACCTGGCGGACCGGTTGACCTTCGCGGACCTGTCGGACCTGTCGGACCTGTCGGGCGACTCGATCGAGGCCAGCAACGCCTGATCCGCGTGCGCGCGGACGGCCTCGCCGGCCTTGATGCCGGCGGCGGTCCGGTCCTCGTGTGCACGATCCAGCTGCTCGATCCAGCGGTCCAGCGCGAACAGCAGCCGCGACTGCTGGTCGACCAGGCGCTGCCACATCGCGCCCGCGATGAGCAGGTCCCAGGCCGCCTCCTGGCTCCCCGGGGCACCGTACTGCAGGCTGCCGGGATCCACCGACATCCAGAGGATGTCCTCGTCGGCCGGCTCGTACGCGCCCACCGGCCTGTCGGAGCCGGGAGTGGGCATGTCGAACAGGACGCGCAGACCGCGTCCGATGCCGCGGGCGAACGCGTCCTCCAGCTGGTACTGGTGCTGAACTTGATGCTGGTACTCGTACTCGGGCCGGAACAGCTCCCTGAGCTGGATCCGGTGCAGCACGCATCCCTGCGAAGGCCTGCCCACGAGGGTGTGTTGCGGGCCGTCGGCCGGCCCGAGCAGCAGGGTCCCCGTCTCGAGCCGGCCGAGGTAGTGCCAGCGGCCCTGACTGACGGCGTCGACCGCGAAGAGGTCCAGCGCGCCGTCCGCGACCAGCCAGAGCACCTGGGGCCCCTCCAGCCGCAGGCTGCGCGAGCTCGCGCAGTCGACCCGGGTGCCCAGGCCGCCCAGAGCGCTGACCACCAAGTCGCCGGTGGCCGACGGATGGTGAACGAAGGTCATGTCAGTGCTCCCCGACCAACTCGGCATACGGCCCCCCGGCGGCCACCAGTTCCTCGTGCCGCCCGCGTTCGACGACCGTCCCGTGGTCCAGCACGACGATCTCGTCGCTGTCGCGCACCGTGCTCAGCCGGTGCGCGATCAGGACGCAGGCGCAGCCGCGTCGCCGCAGGTTGTCGATGATCACCTGCTCGGTCTCGGCGTCCAGCGCGCTGGTCACCTCGTCGAGGACCAGCACACTGGGCTGGCGCACCAGCGCCCGGGCGATCTCCAGCCGTTGCCGCTGGCCGCCGGAGAAGTTGCGGCCGTCCTGCTCGACCCGGCTGTGAATGCCGCCGGGGCGCCTGGAGACCACGTCGTGGACGGCGGCGTCCTTGAGGGCGGCGACGACGGCGTCATCGGGTATGGACGGGTCCCACAGCGTCACATTGTCGCGGACGGTGCCCTCGAAGAGGAAGACATCCTGGTCGACGAACGATACCGAGGCGCTGAGCGAACCGCGCGAGATGTCCTCCAGCCGCTCTCCGTCAATCCGGATCGCACCCTCCCATGGACTGTAGAGACCCGAAATCAGCCGGGACACGGTGGACTTGCCGCTTCCGGACCCGCCGACGAGGGCGACCTGCTGACCCGGTCCGACCGCCAGGGAGAAGTCGGTGAGCAGCGGTTGGTCGAGCGGGCTGTAGCCGAAGGTGACGCTCTCCAGCGTCACATGCCCCCTGAGCCTGCGGGTATCGGCAGCCGGCTCCTGCCGCGAGTGGCGTGAGTGCTGTGAGTGGCGCGAGTACCGCGAGTACCGCGCATCCACCGGGAAGTTCTCGACGTCCTTGAGCCGGGACACGTCGGCCGCGAAGTCCTGGGCCCGGCCGGCGACCCCGTTCAGCCGGGCCACCGGCGCGGTGAAGCTGGTCACCAGCGTCTGGAAGGCCACCAGCAGACCGATCGAGATATGGCCTTCCACTGCTCGAAGCCCGCCGACCAACAGGATGAGCGCGCTGTTCAATGCCGCCAGCGTGGGCGCGACGACGGCCAGCACGGCGCTCGGCACGCCGAGTCGCTGCTGTCCGTCCAAGGTGGCCGCGTGCTGGCCCGCCCAGCGGCGGAAGTACCCGTTCTCACCCCCGGTCGCCTTCATCGTCTCGATCAACTGGAGCCCGCCGTACGAGGTGTTGGTCAGCCGGGCGCTGTCTGCGAGCAGCCGCTGGGTGCCGGTGGCCCGGATGCGGACCACCACCCGCATCGCCACCACATTGAGCAGGGCGATGAACACGCCGACCAGGGTCAGCTGCGGGTCGTACGTCCACAGCAGGACCGCGTAGAGGACCACGACCACGGCGTCCACGCCGGCGGCAGCGAGGTCTCGGGCCAGCGTCTCGGCCACCGCATCGTTGGACTGCAGACGCTGGACGAGATCGGCCGGGTTGCGCTGAGCGAAGAAGGTGACGGGCAGCCGGAGCAGATGCCGCAGGAAGCGGGCGCTGCTCAGGGTCGACGCGATGATCCGGCCGCGCAGCAGGTTCGCCTGCTGAAGGCCCGTCAGTACAGCGGTCAACAGCACCAGTGCGGCCATCGAGGCGAAGAGCACCGGCAACAGGGAGGTCTGGTTGCCTGCGAGCCCGCTGCCGAACACGAACGTGTCGATGTACGTCCGGCTCACGGCCGGCGCGGCCGCGCCGACGACCACCAGCAGGAAACTGGCGGCCAGTGCGGCCAGCAGCGTGCCCGTGGTGCCGCGCAGCCGGGCCGGTAGAGCACGAAGGATGCCCGGTTTCCGGCCACCTCGACGGAACCTGGCGCCGGGTTCGAAGGTCAGCACCACGCCGGTGAAGCTGGTGTCGAGGTCCTCGGGCGAGACGAACCGGCGGCCCCGGGCGGGGTCGTTGAGGTGCACGCCGCGCCGGCCGAATCGTCGTCCCATTCCGTCGAAGACGACGAAGTGGTTGAACTCCCAGAACAGGATGGCCGGCGCCCGCACCTGGGCCAGGGCGGTCGGTTCCATCTGCATGCCCTTGGCGTCGAGGCCGTACCCGCGGGCCGCCTTGAGCACGTTGCTGGCCCTGGAACCGTCGCGGGAGACCCCGCAGGCGATCCGCAGCTCCTCGAGGGGGACGTGCCGACCGTGGTGACCGAGCACCATGGCCAGTGCGGCGGCACCGCACTCCACGGCTTCCATCTGCAGGATGGTGGGGCTGCGGACGGCCCGCTGCTTCTTCTGCTTCTGCTTCTGCTTCCTCCGCGTCGGCGCTCGCGTCGGCGCTGGCGTCGGCGTGTGCTGCGCGGTCAAGGAAGAACCCAATCGATCGGATGCTGCGCGGCCAGGTGAACGGCACCACTGACCAAGGTCGAGGAGTCGATCGGATAGGGCGGGCCGCTCGCCGACGACCACGCGTACCCGGATCCCGTGCCGGCCGACCGGTCCAACTCGACCACGACCACCACAGGTTGCCCCTGAGCCGAGAACTGCTCGCCCAACTGGTCGTCCCCGAGGAAGCTGGTGATCTGCTGCTGCGTCTGGGGTACCCGGCCGACGGCCTTGACGTGGCCTCGCAGCACACCGAACTGGTGCGCTGGTGCCGACTGGACGCTCAGGTCCACCGCCGCACCCACCGGCACCGTCGATCCACTGCCGACCGGCACGTACAGCAGCGCCACGATCGGGTCGTCGGCATGGTCGATCCGCTCCACGGTCGCCAGATCCGCCCCGATGGCGACCACCGCACCGATCTGGGCCGACAACGCGGTCACCCGGCCCGCCGCCACCGTGCGCACGGTCTCGTCCGTCTGACCCGTGTGAACGCTGAGCAGTGGAGCGCCGACCGGCAGTGTGTCGCCCTCGTTGGCGAATACGGCGGTGACCTGACCGGCGACCGGGCTCTGCAGGATGTAACTGCCCTCGGCATGGGTCAGGATTCCGGGTGCGCTCAGCTTCGACGACACCGTCCCGAGTACCGCCCAGAAACAGGCGACTGCCATGACGGCCGCCGTCACGGCCAATACGAGCCGACCCTGCGGCCGCGCGAAGCGCACCGGTATATCGAGCTCTTCTCGCGATTGCAGCTTGGAAAGCGCCTTTTGGCGGAACTGCACGAAACTATTCCTTCAACTGCCTGCGCCTACGGCATTCGACTGCGGCATTGGCTTTTTGGCACTGGTCTGCCGGCGAGGTCCATGGACCCCGGAATCGGAGGACATCCGGGGTCCATGGCACAGCATGCCTGGGTCAGAGACCGAGGCCCCTGCTGTTCACCGAGGCCAGGCCGGTGACACCCGAGAGCAGGCCAGTGACCTGCGAAACGGGCACGATGGACTCGACCGTCCCGAGAACGTCACCGACACCGACGCCGGCGCCGTAGCCCAGCACGGAGACGCCGACGCCGGCGAGGCCGCCGGAAACGTTGTCCAGGTCACTGTCGGCGATCTCGCGGGTCTCGATCTGGGAGGCGAAGTCGTTACGCATGAGGCACTTTTCCCTTCATAGCACAGATTATTTCTTCACGGTCGCACGGAATCTCGGAAAAGCCGAAATCGGTTCGATAGCCACCGCTTTACGCAAAATCCAACCACGGCAGCAGGAGGCCCGTCCACCCAGCCCATCGGAGTTTCGGTGAACGTTGCGGCAAAGCGATCCACTGGCACCGGATCATGCCCATCAGAGATCGACGAGATCTTCACGCAATATCAGTGACAATTCGCGCGGGTAGGCCAGGGCGGGCCCGACGTACGGGCTTATGTCCCGTTTTGCGGGATTCTCGGCGGATACAGCCCGATTCGCCTTTTGATCGCATACCCCCAAGAACTCTCGCCCGTACACCACATGACATGCACACGTGTGGGATCAGCGCAGGAGCGGTGTCAGGTATCAACCGTTATGACGACAAGTCCGCAGCCACGATGGTTTGATGGGAGCCGGCTTCAAGCCGTTGCGGAGCCGCGACGGCGGCTACTTGCGCGGGGGTCCTGTGCTTCAACTCGACATGCAGGGCGGCGCATTGGCCAACACGCGCTTCGCCATCTCACCGATCGGAACGGCTGCCGGGGTCCTGTGGCTGTTACGTGACGACGCGCCGGCTGCGGGCGGGGGCTCACGGCCATCGGTCCGCGCTGGCCCCGGCTGCGTGCCCGATTGGAGGCCGACATCGCCCACCGCTCCCGCGTGATGGCCCGGAACGGCCTGGCTGAGGTCCTGAGCGGCCTTCATCCCACCATCACGTGGGACAACGGGTGCTTGGACCTGATGATCGGCCTGCAGGGACGGGTGAGCGGCAGCACGAGCCTGGTGCTGTCCCCATCGCCCTTCGGCCACCGGCCGCGGTTCGTCATCGACTCCATGCCCGCACCGGTCCACCGTCAGCCCATGCTCACGTATCCAGCGCTCGCCTGGTCCGACAGACCGGCGCTGCCCTCCGACGCCCGGGCCAACCACGAGCTCATCGGAGCCACCAGGGCACGGCTGCTGGCCGACCTGCACGACAGCCCACGCACCACCGGCGAACTGGGCGAACGCCACCGGCTGTCGATCGGCACCGTCTCCTACCACCTGGGCATCCTGCACCGCGCGGGCCTGCTCACGCGTACCCGAGTCGGCCGGAGCGTCCGGTACGAGCAGACCCCGCACGCCGCCGTCCTGCTGGACGTAGACAGACGTGGCTCGTCCAACTGACAAGTCGTCAGAGCCCGTCGGCTGGGACGCTCACGCCGGCGGGCGACGCGCTGCTGTCATGCTCCGCCGGCGGCGTCGCGGGCGCTCAGTTGCTCGGCCCAGTCGGCCGGCACCCGTCCGGCCGGGCCCGGAACCGGCTGCCGCGCAGGGTGGCTGTCGGGCGGGGCCAGCTCAGGACCGGACTCGTAGAACTCGGACGTGTCGTAGTTCCAGAACCAGCTCTCGCCCGGCTCGAAGCTGCGGATCACCGGGTGGCCGGTGGCCTTGGCATGTGCCGTGGCGTGCCGGGACAGCGAGTCGTCGCAGCAGCCGACGTGGCCGCAGCGCGTGCAGCGCCGCAGGTGGAACCACCAGCCGCCGGCCGCGTCGCACTCGACGCAACCGGTCCCGCTCGGCGGCACGGTGGGATCGATCGGGTTCTCGGTGTTCATGGCTGCTCCAGCGGGGTGTCGGGTCTGACGGGGTTGATGGGGAGGCGGACCTGGAAACGGGTGTCGCCCGGCACGGATGCGAGCCGCAGGTCGCCGCCATGGCGGTTGACGATGATGCGCCAGGAGATGTCCAGGCCGAGTCCCGTGCCTTCGCCGACCGGTTTGGTGGTGAAGAACGGGTCGAAGACGCGGTCGCGCACCTCGGGGGGCACGCCGGGGCCGGTGTCGCGGAACTCGACCAGCACGTGGTCACCGTCCTGTGCGGTGCGGACGGTGAGGGTCCCACCGGCGCCGGTGCTGCGCATGGCCCACACCGCGTTGTCGATCAGGTTCGTCCACACCTGGTTCAGCTCGGCGGGGTACCCGGGGATGCGGGGCAAGGCGGGGTCGTAGTCGCGCACGACCGTGATGTCCGGGCCGATCTTCGCGGCGAGCATCATCAGCGTGCTGTCCAGCAGCTCGTGTACGTCGGCGTTCTGATAGGGGGCCCGGTCCAGCTGCGTGTACTGCCTGGCCGCGCCGACGAGTGCGGAGATGCGGTGCGTGGCGTCGTCGATCTCGTTCAGCAGCAGTTCGGCCTCAACCGTGCAGCTCAGAAGGCTCAGGGACCGGCCGAGCAGCTCCTCGGACAGGGAGGCGGCGACCCGGTTGAGCCAGTCGGTGCCCAGGTTCGCCTGGACGAGGACCGGCGCCAGCTGCCAGCCGTCTTCGACGCCGTGCCCCTCCAGCCAGTCGCCGAGCTCGTCCTCGCGGTCCGCGGCCTGCAGCGGGCTGAGCGGCTGGGCCTGGCCCAGCCGGCTGACGGTCATCTCCACCAGCTCGCTCAGCCGGGCCAGGTCTTCGGCTCGGTGCGGTTGGGCCGCGAGTTCGCCGAACTCGCGGCGTACCGCGGCGATGCGTTCGCGCAGTGCGGCGGCGGCGCGCACAGCAGCGGCGGCAGGGTTGTTGAGCTCGTGGGTGAGCCCGGCGGTCGCCGAGCCGAGCGCCAGCAGCCGCTCCCGCTGGCCGATCGCCTCCTGGGTGTTCTTGAACCCGAAGAACAGGCCCTCCAGCAGGTGGACGGCCATCGGGAACCAGCCGCGCATGATCTGGGCGAAGGCGTCCGCGGGCAGCACGAAGAACCGGGACCGCTCGGTCACCCGCATCGAGTTGTTGTACACCTGGGGCACCTGGTCGCCGAGGTACGCCTGGAAGGCCCCGGCATAGACGCCGGGTGCGGACGTGCGGCCGAAGTCCACCTCCTGGCCGCCGACGCTGCGCGTGAGGATCACGGTTCCGTGGAACAGCACATACAGGTTCGTGGCCGGATCGCCCTCCTGGTACACCGGACCCGGGTCGAACCACTCCACGTGGCCGTCACGGCACAGCCGCGCCAACTGGTCGGAATCCAGCTTCTCGAACAGGAACAGCGAACGCAGCTCGTCCTCCTCGCACCGAACCGGGTCGTCGCCGGTCATGACTGCTCCAGATAGCGGTGCACGAGCATGACGGCCATCGCACCCTCGCCGACCGCGGAGGCGACCCGCTTGGCGGACTCGGCGCGGGCGTCCCCCGCCACGAAGACTCCGGGCACGTTGGTCTCCAGGTGGTACGGCGGCCGGTCCAGCGCCCATCCGGCCGGCGGGCGCCCGTCGGCCGTCAGGTCGGGGCCGGTGGGGAGGAAGCCGTGCGAGTCCCTGGTCACCGTGCCGTCCAGCCAGTCGGTCATGGGGGCCGCGCCGATGAACACGAACATCCACTGTGCGTCGACCTCCTCGCTCTCCCCGGTCACGGTGTCGCGCAGGGTCAGCCCCTCCAGGTGCTCCTTGCCGTGGACGGCCGCCACGACCGTGCCGGTGCGGACCGAGATCGTGGGAGCCTTCTCGACGCGCTCCAGCAGGTAGTGCGACATGGAGGCCGCCAGCGACGGGCCGCGCACCAGCAGGGTGACCGACTTGGCGCCCCGGGCCAGGAACGTCGCGGCCTGGCCCGCGGAGTTCGCGCCGCCGACGATGTACACGTCGTGGTCCTGGCACGCGACGGCCTCGGTCAGCGCCGAGCCGTAGTACAGACCGCGCCCGGTCATCGCGGCCGCTCCCGGCACGTCCAGTTGCCGGTAGGTCACGCCGGTCGCGAGGATCACGCTGTGCGCCGAGACGGTGGAACCGTCCGAGAACCGCAGGGTGCGGGCGGCGCCGTTCGCCTCCAGGGCGGTGACCTCGCGCGCGGTCAGCATCTCGGCGCCGAACTTCGCCGCCTGCCGGCGTGCCCGATCCGTGAGCTGCGCGCCGGAGACGCCGTCGGGAAAACCGAGGTAGTTCTCGATCCGTGAGCTCTGGCCCGCCTGGCCTCCGGTCGCCGAGCGCTCGACCAGGACCGTCCGCAGCCCTTCCGAGGCGCCGTACACGGCCGCGCCCAGTCCCGCGGGCCCGCCGCCGACGATGACGAGGTCGTAGAAGTCGGCCGCCGGTGTCGTCGAGAGACCCACCCGCGTGGCCAGCTCCCGTTCCTCCGGCTCGACGAGCGTCGCACCGTCCGGAGTGACCACCAGTGGCAGCCGGAGACCGTCCTGCCCCGCGGCGGAGAGCAGCCTGCGGCCCTCCGGCTCATCGGAGTTGTACCAGCGGTAGGGCACCTGGTTGCGGGCCAGGAACTCCCGGATCTGCGAGGACTGCGCCGACCAGCGGTGCCCGACGACTTTGATGGTGCCCGCCGTCCGGCCGTCGGTCGCCCGCCAGGACTCCAGCAGATCGTCCACCACGGGGTAGAGCTTCTCCTCCGGCGGCTCCCACGGCTTGAGCAGGTAGTGGTCGAGGTCGACGACGTTGATGGCGTCGATCGCCGCGTCGGTGTCGGCGTAGGCGGTCAGCAGCACCCGCCGCGCGCCGGGGAACAGGTCGAGGGCCTGCTCCAGGAACTCGATACCGTCCATCTGCGGCATGCGGTAGTCGGCCAGGATCATCGCGACCGGGGAGCCCCGCAGCTTCAGCTCGCGCAGGGCGTCGAGCGCCGACGCGCCCGACTCGGCCCGCACGACGCGGTACGCGTCGCCGTAGCGGCGGCGCAGGTCGCGGGCGACGGCCCGGGACACCGCGGGATCGTCGTCCACGGTCAAGATCACGGTCCGTGCCGCGTCGGTGGTCTCTGCCATGGTTCACCGCCCAGACTGTCGCGGGGCCGGAGAGGCAACAGCCCTTCCAGTGTGCTCGCCGACACGCGGTACGGCCCGACGTCGCCCGCGCCCAGGTCAGGCGGTCACGGATGGCTCGCCACCATCACCGCGCCGAGCGTGGTCATCGTCGCCGCGATGAGCGCGTCGAGGACGCGCCACGAGGCGGGACGGGCGAAGAAGCGTTCCAGCAGCCGTGCGCCGAAGCCGAGTGCGCCGAACCAGCACAGGCTCGCGACGGCGGCGCCGGCGCCGAAGGCCCAGCGCTGGTCGCCGTAGGAGCCGGCGATCGAGCCGAGCAGCAGCACGGTGTCCAGGTAGACGTGGGGGTTCAGCCAGGTCAGCGCGAGGCAGGTGAGGACGGCGGCGCGCAGCGAGGGGGCGGTGTCGGCGGTCGGGTCCAGCCGGGCCGAGCGCAGCGCCCGGCGGGCGGCGAGCAGCCCGTAGCCGACCAGGAACGCGCCACCGATCCAGGCCAGCGCGGTGATCGCGGCAGGCCAGGCGTGCACCACGCTGCCGATGCCGGCCACACCGAGTGCGATCAGCACCGCGTCGGAGCCCGCGCAGATCGCGACGATCACCGGCACGTGCCGGCGGCGGATGCCCTGGCGCAGGACGAAGGCGTTCTGGGCGCCGATGGCCACGATGAGGGAGAGGCCGGTGCCCAGTCCTGCGGCGGCCGCGATGAGTACGTCGTGCATAGGGCGAGGCTAGGTCAGCCGCGGTAATCAGCCCAGCTAATGTTTCTTACGTATCCTTAGCGATTGTGATGACTGGTCTTCCCCTGGAGCAGGTACGCACCCTGCTCGCCGCTGCCGACGAGGGGACCTTCGAAGCGGCCGCCCGGGCCCTGCAGCTGACACCGTCGGCCGTCAGCCAGCGGATCAAAGCACTCGAGGAGCGCACCGGGCGGGTCCTGCTGCTGCGCTCCAAGCCGATCCGGCTGACGGACTCCGGCGAGGTCGTCGTGCGGTTCGCCCGCCAGGTCGCCCGCCTCGAGCGCGATGCCGGCGCCGAGCTGGGCCTGTCCGACTCCGGCGAGCCGGCCCGGGTGTCGATCGCGGTCAACGCCGACTCGCTGGCGACCTGGTTCCTGCCCGCGCTCGCGCGCGCCGGGCGCGAGGCGCGGATCTGCCTCGAAGTGCACCGGGAGGACGAGGAGCACACCACCCGGCTGCTGCGCGAAGGCACCGTGATGGCGGCCGTGACCTCCTCCCCGCAGCCGGTCCAGGGGTGTTCGGTGCGGGCCCTGGGACGGATGCGCTACCGCGCCATGGCGAGCCCGGAGTTCGTCGACCGCTGGCTCCGCGGCGCTCCGCTGCGACAGCTGCTCGGCGCTGCGCCGGTCGTGGTCTTCGACCGCCGCGACGAGTTGCAGGATCGCTTCCTGCAACGTCTCAACCCACGAGCCGCGACCGGGACCCTGCGCCACTTCGTCCCCGCCTCGGAGTCCTATCTGGACGCGGTGGTGTCCGGGCTCGGCTGGGGCATGCTCCCCGAGATCCATGTCGCCGCCCGGGCGGTCGGCGGACGGCTGCGCGATCTCGCCCCTGACCGGCCGATCGACGTCCCGCTGTACTGGCAGCAGTGGAAGCTCGACTCCCCGGCGCTGGCCGAGGTCGCCGACGCCGTGGCAGCGGCGGCCGCCGACGCGCTGTGAGGACTGGGCACACGCGGGACATCAGCCCCGGGTGCGCAGCGTCAGCGCAGCCGTTGCAGGGACTCGCGCAGGCGGCGGGCGTCGCGCAGGCGCTGCTCGTAGGTGGCACCGAGGGCCAGCAGCAGCAGGCCCGCGAGGGCGAGCGGGACCCAGCGGGGCAGCAGGCCGAGGACCTGGACGACGGTGGGGGCCAGTTCGTGCGCACCGACCAGGAGGAGAGTGCCGCCGCCGAGCAGCAGCGGGCACTGCAGGCGGCGCCGGGCGCCGATCAGGGTGACGGCCAGTGCTGCCGAACCGAGGAGCAGCGGGCGCAGCCAGTGCCCGTCCGACCAGAGCGCCAGCAGGGTGGGCAGCAGGCCCAGACCCAGGCCGGCACCGTAGGCGGACCAGGAGCCGCTGGTGGGACGGCGCCGCCGGTGGAGCAGGCCGAGGGTGAGCGCGACGCAGGCCAGGGGCAGGGTGTACGCCTCCGGGGTGTGCACCTGGGAGAGCACCAGCCGGATCCAGGAGGCGGCGATCAGCAGGGCCGTCGCGGTGAGCCCGGCGGCCCGGCGCCGGTCGGCGCGCAATGCGACGACGAGCGCCGCGACGCCGGCCACGGTCAGGTCGAAGGCGAGCCACCCGGGGTGGCCGACCGTCAGTGCGAGGGCGGTGCCCGCGAGGCCGTAGCCGGTGGCCTCGATGGAGAGCGAGACGCTGCCGGCCGTGCGGGTCGCCACCGGCGCGGTCCCGATGGCGACCACGAGGACGACGACCAGGCTGTCCGTGAACGCGAGTCCGGCGCTGTCCCCGATGGCGACGGCTTCGGCGCCGAGCGCGAGGACGGCGCAGCAGGCGGTGGCGGCCGAGGGGACTCCGCCGACCCTGCGAACCGTCAGCGCACCCGCCAGGACCACCAGGGCACCGAGCACGGTGATGGTCGCGGCGCGGTCGGCGAGCGCCCAGAGCAAGGCGAGCGCGGGAGCCGCGGTCAGGCCCACCAGGACCGCCGGACCAGCGGCGCGCAGCACTGCCACCAGTGCGGCCGCGAGCGTGAGGAGCGCCAGGATGCCGACTGCGGCACCGTACGGCAGCCCGCAGGCCACCGGCAGCAACCCGAGGGCGGGAACGGCCATGAGTGCGAGGGCGGCTTGCAGAGGGGCGGCGGGGACGGTGGTGACGCGCAGGACGGCGACGACGGCAACGACACCGGCCAGCAGCCATAGCCCCGTGAGGGCGGCGGGCGCGACGGTCCAGTCCCAGCCGGGCCCCGGCCCGCCCGCCCAGGCAGCGCGAGCGTGGCGGAGCGGCTCGGCGACGGAGCGCGCGAGGTCGGGTATCAGGGGCATCGAGGCGGCGAGCAGCGCACCGCCGGCGGCGTAGAACGCTCCGGTGAGGGCAGGCAGGTGTGGCGCCGGTGCCGCCCCCCGGTCCCGTCGCAGCAACGCCGCCGACACCGTCACGAGCAGCGCGGCCGGCACGGCGTAGGCGAGGGCGGCCCAGCTCTGCGGGAACGTCACGGCGAGCGATCCGCCCGCCGCCACCAGGACGGCCACCCCCGCGACGCAGCCGGCCGAGCGGCCCGCGCCGAGTCCGAGTTCCGGGTGCCGCAGCGCCACGAGGAGCGCGAGCAACGCGAGTCCGCCCAAGGGCAGCCAGGCCCAGGCGGTGGTGGCGAGGGCATCGGACGTCGCCGCCGTCGGGACGGTCGACGACAGTGCGGCCGTCAACGAGGCGACAGCCGCGACAGCCCCGCCCGTCACTCCCCAGAGCGCGGCGCCGGCGACCGCCGCCCTGTGCAGCGACGCGGTCCGCAGCGGCCGGTTGACGAGGAGTGCGCAGTCGACGGCCGCCGTGGCCACCATCGCGCTCGCGCCGGCATCGGCGCCGTGCAGCCCGACCGCGTTGACCGCCAGCAGGGCCGGCAGACGCCCGATCACAAAGCCGGCCGCAAGCGGCAGGCGCAGCCCGGTCGCCCACCCGTACGCCCCGGCGCCGATGCTGATCACCAGGGTGGCGACCGCCCAGTAGCCGAGGCCGTTCACCGCACCGAGTCCGGCCAGGTCGGCGGCCCGGCCGGCATAGGCGTCCATCATCACCAGAGCCAGCCCGATCGCGGCCGAGGTCTCGGCGGTCGCGTTCAGCCCCCGGCGCCTCAGCGGGTACGGCAGCGAGAGGGCGCAGCCGGTCAGCGCCGCCAGCACGACGGTCCGCCCGCCGATCCCCAGCCGTCCCCAGTTGACGACGGTGAAGGCCAGCGCGGCCACCGTGACCAGCAGCCCACCGAGGACCAGCAGGACGGTCTGCGCCGAGGGTCCGGAGACCTCCCGCCCGCTGCCCCGGCGCGGCGGTACGGTCCACCCTCTCGTGTCGACCCCGCTCGGTGCCGGTGCGGTCCAGGCCCGCTCGAGCTCGATGTCCGGATCGTCCCGCCGCGCACGCAGACCGGCCAGCAGCCGCTCCCGCTGCTGCACGAGTGTCAGCCGATGGACTTCCAGTCCCCGCAGCGCGAGCGTCAACTGCCACAGGGCCGCGGCATCGGCGCCGACCAGCGGCAGTCGGCACTGCGGGCAGCGGGTGGACCGCCCCAGGTCCAGCGGGGCCTCGCAGTCGGGGCAGCTCGGCACGGGTGTCGTCATGCCTGAGAGTGTGGAGGGTCCGGCTGCCCAGGTACAGGAGTACGGATACCCAACACTGCTGGACATGTTCACGTGAGCCCGGTTACGTCACGCCGGGTGCCTACTACGTTCGGTCGTAGGCACGGCCACCCTGCTCGGATTGCCGACAGGCGCCGCGTGACGGGGTCGTCCTACTACCCGGTGTCGTAGTCGGGGACCTTTGTCCCCTGTGCGGGCGCTGCTAAGAATGGCGGGTCAAGCCACGCCGCCCGTCCCACAGCCGGGTGGTGTGCTCCCCGAGGTGGATTCGAGGCAGGTCCAGCCGATCCGATACCGCCGGGTGCCCCGAACGAACCCACGGAAGAAGGTACCCAGATGTCCGGAGCAGCCCTTCTGGCAGGCGCATCGGTCGACGGCGCCTCGGTCGACGTGCCGGGCCGCGTCATGGCCTTCCTGGACTACTTCGCCGGGGTCTTCACCCTGCTCGCGCTGACCGCGGCGGTGGTCTGCGGGCTCGCCGCCACCGACCGCCTGGTCCTCACGCCCCGGTTGCGGGTCGCCGTCCAGTCCGTGCATCGGGCGACCGCCGTCGCGGCGCTCGGATTCCTGGCCGTCCACATCGCGGTCAAGGTCGCCGAGCAGCACGCCGGCCCGCAGAGCGCGATCCTGCCTTTCACCGGCGGCACCGCCCTCGCGGTGAGCCTGGGTACCGTCGCGGCCGACCTGCTCGTCCTGGTCGCGGCGACGGGCGCGATCCGCGGGCGTTTCGCGGGGAGTCGGCACGCCTGGGCCTGGCGGGTGATGCATGCGGGCGCGTACGCCTGCTGGCCGATCGCGCTGGCCCACGGTCTGACCGCCGGGCGCGCGGCGCACGCCTGGGTCCTGTGGGGCTACGGGCTGTGTGCGGCGCTGGTCGCCCTCGCTCTGCTGGTACGAGGCCTCTCGTGGCTGGGACGCCGCCGGACCGTCACTCGTCAGCTGCGCCGCTCCAAGGCTCACCATGCCGGCGCGCCGCGCCCGGCCCGCCCGGCCACGGGGCCGCGCCTGCCGCGGCACGCCGCGCCCCCCGTACCCGGACCCCTGGGGCTGGCCCAGTCCGGCGGTGGCCGGTGAGTGCCCGGAGCGACCTGCCGCAGGTGCGCCACCTGGGGTCGGCCCGGCTGACCGCTGGGCTGGACCGCTTCCAGCGCCTCGACCTCGCCATGCACACCCGCCTCCACCCTCCGCTCCCCCGGCCCAGCCGGGACAACCTGCTGGACCTGGCCGAGCGGGTCGATCTGCGCGGGCGCGGCGGCGCGGGCTTCCCCTTCGTCCGCAAGGCCCGGGCCGCGCTGGCCGCCGCCGACCGCACCGGGACCCGTCCGGTCATCGTGGTGAACGGCGCGGAGGGCGAGCCCCCGAGCGCCAAGGACCGGATGCTGCTCGCCCGGGCTCCGCACCTGGTGCTCGACGGCGCCTGCCTGGCCGCAGCCGCCTTCGGGGCCGAGGAGATCGTGATCGGCGTCGCCGCCGGCAGCCCCGGCGAGGTCTCGATTCCCGCCGCCCTCGCCGAGCGCGACCTGCCCTGCCCGGCCCGGACCGTCTGCCTCCCCGAGCGCTTCGTCTCCGGCGAGTCCGGCGCGCTGATCCGCGGGGTCAACGGGCTTGCGGTCCTGCCCGCCGCGGTGAAGGCCCGCGCGGCCGAGGGCGGAACAGGGGGCGTCCGACGGCGCCCGACGCTGCTGTCCAACGCCGAGACCTGGGCGCAGCTCGCCGTGGCCGCCCGGCTCGGCCCCGAGGCGTACGCCGCCGTCGGCACCGACTCCGAACCCGGCACGGTGCTGCTGACGGTCAACCGCCCAGGGGCCGGCCCCCTGGTGGTCGAGGCTCCCTTCGGTACGAGGCTGGGCGACGTGCTGGACACGGGTGGGCTGCGGCCGGGCGACGGTGTGCTGGTAGGCGGCTATCACGGCGCCTGGCTGGACCCGGTGGACGCCGCCAGCGCGGCGCTCTCCCGCACGGGTCTCGCCGCGCTCGGCGGTACCCTCGGCGCCGGTGCGATCGTCGCGCTCCCCGCCGCCACCTGCCCGCTCGGCGAGCTCACCCGGGTCGCGGCCTGGCTCGCGGGCCAGTCGGCCGGGCAGTGCGGGCCGTGCAAGCGCGGGCTGCCGGACGCCGCCGAAGCGCTCGCCGCGCTGGCCACGGGCGCCGGCGGGCCCGCGGAACTGGAGGACGTCCAGCGCGCCCTGGGCGGCGCGCAGGGCGGTGGCGCCTGCTCGCACCCCGACGGCACGGCCCGCTTCGTGCTGAGCGCGCTCGACGTGTTCGCCCGGGACGTCGAGGCCCACGTCGCCGGCACCGGGTGCGGGAGGCCGGTCCTCGGCGTACTGCCGCTCCCGCGCGACGAAGGCGCACAGCTGGAGGTGGACTGGTCCCGCTGCGCCGGGCACGGGCTGTGCGGCGTGCTGGCTCCCGGTCTCATCCGGCTCGGCCCGCACGGCTATCCCGCGTCGACCACCATCCCCGTCGCCCCCTGGCAGGAACACGGCGCCCGCCGTGCCGTGAGCCAGTGCCCGGCACTCGCCCTGCGCATCCGCCACCCGTAGGCCCTACGCCGTGGCCCTACGCTCCGTCGCTACGCCGTGGCGCCCCAGCGGATCGCGGCGGCGCCCGCGTAGTCGCCCGCGTGGGCGAAGCCGCCGAGGACCACCAGGTCGCCCTCCTTGACCCGGCCCGAGCGCAGGGCGCGGTCCAGGGTGATCGGGATCGCCGCGCCGAAGAGGTTGCCGCAGCTGTCGAAGGTGTCGGCGTGCCGCTCCGCCGGGAGTCCCAGCGCCTGGCGCCAGTTGTGCAGAAAGGTCCGGTTGGGCTGGTTGGTCACCAGCAGGTCGATGTCGGCGGCTGAGACGTCGAGCCGTCGGCACAGGTCCGTGACGACCTCGGGCACCAGCCGGTTGCCGCGTTCCAGGACGGTGGCGACGGCGTCCTCGGTGAAGCCGATCCGCAGTTGGGACTCGCCGGGCTCCCAGTACCTGCGCCCGTCGTCGAGCACGGCGGTCATGTCGCCGCCGTAGTCGACGAGATGACGGGTCAGCACATCCAGCACCGGGGAGGCGGCGGAGGTGGTCAGGTAGCCGACCCCGCAGCCGTCGCCGGGGATCGCGGCCTGGGCCAGCCGGCGGACGTCGGACTGGGTGAACAGCTGGCCCGCGGCGCTCTGCGCGTTGCAGATCAGCGCCGTCCTGGCGTCGGTGGTGGTGAGGATCTGCCGGGCCAGTTCGAGCATGTGGACGAAGGACGCACAGCCCGCGTTGGCCACGTCGACCAGCCAGCGCGGCTTGATCCCCAGCCGGCGGGCCACCTCCGTACCGGCTCCCACGAACGGCGTGTCCGGCAGCTGACTGTGCACCAGCAGGACGTCCACGGCGCGGATCTCGTCCCGGCCGTGCCGCTCGATCAGGGGGGCGACCGCGCGCTCGACCAGGTCCGTGTTGGTCTCGCCCGCGGCGACGTGGTGCCGCAGCGGGGGGACCTTGAACATGGGGTTGTCGCGCAGCTTGTCCTCCGCGCCGGGGTAGTCGGTGTAGAACGCGGCGGGGATCGGCTCGCCGGGCAGGTAGCCGGAGACGTCGACGAGGCTGACCGCGGTCACCGCGCCACCACCGTGGCGGGGGCGGTGCCGATCGGCAGGCCGCCGCGGTGGCGGTGCTCCAGGATCGCCTTGAGGTTCGCCATCTCCACGGTGTGGCCGGCGTAGAAGAAGTCCCAGTAGTCACCCACCCACGGCCGCTCGGCCTGCGGCGCCAACTGGGGGTGCGGGTTGGCGTCGTAGTACGGGTGGCGGCAGTTGGTCCAGGTGATCACCGAACCGGGCTTGCCGAGCACCAGCTGGGCCGGCACCACGCGCATCAGGTAGATCATCCACAGCTCCTCGCCCTGGTCCCAGGCGCAGTGGAAGTCCACGGTCATGGCCTGCTCATTGGTCTCCACCCGGCAGAAGATCCGGGTGTCCGGCGCCAACCGGTCGTCGCCGACCCAGAGTCCGGGG
This sequence comes from Kitasatospora sp. MAP12-44, assembly GCF_029892095.1. Taxonomy (NCBI): domain Bacteria; kingdom Bacillati; phylum Actinomycetota; class Actinomycetes; order Kitasatosporales; family Streptomycetaceae; genus Kitasatospora; species Kitasatospora sp. MAP12-44. The sequence goes on from NZ_JARZAE010000004.1 coordinate 359,506, forward strand.
GTGCCGGCGGGGACGAAGTCGCGCAGGCTGAAGGTCCACTCCTCCAGGTGGTGGCCCTGCTTCAGGTACGCGTAGGCCTGCTCGGGCGGGCAGTCGACGTACTCCTCGATCGTGCAGTAGCGCCCGTAGACCTGCTGGTGCGGATAGGCGGGCAGGGTCAGCTCGGCGCAGCGGGTCATCAGCTGTTCCAGGTCGGTGTCCTCCACCCTGGTCAGGCCGGGGATCTCAGCGGTCCGGCCGGGGGTCTCAGCCGACATGGACTGGTCCGCACTCATGGGAACTCTCCTCGTTCTGGGCCGACATGCGGCCGGCAGCAGGGGATGGGACAGGGGGCAGGAAGGGAAGGAACGGCGGTATCTCGGCGGGATCGAAGTCCAGCGTGACGAAGGCCGGACCGCTGCTCGCGTTGCTGCGCAGCAGCGCCTGCCGCAGCTGCGCGGCGTCGGCCGCGCCGGTCACGTCCAGGCCGGGGAACAGGGCCGCCACGCCCGCGGCGATGTCGGTCGGGCGGAACAGGTTGCTGGGGTGTGCGGCGCCGAGGAAGATCTGCTCACGGGTGGCGCACATGGCGTGGGCGTTGTTGTTGAGGATCACGAAGGTGACCGGTGCGCCGTGTTCGAGGGCGGTGTGGACCTCCATGCCGTGCATGAAGAAGGCCCCGTCCCCAGCGATCACGTACGTGCGCTGCCCGGTGGCGAGCGCGGCGCCGATGCCGGCGCCGAAGGTGTAGCCCATGCCGCCCATGCCGACGGCCACCACGAAGCGGCCGTGGCGCGGGGCGGGCAGCAGGTGGATCGTGCTGGCCCCGGCGTTGCCGGCGTCCACGAAGACGTGCGCGTGCGCGGGCAGCGCGGCCTCGACGGCGGCCACCGCCGCCGCGTACGAGGTCCGGCCGCCGGCGGTGGGCGCGGTCCCGGCGAGGGGCGGGGTCGCCAGCGGGGACGGGCCGGTGTGCGCGGGAGCCGGCCGCGTGGCGGGGTCGAGCGGATCGGCGGTGGCGAGCCGGTCGGTCACCGTCCGCAGGGCCTCGCGCAGCTCGCCGCCCAGCCAGAGCCCCGGGACGAACGGCGGCTCGGGGTCGACGCAGACCACGGGCGTCCCGGCCAGCGCCTGCTCCAGGCCGGCCCGCGCCATCGCGGGCAGCCTGGTGCCCACCAGCAGGCAGGCGTCGGCCCGTTGCAGGCAGCGCAGCACGTTCGGGTGGCCCATCACGCCGGCCACCCCCGCGAAGCGGGCGTCGTGGTTGTCGAACACGTCCTTGGCGTCCGGGGCGACCGCCACCCAGGCGCCGAGCCGCTGCGCCAACTCGGCCAGCTCGGCCCGTGCGTCGCCCGCGGCCACCCCCTCGCCGGCGATCACCAGGACCCGCTCGGCGCTGCGCAGCACGTCCACCGCACGGTCCAGCAGCCGGGGTTCGGCATGCACCGGCGGCGCGGGCGGCGCCGGCAGCGGCTCGCGGACCTCGACCAGCGCCTGCTGCACGTCCTTGGGCAGCAGCAGCACCGCCGGTCCCCGAGGATGGCTGCGGGCCGCCGCGAGCGCCCGGTCCAGCAGCTCCGGGATCGCGTCCGGGTCCTCGACCCGGGCGCAGAACCGGCTGACGGGGGCGAACAGCTCCCGCGCGTCGAAGGAGCCCGCCCGGCCACTGGTGTCCTGGAACGCCCCGTGCCCCTCCAGCGCGGTGGGCGGCTGACCGACGAACGCCAGCAGCGGCACCCGCGAGGCATACGCCTCCGCCAGCCCCGGCAGCAGGTTCACCGCGCCGCCCCCCGAGGTGACCGCGACCACGCCGAGGCGCCCGGTCGCGCGCGCCTGCCCGTCCGCCATGGTGGCGGCGGAGAACTCGTGCTTGGCCACCACGGTGCGGATGACGTCACCGGTGGCGTGCAGCGCGTCGTACAGGTCCTCGATGTTCGCGCCGCCGACGCCGAAGACGTGCCGGACGCCTGCCTGGGCCAACTCCCTTGCCAGGTAGTCGACGAGCCGGACCTTGGCAGTCATACGGGACTCCTGTCGGCAGTCATACGGGACTCCTGTCCGCCTGGTCGGGCGGCATGATGAGGCCCGACGGCGCGATGGTCTGGAAGCGGTGGCGGTACTCGTTCGGGGTCAGCTCCAGGGCGCGGCCGAAGGAGCGGAAGAACGTCTCGGGGGCCGGGAACCCGCAGCGGCGGGCGATCTGGCTGACCGGCAGGTCGGTGGTCTCCAGCAGCTTGCGGGCCCGGGCGATGCGCATCTGCTCGATGTACTGGCCGGGCGGCGTGCCCACCTCGCGCCGGAACACCCGGGCGAAGTTGCGCAGGCTCATGCTGGCGCGCTCGGCGATCTCGGGCAGCGGCAGCGGCTCCTCAAGGTGCTCCAGGATCCACTCCTGGGCGGCGCGAATCGGTGCGCGGTCGGCGAGTTGGGCCTCCAGGATCGCGCTGAACTGCGACTGCCCGCCGTTGCGCTTGAAGAAGAGCACCAGGAAGCGGGCCACCTCCAGCGCGAACGCCGCGCCGTGGTCGGCCTCCACCAGCGACAGGGCCATGTCGATCCCGGTGGACACCCCGGCCGAGGTGATGAACCGGCCGTCCCACACGAAGATCGGCTCACGGTCCACCGTCACGTCCGGGTAGCGCTGGGCCAGTTCCTCGCAGTAGGCCCAGTGCGTGGTGGCGCGGCGCCCCCTGAGCAGGCCCGCCTCGGCGAGCAGGAACGCGCCGCCGCACACCGAGGCGACCCGGCGCGAGCGGGCAGCGGCCCGGCCGATCCAGCCGACCAGCTCCTGGTCCGCCAGGGCGTCCCGCAGACCCCAGCCGCCCGGGACGAGCAGGGTGTCGATCGGGCCGTCGCCGCTCTCCAGCGGCTCGGCGGCGACCACCATGCCCGAGCAGGTCCGCACGAGCGGCGCGTCCGCCGAGACGAACTCGATCCGATAGGGGATGCCCGTCGGCGCGAGCAGCCGGTTGACGGTGTCGAACACCTCGATCGGCCCCGCTATGTCCAATGCCTGGGCACCGGAGTAGATCACCACCACCACACGTCGCTGATGCACGGTCACAGCCTGTATCCGGCGCGGGATGGCGGCAATGACGGCCTAGTGACGAATTCGGCCATCGGCGGGGACGCGGATCGCGGGGAGGCTACTGACCAGCAGTGATAACGGAGAGTCAGGACCCAGTGTGAGACGAGTCATACGCATACCGCCGCTGCTGCTCGGGCTCCCACGGGCATGGCTGTGCCGTGCCGTTCCCGGTGGAAGACCCGGGAACGGCACGGCACAGCGTGCGAGGGTACGAGGGTGGGTCAGCTGACGGGGCCGCCCGGCGTGATCACGCAACCGCCGTCGTTGTTGCTCCACAGCGGCTGCATGGCGAAGGCCCCCGTGGAGAGCGCCACCCGCTGGAAGTTGCTCTCACACAGGTCGCCGATCTCCTCACCGTTGCTGTCCACCCAGCCGCTCGACGGCTGCGGATCGGTGACCGACTCGGCGAACTCGTGTCCCTCGACGATGCTGAACGCGTCCAACTTGCCGCCCAGGGCGGAGTTCGGGCAGCGGCTGCCGCTCGGCGCGTCCAGCTGGTAGGGCATGTTGGTGTACGAGACGCTGCCCGTGTAGTCGTGCCACGCGCAGAAGCCGGAGGACGGCCAGCCGTCGGGGTGGGTGCCGTGCGGGCTCATGACCACGATCTGGGCGTCCGGGTTCCCGGTGACGCCGAAGTGCGCGGCGGCCTTGTCGGCCTCGGAGGCGATGCTCTGCTGCCCGGCCGACGACGGTGCCTTGGCCCGGTTGTCGTTCCAACTCCCGGCGAGCACCGGGCCGGTGAAGGTCGGACCGGTGCCGCTGGAGTCCGTGTACTGCGTCGTGCTGCTCGACCAGGTGTCCGAGCTGGTGCCGACGCCGTTGAACAGGCTGGTCATGTACGGCTTGATGCCGTTGGTGTCGGTGTTCCACTGGGATCCCCAGTAGACGAGGTAGACCTTGGGGGAATGCTGGACCGGGCCGCCGCCGTACTGCATCCCGCTCGACGTGGCGGCCGGGGCGGCCGGGGAGGCGCCGTACCGGTTGCCGGCGGCGGAGGAGTGACCGGACACCGCGTGCGCGCTGGCGTTCGGGACGGCGTTCAAGGCGGCACTCGGGCTCTGCGCGAAGGCCGCAGGTGCACCGGTGAGTTGGACCGCCGCGAGCAGCGCGGCGGCCGCCGTGACGCCCAGCGCGGCCGCGGGCCGCTGCAGGGCCTGGGAGTGGAAGGAGAGTTTCATGTCACTCGCATTCGGGAGATCGGTGGAGATGCGGATGTATGTGCGTTCCGTGCGCGTTCCGTTCCGGGGGTGGCGCCCGTCAGTAGCGCGGCACGGCCGGCCTGGTGGCCGTGGAGTGCGCCGGGCGCGCGGCCCACGGGCTGAATCCCGCCGGGACGATCGAGAACGAGCCGTTCTGCAGCGCGGTCTCGGTGTACTGGCCGCTGTCGATCGCCTGCGGGCTGAAGGCGTCGAAGGCCTGCCCGTTGACGGTGACTCCCGAGAAGTCGAGCCGGCTGAAGGACGGGTAGCTCTGGGACGGGGACTCGATGACCGCCTCGGCACTGACGTTCTGCGCGTCGAGCTGCTGCTGGGTGTTCTCCGTCCAGCCCTGGGTGTTGTCGGTGAGGGCCAGCGCGTAGTTGCCCGAGCCGTCGGTGCTCACCGTGCCGGTGAAGGAATCCCCGGCGGACACCGGGTCGTTGAAGTACTGCGGCGGCGCCGGGTACATCTCGTACCAGCCGCTGAGCACGGGCGAGCCGGAGGAGCAGTCGGCCTGGACGCCGGTCTGCTCGACGGTCTGCGAGCCGTAGCCGTCGATACCGACCCAGGGCGCGAAGAGGTCGTTGGTGGAGTTGCACTGGATCTGCGGCATCGTCCAGGACCCCGAGATGCTCTGGAACCCGCTGCCCTGAGCGACGTAGCCACCCCAGACCCCGCCGTCGAAGCGGGTGCGCAGGGCCTTGGCGTCACGGTGCTGGCCGCTCGCGGGCCCGAAGTGCGCGCTGGGGTTGGCAGCTGCGGGCGCGGCCTGGGCGGGGGCGGCGAGCGCGGCGGCGGTGGCGAGCGCGAGGGCCGCCGCGGCTCCGGCCATGCATAAGAGGTGTCGGGCCATGGTCGATCTCCTACTGACGTGGGGGTTCCACGGAGCGGGGGATCAGCCTGGGGGCGCTCCACGCTCCGCACTTGTCGGCCAGCGTCGACCTCCTCCAAGGGAGTTGAGAAGAGCAAAGGTCATGCAGGAACACGCCATGGCGGGAACATGCCAGCTCCCGAACCGGCCCCGACCGGCCTGAACCTGCTGCTGAACTCCTGACGCTCCCCACCGGCTCGACGTGACAAGCCGGCCGTTCGTCAGTCAGCCTTGCCCCATGAGCGCACCGGCACTGATCGGCGGATTCGCCGAGCCCGAAGTGAACCGCATCCTGGCCACCGCCTGTCGCCGCGTGGGACTCGACCCGGAAGGCGCCGCCGTCCTCCGCGGCCACACCAACGCCGTCTTCCGCCTACGCACCGCTCCCGTGGTGGCCAAGATCGCCCGGTCCGGCACGCGATCAGCCGACGTCCACCGCACTGTGCGACTCATCGAGTGGCTGACCAGCCTCGACTTCCCCACGGTCTCACTTCACCCGGTCGAGCAGCCCGTCCTCGTTGATGGGCACTCAGTAACCTTCTGGACCTACCTGCCACAGCCCGAGCACCCCGTCACCGCCGAACAGATCGCCGGCCCGCTCCGCACCCTCCACCAACTCCCCCACCCACCCTTCGAGATCCGCCCGCTGGACACCGTCGGCGCCATCCGACGATCAATCGCCACCATCACAGCGCTTCCGTCCGAGGACCTCCAGTACCTCTCCTCCCACCTGGACCACCTGGAGAAGGAGCTGGCCGACCTCCACTTCGCCCTCCCGCCCGCGGTCCTCCAAGGCGACCCACAACACCGGAACGCTCTCCACGATGGCGACCATGCCGTGCTGTGCGACTGGGACACCACAGCCTTCGGCTCCCCCGAGATGGACCTCGTCACCATCGAGATCCACTGCCGCCGCTTCGGCTACGGACCGGCCCACTACGCGGCCTTCGCCAACGCGTACGGCTTCGACGTCACAACCTGGGACGGCTACACGGTCCTGCGGGACCTTCGCGAGCTGCGAATGATCACCACCAACGCCAAGCGCGCGGCCGCTGCCAGCGCCACGCTGGCCGAGGTGACCCGTCGCATCGAGGGGCTCCAGCACGGCGACCACCAGATGCGCTGGAACATTCTGTAGGCGGTCTCACCAAGTTGAGCGCGGCGGCCTGATCGTGCAGGGATGAAACCGCTTGTCCGCAGTCATGGATAGCATCGCGTGATGCGCTGCATCGACAACCGAGACGTCAACGAGGCCGTGACCGAGATGGTGCGAGTACTCGGCCCGCACGACGCACAGGACTGGTCGGTGCCGGCTGGTTCGCTGGAATGGAGCTGCTGGACGACGGCCGCCCATATCGCCCATGACCTGCTGGCCTACGCCGGGCAGCTCGCCGCACGCCCTACCGACGCCTATCTGCCCTTCGACCTCGCCATCCGCGCGGACAGCTCCCCGCGCGAAGTGCTCCAGGTGGTCACGGCGTGCGCAGGGCTGCTCGGGAGTGCACTGGCAACGGCCAGCCCAGAGGTGCGGGCATGGCACTGGGGTCCTTGCGACCCGTCAGGCTTCGCGGCGATGGGTGTAGCTGAAGTCCTGCTGCACACCCATGACATCGCTCAGGGGCTGGGCGTGCCATGGCTGCCCCCGGCGCCGCTCTGCGCGGCGGTGCTCCACCGGCTGTTCCCCGACGCCCCACCCGGCGACCCGGCTCACGTCCTCCTCTGGTGCACCGGCCGGGGCGACCTGGGCGACCGTCCCCGCCCCACCTCATGGGTCTGGCGAGTGGCAGTGGCCGAGCGATCCGACCTGTCGCAGGCAGACTGACCCAGCAGGCCACGGTGGTCGCCAGCCGAAACCCCAGGGAAGTCAGCCCCGTAGCGTGAGCCGATCACCCTGACCGTCCATGCCGTGACCGTCGACGCCCTGCGCGGCGTGGCTGCCGGCGGGCGGCGCCTGCGGGAGAATGGCGGGCATGCGAGTGGCGGTCATGACGGCGGGTTCGCGCGGGGACGTGGCTCCCTATACGGGGCTCGGCCATGCTCTGGTGCGGGCCGGACATCAGGTCACGCTCGTCACCCACACCCGTTTCGCGCCGCTCGCGGCCGCGGCGGGCATGGAGTTCCACGCCCTGCCGGTCGACCCGCTCGCGGAGCTGCAGTCCGCGCGCGGGCAGGCCCTGCACCGCAGCAGCACCGGCGCCGGGAAGCTGCTCCGGGTCATCGCCCTGGCCCGGTCCGCGGTCGACCGAACGACGGACGACCTGCTGCAGGCCGCCCGCACCAGCGACGTCCTGCTGCTGTCCAGCTCGCTCGGCCCGCTCGGCCACACCATCGCCGAGGGACTCGGACTGCCGAGCATCGGCGTGTACCTCCAACCACTCGCCGCCACCGGCGAGTTCGCTCCCCCGGTCACCGGCACCCGTTCCTGGGGACCACTGGGCAACCGGGTGGCCGGACGGGCCGTCAACGCCGCCGTGGACCGTATCTTCGCGGACAGCGTCCGCACCCTGCAGGCCCGCCTCGACCTCCCCCGCCACCGGCCGCGCGCAGCCCGCCGAGCCCGCGAGCGCCAGGACTGGCCGATCTACCACGGCTTCAGCCCCCTCGTGGTCAACCGCCCCCGCGACTGGCGCTCCGGTCTTCGGATCGCCGGCTACTGGTGGCCCCACGACCCGCCCCAGGCACAACTCCCGGACCAGCTGCGCGCCTTCCTGTCCGCCAGCCCGCCACCGGTCTTCGTCGGCCTGGGCAGCGCCACCGTTCCCGATCCCGAGCGGCTGAGCCGGACCATCGTGCGCGCCCTGCGTGCGGCCGGGCTGCGGGGGGTGATCCAGCGCGGCTGGAGCGAACTGTGCTTCGAGGACGACGACATGCTCACCGTCGACGAGGTGCCGCACCAGCTGCTGTTCCCTCACCTGGCCGCAGCCGTCCACCACGCGGGGGCGGGCACCACCGCAGCCGCACTGCGCGCGGGCATCCCCGCCATCCCCCTCCCCGTCCAGTTCGACGCCGCGTTCTGGGCCGCCCGCCTCACCGCCCTGGGCGTCGCACCCGCCGCGATCCCGCTGCGCCGACTCACCGCCCAGGACCTGACCGCGGCTCTCGTCCAGGCCACCACCGACCCGTCCTACACCCGTCGCGCCCAAGCCCTGGCCGCCCGCATCCGTCAGGAGGACGGCGCCGGCCCGGTCGTCGCCGCCGTGGACCGCCTCGGCAACTCCCCAGCACGCCGCACGAGATCGGACTGACACTCCACCGGGCTCGGGAAAAATCGCTGGCGTCGGCGGAGCCTGGGCACAAGGCTCTCCCCGTGAAGCTTCATGAGAACGAGATCCGGGTGGATGAGGCGGTCGTCCGGTCCCTGCTGCGGGAGCAGCGACCGGAATGGGCGGCCCTCCCCATCTCGCCGGCCGGTGCGGGCACGGACAACAGGATGTACCGGCTCGGCGACCAGCTGCTCATCCGGCTGCCGCGCACCCCGGACAACGCGCAGGCCGTACGCAAGGAGCAGACCTGGCTGCCGCGGCTGGCGCCGCATCTCCCCTGCCGCATCCCGGAGCCGGTGCACGACGGTGCTCCGGGTTCCGCGTTTCCGCTCGCCTGGTCGGTGTACCGCTGGATCGACGGCGATGAAGCCGGCCTGGGCTCGGTCACCGACTGGCCCGCCTTCGGGGCCGACCTGGCGACGATCGTGCGGAGCCTGCATTCCACGCCCCTGATGGGAGCCACAGGTCAGGGCGAGCTCAGCTGGTACCGCGGGGGTGACCTGCACGCTTGCGACGAGTGGGTCAGCAGGTGCTTCGACAACTGCCGAACGATCCAGGGCCTCGACCTCAACTTCGATCTCGACTTCGACTTCGACCTCGCGCGGCTACAACACCTGTGGCAGAGCGCGCTCGCCCTGCCCGAGCCGTCCAGCCGCCAGGTGTGGCTCCACGGCGACCTCAGGCCCACCAACCTCCTGGTCCAGCAGGGGAAGCTGCACGCCGTCATCGACTTCGGCAGTCTCTCGGTCGGCTTTCCCGACGCGGAGCACTCGCCGCTGTGGGATCTTCCACCCGGGGCCCGCCAGGCGTACTGGGACACCATGAGCCTCGACGACCTGACGTGGCTTCGCGCCCGGGCATGGGCCATCGCCGTCGGAGTCAGCGGGGTGTCGTACTACTGGGACAGCTATCCCGCCTTCGTCAGCGAATGCCTGTCGCGGCTCCGCGCGATCCTGGAGGCCGCCGACGAGCGGTGAGCCTTCGCCAGCTTCGAACGTGCTGGTTGAAGGCGCTGGACCGATCTGGACAGTCTCCAGTCGACGCTGCGTACAGTGCGACGAGTCGCTGTCGAGGACGCCTCCGCTTGAACTCCAGCCAGTTGGCGGTCTTTGCCCGCATGAGACAGCCGAGGCAGGCTGTCGGGCATGACCTTCACGAAGCGCCGACTCGCCCTGCTCGTCACGGTCCCCGTCCTCACGGCCGCTCTACTGGCCGGTTGCGCAGCGAACGACGCCCGGCAACCGGCTGGATCCCGCAGCACCGCTCCCGCCGCGTCCTCGACTCCCGCCGCCGACGCCGACGCCTTCCAGCAGCTCGAACAGCACTTCGGCGCCCGGCTGGGGGTCTACGCGATGGACACCGGTAGTGGCCGGGAGGTGGCCTACAACGCCGACCAGCGGTTCGCGCACGCCTCGACCTACAAGGCCCTCTCCGTCGGCGTCCTGCTGAGCCGCGCCTCCGAAGCGGACCTGGACAAGGTGGTGACCTACCGCTCCGAGGATCTCCAGGCGTACGCGCCGATCACGTCGCAGCATGTGGCCACGGGCATGCGACTGCGCGACCTGGCCGCCGCTGCCCTCCAGTACAGCGACAACACCGCAGCCAACCTCGTCTCGGACGACCTCGGCGGCCCCGCCGCCCTCCAGCAGGCGCTGCGCGCCTTCGGCGACCCGACCACCAACGTGAACCGCACCGAGCCGACCCTCAACGAGGCGACCCCAGGCGACCCCCGGGACACCAGCACGCCCCGCGCGCTCGCCACCGACCTGCGCCGCTTCGTCCTCGGCGACGCCCTTCCCGGCGACCGGCGGCAGACGCTCACCGACTGGTTGCTCGGCAACACGACCGGCGCCCCCTACATCCGTGCCGGCGTCCCCGCCGGCTGGAAGGTCGCGGACAAGACCGGCAACGGAGGGTACGGCACCCGCAACGACATCGCGGTCCTCTGGCCGGCCGGCGGCGGCAGCCCTGTCGTCATCGCCATCCTGTCCGACCGCGGCAAGGCCGGCGCCACCTCGGACGACGCCCTGATCGCCCAGGCCACCAGGGCCGCCCTGAACGCCCTGAACGCCCTGCACTGAACAGCGTGCTAGGGCCTGTTCTGAGTTCAGATCATGTGGCGGGCCGTAGGCTGCGGAGCCAGATGACGGCGCCGCGTAGGTGGAGTCCGGCGAGGTAGCTGTCGGGGGTCTTGTCATAGCGGGTGGCCAGACCGCGCCACTCCTTGATCTTGTTGATACAGCGCTCGACGGTGTTGCGGTCCTTGTAGAGGTCGGCGTCGTGCGTGACGGGACGGCCGCCGCGCGAGCCCTTCTTCCTGCGGTTGGCGGCCTGGTCGACCTTCTCCGGGATGACGGCCTTGATCCGGCGTCGGCGCAGGTAGGCGCGGTTGGCGCGGGAGGAGTACGCCTTGTCGCCAGCGATCGCGTCCGGGCGGGTGCGGGGCCGGCCCACCGGAACGCGGACCTTGATCCGCTCGATGACCGGGATGAAGCGGGGGCTGTCGGCGGCCTGCCCAGGCGTGAGCACGAAGGACAGCGGCCGACATTGGCGTTCGGCCGCGAGGTGGGTCTTGGTGGTCAGCCCGCCGCGCGAGCGTCCCAGCTCGGCCGCGCGGAGCCGGGCCTTGCGGCGACGGCGGACACGACGGCGTTCCTCGCGAGTCGCGTCGTCCGTCTCGCCGGCCGGGCCGGGCGCCGCCACTACTGGATCGGTTTGCCCCTTTTGTGGAGCCCCTTTTCCTTCGTGGCGGCCTTCTCCAGATCCTGCAGCAACTCCGGGTCGACGACCATCCCGGCCGCGTGGTGGTGCGCGCGGGCGACCGTGGAGTCCACGCTGACCAGGCTGAGATCGACCTGTCCACGGGCTGCGGCCTCGGCGATCATCCCCTCCATCAGCGCCTGGAAGGTCCCCGTGGTCGCCCAGATCTGGAACCGGCCGTAGACGGTCGACCAGGATCCGTAGCGCTCAGGGACGTCCCGCCATGGACTCCCGGTCCGAAACCTCCACATCACCGCATCGAGCTGTCGGCGCAGGTCGGGGATCGGCCCACGCTCGCCCAGCGGCAGGAGCGGCTCCACCAACTCCCATTCGGCATCGCTCAGATCACCACGCGTCACACCGCCGTTCTACCGGGCCGAGACCGTCCGGCGTCGGCGAACCACCAAACCGTGATCTGAACTCAGAACAGGCCCTAGTACGCCAGTGTGACTTCGCGATCTACGTGCTTGAGGGGATGGAGAGTCGCCGTCGGCAGTGGCTGCGACGCAATCCAGCCAGCCAGCGCCTACACACACGCTGCGTCACCACCCGCCGAGCCCGCGACCACCTCCGCACCGCCTAAATTCGAAGACCCACCATAGTTGCCGCCATATCCGCCCCACGATCGTCGTGGCGGCCATCGCCACCGTCGCCGGCGCCATCGCCGCAGCACCCAATACGAACACACCGATCTGCACGTATCGTTTCAGGCGCAGCTCTGCATCATCGGAAGCAGCTCATTGTATGGAGATGTACCGGCCAACGCGATGGGGCCGTTGTACTCAATGAATGACAGGGGAATCTTGCAGTCCGCGCCTTGGCTGATCAGGTACTTAATTACCTGGAGGTCCTGGTCGGTGGCACTAGTCCCGAGCGCCCGCTGGACAATCCAGAACAGCAACGAGCCGACGAATGTTCCCCCTTGGTAACCACCCGTGTAGCCCTTTGGCGCCAGGGGCGTGTTGAACGTCAACGGAAAGATATTGTCCGTGAGCGCCCCCATTAGATAGCTGTCTTGCAATTCTTCATCGACCTTGAACCTGGCTGCTTGAACGGTCTTGACCAAAGCAACGGGATCGCCGTTCTGCTCGCCCTGAAATCCGAAGAGGATAATACTTGCACCCTTGTCAAGGGTCGTTGCAGGCATGCCTGACTCGAGATACAGGGCGACAATGCTGTTCTCGCGGTTGACGATCGCATCGTGGAATCCCGCCACACTATAGGAGCCGGTTTGCTGAACGATCTGTTCCTGGGGGTCGCTGCTCACACTAGGGCCGTAGTACTTATTATTGTTAATATTAGTGGTGCCGCTTCCGCCGCCCACCGCCAACAAAGGGCCGACGATGGCGAAAACGATGGCCACCACGATTCCTAGTACTGCCAAGGTATCTGCGCGCTTCCACTCCTCTCCTGTCCCTAGTGCACGAAGAATCCAAAACCGCTGTCTCCCCTTCCGGGGCTCTGATGGATCCTTCTTCCGCGGCACTGGTGGATCCGTCTCAGCCACAACGCCTCACCTCGCCTCTCACCCAGGCCATAAACTTCACTCTGGCGGACATGAATCGCATGGATAAGGCCGGTGCGACAGCCATATCTCATTACGTTAATCGCCTGGCGCGTACCCCACGTCGCGGGAATGCTCCATCCGGTCTCCGATGCAACGCCACGGCTGCGTCTTGCGTGGCCCGGCGCGGGAGGGAGTGGGCCCCCTTCAGGCCGTCCGAGGCAGGCTCGGACGGCCTCCAGGCGGCTCGAGGCTTACGCTGGCGCCGTCAAGACGTGAGTTTGGTGGCAGAGGGCGGGTTAGTACGCCAGTGTGACTTCGCGATCTACGTGCTTGAGGGAATGGAGAGTCGCCGTCGGTAGTGGCTGCGACGTGCCGAAGCTTGATGGCTTCTGCGCCAGTTCGACCAGTGCAGGAGCGCGTTCAGGGACGTGACCGGCGGGCTGAGCAGTGCGCCGATCAAGCGGCGGATTTCCGGGACGGTCAGGTCAACCGGCTCTCCGCCTCGGGCGGGACGGTTCGGATCCGCAGGTCTGGTCGGCCGCGCGTCGTCGGTGGCCAGGAACGCAAGGGCGAACATAGCAAGGGTGACGTGCCTGTGCCAGGCGGTCCAGTTGCGAACCTGGTAGTGGTCCAGGCCGACCTGACCCTTGGCCGTCTGGAAGCGCTCTAGCGGGGCCCCTTCGCCCCGGAACCGGCGCTCTGCCGCTGCCAGGTCGAGGCAGGCAGCCGGTCGGCGGCCTCGTCCGCGCGGATCAAGGTGCGGCCCTGGTTGATCCGTACCCTGGTCGCGCAGGAGACCGCCAGCACGTAGCCCACCTCGCGGGCCTCCAACCCGGCCCGCAGGCCGGGATCCTGGCCATAGGCCTCATCGCCGGTCACCCACGACGTCCCAACTCCGGCATCCAGAGCCGCCGTGATCATCTGCAGGGCGAGACGGGGCTTGGTCGCGAAGACGACGTCCTCGGGCACTCCGGTCCTGCGGCGCCGTTCGGTGTCCTTGCTCCATGTGTGTTCGGGAAGGTAGAGCCGGCGGTCGATCAACGCCCTTCCCCTGCTGGAGGCATAGGCGAGGAAGACGCCCACCTGGCTGTTCTCGATCCGACCGGCGGTGCCGGTGTATTGCCGCTGGACGCCTACCGAGCCGCGGCCCTTCTTCAGGAATCCGGTCTCGTCCACGATCAGAACACCATCGCCGGTGCCGAGACGATCCACGACGTAGCGGCGGACCTCGTCACGTGCCGCGGCCGCGTCCCAGCGGGCACTGCGCAGCAGCCGCTGCATCGGACCGGGACGATGATGGCCGGCGTGCTCTGCCAGCTGCCAGCAGTTCTTGCGCTCGGTCCCGGGCAACAACCCGAGGAGATAGGCGCGGGCAGTGGCCCGAGGTTCCACCCGCCCGAACAGGCCCGCGATCCGAGCCATGCCGTGGTCGAACAACGCCCGCCATCGATCAGGGTCTACGCTATGGCCCGCGGCCACCGCACGATCTTCAAGAGTCCACACAAACCCTTGATCATCTCGCGGTGGCCGCACGTATCAGGCGTCGTAGTACTCACCGTCGTCGCCCTGAACCCGCGCGCCCAGCGCCTTCGCCATCTCGCCCATCGTCGCGATCACCGCATCGCGCTCGGGTTCTTGGACACGATCCGCCCGGCGTTCCACCACAGCGGAACCACCATGAGGCCGGGATCGGCAGCGACCACCGCTTCCCACACCGCCGCGCTGATGTCCTGGCCCTCTTCATCCCACCAGTTCTCACGGCGGGTGATGTGCACGTCGTAGCCCATGGCCAGCAAGAGTATGCCGCGAGACCGACATGATCGCTAAGTCACACTGGAGTACTAGTCGTGCTGTCTGATGAACCGTTGGTCAGCTGCGGCGACCTGGGCGTGTGGCCCGGTCGCGCGCAGCACGACGTCGAGGACCGCGTCCGGGTCAGCGGCGTAACTGTGGGCGAACCACGGCATGTTGGCCTCCACGACCGCCCACTGCTCGCGTCCGGTGTCCGGGTCCTGGATGAGCCCGACGTCGACGGCCACGGCGCTGGGCAGCGTGTCGCGCGCAGCGGCCAGCAGCGTCTCGGCGAAAGCGCGCACCTGGGTCTCGTTGCCGTCCCCGTCAAGCCGGGCGGTGTCCAGCCGTCCGTACCGGGCGTAGCGGCTGCCGGTCGCGATCTGGCCGTCCAGCACGAACAACCGATACTCGACGGCGAACGTCACGACGTCGGAGAGCAGCACCAACGTGTCGGGGTCGATCCGCTCACCCTGGCGGGGCAGCCGGCTGCCGTCCGCGTAGACCGCCGCGGGGAACTGCTTGTCGCTGGGTGGTTTCGCGAACAGCGGGCGACGCGCGGTCCGTGCCTCGGACAGTGTGGTCAGCTCGATGCAGCGGCCCGTGAACTCCTCCGGCAGCCCGGCGAGCCAGTCGTCGGCGGGCTGCAGCAGCGCCAGATCCAGCCGGCCGCCGATCCGATCGGCCGCGAGCGGCCCGCCGTACCAGTGCACGCATCGGCCGGCCAGCGTCTGCGGGGGCAGCGGCCCGTCCAGCCGCGCGACCTCCAGGCCACGGCGCACGGCGGCTTCGGCGAGCAACACGGTCGTGCCGGTCTGCTGAGCGGGGGTCAGCAGCACCGGCACCGGGCCCGCGTTCACGCGGGCGGCCGGAACTCGTGGACGACCTCGATGGCGCCGATGATGTGCCGGTTGAACTCCGCCAACTCCTCGGCCGGTACCCACAGTTCGAGGATCGTCTCACCGCCCGCCTGGCGAACCGGGTAACGCGCCAGGAACTCGGCGTCGACCTCGAAGCGCGTCACATAACCGACACCGAAAGCCGGCACGTTCCAGTCCCGCGCGATGCGGACCGCGTAGTCCTCGTTCAACACCGGGTAGAAGATGGGCTGCTCGGGCAGGCGCGGCGGCCAGGCCCGCCAGCCGGACGCCTCAACCAGCGCGAGCTCCTCCGGGCCGGTCGGACGCCACAGCGTCGTTGACTGCGCCTGACTCATCGGGCACCTCTCGTTCGGCTGATCATCTGATCAGCCGCCCACCGTAACGGCCGCCCAGCGCCGAGGACGAGCGGATATCCGCAGCCCCGCCATCAGACCCGGCCTTACCCGATCTCAGCCGGCCACCGTCGTGCGGCGGGCGGCCGGCTCCGGGGTGCGCGGGGCCTCGGCGGGGAGGGCCTGGAGGATCTGCCCGACGCTGTGCTTGGCGTCGCCGAAGAGCATGCTGCTGTTCTCGCGGAAGAACAGCGGGTTCTGTACGCCCGCGTACCCGGAGGCCATCGACCGCTTGAAGACGACGACCTGCTCCGCCTCCCACACCCGCAGCACCGGCATGCCGGCGATCGGGCTGGACGGGTCGTCGGTGGCGGCGGGATTGACCGTGTCGTTGGCACCGATGACCAGGACGACCGCGGTGTCGGCGAAGTCGTCGTTGATCTCGTCCATCTCCAGGACGATGTCGTAGGGCACCTTCGCCTCGGCCAGCAGCACGTTCATGTGCCCGGGCAGGCGGCCGGCGACGGGGTGGACGCCGAAGCGGACCTCGACGCCGCGCTCGCGCAGCCGGCGGGTCAGCTCCGCGACCTCGTGCTGCGCCTGCGCCACCGCCATGCCGTAGCCCGGCGCGATGACCACCGACCGGGCCCGGACCAGGAGTTCCGCCGCCTCCTGGGCACGGATCTCGCGGTGCTCGCCCTGCTCCTGCGCCTCGCCCGAGGGGGCTTCGATGCCGAAGCCGCCCGCGATGACCGAGACGAAGGAGCGGTTCATCGCCTTGCACATGATGTACGACAGGTAGGCGCCCGAGGAGCCGACCAGCGCGCCGGTGACGATGAGCAGGTTGTTGTCGAGCAGGAACCCGGCGGCCGCCGCGGCCCAGCCGGAGTAGCTGTTGAGCATGGAGACGACCACGGGCATGTCGCCGCCGCCGATCGAGGCGACCAGATGCCAGCCCAGCGCGAGCGCGAGCACGGTGACCGCGACCATCAGCGCGAGGTCGGGGGTGGCGGTGAACCAGATCGTCAGGGCCACGAAGGCGGCCAGCGCGCCGATGTTGAGCGCGTTCTTGCCGGGCAGCGTCAGCGGGCGCGAGGGGATCCGGGCGGACAGCTTGAGGAAGGCGACGATGGAGCCGGTGAAGGTGACCGCCCCGATGAAGATGCCGATGAAGACCTCGGCGTGGTGGATACCCAGCAGGTCGGCGGCGATGCGGGTCTGCGCCGAGCCGTGCGACTCGACCTCCAGGTAGCTGTCCCAGCCGACCAGCACCGCGGCGAGGCCGACGAAACTGTGCAGGACGGCGATGAGTTCGGGCATCTGCGTCATCTCGACCTGCCGCGCCCGCCACAGGCCGATCGCCGCGCCCAGCGCCATCGCGAGAACGATCAGGGCGGCCGCGCCGGCCGCGATGCTCTGGGCCGCCACCACGACCGTGGCGACCAGGGCGAGGGCCATGCCGGCGATCCCGTAGACGACGCCGGCGCGGGAGGTGCGGTGCTGGGACAGGCCGGCCAGGCTGAGGATGAACAGCAGCGCCGCGACCAGATCGGCGGCGTGGGAGGCTGTGGTGGACGTCATCGGGGCTCAGCGCCTTTCCGGGGCGGGGGCGGGGGCGGGGGCGGTCGAGAACATGTTCAGCATGCGGCGGGTGACGGCGAAACCGCCGAAGATGTTCACACTCGTCAGCAGGATCGCCACGAAGGACAGGACCGTGACGACCACGCTCTCGTGCCCGATCTGCAGCAGGGCACCGATCACCACGATCCCGGAGATCGCGTTGGTCACCGACATCAGCGGGGTGTGCAGGGCGTGGTGGACCTTGCCGATGACGTAGTAGCCGATGACCACCGCGAGCGCGAACACCGTGAAGTTCTCGGCGAGTTGGGCCGGGGCGAAGGCGACGGTCGCGAACATCGCCAGCATGCCGGCGCCGATCAGGCCGAAGCGGGCCGCCGGAGTGAGCCGGGACTGCTTCGGCTGCACGGCCGGTGCGGCCGCGGCAGGCTGCGCGGCGGGGGCGGCGGAGACCGCCACGGGTGGCGGCGGCCAGGTGATCTCCCCCACTCGCACCACGGTCACCGCCCGTTGGACCACGTCGTCGAAGTCGAGGGCCAACTGCCCGTCCTTGCCGGGCGTCAGCAGCTTCAGCAGGTTGACCAGGTTGGTGCCGAACAGCTGGGAGGCCTGGGCGGGCAGCCGGGCCGCGAGGTCGGTGTAGCCGATGATGGTGACGCCGTTGCCGGTGACCACCGCGCGCCCCGGCACGGTGCCCTCGACGTTGCCGCCCTGCACGGCGGCCATGTCGACGATGACGCTGCCGGACTTCATCGCCGCCACGTCCTCGGCGGTGAGCAGGCGCGGAGCGGGACGGCCGGGAATGAGCGCGGTGGTGATGACGATGTCCACCTCCCGCGCCTGCTCGCGGTAGAGCTCGGCGGCCGCGCGGTCGTAGTCGGCGGAGGTCGCCCGGGCGTAGCCGTCCGTACCGGCCTCCTGGGCGACCTGGACGGCGAGGTACTCACCACCCACCGACCTGACCTGGTCGGCGACTTCGGGCCGGGGGTCGGTCGCGCGGACGATCGCGCCCAGGCTGGAGGCGGCGCCGATGGCGGCGAGCCCGGCCACGCCGGCGCCGGCCACCAGGACCTTCGCCGGGGGGACCTTGCCCGCGGCCGTCACCTGGCCGGTGAAGAAGCGCCCGAAGACGTGAGCCGCCTCGATCACCGCCCGGTACCCGGCGATGTTCGCCATCGAGCTGAGCACGTCCATCGACTGCGCCCGCGAGATCCGCGGCACCGCGTCCAGCGCCAGTGCCGTGACCGGACGCGAGGACAGCGCCTCAAGGAGTTCGGGCCGCTGGGCCGGGGCGAGCAAGCCGACCACGGTCGCGCCATCACTCAACCGGGCGATCTCCCCGGTCGACGGGGCGTTGACCTTCAGGACGGCGTCGGCCGACCAGGCGTCGCCGATGCTCGCGCCGGCCTCGGCGTAGGCGTCGTCGGTGAAGCCGGAGGCCGAGCCGGCCCCGGACTCGACGACCACCTCGTAGCCGAGTGCGAGCAGCCCGCCCACGGTCGACGGGGTGGCCGCGACGCGGGTCTCTCCTGGGGTGGACTCGGTGACCACACCGATGCGCTGAGGGGGTTGGTGCGTGGAGCCGGGTACGGACATCTCTGGTGGCTCTCTCTCGTCGCAGGACAGCAGCTGAGGACAGGAGCTGAGGACGGGGGATCTGAGGACGGGGATCTGTGGTCCGCAATCGTCCTCCCCTTGGCCGCTGGAACCTACACGGCCGGGCCGGGCCGGCGCAGGGGTCGGAGCCGTGACATGTTTCACCACAACTCGGGCCTGCCGAGCGGGTATGACTATCTGATAGGGCTGCGTCAGCTCGCCCGGGCCTGCCCGATCACTGCTCGCGCAGGTCCCTGACCCGGCGGATCTTGCCGACTGAGCGTTCCAGTGTCTCGGGGTCGACGATCGCGACCTCGACGCTCACCCCGACGCTGTCCTTGACGCCCCTGCCGATCGCCCGGGCGGCGGCCTCGCGCTGCTCGGGCCCGAGCGCCGCGGAGCGCGCCTCGACCTGGACCGTCAGGTGGTCCATCCGGCCGCGTCGGGTCAGCTGGATCTGGAAGTGCGGCGCGACGCCGGGGGTGCGCAGCACGATCTCCTCGATCTGGCTGGGGAAGAGGTTCACCCCGCGCAGGATGATCATGTCGTCGCAGCGGCCGGTGATCTTCTCGATCCGGCGGAAGGCGGGCCTGGCGGTGCCCGGCAGCAAGCGGGTCAGGTCGCGGGTCCGGTAGCGGATGATCGGCAGCGCCTCCTTGGTGAGCGAGGTGAACACCAGTTCACCACCGTCACCGTCGGCCAGCGCCTCGCCCGTGATCGGGTCGACGACCTCGGGGTAGAAGTGGTCCTCCCAGACGTGCAGGCCGTCCTTGGTCTCCACGCACTCCTGGGCGACGCCGGGGCCGATCACCTCGGACAGGCCGTAGATGTCCACCGCGTGGATGTCCATCCGCTCCTCGATCTCACGGCGCATCTCCTCGGTCCAGGGCTCGGCACCGAAGATGCCGACCCTCAGCGAGGTCGAGCGCGGGTCGACGCCCTGGCGCTCGAACTCGTCGAGCAGGGTGAGCAGATAGGAGGGGGTGATCATGATGATCTCGGGCTCGAAGTCCCGGATGATCTGCACCTGGCGTGCGGTCATGCCGCCCGAGGCGGGGATCACCAGGCAGCCGGCCCGCTCGGCGCCGTAGTGGGCGCCGAGGCCGCCGGTGAACAGCCCGTAGCCGTAACTGATGTGCACCTTGTGCCCGGGGCGGCCGCCGGCGGCGCGGATCGAGCGGGCGACCACGTCGGCCCACATCGAGAGGTCGCGGTCGGTGTAGCCGACCACTACGGGACGTCCCGTGGTGCCGCTGGAGGCGTGCAAGCGCCGGACCTGGTCCATGGGCACGGCGAACATGCCGAAGGGGTAGGTGTCGCGCAGGTCGGCCTTGGTGGTGAAGGGGAACCTGGCCACGTCCGCCAGGCTGCGGCAGTCGGCGGGCGTGACCCCGGCCTCGTCGAACTTCCTGCGGTACAGCTCGACGTGGTCGTACGCGTGCCGCAGGGACGCCTGGAGGCGGGCGAGTTGGAGATCCCGGAGCTCCGCGCGGGACATCCGCTCGGCGTCGTCGAGCAGCTCCGCGGGCAGGGGCTCCCCCAGGCGGGCTCGCGGGGACGCCTGCCACTTCGGTTCACTGCTGCTCATCGCGCCCCTGCCTTGCTCGCCGCCCTGGCACCCCGCCGCGCTGGCACCCTGGCACCCTGGCACCTTGGCACCTTGGCACCTTGGTACCTTGGCACCAACCGAACATTCGGTCATCCTGCGGCAAGGTCAAGTAACCCAGCAACGCCACGGCACGTCAAGGCTGGGACCCGCGCGGCGCCGCGGAACGCCCGGACCGACCGCCCATGGGTGGCGGTCGGTCGTGGCTGCCTTCCCTCACGTGGCCAGCTGGGAGAACCGGCCCCCATGATGGATCAGCGGTCCACCGCCGCCGTCCCCGATCTGACCCGCCTCGACCACCCGGCCGATGACCAGCGCGTGATCCTGCACCGGCAGGCGACTGATCGGCGCGAGAGCCAGCCAGGCGAGGACGCCGTCGAGCACCGGCAGGCCCAGGACGCCGCGGTGCCATGCCGTCCGGGGCCCGAACTTCGCGCTGCCCGGCTCGGCGAACCTGCGCGCCAGCTCCTCCTGGTCCTGCGCGAGCAGGTGGACCATGACGTGCGGCGCGCTCTGCACGGTCGCCCAGGACGCCGAGTGCAGGCCGACGGTGAACGAGAGCAACGGCGGGTCGAGCGAGATCGAGGCCAGCGAGGTGGCGCAGAAGCCGACGGGCGACTCCTGGCCGGCGGTGATGACGGCGACGCCCTTGGCGTGGTGGCGCATGACCACCCGAAACAGGCTCGCCCCCACGGCGGGCGCGCCCTCCCGCGCCGGCCCGTCGGCCGCCGCCTCCTCCGGCACGGCCGCGCCCTCCCCGTCACCCGAGGCCCGCGCCTGGGAGGCGACCGTCGTCACGCCACACCCTCCGGCGCACCGGCTTCGTCGAGCAGGCCGGCACCGTCCAGCGTGAGCTGTGCCAGGAACGGCGACTTCTCGCCGGGACCGTACGCCGCCAGGTGGGCGCGCCAGTCGGAGCGGGCACCCTCGACGTCCGCCAGCGCGTGGCGGCTGGCCCCGCGGCGGTAGAGCAGGTCGGGATCCTCCTCGGCCAGCTCGGCGACCGCGATGTCGAGGTCCGCCAGCGCCCGGCGGTGCTCCCCGAGGTCCTGCAGCGCGAGCGCGCGGTTGGCCCGCAGGGCGGCGTCGTCGTCGAGCGCGATCGCGTGGTCGAGGTCGTCGACCGCCTGCGCCGCCCGGCCGGCGGAGTACGCCAGCACGGCCCGGTTCGCCCAGGCCGCCACGAAGCCCGGGTCCTGCTCCAGCGCCGCGGTGAAGCTCGCGAACGCGGCGTCCACGTCGCCGGCCTCGGCGAGCAGCGAGCCCTGGGCGGAGAGCAGGTTCGCGTTCTTCGCATCCAGCCCCAGGCCCACCTCGACGTCGGCACCGGCCCGCTCCAGCTCGCCGAGCGCCATCAGCAGGTCGGCCCGGTTGACGTACGAGTCGACGTGGACGGGATCGAGCAGCACGGCGTGGTCCAGGTCCCGCAGGGCGGCCTCCTCCTCCCCCAACTCCCGCAGCAGGTCGGCCCGGTTGAAGTACGCCTCATGGAACGGCGGGCTCAGCCGGATCGCCTCGGCGTAGTCCGCCAGCGCCTCGGCGTACTGGCCGGCCGCGCGGCGCTCGCCGGCCCGCTCGAAGTAGTAGTCGCCGTAGTCCGGGTCGCGACTGATCACCAGGTCGTAGTCCGCCAGTGAGCCGTCGTGCTCGCCCCGGGCGGCCAGGATCTGCGCCCGGTTGTACACCAGCACGCTGCGGTGCAGGAGTTGCTCACCCGGACCGAGGTCGGCGTCGGTCATCGCGATCGCCTCGTTCACCAGTGCCAGAGCGCCTTCCAGGTCGCCGCGGTGCAGCTCGACCAAGGCCTTCGCGTTGCGCATGAACGCGCCGACGAAGACGCGCCGGTGCGGTTCCGGGTGGCGGTCGGCCAGCGCTATCGCGGTGTTGACCCACTCCAGCGCCCGGTTCTCGTCGTGCATGCCCTTGGGCAGGTGGCGGGTGTAGAGCATCGCCATCATGTAGCAGCTGCTCATGTGGATCTCGGGGTCGATGGTGCCCGCGCGCAGTTCGGCGAAGTAGTCGAAGCCCTTCTCGCCGCGCCGCAGGTAGGACAGGCAGGCCCCGACCTTGGCGGTGAGGTTCCAGTAGTGCCGGGGCCGCTCGGCGCCGAACAGCAGCCGGCCGCGCAGCGAGATCTCCAGCGCCGCCTCGTAGAAGCCCCCGTCGAAGCAGACGTCGGCGGCCTCGATGAAGGCCTCCCCGCCGACCCCGGCCGGGTCCGTGCCGTGCTCCAGGTGGTACAGCAGCGCCCCCAGCTTGACGGCCGGTTCGTCCAGGGCGGCCAGCCGGGCCGCGCGCTCGCTGTGCCGACGGGCCCGCTCGTCGGCCGGCAGCTCGGCGTAGGCGGCCCGGAGCTCCGGGTCCCCGCTGGTGCCGTCGGAGTCGACGAACAGCTGCGCGAGGTCGGCGTCGGCGGTCGGTTCGGTCCGTTCGGCCGGGGCCTGGCGCGGGCTCGCCACCCGGTCCGTGTGGCCGGCCAGCGCCTGGGCGAGGGCGTCGTCGTCCACCTCGCCCTCGCTCTCCACCAGCACGGTCAGCACGCGTGGGTCGCACCGGCGCAGCAGCACGCCCACCAGCTCGCTGTCGGTGGGGTCGGCGTCCGCCAGCTCGCGGAACGCGACGACCACGCCGCCCGGGTGGCACAGCCGGGCCCAGTCCGTCAGCAGCTCGGCGACGCCGTGCGCGATGCGCAGGGTGCGGGCCACCGGGTAGAAGCGGGTGCGCTCGGCGCGGCTGGCGAGGTTGGTGAGCGTCTGCGGCGCGATCGGGACCAGCGGGGCGAGGTCCGGTGCGAGGGCGATGATCTCGATGGCCCGGGCCGCCACCAAGTCGGCGTCGCGCTGGGCCAGTTCGGGTACGACGCGGCGCAGCAGGTCCCCGCCGCCGGTGTACGGTCCGCGCAGCCGGCGGTGACAGCGCACCTCGACGTGGGGCGTGGGCGCGGCTGGGAGCCGGCCGGCGGGGGTGTCGGCGTGGGCCCGGGCGGGGGCGGCGGCCCAGTAGTGGCGGGTCGGGGACGAGGTCATGACAGAGCTCCTTGGGTTGAGGCCTTGCGGGCTCGCCGGTCCCGCACGGCGACGTACAGCAGCAGACCGAACTGCAGCGACGTCAGGCCGACGAAACTGACCGCGTCGAGGATGCCGGTGGTCGCGGTCCCCGATCCCCTGAAGCGGTCGATGATCAGCGTGCAGAAGTGCACGGTGGTGGGAATGCCGGCCCACAGGAGGCTCCCGAGGGAGAAGCCGTAGCCTGCCACCAGGAAGGGCGCGTACACCCGCGCCATCGCGCGGTCCCGCTCCGTCCAGTCGGCGTCGGCGTCGGGCTCGGAGGGCGTGCGGCCCAGCAGGCGCTGGAAGCGCGTGCGCAGGTAGAAGCGGGTGGCGTCGTGCAGCTCCGAGCAGCGCAGGGCGTTGGTCAGGACGTAGTAGAGGTCGGTCCGCAGGTAGAACATGAACTGCCAGATCATGCGCATCACGCAGGTGAACGACACGGCCAGGCAGAGCGCGGGACACCACGCCGGAACGCCGGGGCCGCGCAGGAGCAGCGCGAGCAGCGTCAGTCCCGCCATCAGCACGGCGTCGGAGAGCATCCCTGCCAGGAACGGCAGGTACCGTCGCCGCCTGGGCACGCTGAACAGGGAGTCCAGCTGCGTCTCGGCGACCAGGTAGTACATCCGGCGGCTGATCGTGAGCCTGGAGGGCAGGCCGAGCCGGCGGCCGGAGAGCGCGTGGTACCCCTCGTGGAGCAGGATGCAGGGAATCTGCACCACGGTCAGGGTGATCGGGATCAGCGCGAGGTGCTCGGTGAAGAACACGTCGTGGTAGGACGGCCGCAGCCAGGAGTGGCGCACCATCGCGACGAGCGCGGCGACCGTCAGCGCGCCGTAGCACAGCCAGGCCGGCCACGAGAACGTCCAGCGCCCCAACCGCCGCCAGCGCAACGGCGCCTGGACCGGCGCCTCCTCACCCTCGGGCAGCAGGAACTGCAGCTCCTCCAGGGCTTCCAGGAAGTCCTCGACGTCCAGCGGCTCCCCGCAGGTCTGTTCGTACCAGGCCGCCACGCCGGCGACCGGCTGGCCGGAGTCGAGCATCCGCAGGGCCTGCGCGCCCTCCTCGGGGAACATGGCGTACGAGGCGATGTCCGGCCGGCCGACCATGACGCCCTCGTCCTCGGCGACCATCGTGAGCCTGTGCAGGCGGACGGTGCTGCCACCCGATGCGGTCACGGTCATCCGGCGTGTGCCTCTCTGTGCTGCGGAGCTCTGGGCGGACGGTTGGGCGGCGCCGGGGGGGGTGGGAGCCGGGCTCCGGCAGGGTGCGGGAGCCCGGCTCCCACCGTTGTCTGCGCCTTAGAAGGAGCAGCAGTAGTACGCGGCGCTGGTCAGCCGGATGGTGCCGGCCTTGCGGATCGACATCTTCTTCATGGGGTTTCCTCCTCCCGGTCCTCTCGCAGGGGTTTCACCGGGGCGTTCGACGGTGACGGCGAACGTCGCCAAGCCTGCGGGGAAGCGGGCTCAGGCACGTCGACAACATGACGTAGGCCGGTCGGCGGGAATTGACTACCCGCCCCTGCCGGCGTCGGCTTCCGCAGCCAGGATGGACCGAATTCAGGCCAGTCTTCACAGCTGCTGCGCATCCCATCGACAGAGCGCACCGACATCGGGAAACTCTGCGCATGACTGAGTCGGCACCCTTCGTCGGACGATCCGAAGAGCAGACCGCCGTGGCCCTCGCCTATGCACGGGCCGCCGGTGGCCGGGCCCAGGTTCTGCTGGTCAGCGGTGAGGCCGGCCTCGGAAAGACCCGGCTGATCGAGGAGTTGGCCGTGCTGGTCAGTGCCACCACCGGCGCTGCCCAACTGCGGATCGGCGAGTCCGTGCCGCTGAGCGGAACGACCCTGGCGTACGGGCCGTTCGTGGCGGCACTGCGTGACCGGGCCGACTGGCTCTTCGCCGACGACGGCGCGGCCGATCTGCTCACCGCGCGCCAGCGCCTGTTCGAGCGGATGCTCGGCCTGCTCGGCGAACTTTCCTCACAGTCGCCGCTGGTGCTGGTCCTGGAGGACCTGCACTGGGCCGACGAGTCCACCCGCGAACTGCTCGCCTTCCTCGCGGTCCGGCTGCGCGAGCAGCGGGTGATGATCGTCGCCACGATCCGTGAGGAGGACCTGAGCCGCGACGCCCGGCGCTGGCTCGCCGAACTGGCGCGACGCCCCAGGGTGACCCGGCTGCGCCTTGTCGGCCTCGCCGACGCCGAAGTCGCCGACCTGGTCGGCGCGTTGCTGCCGCCCGACGCCGACCAGGCCCGGCTGGCGGCCGTCGTCTCGGCCGCCGGCGGGAACCCGCTCTACGCCCAGGAACTCGTCCGGGCCGGCCCGCACTGGCCGCCGGCCTCGATCGCCGAGGTCGTGCTGGCCCGGGTGGCCGGTGTCGAGCCGCCGGTCCGGGAGGTGATCGACCAGATCTCGGTGACGGACAGCGGGATGTCGCACGAACTCCTCGCGGCGACCGTGCCGTTACCCGAGCCCGTGCTGCTGGCCGCCACCCGGCAGGCGGTGGCGCTGCGGCTGCTCGTCGCGATCGGCGACGGCTACGCCCTCCCGCACGCACTGACCCGGCAGATCCTCTACACCGACCTGCTACCGGGCGAACGCCGCCGCCTGCACCGGCGGTTCGCCGGCGCGCTCGCCGAGCGGGAGGGGTCCGACCCGGCGCTCCTGGCCCGGCACTGGCAGTTGGCCGACTGCCCGGACCGGGCCGCAGCCGCGGCGCTGGTGGCGGCGCGGCTGGCCGTCGCGGCGCGCGCCTATCCCGAGGCCGACCGACTGTACGCACTGGTCGTGGAGTTGGCGCAGTGGCTGGCCCAGTGGGGGCCAGGGGTGTGGGAGGAGGCGGCCTACGCGGCGAGCCTCGCCGGCGATCCGGGGCGGGCCACCGGGTACGTCGCGCGCGCGCTCGCCGACCTGGCCTCTGACGTATCGTCAGCTCCGCGGGAGACCGCTGCCGGCAGCGGGGACGCCCGGGTCTGCGGCCGGGCCCGTCTCCTCGAACGCCTCGGGCGCTACCAGTGGGAGTCCGGCGACCCCCGGGCCGCCGTAGCGGCCACCGAGCAGGCGGTGGCGCTGCTGGACGACGTCCCGCCCTGCGCGCTGCAGGCCCGGGTGCTGGCCGCGACCGCCACCGGACACATGCTGCTCGGCGAGCCCGACCAGGCGCTGCCGCTGACGCAACGGGCGCTCCTGGTGGCCGAACAGGTCGGCGCGGTCTCCGAGCACGCCCACGCCCTCACCACGCTCGGCATCCTGCGTGCCCAACGCGGCGAGCTGGTGGCCGGACTCGACGCCCTGCGCGCCGCGTTCGCCCTGGCCCACCGCGCCGGCAACGTCGAGGACGTGGTGCGCGCCGCCAGCAGCCACATGTACCTGCTCTGCACGGCCGGCCGCTTCACCGAGGCACTCGACGTGGCCCGCGACGGCCGGCGGGCGGCGCGCAGCCTGGGCGCCCCACCCACGCTCACCGCCGTCCTGGACAACAACACCGCCGCGGTCCTGGTCGCCACCGGGCGCTGGACCGAGGCCGACCACCTGTTGGCCGGACTGGTCGGCGAGTCCGCCCCGAACGTCACACGGTATCTGCACCTCCTGCAAATGGAGTTGGCCGTCGCCCGGGACGAAAGGCAACGCGCCGGGGAACTGGCCGCCGCGCTGGCCGGCTCCCCCGACGATCCCCGACTCATCGGCCCGTTGCACGCCTGCCTCGCCGAACAGGCACTCAGCGCGGGCGACCTGACGCTGGCGGCCGAGGAGGTGCTGCGCGGACTGGCCGTCCTGAGCAAGGGCACGCTGCCCGAGGAGGAGATCCGGCTGCTCGCGGACGGCAGCCGCGTCGCCGCCGACCTCGCCCTGCTGCCCGACCCGATGCGCCCGCGCGACCTGGCCATCGGCTGGGGTCCGGCCGCCGACACCTTCACCGACCGCGCGCGGGCCATCGTCGACCAGCACGGCACCGAACCGCTGGTGGCCGCCCTCGGCGCCCTGGTCCACGCCGAACGCGCCCGCCAGGACCGGACGGACGACCGGGCGACCTGGCGCGCCGTGGCCGACTCCTGGCAGGTCGCCGACCAGCCCTACCGCGAGGCGTACGCGCGCTACCGCGAAGCCGAGACGGCGATCCGCGCCGGACGCCGCGACCAGGCCGAACGCGCCCTCGCCGCCTGCGCCGGCCTGGCCCGCCACCTCGCCGCCCGGCCGCTGCTCCGACTCGCCCATCACCTGGCGGAGCGCGGCCGGTTGACCGACCACACCGGCTCGACCGGCCCCCCCGACGCCGTCCGTGCCCGCTTCGACCTCACCGAACGCGAGTCCCAGGTGCTCGCCCTCCTCTCCAACGGCGAGAGCAACCGCCAGATCGCCCGTTCCCTGTTCATCAGCGACCGCACCGTCGCCGTCCACGTCTCCCACATCCTCGACAAACTCGGCGTCCGCAACCGCACCGAAGCGGCCCTGGTCCACTCATCCCCCCGCCTCACCAAGGAGCGCGATGTTCAGCATCAGCAGTAGAAGAGTCCGCGGCTGGATCCCGAGCTACTTCCGCAGACCGACATCCCGCCGCCGCCCCTGGCTCTGTCCCTCCAGACCGCCGGCCACCCCGTGTACCACCGCATGAATGGCCGTCCCCCACGGCGTTCGCTGAGCGCGGTCAGGCCTGGTGACGGCGGTGGCGGTAGAACTCGGCGGTGTCGGGCTCCAGCGGGGTGTTGCCCAGCAGGAGGTCGGCGGCCTTCTCGGCGAGCATCATCACGGGCGCGTAGATGTTGCCGTTGGTCACATACGGCATCGCGGACGCGTCGACCACGTGCAAGCCCTCGAGCCCGTGCACGGCCAAGGTGGCCGGGTCGAGCACCGACATCTCGTCCGTGCCCATCCGGGCGGTGCAGGAGGGGTGCAGCGCGGTCTCGCCGTCCTTGGCCACCCACGCCAGGATCTGCTCGTCGCTCTCGACGCCCGGTCCGGGCGAGATCTCGCCGTCGCTGAACTCGGCGAAGGCGTCCTGACCGAGGATCGTGCGGGTGACCCGCATCGCCTCGACCCATTCCCGCCGGTCCTGCTCGGTGGAGAGGTAGTTGAACCTCAGCGCGGGGTGCTCGCGCGGATCCCTCGACCTGATCTTCACCGAGCCGCGGGCGTCGGAGTACATGGGCCCGATGTGCACCTGGTACCCGTGCCCGCCCGCCGGCGCGGAGCCGTCGTAGCGCACCGCGATGGGCAGGAAGTGGAACATCAGGTTGGGGTAGGCGACCTCCTCATTGCTGCGGACGAAGCCGCCGCCCTCGAAGTGGTTGGTCGCTCCGGGGCCCTTGCGCAGAAAGAGCCACTGGGCGCCGATGAAGGGGCGCCGCCACAGCTTCATGGCCGGCTGCATCGACACCGGCTGCTTGCACGCGTGCTGCACGTACACCTCCAGGTGGTCCTGGAGGTTCTCGCCGACGCCGGGCAGGTGCTGGACGGTCCTGATACCGAGCGCGTCCAGCTCCGCGGCGTTGCCCACCCCGGAGAGCTGGAGCAGCTGCGGGGAGTTGATCGCACCGCCGCACAGGATCACCCGACCGCCGCTCACGCGATGCAGCGTGCCGCCGTGGCTGTACTCCACGCCGACCGCGCGCTTGCCGTCGAACAGGACGCGGGTGACCAGGGCCCGGGTCTGCACGTCGAGGTTGGGGCGCTCCTTGACCGGGTGCAGGTAGGCGCGGGCGGCGCTGAGGCGGCGACCGCGGCGCAGGTTGCGGTCGAAGGCGGCGAAGCCCTCCTGGCGGTAGCCGTTCACGTCGTCGGTCAGCGGGTAGCCGGCCTGCTGGACGGCCTCGAAGAACGCCGAGAACAGCGGATTGGCGACCGGCCCGCGCTCCAGCACGAGGGGGCCCTGATGCCCTCGGAAGGCGCTCCCCCCGTCGGCGAGACAGTTCTCCATCCGCTTGAAGTACGGGAGGCAGTGGGCGTAGTCCCAGTCCTTCATGCCGGGGTCGGCGGCCCAGCGCTCGTAGTCGAGCGGGTTGCCGCGCTGGAAGATCATGCCGTTGATGCTGCTGGAGCCGCCGAGCACCTTGCCCCGGGCGTGGTAGATCCTGCGCCCGTTCATGAACGGTTCCGGCTCGGACTCGTACTGCCAGTCGTAGAAGCGGCTGCCGATCGGGAAGGTCAGGGCGGCCGGCATGTGGATGAAGACATCCCACGGGTAGTCAGGCCGGCCGGCCTCCAGCACCAGCACGCGGTTGGCGGGGTCGGCGCTGAGCCGGGCCGCGAGCCCGCAGCCGGCCGAACCTCCGCCGACGATGATGAAGTCGTACTGCTGCAAGGTCATGGGTGTCCTGCCAAGTCTGGCGAGGTGGCGAGTTCAGCTCTGGAGGTCGAGCGTTTCTCTAGGAGAGACCGAGTTCAGATTGCGCAACAGTCTCCGGATCGTTCCAGGGCTCGTCAACCCCCTCACTGCCTCCCCTCGCCGCACTGTTGTGCTTGACGCAACAGCGTGCGTAGTCTGAAACAGCATTGAGGAGGTAGTCCGCGATGTCCCATCAGTTGCCGTCCCATCAGTTGCCCGAACACCCCGACTGGCTGTGGCGCACCCCCGACCCCAAGCGCTCCTACGACGTGATCATCGTCGGCGCGGGAGGCCACGGGCTGGCCACCGCCTACTACTTGGCCCGCAACCACGGCATCACCAACGTCGCCGTGCTCGAGCGCGGCTGGCTGGCCGGCGGCAACATGGCCCGGAACACCACCATCATCCGGTCGAACTACCTGTGCGAGGAGAGCGCGGCGCTCTACGAACACGCGCTGAAGCTCTGGGAGGTGCTGCCCCAGGAGTTGGACTACGACTTCCTCTTCAGCCAGCGCGGTGTGCTCAACCTGGCCCACACCCTCCAGGACGTCCGCGAGGGCACCCGCCGGGTGAACGCCAACCGGCTCGGCGGGGTCGACGCCGAATGGCTGGACCCCGACCAGGTCCGTGAGTTCTGTCCGATCGTCAACACCTCTCCCGACGTGCGCTATCCGGTCCTCGGCGCGACCCTGCAGCCGCGGGCCGGCATCGCCAAGCACGACCATGTCGCCTGGGCGCTGGCGCGCAGGGCGGACGCGTACGGCGTCGACCTGATCCAGGGTTGCGAGGTCACCGGGTTCCTGCGCGAGGGCGACCGGGTGACCGGCGTGCGGACCAACCGGGGCCCGATCAGCGCGGGCAGGGTCGCGCTGGCCGCCGCCGGGCACAGCAGCGTCCTCGCCGACCTGGTCGGGCTGCGACTGCCCATCCAGAGCCACCCCTTGCAGGCCCTCGTCTCCGAACTGCTCGAACCCGTGCACCCGACTGTCGTGATGTCCAACCACGTGCATGTGTACGTGAGTCAGGCGCACAAGGGCGAGCTGGTCATGGGCGCGGGCGTGGACTCCTACAACGGCTACGGGCAGCGCGGGTCGTTCCACCTGATCGAGCATCAGATGGCGGCCGCGCTCGAA
Organism: Kitasatospora sp. MAP12-44; assembly: GCF_029892095.1. Classification (NCBI taxonomy): domain Bacteria; kingdom Bacillati; phylum Actinomycetota; class Actinomycetes; order Kitasatosporales; family Streptomycetaceae; genus Kitasatospora; species Kitasatospora sp. MAP12-44. The sequence continues at coordinate 390,463 of NZ_JARZAE010000004.1, forward strand.
CTGTTCCCGATCTTCGCCCGGGCGCACGTGCTGCGGACCTGGGGCGGCATCGTCGACGTCACCCCCGACGCCTCGCCGATCATCGGCCCGACGCCGATCGAGAACCTCTACCTCAACTGCGGGTGGGGCACCGGCGGTTTCAAAGCGACGCCCTCCTCCGGATGGGTGTACGCGCACACCATCGCCACCGGCGAGCCGCACCCGCTGGCGGAGCCCTTCGCGCTGGAGCGGTTCACCACCGGCGCGCTCATCGACGAGCACGGCGCCGCCGCCGTCGCGCACTAGGAGTGCAGCATGCTGCTGATCGCCTGTCCGTGGTGCGGCGAACGGGAAGAGCTCGAGTTCCACTACGGCGGCCAGGCCCATGTCCCCTACCCGGCGGACCCCGAGGGCCTGTCCGACGGTGAGTGGGCCGAGTACCTCTTCGTCCGCGACAACCCCAAGGGCCCCTTCGCGGAACGCTGGTCGCACGCCGCCGGGTGCCGGCGCTGGTTCAACCTGATCCGACACACCGTCACCCACGAGATCCTGGCCGTGCAGAGCAATCGCCCGGTGGCGGCCGGTCAGCCGAAGCCGGTGCTCCCATGACGAACCATCATCGCCTGGCGCGCGGCGGGCGGGTCGACCGCTCCGCTCCCCTGCGCTTCACCTTCGACGGCGTGGAGTACACCGGGCTGCGAGGCGACACCCTCGCCTCCGCCCTGCTCGCCAACGGCGTGCTGCACACCGCCCCCAGCCTGCACCGCGGGCGGCCGCGCGGCATCGCCACGGCCGGGGTCGAGGAGCCCAACGCCCTGGTGCAGCTCGAGGGTCCCTGCTCGGAGCCGATGCGGCTCGCGACGACGGTCGAGCTCTACGAAGGCCTCTCGGCGACCAGCCTGCGCGGCCTCGGCCGCCTCGACCCGGCCACCGACGAAGCCGTCTACGACAAGATGCACGTCCACACCGACGTCCTGGTCGTCGGCGGCGGCCCGGCCGGCCTGGCCGCCGCGCTCACCGCCGCACGCTCGGGCGCCCGGGTGGTCCTGGTCGACGACCAGCCGGAACTCGGCGGCTCCCTGCTCGCCGGGCGGGAGGAGATCGACGGCCGTCCGGCGCTCGACTGGGTGGCAGAGGTCCGGGCGGAGCTGGCCGCGCAGGCCGACACCCGGATCCTCAGCAGGTCGACGGCGACCGGCTACTACGACCACAACTACCTGCTCGTCGCCGAGCACCGCACCGACCACCTCGGCGCGCACCCCGTTCCCGGCGTCTCCAGGCAGAGGCTTTGGCACCTCCGGGCCCGCCGGGTGGTCCTGGCGACCGGCTCCCACGAGCGGCCGATGGTCTTCGCCGGGAACGACCTGCCGGGCGTGATGTCCGCCGCCGCCGTGCGCGCGTACGTCAACCGGTACGCCGTGCTCCCCGGCCACCACTGCGTCCTGCTGACCACCAACGACCACGCCTACGCCACCGCGCTCGACCTGGTCGCGGCCGGCGCGCAGGTGGCGGCGCTCGTCGACACCCGGCCCCGGCCACCGGCTGACCTGGTGGACTGCGCGCGCCGCGCCGGGATCGAGGTGATCGCCGGATCGGCCGTGGTCGGTGCTCAGGGCGCGGCGCGTGTGGAGGCGGTGCGGATCGCCGCGCTCGATGCCGACGACGCTCCCCCAGCCTTCGGCTGGGGGAGCCCCCCTAGCGGCCCCGTCCGCGAGGTGGCGTGCGACCTGCTCGCCGTCTCGGGGGGCTGGAGCCCGGCCGTTCAGCTGTGGAGCCAGTCCCAGGGCAGCCTGCGCTATGACGAGGAACTGGCCGCGTTCGTCCCGGCGGAGGCGGCGCAGCTGGTCGACAGCGTCGGCGCCGCGCGCGGCGTCCTCGACCTGGCCGGGTGCCTGGACGACGGGTTCGCCGCCGGCGCCGAGGCGGCCGCACTGGCCGGCTTCCCGGTCGCCGTGCCCTCTACCCCGCCCAACTCCGGTGACGGCCGGCCCGCTCGGCCGCGACCGGTGTGGGTCGTCCCCGGCGAGGAGGGCGACCCGTCGCAGTGGAGCGACCACTTCGTCGACCTCCAGCGCGACGCGACGGTCGCGGACGTGCAGCGCGCGATCCGGGCCGGCATGCGCTCGGTCGAGCACATCAAGCGGTACACGACCATCGGCACCGCGCACGACCAGGGCAAGGCCTCCGGGGTGAGCGCCACCGGCGTCATCGCCCGGCTGCTCGGCGCCCGCTCGCCGGGCGAGGTCGGCACCACCACCTTCCGCGGCCCGTACGTACCGCTCACGTTCGCGCTGCTCGCCGGGCGCGAACGCGGCGCCCTCTTCGACCCGGTGCGCACCACCGCGATCCACCCCTGGCACGTCCGGCATGCCGCCGTCTTCGAGAACGTCGGCCAGTGGAAGCGCCCCCGGTACTACCCGCGGCCCGGGGAGGCGATGGAGGCGGCCGTCCTGCGCGAGTGCGGCGCGGCCCGCCAGGGCGTCGGCGTGATGGACGCCACCACCCTCGGCAAGATCGACGTCATCGGCCCCGACGCCGGCGAGTTCCTGAACCGGGTCTACACCAACGCCTTCGCCAAGCTGGCCGTCAACTCGGCGCGCTACGGCGTGATGTGCCGCGCCGACGGCATGGTCTTCGACGACGGCGTGACCCTGCGCCTGGCCGCCGACCACTACGTCATGACGACCACGACCGGGAACGCCGCAGCCGTCCTCGACTGGCTGGAGGAGTGGCTGCAGACCGAATGGCCCGAGCTGCGGGTGCGGTTCACCTCGGTGACCGAGCAGTGGGCCACGGTCGCGGTGGTCGGCCCCGGATCACGTGAGGTGCTCGCCGCCCTCGCCCCGGAGCTGGACGTGTCGAACGAGGCCTTCCCCTTTATGACGGCCCGTCAGACCACCCTGGCCAACGGCGTTTCGGCGCGGATCTGCCGGATCTCCTTCTCCGGCGAACTGGCCTTCGAGATCAACGTCGCGAGCTGGTACGGCCTCGCCACCTGGGAGTCGGTGATGCAGGCCGGCGAACCCCTGGGCATCACCCCGTACGGCACCGAGACCATGCACGCCCTGCGCGCCGAGAAGGGCTACCCCATCGTCGGCCAGGACACCGACGGCACGGTCACCCCGCACGATCTCGGCATGGAGTGGGTCGTCTCCCGGCACAAGGACTTCATCGGCAGGCGCTCCTTCGCCCGCGCGGACACCGCGCGCACCGACCGCAGGCAACTGGTCGGCCTGCTGCCGGTGGACCCCGACATGCTGCTGCCGGAAGGCGCGCAACTCGTGGCGGAGGCCGAAGTCGCGTTGCCCACACGGGCGTTGGGACACGTCACGTCCAGCTACCGCAGCACCGCGCTCGGCCGCACCTTCGCCCTGGCGCTGGTGGCCGGCGGGCGGGCGCGGCTGGGCGAGACGGTGTACGCACCGCTGGCGAGCGGCGCCGTGATCGCCGCCACCATCACCGACACCGTGCTCTACGACCCGAAGGGGACCCGCCGTGACGGCTGAGAATCTGCGAACCTTGCGGCGCAGCCCGCTCGGGCACCTCGCCGACGTCTTCGCCGCGCGCTCGACCGCCGGTGAGCGCGGTGTGCGGCTGCGCGAGGTGCCCTTCCTGGCGCAGCTCAACCTCCAGCTCTTCCCGCACAGTTCGGCCGCCGAGCGGATCGCGTCGGCCCTGGGCGAGCCGCTACCGACCGCCCCGAACACCGCCGTGCGAGCGGGCGACCTGCGGGTGCTCTGGCTCGGCCCGCAGGAGTGGCTGCTCATCGGCCCGGACGGCTCGGCGCCCGCGACGGCGGACCTGCTGCGCGCGGCGCTGGCGGACCAGCCCGGATCGCTGGTGGACGTCTCCGCCAACCGCACCACCCTCGAACTGGCCGGCCCCGCAGCCCGCGAGGTGCTGGAGAAGGGCTGCGCCCTGGACCTGCACCCGCGCTCCTTCGGACCCGGTCACTGCGCTCAGACCCTGCTCTCGAAGGTCGGCGTGATCCTCCACCAGCTGGACGCGGAGCCGACCTACCGCTTGCTGGTACGCGGATCCTTCGCGCAGTACCTGGCGGACTGGCTGCTCGACGCGATGGAGGAGTACCGGCAAGCTACCCGGTGAGGGTGGCGGTCTGCGTCAGCACGGCGACCACCAGCAGTGCGCCGACCGCCAGCACCGCCGCCACCTGGAGGACCGCCCGTCCCCGGCGCGGGGCGAAGACAAAGGCCATCCCCAGCAGCAGGCCGGCGAGCAGGCCGCCGAGGTGCCCCTGCCAGGAGGTGATGCCGGCCGAGGCGACCAGCCAGATGACGGAGCCGATCAGCTGGCGCCCGCCGCCCAGCGGGTCGGAGTGCATGCGGCGGGTCATCAGGAAGTAGGCGCCCACCAGTCCGAAGATCGCACCGGAAGCGCCGAGGGCGGCCTCGGTCGGCGAGATCAGGTAGCCGAGCACCGAGCCGCCGACCGCGGAGACCAGGTAGAGCGCCAGGAACCGGACCCGGCCGAGCTGTACCTCCATGACCCGGCCGAACAGCCACAGCGAGTACATGTTCAGCAGGATGTGCAGGACGCCGAAGCCCTGGCCGGGTGGCTCGTGGAGGAAGGCCGAGGTGAGCAGGCGGTACCACTCGCCGTGCGCGATACCGGCCAGATGGAAGCCGGGCGGCAGGGCGCCGGAGCCCTGGATGAGGTAGGCCCTGCCGTCCGGGCCGAGCAGGCCCTGGCCCAGGTTGTCGAAGCGGTCGACCGTGGTGGGCCGGGCCAGCTCCAGGACGTACGCCAGCACGTTGAGCGCGATCAGGACGTACGTCAGGACGGGAACGGCGATGAGGCGAGCGCCGAAGACCGTACGCGCCTCGCGCATGCCCTGGTGGCCGGCCCGCACGCACTCGGGGCACTGGTAGCCGACCGGCGCGTCGTGCATGCAGTTCGGGCAGATGTACCGCTCGCACCGGGTGCAGCGGATGTACGTCTCGTGCTGCGGATGCCGGTAGCAGCTGGGGGCGGGCGGCGCCTCGGGGGGCTGGGTGCCCTCGGGGACGTGCGTCGGGTTCATGGCGGGGCGGGTCTCCGTCTTGGGCCGTCGTGATCTGAACGCCACAAGGTAGCGAACAGGGGTGACGGTGTTCGCGAGCGGGGGCCTGCGCACCTGGAGGTCGATCAGCGCAGCCGATCGGTGACCCACGCGTGGAACGCCGCGATGTGGTGCTCGCTCGGCACCAGCACGCCGCCGGCCCGGTAGGCGCGCGAGTCCATGGCGGGCTGGCAGCGCTCGCAGGCGTCGAAGTCCTGCACGTTGACCCGGTGGAAGAGCTCCACCGAGCGGGAGACGTCGCGGCCCGCCTCGACCACGTCCTTGAGGAAGAGCCAGTCGCACTCGACCACGGTGTGGTCGGCGGCCAGCGGGTACATCCGGTGCACGATGGCGTGGTCGGGCACCAGGTTGACGAAGACCTGCGGCTTCATCGTGATCGCGTAGTACCTGCGGTCCTGCTCGGCGGTGACGGTCGGTATCCGGTCCACGCCCGCGCTGCCGTCGACGGTGAATCCCTCGGCCTCACCGGCGAACTCCGCACCGTGGCCGACGTAGTACTGCGCGGCGTAGCCGTCGGCGAACTCCGGTAGCACCTCCGTCAGTTCGGGGTGGATGGTCGCGCAGTGGTAGCACTCCATGAAGTTCTCGACGATCAACTTCCAGTTGGCGCGCACCTCGTAGCGAATCCGGCGGCCGACCGAGAGTTCGTCGAGCTGGTAGTGGTCGATGGCGGCCGGATCGCCGAGCCGCTCGGTCGCCGCGCCGAGGATGTCCGCCTCGAAGGAGGGCGGCTCCTCGGCCAGGCAGACCCACACATAGCCGAGCCACTCACGCACGTGCACCGGCACCAGGCCGTAGGTGGTGCGGTCCACATCCGGCATACCGGTCAGGTGGGGCGCGGCGACCAGCTTGCCGTCCAGGCCGTAGGTCCAGGCGTGGTAGGGACATTGGAAGGCCCGCCTGACCTCGCCGGTCTCCTCCGTGCACAGTCGCGCGCCGCGATGGCGGCAGATGTTGAGGAACGCCTTGACGGTGTTGTCCCGGGCCCGGGTCACCAGCACGCTCTCCCGGCCGACCTGCACGGTCTGGAACCTGCCGGGCTTGTCGAGGTCACCCGCCCGCACGGCGCAGAACCACAGCTGCTCGAAGATCTTCTCCTGCTCCAGCGCGAAGATCTCCGGGTCGGTGTAGGAGGAGCCGGGGAGGGTGGGGAGCAGGCTCGGCGGGAGTTCGGTCATGATGCTGGGCCTTTCGTCAGCGGCGGATGCGGGCCATCTTCGGGTCGAACAGCGGCTCCTCGGCGACGGTCGCGGGCAGCCGCTCGCCGAAGTACTCGACGCTCACCCGGGTGCCGGGGCCGGCGGCGGACCGCGGCAGCCAGGCGTAGGCGACGGAGGCGCCGATGCTGTACCCGTAGGCGGCGCTGGTGACGTACCCGGCGGGGACGCCCTCCACGTACACCGGTTCCTTGCCCATGACCACGGCCTGCGGATCGTCGAGCAGCAGGCAGACCAGTCGGCGTGACACCGTCTCCTCGCCGACGCCGAGCAGCGCCCGCCGACCGAGGAAGTCGCCCTTGTCCATCCGGACGGCGAAGCCGAGTCCCGCCTCGAAGGGGTTGTGCTCTGCCGTCAGGTCGGTGCCCCAGGACCGGTAACCCTTCTCCAGGCGCAGGCTGTTGAAGGCGCTGCGGCCGGCGGCGAGGACGCCGAGCGGCTGCCCGGCGGCCCACAGGGTGTCCCACAGCTGGGGGCCGCAGTCGGCGGTGGTGTACAGCTCCCAGCCGAGTTCGCCGACGTAGGACAGCCGCATCGCGGTGACCGGCACGTTGCCGACGTAGGCCTGCTTCGCCTTGAAGTAGCCGAAGCCCCGGTGCGAGAAGTCCGTGCCGGTGAGCGGCTGGAGCAGGTCGCGGGCGCGCGGGCCCCAGAGGCCGATGCAGCAGGTGCCTGCGGTGATGTCGCGGACCTGGACCGAACCGTCGTCGGGCAGCTGGCGGGTGAGCCAGTCGAGGTCGAGGTTGCCGTTGGCGCCGAGCTGGAAGCACCCTTCGCCGAGCCGGGCCACCGTCAGGTCGCTGCGTACGCCGCCGGTCTCGTCCAGCAGCAGGGTGTAGGTGACGGAGCCGACCGGTTTGTCGAGCTGATTGGTGGTCAGGTACTGCAGCAACGCGAGCGATCCCGGACCGGTGACCTCCAGCCGCTTGAGCGGGGTCATGTCGTACATCGCCACGCGCTCGCGGGTGGCCAGCGCCTCGGCGCCCGCGATCGGGGACCAGTAGCGCGAGGCCCACGCACCGCGTCCGGGGATCGAAGCCACCTCGGCCAGCGCGGCGTTGGCCTCGTACCAGTGCGGCCGCTCCCAGCCGGCGGCCTCGAGGAAGGAGGCCCCGAGTTCGCGCTGGCGGGCGTGGAAGGGGCTGACCCGCAGCGGGCGCGGCTCCCGCATGGGCTGCAGGGGGTGGATGATGTCGTAGACCTCGACGAAGTTCTGGCAGCTGCGCTGGTGCACGTAGGAGGGGGCGAGCTGCACCGGCTCGAAGCGGTTCAGGTCGCACTCGTGCACGTCGGTGCGCGGCGTGCCCTCGACCAGCCACTCGGCCATCGCCTTGGCCACGCCCCCGGAGTGGGTCACCCACACGGCCTCGGCGACCCAGAAGCCGCGCAGCTGCGGCGACTGCCCCATCAGTGGGAAGCCGTCGGTGGTGAAGGAGAAGATGCCGTTGAAGCCCTCCGCCACCTCGGCCCGGGCGAGCGCGGGCAGGAGCTGCTGCGAGTCGGCCCAGGCCGGCTCGAAGTCCGCTGCGGTGAACGGCAGCATCGAGGGCATCCCGGGCGCGCCCGGGAGGTCGTCCAGGTCAACGGGCATCGGGCGGTGGGCGTAGGAGCCGATGCCGATCCGGTCGCCGTGCTCGCGGTAGTAGAGGTCGCGGTCCTGGTGGCGCAGGATCGGCTTGGAGGCCTCCAGCGCCTCGGAGTTGTGGCCGGCCAGCGCGGGGAGCGGGGTGGTCCTGGCGTACTGGTGGGCCAGCGGGACCAACGGGACGGTGAGCCCGGCCATCCGGCCGATCTTCGGCCCCCAGAAGCCGGCGCAGGAGACGACCACGTCGGCGGGGAAGCTGCCCCGGTCGGTGGCGACGGCGGTGACCCGGCCACCCGCCGACTCGATCCCGGTGACGGTGTGGTGGGGCAGGAAGCGGGCACCGCGCTCGATCGCCCGCCGGGCCTGGGCCTCGCCGGCGCGCACGGCCTTGGCCAGACCGTCGGTGGGCACATGGAAACCGCCGAGCAGCCGGCCAGCGTCGAGCAGCGGGTGCAGGGCGGCGCACTGCTCGGGCTCGAGCAGCGCGCCCGCCACTCCCCAGGAGGCGGCCAGCCCGTGCTTGCGGGTCAGCTCGGCGAGCCGCTGCTCGGTGGTGGCCACCTCGAGCCCACCGACCTGCCGGAAGCACCACTCGCCGTCGAGGTTCAGTTCCGCGTACTTGCGGACGGTGTAGGACGCGAACTCGGTCATGGTCTTGGAGGAGTTGGTCTGGAACACCAGACCGGGTGCGTGCGAACTCGATCCGCCGGTGGCGAAGAGGGGGCCCTGCTCCAGCACGGTGACGTCGGTCCAGCCGCGCGCGGTGAGTTCGTCGCTCAGCGCGCAGCCGACGATCCCGGCACCGACGATCACGACTTTCGGTTGGACTGTCAAAGCATCCATCCCCTCAGGGAGTTGCATATGGCCCATGTTGCATATGGCGCATCCGACTGCGCGATGAGAAACAGACTCGACCTCACCCTGCGAGCTGTCAAGAGCCCGCCACCGGTGGTCGCCCCTGTCCGGGAAACCACCCCCTTGACAGGGATTTGAGGCCCTTTCATACTCGCCGCACAAGTTGCGCATGAAGACAGACGTCTCGTATCGCGCAACTCATCGAGAGGCGGCGGCCTGTGCCCCTGACTAGTGACCCAGCCTGTCTGCTGATCGACGGCGGCTGGACGCCGGCCGAGGACGGCCGGCAGCGAGCCGTCGTCAACCCCTTCGACGCGTCCACACTGGCGCTGGTCGCCGAAGCGTCAGCCGCCGACGTGGACCGGGCCGTACGCGCCGCCCGGGCGGCCTTCGACGAGGGCTCCTGGGCCCACGCCCCGGCCGCCCACCGCGCGGGCGTCCTGACGGCAACCGCCGACGCACTCCAGGAGCACCGCGAGGAACTGGCCCTGCTGGAAACGCTCGACACGGGCAAGACCCTCTCGGAGAGCCGCACCGACGTCGACGACGCCACGGCCGTGCTGCGCTACTACGCGGAGCTGTCGGCCGCCGACGCGAGCCGCACGGTCGACACCGGACGGCCCGGCGCGGTCAGCCGCGTGGTGCACGAGCCGGTGGGCGTCTGCGCGCTGATCACACCGTGGAACTACCCGCTGCTGCAGATCTGCTGGAAGCTCGCCCCGGCCCTGGCCGCCGGCAACACCGTGGTGGCCAAGCCCAGCGAGGTCACCCCGCTCACCACGATCCGTCTCTTCCGGCTGCTCCAGCGGCAGTTGGAGCGGGCCGGCGCGCCCAGCGGCACAGCGAACCTGGTCCTGGGCGGCGGCGCCATCGGTGCCGCGCTGGCCGAGCACCCCGCGGTGGACCTGGTCTCCTTCACCGGCGGTCTCGCCACCGGCCGCTCGGTGATGCGGGCGGCGGCCGACACCGTCAAGAAGGTCGCGCTGGAACTCGGCGGCAAGAACCCCAACATCATCTTCGCCGACGCCGATCTGGACGCCGCGGTCGACTTCGCGCTCACCGCCGCCTTCCTGCACTCCGGCCAGGTCTGCTCCGCCGGCTCGCGACTGCTGCTGCACCGAAGCCTGCACGCCGAGTTCACCGCCGAGCTGGCCCGCCGAGCCGACCTCATCCGGCTCGGCAGCGGGCTGGAGAAGGGCACCGAGACCGGTCCGCTGGTCTCCGCGGAACACCGGGAGAAGGTCGAGCGCCTGCTCGCGGGCGCTCTCGCCGAGGGCGCGGTGCTGCGCGCCGGCGGCGGCCGGCCCGCCGAGCCGGAGCTGCAGGCGGGCTTCTTCCTGCGACCCACCGTGCTCGACGGCTGCCACGCCGGCATGACGGTGGTGCGCGAGGAGGTGTTCGGCCCCGTCCTCACTGTCGAACTCTTCGACCAGGAGGACGAGGTGGTGGCCCTGGCCAACGACACCCCGTACGGTCTGGCCGGCGCGGTGTGGACCCAGGACGCCGAACGCGGCGAGCGAGTAGCGACCCGGCTGCGCCTGGGCACAGTCTGGATCAACGACTACCACCCGTACGTGCCGCAGGCCGAATGGGGTGGGTTCAAGCAGTCCGGCACCGGCCGCGAACTCGGGCCGTCCGGGCTGCGCGAGTACCAGGAGACCAAGCACATCTGGCGCACCGTCAGCCCTGCCGCCCAGCACTGGTTCGCCGGCTGACCTGGCACGCCTCCCCCACGCCCCTGCCTGCCTGCCTGCCTCTGGAGCGACCTTGCGCAATCCGGGAATGTCCAGCAGAACCAGCACCGCTCCCCCACTCGGCGACGACACCGCCGACCTCGCCCGCTTCGGCTACCCCCAGGAGCTGGAGCGTTCGCTCGGCTCCTTCTCCAGCTTCGCCGCCGGCTTCAGCTACATCTCGATCATGACCGGCGTCTTCCAGCTCTTCGGCTTCGGGTTCGCCTCCGGCGGCCCGGCCTTCATCTGGACCTGGCCGCTGGTCTTCATCGGCCAGGGCGCGGTGGCCCTCTGCTTCGCCGAGATGGCGGGCCAGTTCCCGCTGGCCGGCTCCGTCTACCAGTGGTCCAAGCAGATAGCGCGGCCGGCCGTCTCGTGGATGTCCGGCTGGATCATGACCGTGGGGGCGGTGGTCACCGCGGCCGCCGTGGCGGTCGCCTACCAGATCATCCTGCCGCAGGTCTCGCTAGCCTTCGAGATCGTCGGCGGCGCCGGCGACGCCGGGCAGACCGCGACGCCCAACGGTGCCAAGAACGCGATCCTGCTCGCCCTGGGCCTGATCGTCTTCACCACGATCGTCAACATCATCGGCGTCCGGCTGATGGCGAAGATCAACAACTTCGGCGTCGCGGTCGAACTGATCGGCGTCACCCTGCTCATCATCATGCTGGCCGTGCACATCAAGCGCGGTCCGCAGGTCGTCCTGCAGACCCAGGGCACCGGGGCCGGCCACTCCTGGGGCTACCTCGGGGCCTTCCTGGTGGCCTCGATCATGAGCGCGTACGTCTTCTACGGCTTCGACACCGCCGGCTCGCTGGCCGAGGAGACCAGGGATCCGCGCCGGCACGCTCCCCGCGCCATCCTGCGCGCGCTCACCGCCGCCTTCCTCGCGGGCGGAGTGCTGATGCTCGTCGGCATGATGGCGGTCGGGAACATCAAGGCGCAGGAACTCGGCACGCTCGGCATGCCCTACCTGATCAAGAGCACGCTCGGCAGCGGCCTCGGAGACGTCTTCCTGGTCTGCTCGGCGATCGCCATCACGGTCTGCTGCCTCGCCGTGCAGACGGCCGCCATCCGCCTGCTCTTCTCGATGGCCCGCGACGGACGCCTTCCCTTCGGCGCCTCGATCGCCAAGGTCTCCCCCAGGTCCGGCACGCCGGTGCTGCCCGCCGTCATCACCGGTGTGCTGACCATCGCCCTGCTGCTCGTCAACATCGGCAACCAGCGGGTCTTCTACATCCTCACCTCGGTCGCCATCCTGCTCTTCTACATCCCCTACCTGCTGGTCACCGCCCCGATGCTGCTGCAGCGCCTGCGCGGCCAGTGGCCCCGGGCGGACCACGGCCCGTACTTCGGCATGGGCCGCTGGGGGCTCATGGTGAACATCGTGGCCGTGCTCTACGGCGTGGCGATGACCGTCAACCTGGCGTGGCCGCGGGCCGCCGTCTACGGCAGCGACCACTGGTACTACCAGTGGGGCGCCATCGTGTTCACCGCCGCGATCGCGGCGATCGGCGGGCTGCTCTACCTGCGCTACCGCCGGGGCGGCGCACCGCAGTAACCGAGCGGGACACCGCTCACCCCAGGCGGAGGTAGCCGAGCCGGGCCGAGACCTGATCGGCCGCGGACCGCACCGCGGCGGCCACCTCCGGGATCCGGCCCTCGGTCAGCCGGAAGGAGGGACCCGAGGCGCTGATGGCGGCCACCACCTGACCGTTCTGCGCGAGGACCGGGGCCGCGACCGCGTTCAGGCCCGGCTCCAACTCCTCGACGCAGCAGGCGAAGCCCTGCGTACGGACCTGCTCCAACTGCTCCAGCAGGGCATCGGCGTCGGTCACCGTGAGCGGCGTGAACCGCTCCAGCGGGGCGGCCAGCCTGCTCCTCAGCACCTCGCCGGGCAGGTGGGCCAGCAGCACCTTCCCGCTGGAGGTGGCGTGCAGGGCCGTCCGCTGGCCGATCCAGTTGTGCGTGGTGAGAGCGGACGGCCCGAAGACCTGGTCGATGTTGACGGCCGCGTCGCCGTCCAGGATCGCCAGGTTGATCGTCTCCGCGACCTCGACGGCCAGCCGCTCGCAGATCGGCCGGCTCTGCTGGGACAGGTCCATCCGGACCGTCGCGGCGCCGGCGAGCCGGATCAGACCCAGGCCCAGGCGGTACTTGCCGCGCTCGCCCGACTGCTCGACGAGCCCGCGCATCTCCAGGGCGGCGGCGAGCCGGAACGCCGTCGACTTGTGCACGCCCAGCTCCGTTGCTATCTCGGTGACGCCCGTCTCCCCCCGGCGAGCCAGGATCTCCAGGATGGTCACCGCCCGGTCAACGGACTGAACCGGGGATTCCGTCTGACTGTTGCTCATAACGCAACAGTATGCCCTCTTGACAGGGCCCCGGAGGGTCGAAACCATGTTGCGAATGACGAATCGTGTTGCGTCATACGATACGCGGGAGGTTCCCATGATCACGGTGTGCCGGATCGAAGACCTGCCCCCGGGCGAGGCGCTCCGGGTGACCGACGGTGTACCGGCACCGGTCGCCCTCTTCAACGCCGACGGTGTCGTCTACGCCGTCGACGACACCTGCACCCACCAGGACGCCTCGCTCGCCGACGGCTGGCTGGAGGGCTGCTTCGTCGAATGCCCGCTGCACGCGGCCTCGTTCGACCTGCGCACCGGGCGGCCGACCTGCCTGCCGGCCAAGACGCCGTTGCAGACCCACCGGGTCACCGTCCAGGACGGGTACGTCCTGCTGCACGTCACGGCCGGCGAACCGGCCACCCCATGAGACGAGTTGCCTTGGATATTGAGATAGCTTCAACAAAATGTGACACTACGGTGCTCCGTCACGGCCCTCCGGAAAGGAACCGATCCCATGTCGGCACGCACCATCGAAAGCAGCTCCGTGGAGACCGTCTATGCGGAGATCCGCCGGCGCAATCCCGGTGAATCCGAGTTCCACCAGGCGGCGCGCGAGGTACTGGACAGCCTCGCGCCGGTGCTCGCGGCGCGCCCGGAGTACGCGCAGGCCAAGCTGATCGAGCGGATCGTCGAGCCGGAGCGGCAGGTCATGTTCCGGGTGCCGTGGATGGACGACGCAGGCGTCGTCCAGGTCAACCGCGGCTTCCGGGTCGAGTTCAACAGCGTGCTCGGCCCGTACAAGGGCGGGCTGCGCTTCCACCCGTCGGTGAACCTCGGCATCGTGAAGTTCCTCGGCTTCGAGCAGATCTTCAAGAACGCCTTGACCGGTCTGAACATCGGCGGCGGCAAGGGCGGCAGCGACTTCGACCCGCGCGGCCGCACCGACAACGAAGTGATGCGCTTCTGCCAGTCGTTCATGACCGAGCTCTATCGGCACCTGGGTGAGCACACCGACGTGCCGGCCGGTGACATCGGTGTCGGCGGCCGCGAGATCGGCTTCATGTTCGGCCAGTACCGCCGGATCACCAACCGCTGGGAGGCCGGCGTGCTGACCGGCAAGGGCCTGGCCTGGGGCGGCTCGCAGGCCCGGACGGAGGCCACCGGCTACGGCAACGTGCTGTTCACCGCCGAGATGCTGAAGAAGCGCGGCGAGGACCTGGACGGCCAGACGGTCGTCGTCTCCGGCTCCGGCAACGTCGCGATCTACTCGATCGAGAAGGCCCAGGAGCTGGGCGCGAACGTGATCACGGCCTCCGACTCGCAGGGCTACGTCGTGGACGACAAGGGCATAGACGTCGCTCTGCTCAAGCAGATCAAGGAGGTCGAGCGCGGCCGCGTCAGCGACTACGCCGAGCGCCGCGGCGGCTCCGCCCGTTATGTCGCCGGCGGCAGCGTGTGGGACGTCGCCGCCGACGTCGCCCTGCCCTCCGCCACCCAGAACGAGCTGGGCGCCGAGGCTGCGGCCACCCTGGTGCGCAACGGCGTCAAGGCCGTCTCGGAGGGGGCGAACATGCCCACCACGCCCGAGGCGGTGCGCATCTTCCAGGAGGCCGGTGTCGCGTTCGGCCCGGGCAAGGCCGCCAACGCCGGCGGCGTCGCCACCAGCGGCCTGGAGATGGCGCAGAACGCCGGACGCGACGTCTGGTCGTTCGCCCAGGTCGAGGACCGCCTCGCGGGCATCATGCGCGACATCCACAACACCTGCTTCGAGACCGCCGCCCGCTACGGCGCGCCCGGGGACTACGTCACCGGCGCCAACATCGCCGGCTTCGAGCGGGTCGCGGACGCGATGCTCGCCCAGGGCCTGATCTGACCTCAGCCGACCCGGAATTCGGCTTTGTCGAAACGGCCCGTCCGAGAAGTCGGACGGGCCGTTTCTGCAAAGCCGGTGTCAGAAGAGCTCCACCCAGTACGGATACGCGTATGCAATCCATCTGCTCGACGGCTCACCCAAAAGAGTGACGATTCCCAGCCCGGTCCGTGCGGCGTCTCGGCCGCGGCGAAAAACGCTTGGACTCCTCGGCCGCCCGCGCGGAAGACTTCGGCTCCTGGCTTCCTCGCATACCGCCGCACGAGAACCCGAGGTTGGGATGGGATCGTCTGAATCACCTCAGGGCTCGACCGGCCGGACCTCGATGCTCCTCGCACTTCGCTCCTACGGACGGGAGTTGGCCCGATCGCCGCGGCTGGCACTGCCGGCCATGCTGCTGCCCGCGCTGGGCAACATCGGCATCGCCTACATCGCGCCACTGATCGTCGCCAAGCTCGTCGGTCGCATCGCCGCCGATGCCCATGTCGGTATCGGCACCATGCTGCCCTACGTACTGGCCTTCGCCGGTTCCCTGCTGGTCGCGGAGACCTTGTGGCGCCTCGGCCTGCACTGCATCAACCGCCTTGAAGCCCGCGGCATCGAGCACCTGTACGTGATCGGGATGGACGAGCTGTTCGCCAAGGACTCCGCGTTCTTCCACGACAACTTCGCCGGATCGCTGACCAAACGGGTCCTGAGCTTCGCCTCGCGCTTCGAGGACTTCGTGGACACGCTGACTTTCTCAGTCGTGGCCAACTTCGTGCCCCTGCTGTTCGGATCTGTGGTGCTGTGGCAGTACCAACCGCTGCTCGTCGTCGGACTGCTGGCGATGATCGGGCTGACCGCCGCGTGCGTGACGCCCCTGATCCGGCGCCGCCAGCAACTGGTGGACCAGCGCGAGGAGGCGGTCGCCCGGGTGGCCGGCCACGTCGCCGACAGCCTCGTGAACATGGACACCGTCCGGGCGTTCGCGGCCGAGGAGCGCGAGGCCGCCGAGCACCGCTCCCGCGTCGCATGGTCGCGCCAACTGACGCTGCGTTCCTGGGACTACAACAACCTGCGCATCGACACGCTGGTCGCGCCGATGTCCGTGCTGACGAACGCACTGGGCCTGCTGCTCGCGGTCACGCTCGGCGGGGGCCGGCACGGCGTGGAGGCGGTGATCGTCGCCTTCACGTACTACAGCAGCGCGACGCGGATCATGTTCGAGTTCAGCCAGATCTACCGCCGGCTGGAGAGCTCGATGACGGAGGCCGCGCAGTTCACCGAGCTGCTGCTGACGCCGCCGACCGTACGCGACCCGGCCTCGCCGGAACCGCTGCGGTTGCGGGCCGCCGACGTCCACTTCGAGCAGGTGACCTTCGCCCACGCCGGCGCCGAGCCGATCTTCGAGGGCCTCGACCTGGCCGTGCCCAGCGGGGCCAAGATCGGCCTCGTCGGCCGGTCCGGCGGGGGCAAGACCACGCTCACCCGGCTGCTGCTGCGGATGACGGACATCGACGCCGGTCGCATCCTGATCGGGGGTCAGGACATCAGCAGGCTGCGCCAGGCCGACCTGCGCGGCCAGATCGCCTACGTGCCGCAGGATCCGGCGATGTTCCACCGCACGCTGCGCGAGAACATCGCATTCGCCCGGCCGGACGCCACCGACGCCGAGATCCGCCGGGCGGCAGAGGCAGCGCACGTCACCGAGTTCGCCGACGCGCTGCCGGACGGCTTCGACACCATGGTGGGCGAGCGCGGCGTCAAACTCTCCGGCGGACAGCGCCAACGGGTCGCCCTCGCCCGCGCGATCCTGCGCGACGCACCCATCCTGCTGCTGGACGAGGCGACCAGCGCCCTGGACTCCGAGAGCGAGGTCCTGGTCCAGGAGGCCCTGTGGCGACTCATGGAGGGGCGCACGGCCCTCGTCGTGGCGCACAGGCTGAGCACCGTCGCCACGATGGACCGGCTCGTCGTCCTCGACCGCGGCCGGATCCTCGAACAGGGCACCCACCAGGAACTCCTCACCGCGGACGGCGCCTACGCCAAGCTGTGGCAACACCAGTCCGGCGGCTTCCTGGACAAGACCTGTTCGCCTACCCATTTGCTGACAAGCTGAGGACAGCAAAGCCCAAGGGAGCCAGCAGGCTACTTGCGCCGGGTCACTGCCGAACCGCAGGCTGGTGAGGATGGGGACGACAGTCTTCGGGAGATGCCGGTGCTCGCCACGGCCACCGGGCCGGTCAACCTCGAGCGGTGTCCCCCGGTGGAAGCCCTGCTTTGGTCGCGCGCCTGGCTGCGCCGCCTCCCCCGAGCGACGGCAAGCGGGATGCGTGACGGCCGCCCCTTCGCCTCGCCATTCCACTGGGCCGCGTTCGCCGCCTGGGGAATGTAAGCGCCCAAGCCACCCCTTAGGCTCACCATATGACCTCATCAGAAGTGGCAGAAGCAGCCTCCCCATGCTCATCGCTCGCCCTGCTAACCCTCCCCTTCTCGTTCACTCAAGCGGATCACCTGCTGGATACTGATGGCCTGATAAAGGCTGCGACACTTCGAGGCTACGACATCGATCTGACACTCCTCCAGGAACTTCACAGCAGACGGCTACTCCTTCCACTCTACCGGGTCAGCGATACTCCATCGGAAGGCCGGAGAATCCTCGCTCATGCCAAATTTCTCGGAACTAATACAAGAGGCTGGGTGCTTGAAGCAGCCTTGGAGGGGAAAGTTCGCGACCCTCTCAATGAGGGCTACTCTGCGACCTGGCCCTACCAGCGACCCGACAATCAGGGCGTACATGAATGGTGGAATGGCTTCGCCTACTCCGAATGGCAGATACTAGATTTTTCGGATGCACTTAATGAACTTGAGTTCATTCGACAAGGATTTGCGCACAATTACCACGCTCGCATGCCAAGAAAGCGATCAAGAGCCCAAGCCCTCGCGGCTCTGGCACCTCGGTATCTACCCGGAATCCTGGGAACGTCTAGCGTCCCACCTGGCACATCGAGTGAGGATCTATGGCGATTCCGATCATCATCTGACGTATCTGAGCTGCTCCAGCTTGCAGGATTTACTAAAGTTGATCTACTAGAACAAGCGGAGCGACTTCTCACCTTGGCTCACATGAGGGACCCGCTGAAGGCGTGGCTTCCTCTGCTGCGTCATGCGAGCTACACGGGATGGTCCGAACTGAGGGGGGTGCCGCTCGACTGCATGTGGCACCGGATCGCCGCTGAGATCCTCCTGCGAGCCCATGAGGATCTGGCGGCAACGGGCCAGCTCGCATCATTGCCCGATATTTCAGGCTTGAACGCTTGGACACCTCTTCACGATCGCCTTTCCGCTCGACACGATGACGCAGAATCACTGGAGCGAGCACTCGGCAGCTTTGGCCTGTCACCTCATCCTCGGGTTCTGCTGCTGGTCGAGGGCGAGACCGAGCTTTATCACATACCTCGGCTATTGGCGGAGTTTGGTCTCGGCCGGACAGAGCACGTCAGAGTGCAACGCACCAAGGGATCGAAGATCAGCCCTTTGCTGATTGCTCGATATAACATCTCACCACGCATCGGGAGACGCTTGCAGAGCTGCTGGCTGCTGGACGCCACCCCTACGGCGCTTGTGGTGGCAATGGATGCTGAGAACAAGTGGGCAACCGAAGCGCGGCGTTCAGATGAAACTAGAAAGCTGCAGAATGCCATTCGCGAAGAGGTTCAGTGGCAGGGAGCTGATATATCACAAGAGGATCTTGACTTCCTCGTCCGGGTGCGCGTCTGGGGTGAAGATAAGTACGAACTCGCCAACTTCACAGATGACGAGCTAGTGCCTCAGATCAGAACAATCGCCGAGCGCAAGGAACGAGGTGCGGAACGAGACTCCTGGGAGCAGGAGCTTCGAGCGCATCTCTCCGAAGCACGAGAAAAGCATCAGGACATCAAGATTCCACTGGGAAAGATGCGCCTCGGTGACCCCAAAGTCGAACTCGCTCAGCTGCTGTGGCCAGTCCTTCTAGCCAAGTGCGAGCGACAACTAGCCGATGGGGAGATTATCACTCCAGTGCTCGAGGTCATACAGGAGGTGCGTGAGGTCGTAACACGTCTTTCGGCCAGCGGATACGCTCTCAAGGTCCCCGCCCACTACGACCAGGGCCCATCTGACCAGTGATCAACTTGCGGGTTTCGCAGAGTCAGAGGATCGCCGGCCACAGCTATGCCGGCCCAGTCTCCACGCCCGGCCCTCCCCCGCAGCCCCACTCAAGTTGCGAGGCCCACCGACTGCAGGACAGCAGGTGGCCTCGATGCCGTTCACACCCACCTACACGAACTCAAGCGGTGGTGCGAACGCCTGCGATCCTGACTGGCAGCCACCGCCCCGCAGCCCTGCCTCCCAACTGGAGGGCTGGGAGCTCGGGGCGAGGCCGCAGCACTTCGGCGACCTACCCCAGTAGCGCACCTGTTCGGTCGGATGCTGCTTAGCCCGCGCCACGTCACGGGCATGCGCCGGTCGGCGGCTGGGTAGGACGTTGGCTGGCACCGCTCGGCCGGCCAGACATCTGGGGGAACCATGCGCGTATCGGAGTATTACAACCTCGGACGGACGCAGCCCGCGCTGGACTTTGTCGATATCGACATCACCGAGGACACTCCGGTATACATCGACCCGAGCGCCATAAAGAATCTCTCAGACGAGTGGGCGACACAGTGTCTGAACATGCTGAGCACATTCTTCGATAGCGTTCTTGACGCTATCAATAACGACGATCAGGACAGAGTCAAGAATCTCCTTATTCGACTCCAAGAGCCGAACGAGACTCATTTTGGACTTTCGAAGGGAAAATCTCGAGGACGCGGCCTGGGGCCGTATCTGATTCAGAAGCTCTGCAATAATCTGACGCTTAGCCGAGCAGCCAAGACGGGGATGCTTGAGGATCTCGAAGACACTGCGCTCTTCATCGAGGGAGTCGGGAAAGATATCGTCTCCGACCTCACTACCAATGTTATTCGCGGCATGCTCGTGACCTACACTCAGTCAGTCGCACTCATGTACGGCATCCCACTGGAGGAGGGTGTTTACAGTGGTCTAGCTTGGGATCCCTTTCGTCGGGAATGGGATGGAACATTTACGCGCCTTCCTATTGCGGACGGCAACCCGCTGCTACTCGTTCCCAAGGTCATCGTCAGGTACGACCTGCACCTCACCAAGGAGGAGTACTTTCGGAATTACCTGGCTCCAGCCATGCAGAGCGAGGAGCTGGATAAGCCTGGCAGCAAACTGGTCAAGACCCTCAAGGATGGCCAGAAGGTCGTACAGAAGAAGGATGTCGAGCAGGAATACGGCGGCGGGAAGGAGATAATTGCGAGCCACTCGTTCGCGCGCCCGGAAGTATTTCAGTCATACAAAGAGGGCAAGCGCCTGAATCCGTCGAAGCCACTGACGCACGACCAAATCAGTGCAGCGACGCAGACACCAAGAATCGACCTCGACGCTCTGCTGCACGAAGTGCTGACCATACCTCCGGGACCTGAAGGTGCATCTGCGTACCACAGGGCAGTAGAGTCCCTCCTTTCAGCCCTGTTCTATCCAGCGCTATCCCAGCCTGTTATCGAGTTCCCAATCGATCAAGGGCGAAAGCGAGTCGACATTACCTATACAAACATGGCCGACTCGGGATTCTTCGGATGGCTTCAGCGGCAACGCCATCAGTGCTCCTACGTATTCGTCGAGTGCAAGAACTACAAGGCGGACCTCGGAAATCCAGAACTCGATCAGATCACCGGGCGATTCTCCCATTTGCGAGGGCAAGTCGGCCTCATCCTCTGCCGCTCGCTCCAGGATAAGCCACTATTCATCGCGCGCTGCCGAGACGTGGCTTTGGCCTCGAGGGGATTCGTACTCGCGCTGGACGACGAAGATCTTCGGGCGCTGGTCAACGAGGAAAAAATGGCATCACAGCCCGTCAATGACCAGCCCACTGGCGAGGGACCAGAAGGCAGCCCTCAGCCCTCCGAGTTCAGGACATTGTTCGAGAGGTTCCGACAGCTTGTCAGCTGACGCAACGCTTCGGACATGGCGAATAGCGCGCGACCCGCCAGCGAGTGCATGGGATGAAGCCAGCAGTAGGCATCGCCTCAGCCATCCACAACTGGGGCGACGGCTCTGAAATCAGATGGATGGAGTGCACATGGGTGGGCGGCCGCTGCTCAACCGCAGGCTGGATGGACTGGACAGGATGGTCTCAGCCCTGGGCCACCACGGCCCGAGCACCCGCAGCGCTTCTACGGCCTCAGCTATGACCCCGACATCGAGCTCCCGGT
Source organism: Kitasatospora sp. MAP12-44 (assembly GCF_029892095.1). NCBI lineage: Bacteria > Bacillati > Actinomycetota > Actinomycetes > Kitasatosporales > Streptomycetaceae > Kitasatospora > Kitasatospora sp. MAP12-44. The sequence goes on from NZ_JARZAE010000004.1 coordinate 411,432, forward strand.
CACCACCGAGGATCGCGCCGCCGCCCTCCTCGAACGCGGCGAGGAGGTGACCGCCTTCGAGCCGTTCTACGACTCCTACGCGGCCTGCATCGCCATGACCGGCGCCACCCGAGTCCCCTGACGCTCCGTCCGCCGTCCTTCCAGCGCTGCGCGCCGCGATCACCCCGCGCACTTGCCTCCTGTTGCTCAACACCCAGGACAACCCGACCGGCATGGTCCTCACCCGACGAGCTTGCCACCATCGCGCAACTCACCTGTGACAACGACCTGCTGGTCATCACCAACGCCCACCACCCCATCGCCGCCCTGTCCGCATGCACGAGCGGATCGTCTGTGGCGGCCGACCCGTCGCAGGACTTGCGCCCCGGGCTTGCAGAGTGCGGGATCCGCAGCGGGGTGACTGTTTCTCGGCGCCCGCGCATCCATCACCCAGCTGCCGCCTCCACCCGCCGCCATCAGCGTCGAGCTCAAAGTCCGCGCGACGGGGTGCTCATGGTGGCCCGCCAACCCCTGCGGGTCGGCCCCGCAGGAGCCCCGGCGTGGTGCCGAGGCGGTTGTTTATCAGTGTGGTGAGCGTGATGCCGTTCTCGTAACCGACGTGGCGGCGACCACCTCCACCGAGAGGTCGGTGGTGCGCAACAGGTGTACCGCGTGGTCGAGCCGGATCCGTTGGGCGAAGCGGACCGGTGGAATGCCGAGCGCCCGCTGTACCGTGCGCTGGAGGGTGCGCTTGCTGACGCCGAGCGCGCTGGCCGCGTCGGCGAGGCAGAACGGGCGGTCGAGACGGTCCCGTAGGTGGCGTTCGAGGGCGCCGACGAGCGGATCGGTCCGGGCCAGGTGGGCAGGGATCGCGTAACTCGCTTGGCTGGGAAGGGAGTCCACGACCAGATAGCCGGCGGTGAGCTCGGCGAGTGCCGGGCTGTGGTCGTGGACCAGGGAGAGGGCCAGGTCGAGGTGGGCGAGGGAGGCTCCGCCAGTCGTCACCCCGGCCGCCGGCACGACCATGCACGACTCGGCGAGCTCCACCCGCGATCCAGACCATCACGGCCCCCAGGAGACAACTCCATTGGCGAGTCGCCCATGGGAGCTGCTACCGGGTGGCTGCTTGCCGGCGGAGGAGTTTCTTGTCGGGTTTGCCGGCGTCGGTGAGCGGGAGTGCGGGGAGGAAGGCGATGTGCGCCGGTTCGTGGAGGGGGCCTCGCCGGGTGCGGACCAGGCTGCGGAGCTCGTCCTCGTCGGGCCGTGCGCCCGGGGCGGGCACGACGACGGCGTGGACGCGTTCCACCTGGTTGCCGTCGGGGACGCCGAAGACCGCGCTCTGGCGGACCTCGGGGTGGGAGTTGAGCAGGTCCTCGACCTCGGAGGTGTACACATGGCCGCCACCGGTGTTGATCAGGTCCTTCAGCCGGTCGACGATGTAGAGGTAGCCCTCGTCGTCCAGGTAGCCGAGGTCGCCGGTCCGCAGCCAGCCGTCCTTGAGGACCTCGGCGGTCAGCTCAGGCTGCTTCCAGTAGCCCAGCATCAGGCTGTCCGAGCTGACGCAGAGCTCGCCGCGCGCACCGGCCGGCAGGTCCCGGCCCGACTCGTCGCGGATCGCCACCCGGTAGCCGGGCGCGATCCGGCCGACCGAACGCAGCCGTTCGGGGCGGCTCGGATCGTGGTCAGCGGCGTCGAGGACGCTGACGATGCCTGCCTCGTGCTGCCCGTAGAGCTGCACCAGCACCGGGCCGAAACGCCGGATCGCGTCGGTGAGCCGGGCCGGTGATGCCTGGCAGCCGCCATAGGTGAGGCGGCGCAGGCTGCTGGTGTCGGTGTGCTCGGACCGTGGGTGATCCAGCAACTGGTAGAGCAGCGGCGGCATCAGGAACACGTCGGTGATGCGTTCTTGTTCGATCGCCGCCAGGACGGTGCCCGCGTCGAAGTCGTCCAGCAGGACCGCACTGCCGCCGGCCCGCAGCACCTTGTCGGTCAGCTGTCCGGCAGCGTGGGCGAGGGTGGTGCAGACCAGCAGCCGCGGCGGGTGCGACGGGTCACCGTCCAGGTCGGGGCCGAACCGGCGGACCTGCCCGTAGCCGATGCATATCCCCTTGGAGTGGCCGGTGGTGCCGCCGGAGTGGCGGATGGTCCGTACGTCCGTCGACCGGGCCCGGCTCGGGAACGGGTCGGCCGGCTGGGCGGCGGCCAGCGCCAGCAGGTCGGTCCCCACCGCGCTGGGGCCGAGAACCAGGACGGCCCCGACGGGGGCCGTCTCGGTGATTTCGGCGGCCCGGCCCGCATGGTGGGGATCGACGATCAGCGCGTGCGTCTCGACATCGCGGACCATGACGGCCTGCGTCTGGGCCGGCAGCTTGCCGTAGAGCTGGTTGACCCGGCAGCCGACCAGGTTGGCGGCGTAGCGTGCGGCGATGACCTCCGGCAGGTTGGCGCTCAGCAGCGTGACGGTGTGGTGGCGGTCGATGCCCTGGGCGCGCAGGGCCCGCGCCAGGCGGTGGGTGAGGTCGCGAAGCTCCCCGGCGGTGGTGGCCCGTCCGTGGTGGAGCAGTACCTCCCGGTCGGGCGCGGCTCCCAACACCTCCAGGATTTCGGTGACTTCGGTGACTTCGGTGCGGGTGGGCGCAGTGGCTGGCATGTGCGGTTCCTTGGTGCCTCGGTTCAGTGATGGGCGAGGAGTTGGGCGTCCTCGGCCCGCTGCTGCTCGATCAGCAGGGAGTGGGCCAGCACGCTGTAGAGCGTGTCGTTGGGGCCGTCGGCGATGCGCAGCCCCCGGATGTCGCGCAGTCGCTTCTCCATCGGGGTCTGCCGGGTGTAGCCCTCGCTGCCGTGCAGTTGGAGGGCGAGGTCGACGGCGCGGTAGGCGGCGTCGGTGGCCAGTGCCTTGGCGGCCGAGCAGGCGGCGATGTCGCTCTCGCCCTGGTCGATGCGCTCCAGGAGTGCGAAGCACCAGGCCGTGGCGGCCTCGACCTCGGCGGCGGCGGTGCCCAGTCGGGCGACGACGGAGGGGATGCCGGCCAGCGGCATCCGCCCGACGGTGCGGCTGCGGGTGCGGGCCGCGGACTCCTGGATCGCTGCCGCGGCGGCGCCGAGGCAGACCAGGGACATCATCAACCGCCAGGCGGAGAAGTGCGCGTCGAAGATCCGGCGGCCGTCGCCGGGTTCGCCGAGAAGGAAGTCCTTGTCCAACCGGGTGTCGACGAAGTGCAGATGGCCGAAGCTCCAGCCGCGCATGCCCAGCGGATCGGTGGTCTCGGTGAGCACGCCCGTGGCGTCCATCGGGACCCAGACCGCGGAGAGCGGTACGGTCCGCAGGTCGACCCGGCCGACGTCCTGCCGGTCGACGAGTTTGCAGAAGACGACGAAGCCGTAGGCCTCTTCGACCCTACTGAGCAGGCCCTTGGAGCCCGACAGCGTGAAGTGGTCGCCGTGGTCGACCAGGACGGTGCGAAAGCCCCGCAGGTCCGATCCCGAGTGCGGCTCGCTGGCCGCGACGCCCACCAACTTGCCTGCCGTGACGACCTGTTCGCGGGTGTGACGGGCGAGAGCGGGCGAGCCGTAGCGCAGCGGCATGGCGGCGTGTCCGGTACTGAAGAGCTCGCGGGCGTCGCAATCGCGTTGCCCGGCGAGGAACATGGCCATGCCCTGGGCCACCCGCCCGGTGACGCCCGGCCCCTCGTCCGGAACGTCAGGGAAGGCGACGTCGATGCCGGTGAGCCCGGCGGCCGAGGCGGCAGCCCGCAGGGCGAGCCAGTCGGGCCGGGGGTCGTCCTCGCGGACCGGCGCGGGCAGATGGGTGTCCAGAAAGGCCGTCAGGCGGGACCGCAGCTCCCCGAGTTCGGGGTGACGGGCCAGCAGCGGGATGATGCCGGTGGCAGGCGCGGGCATGGTGAGGGTTCCTTGGGAAGTCGTCAGGAGACGGGGGGACGGGCGGCGCCCAGGGTCAGGTCAGTCAGAGAATGACCGGCGGGTTGCTGCGCACCGCGTCGTTGAGCTTGGCCTTGTCGTGCCGCTCGCCCTTCTTGAGGTGCTTGATCACCAGCAGGCAGGGCAGGCCGAAGGTTCCGCCGTCGAACTCGCGCGGACGGCTGGCGGGGACGGCAACCGTCCACGGCGGCACCTCACCGCGGCTGAGCTCCTCGCCGGTGGCCGCGTCGATCACCGGAATCGTGTCGGTCAGCAGGGCTCCGGCGCCCAGCAGCGCGCCCTCGCCGACCCGGGCCCCGCTGTAGACCATCGAACGGGCGCCGATGAAGGCGTCGTCCTCGATCACCACCGGTTTGGCCATGGGAGGCTCGATCATGCCGCCCAGCCCGACCCCACCGGACAGGTGGACGTTCCGGCCGATCTGGGCGCACGAGCCGATGCCGACCCAGGAGTCCACCAGGGTGCCCTCGCCGACGTACGAGCCGATGCCGAGGTGACTCGGCATCACCACGACGCCGGGCTCCTGGTAGCTGCCCCGCCGGATCACCGCACCCGGCGACACCTGGACCCCGGAGCCGTCGATCCGGGCCTTCAGCGGGATCTTGTCGGCGCACTGGAAGGGGCCGAACTGCGAGATCTGCGGCGATGCCTGCTTGTAGAGCAGGAGGATCGCGTTCTTCAGCCACTCGTGCACCACGACCTGACCGTCCACCAGCTCGGCCACCCGCACGCGACCGGTGTCCAGCAGGTCGATCGCCACGTCGACGGCGGCCACCGCCTCGGCGGACTCCAGCGAGACCTCGTCCCGTCGCTCCCAGAGGTCTTCGAGCTCGCTGCGCAAGCTCGCCACATCGACACCACGATTTCGCATCGCACTCCACGCTTTCCAGGTCGGATGGACGGCCCGTCCGGTGAGCACCGGGGCCGCCGGCCGGACGGCTCGCACGCAGTGCCCCCGTGTGCGGTCTCCGGCTGTGGCGCGCGACGCCCGCTGCTCCCCCGCAGGCGTCCGCGCAAGACTGGCACGGTGAGTTACCTGGCGGTAACGGCGTGCCAGAGACAGCCTCGCACACCTCCGATTCGTAGATCAAACCGGGCGCATGGCATCGATATTAAGGTTGAAAAGTAAAATTTGCCGTCCCCCACACTGGGCGGGCTCCGCTACCCCTCAGTCGCGGGAACCGACGGGAGCAGGCGCGGCACGCCGTCGGCGGCCGCGGTGTGCCGCCCGCGCCACCACGGCGCGGCCGCCGGGTGCGCCTCGACACCCGGCATCGCGATGGACTTGATCAGCTCCCCGGCGCGTCCGCGGATATCGATGCGCAGCGGCACTGCGCGGCCCCGCACGCTGGTCCCACCGGCCCCGACCGAGTGCACCTGGCCCAGCACCTCGGTCACGGCCGTGACGAGCGCCGCCGCCACGGCATCCTCGGTGATCTGCCCGATGTCGTCCCTGAGCCAGTGCAGGACGAGCGCCCAGTCGTCGCCTCGGGTCACCGTGCGGGGCTGGGTGGGCTCGGCGTTGAGGCCGAGCTCGGCGAGAGCCTCGATCAGCGACACCAGGTCCTGGCCGTCGAGGTGCTGGAAGTTCTCTTCAATGAGCAGCTGTGTCACGAACGTTCCCTCAGGTGATGGTCGGTCGGACGCGGGCGCAGACGGTGTGCCTGCGGGACGTCGTCCTGCGACGATGCCGCGCCCCGAGTCCGGCAGGACCTGCTGCCAGAGCTCCCCGACGATGTATCAGTGATCTCCATGAGATTGACAGTTGTTCCAGCCCAGCTGGTTGCCACTGCCGGAGATCTTGACGCATCCCGTACGCACGGACTCAAGCTCTTGTCGGGTGGGGCTACTCCGCGACGAGGAGGCTTGGGGCTTCAGGGGTGGGCCTGAGGACCCGGACGGCGGCTGCTGTCAGCAGGGTGACCAGGGTGACGGCGAGGAGGTAGTCGGCGAGCAGGCCGAGGTTGCCGAACTGGTCGCTGTACCAGGAGAAGAACGCGTAGTAGGGGAGGCCGAGGTTGAGGGCCAGCGGGAGGGCGACCAGGCCGGCCGCGGCGGGCAGCAGCCGGCCCCGGTGCAGGGATGCGAGCGAGAGCAGGGCCAGCGGGATGCCGGCCCCGAACACCGCCACTACGGTCGCGGGAGTTATGGCGAGCCGGCCCACGTCGGGCAGCAGGAGGCTCGCGCCCAGTATCAGGGCGGGCGGGACGGCGGCCCGCGGTCGGCGTGCGATCGTGCTGTCCAGCAGGTCGCCTGGTGCGGCGAAGACCAGCAGGGACCACAGGACGCCCTCTCCGGCCGACATGATCAGGAGGAGGTAGTCCGGCGGCATGCCCGGCATCAACGTCCCCGTCACCTGCTCCTGGACGAACCACTGGGCGATGGCAGCCAGCGCGGCCAGGGCGGCCAGGGTCCGGGCGGTGGTCCACCTGCGGAGCAGCAGGGCCGCCACGACCAGCAGCCAGAGCGCGCCCGGGAAGGCCGAAGCGACCACCTCGGGGCGGAGGTTGGTGGGCGACTCGGCCGTGGGCAGGGCCGTCTGCCAGCTCTGCGGGAGGTGCCACAGGACGGGCAGCTGTTGGCCCAGTGCCATGGCGGCGGCCAGTGGGGCTGTGGTGGCGAGCAGGCGTCCGGCGGTGCCGCTCGCGGTGAGGCCGGTGCGGACCCGCAGGCCGTACGCGGCGACGCCGGCGGTCTCGCGGGCGGTGGCCAGTCGGCCGGCGCCCGCGGTGGCGTCCGTGTGGACGGCGGTGATCTCCTCACCGCACTCGGCGCGGTAGGCGGCGGGGTAGACCCGCAGGGCCAGCCGCAGTCCCCGCGAAGTGGTGCCCGTGGTGCTGGTGGTGCCAGTAGTGCCGGTGTTCATGCGAGGGCCCCCCTGGCCGTCGGACGGATGCTGCTCAGACGCCGGTCGGCCGGGAGAGCGTACGTCGGCTCCTGCATGGAGCGTTCTGTCATACGGATATATATATATCGCCCATCGGCATATGCCGTCCAGAGTGCCCCGCGCGCCCGTTCGGCACGGCGTCCGGCGAGGCGAGTCTCTCGACGCCAGGGGCACAACGGGGTTGCCCTTCGTCTCGTTGCGGCGGAAGCCTGGCCGAGACGAAGGGCAACCCTGTCCGCTCATCCGGATCCTGGGTGGAGGTCGAACGGCAGCCTCAACCCGATGAGTTGGACTGTCAGTATCGAGCGAAGAAGCGTACGAAGTCCGCGGTTGCCGAGCCGACGCCGGTCACGTCGTCGTAGCCGGGTGCGGTCTTCAGCGAGCCGTCCTGGTCGAACTGGGTCAGGTAGGTGTTGAAGGCGTTCGGGTCGTCCCAGCTCGGCAGGAAGGTCACCGCCCAGGGCTCCTGACCGGCCGGGGCCGGCACGATGTCGCGGATCGCAGGGGTGTTGCGCAGCTTGTAGATCAGCGGGTTGGCGAAGCCGAGGGCATGGCCGGAGGCCTGGGCCGCGTCGGCTTCCAGCGCGGCGATCAGCGGGGAGGAGCCGCTGGTGCCGGCCCCGATCTCCTCGTGGTAGGCGCCGCCCGGGGTGGTGAAGCCGATCAGCCAACCGGTGGCGCGGTCACCGTCGGCGGCGATGTCCGGCTGCACTCGGCGGGCCGACTCGGTGCCCGCATTGGTCGCCAGGGTCGAGGGGACCACGTTCTTCTGGTACCAGGGCTCGCTGACCAGGTTGCTGGGTCCACCGCCCGAGCCCATGAAGAACTGTCCGGGCGGCGGGGTCAGGTACCCGGTGCCCTGCGGGTTGATCTGCGCCGCGTTGTTGCCCCAGCCGAGTTCGCCGGCCACCTGGCCGTTCTTGCCGATCTCCAGCGTGGTGCCCCCGACGGAGGTCGCCCACTGGTCGGAAGCCGGGAAGCTCACGTTGCGCGGGGAGCCCGCGTCCTCCCCGGACGCGCCGTCACCGGCGTCGCCGGAGGAGTAGTCGAAGCCGACGCCCTCCAGTGCGCCCTGCTGGAACATCTGGTCCCAGGCCGCCACGGTGGCGGGCGAGTCGCCGTCCTCCCGGGTGGGGAACGAGTCGGTCACCACGTCCGCGAGGTGCTGGTCCACGATCCGGGTGTGGGCGTCCAGGAAGGGCAGGCTGCCGCCGCCGTAGCCGCCGCTCATGTCGCAGTCGGCGCCGACGTAGACCACCTTGGCGTCCGGCGCGGCGATGTGGAGCGTCTCCACGTCCAGCGGCTCCTCCGGCGCGTCGGAGTTGCCGCGGCAGGAGGCGGCGAAGTTCGGGCCGAAGTTCTCGCTGTACTGGCCGGGGGCGAAGCCCGGCACGCCGTGCACGGCGAAGAACGTGTCGGCGTCGGCCTCCATGGTGGGCAGCGCGCCGTCCAGCACGACGGCCACCGTGCGGCCCTTGCCGGTGTACTGGCTGTTGGTCACCCCGTAGGCGTCGCGCAGCTGCTGCGGGGTGTAACCGCAGACCGCGTCGATGGCGCTGGTGCGGCCGTTGACCGGCGGGATCGGCGAGCTGTTCTGGCCCCACCACTGCGAGCAGGGCGGCGTGGCCGGGGCCGAGGCCGGGGCCGAGGCCGGGGCCGGGGCCGAGGCCGGGGCCGGGGCCGCAGCCGCAGCCGCAGCCGCGGCAGTCCGAGGTGCTGCTGCCCGGGATGCCGTGGTCCGGGGTGCCGTGGGCAGGGGTGCCGCCGGCTGGGGTGCCGCCGGGGCAGGGGTGTCCGGAATGGCGGGGTGGAAGTCGTCGAGGCCGAGCACCGTGCTGATGTCGTGGCCGAGCGCGGCCGGCACCGAGATCCCGCCCGTCGGGAAGAGCATCCGGGGAGGCTGCCCGGCTCCGTAGGCGTAGGCGTGCAGCGAGGTGGCGAAGGCCTGCTGCACCTGATCCACGGTCGCGGTGACCGTCAGGTAGTGGGCGTTGGCGCCGGGCGTGACGTGCATGCCGAAGCCGCTGAGCCAGTCGCTGACCTTCGCCGCCTGCGCCGGGGTGGTGCCGTAGCGCTGGTCGAACTGGGCGGGCGTCAGATAGTGGGCGTAGTCGCGCCCGGCCGGGTCGGACACCCGCTGTGCGGCCCTGACCATGCCGACCGGGTCCTTTCCGGCCAGGTAGACCCGCAGCGACAGTCCCCAATTGCCCGGTGCCGCACCGGTGTCGACGCTTCCGCCCGGACCCGCGCTGGGCATCCCCGACGGCAGCTCGGTGCGGCCCGGGCCCGCGGCCTCGGCAGCCGGTGCCGCCACGCCCGTGGCGACCAGGGTGGCGGCGGCCGCGACGGCGGCCAGCCGGCCGGCCCGAAGCCGCCGGGCGGCGGGGGAAGAGGATTGCTGGGGCAAGGGGTCTCACACTCCGTCAGTAGTCAGCGGACCGCCCGGAGATGGACGGACCGGCGGCCGGACCACCGGGCACACCCGGCGTGCGACGGCCGCTCAGCCGGAATGGACGTGTTGGGGAGACAGTTCGGTCGCACCCGATTTCTGGCGCTGTTCCTGCCAGGTTTTCAGCCCCGGCGGCCCTGGTCGAGGGCGGCGACCTCGCGTACGGCCTCCGCGATGGCCGGGAAGTCCCTCTTGAGGATCGCACCGTGGTTGCTGGCGACCTTCGCGCTGATCTCGATGTTCGGGTTGCGGGCGGTCACCGCATCGAGGCTGGTACGGATCCGTTCCTGCTCGTCACCGCGGCTTCCGAGGGACGATCCCGAAGCGACCACATACCGCAGCGGGACGGCGATGCCGTCCAGCACGGGGCCCAACTCGCGCTCGCGGGAGATCCTGCCGAGCTCGATGTTGCTGTCGGCCTGCTGGTCGGCAGTCAGCCGCGGGGTGAGGCCGGTCGGGCGCAGCAGCGGCGTGAACCAGCCCATCCGCCGGAACAGCTTCCGGATCCGCTGCTCCATCGCCTCGTCCAGCCAGTCGTACGGGTACGCGCCGTCGACCATGACCGCGCCCAGGGCACGCTCCGGATTCCGGTTGGCCCAGTGCGCCCCGATGAACGCCCCGTAGGACCAGCCCACCACCACCGCCCGGTCCACACCCCTGGCCGCGAGGACGGCATCGACATCCCGGACGGCGGCCTCGAAGGAGTAGTCCGCCGAACGCTTCGACTTCGTGCCGCGACCCCGCTCGTCGTAGGTGATGTGCCGCCACTCCGAGCCCAGTTCGGCGATAACCCGCCGCCAGTAGCCCTGAGTGGCGAACTGGCCGTTGAGGTAGACCACCGGGATGCCGGGACCGCCGGTGTCGGTGACGGCCAGGGCCGTGTCGTCGACCGGCACCATGCCGGTCCACTTCGAGTCGGTCTTCGAACCAGTCGAGGACGACGTGCTGTTCTTCGTCATGTTCTGTTCCCACCTGCTCGTGTTCGTGTGAGGCGTCGTGTACGGCTTCTGCAGGCCCTGCTCGTGGATCGCAGGCCCCCGTTGGGATTGGACGGACGGTTGGACGGATGGACGGCCGGCCGGCCGGGTCGTCGGCGACGACCGACGGGATCTCGATCGCGGTGGGCCCGGCCGGGCCGTCCTGGTGCCGCTCGTTCAGAGACTGCGGGCGGTGATGTCGCCGTGGGAGGTGGTGGCGCGGATGTCGAGTTCGACGGTGCCGTCGTTCTTGAGGGCGTTGCTGATGCGGCCGTAGCCGGTGCCGGCGTCCAGGGCGGCCGAGACGCCGGCGGCGGCGCCGACCGTGATGTCGCCGGACTGTGTGCGGAGCACGACCGTGCCGCGCACGGCCTCGGCGATCCGGATGTCGCCCCTTGCGGTGCTGATCTCCGCGGGGCCGCCCAGCCGACCGATCTCGACGTCGCCGTCGACCGCGGTGAGGCGGAGGCTCGCGGCCTCGTCGATCTTGATCTGCCGGTACGCGCCCTCGAAGGCGACGTCGCCGAGGCGGCCGACGCCGCGGAGCTCGGCGCTGGCGGTCTTGGCCTCGATGCGGGAGCCGGCGGGCAGTTGGACGGTGACCTCCAGGGATCCGGAGGGGCCGAGCAGCTGGTTGCCGGGGGCTGCGGCCGTGATCCGCAGGACGCCGTCGGCGTAGACGACGGTGGTCTGCTCAGCGGCCTTGATGTCGCGGCTCTTGGCTGCATCGGAGGGCAGGACCTCGACGGTGGTGTCGGCGCGGTCTGCGGCGATGAACTGGATGCGTCCGGCGGGGATGTCCAGGACGGCGGAGATCGGGGCGGGGGTCTCGAACTTCTGCATCGTGCTCTCCTGTGCTCGTTCGTTGTTTCTGACCCTAGAAACGCTACGTTGCTTTCCAGATCCAGACAACATGTCCGTTGCATAGAATCAGCATCTATGCAGGTAGAGGCAGGGAAAGTGTTGCAATGGCTGTGAGAGCAACGCAATGCCGACTGCTCTGATCATTGCAATGGGTGAGAAGTGAACGCTATAGTGGGGGATCATGGACCGCCACGAATGATCCTCATGAGTGATCCTCACGAGGGATCAGCAAAGGAGATCGCGATGCCGGGAGGCAGGCTCACCCAGCAGGAGCGCCAGCAGATCGCGCTGGGGCTGGCCGACAGCCTCGCCTACGCCGAGATCGCCCGACGCCTCGACCGCCCGACCTCGACGATCACGCGTGAGGTGATGCGCAACGGCGGCCCCACCGCCTACCGCGCCGATCTGGCCCACCGCGCCACCGAGCGTCGCGCCCATCGGCGCAAGCACACCCCACCCCGGGGGCAGGCGGCGCCGGCGCACGGCCAGGGCGGGCGCGACGACGAGGCCGTGCGCGAGTACGAGGAGGCGTTCACCACCCTCCTGATGCACCAGGGCCTGCCCAGGATGACGGCTCGGGTGCTGACCTGTCTCTTCGTCGCCGACGCGGGCAGCCTCACCGCGTCCGAACTCGTCCAGCGCCTCGAGGTCAGCCCGGCGTCCGTCTCCAAGGCGATCGCGTTCCTCGAAGGCCAGGGCCTGATCCGCCGGGAACGCGACGAACGCCGCCGCGAACGCTACTTCGTCGACGACGACGTCTGGTACCAGTCGACGATCGCCAGCGCCCACGGCATCGCCCAGGTCGCCGAGACCGCGCGGCAGGGCGTCGGCATCCTCGGCCGCGACAGTCCGGCCGCCGCCCGCCTGGAGAACATCGCCCGCTTCAGCGACTTCATCAGCGAGACCATGCTCCGCGCCGCGGAGCAGGCCCGCGAAGTCCTCTACACAAAACCCGAATCGACTGCCACGCCGGCCCCCTCGGTCTGAACCGGCCGCCCCCCACGGGGCTCGCGCCGGTCGGGTCGGTCGGGTCGGTCAGGCCCCCGATCCAAAATGATTGTTCTGGTCACCGCCGCCGAGCTGGATCGCGGCGGGACCGTGGAAGATGTTGCCCGACACCCCGCCCGCATCCGCCCGCCCGCGCGGAGCCTCCTCCTTCAGCAGCGCCCGAAGCTCAGCGGCCACCTGGTCGCGTTCGTCGGCGGTCAGACTCTCCAGCAGGACTTCGAAGCGGGTCTGCCAGGACGTCTCCTGACGGATCCGCACCCGCTCCGCCTCGCCCGGGCCGACCACCTCCAGAGCGTTGGCCGTCTGATCGAGCCGTTCCAGCTCCGCCTGCTCGCGCTGCCCGTCCCCACGGCCGAACAACCGGGCCACCCGTGAACGCAATCCGCTCCACGCGTCGGTCCCTGCGGCCTGAACCACCGCGGTGCCGCCCGCCGTGGCCAACGCCGCCAACGCCTCTTCCAGCATCCCCGCCCCCTCACTCACACGCTCGACCCTGCGACCGTACCGCCGCCACGGCCCGCGTATGGCGACTACAACGAAAGGGGCCCGGCACTGCTGCCCGGCACTGCTGGCTGCCCTCGCGCCGGCGCCGCGGCTGTACACGCTCGCGGGAGTCGGCCCCAGGCGGCAAAAAGCCTTCGATTTACAGGCTGTTCGCCGAACCGAGGGAAAAATGCAAGGCCCTGGATGCGTTTGGGTGTAGAATATGAGACATGAGGGCGGCCTCCGGGACCGGCATCACGGTGATGCCGACGGACCACCCGTGACCAGGGGGAATACACCATGACCTACCAGCTCGATACCGCGCGGGCCACGATCGACGAGCGCCTGCGGGAAGCCGAGAAGCACCGCATCGTCCACGCGATCCGACTCAGGGACCGCGCCGAACGCACCATCCGGCGCGCGCACCAGGCCCTGACCGACCTGACCGCATGAACACCCCGACCGCAACGGGCCGTCACCAGAACAACGGTGACGGCCCGTCCGGCATTCCGCGCTGAATCTCCCCTGTGAACCGACCGTTCCCGCCGGTCTGCATCTGAGCCGACCACTCCCCAGCGTTCAGCGCGCTGCGATGCCCTGGCCCTGGTAGATCTCGTCGTAGTAGTGGATCACCAAGGGGCGGACGAGCATGGCTTCGAAGGTGGCGGTGAAGCCGTGCGCGGTGCGCCAGGCGAGGTAGTCGGTGTAGTTGTGCGCCTCGGTCCACTGGGTCAGGCCTGCGACGTGGTCGCCGTCGCTCTGGTCGCACAGGATGCGGATCTCCTCGCATCCTGGTCTTCATGGACGCCTCCGCGTCCGAGCCGACCCAGGAACTGCACGGGCGCGAAGCCCTCGCGCCGGTCTTCGACAACCTGAACGCCTACCGGGCCACCACCCACTTCAACGGCCAGAGCACCGTGACACTCGACGGCGACCGCGCGAGCGGCGAGAGCTACTGCCTGGCCCACCACGTCTCCTACGGCGCGGATGCCGAGCGCACGATCATGATCGCGTCCATCCGCTACCTGGACCAGTTCGTCAAGCGCGAAGGCGAGTGGTTCTTCGCCGAACGACGTCTGATGGTCGACTGGACCGAGACCCGCCCCAGCACTCCTTGAATCGGACCGGACCGGACCGGACCGGACCGGGAGCAGGGTCCTGGTCCGGGGGCCGTGGGGGGACCACGGTCCCCTCCGCGATCTCGTCCTGCGCTCGGACGGGAAGGCGCCGGCCGGGTGATGGACTGGGGGTCGGCCCGGGCCGATCCCCAGTCCATCACCGACACCGGCCGGCCGTTCGAGTCGAGGAGTGATTGATCGGCATGACCGAGAAGACGACGATAGGGCGACGCCCGCTCCTGATGGCGGCTGCGGCCACGGTGGGGGCACTGCTCGCTCCCACGCCGGCGTACGCGGACCAGAAGGCCCCGGCGACGCGTGATGGCCAGGACCCGCTCCGCGCCCTCGAGCGGGCGGCCCACCCGCTGCGGTCGACGGAACCGGGGCCGGACACGGCCGACCTGCGACCCCTGGGCGCGATGATCGGGGACGCCACGGTGGTGGGCCTGGGCGAGGCCACGCACGGGTCGCACGAGTTCTTCACCCTGAAGGAGCGGGTCTTCCGGTACCTCGTCGAGGAGAAGGGCTTCACCACCTTCGCCCTGGAGATCGGCTGGCCGTCGGGACTGCTGCTCGACGAGTACGTCCAGAGCGGCCGAGGGGACGCGCGCCAGGTCGTGAAGGAGGCGCTGGGCGGATCGCCGTTCGGGCGCGAGGAGTTCCTGCACCTCGTCGAGTGGATGCGGGACCACAACCGACGCCGACCCGGCCACCGGGTCCACTTCATGGGCGATGACGTCGCAGCTCCCAGGATGGGAGACGACTTCTTCGAGCGGGTCACCGGCTACGTCAGCCGGCAGCACCCGCAGCTGCTGGCGCGCTTCACCGAGCTCTACACCGGCCTGCGCCCCCTCGACGACGTCTTCGTCTACCTGGGCGAACCGCTGGCGAAGCGGCAGCGGCTGGCGGCCAACGCCCAGCAGGCCTTTGAGCTGCTGCAGGGCCAACCGGGCGCGGGAGGTGAGGAGTTCGAGTGGACGGTGCAGCACGCCCGGTCCATCGCGCAGACCGCCGCGTTCCTCGCCACCGACTTCGACGACCCCAGGGCGGTGGCCGCCGCGGAGCTCGACCGCGACCGGCTGATGGCCGACAACATCACCTGGTGGCAGCGGCACACCGGTCACCGGATGCTGCTGTCGGCACACGACCAGCATGTCGGATATGTGACCGCCGAGCCCGAGATGTACGCGAAGCTGCAGGGCGCGTTCCTGCGCGAGACGCTCGGCAAGGCCTACCTCGCCATCGGAACCACCTTCGACCAGGGCTCGTTCCTGTCGGAGGACAAGAGCCTCGACGGCGCGTGGAAGAAGTTCACGGTGGACGCGGCCGCTCCCGGCAGCAACGAGTACGTCCTCGACCAGGTCCGCTATCCCGACTACTTCCTCGACACCCGCAGCGCCCCGGCCGCGGCCCGCGCCTGGCTGGGCACCGCCCGCCCCACCCGCCAGATCGGCACCGCATACCCGTGCCCGCTCGACAACGTCCCGATCGGTCCGTCCTTCGACGTCCTCATCCACCTCCACCGCGTACGGGAGGCCGACATCTTGCGGTGAGCCCGCCTGGTGGGAGGCAGGGGCTACTGCCTACCGCTCGTACCAGCCTGTCAGGAAGGCGCGTCCGAGGGTGCGGTCGAAGAGGTTGAACATCAGGTAGGCGGGCGTGGCCTCCCTGTCGATCTCGACGGTCTCGACGTCGAGGGCGAGGACCGCGAAGATGTAGCGGTGCTTACCGTGGCCCTTCGGCGGTGCGGCGCCGACGTAGTCTGCCGTCCTGGCGTCGTTCGGGAGCTGGAAGGCGCCCCGCGGAAGGCCCGATCCGGACGAGTCGCCGGCGCCGGCGGGCAACTGGGTGACGTCCGCGGGAATGTTCACCACGGCCCAGTGCCAGAAACCGCTGGCCGTGGGCGCGTCGGGGTCGTAGTTGGTGACCACGAAGCTCTTCGTCCCCGACGGGAAGCCGCTCCAGCTGAGCTGCGGGGAGATGTCCTGGCCGCCGGCCCCGAGGACGCCGCTGACCTGCGGCATCGCCAGCTTCTCCCCCTCCCGCAGGTCGCTGCTGGTCAGCGAGAAGGAGGCCGCTGGGGGAAGAAGCTCGTAGGGGTTCCAGCTCATGCGGATATCTCCCTGTTCAGACCCGGAGGGCCGAGGAACACGGCGTTCTCCTCGGCCGCTATGAAGTCCAATGTTCCCAGGCGGGCCAGCTGTTGGCGCGTCAGGCCTCGCAGATGGGTGACGTCCGGCTCCTCACGGAAACAACCGATGTGACAAGCCCCGCAGCCCGTACGTCAGTTGATGAAGTCGAGCCAGAAGAAGGCCAGTGTGGTCAGCGCGCCCGGGGCGCCGGCGCCGAAGGCGACCACCATCGCCTGGCCGATCGCGACGTCGGTGGGGTCGACGCCGGGCGACCACGTCAGCCTGGCGTCGATGCCGGGGATCTCGTGAAAGGGAGAGTACGAGAGCAGGGTACCGCGCGCCTCGGCGACGGGTGTGCCGTTTCGCAGGATCTGTGACCGGCACACCCCGGTCGGCCTCAGCTCGTAGCCCCGGTCGCCCACCAGGGCGGTGCGGGTCCGCGCCGCCCGGCGGGGGTCCCAGCGTCGACCCGTCCGGTGGCTCGTGGTCACCCGCCGGCCGTTGACGCTCATGCCGCCGCCGTTGTCACGACCGGGCCGGACCGTGACGGCCGGCATGCCCTCCCCCTGCACGAGTGCGATGACGGAGGGCCAGCTGTCATGGCTGATCCGTATCGGCCCGAACGGGCTGTCGGCCATGTGGTGGTTCGAGAGCCGGACTGTGCGGCGCCTGGTGAAAACGGACACGGACGGATCAGCTCCCGGCATCGAAGATCGGCACAGTTTGCCACACCACCAGGTGGCGCCGGCCGGTCACTCCGGTCGCTCCGGTCAAAAATTGATCATGTGCCCGGCGAGGCCGTGGATGGCTTCCTTGACAGCCTCGCCCAGCGTCGGGTGGGCGTGCACGTTGCGCGCCACCTCATGCACCGTCAGGTCCCATTGCTGGGCCAGGGTCAGTTCCGGCAGCAGCTCGGTGACCTCGGGCCCGATGAGGTGCGCGCCGAGGAGTTCACCGTGAGTGCCGTCGCTGATCACCTTCACGAAGCCGACCGGGTCGCCCAGGCCGTGGGCCTTGCCGTTCGCGGTGAAGGGAAACTTCACCACCTTGACGTCGAAGCCCTTGTCGCGTGCCTGCGCCTCGGTCCAGCCGAAGCTGGCGATCTGCGGCTGACAGTAGGTGGCACGCGGGATCATCGCGAAGTCGAGCTCCATGGTCTCGGCCCCGGCGATGGTCTCGGCGGCGATCACCGCCATGGCCTCGGCCGCGTGAGCCAGCATCAGCTGCGCCGTCACGTCGCCGATCGCGAAGATGTGCGGCACGTTGGTGCGACCGCGGCCGTCGACGGCGATCGCGCCGCGCTCGGTCAGGGCGACACCGGTGCGCTCCAGTCCGTATCCGGTGACGCGCGGCGCGAAGCCGATGGCCTGCAGGACCTTGTCCGCCTCCAGCACCCGCTGCTGCCCGTCGCGCGAGACGGTGACCCGCACCTTGGCGGCGGGGTCGCTGTCGTCGATGGACTCCACCCGGGTGGAGGTGAGGACCTCGATGCCCAACCGGCGGTAGCGCTTGGCCAGTTCGGTGGAGATCTCGACGTCCTCCAGTGGCACGACCCGGTCCAGGAACTCGACGATCGTGACCTTCACCCCGTAGTTGTGCAGCACATACGCGAACTCGACGCCGATCGCCCCGGCCCCGGCGATCACGACGCTCTGCGGCAGCGAGTCGGCGAGGATCTGCTCCTCGTAGGTGACCACGCGGTCGCTCAGCGCCGTGCCCGGCAGCAGCCGGGTGGTGGCCCCGGCCGCGACGATGCAGTGGTCGAACGTCACCGTCTCGGTGCCTCCCGACCGCAGCGCCACCTGCAGGGTCCGGTCGTCGACGAAGGTGCCCCGGCCGTCGTACTCGGTGATGCCGTTCTTCTTCATCAGGTAGTGCACACCGGCGACCCGGCCCTCGGCGACCTTGCGGCTGCGCAGGTACGCCTCCCGGTAGTCGAAGCTGACCTCGCCCGTGACCCGGATCCCGAAGGTCTTCGCCTCGTGGGTGAAGATGTGCGCGAGCTCCGCGTTGCGCAGCAGCGCCTTCGAGGGGATGCAGCCGACGTTGAGGCACACCCCGCCCCAGTACTTCTCTTCGATGACCGCGGCGCGCAGTCCCAGCTGGGTGGCGCGGATCGCCGCGGTGTACCCGCCCGGTCCGGCTCCGAGGACCACGACGTCAAAGTGTGTACTCATGGTCGACACCATAGACACGGGCAACCCCGCCGAAGCAGGTCTTCGGACAAGCGTGTTGCCTCTCACACCGCGATCTCACACAGGAGGCGCAACAGCCGGCGCAACAGCCCTGGCAACCCGCAAAGCCGTGAGGGGCCCCGGAGCCAGGAGAAGCCAGGCGATGGCTGAATCGTCGAAAGTCGAGTGCTCTCTCGCCCTACATTGGGCAGATGGTGAATCGTGTGGAGGGCTCTCCGGGAACAGGGACAGTCGGAAAGCAGCGGCGGGGGCGCCATGCGGCTCGCCGGTCGCGCCAAGGCTCGGGTGGGCTGGCGCGCTCGTCCGCACTGATGGCGCTGGGCACGGTGGCTTCGCGAGCCACGGGGCTGATACGCCTGGTCCTGCAGGGTGCCGCACTGGGGCCCGCACTGGTGGCGACCACGTACAACACGGCGAACACGGTGCCCATGAGTCTCTACGCGCTGCTGATCGGCGGAGCGCTCAACGCGGCATTCGTACCGCAGTTGGTGCGGGCACGTATGGAGCACGCGGACGGCGGGCGTGCGCACGAGCAGCGCCTGATGACCCTGGTGCTCTGCGTGCTGGGGGTGGGCACGGTGGCGGCGGTGCTGGCCGCGCCGCAGATCGTCGGTCTCTATCTGCCTGACTCACCCGCCACCCACGCGGCGTTCCAGCTGACCGTGGTCTTCGCCCGCTTTCTGCTGCCGCAGATATTCTTCTACGGGCTGTCCACGGTCCTGGGCCAACTCCTCAACGTCAGGGAGAAGTTCGGGGCTGTCACCTGGACGCCGGTGCTGAACAACGTCGTACTGATCACTCTGTTCGGTCTCTATCTGGGGCTGTTGACCGTGCCCGACAGCGTCCAGGAGGTGACGCCCGCCCAGGTTCGGCTACTAGGCATCGGGACGACGATCGGCATCGCCCTGCAGGCATTCGCGCTGGTCCCGTACCTCCGGGAGACGGGCTTCCGCTGGCGACCTCGCTTCGACTGGCGGGGCGTGGGCCTCCGCAAAAGCGTGAGCGCCGCACGCTGGACGCTGCTGTTCGTCCTGGCCAACCAGGCCGCCCTCATGGTAGTGACCCACTACGCCAACGCCGCGGACCTCGCACTGCCTCAAGCCGGCGTGGGCAACACCGCCTACTCCTACGCGCAGACCATCTGGACCCTCCCGCAGTCGATCGTCACCGTCTCGCTGATCACCGCGCTGCTGCCACGCCTGAGCCGGGCGGGGGCCGAGCAACGGCTGGACGCCGTCCGCGATGATCTCTCCCGTGCCCTTCGCGTCACCGGCGTCGTGATCGTCCCCTCCGCATTCTTCTTCCTCCTTTTCGGCCCGCAGATCACCACCCTGCTCTTCGCCCACGGCGCTGCGGACCCCTCATCCACCCGGCCGATGGGCCACATGCTGCAGGCACTCGCCCTCGGCCTGATCCCCTTCTCCGCCCAGTTCCTTCTCCTACGCGGCTTCTACGCCTTCGAGGACGCACGAACCCCGTTCTGGATGGCGGTGTGGATCGCGGCCTTCAACATCGCCTTGGCCACCACCTGCCACTTCCTGCTCCCGACCCGGTGGGCCGTGACCGGGATGGCAGCCGCCTACGGTGTGTCCTACAGCATCGGCCTTCTGATCACCGCTCAGCGTCTTCGTAGCCGGATGGCGGGCCGCCTCGACGGCAAGCGGCTGAGTCGTACGTACGGGAAGTTGACCGCAGCCGCGGCGGCCGCCGGGCTTGCCGGTTGGGCTGCCACACACATGCTCACCACAGCGACGTCGGCGCCAACATGGGGGCCCCTTATCGCCCTTGCAGCCGGAGGCGGAGTCATGCTCGCCCTCTTCGTACTCCTCGCCCGCATGTTCAGAGTCAGCGAGTTGCAGAGCCTGCCTGGCATGAGGTGATCAGCAGCCTGCTCGGCCTGGAACACACCTCACCTCCTCCCCGGGCATCATCGCCTCGGCGAAGGTCGTCACCGTCGCGCGCTACAAGTCCGGACTCGCCGAGGCGTGGTTCCGCTCCGGCGGCGCGGCGAGCGGCAGACTGTCGCCATGCTGTCCGCCCCCGCCGAGCTCGCCGATGTCCTCCGCCCAGCCGCCGCCTGACGCCGCCGGTCGGACGGTGCATCCGATGCTGACGCCGGAGCAGATCCGCCGGATGCGGGCCCGGGCGCAGGCGCTGGCCGAGGGGGTCAGGGAGGCCACCGCCGAGGCGGTCGTGCGTCGCGTCTTCGCCGTCCAGGCGCAGGACGCCGCCGCGGCGGACCTGGGTATCCGGGTGCGGGGGCGGAACATCAGCGCGGAGAACATCCGTGCGGCGTACGAGGATGAGCGGAGCATCGTCCGCGGCTGGTTCATGCGGGGCACTCTGCACACGATCCCCAGCTCGCACGCCCGCTGGGTGCTGCGGCTGCTCGCTCCCCGCATCCTCGCCGCAACCAGCCGGCGCTACCAGCAGCTCGGCCTGGAGGACGGCCTGCGTGAGCGCGCCGACCGGCTTGCCCGGCGTGCCCTTGCCACCCACGGACCGCTCACCCGTACCGAACTGACGGAGCATCTGACCACGATCGGCATTGAGCCGACGGGGCAGGCGCCGATCCACCTGATCCGCCACGCCGCACTCACCGGAGTCCTCTGCCACGGCCCCCGGCGCGGTGGTGAGGCCACGTACACGCTGCTCGAAGACTGGCTGCCGGCCGCCACCGCCGGGGGCTCCGGGTGGGAGGAGGAGACGGCCGTCGCCGAGCTCGCCCGCCACTACCTGCGCGCTCACGGGCCCGTGGGGGTGGACGACTTCGCCGCCTGGTCGGGTCTGCCGCTTACCGTGGCCCGCAAGGCCTGGAAGGCTCTGGCGCAGAGCGGCTCGATCACCGGGTACGGCGCGTCGGGCGCGTTGAGCGTGCTGACCGAGCAGGTGGAAGAGCCTCGCAGGAGGTCGGGTAGCCGGGATGTGCGGATGCTGCCCGCCTACGACAACTACCTGGTCGGTTACCGCGGCAGGGAGTTCTCCGTTCCCGCCGCCCACCTCGGCAGGGTCTGGCCGGGCGGTGGCGTCATCCGCCCCACGGTGGTCGCGGACGGCCTGGCCGTCGGTACGTGGGGCCGTCGCGATGGCGGCCGTGTCATCCAGGTGGACGCGTTCGAGCCCCTGCCGTCGCAGGTCCAAGCCCTGGTCAACGCGGAGGCCGCTGCCGTCACCCGCTTTCTGCGGCCGGGCACCTGAACGGGCGTCATGGTCCGATGACGATCGGAACCTTCGGGAAGTCGACCGGCACCATCACTCCGCGGTTGCGAGCATGGCCCCGCCGAAGGCGACCGCCCCTGTGAGCAGTGCGCTGACGAGCGTGATGACCGCCAACCGGCCGACAGAGTCGACCTGACCTCCAAGCCCCAGTACCCGCCACATGGTGTCCCGCAGCGCCAACGAGACCGGCAGGGCAACCGCCGCTGCGGTGGCGGCGATCCGTGTCGCACGTCGCGTTCCTGACGCGGCTTCGGGCGCGGCTTCGGGCGCGGTGAGCCGCAGGACGCTGTTGCAGATCATGGCGAAGGCGAAAGCGCCGCCCGCGAAAACGATGGCCTCGACGGCGAAGAGCAGCGGTCCGGGCCAGCCCTCACCGGTTGCCAGCCCCGTGGCGACCAGGAGGCCGGCGGTGAGGCCGGCCACTGCGGCAAGCGCGGTGAAACGGCGGCGGACGAAGCCGATCGTGCCGCTCCAGCGAATCCGGGTGGCGAGCCCGCGCCCCGCGCGCGGGTGGCGTGCGGCGACCAGGTTCACCAGGGGCACCAGGGGCACGATGTCGTCAAGCCAGTCGCCGTCCGATCGGCGGCGGACTGCGCCAGTTGCGCCCGGCAGCAGACGGACCGTCCGCCGGTGCAGCAGGAGGCCCGCGACCGCCACGCCGGTGAGCGGCAGCAACGAGCCGATCAGCCAGGGCGTGCCGCCGTTCCAAGCCTTGCGGTCTGCGCGTGCGGCCACGGCCGACCAGTCGGTGGCGGCCGTGACCGCGACGAGCAGCGTGCAGACCAGCGCGGCCCGAAGCAGCTGCTCGACCCGGTACAGCGGCAGTTGTTCGTCGCGGCGACACAGCAGCGCCCGCACCGAGCCGAGCGCACCGAGCAGCGGGACAAAGAACATCGTGAAGGTGACGACCGTGTCGTACGGGTCGCCCTGCCAGGGGCTGCCCGCTCGCACGGCGTGCACCTGCGTCGTGACGTAGGCGAACGCCGTGAACAGGCCGGCGCCCGCGAGGGAGGTCGACAGCGCCGTGGCTGCGGCCGGTCGCGCCGCGTGTCCGACCGGCAGGACGTCGATTTGATGATGCGTCACATTCTCTCGCATGGCGACGACAGTACACGCCACGTACTACGTGGTGCGTACTTCATGACGCGTAGTATGGTGCTGCGTCAGAACAGGAGGAACGGCATGCAAGCCAACGATGCCCAGACGCTGGTGCTTTGCGCGCTGGCCGACGGACCACTGCACGGATACGCGATCAACGCGGCGATCGAGGAGCTGACCGGGGAGCGATTGGGGCCCGGCAGCCTGTACGGGGCGCTGACCCGGCTGGAGTCGAAGCAGTTGATCGAGCCGCTCGACGGGCAGGGGCGCCAGCGCCCGGTACGGCTGACGCCTGTGGGCCGTGAGGTGCTGGAGCGCGAACTGCGAACGATGGCGCGGGTGGCGAACGCCGGGCTGCGCAGCCTGGGGGTGAACCCGGCGTGAGCGTCGTCGCCCGGAGCCTGGTCAGGCTCTACCCGGACGCCTTCCGCGAGCGCTGGGGTGCCATGGTGGAGGAGGAAGCCCGGGGCGCGGGCTGGAAGTCGTGGCCCAACCTGATCGCGGGCATCGCCGACATGTGGCTGCACCCGGCGCTCTGGCCTGCCGACTCCCCGGCCCAGCGGCAGCGGCGGGTGGCGACCATGGGCATCACAGTCGCCCTCGCCGCCTGGCTCCTCAGTCATCTGGTGGCCGAGCAGGGCGGCCCGCTGCCTGCCTACGGCGTCCGCAGCGGCATCATGCACGGCTGCACCACCCTGCTGCTGCTCGGGATCGCGCTCGTCGCGCCCAGGCCCCGGCCGAGCCTGGGCGCCGCAATCACACTGCTGCGCTGGGCGGTTCGGCGCCTCGCCGCGCCGACGGTGCTCGGCACGAGCATGGTGGTCGTCGTCCACGGTGGCGTCGACGCGGCGGCCTCGCCGCCCACGCTGCGGACCGCCGTGGTGGCGGGCTGGTGGATCGCCCTGGGACTGGGTGCGATCCAGATCCCCCGGATCTTCACCGGCGTCGGCGCGGACGCGGTCGTGCCGCCGCACCCTGGACGGCTCCGCCTCGGCGTGTGGACACTGGCCGCCGCCAGTGCGACCGGGGGCGCGACCATCCTCGGCGTCTCCGTGGCCGGTGGCGGCTTCCATCTGCTCGCCGCCACCGTCGGCGTGGCCCTGCTGCTGCTGACGGCCGTGTGCGCGGGCACCCTGCGCGACCTGCGCGACCTGACGTCAGCTCGCTGAGCTGCAGACTGTCTGGACGGTTCTGATGCCTGATCTGCTCCGTACTCTCTACACCCGCCGTCTGCGCCGCCAGGTCACGGCAGGCCCGCTGCCCAGGCACGTCGGGCTGATCATGGATGGCAACCGCCGCTGGGCCCGGCAGATGGGCATGGCCAACCCCAGCCTCGGCCACAAAGTCGGCGCCGAGCACGTCGAGGAGGTGCTGTCCTGGTGCGAAGCCCTGGGAATCAAGCACATCACCGTCTTCCTCTGCTCGACCGAGAACCTGCAGCGCCGGGGCGACGCCGAGGTCGCCTTCCTGATGCAGCTCATCGAACAGGTCGTGGCCGACCGGCTCACCCGGCCGGACGCCCGCTGGCAGGTGCACCTCGCCGGAATGCCCGACGCCCTGCCCGACAGCACGGCCCGGGCGCTCAAGGAGGCGGTCGAGGCCACCCGCACCTGTACCACCGGAGCCCACGTCACCCTCGCCGTCGGCTACGGCGGCCGACAGGAGGTCATCGACGCCTTGCGGGAGCTGATGTACGTGCGGGCCGAAGCCGGCGAGTCACTGACCGATGTCGCCGACACCCTGACCGTCGACGACATCGCACCGCACCTGTACACCGCCGGGCAGCCCGACCCGGACCTGGTCATCCGCACCAGTGGCGAACAGCGGCTGTCGAACTTCCTGCTCTGGCAGAGCGCCTACTCGGAGCTGTACTTCTGCGAGGCCTACTGGCCCGCGTTCCGCGAAATCGACTTCCTGCGCGCCGTCCGCAGCTTCGCCGCAAGGCAGCGGCGTTACGGCGGCTGAGGGGGCTGAGGCGGCCGGGAGGGGAGGCGTCCTCGCCTCCCCTCCCGGCCGAAGCAGATGCAGATGCAGCCGATGCGGCGTCAGTACTGCGTGGACACCGTGACTCCACTGAAGTCGGTGGCGGCGTACAAGGAGATGTAGCGGTATCCGGCAGTGGTGTTGGTGACGGTGATGGTCTGGAAGTTGCCGGGGTTGGTCGACTCGGCCGTGTACGCGGTGGGGCTGGCCCAGGTGGTGGGGTTGTAGTACAGGTCCGCGTTACCGGTGCCGCCGCCGGCGCTGACGGTCAGCGTCGAGGTGCCGGCCGGCAGGTAGACGAAGAAGTAGTCGCTGTTCCCGGCGGTGGCCGACTCGTTGGCGCGCGAGCAGTTCTGGCCCATCGCACGGGTGTCGGTGGCCGTGCACGCGGGCAGGCTCCCGCCCCCGCTACCGAACACATAGCGCGTGCTCACGGTGACCCCGCTGAACGCGGTGGCGGCGTGCAGGTCGATGTAGCGGAATCCGGCGGTCGCGTTGGTGCTGGTGACGCTGATGCTCTGGCCGGTGCCGGAGTTGGTCGACTCGGCCGTGTACGCGGTGGGCGAGGCCCAGGTGGCGGGGTTGTAGTACAGGTCCGCGTTACCGGTGCCGCCGCTGGTGCTGATGGTCAGCGTGGAGGTGCCGGCCGGCACGAAGACGAAGAGACTGTCGTCGTTGCCGGCGGTGGCCGACTCGTTGGTGCGGTAGCAGTTCTGGCCCATCGCGCGGGTGTCGGGGTCGGTGCAGGGGGTCGAGGGGCCGTTCGCGCCGACGTTGGCGAGCGCGTCGAGCCAGGCGTTGAAGTCGGCGTCGTAGGCGGTGCCGATGCTGTGGTAGACGGCGTAGCCGCCCGCGTAGTCACCGGTGCGGAAGTGGCTGAGCATGTTGCTGATGTCCGCGGGGTGCTTCTCGAACATGTACCGCACCGCGAGGTAGCCCCACGGGTAGGTGCGGGTCTGGTCGGAGTTGTCGTACGTGCTCTGGAAGAGCGTGCTGAGGTTGTACGTGTGCTGGCTGGCTTGGGTGACAGCGTCGGTGTCGGTCACACCGCGGTAGCTGTAGGAGACGTACTCGGCCTGGCCCTCGATCCACCAGATGTCCGGCACGGTGATCTCCGTGGCGAAGGTGCCCTTCATGTCGTAGGCGCCCTGCATCAGGTGCGTGAACTCGTGGTTGAGGTTCCAGACCCGCGCCGGGAAGCCGTTGTCCGCGGGCCACTGGTACTGGATGGAGACGGGCTGGTTGGTGGGGTCGGTGATGTTCCCGGACAGCGTCTCGCCGCCGTTGTTGGTGCTGTTGCCGAAGATCCAGCTGGAGTAGGTCTGGTAGTCCCTGGAGCTCGCGAAGATGGCGAGTCGGACGTGCGTCTCGTACTGGCCGGGGATCGGGCTGGTGACCTTGTCCAGGTTCTGGAAGTACGGGATCTCGCTCTGCAGGCTCGTGCAGACGGCCGTCAGGTCCGAGGCGGTGAGCGCCTGCGTCAGCAGGGTGATCGTCGGACCGCAGGCCGTCGTGGTCGGCAGTGAGGCCGCGCTGAGCTGGGCCGCGAAGTTGCAGGTGCCGTAGTACGAGCACTGGGCCTGGTCGTAGGAGGCGGTCATCCCACCGACCCCGACCCACAGTGGCGCCGACGTACCGGTGATCGCCGAGGCGCCCAGCAGCCCCTTCACCAGGGGACGGACCTTGGCCTGCAGCGCGGCCGTGTCCAGGAAGCGGGCGGTTTCGGTGCCCGCGTTGGAGTCCAGGTAGGACGAGGACCCGCTCAAGGCGGACTGGTGGTTCAGCGCGAACGCGTTCAGTGTGTCGATGATGCTCGGGTCGGCGGTGACCGCCGTGATGAACGCGGGGTTCTGGTGGCCGCGGAAGATCGGGGTGAAGACGTCGTTGACGGCCGCGTCCATGCTGGCGTACGCGTCGTAGGAGCTGTTGTAGGCGTTGAGCACCTGCTTGTAGGTGCTCAGATAGCGGGCCTGCTCGTTGGCACTGTCCGTCAGGACGATGGCGTCGCCCACGACGCCGCCGTTGGCCGCGCTGACGTCCATGAAGTGCGGGGATGCCACGAAGGCGTCCAGGGCTCCCTCGATGGCCGTCGCCAGGGTCGGACCGTACGTCCCGACGTCGGTGGGGTGGTAGAACTGAACGTAGTAGCCGGCGCGCAGGAAGAGCTCGAGCTGCCACACGTTGGTGGAGTTGTCGCCGGGGTAGGCGGCGGAGGCGCTCTTGAAGGCGTTGGCCACGGTGACCATCTGCGCTTCGTCGAAGACGCTGTGCGCGTCGGAACCGGTGAGGGTGAACAGCGAGTTGACGCAGTCCATGGTGGAGGACTGGACGTAGGCGGCCAGCGCGGATCCGGACCGGCTGCCGAAGTCGACGGCCGTGCAGGACTGCGCCGCCGCGAGGGCCGCGGGCTTCGAGTGCGCCGCGGGCTTCGGGGGCACGGCGGGCTTCGACGCCGTCGCCGGGCTGACCGGGGGCTGCTTGGCGGGGTCGAGCCGCTGGCCGCGGACGTCGGCCTGCGTGGACGGGCCGGTGTTGGCGCCGAGCGGTGCCGACGCCTGGGGCGCGGTCGCGGGCGCGGTCGCGGTGCTGGCGGGAGCGCTGGTCGGGGACTTCGGGCCGGTTGCGGCGAACGACGGCGGAGCCAGCAGACCGGCCGTTGCTATGCCGGCCGCCACCGTGGCGGCCAGGAATCTGGGCAGGGCGAATCGATGGCGCATCAATGCTCCTGAGCGACGTGGGGGTACGCCTCGGAAGAGTGGGGTGGGTGAGACGTGACATGTAACATCTCACTGACCCTGGCCGCTGACAACGCACTGCGTGATAGCACCTCGTGTGAGCGGTGATAACGCCGTGAGCGGTGATAGCCGATCAGGGGCGAGGCGCTCTGAACTTCCGCGCGGACCACGGCTGGAGGTGCGGCACCTGGACGGAGAGGTCGCGGTAGGCCGCGGTCGCGCACCGGTGCACGGTCCCGACGATCTCATCGGCCACCCCGCCCAGCTGCCAGGCCAGCACATAGCGGCACCAAACCGGCCTGCCGGTCAGGGGTTTGACCACCACGCCGACGGAGGGAGGAAAGGTCGCCTGCACGACCGCGACGCCCAGCCCGGCGGCCACCAGGTCCTGCAACTGGCGCTGGTCACCGAGGAACTGGTGCACGGTGCCCGGGTGGAATCCGGCGGCCTGACAGGCCACATAGAAGACCTCGGGCCAGCCGGCGCCGTCGTCGGGTGTCACGAACCAGGCGTCCTCGGCCAGTTCGGACAGCGAGACCTCGATCCGGTGGGCCAGCCGATGGTCCGCGGGCAGCGCCACGAACGACGGCTCGGTGACGATCCCGCGATGCGCGACCGCGTCGGAGTGCTGCAACTCCCTTCCGGGATAGTCCGTTCCGATCGCGGCGTCCAGTTCACCGGCCTCCAGGAGCTCGACGATCTCCGCCGAGGAATAGACCGAACTGACCGTCAGCGCCAGATCCGGCAGCGCCTTGCGGATCC
Organism: Kitasatospora sp. MAP12-44; assembly: GCF_029892095.1. Classification (NCBI taxonomy): domain Bacteria; kingdom Bacillati; phylum Actinomycetota; class Actinomycetes; order Kitasatosporales; family Streptomycetaceae; genus Kitasatospora; species Kitasatospora sp. MAP12-44. The sequence goes on from NZ_JARZAE010000004.1 coordinate 439,260, forward strand.
GGGCGACCAGACCGGACAGGATCGGGGTGTTGGTCGCGGCCAGCCGCAGGACCCGGCCGGCCCCGGCGGCGTCCCCGGCCGGGCGCCGACCGATGGCGTCCACCTGGGCGAGCACGTCACGAGCCTGGGCGACGACCTCCACCCCGAACGGCGTCGGGACCGCCCCGGCCCGGCTGCGGAGGAACAGCTCCCCGCCGAAATAGCCCTCGATCCGCTGGAGTTGGGTACTCACGGCAGGCTGCGAGTAGCCCAGGAGAGCCGCCGCGCGGCGCAGGCCACCGGTGTCGGCGATCGCACAGACCAACCGCAGATGACGAAGCTCCAGCTGTTCCATCGTTGCTCCGTGACGTGTCGATCGGTGCGGTCGCGAGCTCATCCCCGTAGCAGGGGCAGCAGCAGCGCGGCGGACCAGCTGAAGTTCGGGGAATTGCGGGCGGCTCCGGTCAGCGGATTGTAGTTCTCCGACAAGGGGACGTCCCGGGTGAGCCCGGAGGCGACGGCGAGCAGGCGGGCGGTGAGGTCGCGGGCATCGGCGGTGAAGCCGTAGCCGCGCAGGCCCTCCAGCGCGAAGTACGCCTGGTCCAGCCAGACCAGGCCGCGCCAGTAGCCCTCCGGGTCGAAGTACGGGGAGCTCGCGGAGACGGTCGGGAAGGGCAGCCGGGTGCCGAACTCGGCGGGGTCGAGCAGGCGGGCGCGCACGGTGGCGGCCTGGGCGGGTGTCGCGGTGCCCGACCAGAGTGGGATGACGCCCTCGATTCCGCGGCCCCGAGCGGTCAGCCGGGCGCCGGTGGCCAGGTCGGTGTCGTAGAACCAGCCCGTGGCCTGGTCGTACATGCTCGCGCGGACGGCGCTGTCCACGCCGTCCGCCGCCGCGCGCAGCCGCGTCGCGGCCGTCCGGTCGCCGAGGGTCTGCGCGATGGTGGCGAGGTGGCGCTTGTCCGCGGCGAGGTAGGCGTTGAGGTCCACGGAGTGCTGGGTCAGCGAGTAGCCGAGCAGGGTGCCGTCGGCGGCCCGGTTGGGGACCACGGCCGCCCCGAGTGCGGCGTCGAAGCGCGGGGCGTTGTCCATCCCGCTCTCCCAGGCGGCGGCCTGACGGCAGTCCTCGGCACTGGCGTTGCCGGGGTCCACCGTGGCGCCGTACTCGGCCAGGCCGTCATGGGCGTGGTCCCGGTTGCGGTACCACCAGTCCTGGTAGGCGGTCAGCTTCGGGTAGAGCTCGCACAGGAAGGCACCGTCCCCGCCACGCCGGTAGACCTCCCAGACCGCCCAGGAGGCCAGCGGCGGCTTGGAGTTGCGCTCGTTCCAGTTGCCGCCTCCGGTGCTCGGGTCGTTGTAGAAGATGCAGTCGGGGATCATCCCGGCGTCCTGCGGACGGGTCGGCGAGTCGGGCTGGATCTGGTAGTCGAACATCGAGCGGATCTGCGCGGCGGCGAGCTCCGGCGCGAAGCGGGCCGTGCCCACCGCCTGCTTCCAGGTGTCCCAGGCCCAGACCCCGTTGAACCAGTTGTTGGAGAGGGAGGGGGTGATCGCGTCGTGGCGGATCCGGCCGGCCGGGCTGCGCCAGTTGGTGATCAGCGTCTGCACGCATTTGACGGCGAGTCGGCGCCGGTCGGCGGGGACGCCCTCGGTCGCGCGGTCGAGGTAGCCGTGCCAGCGGGCGACGCCCGCCGCTTGGACGGCGTCGGGGGCGGTCAGCGCGTGGTCGACGGTGGCGGCCTCGCGGGTGCGCTCGGCGGCGGTGAACGTGTAGGTCTCGGCCCAGTCCAGGCTTCGGGTGCTGCCCGGGGCGAGGGTGAGCGGCGCTGTGAGCACGGTGCGGTAGGAGTCGCCGTCCACGGTGCTGCGGACCTCGCTCGCGTGGGTGATCTCGAAGCGTTCCGTGCCGTCGGTCAGGTAGTCCCAGACCTCCCGGACCCGCGCGAAGTCCACGGCGACGCCGGTGCCGGTCGCGCCGAGCGCGGGCGCGGCGTGCTGCGGCTGCTCGGTGGGGCGCAGCAGCGTGCCGCTCCAGGAGACGGCGAGGGTGCGCGGCGCGGCGGCGGTGTTGGTCAGCCGGGCACGGACGAGGGCACTGCGGTTGCCGGCGAAGCAGAGGTCCAGACGCAGCGTCAGCCCGGCGCCGAGGTCGTAGTCCTGGCGCAGCAGGCCGGGCAGGGAGGTCAGCCGCGGCGGCGCACCGGCGCAGAGGCCGAGCAGCCGGCCGTCTTCGCGGACCTCGATCCGGCTGAACCCGCTGCTCAGCCACCAGGGGTACTCCTGGGCGATGTAGAGGGGGCCGGTGAATCCGCCGTGCGCGGCGGTGTCCTCGACGGTGGGCAGGGCGTAGGCGTGCCAGGCGCCCAGGTCGGCGAAGACGGTGATGGGGTTGTCGTCGTTCGCGTCCCCGGGGTAGGCGACGGCGGGGACGCCGTGAAGGTCCAGGACGTCGGCGTAGTCCTGCTGGGTGTGGTCGCCCGGGGCTGGAGTCGGGGCCGGGGCAGGGCCTGCCGGTGCCGCCTGCGCGGTTCCGGGCAGCGCGGAGGTCGCGGCGAGTGCGGCGGCGGTGGAGGCGGCGACCAGGAAGTGACGGCGGTCCAACGGGTTCATGCGCGGTCCTCAGTGAGGTGGGTGCGGACGACGTGGGGACGACGTGCGGACGATGGCGGCTGAACACCTGTGCGGTATACGAAACGCAGAACGCGGAGAACCCGTCAAGGGTGCGACCGCCCGGGAGCAGGTGGGCGCCGAACTCATCCGCTGTTACCGAGTCGTCCTCCTGACGTTCAGTCCCCGTATCTCCCTCCTTGTGCCGTGCCGGATTTGCTGAGCCGATCCATCTGCGCGGCAGTTCGAGGAAGGCACCCTCATGACCAGCTGGACCCGGCCAGGAAGCGCGATCGCGGCGATCGCCCTCCTCCCCGCGCTGCTCGCCACCTCCGCCTGCGGTGGCTCGGCGAGTGCCGCCGCCGACTACGCGGTGATGACGTGGTCCCCGTCCGGCACCGGCGCCTTCGACCGGCCCGGGGTGACCGCGCTGGCGGAGGTCATCGGCCAGAGCGTGAACGCCAAGGGCGGGCTGAACGGGCACCACCTGCGGGTGATCACCTGCAACGAGCACAACACGGTGGACGGCGGCACCGCCTGCGTGCGGCAGGCGGTGGACGCCAAGGTGATCGCCGTCATCGGCTCCTACAGCCTGAACAGCGACAGTCTGCTGCCCGGCCTGGAGGAGGCCAGGATCCCCTACATCGGCGGATACGGCCTCTCCGCCGCCGAGTTCAGCAGCCCGCTCTCCTACCCGGTGGCCGGCGGCACCCCGACGCTGATCGCCGGCAACGGCCGCCAGCTGGTCGCGGCCGGGTGCCGGACGATCGCGCTGGTCCGCCCGGACACCGAGGCCGGCGACACGCTCACCGGATACCTCGGCAGCGCGCTGCGACCGGACGGGGTCAAGCTGGTGGACGTCCGGGTCAGCGAGCAGTCGCCCGACTACGCCGACGCGGCCCGCAAGGCGCTCGGCGACGACCAGCCGGGCACCTGCGCGAGTGACGCGCTCGCCCCCGCGCAGAGTGCGAAACTGCTCGACGCGTACCGGAAGTTGGCCCCCCAGCACACGCTGCTGGGCGCGCTGATCGGCAGCGTCCCGCAGTCCGTCGTCGGCTCCCAGGGCGCCGCCGGCGGCCCGTTGGACAACGCGTACGTGGCCGGCTGGTACCCGCCCACCTCCTCGCACGCCTGGGACGCGCTGCGCGCCATGGTGGGCGGCGACAACCGGATCGACCCCTCGGACCTCGCGGTGCAGACCACCTGGGTCGCCTACCAGGTCTTCCTGCAGGCCACCCAACACCTCCAGGACGCCGGCACGCCGCTGACCGCGAAGTCGCTGCGCGACCAGCTGGACAGCGGGGACACGCTCGACACCGGGGGCGTGACACCCCCGCTCAGCTGGGGCGCGATGCTGCCCAGCAGCGACTCGCCGCGACTGGTGAACACCTGGATCACCTATCAGCAGGTGAAGGCGGGTCAGCTGACAGAACAGCAGAGCGGCTTCCTGGACATGCGCTGGGTGCTGACCGGGGGCACGCCGCCACAGTGAGCCGGCCGTCCACCGGGGGACCGTCCACAGCGGGAACGCAAAGAGAGGGGGCCCGGCGCGCGGTCGCGCGTCGGGCCCCCTCCTTCCCCCCGCCCCGGGATGCCCTGTCCGGCGCCCGGGGCGCTGCGGAAGTGGCTTGGCGGGGAGGCGAGGCCGGACCGCTTTCGGGGTCGGCCTCGCCGGGGGTGCCCCCTTGGGTGGGTCAGGGGGCTGGTTCAGGGTGGTGGGGCTGGTCGGCTTAGTACCAGTGGTGGGTCTGCCAGAACGCCCAGGCGGCGTTCGGGCTGCCGTAGCGGGAGTCCATGTAGCTCAGGCCCCACTTGATCTGGGTGGCGGGGTTGGTCTTCCAGTCGGCCCCGGCGGAGGCCATCTTGGAGCCGGGCAGGGCCTGGACCAGGCCGTACGCGCCGGAGGAGGCGTTGGTGGCGGAGACGTTCCAGCTGCTCTCGTGCGAGACGATCTGCTCGAACGAGGCCAGCTGGCCGGCCGGGACGATCTGCGCGGCGATGGCCTGCGCGGAGGTGGCGGGGGTCGCGGCGTTGGCGGCGGGCGCGGCCAGGCCGGCCAGGCCGGCGATTCCGGCGGCGGTGGCGAGCAGGGCAGCCGAGGTACGCATACGGGTGGAGAAAATTCGCATGGGGAAGAAAGCCTCAATCGGTTGGCTGCGCTCCCGTCCGCCTGAACCGTCGGCCGGACAGGGCCGAGGGGGTCGGGACGGGGCGCGGGCACCTCATGGAGTGCGAGGGCCTGAACGGGCGCCGCAGCGTGACAGGTTGCTGCGGCGTCTGGCGACTACGCCATTGTTAGCGGGCCGCCCGCCGCCCGCCAAGACCCCCAATTACGACGCCAGGTCGTAGTAAACATCGAATTCCGCCCGGATCTGGGCATCCCCGATCCAGGGCCCGATCACGATCCAAACCTTTCAATTCGGATCATTTCGGACATTTTTTGGGGCTCTCGCAGGCCCCGATCCCCCGCCACGCCCCGCCTCACGCACCCGAGCCACCCCGCACACCCCGTCGCCACCCGCCCGTCGAGCCGCTGGAAAAGACGATCAACTATGCGCCGTCGTAGACCCCGAAGCCGCTGTGAGCACCCTCACCCCCCGCACCCGCCCACAGCCCGCAGTGGGCGGCTCCTAGCGACGCGGCGTCGGCAGCCGGCGCGGTTCGAGGCGCTCCTCGACCGCCGAGTCGCCCTCGCGTACGACGACGTAGGCGCCCTTGCCCGCCCTCTCCGTGACAGCCTCGACGAGCTCGGTCCCGTGGTAGACCAGGCCCACCCCGTCGTCGGAGCAGTGCGTGACGGGCAGGGTGCCATCCGCGACGAGCCGGTGCACCAGCGGACGGCGCCCCTGGTCGCTGTCGTAGTGGACACCGTTGCCGTAGGGAAGGAGACCGAGTGCGTTGGTGAGCGGCCGCAGCTCGCGCCCGAAGGAGTCGGTGGGGCCGCCCTGGAACCAGCAGATCGAGCCCGCGCTGACGCCGCTGAGCACGACACCGGCCTCCCAGGCGCGGCGGAAGATCGCGTCGAGCCCGTGGACGCGCCACACCGCCAGCAGATTGGCGACCGAACCGCCCATGACCCAGACGACGTCCTGGTCGAGGACCGCGCCCTCGATGTCGTCGAGGTTCGGCATGGGGAAGAGGTGCAGCGGCGTCAGGTCGAAACCGGCGACCCGGGCAGCCTCGGTCATGCGTGCGGTGAAGTGCTCGGCGTCGCCGATCGCCGTACCGACGTACATCACCCGCGGTCGGCGTCCGTGGGATCCGGACAGGTCGACGGCATGGTGCACGAGGGCGTCGAAGGCCACCATCGTGCGATCTCCGGGGCGGTGACCACCAGAGGTGGCGAGGATGGTCGGCTCTGAGGCGGTCATGGCTCGCGACCTTACCAAGTGCCCGGCACAGCCCGGACGGTGGGCATTGCGGTCCGCCGGATTCGGCGGAGTGGCACGGCTCGAAGAGAGCTCCGCGGCGGCGACAGTAGAGTGCGCGGATGAACTTTCTCAGTCTGGCCGACGTCGAAGCGCTGGCCCGGCCGGTCTGCGAGGCGCTGTCGAGTGTGGGGGCGGTGACCCCGCTGTACCACTGGACCGCCTTCCCGCTCCCGCCACTGAGCTGGGAGGAGACGTACCGCCCCGGCGACGCCGTGCGGGCGGCGACGGCCGTGGTGCGCGGGGAGCGGTTCAGCGACGGGACCATCGGCACCGCCTACCTGGACGGAACCCTGTACGCGGCCGCGTCCTCGCTGGTGGCCTGGTACGAAGCAGCGCCGGCTCAACGGTAATCCAGCTCGGCCAGCTCGCGGGCCAGCCGCATCCGGAAGGCGGGGATGTGGCCCAGCAGCGGCAGCACGAGGTTGCGCAGCCGGCGGCGCGGACCGGTGGCGGTGGCGATCCGGGTCAACCGGTCGGTGAAGGCCACCACCCGCACCGCCACCGGGCGGCGCTGGGCCTCGTAGCCGTCCAGGGTGTCGGTGGCGAAGGCCCGGCCGAGGGCGTACGCGTCCTGAATCCCGGTGTTCATGCCCTGCCCGCCGGCCGGGCTGTGCACATGGGCGGCGTCCCCGGCGAGGAGGAGTCGCCCGGCCCGGTAGCGATCGGCGACTCGGTGGTGGATCCGGAACCGGGACGACCAGATCAGCTCGTTCACCCGGGCCTGGCCCGGCGCCCGCTCGTCCAACAGCCGCTGCACATAGGCGAGGTCGGGCTCGGCCGGCGCCTCGTCCACGATCGCGACGATCCGGTAGCGATCGCGCGGCAGCGGGGCGACCACGAAGATCCCCGCCTCGCCGAAGGCCAGCGCGACCTCCGACGGACCCGGTGCCCAGTCCATCCGCACGTCGGCGAGCACGAAGGACTGCGCGTAGGCGGAGCCGGTGAACCCGATGCCCGCCGCCTCCCGGACCACGCTGTGCATCCCGTCCGCGCCCACCGCGTAGTCGGCGCGCAGCTGCTCGCCGGTGGCCATGGTGAGGGTGACCCCGGTGGCGTCCTGCGCCACGCCCGTGACCTCGTAGGGCTGGTGCAGGTCCCCGCCCAGCGCCCGCAGCCGGGCCAGCAGCACCTGCTCGGTCTCGTACTGCGGCGTGAGCAGGACGTGCGGGTACCTGGTCGGCAGGCCGGCGAACGGGACGCGCAGCAACAGGCGGGCGCCGTCGCGGACCGAGAAGTGGTCCAGGGTCAGGCCGGTGGCGATCAGCTGCTCGGCCACGCCGATCTGCTCCAGCACCTCCAGGGTGCGGGCGTGCACCACCGCGGCGCGGGAGGTGTTGGCGCCCTCGGTCAGCCGGTCCAGCAGCACGAAGTCGATGCCCGCCTCCGCGAGGGTGACGGCCAGGGTGAGGCCGACCGGTCCGCCGCCGACGATGGCGACGCGAGTGGTGGCGGGGAGTTCGGCACTGGTCATGGTGATGCCCCCTTTGAATGCAGCCAACGCTTGTTGGCCAACGCTTGTTGACAATGGTGGCGAGAATGGTCGCGCCTGTCAACAAGCGTTGGCCTACACTTGGTGGCATGACGAGCAGTGGCATGACGAGCGGCGCCGTGACGAGCGGTGCTGTGGCAAGCAGCGCAGTGACGAGCGGCGCCGTGGCAAGCAGCGGCACGACGATCAGCGAGCCGGGCCCGCGCCGATCAGCCGAGGCCACCAAGGCGGCGATCCTGCGCAGCGCCCGCGACCGGTTCGCCGCGCAGGGGTACGAGCGGACCACCATCCGGGCCGTGGCCGCTGACGCGGGGATCGACCCGTCCATGGTGATGCGGTACTTCGGCAGCAAGGAGGGGCTCTTCGACGCCGCCCTCGCCATCGACCTACGCATGCCGGACCTGACCGCGGTACCGGCCGAGGAGCTCCCGCGGGTGCTGGTACAGCACTTCCTCGACCGGTGGGAGAGCGCGCCGGCCGACGACACCCTGCTCGTCCTGCTCCGCTCCGGCATCACCAACGAGCGCGCCGCCCAACGGCTGCACGAGATCTTCGCCCGCCAGGTGGCGCCCGCCCTGGCCGTCGCCCTCGGCCCCGAGACCACCGCCCGGGTCGGCGGCCTGCTCGCCTCCCAGCTGCTGGGCCTGGCCGTCACCCGCTACCTGCTCCGCCTGCCCGCCGTCACCACCCTCACCCCGGCGCAGATCGTGGAGAACCTCACACCGGCGGTGCGAGCCACCCTGAGCCCCTGAGAGCCTTGGGAAGGGTCGGAGAATGGCGATGTCCCGGCACGAGACGTCCAGCACGACCGCCTGGGTGGTCGAGCGGCCCGGCCCGCTCGACTCGTCCCCGCTGCGCCGCGTGGAGCGGCCGATCGGGGCACCCGGGCCGTGGGAGATCCTGGTCGAGGTCGCGGCCTGCGGCGTGTGCCGCACCGATCTCCACCTGGCCGAAGGCGACCTGGCGCCGCGCACACCCCGCTGCACCCCCGGCCACCAGATCGTGGGCCGGGTGCTGCAGGCGGGCTCCGAGGTCGCGCGGTTCGTCCCGGGCGACCGGGTCGGAGCGGCCTGGCTGGCCCGCACCTGCGGCGCGTGCCGCTACTGCCGCGCAGGCCGTGAGAACCTCTGCCCCTACTCCCGCTACACCGGCTGGGACATCCACGGCGGCTACGCCGGACACACGCTGGTGGACGCCCGGTTCGCCTACCCGCTGCCCGAAGGCCCGGCCGACGAGGACCTCGCCCCGCTGCTGTGCGCCGGCATCATCGGCTACCGCGCGCTGCAACGCGCCGACCTGCCGCCCGGTGGCCGCCTGGGCATCTACGGCTTCGGCGCCTCCGCGCACCTGACCGCCCAGCTCGCGCTCTCCCGCGGCGCCACCGTGCACGTCCTCACCCGGGCCGAGGAGGCCCAGCGCCTCGCCCTGGAGCTCGGCGCGGCCTCGGCCCGGAGCGCGTACGACGGCCCGCCCGAGCCCCTCGACGCGGCGATCCTGTTCGCCCCGGTCGGCGACCTGGTCCCCGTCGCGCTGGCCGCCCTGGACCGGGGCGGCACACTCGCCGTGGCCGGCATCCACCTCACCGACATCCCCCGCCTGAACTACCAGCGGCACCTGTTCCAGGAGCGCACGCTGCGCAGCGTCACCGCCAACACCCGCGAAGACGGTCACGCCTACCTGGCCGAAGCCGCCCGGCACCGCCCCGCCGTGCATGTGCAGCGCTACGCCATGAGTCGGGCCGACACCGCGCTGGCGGACCTCGCGGCCGGCCGGGTCACCGGCGTCGCCGTCCTGCTCGCCGAGTAGCCTGCGGCTGGTACCGATCGGCGCTGTTCCAGAGCGGTGATATGGGCGCAGTCTGGGAGAAGGAGAAGGAGGGCGATCACGCCCTCGGCAGGGATCCACACCCAGGAGGCGTGAGGGCCATGCAGCACCGCACCGTCCACGACGTGATGACCCAGGGGGTCGTCACCGCCCGGCCCGACACCCCTTTCAAGGAGGTCGCCGGACTGTTCCACCGCAACGACGTCACCGCGGTCCCCGTCGTCGACGACCGGGACCGCCCGCTCGGGATGGTCTCCGAGATGGACCTGCTCCGCAGCGAGGCCCTCCAGCCGGACCCCGCAGGCCACGGCGCCTCGGCTCAGTCGAGCCCGGACGAGCGGCCCCGCGCCGAGGCCGCGACCGCCGGCGCGCTGATGACCAGCCCCGCCGTCTCCGCCCGCCCCGAGTGGAGCATCGTCGAGGCGGCCCGGGTGATGGACCGCAAGAGGGTCAAGCGCATGCCCGTGGTCGACGAGACCGGACGGCTGGTCGGCATCGTCAGCAGGAGCGACCTGCTGCGGCTCTTCCTGCGCCACGACGCGGCCATCCACGAGGAGATCATCCACGACGTCATCGGCGAGACCCTCTGGCTGACCCCCACCGCAGTCCAGGTCGCCGTGCACGAGGGCGTTGTCACCCTGGCCGGCCGCGTCGAACAGAAGAGCCTGATCCCGGTCGTCGAACGGCTCTGCCGCTCGGTCGACGGCGTCGTAGCCGTCCACCACACCCTCGGCTACACCGTCGACGACACCGGGACCGACCTCGGCGAACCCCTCACCCACGGCACGGTCGGCCCGTTCACCTCCCACCGCTGACACGCCGCGCGCACCTCATCGTGGGGGCGCGAGTGAAGCCAGCGCGGTGGGCCGCACCGCACCGGCGGCGGCCGAGCCGCGCAGCAGGTCGGCCAGGTCGTGGGGCTGCGCCTGCTCACCGGTCGCAGCCGCCGCGGTGATCCGGTCCAGCCGGAAGCCCCGACCGGCCCGCCGGGTGCGGCACCAGGCGATGAGGTACCACCGGCCGTCGGCGGTGAGCAGTCCGGCCGGTTCGACCACGCGCTCGCTCTCCCGTCCAGCCGCGTCGACGTAGCGCAGCTGCAGCACCGTGCCGTTGCTGAGCGCCTGTTCCACCGCGACGCGGACCGACTCCTCGGTCCGCGCCGGCAGCGCGACGATCCGTGCGGCGAGTTCCTGGGCCGCCACCGAGGCGGGACCGGTCATCGAGGCCGCTATCTTCTGGGATGCCGTGCGGGCCGCACCGGCGTAGGGGGCCGAGGAATCGGCCACGGCGAGCGCGGCGACCAGCGCCGAGGCTTCGTCGGCGGTGAAACGGATCGGGGGGAGCGTCATCGCCGGGTCGATCGACCAGCCCCCGCCTCGCCCTGGGGTGGCCCGCACCGGGACACCGGCCTCCAGCAGTGCCTGAAGGTCGCGTTGCACCGTGCGCGCGGCGACCTCGAACCGCGCGGCGAGCGCCGCGACCGTCAACGGCCGCGGCGCCGCCGCGCGCAGCTCTTCCACCAGCGCATAGAGCCGAGCAGTGCGATTCATGCGGCTGACGCTACCGTCACGCGGTGGCCAGGAACTCGCGCTCACGCTGCAGTTCGCGCTCGGTGATGGCCAACGGGAACAGCGTGAAGCCGTGCATCGCGCCGGCGACGACGCCGAGTAGCCAGCGGGCGGCCGCTTCGCAGTCGTCGGGTCCGGCGGGGAACGGGTGCTCCGGCGCCAGGCGGTAGTCCACGCTCACCACGGCCAGCCGGGCCTGCACGGCAGTCCGCCACAGCCTCTCGTCCTGCCCGTCCGCGGAGCCGAACGCCCAGCCGCCGCCGTGGATGTGGAGGTACACGCCGTCCACGTGATCCGGCACGAACACCCGGACCTTGACCCCGCCCGCGATGACGCGGTCCTGGCCCTGCGGCAGTCGCACCGGCGGCGTGTCGCCGCCGAGCCGGTTGCGCCGCAGGAGGGCCAGTACGGCTGCGCCCGGCGCCTGCCCGCGAGGTGGACGGCTCGCGGCGGCGGCCTCGAACTGATCGTTGAATGCCAGGGTTTCGGCGAGGCAGTCCTCGTCTGTCTTCGTCATGCGTCGACTGTCGCAGCCGTCCGCGACAACACCCTGTCACCCTTTCCAGGTGACCTGCGTCACATACTGCGCCGACCACGTCACCCGCCGTGCACCGGGAATCCGCATTAAAGAAGAAGCTCATCCAGCGTTCACACGGATTCACGCCAAAGGCTCGCACCATGGAGGAAGCAGGCACCAACTCGGCCCGCCGGGGCCGCAGGCTCGTGGGGTGTCCGCGCCGAGAACGTCTGATGGGGCCGTCATGAGCGGAAATCAGGAACCAGGGACACCGCTCCCGTCCGGGGGCACCGACAGCAGGGGCCAGCACGGCCCGTCCACCGGCTGGGGCCCGCCGCCGGACCCGGATACCCGGGTCCCCGGCCCGCCGCCGCACCCGCACCAGCCCCCGCACCAGCCGTTCGGGTCCGCCACTCCGCCGATGCCCCCGTATCCGCCGGGCCCCGTGCCGTACGGCTACGGCTATCCGCCACCACCACGGCGGCGCGGGGGGCGCGTCTACCTGGCGCTACTGGCCGCGGTGCTGGTGGCCGCAGCGGCGGGCGTCGGGATCGACCGCGCCTGGCGGTCGTCCGGCGAGGCGGCGCCGTTCACCTCCACCTCCACCTCCACCGCCGGTGGCTCGGCCGGCGATGTCGCCGCCAAGGTGGACCCGAGCCTGGTGGACATCAACGTCACGCTCGGCTACCAGGGCGGGCAGGCCGCAGGGACCGGCATCGTACTCACCACCACCGGCGAGGTGCTCACCAACAACCACGTGATCGACGGCGCCTCCTCGGTCACCGCGACCGACGTAGGCAACGGCCGCACCTACACGGCGACCGTCGTCGGTTACGACCGCACCGGCGACCTGGCGGTCCTCCAGCTGAAGGACGCCTCCGCACTGGCGACGGCGAATCTGGGCAACTCCTCCAAGGTCGCGCTGGGCACGGCGGTGACGGCCATCGGCAACGCCGGCGGCACCGATCAGACGCCGTCGGCGGCCCAGGGCAACGTGACCGGACTCGACCAGTCGATCGCCGCCAGCGACCAGGGAAGCGGCACCACCGAGCAGTTGACCGGGATGATCCAGGTGGACGCCGACGTCCAGCCGGGCGACTCGGGCGGTGCGCTGGTGGACTCCACCGGCGCGGTCATCGGCATCGACACCGCCGGCGCCACGACCAACGACCCGCAGCAGCAGTCCGCGGCGCAAGCCTTCGCCATCCCCATCAACACAGCGCTGCCGGTGGCCAAGCAGATCGAGGCGGGCAAGGCCAGCACGGACGTGCACGTGGGTCCGACGGCGTTCATCGGCGTGGAGGTCGCCACCGGTTCACCCTCGATTCCGGGGGCCGGCACCGGCACCGGTGGCGTGTCGATAGCGGGCGTCATCGCAGGCTCCCCGGCCGCCCAGGCGGGACTCACCGAAGGCGACGAGATCACCGCCGTCAACGGGCAGGCCGTCAACGGTCCGGACGCACTGACCACCCTGATGACCGGCCAGAAGCCCGGCCACACCGTGACAGTCCAGTGGATCGACACCGGCGGAACCCAGCAGAGCGCAACGATCACGCTGGTCACCGGCCCGGCCGGCTGACCCTTCTGCTCTTCGGCTGGCCGCCTGGGCCTGCTACGGCTTGGGCTCCCAGCCGGGTGGGGGGCCGATGGTGCTGGCTTCGGGCCCGAGGGCCGCGACGTAGCGGGGGTGGATCTCGGCCCACTTCTGGCCCGGGGTCCAGGGCTCGGAGCGGCCGTCGAGGTGGACGGCGAGGAGGTCGAGGCATTCGTGCCAGCCGGCGCCGTCGCGGGCGGCCTTGCCGCGCTCGTCGAAGGTGTCCAGCAGGACGAGTGTGCAGCCGCCGTCGTTCGGGGTGACCTCCAGCCGGATCACGTCCGGCCCCCACTGGAACTCCAGTAGTGAGGGCGGCTGGTAGGCCAGCACATCGCCCTTGAAGTCGGGCCCGCGGCCCTCCGGGTCGGCGAAGGTCAGCGTACTGCCGACCGTCCAGTCGCCCGTGACGATGTGCGGGAACCAGGCCGCCAGGTGCTCGCGTTCGGTGATGGCCCGCCAGACCTTCTCGGGAGGGTACGGGAGTTGGCGGGTGAGGCGCAGGCGCCAGCGGTCGCGGCTCTGCTCAAGGCTGCCGATGCCGGTCATCAGGATCTCCTGTGGGTTCAGGGGTGCTCGTGCTCGTCCATCTGGTCGAGGTGACGTTCGAGCTGGTCCAGGCTGGTGCCCCAGGCCGCGCGGTACGGGGCGAGCCAGCTGTCGAGTTCGAGCAGCGGTCCTGGTCGCAAGCGGTAGAGCCGGCGCTGCTCCGCGACGCGCACCTCGACGAGTCCGGCTTCGCGCAGGACGCGCAGGTGCTTGGAGACGGAGGGCTGACTCGCCGCCAGTTCGGCCGCGAGCTCGCCCACCGACCGCTCGCCGTCGCGCACGAGATCGAGTATGCGGCGGCGCCGCGGTTCGGCGAGCACTTCGAAGACCGATGTCACACTCACGAGTATCCCTGTGCGGTTATATGCCTGTCAAGGAATATTTGCCGTTGGATCATGGTGCAGCTAAGGTCTTGCCGTGCGTCGCCAAGGATGCACGGAGGGTAGTCGGGCGGACCTGCTGACCGCTGCGCGACCCTCAGCCGCGGGCTGAGGGTCGCGCAGCGGACCGGCGTTTCAGGGCTTGAGGACCAGCAGGCCCCGCTCGTACGCGCGGACCAGGTTCTGCGGCACGAGCTGCTCACGGCCGTCAACGGTGATCGGCACCAACTGGGGGGCGGTCGCCTTCCACTGGGCGCGGCGGTGCCTGGTGTTGCTGCGGGACATCTTGCGCTTGGGTACGGCCATGCGAGGTTCCTCCTCGGAGTAATGGGCTATGCGTGGGCGTAGTCGTGATCGTGGTCGTGGTCGTGGTCGTGCTCGTGGTCGTTGTCGTGGTCGTGGTCGTGCTCGTCCTGGAGGCCGTAGTCGTCCCACTCCGGGAACGGGTCCTCGAACGTCGTCCAGGCGTGTGGGCCGGCTGCCTGCTCGGCGCCGTCCAGCAGGCAGCCGGTGAGCGCGGCGTGCAGGGCGTCCTTGCGCAGCGCGGTGCCGATGAAGACCAGCTCCTGGCCGCCGTGCGCCTGCTCATCGCCCAGGCCGGTCACGTCGCCCAGGCTGGTCAGGCCGGGCAGGCTCGTCGCATCGCTCAGGCCGGGCGGCAGCGGCCCGGCGCTGCGGGTCGCGCGCATGCCCGAGGGCTCGAACCGGGCGACGGATCCCGCCTGGGACCACAGGCCGGTGACGGCGGGTCGGGAGGCCAGCCAGAAGAAGCCCTTGGAGCGCAGGACCGTGCCGAACTCCCCCGTGTCGAGGCGTCCGCTGATGAACTCCCAGAGCCGGCCCGGATGGAACGGCCGTTCGGCGCGGAAGACCAGGCTGCTGATGCCGTACTCCTCGGTCTCCGGCACATGGTCGCCGTTGAGTTCGGCCACCCAGCCCGGGGCCTCCTGGGCCTTGGTCAGGTCGAACAGCCCGGTGCCGAGGAGTTCGGCGGGCGGCACGCGTCCCTCGGTGGCGCGCACGATCCGGGCGGCGGGATTGAGGCGGCTGAGCGCTGCGGCCAGGCGGTCGGCCTCGTCCGCGCTGACCAGGTCGGTCTTGTTGAGGACGAGAACATCGGCGAACTCCACCTGGTCCATCAGCAGGTCGCTGACGGTGCGCTCGTCGTCCTCGTACTGGTCGAGCCCGCGGGCCGTCAGCTCGTCGCCGCCGCGCAGTTCGGGCAGGAAGTTGGCGGCGTCGACCACGGTGACCATGGTGTCCAGGCGGGCGACATCGCCCAGCATGGCGCCGTCGTCGCGGGCGAAGGCGAAGGTCGCGGCGACCGGCATCGGCTCGGAGATGCCGCTGGACTCGATCAGCAGGTAGTCGAAGCGACCGGCCCGCGCGAGGCGGTCAACCTCCTCCAGCAGGTCGTCGCGCAGGGTGCAGCAGATGCAGCCGTTGGTCATCTCGACCAGCCGCTCCTCGGTCCGCGAGAGCGCTCCCCCGCCCTCGCGGACCAGCGCCGCATCGATGTTGATCTCGCTCATGTCGTTGACGATGACCGCGACCCGCAGGCCGTCGCGGTTGTTCAGCAGGTGGTTGAGCAGCGTGGTCTTTCCCGCGCCGAGGAACCCGGACAGCACAGTGACCGGGAGCCTGCCGCTCACCGGCCGGCCTTCACGGGGGACGTGACGCCGGAGCCGTACGGCAGCAGCGCCATCTCGCGGGCGTTCTTGATAGCCGTGGCCATCGCGCGCTGCTGCTGGACGGTGAGCCGGGTGACGCGGCGGCTGCGGATCTTGCCGCGGTCGGAGATGAACTTCCGCAGCAGATTGGTGTCCTTGTAGTCGATGTAGGTGATGCGGGCCTCGTGCAGGGGGTTGGCGCGAGGCTTGCGGTCCTTGCGGGCCGGGGCGATCTTGGTCATGGTCGGCACTCTCTTTCAGGTTCTCGCCAGCGGCGGGGGGACGGGTTCAGCAGACCGGGTCGAGCAGCTCCTCGAAAGCGTCCGGCAGGGCCTTCCAGCCGGGCTCCCCGGCGGCCAGCTCGGCCTCCGTGAGCAGGCAGGAGTCGAGCAGCTCGGTGATCCCGTCCACGTCCAACCCCTCTGCGGTGAAGCTCAGTTGCTGCACCCGGTCTCCGTGGACGGGATCCCAGTCGAGCGCCGCTGCCGCCCGGCGCGCGGGCGGGTAGAGCTCCCAGGCCGCGTCGGGGAGGGTGGCCAGCCAGGGGCCGCACTCCTCGACCGCCAGGTTGGCGCCGGCCGCGTCCCAGGCGAGCATCAGGTCAGGGCGGTTGGCGAGCCAGAAGCGCCCCCGGCTGCGCTGGGCGGCCGGAACGAGCTGGTCCAGCGCCTCGTACAGACGGCCGGGGTGCAGCGGTTGGCGCCGCTCCCAGACCAGGGTGGCGACGCCCGCCTCGTCGGCGGTCTGGGGCAGCAGGGCCAGCGCCGGGTTGACCCGGTCGCGGGCGTCCTCCACGTCGAAGCCTGCGAGCGCGGCGGCGGCGAGCGTGCCGGTGCCCAGCCGCACCGCCCGTGCGGTCGGGCGCAGTTGGCGCAGCATGGCAAGACCGGCGTGCAACTCCTCGCTGCCGGCGGCTTCCCGAGGGACGCTGACGGCCAGCACGTTCGCGTACTCGATCTGGTGGGCGAGCGCTTCGGCCAGCGTGCGATCGTCGTCGGCGCTGGTGTGGAGGTGGTGCTCGGAGAGCTCGTCCGACACCGAGAGTTCGGGGACGACCCTGAGCGGGTCCACGGCGGTGATCACGCCCACCACCTCCACCACCTCGTGCATGCAGCGGTCGCCGACCTCGCCGCCCGCGATCACCTCGACCAGCGGATGAGGGTCGCTGCCACCCCACAACTCCACCACCGCCAGGCGGTGGTGGCCGGCCTCGGCGATCTTCCGCAGTTCGGGCAGCAGGTCCTCGCGCAGGGCGCAGCACGGGCAGTCGTTGGTGAGCGGCAGGTGGGCGTCGCCCAGCGGGCCCGACGTGTCCCAAACCCCCCGGTACACCCGCCCCTCTCCCGCGCGGTTCAGGTCGTGGTGCAGCACCACCGCGCCCTCGCAGTCGGCGAGCAGCTCCAGGACGGCCTGACGGCGCTCGGCCTCGTGGAGGCCGCCGACCACCACCACGGGCAGCAGGCTGGGTTGGGACACGGGTCTTCCTTTCTGACGATCTGGCGTTCTGGCGTGCTGACGGTCTGGCTGGGGGTCGCGCCCCGGGCCGCACGGCCCGGGAGAGCCCACGCGGCACGGGGCGCGACCGGCTGATGGAGCCGGCTGCTACCAGCTGGACTTGCGCACGCCGGGGAGGAATCCGGCGTGGGCCTGGTTGCGCACGCTGATACGGGACAGCCCGAAGGCGCGCAGGTAGCCCCGCGGGCGGCCGTCGACGGCGTCGCGGTTGCGGACCCGGGTGGCGCTGGCGTCGCGCGGCTGGCGCTGCAACTCAGCCTGGGCGGCGAGGCGTTCCTCGGCCGAGGTGGCGGGCGAGGCGATCAGGCGCTTGAGTTCGGCGCGGCGCTCGGCGTACCTGGCGACGACGGTCCGGCGCTGGTCGTTCTTGGCGATCTTGCTGCGCTTGGCCATCAGACCTTCTCCCCACGGGCCCGCAGCCGGGCGACGGTCTTCTCGATGCCGAGCTTGTCGACGGTCTTGATGCCCTTGGTGCTGAGCGTCAGCTGGACGAAGCGGCGCTCGCTCGGCAACCAGTAGCGCTTGGTCTGGATGTTGGGGTCGAAGCGGCGCCGGGTGCGGCGGTGCGAGTGCGAGATGGCGTTGCCGAACCCGGGCTTGCGGCCGGTGAGTTGGCAGTGGGCGGACATGGCGACTCCGAATGGCAGGAGGAAAGCGGCAGCGAACGCGGCGACACACGGGAACAGCACCGCTGCCGCGAAGCGTTGGGCCTGACACTACACTAGATGAAAACGAAAACCATTACGCTATAGTCGGACTCACGCCTGGAGGCCGGTCGGTCTACGCACCTCAACCCAGTAGCGGCAGCACCTCGGCGCCGAGCCGGGCGACGTTGCGCAGCGTGCGCCGACGGCCCCCGGCGCCCTCGACCAGCAGCGCGAAGCGCCGGATACCGGTGCGCTCCGCCGTCGCGGCCAGCCGGTCGGCGCACTGCGCGGGCGTGCCGACCGCGTGCAGGTCGCAGAGCAGCGCCGCATACCCGTCCGGATCGCGCAGCGGTCTCGGCCGCCCGTCCACCGTGCGATGCGCGCCAAGGCCGATCCGCAACCAGCCCGGCATCGACTCCATCAGCACCCGGCGGGCCTCGGCGGCGCTGTCCGCGATCTGCACCAGCCCGGCTGCGACGTGCTCGCGCTCGGCCCGGGCGATCTGCTCAGCGGTGCGACCGGCGCCGCGTGCGGCCTCCCGGTAGGCGGCGGCCATTTCGCGCTTCTCGCCGTCGTCGCAGTGCATCCCGAGCAGCATCGGCAGTCCGCGCTCGGCGGCCAGCCGCACGCTGCCGGGCGACGTGCAGGCGAGCAGCACCGGCGGGCCCTGCGTCGCACGGGGCACCACGTCGACCTCGGGGAAGGAGTAGCACGGTCCGTCGGCGCCCACCCGGGAGTCGCGCAGCCAGCGCAGCAGCAGGTCCAGCGACTCGGGGTAGCCCTGCTCGTACGCCCGCACGCCCGCGGCGAAGACCTCCAGGTCGATCCACGGGCCGCCGCGCCCCACGCCGAGCGTGAATCTGCCGCCGGACGTGAGATGGAGCAGCGCCGCCTGCTCCCCCAGCGCGACCGGGTGCGTCGTGGGCAGCACGCTGACCGCGGTGCCCACGCCGATCCGGCGGGTGCGGCCGAGGACCAGCGCGGCGAGCGTCGTCGCCGACGGGCAGATCCCGTACGGCACGAAGTGGTGTTCGGCCAGCCAGACGCTGTCGAGCCCGGCCGCTTCGGCGGCGACCGCGGCGTCCACCGTCCGGCCCAGCACCTCCGCGTGCCCCTGCCCCGGGAACTGGGCGGCGAGCAGGAACGCTCCGGCGCGGATCGGGTCCGCCCGCCGGCCGTCCACGGATCCGTCAGAACTCAGCAGTCCCTGAACTCCGGTGACTGGTTGAGCAGTTGGGAACGGACCGAGGTGAACTTCCGGTACGGCTCGTCCTGCTCGCAGCCCGGCCGGAAGGCGGCGACCCGGTGGCAGTTCATAAAGGCCAGGCGCACCCCGAAGTGGCGTTCCAGACTGCCCCGGATGGCGTCGCTGGCCAGCGCGCGCAGCAACTGGCCGCGCTCGGCCTCCGACGGCGGCGGCGTGGTGTTGTCGGCGAACGGCGCTTCTCCTGCGGCCAGTTCGGTGCTGAGCCCGGCGATCAGCTGGTACGCGTACGGCAGGGAGGTGCGGACGGTGTCGACGAAGTCGGATTCGTCGACCTCTCCACGCTCGGCGCGGGCCAGCAGAGCCGGGGAGACATCAAGCGACATTCGAGTTCCATTCCTGGCGGGGCTGATGGACAAGGGATGCGGAAAGGGCGGTCGGGCCGTGGACGAAGCCCGGGTCGACCTGGGCGCCCAGATCCTCGCCGGTGGCCCGGTTCGCCCAGGCCGTCGCGTTCTTCAGATGAAAGGCCACGGCCTGGGACTGGAAGGCCTCCCAGTCCTGCGGCCGGGCGTCCACCGCCGCGCGCAGCCGGTCCAGGGCGGCCAGGTTCGCGGGCTCCAGCCGGTTCAACTCGGCGTACCGCCCCTGCTCCAGCGCACGGACGTAGGGCGAGTGCTCCAGGCAGACCAGCAGGTCGCCCCCGACCTGCTCGCGCAGGAAGTCCACATCGGCGGGCCCGGTGACCTTGTTGCCGACCACGGCGAGCGCCACCTGGTGCTCGGCCGCGTAGTCGCGGTACTGCCGGTAGACGGACACTCCCTGGCGGGTGGGCTCGGCCACGATGAAGGTCAGGTCGAAGCGGGTGAACATGCCCGAGGCGAAGGAGTCGGCGCCGGCCGTCATGTCGACGACCACGTACTCGCCGGGCAGGTCGACCAGGTGGTTCAGATACAGCTCCACCGCGCCCACCTTGGAGTGGTAGCAGGCGACACCTAGATCCTCCTCGGTGAAGGCACCGGCCGCCATCAGCCGCACACCCGCCACCTCGCGCGCCAGCTCCCGGTGGATCGGATCGCCGCCGCCGGGCCGCAGGAGGCGCGAGCCGCGACCGGGCGGCGTCGTCTTGACCATGGCAGCGACCGACCGGATCAGCGGATTGGTGCCGCGCAGGTACTCCTTGATCTCGGTGAGGCGGCCGCCCATGCCCGGCAACCGCGCGGCCTCGTCTTCGTCCAGCCCCAGGGCGACCCCGAGATGCTGGTTGATGTCGGCGTCCACCGCCACCACGGTCCCGCCGTCGGCGGCCAACCTGCGGGCGAACAGCGCGGAGAGCGTGGTCTTGCCGCTGCCGCCCTTCCCCACGAACGCAACCTTCACGGCGCTCGAACTCCTAACGAAAATGACATCCATTTACATTAGTTACTGTCGGCCATCCATGACACTCTGTCAAGCCGACCGGATGGCACCGTGCTTGAGATCTGCCGATCAGGGCACGACGAGGATCGGCGCCGGGGCATCGCGGGCGAGCGCGGCGCCCACCCGGTGGGAGAGCAGGCGACGCCAGCGGGCCGTGGAGGCGCCGACGACGATCAGGTCGGCGTGGCACCGGCGCGCGCAGTCGCGCAGGGCCGCGCTCGGAGCGGCATCGCTGATCTGCATCCGCCACCGGACGTCCAGTCCCGCGAGTACGGCTTCGGCCTGTCGCAGCAGTGCCTGGACCCGTTGATCGCGCCGCCGGACGTGGGTGGGCCACAGTGCGGGGTCCTCGTCCGCGGCCAGGAGCAGCAGATCGGCTCCCGTGCGTGCGGCGTGGCCGGCGGCGTAGGCGAGTGCCCGGTCTCCTCGCGGGCTGCCGTTGAAGCCCACCAGGACGAGCACCCGCTGTTCAGGGCAAGGGCGCCGAGCGGATGTCGTCGGCATGGATAGCCTCCCAACGCGGAGCGAGTACGAGCCTGGGGCGTGGCGGCCCCCTCACGCCCGCCACGCCCCAGTCCGCTACCGTCAAAAAAGCCCGTTACCGTCAAAGCCTGTTACGTCAGGCCGTCGTGGTCAGCCCGTGTACAGCTGGACGACCTTGACGATCACCAGGATCACGGCGATCAGCAGGTAGCCGCGCAGGGTGAGCAGGCCGGCCTTGCGCAGCGGGGAGAACTGCGGCTTGGGCAGGGTCTCGAGAGCCGGAGTCCGCCAGGCCATCCGGTCGGCCTCCAGCAGGTCCTTGCGCTCGGCGCGCGTCAGCGGTGCGGTGTCGAGCCGCTCGATATTGGTCAGGTCGATATCGGTCAGGTCGACTGCGGCGAACGCCGCCTCGGCTGCCGCGTTGGCGGAGCTGCGGGAGCGCAGGGCGACGCACGTGCCGCCGAGCAGCCCGATGCCGGCGCCGACGGCGAAGCCGGTCTCCAGCTGGGCGGTGGTCAGGCCGGGGAAGACGGTCGCGGCGGTCAGAGCCAGCGAGAGCAGGACCAGCACCCAGACGATGACGCCGGCGACGATGTTCTGCTTGACGGTGTTGACCCAAGGCCCCAGCACCGCACGGTCGTTGCAGAGCAGGACCAGGAAGACGGTGGCGGAGGGGAGAAGGACGCCGGCCAGCGCCTGGACGCCCTGGGTGATCAGGCCCTGCAGGTGCGCGTCGGAGACGAGCATGATGGTGGCCGAGATGCCGATCAGGATGGGCTAGCCGACGTAGAAGATCGGGGCTTCGGAAGGCTTCCAGTGCAGGGAGTGGCGCTTCTTGAGGGTGTCGCCGAGGGTATAGGTGGTGGCGAGGCTGACGGCGTTGGCGCCGACGAGCGCGGCGTCGAGCAGGACGATCGCGAAGAGCGAGCCCAGCGCGTGGCTGCCGTGGGTCTTGAGGCCGTCGGCGACGGCTCCCGCGTCGGCGAACTGGCCGAACAGGTCGGTGTTCTTGAAGACGAACGCGGAGGTGGCCATGATCGCGACGCCGCCGATCATGACGACGGCGATGCCGATCCACAGGTCGGCGCGCTCGTAGCGGATCCAGCGCGGGGTGATGCGCTTGTCGACCACGTTGGACTGCTGGAAGAACAGCTGCCAGGGCGCGACGGTGGTGCCGACGATGGCGACGATGATCAGCAGGAGCGTGGAGTTGAGGCCGCCGGGGAACTGCGGGACGAAACCGGCCGCGGTCTCGCCCACCTTGGGGTGCGACATCAGGGCCATCGGGAGCATGACGATGTTCAGCGCGATCAGCGCGAACAGGAAGCGCTCCCAGCGGCGGAAGGACCCACCGGCCACGACGGCGAAGAGCAGGACCGCAGCCAGTGGCACCGAGACGTACTTGGGGATGCCGAAGTAGTTGAGTGCGAGTGCGACGCCGATGAACTCGGTGACGATGGTGAGGGAGTTGACCAGGAACAGGTCACCGACGGAGAAGGCGCCCCAGAACCTGCCGAAGCGCTCGAAGATCAACCGGGCGTGGCCTTGATCGTGCCCAGCGCGCCGACGATGTCGCCGACGTGCGCGCTGTCCATCACCGCCGAGGTGGCCGGGGCGCCGGCCACCGGGTCATCGGGGCCGTGCCCTGGGGCGGAACGGGTGCTGTTGAAGGCCATGTCGAATCTCCTCCTGCGAAATGCCTGCAGGCAGGCTGAAGACACGCCCGTACTCGGGCACGTCGAAGGGTCGGGGCCGGGGCAGGTGGTGGCAGCAGCCTTGAGCGCAGCGTGAACCGCACCCGCACCCGCATCCGCACCCGCGGCGTCCGCGGAGCGGGTCCGGGACGGCTACGGGTGAAGGTGAAGGACGTGCGAGCAGGCCGGACCGACCCCCGGCGGGCAGCCGGGGCCCCCGGGCAGCACAGGACCAGGCTCGGCCACGGGCTGCTCTTGGCGGACACCCCTCACGTAAGAGTTTCGACACTGCACGGCGTGATCCCGCCCGCAACTTGCGCGAGCGGGAAGCCACTTGGGGTCACCCCTTAATCCGAGGAGACCTGTCCTGACCCTGGGCGTCTCTCGACGTCGTCGGGTCAGTGGCCTGTATCCGTGCAGACGCCTCACCGAACGAGGTGTCACGTCGCACAGTATGGCCCTCCTCGTTGACTGCCTGTCAAGTCCGCCCTTTCACCTTCTTTTCGCAGCTGCGAGGCCTGGGCAACTGACACGATCAGGCTTCTGACCAGGCCGGAATCCGCGGCGCCCGGAAGGGCACCCGACTGTCAGAGAAGTGTCAGGATCGACCTGCGCGGGGGTTGCGCAACCCGATCGGCGGTCTATAGTCGATGTGGGTTTTAAGAAGGCACCTCGTTCGGTGAGGCGTCGTCATGGACACAGGCCACTGATCCCACCCGTCGAGAGACGCTCCGGATCAGGACAGATCTTCCCGACCTAAGGGTTGATCCCAAGTGGCTTCCCGCTCGCTGAGGCAGCAGGGATCACGCCGTGACGTGCCAAAGCTCTGACGAGTTGGGGTGAGCCGGCCATTCGGGCCGGTCCGCTCCTTGCCGTGTCGATTCGGCGCACCGCTGTGCGTCCCGGCCGGAAGGAGGCGAGAGACATGGATTCGAGTTGCAGTAGTCCGGGCCACAAACGGCCCCCCGTCCGCTTGTCCTCGCTTCACTCCGGCACGCGCTGACCCGTTCCCACACGGTCGGCCTCTGCGCCATGCCCGCGGTTCGCCCCACCTCGACTCGGACGGTCCCAACCGAGTCGACCGGGGCGTCCGAACGCTGCGCGTGCCTCCCAACAGCCGTGGCAACAGCCTTGGCACTCCAGGGGGTTCACCATCACCAGCCTGACGTTCAACCAGACCGCTCGGCGGCCGCGCACCACGACGCGCGAGACCACCAACACCGGCTTGGGCCTCTCCCGGCTGCTGCGGACGATCCGCCGTAGAGACGCACTCCCCGCGCGGCACACCACCGCACAGCCGACGCCGGCAGCGTCGCAAGCCGACCGAGCACCCGCGCCCACGGCCCGCGGCTGCCTCCGCCTGACCCTGCACGACGGGATCTCCCGGCTCTACCTCATGGACGCCCGCGACTTCGCAGCCACCACCTCACCCGACGTCGCCTACGACGCCCGGGTGCACGCCGCCTACCTGCTGGCCCTCCAGGGCCACCGCCCCGAGTGGCTTGCCCAGCATCTCGACCTGCCCGCGTCAGCCACCGCCGGCATCGCCAAGCAGGCCGAGAGCTCAGGCCCGGACGGCCCGGGCACCATGCCCCCGCGCCGCTGAGTCTCTGAGCCGCAACCACCACCGCAGGCCTGGCCCACCAGCCCTTCGACCCGAAAGGCGACACTCCCGTGCTCGTCTCACTCGATCACGTCCAGCTCACCGCGCCCCCCGGCAGCGAGGACGCGCTGCGTGCCTTCTACACCGGCGCACTCGGCATGACCGAAATCCCCAAGCCGCCCCAACTCTCCAGCCGCGGTGGCTGTTGGTTCGCCGCCGACGACGGCCGCGTCCAGCTCTTCCTCGGCATCGAGGACCACTTCCGCCCTACCACCAAAGCCCACCCGGGACTGCGCGTCAGCGGCATCGACACCCTCGCCGAACGCGTCGCCGCACACGGAGCCCCGGTCGTCTGGGACGACTCCCTCCCTCCGAGCCGCCGCTTCTACAGCCAGGACCCGGTCGGCAACCTGCTGGAGTTCCTCGAACCCGCGCCCTGACCCTCCCGCGCACCCCAACCGCACGCCGCTCCCCGGAGGTGACGTTCCCATGTCCGTTTTCGCCGCGTTCCAGTCCCGCAGCCCGTTCCCCGCCACCCATGCCCGGGGCGGCCTGCGCGCCTTCCTGACCGCCTTCCCGCGCAGGATCAGCGACAACCCCCTCGACCACAGCATCCTCCGCCTCCTCGACACCCCCGCTCCCGAGCGCACAACCGCCCCTGCCCGCAAGGCGGTTCAGCTGCACGCCCACTGGCGCACCGTCACCGGCCCCGACGGCAGCCACCGCATCGAAGCCGGCTGGCACGGCAGCAACTGAACGCCCCCCGAACCCACGCACCCGTACGGAGGCAGAGATGACCCTGTACTACCGTTCCAATTAAGTAGGCAGGAGTGGGTCGTTGGCCCACTGCTGGTCACTGCGTGCATCCCGAACGGTGGTGGATGCCCGACTGGTCGCCCGCGTTCTCGTTGTCCCTGCTCGGGCGGGTGCATCGTGTGCACGGTCCGTGGCTGGGTGGCGGGTTTCCTCACGCCCCCGGGCACCTGGTTCGACCTGGACGCTCCGATGCCCGTGCACATCGCTCTGGTGTGCACGGGGCGGTTGCGTCCGTCGCCGAAGGGGGCACCCCCGGCCGAAGGCTGGGGGAGGGTGTCCGAGGGCGCGCCTGCCGATCGCGATGCTCGCGGCATCGTGTCGGGTGGTCTTGCGGTGCGGGGCGGCCATGGGCTTCTGCCAGTGCTGCGCACCCCATTGGGAGGTATAAGCCGGGTCCGCGGCGACGATGGACAGGTCCATCTCGGCAGCCATGGACACGAGGCGTGCCTTGAGCCTCCCGGTGGGGATGCCGGAGATGAGCTGGCGAAAGCGCTTCTTGCGGCCGTGCTTCTCGCGGGTCTTCTCGTCGCCGAAGTCGAGGTTCTCCAAGCCGATGGCGTCGACGCCGCAGCGCTTGGCCCAGTGGAGGAGGCGGGTGATGGCGTGGCGGATCTGGGCGTCGCGATGAGAGGCCGACCCGGACAGGTCGTAGGGGAAGCGGTGGGGGTCGCCGACGGGGTTGCCGTCGCGGTTCAGGTGCCAGGCCGCGAAGTGGTCGGCGTTCGTGTCCACGGCGACCATGCCAGCGGCGCGGGCGGTGGCCAGCGGGACGGTGCGGACGACCGGCCGGGTCCAGGCCGCGTCGAGATACCACCGCTCACGGGAAACGTCCAGGTGGATGCGGTACGCCACCGCCCGGTTGTGCTCGATGCGGTCGCGCCATTCCTCGCCCCGGTGCGCGAAGGCGACCCTCGCCGTCAGGACGTACCGGCCGTGCCCGGCGTTGGCCAGGCCGGCGAGGGGTGCGGGCAGCTTGATGCTCACCGCGCCGTCGGGGGTGACGCGGATCGTCTCGTTCCCCCACCGCTTGCCCGACTCCCCGTCGGCGGACAGGAACCAGCGCGCCGCCTGCCAGCGCGCCCGCCACTGCGGCTCGGTGAGGTTGGCGGCGGCGAGGTGGTGCCGGGTGTTCAGCAGCTTGCGGCCCCCGCGCACCACCCGCACCCGCCCGGCCTCCCGATCCGCACCCACGGCGGCGCGGCGCTCCTCCAGGGCGTGCAGGCGGCGGGACTTGACGAACCACTCATGCTTGGACCGGTAGCCGCCCGGGGCGCGCTTGGTGCCCTTCTCCCCGATCGGCAGGGACAGCCGGTGGCGCAGCGTGCGGATACCAGTGTCCAAGCTGTCCAGGTGTGCGGCCTGCCCCCGGCGCGACAGCGCCCACTGGTCGTGGGTCGCCTTCGTGATCGACCCGGCCCACCGCGACGACGAATCGGGGGTCAAATCCCGCTTGCGGACCGCCCAGCTGTCGGCGCAGTGCCCCAGGCCGTCCGCGCACCGGGCGGTCAGATCGCGCGAGGCCAGCGAACCGAGATGCCCGCCGACCAACCGCAGGACCTTCTCATCCTCCGCCGTAAGCCCCTTCAGGCGGTCACGCACCGTCACCCCGGTCGGGCCGACCACCTCCCTCATCCACCGGGCAGTCCGAGCATGCGCACAATCACCGACAAACCGTCAAACCACTTCAAACATCACTGAATTGGACACTAGGAATGGGACTCCCGAGAGAACTCCCGCACACTCAAGCGCACTTATGCCCACTCCACGACCAGCAGCTAACAACCCCAAGGCCGTCAGCGCCGCAGCCACCCGGTAGCCGGGCCGACGGGAAGAGGAACGGGAAGGAAAGGAATCGTCCAGTCATGGTCCACTTGAGGGCACTCCCCCGGCTGCGGACCCGCGAGGGTTCGGCGGTGCTCACCGTACTCACGGTGAGCGTGCTGGAGATCGTCGTCCTGAGCGCGGTTCCGATGCAGGAGCGGCCCGCGATCGGTGGTGCCCTGATCGGTGCCACCGCAGCGGTCCTCGTGGTGGCCGGCGTGGTCTGGCGGCGGCTGCAAAGCCCCCGACGTACGGCGGCGCCCGCCGACCAGACGACGGACGGACCGTGGTTCACCGCCCGCACCCTGGAGGACTTCCCCACCGAGGCCGTCCACCCGCTGGTGCTCGAACCGCACGCGCCCAGCCTCAACGCGCTCTACACCGCGTGGGTCTTCGTCCGGCAGGGCTACGACAGCAGGTGGATCGCCCGGCACCTCGACCTGCCCACCGACGTGGTCCTCCTCCTGGTCGAGAGCGCCCGTCGACAGGCCGCGATAAACGCGACAAAAGAGCATTGAACGGGCATCGGGGCCACCATGGACGGTGGAGGAGAGGAGGGATCGCCATGAGGGCTCTGCCCCACCCGAGCTCCGCTGAGGGAACGGCCGCGATCGTCGCCGTCATCGTCGCTCTCGCGGCCATGGCGGCGCTGGGTCTCTCCCCCGCCGACGACCGGCCCGTGGTCGGCGCAGCGCTCATCGGCGCCGTGGTCGCGGCCCTCGGCATCCTCGTAGCACTCGGTTACACCCGCCGGAGTCATTCCCGGCGTGCCCCCCGACAGCTCGCGCAGGACACTACCGAGGCGTGGTTCAGCGCGCCGACCCTGGAGGGCTTCCCCGCGCGGGAGCTGGCTCCGCTGCTCTCCGGGGAGCACCCGCCGAGCCCGAACCGCCTGCAGACCGCGTGGGTGTTCGCCACCCACGGTCAGGATGCCGTGTGGTTGGAGCACCATTTCGGGCTGCCGGGCGACGTGGCCCACGTGCTCGTCGACGCCGCCCACCACCACGGCGAATCCCACTGACCGGTCCGCGTTGAGCCCTTCGGGCCATCCGGCGGGCCTGCCCTGGTGCGCCTCGCGGGCCGGGGAGGCGGGCGGGCTAGCTTCGTACCGTGGACCGTGTCGTGTCTTTGTCCCAGCTGCTGCGCCGCCCCCTGGTGGGGCGCGCCGGCGAGGTGGTGGGCCGTCTGTCCGATGTGATCGTGCGACTGCGCGGCCGCGACTACCCCGTGGTCACCGGCCTCGTCTCGGAAGTCGGTAGGCGTGAGGTCTTCCTCCCCGTCGAGCAGGTTGCGGACTTCGACGGGGAGCATGTCCAACTGACCAGCGAGGTCGTGGACCTGCGGCCCTTCGAGCGGCGCGAGGGGGAGGTGCTGCTGCGCGCGGATGTGCTCGGGCACCGGGTCATCGATGTCGCCGATGTCGAACTCGTACGGGCCCACGACCTCGAACTGCGCGGGCGCCCGGACGGGTGGGTCGTCGACGGCCTGGACACCGCCCCGCACCGGCCCCGGCTGTTCGGCTTCTTCGCGGGCGAGTCCCAGGCGCAGTGGCGGGACTGGAAGTCCTTCGAGCCGCTGATCGGCCATGCCCAGTCGGCCCGCGTGCGGGGGACGTTCGGGCGCTTGGGCCGGCTCAAGCCGGCCGACATCGCGGACCTGCTGGAGGACGCCAACCGCACCGAGTCGCGCGAGATCCTGCAGACCGTGCACGCCGATCCCGAGCTGGAGGCGGACGTCTTCGAGGAGTTGGAGCCCGACTCGCAGACCCGCCTGCTCCGGGAGCGGAGCGACGCGCAGATCGCCGCGGTCCTGGCGCGGATGCGCGCGGACGACGCCGCCGACGCGATCAACGACCTGCCGCAGAACCGCCGCCAACCGGTGCTCGACGCGCTGCCCGCCGGCCAGCGCACCAAGGTCATGACACTGATGGGCTTCAACCCCTCCAGCGCCGGCGGGCTGATGGCCCTCGACATCCTCACCGCGCCACCCGGCTCGACCGTCGCCGAGGTGCTGGGACGCGTCAGCGCTGCTCGCACCCTCCAGCCCGAGGCGCTCACCAGCGTGCACGTCGTCGCGGAGGGTAACCGGCTGATCGGCACCGCGACCCTGGTGGCCCTGCTGCAGGCCGATCCGGACGCCCGCCTTGAGCAGGTCATGGTCACCGAACCGGTCCGGGTGCTGCCCGACACCGATGCCGAGGACGTCGCCCTGCTGATGACCGACTACAACCTGCTCACCGTCCCCGTCGTCGACCACCAGGACCGCATCCTGGGCGTCATCACCGTCGACGACATCCTGGAGACGGTCATCCCCGAGGACTGGCGCCGCCGCGAACCCGCCCCGCACCCCGCCCACCGCACCGACCAGG
Source organism: Kitasatospora sp. MAP12-44 (assembly GCF_029892095.1). Classification (NCBI taxonomy): domain Bacteria; kingdom Bacillati; phylum Actinomycetota; class Actinomycetes; order Kitasatosporales; family Streptomycetaceae; genus Kitasatospora; species Kitasatospora sp. MAP12-44. The sequence goes on from NZ_JARZAE010000004.1 coordinate 468,432, forward strand.
CCGCTCCCAATGGGCCCGCGCAGGTCACGGACATCGGCGGATGACGGCACCGGAGAATCCCTCGGAGGACAATCGGAGCGCCCCCGCCACGCCCCCGCCTCAGCCGCCCGCACCGCCGAACCCCAATCCCGCACCACCGGCACCGCCCGCACCGCCCGCACCGCCCGCACCGCCGAAGCCCAAGCCCGCGCCACGACCCAGCGCTGTGCTGGACGAAGCCCATCTCGGCGACATCGAAGGCGCGTTCGGCCGCATCTCCGTCGGGCACGCCGAAGACCGCCCCGGCCTGAAGACCCGGCTGCTGACGCTGCTGGCGATCGTCGGCCCCGGCATCATCGTCATGGTCGGCGACAACGACGCCGGCGGCGTCGCCACCTACGCCCAGGCCGGGCAGAACTACGGCTACTCGCTGCTCTGGGTCCTGCTGCTGCTCATCCCCGTCCTGATCGTCAACCAGGAGATGGTGGTCCGCCTCGGAGCGGTCACCGGCGTCGGGCACGCCCGCCTGATCAACGAACGGTTCGGCAAGTTCTGGGGCTGGTTCAGCGTCGGAGACCTCTTCGTCCTCAACTTCCTGACGATCGTCACCGAGTTCATCGGCATCTCGCTCGCTGCCGAATACCTCGGCGCCTCCAAGTACTGGGTGGTGCCGACCGCCGCCCTGCTGCTGATCGCCGTCACCGCCAGCGGCTCCTTCCGCCGCTGGGAGCGCGCGATGTTCGCCCTCATCGCCGTCAGCCTGCTGCTGATCCCCCTCACCCTGCTGTCCGGACCCCAATGGGGCCAGGCCGCACACCACTTCGTCGTCCCCGGCATCCAGGGCGGCATCTCCAGCGACGCCGTCCTGCTGATCATCGCCATCGTCGGCACCACCGTCGCGCCCTGGCAACTGTTCTTCCAGCAGTCCAACGTCATCGACAAGCGCATCACCCCGCGCTTCATCGGCTACGAGCGCGCCGACACCGTCATCGGCTCCCTGGTGGTCGTCGTCGGCGCCGCCGCCCTGGTCATGATCGCCGACTACGCCGCACGCGGCACGAGCTACGCGGGCCACTTCACCGACGCCGCCGGCGTCGCCCACGCCCTCGCACAGCACAGCCACGCCCTGGCCGTGATGTTCGCGATCGTCCTGATGGACGCCAGCATCATCGGCGCCGCCGCCGTCACCCTCGCCACCAGCTATGCCTTCGGCGACGTCTTCAACCTGCGCCACTCGCTGCACCGCGGCTTCGGCGAGGCCAAGAAGTTCTACGCCTCCTACAGCCTCATGGTGCTGCTGGCCGCCGGCATCGTCCTCATCCCCGGCGCACCGCTGGGCGTGATCACCGAAGCCGTCCAGGCACTGGCCGGACTCCTTCTCCCCTCGGCCAGCGTCTTCCTGCTGCTGCTCTGCAACGACGCCGAAGTCCTCGGACCCTGGGTCAACCCCCGCTGGCTCAACCTCCTCGCCGCGCTGATCATCACCGTCCTGCTTCTGCTCTCCGCCACCCTGATGACCACCACCCTCTTCCCCACCATCGATGTCAAGGCACTCACCGTCTGGCTCGCCATCGCCCTCGTCGTCGCACTGGCCGTGGCGGCCGCCGGGCTGGGGATCGCCCGGCGCCGCTCCGGCGTCCCGGCGCCGCGACCGGTGCTGCCCGCGGCCGAGAAACTGGCCTGGCGGATGCCCCCGCTCGCCCTGCTCAAGCCCGTCCAGTGGTCCCCCGGCCTGCGGCTCGGCATGCTGGCGCTGCGCGGCTACCTCGTGCTCAGCGCCGTGCTGCTCCTCATCAAGGCCATCCGCCTCGGCGGCGCATAAGACCGCCCACCACTTGCCGGTCGGTCCAAGGGCACTCAGGCGGCGTGCTGCTCACCGGTCGGGGAACAGGGTCCGGGCCAGCCGGGCCAGGTCTGCCAGGTCCGTCTCCGCCGTGCGGGTCCCCGCCATGGCAGACGCGGTGGGGCGGCCCGCCCGTATCCCGGCGGAGAACGGCTGTCGGGCGGCGGCCCGCTCCTGCGCTCGCTCCATGACCCCGCGGTGCAGTACACGGCCGGCCAGCGCATCGCCCTCGCTGGCGTCGGCCCGCTCCAGCGCGGCGACCGCCTCCTGCTTCGCGTCCACGACCTGGGCCCGCTGCACGGTGGTGCCGAAGAGCGCACCGGCGCCGGCGAAGACCACTGCTTCGAGGCCGGAGAGCAGGTAGATCAGCCGGTCCCAGTTCTTGTCGCCGCGCATCACGCCGAGCACGACCAGGGCCGCCAGGAAGACGACCAGTAACGCGATGACCGTAACGGTCGCGGCCGGCCCCAGGGGGCCTTGACGGGTGGCCGGAGGCGCCGGCTGAGAAGTGGCCATGGGACAACCCTCCTAGAGCTCGCACACGCTTCAACTACCCACCGCAGCGACGCTTCCAGGCTATCCCCGCAGCGCCGTCCCAGCCGCTCCGGCGCCGGCGCCTCGCAGTGCAGGGGCACGGCGAACGTCAGACCAGAGCGCCTGTGGTCAAGGCGAGCAGGGCGGCTCGGTCGACCTTTCCCGACGCGAGGCGCGGGAAGGCCGCGAGGACCGTGACCGAGGCGGGCGTGAGCGGCGCGGGCAGCAGTTGCCGCAGCTGGCCCAGCACCCTGGTCGGCTCGGCTTCGCCGACCACGAAGACGCGTAGCACCCCTTCCCGCCCGCGATCGTCCGTCACCACCAGCGCGTCGCGAACTCCCTTGAGGCCCTCGGTGAGTTGCTCGATGCCCGCGGGTTCGATCCATCGACCGGAGACTTCAAGGCGGGTGTCGAGGCGGCCGTCCAGTTGGAGCTGACCCGACCTCCCGATCACGCCCAGGTCCCCGCTGCGGTAGGCGCTCACCCGGGCCTGTCCCAGGCGCAGTTCGGCGAAGGCGGCGCCGTCCGCCGCCGGGTGCAGGTAGCCCGGGGACAGTCCCGGCCCGGTGAGCCAGACCTCGCCGTGGACCCCGGGCGGCAGCGGGTTACCCAGGGCGTCGGCCACCACGACGTGGGCTCCGGCGACGCCGTGGCCGACGTGCGTCTCCTGGCCCGGCAGCAGCAGGCCCATGCTGGCCGTGCCGGTCGCCTCGGTGGGGCCGTAGAGGTTCCAGATCTGCGCGGCTGGCAAGGCCTGCCGGGTCCGCTGCAGCAGGGCCCGCCCCGGGGCCTCGCCGCCGAGCAGCAGCCGGGCCACCCCCGACAGCGCCAACGGGGGCGCCTGTGCCTCGGCCTCGTGCAGCAGCTCCGACCAGTAGCTGGGCAGGCAGTTGAGCACGAGCGGGCCGGTGGCGGTGCTCAACTCGGCGACCATCGCGGCGCGTTCGTGCGGCCGCGCGGTGGGGACCCAGGTGGCTCCGCCGGCGTACAGCGGGCCGAGCAGCTGCTTGAGACTGGCGTCGCAGAGCGCAGAGGCCAGCACCGGAAACGGCGGGTGGTCGGCCAGGATCTCCTCGGCGGCCCAGCGCAGGTGGTTGTCGAGGCCGGCTCTCGGGATGCGGACGAACTCCGGCCCGCCGCTCGCGCCCGGGGTCCGCAGCAGGCAGGCCGCCGCCCGGGCGGGGACGGGTGTGGGGCGCCCTGGATCCTGCGCCGCAGCGCCGCCGTCCAGCGCCACGATGGCGGTCCGCCCGGGGACGGCGACGTGCGGGGCGTCCGGGCCGGCGAACAGCACCGTGGCGCCCGAGCGGCGGATCGCCTCGGCCAGCTCTGCCGGCGGTTCGTCCGGGGACAGCGGGAGGAAGGCCGCTCCGCGCCACATGGCTGCCAGGTAGCCGGCCAGCAGACCGGCGCCCGGCCGGGCGAGGACGGCGACCACCTGGCCCGCCGCGCCGCCGCCCAACTCGTGGGCGAGAGCGCCCACTCGGCCCAGCAGGTCGCTGCGGCTGAGGGTCTGCCGGCCGTCCCGCAGCGCGGGAGCTGCGGGGTCCTGGTCGGCCAGCCGGGCCAGCCGAGTGCACAGGTCCTCGGCGGGCTCCCGGAGCGTGGTCAACTGGGTTGCGAGCGAGTCGAGTTCGCTGCTCGGGAGCACGGAGAGCAGCTGCAGCGGGCGGTCCGGGTGGGCCACCATGTCCGTCAGCAGGGCCGCCCACATGGCCAGCAGGGTCCGCAGGGCCACGGCCGTGCGCGCATTGGTGCTCTCGGCGCTCAGCCGCAGGCCGCCGGGGTCGGCGACGGATCTCAGGAGCACGGCGCCCGCGCGCAGTTCGGACCAGCGCAGCAGCTGCCAGCCCGGCGGTACGGCGAGTTCGCCCTGGTCCAGCAGGAAGAGCGGGACGGCGGATCCTTCGGCCAGCGCGGGCCGCAGGACCGACGGCCGCCCGGCTGCCGCCTCCCTCGCCCGACGGGCCAGCTCGCTGCGCGCACTGGCCTCCAGCCGGGGCCCGGCGACGTGGGGCACCGCCTGGGTGAGCGGGCCCGGGGTCGCCTGCCGGACCGGGCCCAGGAGGCCGCGGATGTCGACCAGCTCGGCCAGCGGCGGGGCGTCGTCGGTCAGCCTGCGCAGCAGCGCCTCCAGCGCGAGGCGCGCGAAGGCGTCGGCACCCGGTCCAGCCACCCGGTGTTCGACGCGGACGCCCTCGCCGCGGGCGGTCAGGCCGTCCAGGCCCAGGGCGGTGAGCGCGGGGCTGGGCGTGGACTGGGTCCGCGGGGTGCGCCCATGGCGTTCCGGGGCGAGCAGCCGCTCGGCGTCCAGCAGTGCGCGGTGCCGGGCAGCGACGGCGAAGAAGTCGCCCCAGCGGCCCGTACGGCCCGTGCGGCCCGTGCGGCCGGCCAGCCGGGACTCGATGTCGGCGAGCAGCAGCCCCACCGTCGCGCGGTCGGCGAACAGCGGATCGCCGCTCACTTCGAGGCGGAGGCGGGCGCCGTCAGCGAGGTCGGCCACGCTGACCTCCAGGGTGCCGGCGGTCAGCCGCCAGCCCCGGCCGTCGGGGCTCAACTGGTGGCGACTGGGCTGCGGTTGCTGTCGGCCCTCGCGTGCGCCCGGCCGGTCGAGCAGGGCGCAGCGCAGGACCGGCATGGCCTCCAGGGCGGCGAGGACCGCCGGCAGCAGGTCGCCCGCCCCGGCGCCGCGCCGTTCCACCACGGCGTGGAAGCGCCGGTGGGGATAGGCCAGCGTCGCGCGCTGGAACGGGCTCAGGTCGTGCCCGGCGACCGGCGCGGCCACCGGCCGGCCGCCGGGGGTGGTCCGGGAGGTCATCCCAGGCTCACATCGACCGACATGCCGGCCAGCAGGTCGGACTGCTGGGAATCCGTGGTGATCGTGACGTCGTAGTAGGTCCCGCCGGGCACGCGGGCCGGGTCCAGCAGGATCTGGCTGATCCGACCGGTGACGGTGTGACCGGTGGCCGAGACGTTCAGCGTGGCGGCCTGGCCCTGGTGGACGGCGGTGATCTCGGATTCGGGCAGCTGCGCGGTGACGCTGAGCGGTCCGGCGTACACCGTGACCACGGCGGAGTAGGCGCCGTTCTCGCTGGTGCTGGAGGCGGTGCCGGGGGCGGCGCTGGGGACGAACAGCTGGATGCCCGGCTGCTGGTTGACCAGGGTGCCGCTCTGCGCCGCGGGACCCGCGTAGGTGCGCACGCCCTCGGGGCCGACGACATCACCCGCGGCTCCCGCGGTGTCGGCCACCACCCCGTCCGCCGGTGCGACGATCGAGGTCTGCCGCAACGCCAGTTGGTCAGAGGCCAGTTGGGCCTGGGCTGTGGCCAGTTGCGACTGGGCCTGGGCGATGGTCGCCGGGGTCAGGGCGGTGCCCTGGGCGCCGACCTTGGCCTGGGCTGTCTGGAGCACGACCTGGCTCTGCGAGAGGCGGCCGGCGTCCTGCTGCTCCTGGGCCTGGTTGGAGGACTGGATCGCTCCCAGGCTCGCCTGGGCCTGGGCCAACGCGGCCGAGTCCTTGTCGAGTTGGGACTGCAGGTTGGTGCAGAACTCCTCCTGGCCGACCGGGGTCGAGGGTGCCGCCGTGGGCGGGGCGGGGGTGGTCGAGTGGGAGGCGGAGGCGGAGGGTGACGGCGCGGAGGCCGAGGGCGCGGGTATGGGGGTGAGCGCGGCCGGGGGCGGAGCCGGGGGCGCGGGAGGCGTCGGCCCGGCCGGAGTCGCGGAGCAGTACAGCGCGTAGTGCGTGGTGTCGTTGTCCAGGGTCGCCTGATCGGAGGTGACCACCGTGCTCTGGGCGGCGGTCGCGTTCTGCGCCTCGTTCTGAGCGAGCGTCAGGGCCCCTTGTGCGGTGGTGGTCGCGGCCTGCGCCTTGGCGACGTCGAGCTGGTTCTGGGCGATCTGGTCCGCGGTGGTCTGCGGGTTCCGGTCCTGCGTGAGCAGGGCGTTGTCGGCGTCGACGGCGGCCTGCGCCGCTGCGAGGTTCGCCGCCGCCACACTGCTCACCTGGGTCGCGAGCACCTGGCCGGCTTTGACGTGGTCGCCGGGGCGCACGGTCAGTGTCTGCACCGTCGCCGTGTTGGGAAAGTTCAGGTAGTAGGCGTGTGCGGGGGCGACCTCGCCGCTGAAGCTCACCGGGCGCGAGGCGATCGCGTTGTACGTCAGTACGCCGATGCCCGAACCGACGAGCGCCACGCTCACCGCCACCGCCAGTTGCTTGACGCCCATCGGCGCTCTGGCCGGCCTGATCTCACCCACCCCCGCCTCGCCGCTGGCGAGCGCCGCGTTCATACCGCGCACGGGGCGCGAGGGCTTGGCCATCTGTGCCTCCTGTCCTGTCGTGGCGCAGCGCCGTGTCCGGAGCCGGCCCCGGGGTGGGCCGGCGTCTGCGGAGGGGTCGTACGGCGTGCTGCGCCCATGCGGTCTCTGCTGTGCTGGGATGTCCGCGCCGGGCCGGCGCCGACATGTTAGGGGCGGGTGTCCGCGGGCCGGGGCGTGAGCAGTTCGGTCACCAGGTCGTCGGCGATCGTCATCCCGGGGCGCCAGACGGACCTGGCGATGATCTTGGTGAGGTCGACGCGCGAGCGGTAGCGCTCGGCGATGTCGGTGCACTCGCTGAGCAGGCCGTCCGACAGGGTGGTGGGTTCGAGCCCGAGCCCGAGGAACCGGTCGTTGCGGACGATCAGTTCGTTCTCGTCGTCCTCCCGGCGGGGGTTGGGCAGGTTCGCCACCGGTACGCCGGTCATGCTGCTGACCAACTTGGCCAGGTCGCGCACCCGGTGGGTCTCGGTGACCTGGTTGAAGACCATCGGCCGCTCGCCCGCGGCGGGCGGGTTGGCCAGCGCGATCTCGATACATCGGACGGTGTCGCTGATGTGGATGAACGCGCGGGTCTGGCCACCGGTGCCGTGCACGGTCAGCGGGTGTCCGACCGCGGCCTGCATCAGGAAGCGGTTGAGGACCGTCCCGTAGTCGCCGTCGTAGTCGAAGCGGTTGACCAGGCGTTCGTCGCGGACCGTCTGCTCGGTCTGGGTGCCCCAGACGATGCCCTGGTGCAGGTCGGTGATCCGGACCTGGTCGTTGGCCGCGTAGAAGGAGAACATCAGCTGGTCGAGGGTCTTGGTCAGGTGGTAGACCGAGCCGGGGTGGGCCGGGTGCAGGATCTCGCGTTCCAGATCGCCGGTCGGGGTGGGGACCTTGACGGTCAGGTAGCCCTCGGGGATCGGGGCGGAGCCGGACCAGCCGTAGCCGTAGACGCCCATGGTGCCCAGGTGGACGAGCGCGGCGTCGGTCCCGGTCGCGACCAGCGCGGCGAGCAGGTTGTGGGTGGCGCGCACGTTGTTGTCGACCGTGTAGCGCTTGGTCTGGGTGGAGCGCATCGAGTAGGGCGCGGCGCGCTGTTCGGCGAAGTGCACGACGGCGTCGGGCCGCAGCTCGGTCAGTAACGCGGCCAGCCGGTCGTACTCGGTGGCCAGGTCGAGCCGTACGAAGCCGATCTCCCGCCCGGAGACCTCGCGCCACGCGCGCAGCCGCTCGCCGATGGGCCGGATGGGCGTGAGCGACTGGACCTCGAGTTCCAGGTCGATCGCGCGGCGGCTCAGGTTGTCGACGACGGTGACGTCGTGACCTCGATCGGACAGGTAGAGCGCGGTCGGCCACCCGCAGAATCCGTCGCCGCCGAGAACCAGGACATGCATATCTCCACCTCCATGCTGAAATGCCGGGGGATGCAGGAAATTACCGTGCAGAATAGCTGCATGAAATGCCCGGGCGCGGTCGCCGAAAAAGGGCAGGCGGTCGGCCGGGAAAAGGTGTGCCAGAAATGTGCTGGATGCGCAGGGGGCAGCATGCCTGGTGGGGGTAGGCAGCCGGGCAAGCGACTATGCCACACACTGCGTGGCATGTCCAGAACAAGTCACGAGCCGTGACTCAAAATCCTCAAGTCACCACTCCACGCTGAGTCGTACCCCACCGAGGGCGGGGTGCAGTACGAACTCGTGGGTAACCTTGGCATGGACGCGGCTCAATCGCAATGGGTCTCGCCATGACACTCGACAGGTCTTGCCGTGACATTCGACCGGCCGCCAATTCAAGATCAACCAATTCCGGCCGGGAGTCTGAACCGGATCTTAACCAGACTGGATTAACTGCCTCCGATTCGCCGGCTACACCGATTTGGTCGGCGATGTTAATTTCACGGTCGGGGCTGGCGTCGAATGCGCGTTCGCTGTATACCTGTGATGCTCACTCAGGTGTATACCTGTGGTGCCCACTCAGGCCAGGGAAAGGAAGACTTCCTATGGGAGTGAGAGATAGCGCCGACGGGAAATCGGTTCCCACGGCGCTCGCCCCCGACACGGGACTTCGCACACTCGCGGACGAGGCCGACGCCGCTCTGACGGACGCGAGCGCCGAGGAGATCATCTCCTGGGCGCACCGCACCTTCGGCGCGGGGCTCGTCCTCGCCTCCTCGATGGCGGACACCCACCTGGTCCATCTGGCCCAGACGGTCGCCCCCGGGATCGACGTCCTGTTCCTGGACACCGGGTACCACTTCGCCGAGACCATCGGCACCCGCGACGCCGTGGCGCAGACGTACCAGGTCAACCTGGTCTCGCTGACACCCCGTCAGAGCACCGCCGAACAGGACGCGCAGTACGGCCCGCGGCTGCACGAGCGCGACCCGGAGCTCTGCTGCGCGCTGCGCAAGGTCGAGCCGCTCGACCGGGGCTTAGGACCGTACACGGCCTGGCTCAACGGAATGCGCCGAGCGGAGTCGCCGACCCGTGCCCGCATCCGGGTGGTCGACTACGACGCCAAGCGCGACATGGTGAAGATCTCCCCGCTGGCCGCCTGGAGCCAGGACGACGTAGCGGCCTACGAGTCCGCCCACGGCGTCCTGGTCAATCCGCTGCTCCAGGACGGGTACACCTCGATCGGCTGCGAGCCGTGCACGCGGCGCCCGTTGCCCGGCCAGGACCAGCGCTCGGGCCGCTGGGCCGGCGCGGCCAAGACCGAATGCGGTCTGCACGCATGAGCGGCCAGGAGGGGGCGGCCCCGCCGGTCGTCGAGAGCCCGCCGACGCGGCGGCTCTCCCATCTGGACGTGCTGGAGTCCGAGTCGGTGCACATCTTCCGTGAGAGCGCGGCCCAGTTCGAACGGCCCGCGCTGCTGTTCTCCGGCGGCAAGGACTCCATCGTGATGCTGCACCTGGCGCTCAAGGCCTTCTGGCCGGCGCCGGTGCCCTTCGGACTGCTGCACGTGGACACCGGCCACAACTTCCCCGAGGTGCTCGCCCACCGCGACGCCACGGTGTCCGAACACGGACTGCGGCTGACGATCGCATGCGTCCAGGACTTCATCGACGACGGCCGCCTGCGCGAGCGCCCCGACGGAACCCGCAACCCGCTGCAGACCGTTCCGCTGCTGGACGCGATCGCCCGGGGCGGGCACGACGCCCTGTTCGGCGGTGGCCGACGGGACGAGGAGAAGGCCCGGGCCAAGGAACGGGTCTTCTCGCTGCGCGACGAGTTCGGCGCCTGGGACCCGCGCCGCCAGCGACCCGAGCTGTGGTCGCTCTACAACGGGCGCCGGCGCCCCGGTGAGCACGTCCGGGTCTTCCCGCTGTCCAACTGGACCGAGCTGGACGTGTGGCAGTACATCGCCCGCGAGTCCATCGCGCTGCCCGGGATCTACTTCGCCCACAAACGCGGCGTCTTCCTGCGCGAGGGCATGTGGCTGACCCCGGGCGACTGGGGCGGCCCGCGCCCCCACGAACTGGTGGAGCAGCGCCAGGTGCGCTACCGCACGGTGGGGGACATGTCCTGCACCGGCGCCGTCGACTCGAACGCGCTGACCGTCGACGAGGTGATCCTGGAGATCGCCGCCTCGACGCTCACCGAGCGGGGCGCGACCCGGGCGGACGACCAGATGTCCGAGGCCGCGATGGAAGACCGCAAGCGTGAGGGGTACTTCTGATGACGCTCCATCACCACAGAACGGCGGCGGCCGGCCACGGCGCCGTAGCCGTAGCCGGCGCACCCGAGGTGTCGCTGCTGCGGCTGGCCACCGCGGGGTCGGTGGACGACGGCAAGTCGACCCTGGTCGGCCGGCTGCTGCACGACTGCCAGGCGGTGCTGGCCGACCAACTCGCGGCCGTGGAGCGGGTGTCGCGCGAGCGCGGACTCCCGGCTGCGGACCTCGCGCTGCTGACCGACGGCCTGCGCGCGGAGCGCGAGCAGGGCATCACCATCGACGTCGCCTACCGCTACTTCGCCACCCCCAGACGCCGGTTCATCCTGGCCGACACCCCGGGACACGTGCAGTACACCCGCAACATGGTCACCGGCGCCTCCACCGCCGAACTGGCCGTGGTCCTGGTCGACGCCCGCAACGGCGTCACCGAGCAGACCCGGCGCCATGTCGCGGTCGCCGCTCTGCTGCGGGTGCCGCACATGGTCCTGGCCGTCAACAAGATGGACCTGGTCGGCGGCGACGAGGCGGTCTTCACTGCGATCGCCGACGAGTGCGCCCGCTACGCGGCCAGGCTGGGGGCGCCCGAACTCGTCCCGATCCCGATCAGCGCCCTGCGCGGGGACAACGTGGTCACCCCCTCGTCGGAGATGAGCTGGTACGGCGGGCCGACGCTCCTCGAGCACCTCGAGGAGGTGGACGTGGAGGAGGACCCGGACACCCACCCGGCCCGGTTCCCCGTCCAGTACGTCCTGCGCCCGCAGCACGCGGGCGAGTTCCGGGACTACCGCGGCTACGCGGGCCGACTGGCCTCCGGCGTCCTGCGCCGCGGCGACCAGGTCGTGGTGCTGCCGTCGGGGCGGCAGTGCGCCATCGCGGCGATCGACCGGCTCGGGGAGCGGGATGTGGACTTCGCCCTCGCCCCGCAGTCGGTCACCCTTCGCCTGACGGAGGACCTGGACGTCTCACGCGGCGACCTGATCGTGCCGGCTGCCGCGCAGCCGCGGCTCACCAGGGACGTCCGCGCCACCGTGTGCCACCTCGCCGACCGGCCGCTGCGCGCCGGCACCCGGGTGCTGCTGCGGCACGCGACCAGCACCACCCGAGCGGTCGTCAGCTCCCTGGACGTCCGGCTGGATGTCACCACCCTGGGCGTCGAAGCCGCGCCGGAGAGCCTGCACGCCAACGAGATCGGAGTCCTCACGCTGCGCACGGCGAGCCCCCTGCCGATGGACGACTACCGCACCAACCGGCGCACCGGCTCGTTCCTGCTGGTGGACGAGGCGGACGGGTCCACGCTGACCGCCGGCATGGTCGGCGCCCTGGATGTGGGAGCGGCCCGCCATGGCGACTGAACCCGCACGTCGAAATCCAATTGTCATGCTCATGGTATTCCTCTTACTCGGTGCGCTGTCCGGCTGCGGGGGCTCGGCGGCCGCCAGTGCCGGGCCCGCGGCCACGCTCCGGCTCGGCTACTTCGCCGACATCACCCACGCCAGTGCCGTCATCGGGGTCGCCAAAGGCCTCTACGCCCACGACCTCGGGTCCACCCGGCTCGAACCGCAGGTCTTCCAGGCCGGCCCCGACGAGATGACCGCCTTGCTCGGCGGCCATCTGGACGCTGCCTACGTCGGCCCCTCCGCTGCTCTCAACGCGTACGCGCGCAGCCACGGCGAGGCCCTGCGCGTGGTCGCGGGCGCCACCATCGGCGGCGCGGAGCTGGTGGTGCGCGCCGGCATCACGACACCCGCCCAGCTCAAGGGCCGGACCCTGGCGACCCCGCAGCTGGGCAACACCCAGGACGTGGCCCTGCGGTACTGGCTGAGCCAACAGGGCCTGCGCACCGACCCGGACGGCGGCGGAGACGTCGCCGTCGTCCCGCAGAGCAACGCCACCACCCTCGACCAGTTCCGGCTCGGCCGCCTCGACGGCGCCTGGCTGCCCGAGCCCTGGGCCTCGCGCCTGGTCGAGGAGGGCGGCGGGCACGTCCTGGTGGACGAGCGGTCGCTGTGGCCGGACGGCCGCTTCGCCACCACCGAACTGGTCGTCGCCACCTCCTACCTGACCGCACACCCGCAGACGGTCCAGACCCTGATCAACGCCCAACTCGATACCCAGGACTGGGTGGCGGCCAACCCGGCCGCCGCGCAGCAGACGGCCGGCTCCGCCCTGCGCACGCTGACCGGCACCACGCTGCAGCCCGCCGAACTCTCCCGCGCCTGGAGCGAGCTGAGCCTCACCGACGACCCGGTCAGCGCCTCGCTGCCGACCCTGGTCCAGCACGCGGTGGCCGTCGGCGTGCTGCAGAAGACCAGCGTCACCGGCATGTACGACCTGACCCTGCTCGACCGCGCCCTCGCCGCACGCGGCTCCCCCGCCCTCCCCCGCTGAACCTGCGAGCCCCCTCATCGGAAAGGAGCAAGACCTTGAGCATCGCATCGAGCACGGCACCGCCGGCAGCCACCACAGAGCCGGCGTCCGAGCCCGCTGTCGTTCTCCGCGGCGTCACCAAGAGCTATCCCAGGCCCGGAGGCGTCCAGCCGCCTGTGCTCGAGGACATCGACCTGACCGTCCCGTCGGGGGGCTTCACCTGCGTCATCGGTGCCTCTGGCTGCGGCAAGTCGACGCTGCTCAGTCTGATCGCCGGCCTCGACCTGCCCACCTCCGGCGAGGTCGAGGTCGCGGGCGGCCACGCCGCGCTGATGTTCCAGGACGCGGCCCTGTTCCCCTGGCTCTCGGCAGGGCGCAACGTCGAACTCGCGCTGCGGCTGCGCGGCGTGCGGCGGGCCGAGCGCCGCGCCGAGGCCGAACGGCTGCTCGCGCTGGTCAGGCTGGCCGGGGCCCGCGACAGACCGGTCCACGAACTCTCCGGCGGGATGCGCCAACGGGTCGCGCTGGCCCGCGCGTTGGCCCAGGAGAGCAAGGTCCTGCTGATGGACGAGCCGTTCGCGGCGCTCGACGCGATCACCCGCGACGTGCTGCACGACGAGCTGATCAGGGTGTGGCAGGAGACCGGCTGCGCCGTCGTCTTCGTCACCCACAACGTCCGCGAGGCGGTGCGACTCGGCCGCCACGTCGTCCTGCTCTCCTCCCGCCCCGGCCGGATCGCCGGCCAGTGGACGGTGCACATCCCCCAGCCGCGCCGGATCGAGGACGCCGCGGTGGCCGAACTGGCCGCCGAGATCACCGAACAGCTGCGAGAGGAGATCAGCCGCCATGCGGGCACCTGACAGCGACCTGGTGGAAGCCGGTCTCGACGCGCTGGAGACACCCGCCCGCAGGCCCGCGGGCGCCGCGGCCTCGCTGCGCCGCAAGGCACTGCCACCGCTGCTCGCCGTCCTGCTGGTGGTCGCGGTGTGGGAGGCGGTCTTCCTCGCGCGCGTCGAACCCGACTGGGTGCTGCCCGGACCCGTCCAGGTCTGGCAGAGCATGCGCGGCGCACTCCAGCAGGGCGACGTGTGGCCCAGCGTCGGCCAGAGCGTCTCGCGCGGTCTGCTCGGCTTCGCCGCCTCCGTGCTGATCGGCACCCCGCTCGGACTCCTGACCGGGCGGCTGCGCCCGCTGCGTGTCGCGCTCGGGCCGATCCTGGCCGGGCTGCAGAACCTGCCGTCGGTGGCCTGGGTCCCTCCCGCGGTGATGTTCTTCGGCGTGACCCCGACTGCCCTCTACTGCGTGGTGCTGCTCGGCGCCGTGCCCTCGATCGCGCTCGGACTGGTCTCCGGTCTCGACCAGGTGCCGCCGCTGTTCCTGCTGGTCGGCCGCAATCTGGGCGCCCGCCGGCTGGCGTCGGTGCGGCATGTGCTGCTGCCCGCGGCGCTGGTCGGCTACGTCGGCGGACTCAAGCAGGGCTGGGCCTTCGCCTGGCGCTCGCTGATGGCCGCCGAGATCATCGCCGTCTCCCCCGCGCTCGGCCACGGTCTGGGCCGACTCCTCAAACAGGCCCAGGACGCGGGCGACATGGGCCTGGCCTTCTGCGCGATCATCCTGATCCTGTGCGTGGGCATCCTGGTCAATCTGCTGGTCTTCGCTCCCCTTGAACGCAGGGTGCTGCGTTCAAGGGGGCTGGCCGGCCAGGACAGTTAGGGAATCGGGACCACCCCATGTACCACCCCACCACCATCGCCCTGCTCGCCGCCGATGTGCTCCTGATGCTGCTCATCGTGCGCCAGCCGCTGTCCCGCACCTTCGACGACTCGGACCGCGGCTCGGGCCAGATCGTGCAACTGCCGCCCGTCCGCAGGCCGTCGCTGCCGCGCCTGGTGAGCTTCCTGGTCGTCGGCGCGTGCGTCTGCACGCTGATCGTCGCCCTGCGCCACCCCCAACTCGACCAGGCGTACAGCTCGTTGGTCGCCGACACGCTGTCGGCCACCAACGGCAACTCGCACCTGACCATGATGTACGCGCACAGCCTGCCGCCCCTGCTGCCGGCCGCGGTCGTCGGCTACCTGGTCACGATCGCCGCCGTGCTGCCCACGACGCCCGGGCGACGGCTGATGATCCTGGCCCACGCACCGCTGTTCGTCGCCTTCTCCGTCCTCACCAACTGCTTCACCGCGCTGATCGGCGCCGCGGCCGGCCTGCCGCTCGGTCCGGTGCCACTGCTGGCCCTGGTGCTCCAGTCGACGTTCGGCTACTTCCTGATCTACCGCCTCACCTTCACCACCTACCGCCTGCCCCGCATCACCCAACTGCCCTCGCTGCGACGGGGCGACTGGCGCGACAACCTCGTCCTGCTGTGCTGCCTGCTCGGCTCGCTCAGCATCGTCGCCGCGCTCGCGCTGGCGCTGGCGAGCCAGGTCGGCGACCATCCGATCGCGATGTTCCTGATCCTGGCCAGCCTGCGCTCCGGGGTCACCGACCTGATGTTCATGCTGCTCGCGCTGGTCCGGATGGCGGGGGCCCGCAAACCGCGCCTGGGCACCGAGCGTCCCGCGCTCAACGTGATCATCCCCGCCTACAACGAGGCGGCCGGGATCGAGCGGCTGCTGGCGTCCATCGACCGCGCGGCGGCCGCCTACGGAGGCCCGGTCCACGCGGTGCTGTGCGACGACGGCTCCACCGACGACACCCGCGCCCTGGCCGAGGCGGCCATCGCCGACTACCGGTACGCCACCGGCGAGGTGATCCAGGGCCCGCACGCCGGCAAGGCCAAGGCGCTGAACCTCGCGCTGGCGCGCTGCACCGCCGACTTCGTCTACCGGGTCGACGCCGACTGCGCGGTGGACCCCAACGCCTTCGCCCACTCGATCCCGCACTTCATCTCCGATCCGCGGGTCGGTGTGGTCGGCGCGCTGACGCTGCCCAAGGAGCCCTACGACACCTGGATCGACCGGATGCGCGCCATGGAGCAGCTGTTCACCTACGGGCTCTGCCTGGCGACCCTGACCACGGTCGACGCCGTGCCGTGCGTGCCCGGCACCTTCTGCGCGTTCCGCCGCCAAGTGGCGCTGGACTTCGGCGGGTTCGTGCACGGGATGTTCGGCGAGGACGCCGAGTTCACCTGCGCCTTCGGCCGACTGGGCTGGCGCGTGGTGCTCGACCCGCACGTGATCTCCTACGAGGACGTGCCGGTCAAGGTCGGCCAACTGCGCGTCCAGCGCTTCCGCTGGGGGCTCGGCGGCATGATGAACTTCGCCCGGTACACACCGTTCGGCCAGGGCGCGCCCGGCCCGCGGTTCTGGTTCGAGCTGCCCAGGAGCGCCGGAATCCGGCTGGTCTCGCCGATCCACCTCTTCGTGATGCTGCTGGCGGTCCTCTACGGGGTGCTCCAGCCGCAGCCGCAGCACAATCTCGCCCGATTCGCCGTGATCTTCGTGCTGGTCCAGATACCCGCGCTCATTCCGCGACTGTGCGTCATCCTGTACTACCGGCGGGCACACTTGCTGGCGTGGATTCCACTATGGCTGCCGTTCACGTTCCTCAAGCGATTCTTCCAGCTGGAATCGACGCTGGCCTGCGGAACCCGGCCGGTGCGACTGCCCCTGGCGGTGCGTACGCGCCTGCCGGCGCTGCGCTCGGCGCTGCGGCCCCGCAGAACCGAGGACCCCGCGCCGGGGGCCTGAACCGGCCTCTCCCCTGCTCTGAACGGCCACCTCCCGCAGACAACGAGGCACGGAACCGATGAAGAACACCCGAAGCATCACGGCGATGGCACTACTCCTCGCGCTGGCCGCCGTCGTCACCTACCTGGCCCTGGGAGGGAGCGGCGGCCGCTCCCCGTCCCGGGCCGTCGGCCCGCAGAGCCCACCGCCCGGGAGTGCGGCCCCCGGCACCGGCGCCACCGGCACGTCATGGATCGTCAGCGGCAGCACCCTCACCCGGCTGCTGGCGACGGACACCACGGGCAGCACCACCGCGAAGAACTTCAACACGCCCAACGCCTATGTCCTCACCGGACCCGACGCCTGGGCCGTCCCCGCGGGCTGGAGCAGCACGCCCACCGCCAGCTTCACCAGCTACACCGCGCTCCGGTCGGCCTTCGCCAAGCACAGCCTGGACCCGCGCATCCGCGCCGTGCTCTACGACAACGAGCACTGGTCGCTGACACCGGCCGACGAGCAGGCCGACCCCGCCCACTACGACCAACTGGCCGCCGAACTGGTCCACCGCAACCACCTCCTCTTCATCGCGGCGCCGGCCCCGGACCTGGTCAACAAGCTGAGCCCGGACACCACCACGGACAAGTTCGGCGCCTTCCTCGGCCTGGGCGTGCTCGGGCAGGCCGCGCGCTACGCCGACGTCCTGGACATCCAGGCCCAGGGCGCCGAGAACAACCCCACCCTGTTCGCCTCCTTCGTCTCCGCCGCCACCGCCCAGGCACGGCAGGCCAACCCGCACGTCAAGGTGCTCGCCGGGATCAGCACCAATCCGTCGGGAACCGCCGTCACCGCCGCCACCATCGACAGCGCGGCCCGGACCGTGCGCACCGCCATCGACGGGTACTGGCTCAACGATCCCGCGGCCTCCGCGGCCTGCCCCGCCTGTGCGGGTCCCTACCCGCAGACCGCGCTGACGGCGCTGCGCAACCTGAGCTGAACCGCCGACCACGGCTTCCGGAGGTGCCCATGAACATCACCTCGGCCACGCTGGCCGCCCGCTCCGACGCCCCGAATCTGGACCTGCTCCTCACCGGCCCCGACGTGGTCGTCCTGCTCGACGGAGCCGGCGGGCCGAGCGCGGAAGGCAGCGGCTGCCTGCACGGAGTCCACTGGTACGTCCGCCAGTTGGGCAGCCGGCTGCTCAGCGCGCTGCTCACCACCGAGCAGCCGCCGGCCGAGCTGCTGGCCCGGGCCATCGAGGCGGTCGCCGACCTGCACCGGTCGAGCTGCGACCTGCGCAACCCCGCGACGCCCTCCTCGACGGTGGCGATCGTCCGCCGCCGCGAGGACGTCCTCGACTACCTGACCCTGCACGACTCCACGATCCTGCTCACCCGGCACGACCGGACCAGGGCGGTGAGCGACCGCCGGCTCCACGGCATCCCCGAACTCCGGCACCGGCGCGAGCAGATGAGCCACCTCCCGCTGGGCGGCAACCTGCACGCCGTCGCCCGACGGGCCTACATCGCCCACGAGTTGACCTACCGCAACACCCCCGGCGGCTACTGGGTGGCGGGAGCCGACCCGCGCAGCGCCGCCGAAGCCGTCAGCGCGACGGTGACGGCGAAGGGACTGCGGGCCGTCTCGCTGCTCAGCGACGGCGCGGGCGACTACGTGGACGTCTACCGACTGGCCGACTGGCCGCAGGTCGCCGGCCTCCTGGAGCGGGACGGACCTGCCCGCCTCGTCCAGCTGGTGCGGGCAGCCGAACGCGGCGACCCGAGCGGCCGCGTGTGGCCACGCCTCAAGACCCACGACGACGCGACCGCCGCGCACTGGTCGCCGACCTGACGCACACACCGGGAGACCCCTCATGACCAGGACCATCCGCCGAGCCGTCATTCCCGCCGCCGGTCTCGGCTCACGCCTGCTGCCGATGACGAAGGCGACGCCGAAGGAGATGCTGCCGATCGGCGACCGGCCGGTGATCGAGCACACGGTGCGTGAGCTCATCGACTCGGGCGTCACCGACATCACCATCGTCGTCTCCGACAACAAGGACCTGATCCAGCGCCACTTCCGCCCCAACCCCTCCCTCGTCTCCCGATTGCGCGCGGACGGCAAGTCCGGGTACGCGGACGCGGTGGAGGAGGTCGGCGAGCTCTCCCGGCGCGGCCACATCACCTACCTCGACCAGCACGGCCCCTACGGCAACGGCACGCCCGTCCTGAACGCGGCGCGCCACCTCGGCGACGAGCCGATGCTCGTCCTGTGGCCGGACGACGTCTTCGTGGCCGAGGTGCCCAGGGCGCAGCAGCTGATCAGGGCGTACGAGGCGACCAACGCGCCGGTGCTGGCCCTGATGCCGATGGACGACCCGACGGACGCCCTGCGCTACGGCGTCCCGGTGGTGAAGGAGGATCTCGGCGACGGATCGATGCGCATCACCGGCCTGGTCGAGAAGCCCGATCCCAAGGACTCGCCGTCGGCGTTCGCCGTGATCGGCGGATACGTCATCACCCCCGCCGTGGTCGAGGAGATCCGCGAGCAGACCAGGCGCTGGCACGAGCACCAGCAGGGCGAGGTGTACCTGACCGACGCCATCAACGCCTACGCCGCCACCCGCGCCGTCTACGGACAGGTCATCAAGGGCCGCTGGTACGACACCGGCACCCCGCTCGCCTATCTCACCGCGCAGTTCGCCGCCGCGCTCGCGCATCCCGAGTACGGCCCGCACCTGCGCCGCCTCGCCCAGGACCTCGGCGCTTCCTGACGCGTCAGGACACTCTTCACGGACATCCACCATCCCCATCCCAACAGAAGGAAACCACGGTGACCAGCAGCAACGGATTCGGGCGACGGGACGCCCTGCGACTCGGAGCCCTGACCGGCGGGCTCGGCCTGCTCTCGGCATCGCCGGCGGCGGCAGCAACGCCGGCGGCGACCACAGGCACGGCGAACATCTTCGACGTCACGGCGTACGGCGCGGTCGGCGACGGGAAGACCGACGACACCCAGGCGATCCAGAGCGCCCTCAATGCCGCCGGGGCGGTCAAGGGATCCATTGTCAACTTCCCTCCGGCCAGCGGTGGTTGCTATCGCACAACCGGAGTGACGGTGCCCGGCGGGGTGGGCGGCCTGCTGGGCCGCTCCGACCTCTACAGCGCCAACGGGCCCACCGTTACCACCCTCACCGGGTCGGTGCTGGCACCGCTGAACTCCACCACCACCGCCCTGCTGACGATCGGTACGAGCGGCAACGGCACGGTGGTCGACGCGAATCCGCACGGCCTGACCATCGACGGCCTCGGCTTCCTCGGCACGACACCCGGCGCCACCGCCGTCCCCGGTCTCTGGGGCGCCACCATCATCGACACCTCCGGCGTCACCCTGCGCAACTGCCGAGACCTCTACTGCGACGCGCCCGGCTTCGCCGGCTACCCGACCGGCGGCACCGGCACGGGCGGCTTCGTACGCTTCCTCTCCTCGGGCACCGCCAACACCTTCGCGGTGAGCGGCCGGGTGCTGTACTGCTCCTCGTACGGCGCCGGCACGTTCGTCCTGGCCGACGGCCTGTCCACGGCCTACCCCGGCGGCGGCAGCACCGACGGCCAGATCACCGGCTGCCAGGTCAACGGCCACAACCACGGTGTCGAACTCGGCCCCACCCTGGCGGGAGCCGGCGGGTGGGTCATCATGGACTGCCACTTCTCCTCGGCCGAGGGCGCCAGCCACGTCAACTACGGCCTGGCGGGCACCCCGTGGACGCTGCGGATCGAGGGATGCTACTTCGACCTGTGCCGGGTCGTCCCGGTGGACTGCCACGGCCACGGCATCCAGGTGGTCGGCAACTACTTCCGAGCGCTGAGCAACACGACCGCGGTCTACTTCGGATCCGGCCTCGCCACCTTCGGCCGCGACCCGGCCGCGGTGCTGACCGGAAACGTCCTGGACCTCAACGGCTCGACGACGGTGGCGAGTTTCGCCCATTTCGACGGCTTCACGGCAGCCGAGTTCGCCGCCCACGGCGGCGGACAGTTCACCGGCAACCTGGTGCACAACCACGGCGCCGCGATGCCGAAAAGCTGGATCGGCCCGTACGAGGGCTCCGACAAGGTGGCCATCACCAATTCCACGACGGCCACCCTCGAACTCACCCAGGGCCCGGTGCTGAACGCGTAGCCCGCGGCGTGCCGTTCGCGCGGGCCGCTGCCGAACGCGATGGTTCGTGATCCCGTACGCTGCTTGCTCTCCGGGTGTGGCTGGGATGAGGGGGCGTGGGGATGGCCGGTGGAGAGCGCGGGCGCAGGGCTGCGATCGTCCGGTACTGGCGGGCTGTGGAACTGTTCAGCCCGCAGAAGGTCGACCGGGTGGATCCGTCGAAGGACGTCTACCCGGTGTGGGACGGCCGGCCGCTGCCCTGGGAGCCGGGCCACCGGCTCCGCCGGCGCTCGCCGGGCCACGGGCGGACCTGGCAACACACGGTGTACGCGGGGGTGTTCGAGCTGACCGCGCTGCGCGACACACTGCTCGCCTGATTCGACACCTCCGGCTGGCTGACCGGTTGACCGTTCGAGCAGCGAACGGGTCAGGGGCGACCCCGGTGGCGGGCCCAGTCGGGGGCGAGGATGGACATGACGGTGGCGTCGACCCACTGACCGTCGTAGTGCAGGGCGTCCCGCAGGGTGCCCTCGGCGACGAAGCCGAGCTTCTCGTAGACGCGGCGGGCGCGGGGATTGAAGGCGTACACCTCCAACGCGATGCGGTGCAGGCCGAGTTGCTCGAAGCCGTGGGCGAGGATGAGGCGGCCGGCCTCGGTGCCGAGGCCCCGGCCCTGGCCTGAAGCGATCAGCAGGATACGGAAGTTGCAGCTTCGGTTGGCCTCGTCCCACTCATTGAGGACGACCTCGCCGACGCACGCCTCGGTGGCCAGGTCCACGATGGCGAGGTCGAGGCGGTCGGTCTGGGCGTTGCGCCAGAGGCGGAACTGCTCGGACTTCTCCGGGACTTGAGGGCGCAGCGGGGCGTCGGAGTGGTTCGCACTGCCGGTCAGGCGCAGCAGTTCGCGGTCCTCGAAGACAGGGGCGAGGGCCGCCACGTCGCCCGGCTCGAAGGGGCGCAGTCGCACCCCGGAGCCGGTGAGGGTGGGCTTGAGGGTGAAGTCGGCGCGCGGAGTCTCGTTCACCGGCTGATTCTCACTGCTTCAACGGTGCTGCGGCAACGGGCTTTTCCGGTCCCGACGGGCGATTTCCCCGTTCCCTTGGGCCTGAAGCCGCTGGAGGTCCGGGACCTGGCGGCCGTCACGCGCTGGGTCGCCGAGCAGCTCGGGATCGCCGAGGCGCTGCGGCCGGACGCCGTGGTTGGTTGCGGGTCTCAGCTGATCGCTGTTGACCAGCCACCGCGTGACAGACGGATCTCCCCTTCCGGGGTGACGCGCGCTTCACTGCCGTAGAGGGGCAGGCCGCCTTCGACCAGCATCCGGGTTCGGATGCGCTCGACGTCCGTCCAGAGTCGGCGGGGGCCGGACTGGTGAACGGTCGGGGGCTCGTACCGTTCAGCGGTAGCCCGTGCCCACGAACCGTCAGGGTGGACGAGGTAGGCCGTTCGCCGGCCGGCCCGCTCCTCGAAGTCGATCTCCACCCCGGGCACGCTAATCGTGAGGAACGACCACACCTCCCACGCCTCGCGGATATCGGATACCGGATACCGGCCTGTCGTGACCTCTTCGCCTTCCCCTTCGCGAGCGGTGTCGAAGGGGATTCCGGGCGGGTAGTCCGGGCCGGAACGGGTGACCATGAAACCGGCCCAGTCCCGTTCGATGTGCCCAACCGCTCCACCGTCTGCGGTCTTCCACGCCGTGAGGATCAGCGTCGTGCCTGCGATGGTGGTGACGATTCGTCCGCCCGGCCGGAGAGCTGTCAGCAGCGGAACGGGAACGGGCCGGAGCGCGACCGTGGAGACGATCCGATCGTACGAGCCTGGGATCGGCTCCTTGGTTACGTCGAGGGTCAGGAAATTCGAGCGTAGCCCCATGGCGGCAGTGCGCGACTGGGCCGCCTCGCTCAAGTATGCGTCCACATCCACGCTGGTCACTCGCCGGTCACCGAGCCGGTGCGCGGCAATCGCGGTCAGCCCGCCGGCCCCCGTGCCCACGTCCAACAGGTCATGTTCGGCGTTGATCCGCGCGTGCCTGAGCATCTTGACAGAGAGGCCTGTCAGCGTCGCAGACGACGTAATGCCCCCTGTCGGTCGGTCCCCCGGCTTTGCCAGGTCGGCGTGCTGACCACCCACGCTGGTGATGACTGAGACGTTTCCGTAAGCACGGCTCGCCCAGAGGTCCGGGTCATCGGCACCGACCCGCAGGGACCACCCATCCTCCTCCCTCTCCCACCACCGAGGGATCAGCTCGTGACGCGGGGTGCGGGCAACAGGGTCTCGCCACCGCGAATCCGGGTCGGTGACGCTGTCGGCAAGCGCTGCCGCGTGCTGGTGCCATTCCATCTTGTGTGCCTTTCAGAAATTCGGAAGGCAGGACGGTGCCTGATTCGGGTTGCAGTCGCTATTGTCGTTCGGCGCGCCCCCTGCTTGGAACGTGAAGTCGTAAGCAGGGTCGCACGCTTCGGTGGTCGCGGGGTTACAGTCGTTGCTGTCGCTGGGCGGGCAATCCATCGTGACCACCGTGGCACCGTGGTTCTGTGCCTTTCCGGGGATGCCGGCTACCGTGGCTGTCCACTCCGGGCTGGCGAGGATATCAGCCAGTCGGCGTTGGAGGATGCTCGCCGGCTGAAGCCAGCGACCGAGCACGCAGGGGGAAACCGCGCCGTCCGGCATGACAGCCAGCCTCCCCCGGCCACAATTCCCGCACAGTGCGCTGATGTTCGGCTCACGGGTGGTCGCGCGTCCCACGCCCCGCACGTAGTCCAACGCCACGTGTTGGACACCAAGCAAGCGGAGTTCCTCTACCGCCAGGCGCTCGAGCTGCCCATCGTTGCAGCCGACGACTCCGGCCCGAATCGGGATGCCTCGCTTGACCGCCTCCACGATGTTCTGGCGGGTCCGCTGATGGCTTCCCACCACCTTCGTCACCTTGTCGTGCTCACCCGCATTGACGGAGTAGTACGAGGTGGCAAGCGTGACTCCGGGCTGAGACACCGCCGTCCAGG
The DNA here is from genome assembly GCF_029892095.1 of Kitasatospora sp. MAP12-44. NCBI lineage: Bacteria > Bacillati > Actinomycetota > Actinomycetes > Kitasatosporales > Streptomycetaceae > Kitasatospora > Kitasatospora sp. MAP12-44. The sequence continues at coordinate 491,957 of NZ_JARZAE010000004.1, forward strand.
CCGACCCGGGCATGTGGAACAGGTTGGAGAAGACCTCGACCTTGCGTCCCCGACTCAGGGCGTGGTCGACGAGGCCCCTCCAGCCGGGGAACGTCGTCGGCTCTCCGCCGATCAACTGGACCTGAGCGATCCCGAGTTCAGCGGCCTGGTCGATTACGTCGCACCACTCGGCGTGCGTCATCGTGCCGTGCGTCCCGGTCGGTCCCGAGTCCGCGAAGCAGTGCGTGCACTGAAGCTGGCACTTGCCCGTAATCTCCAACTCGATCACGTGGGGCACGGCCAGGGCGGCGCTCATTGGCGGCTCCATGATCGCGGTCATAGCGGTTCCCTTCGTTTGGCTGTCGGGCATCTCACGTGTGTTGGTCATCCGGCGCTCCGCCGACTGTCGGCGTTCAGCCCAGCCAGCCGGCCGGACAGACTCTCGGCCCGGTCCGCGCGGCGCACCTGTTCGGGCTCTCGGGTGATCTCGATACCGCCCTTGGCCGGACGGAGGTAGAGAACGCCGGCGCGGCGCTCCATGACGACCAGGACCGTACCTGACCTGCGGTCCACCACGTAGTCGCCAGCTGACAGGATGTCGCCGTTCCGGGTGGCGCTCATGTGCTCAACTCACCGCGCAAAGTGGGCAGTTCGGCCAACCTAGAGGGCACGATCTCGCCCGGGATGACCCGGCCATCGCAGTGCGCGTGTTCGTGGAGGAAATCAGCGATCGCCCGTACCGTTCGAACGCTCGCCCCGCCGATTTCCACATGGATGCCGTGGGGCATGAGGGTGACCCGGCCGCCTTCCAGCCCCGGAAGCGCGGGAAGACCGTTGACCGCAAGCCCGTCAACCAGATAGTCCACAGCCCGCTGCGCAGCTTCGCGAAGATCGCCGGCCATGCGGTCATGCTGCGTCTCAACTCTGTTGTTTGTCACAGGCATTCAGTCCTTCGGCGATCAGTTCGGCAAGCATCAGGACCACATCGGGCCGAACCCGACCGAGGTCGACCAGAACCAACCCAGTCACCTCCGACGCCGGGTCGATGCACACCGAGGGCAGAGTGATGCCAGCACGGCCGAGCGTATCGACCAACTTCCTTGCTGCAACTGCTGCTTGGTGGCGCTGCTTGGCGATCTGTCTACTTAGGATCGACACGAGCCGCTCCTCTCCGTAGTGGCTCGACTACCAGTGGGGCTACCATCTCGACTGCGGAGTGACTTCGCAACTCTCGGAACTCAAAAGGTGAGTTGAGGTAGCACCAATGAACTTGAAGCCCCTTGACCCGTCATCCTCCCCGCGCGCGACCTTTGGGGACCAACTCCGCAGATCACGAAATGAGAGGGGCCTGACGCAGACTCAGCTAGGTGCGCTGCTGGGATGCTCCGGCGGGCACGTCTCCGGCCTGGAAACTGCCGTGAAGTCACCTGGACGTAAGTTCGCCGAGAGGGTCGATGCGGTACTCGGCACTGGGATGACTTTTCAGATCCTTTGGCAGGCGATCAGGAACCAGGCGTTCCTTGAGGGCTTCCCGGAGTACACCGCGCAGGAAGGCCACGCGACAGCGCTGCGGTTCTTTCAGACCCGGATCATTCCGGGGCTGCTGCAGACGGAGGAGTACGCGGCGGCCTGGGAGTCGGGACATGTCCAGCGCGGCAAGGTCACACAAGAACAGGCCGACGGACGGGTCAGCTTCCTGATGGACCGCCAGCGGATCTTGTCCAGGACCCCGGCGCCGGCGCTTCACTCGATCATGGATGAGATCTGCCTGCGCCGTCCGATCGGGGGACGTGGCGTGATGGCTCGGCAGCTCCGGCACCTCGAAGAGCTGTACCACCGACCCAAAACGACCATCCAGATTGCCCCTGACTCACTCGCAGAAGCACACCCCCTGAACCACCCGGTCACTTTCCTCACCATTCCGGGGCGCGTGATGCTTGGTTACACGGAGACCCTTCAACGTGGCTACCTGGAGAGGGATAGTGACACGGTGGAGAGTTGGGCCAGCGACTACGATCAACTTGCTGTCGAGGCACTGTCCCGAGCTGCTTCGCTGGCACTGATCCGCAGGCTGAGAGAGGAACTTGAACATGGGTGAGTTGGAGTTGACTAAGGCCACGTGGCGCACGAGCACGTACTCCGGCCAAGGGGGCGAGTGCGTCCAAGTTGCTGACGGCATCCTCGGCGTCATGCCTGTCCGCGACTCGAAGGACCCTGCGGGCCCTGCCCTGGTGTTCAGCGCTGACGCGTTCGCTGCGTTTGTTGCTGGGATCAAGGCGGGCGAGTTCGGGAGCGTCTGACCAACTATGAGCCGCTGAAGCCCTTGCGAGACAGACGGAGTCTCACGGGGGCTTCAACGGTGCTGCGGCAACGGGCTTTTCCGGTGTCGGGTCAGCTGCGTTTGAAGAACTCCACCTCGGCGAGGGCGATTTCGCGTCCGGGTCCCGTTCCGGCCGTGGAGCGGACGACGAGGGTCAGGCGCAGCACGTCGCTGATGCCGGTCACCACGGTCTGCGGGCCCGGCTTGTCGTTCAGGGTCACGGGCTGGGTGTGGACCTTTCCGTCCGATGCCGTGGCCAGCAGGTCCAGCGTCGTGGGCCGGGCCTGCTGCAGGTACTGCTGCGGATCGGTGGAGCAGCCGGTGTGGATGATGAGGTCCACCAGCCGGATCGGGGTGTGGAAGGTGAAGGTGATCGAGTCCCCGACCTGCGGCGCTCCCCAGTAGGTGTTGGTGAGGCCGTCGACGGCGGCGGACGCGGGATGGCCGGCGTCTGCGGCGCTCGCCGAGACCGTGGAGGGGGTGATGGCCGAGGCGCTGCGGAGCTTGTCCAGCACGTCCTCGTAGGCATTTCGGCCGGCCGGGTAGAACAGCACCCCGGCGAGCACCAGCACCGCCACCACGAGCAGCGCGATGATCCGGCGCAGGGCATTGCCGGAGCCGCCGATGCGCACGCGGCGCCGGAACGGCCAGCGGGTGCGCCACCACGGCAGGGGCGGCGCGGGTTCGACGATGGTCAGCGGCGCCGCGCAGCGCCGGCAGAACCGCCGGTCGGGCCGGTTGGGGGTGCCGCACCGGGGGCAGGGCGGACCGTCCTGGGCGTCGTCGATCACGGACGGCCGGACGACCGGGCGTGGCCGGACGGGCTTGGCAGGCTGCACCGCCAGCGGGTCGGCGGGAGGCTCGGGGGCGGTCTCGGGGGCGGGCTCGGGCTGCGGCTGTGCCACGCCGGTGGTGGGGGTCGCCGTGGTGGACGTCCCCTGCCAGGCGAGGTAGGCGCCGCAGTTGCCGCAGAACTCGTCCCCGTCGCCGTTGGCGACTCCGCAGTCGGGGCACGTACGCATCCGTCAGCTCTCCTCTCTCCCACTCGGACTGAGCGGGCTGGGCGGGCTGGGCGGACCGGGCAGGAGCTGCACCCGGCAACTGAGGTGGACCGGGCAGGACGCCCTGACCACGGCCAGCACCTGCTCCTCGTCCACCACCGCCGTGCGCTCGGGCCAGACCCGTACCAGCAGCTCCCCCGAGGGCGCGGGCGGAAGCGCGGCGTCCGGCGTTGTGGACCAGGCCACCCCGCCGCCGTCCACGATCTGTGCGCCCACCCCGAGGATCAGCCGCAGCCGCTCCTGCAGCCCCCGCCGGGTGCCGCGCCATCTGTGCAGTTCCACCGCCCGCTCGACCACCAGCCGACGCACCTCCTCCGGCCAGGCCGGGTCGGTCTCCACGGCGACCCAGGACGCCAGCCAGTCGAGGAAGTCCGCCGGGGCCAGGCGGGGTTGGAAGTAGGCGGTCAGGTTGTCCAGAGTGGCGAACACCGGGGCGAGGACGGTGTCCAGACCGGCGGTGAACCGCTGGGCGAAGTCGTCGTCGGCGTAGAGCGCGGGCAGCAGCGCGCCGATCGGGTGCCGGCTCGGCAGTTCCGGGACGGCGGAGCGGCTCATGCGTCCACCGACGTGACCACGACCTGGTGCTGGTGGGAGAAGACCAGGGCGTCCGGTGCGACGTCGACCCGCTCGGCGGGCGCGCCGCGCCGCCCGGTGATCGGGTCCGCCGGGAACAGGCGCAGCTCCTCGACCGCCGCTCCGCCGGCCACCTGCTGGAGGACGGCGAACACCTCCCCGTACTGGACCGCCCGGCCGAACGGCCAGCCCGTGCCGTCGGCGCCGCCGCGCAGCGGGTTGAGATACCTGAACAGCGCCGCGAGCGCCGCCTCCCGTACGCGATCGGCGTCCGGGGAGCGGGTCGCGAGCCGGGCGACCACCGTCACCCCCTGGTAGTCGGGGGGTTGCACGACCAGCCGGGTGCCGATCAGCCGCCGCTCGTCGAGGGCCGACGCGATGGCGGACAGCAGCTGCTCACCGGGGATCAGCTGCTCGAGCCGCAGGCGGTCGCCGTCGTCCGCCACCGCGTCGGGGACCACGAGCACGCGCACCGCGCCCGCCTCCCCGGCCAGGGCCGGCACGCACTTGACCCGGGCCGCCGCAGGGGCGGCCTGCCGGGCGATCAGCTCGAAGTCCCCGGCTGTGACGGCGCGTTCCTGCAGGCGCAGCAGGTGGGGGGCGCGCAGTTTGGCGTTCTCCACCGTCTCGCCGTCGACCCCGCCCCTGGCCGCCTCGCGGTTGTCGACCCTGGCCACGTACGGGACCGAGCTGCGCAGCACCGAGATCGTCCCCCGGGCGACGTTACCGGCGGTCCCGCCGCCCGTACGGTAGTGCGGCACGCGCAGCCGCGCCCCTTTGGGCGGCACCGCGCCGAACGGGCGCAGGCTTCCGTCGGGCTCCCGGACGGCGGGCGGGAACATGAACTCCCCCGTGGTCGCGTCGATCACCACATGCCGGTCGGTCGGTGCCGAGTCGCCGAAGTGCTCCACCGCCGTCCAGCGCTGCCAGCCCTCGCCGGCCGAGACCTCGACCGTCGGCGGCTCGCCGTCGAGCAGCACGGGCTGCCTCGCGAGGCGAAAGCGCTGGCCCGCGACCCCTTCCGAGGTGCCGAGAGGTGCGTCGGTGACGGTCTGGGCGTGGCCGACGGTCGCGGTGCCGCCGACGGTGAACACCTCCGCGCGGCGGATCGTGGGGGACTCGGAGTAGAACGGCTGGCCCGGCTCTGGCGCGGTCACCCGGCAGCGCAGCCAGCCCGCCCGCCGCCCGGCGACCACCGAGGCGACCTGCCCGGCGGGCACGAAGACCACCACCTCGCCGGGCCTGTTGAGGCCTCCGGTGCTGTCGGAGCCGGTCTCGCAGGCGATCCACCGCGCGCCGTCCCACACCTCCCACACCAGTGGCGGCTGGCGCGGATCGACGCCGACGCCCTCCACCCGGCTGTCCAGCCTGACCACCAGGATGCAGCGCGGTACGACGGCCGGCAGCGCGAACAGCACGGCGTCGCCGATCTCCGGACGCGCTTGAAAGCACGGCACGTCCACGCCGTCGGCCAGCCGTGCCGTGCAGTCGCTCTGCTGCCCCGAGGCGGAGGCCGTGACCAGCCGGTCGAGGGAGCTGGGGACGACGGGGAGGTCCTCGACCGTGGAGAACACCACCGCCTCCTCGGTCTCGGTGCGCAGCGTGGAGACCTCGGTGCCCGCCCGCAGCAGAACGGTCTCGGGTTGCGGCGCCGACAGCCAGAAGTCGACCTCCGCGGTCGCCGCGGCCGGCGGGAAGAGCCGGATGCCCAGCAGGTCGAGGAAGGCGGAGTAGTTCTTCTCCGGCACCCGGTTCAGCCGGTACAGCAGCTGGTCCACCAGGTACGCGAAGGTCTCGATGAGGGTGACGCCCGGATCGGACACGTTGTGGTCGGTCCACTCCGGCGCGCGCTGCTGGACGTACCTCTTGGCCTCGTCGACGAGTTGTTGGAACCGGCGGTCGTCCAGGTTCGGGGAGGGCAGCGCCATCAGCTCGTCCCCCCGTCCGACGCCTCTGGGGACTCCGGGGACTCCGGGATGGTGTAGAAGGGGAAGACGAGGTTGCGGCGGTCGTTGGTGGACCGCACGGCGTAGTGGACGTCGATGTAGAGCGTTCCCTCCTCGATGGTGTCGAAGGCGATCACGACGTCGTCGACCTCGATGCGCGGCTCCCAGCGTTCCAGCGCGATGCGCACCTCGCGCGCAATGCGGCCCGCGGTGGTGCCGTCGCCCGGCGCGAACACGTATTCGTGGATGCCGCAGCCGAACTCCGGGCGCATCGGCCGCTCTCCGGGAGCGGTGCCGAGGACGAGCCGGATCGCCTCGGCGATCTCCCGGTCCCGGTCGACCATGCCGATGCCGCCGGTGGCGTTCACCCGGAGCGGGAACGCCCAGCCGCGGCCGATGAAGCCGCCGCTCATGCAACGCACCCGCTCATGCGACATCTCCACTCATGCGACGCCTCCACTCATGCAATGCCTCCGATCAGCACGTTGAACGCGCCGGTCACGATGGTGGCTCCGCAGGCCGTCTCGTCCCCCAGGCGGGCCGCGGGCAGCCCGCCGATCAGGACCACTCCTCCGGACGCCGCCGCGAGGCTGGGCATGACGAGGTTGGCGGGCCCGAGCTCCACATGGGGGACGCAGGCGTGCAGGCTGCCTACGACGGCGGCCGGCCGGCCGCCGATCAGCACGGTCTCCACCGCGACGGCGCCCGGTGGCGCGAGGGTGATGACACCACCGTGGTCGGTGCTGTCACCGGTCCGGGCTGCGGGGGGCATCTGCGGTCTCCCATCCAGAATTGATGATCAGTCAGTTACTTTGCTCTGCCTGTCAGTTGATGCGGATGAGGTCGGCCTTGAGCACCGCCAGCACGCCGCCGTCCACGGTGACCCCCGTCTCGCCGTTGACGGTCACCGATCCGCCGCGCAGCTTCACCTCTCCCGTGCCGGCGTCGAGGGTGATCCCGGATGAGGAGAGACGCACCGAACTCCCCGTCCCCGCAGCGCCCGAGACGGTCAGGACGATCTCGCCGCGCTGCTCGTCCAGCCTCAGCTCCAGCTTCTGGTCACCGCTGGCCAGCCGGACGCCGGACGGGCCGCCGGGCACGTCCAGCAGCTCCAGGCGGTTGCCCGAACGGGACACCAGCGAGCGGCGGTTGACCCGCCCGGCGGCCGGATCGACCAGCGGCACCTCGTGCGTCGAGGGGTGGTCGACGCCGTTGTAGAGGCCGCCCAGCACATAGGGGCAGTCGAGGGAGCCGTGCTCGAACCCGACCAGTACCTCGTCGTTGACCTCGGGACTGAACACGCCGCCCCCTCCGTGGCCTCCCCACTGCACCGTGCGCACCCAGTCGGAGACGTAAGTGTCGTCCAGCCAGGGGAACTTCAGCCGAACCCAACCGCGTTGCGCCTCGCCCGGCTCCCGGACGTCTGTGACCACGGCGATCGCCAGACCCTGGATCCGCGGCCCGCGCGACGGCGCGTTGCCCCCGGTGACGAGCCCGGCGAGCGAGCGGTCCGGCGCCGCGCTGACCACGACGGTGGTGCGGTAGCCGCGGTACGGCTCCAGGAGATGGCGCACCGCGGTGGCGGTGTAGCGGCCGGAGAAGGCGGCTCCGACGTTGCCCAGGGCGACGGGTGTGCCGGCCCGCAGCCTCGGGTTGCCCTCGACGACCGCCTCCACCTCCCCGAAGCCGGCGGCCACCGAGGCGGCGAGCGACTCGGCCGCCGCCGTCGTCTCCGCCTGCGTGCGGTACGGGGTGTCGGCGACGGTCAGCCGGGCGGGACCGGTGAAGGCGGAGGTCACCACGGACGGGCTCAGCCCCGGGAGCACGGTCGGGTCGGCCGCCGACACCGACGGCTCCGTGGCGACCAGGGCCTTCTTGGTGGTGACGTCCCAGCCGCGCACCTCGACCGTGTCCGCCCCGGCGACGCCAGTCAGCACACTGCGCAGCTCCAGCAGGTTGCGGCCGTACTCCAGGACCATCAGGTTCTGCGGGGCCGGGGTGGTGGGCGGCGGGGCGGCGGAGGCGGGCTCGGGCTTGACGAACTCCAGCAGGCCCTCCTCGTCGACACGCACCTGCGCGCCGCTCTCCAGCGCCAGGTACTGGAGGAACTCCCAGTCCGAGACGTTGGCTTGGGAGAGCTGCTGGTGGACGACGGCGAAGGCATCGATGCGGCCGCAGCCCAGCCCGGCGCCCGTGGCGACCTCGCGGACGATGTCCGCGGTCGTCATGTTGCGGAACGCCTTCACCCTGCGCCCGCGCATCAGGCGGTGGGTGATCGCCGACGCCCGTACGACGGTGAACGTGCCCGTCGTGTCCACCTCCAGCTCCAGCGCGGTCACCTCGCCGGTGAACAGCCGCACCTGCGCGTGACCCTGCAGGGTGACCACCGAGACCCGCAGCCGGGTGCCGATGGAAATGCCCGTCGCGGCAAGGAACTTGTGGTCCGCGTCGCGGAACGACAGGACGGCGGTGTCGGGCAGGCCGACACTCTGGTCGATGTCGCAGGAGACCAGCTGCGCCGCCCAGATCGGCGGCAGCTCGCCCGGTGCCTCGACGACGGGCTCCGCGGCGAAGGACCGGCCGCCGCGCGCCTCGGGAGTGGTCATGAGCGCCCGCCCTGGGCGAGTTCGGCGAGTTCGTCGATCCCCGGCACGATCAGCTCCGTGCCGGGGGCGAGCACCATGGGGTCGTCGATGTCGTTGGCCTCGGCGATGGTGCGCCAGGCCGTCGCGTCGCCGTACTCGCGCCAGGCGAGCAGTGGCAGGCTGTCGCCCGCGATCACCCGGTGGGTGCTGCGCGCCTCCAGCGAGCCGGAGGTCGGGTTCTGGCCCGGCGGATCGACGCTGGCCTCCTTGATGGTGAGCGAGCAGACGGCCCGCAGCGGCTTGCCGTCGACGTCGAAGAGCGTGTAGCTGACCGACAGCGCGGTCAGCACCCCGTTGAACGAGGTCGTCTTCGACGCGCCCCAGTCCAGTCGGATCCACGGGCTCGCCGGGGTCTTGTGCGCCAGGCTGCTCGGGGTGGGGACGCAGGCCGTCATCAGCTGCTCCACAGCCTTCTCCACCGAGTCGTCGTGGGTCGCCGTCGCGTCCAGGAACACCTCCAGGGAGAGCGAGCGCGGTCCGCTGCCGACGAACTCGGGCAGCGCGGACTGGCCGGCCATCCGGGACGGCGTGCGCCGCCACTCCGTGGACTTGCTCAGCACGAGGGTCGCCGGGTTGAACTGGAGGGGAAGCGTCGCGATCGTCCCGCCGGGCTGGGCGCCGACCGTCGAAGGGGGCTCCATGATGGTCAGTTGGGCCCGGGTGACACTCGCGGGAACCGCTGACGACATCCTCCCGCACCTCCTTCCGTGAGAGTTGTCCGGTGGGTCATGACGGGCGCAGGCCCGCGTGTGCGATTTCCAGCGTCTCCACGGCGGCCTCGGAGTTCGCGGGGTCGAAGGACGGACCCTGCCACCGCACCGGGACGATGCCGAGCACCTGCCAGCTGACGATGCGGCTCAAGTCGGGCCGCAGTGCCACGATTTCGCCGTCCTTGGGCTCCACCCGCCGGACGATCTCGTCCAGCCAGCGGGCGATCTTGGTGGTGTCCGCGGTGACGGCGCGGGTCAGCGTGATGTTCGACCAGGTGATGCGGCCCGGCAGTTGCCAGGAGAAGCCGTTGTTGCCGCCTTCCGCGTACTGCTCGATCTCGACCTGGGCGCCGAGTCCCGCGCAGGTCGCGAACTCCCCGAGGTCGTTGCCGCCGATCGTGAGCCTGAAGAACACGCTCGTCGCGAAGATGTTGTCGGTCATCGCTGCTCATCCCTGCTCGTTCCTGCCTTCGTCGCCCGCCCGCCGATCCTTGCCCGCTCAGCGACGGCCGTCGTACGGTCGCCCGGCACGCTCCCTTCCCCTGCGCAGTTCGGCGCGCAGCAGCCGGCCGACGGGTTCGATCAGGCGCCGGGCCAGTTCGTCGATGTCGGCGCCGGCGGTGGTCTCGGCAGTCGCGGCAGTCTCGGTCGGCGATCGGGTGCTCGCCTCCGCGTGCGAGGCGGCGGCGGTCAGGGGCGGGGCGGCGGCCGGCGTGCGGGGCGGTACGGCGGTCAACGGCACCCCGGACAACCCCGCCTGCTCGGCCACGCGCTGCAACACCCGTGCCGTGCCGGCCGACGACTGGGACGGCGAGGGCGGCGATGGGGAGGTGGTCGGCGCGGCGGGAGGACGCAGCGTCGTCAGCCGGTCCGTACCCGGCGCAGCTGGCGTACCTGGCGTACCAGGTGTTGCCAGTGCGCCCGGTGTGACCACGTCCCCCTCCGCCGTGCGCGCCGGCCAGCTGCCGCCGCTCGGCGGCTGCACCTGAAACGGCTGCGCGGCCCGGAGGCCAACCGGAAGCCGCTGGACCGGCGCCGGGGCTGCCGCTGTTCCCGGTCGCGCGAGCCGTACCAGGGGCACACTCGGACCGGGCCCGCCGCGCGAGGCGCTCGTGGACGCCGTACCGCGGTGACGCACGGCGTCCGGGGTGGCGACGACCGGTGGCACCGTACGGTCCGCGCGTCGCCCGCGCGGCAAGGGAGTCGCCGCAGGCCGCAAAGCGCTTGCGAGCAGCTCCGGTTGGGCGTCCGGCGTTGTCGGCCGAGGGCCACCAGACGTGGAGCGCTGCACGCTCGGACGCCTCGCACGTGTGGCGCCCAACCGCGACGGTCGCACGTCCTGACCGGCACCCCCGGGGAACACCGACTCCACCGGGTTCGCCGGGCGCTCCGAACGCGAGGCATCGGGTCGGCGGGCCTCCCCACGCCACGGGAGCCGTAGGACGGCGGTGGCCCGACGCCGCCAACTCCCGGACACTGCCGAGTCCGTGGCGGACCGGCTATCGGTGCTCGCCGGAGGGACCTGCCGCCATGCGGGCCTGACGACTGGTGTGGCGGGCGCCGCCGCGCGGTCGGTACCCGTTGCGGGCACCGGCGCGGATGCGGCGAGAGCCAACGCCGTCCGGCGCGCGCCGAGCAGCCCTCGCGCGCGGTGGACAGGCTCGGTCGTACGCCTCACGATGCCACCGCCCGGGACCGGCGAGCGCACCGGGACCGTCAGCGCAGCGCCATCGCGCCGGGCGGAGCCGCTTCCGCCATCAACCGCGCGCTGGACAGCCGTTGAGTCCGAGGTACCCGTTCTGCCCGGCGTGTGCGGTGCGTCCGGCGCGGCGGCTTCGCGGGGAGCGCCTTTGCTGCGCAGCACCATCCCGGTCCGCGCGGGAGGCTGCGGCGGTGCGGGAGGCTGCGGCAGCGCGAGGCTCGTGGGCGCGCCGTGCTCCCGCGCCGATCCGCTCCCGTCCTGCGTGCCGCCGCTCGCCGCCGTGTCCGTGACCCGCGGGACGGCACCGCCGCGCCTGCCGAGCAATGCGGCGGTACCGCCCGGCACACCCGCGGTCGGCGGCAGCGCGTTGAGCGGTGCACCCAGTCCCCCACGCGTGCGCGCGGGTGCGGAGTCGGCGTGCCGCTGCAGGGTGGGCTGCGGGGCGGCGGCCGATGGTCCCGCGCCCGGTCCGCCGGGCAGGATCTCTGCCGAGCCGACCGCTTGCGGAACCAAGGGCGAGGGCGCGGGCGCGGGCGAAGGTGCGGGGACGATCGGCATCGGTGCGAGCGCGGGACCTGACACGTCGTCGGCTCGGGCTCGACCAGGCCGTCGGCCGTCCGCAGCCAACTGTGGCGAGGCGCTCGCGGGCAGTGCGGCCAGCGGCGCTCCGAGTACCGGTCGACCCGATGCGGCGCCTTCCACGCCAGCGCGCTGGACCACGCCGCCAGCGGTCGGGCCCGAGTCGCCGACCGTGCGCTGAGCAGCGATCGGCGCGGGGGTCTCAGCCGGGCCGGCGCCGGCGGTCGCCTCCGCCCCTGCCACAACCCCGGGTTGTCCCGCGTCGGCGGACCGCTGCGTCGCCGCCGCACCCGTGGACGTGGCATCCGGGCGCTCCACGCGGCGCGGCGGGCGCGGGGGCAGGGGCAGGGGCGGGATCACGGCGACCGTGCGCGTGGGCGACGACCAGGGGCGCGGTGCCATAATCAGCGACTCGCCGACGGGACGCGGCCGGACCAGGCCGGACCGTCGCGGTCGGGCCTTCCCCGCAGTCGGCGCGGCACCGACGTCGGGGACCACCCCGGTGGCCGATGTGGCAGGGAGCCGGCGACGTACGGCTCCGGACCTCTGCACCTGCGTCACCGGCCCGTCGTGCTCAAGTGCCGCCGCCGGCACCGGTGCAGGTGGAGCGGCGTACGACATCACGGGCTCGCCGCCACCCGCAGAGGTCGCCGGACCGAGCGGCCGCGCCACCGCCCGCAGGATCCCCACCGGAGCCGAACCGAGCACCGCGTGCCCGAGTTCCCCGCACAGCGACGGGTCCCGCCAGGAGGCGAGCCGCGAGCGGAACCGCAGGCCGTCGCTGACCCCGGCCGCCGCCCCCGCGATGGTCGGGGCCAGCGGCGCGACCGCACGCCAGCCACCGCCCGCACCCCCGCCTGCGCCCACACCCACACCCCCGGACGCACGGCCACCGCTCGCCGCGCCGCCGGCCCCCCGGCGGGCGAACCTGCCCCAGCTCCCCATACCGCTCAACCGCCTTCGTTGACACGGGTGTTGATCCGCGCGATCTCCCGTACCCACTGCCGGCGCTCGCCGTGGGGCAGGTCGAGGATGTCCTCCCGCTGCCAGTGGAAGTGGTAGGCGACGTACGCGATCTCCTCATACAGCCGAGCAGTCGCGTACGTCACGATTCCCCCAGGCGCCCACCGGCGAGGTCCACTTCGAAGGAACCCTCGCAGTGCGGGCAGGTCACCGCGGCGCGCGTGTGGCCTTCGCTGTTGATCCACTGGTAGAAGTCCTGGAGGAACGCGACATCGGTGGCGTACATCCGCTCGACGACACCGGCGTGCACGTCGGTGACCGTGCCGAGCCTGGTGATCACGTGGCTCAGCAGCACCACGCTCAGATACGCCGGGTTCTCCTTGACCCGCTGGTCGATCTGGGGCATCAGCTCGTCCCGCGCGGTGGCCAGCCGCATGGCGCCGTGCCGGTGCACCGTGCCCTCGTCGTCCACGAACCCGCGCGGAAGCTCGAACTCGAACTCCGTACGCAGCTCGCTCTCCCGAGGCTGGCGCCCCCGCTGCGACGCGGCGCCCTGCTGCGACGCCGCAGCCGCCGGTGCCGCAGCCGCTGCCGGTGCCTGCTCCAGGAGTTCCCCCAGGCCGATCCGTCTCCTCATCTGAAGACCTTTCCTTTGGTCAGGCATAGGCGTTTCGCCGTCAAGGCGGATCACTTACAGGCAAAGGTGATCATCTGTCAGATGATCACGACCGAGGTGCTACTTTGCGATCCATGAGGACCGTCCACGTGAAGCGGGCGTTTCGGTACCGCTTCTACCCGACCGATGCGCAGGCAGCTGAGCTGTCGCGCACGTTCGGGTGTGTGCGGAAGGTCTACAACATGGCGCTGGCCGCGCGGTCCGAGGCGTGGGCGCTGCGGCAGGAGCGGGTCGACTGCGGGCGACCTTCCGCCGCGCGCGGCTGGTACGGCCGTGATGTAAGACCTCAACGGAGCACTCCGGTCGGGCAGTCGTCGATGAAGCAGGAAGTCGTCCCAGCGCAGCGCTCGCGGCAGCGGCTCAGCCGCGAGGCTGAGGGGAATCCCCCTCGTCCGCGAGGGGGAGGAAGTCACTCGACCGTGATCTCCTCGAACACGATGGTCACCGTCTCCGTCGCGGCCTGCGACTCACCCGCGGTGAGTGTGGGGCCCTCCCACCTGCTGGCCCAGGCGTTCATCAGCTGGATGCGCCGCAGAGTGGCCCCCGTGGTGTCCTTGACCTCGATGGTGAGGTTCTGCCGCGCGGTGTTGATCGCGCCGTTGTTGAGGGTCTCCTTGATCCAGTTCGTGAACGCCCCGCTCTTGTCGAGACCGCGGGTGATCGTCACCTCGCCCGGCAGCCGCGCTCCGGGCTGCTTGCGGACGATCAACTTGCCCTGCTGGGTCACCTGCTTGTACTCGACGACATCCTGATCAACGGTGAGGTTGCTGATCTCCTTGACGGATTCGACGTTGTAGCCGCCGAGTTGGAGGCCGAAGATATGTGTGGAGAGCGGATCGCCGTCAGCCATGACTTCCTGTCACCTTCCGGAGGCGTGTGTTCTGGTCCCGTCGGTCCTGCGGTCCTGCTGGTGTCCCTGCTGGTCACTCGTTGACGAGGCTCGTGCTGTCGGAGAACTGGGCGAGCCGGAACACCACGAACTCGGCGGGCTTCACCGGAGCGACCCCGATCTCGCACACCACCTGCCCGAGGTCGATGGACTCCGGGGGGTTGTTGTCACGGTCGCACTTGACGTAGAAGGCCTCCGCCGCGGTCTGGCCGAACAGCGCTCCCCGCCGCCACTCCTCGGTCAGGAACGCGGTGATGTTGCGGCGGATGCTGGACCACAACCGGTCGTCGTTGGGCTCGAACACCACCCACTGGGTCCCCAACAGGATGGACTCCTCCAGGTAGTTGAAGAGCCGCCGCACGTTGAGGTAGCGCCACGCGGGGTCCGAGGCGAGGGTCCGCGCACCCCAGATCCGGATGCCGCGCCCGGGAAACGCCCGTACGCAGTTGACGCCGATCGGGTTCAGCAGATCCTGCTCGCCCTTGCTGAGGCGGATCTCCAGGTCCACCGCACCGCGGATGATCTCGTTGGCCGGCGCCTTGTGCACGCCGCGTTCGGCATCGCTGCGCGCCCACACCCCGGCGACGTGCCCGCTCGGGGGGACCATCACGTTGCGGCCGCTCGCGGGGTCGAACACCTTGATCCACGGGTAGTACAGGGCGGCGTAGCGGGAGTCGAAGCCCGCCTCGTCCATCCGCCAGGTGCGCGCCCGCTGGGCGTTCAGGCCCGGCGGGGTGTCCAGGACGGCGATCCGGTCGCCCATCTGCTCGCAGTGCGACATCACCGCCAGCTGGACGGTCCTGACGCCCTCCGCGTCGAGGTCGCCGCGTTGGAAGGCGCTCATCAGGTCGGGCACCGCGACCATGGTGATCTCGTCGATCGCCTCGAGGCCCGCGAATCCGGTTCGGGCCGAGGCGTCTCCCACGTACTCCGCGGGGTCGACCCGGGGTGCGGGGGTGGCGGGGGCGACCGGCGCGGCCGCAGGAGCCGCGGGGGCCGTGGGGGCAGCGGCCAGGGCGAGGCGCTGCGGCGCCGGGCGGCTCTGCGCGCTGCCGGGCTGCTCGGTGACCACGACGAGTTTCGACTCGCGCAGCTGGGTGACGACATATCCCTTGGTGCTCCTACGGGTTGAGACCTCGTACGTCTCGGTCACCTCGCTGCCCTTGCGGACCACGAGCTTGAACCGGTCGTCCGGGACGTTCTCCCCCTCGGCCTCGGCGATCTCGACGGAGACGTCGCCGCCCACGCCGGGCAGAGCCGAGAACAGGAAGCCCGCGACGGCGCTGGGCACGGGCGCCGTACGGGCGGGGTCCGGCCCGGCGCCGGGCGCCTGCCGGCCGGGGTCGCCGATCCGTACGACGTAGGCGGAGCCGCCGCCGTTGGCGAAGAAGCCGTACACGGCGTGGGGCAGGTACGTGCCTTCGGAGAAGCCGCCGAAGCGCTGCACGTACTGGTCCCAGTTGGTCACCAGGGTTGGCTCGTGGAAGGGGCCGGTCTCGGCAAAGCCGACCAGGGCGGCGACGGCCGTGCCGACTCCCTCGATCGGCCGCGCACCGGACTGGACCTCCTCCACGTACACGCCCGGGGTGAGGTACGACGGCATGCTCACTCCTTCGGGTGGGCGGTCGGTCGCCACCGAGTCTGCGGTCGGGGCCGCCTCCCCCGACATGTCCCGGGGTCCCGGACCAGGGGCAGGGACGCTGCCCCGCGCGGGCATCGCGACACGTACCCGGCGGGCGCGGCCCGGCGCGAGTCAGGCGCGAGTCAGGCGCCGAGCGGCTCGCCCTCGAAGGCGCCCAGCCAAGGCCCGAACTCGCTCTCCAGGACCAGGCGGCCGAGTTTGCGGTACTCCCCCATCACGGCGGACACCAGCTGTGCCATGCTCAGCGGCCGGCCCGTCTCGGCGGCCAGGTAGGCCGCGGTCACCGCGCACGCCCGGATCGAGCCGCCCGCGAGCTCGAAGCGGCGCGCGCAGAACCCCAGGTCGAGGTCGTCGCCGCGGGGGATCCGCTTGCCCAGGCAGCGGTCCCACAGGGCACGCCGCTGCTCCTCGTCCGGCAGCGGGAACTCCGCGATGACGTCCAGGCGCCGGGTGAACGCCTCGTCGAGGTTGGAGCGCAGATTCGTCGTCAGCACGGCGATCCCGTCGAAGGACTCCATACGCTGCAGCAGGTACGCCGACTCCACGTTCGCGTGACGGTCGTGGGCGTCCTTGACCTGCGAGCGCTTCCCGAAGATCGCGTCGGCCTCGTCGAAGAGCAGCACGCCGTTCACCTGCGACGCCTCGGTGAAGATGCGCTCCAGGTTCTTCTCCGTCTCGCCGATGTACTTGTCCACGACGCTGGAGAGGTCCACGACGTACAGCTCCATTCCCAGCTCCGCCGCGATCACTTCGGCCGACATCGTCTTGCCGGTGCCCGACTCCCCGGCGAACAGGGCGATCACCCCGCGCCCCCGCCCGCCGCCCGGCCGCATCCGCCATCGGCCGAGCACCTGGTCGCGGTGGATCGCGCGCAGGGCCAGCTCGTGCAACTGGCGCGCGGTGGGGTCGGGCAGCACCAGATCGTCCCAGCCGACAGCGGGCTCGATCCGACGGGCGAGGCGCGCGAGTCCCGCTCCGTTCTGCGCCCGTACGGCGGCGCGCAGGTCGTCGGCGCCCACCGGACGGCCCTCGGCCGCCGCCGTCCGGGCCGCCACGCCGGCTGCCCTGGCCACCTGGTCCTCGTCCAGCCGGTACGGGGCCACCGCCTCGGCCAGCTCGGCGCTCAGCTCGGCGGGCGCCTCCCCCCGGCCGGGCGACGCATTCAACGCGCGCGCCCACTGCGCGGCGCGCTGCCCCGGGTCCAGCGGCGGGACCACGATCACCACCGGGCTCTCCCGCGCCCAGGCCGGATCCCAGCCGCGGGTGCCGTGCACGATCAGCGGAACGTCGGCCAGCTCCGCACACAGCTCGCGCAACAACCGTGCGTGCTCGGGGCGTTCGGGTTCGATGGCGTCCAGGGGGCCGAGCACCACGCCGCTGTCGCTCAGCCGCGCCTCCCTGGCCAGCGCGCGCACGGCGGCGTCCGCGGCGTTCGGGGCGTCCGGGGGGCGGGTCGCGAGCGCGGCGAGGTCGACGACCAGGGGCCGCCGGACGAGGCCCGCCAGCGCGTCGACCGCCAGTCGGCCGGCGCTGCCGCCCTGGTCCAGCAGCTGCACCAGTGCGCTGCCGCTCGCTGCGGCGGCGCGGATGCGGCGCGCCGGCTCCGCGAAGTCGCCGGCAGCGGCAGCGCCAGCGCCGGCGGCACCGGCAGCGGCCCGGCCGACCCGGACCAACCCGCGCAGCGCGCAGTCGAGTTCGTCATCTCCGAGCAGATGGGCCGTCACCCGGTCGGGTAAGCGCAGGCCCCGGGAGAGCAGCGGGCGCTCCGGCTCGGTGATCTCCAGGAGCCCGCCGGTGATCAGCGGGGCCTGCGCCGAGAAGCGGAAGCGGCCTGCGCCCGCCGCCGGCAGGCCGCACAGTTCCAGCGCGAGCCCGATGGTCGGCCTGCGCTGGGCCAAGTCGTCGTTGAGGTAGCCGTAGAGCTGCTCGAACCGGACGTCGAGGTCGGGGGCGATCGCCACGAGCAGGAGTTCAAGGTCCACCGGGAGCAGGCCGAAGGTGTCGGCGAGCGCTTCGAGCCGCGACGTGGCCCCAACCCCAGCCGCAACCCCAGCCGCGCCGACGCCGCCCACCTCAGCCGACGCCGCCAGGATCCGCTCCACCGCCTCCGGCGTGAGGTACTGGCCGCGGTACGGGTCGTCCGGGTCCGGATCGACGGCCCGGCGCTCGCGGACCGCGCATCTGACCCGCTGCTCGACGCGGCGCAGCCGGTCCCACAGAGGGTCGGCTGCGATGACCGCCGGCTCGTCCCCGAGGTCGACGCTCATCGCGCCGACCCGCCGCGCCGTCGGCGACCGGGCGGCAGCGGACGCTCCCGGGGCGCCGCGAAGCCGTCCGGACCGGGATCCGTACCCTCCCGGTAGCGCAGTCGCCGGGAGGGACTACCGGCCGCCGCCGTCGTATCGGTGGCGCGCACCACGAGCCCCTCGGTGACCGGGGGCCCCGCGGGGCTGCGCTCACCGGGCAGCGGCGCGAGCACCCTGAGGTCGATCGAGGGTTTCAACTCCCCACCCAGGGCGGACCACACGTCGGACACCGACGGCACGCCCTCGCCGCGCCCGGCGAGGTCCAGCCCGACGGTGAGCCCGAGCCGGGCGAGGCTGCCGGTGAGCAGCCGCTCGGGCAGCACGGCCGATGCCGTCAGGCACCGCAGCGCCTCGGACAGCAACCGGTGCTCGTCCTGCGGCCGGTTGGTCCACGCGGTCACCAGGTAGGCCAGCTCGAACCAGCGGGGCGCGCTGCGCCAGGCCACCACCAGGCCGTCCGCGTCGTGCTCCTCGGCGGCGCCGCTCAGCCGGCGGGCGGCGTCCTCGCGGATCGCGTACAGGAAGACGCTGACCGTCGGAGCGTTGCGCCGAGCGGCCCACTCCCGGGTGGGCGAGTCGAAGACCAGCTCGACCCCGCGCTCCTGCAGGCCGCTCTCCAGGAGCAGCAGCCGCAGTGCCTCGTCGACCTCGTGGATCAACGCCGCTCCACCTCCTGCGGCGGGCCGATGGAGCCGGCCACCACCAGGAAGGGGCAGGTCACCGGCGAGAAGCCGGGACCGCTGGCGGTGATGGTCCGCGGACCCGTCTCGTCCTTGGCGAGGATGAGCAGTTGGCCTGCGAAGGTCCCGTCGGCGGCGGGGTAGGTGGGCGCCGCGGCGGCGGTGATGCCGGGCAGCCAGCTGAACGCCACCGGCACGCCCGGCGGGAAGTCCACGCCGCGTACGGAGGTCACAAAGCCGGGCTTGCCGATCGGCGGCACCGCGACGATCCGGGGCTGGAGGATCCGCAGCGGGGTGCTCGCCAGATGCCCACCCGGGGCGGAGTCGGTGCCGGTGGTGGTCAGGACCGTGGTGAGGGTGGTCTGCAGCGCGGCCGTGGGCGACAGCACCACCTGCACGACCTCGCTGCCGCCCGGCGGCAGGTCGCCCAACGCGCAGGCTCCGCCCCGGCAGCCGGGGGGCAGCGGCTCGGTGGGCACCCCTGCGGGCAGTCCGAGCGACAGGCGCAGCCCGGTGGCGAGCGCCTGGCCGCCGTTGCGCACGGTGTAGCTGACGGTCACGTGGCCGCCCACGTAGCCGGGATCCGGCTGGGCGCTGATCGACACTCCCGGGCCGGCCCTCGGCGGCGCCGGCCTCAGGTTCCCGGGCCCCGACGGAGGCGAGGGCGTCGGGGGCGGGGGCGTCAGGGGCGGGGGCGTGGCGGGCGGCGCGGCCACCACGGGGACGACCGTCTGCGCGGCGTTGTCGCCGGGGTTGGCGTCGATCACCGACCCGGCGACGGACCAGCCGAGCTGCTGCCGGCCGACCTGCGTGCCGATGACGGTGGCGGTCACCTGGACGACCGCGCCCGGGGCCAGGGTGCCGAGGTCGCAGCGCAGGGCTCCGGCGTCGCACTGGCCGACCGGGGCCGTCAGCCCGCCCAGCCGGGCGCCCGCCGGTACGGACGCCGTGAGGACGGTGTCCGGCGAGGGCGCGGGTCCGTGGTTGGTCACGGTGACGGCCACGGTCGTGCCGGCGCCGGGCACGATCGGCGGCGTGCCGGGCGGCGCGCTCAACGACAGGTCGACGGACTCCTGGATGCTCGGCTCCTTCTGTCGCCCCGGCAGCCCGCTGTCGACGGGGGTGAGCGTGCCGCTCGCGAAGTCGTAGACCGACAGTCCCTCCGGCGAGTTCGCCGGCAGGGCCCGGCGGGAGGTCAGCACCAGCTGCGCGCCGTTCGCCGTCCAGGCGACGTCGCGGGGCTGGAACGGGCCGGTGGTGGAGGTGTCGGGCAGCGGGCGTTTGCAGGCGCCCTTGTCCTGGCTGAGCCCGGCGGGCAGGATCACCGTGCATCCGGCGCCGGTCGGCGAGGTGACGAGGATGCCGTCCTGCTGGTTGTCCCCGCCGTCGCCGCCCTTGCGGTTGAACGCGATGCTCCGGCCGTCCGGCGAGAAGACGGGGCTGTCGTCGATGACGTCGCAGGCGCCCGGACAGGCCGTCAGGCTCAGGTCGCTCTGCTGGTCGAGCGCGTCGGCCGGCACGGTCCACACGTGCTTGTTGCCGCCGTTGCCGTTGACGACCTCGGTCCTGGTGAAGGCGATCGACCTGCCGTCCGGGGACCAGGAGGGCTCGGCCTCGGAGGCTGCCGGCTGGTCGGCCGGCGGCTCGACGGTGCCGACGATCGCGCCCGTCGACACCTGCGCGATCACGATCCGCCCCGGCCCGGACGCCCCTGCGACCCCGCCGGGCGAGGTCCTGGTGAAGGCGATCAGCTTGCCGTCCGGTGAGAAGGCCGGGTCGGTGTCCCAGTCGTTCGGCCCGCGCCCGGCGAGGTTCATCGGCTGCGGATCGGAACCGTCGGCGCCGGCCAGCCAGATCCGCTCGATGCGGCCGGCGGGCGAGTCCTCGAAGCGGGTCACCACGATGCTCCGGCCGTCCGGCGTGTAGGCCTGCCGCTCGAACCACGGGTCGTAGCCGGGACGGGGGTTGAACAGCGGGTCGTCCGCGGGGTTGGTGTCGGTGTCAGCGGCCGGGTCCTCCCTGAGCACGCTGACGCCCAGGTCGCGCGGGTCCGCTCCGCCGGGGAGGACGTCCTCCAGGTCGGCCACGTTCGAGGCCGAGGCGCTGGTCTCCCCCACCACAGGACCGCCCTCGCTCAGGGTGCCGAGCCAGGTCGGCGTCTGGATCAACCGGTCATCGCCGTACACCAGTTGGGGCGGGGTGCAGGAGCAGGTCGGAGCGCGGTAGACGTTCTCGTACGGCGTCAGCGTGCCGTCGGCCAGGTTGGGGCTCAGAAAGAGGACGCCGCTTCCGTCGGGCAGCCAGGCGGCCGATCCGGTCTGCCAGTCGGCGCCGGTCGCGGGGAAGAACGCCCGGTCACCGGTGCCGTCGGGGGTGGTGAGCCGCAGCTGGGGACCGACCTGGCCGCCCTGGTCCCAGGTGTAGACGAGCTGGTCGCGGTGCGCGGCGTCGTCCAGCGGGTTCCATGCCGGGTCGACGGCGCTGCCGGTGGTCACATCGGTGATCCGCCTCGATCCGCCGCCGCCCGTCAGGGGCAGCAGGTAGAGCTGGGTGTGCGCCGGGTCGGCGTCGCACGCGTACGCGACCCATTGGCCGTCCGGCGAGACCGTCGGGTTCGTCTCGTCGGACGTGGTGTCGGTCAGCCTGCGCAGCCCGGTGCCGTCGGCATTGACCAGCCACAGGTCCCGCTGGGACTTCCCGCTGGTCCCGCCCGGCTCGGCCGCATCGAACACGACGGACTGGCCGTCCGGGGTCAACGTCGGGTCGGCGGTGTCCATACCGGTGGTGAGCTTGTGCACCGCGCCGGACGCGTCGCGCAGGTACACCTGGGGCAGCGGGCCGTCCCGCAGGCTGGTGAAGACCAGCAGGCCGCCGCGGGCCGAGGGGTCCACGTCGAAGTGGGCGGGACCGGGCCCGAACAGCGGTGTGCTGGACGCCGGACCGGTCACGCCGGCCAGGCTGCGGTGGTCCGTGCCGGCGAAGACGATCCGCCCGGCGTCCGCCGTGACCCCGGCGGGCGACGGGAGGGGGCCGGCCTCCCGCCCGTCGGAACTCGCGCTGCCCGGCGCCACCACGGCCGCCGCCAGGGACAGCAGGATGGCGGCGGCCGCTCGCGCCGACCGCCGGATGGAGCGGGGAGTACCCGGGGCGCCGATCACGCTCAACCTCACAGACCGAGAAGGGCGTTGCTCCCGGCAGTCTCCCCGGCCCGGGTAGGCGGGGACAGGGCCCCGATACCAGAGCCGGGGGAAGCGGCCGGTGTCCCCCAGGGCAATCCGCCACGGCCCGGCTGCGTCAGAGGTGCCGTCAGAGGCAGTGTCAGATCAGGCCCTGGCGCATGGCGTACCCCACCGCGTGGGCCCGGTTGCGCAGACCCAACCGCGTCGTGACCTCGTGCAGCACGTTCTTGACCGTGCGTTCGGAGTACGAGGTCTGAGCGGCTATCTCGCCCGTATCCAGGCCCTCGGCGACCAGCCTGAGCATCTCCGCCTCCCGTGCCGACAGGGTCGACAGGGTCAAGCCCCGCGGGTCGAGCATCGTGCGCTGGAGGTTCCCCACCCGGTCGAGCAGTCTGGCGAGGAGGTCCCCGGGCATCACCCCCTCGTCGTTCGCCAGGGCGGTGACGAGATGCACGAGCCGGTCCTGGTCGGCATCCGCGCGGCGCAGCACGGCCGTGACACCGCACTCGATGACGGTCTGCAGGCCGCCGACCTCGAAGTGCCCTATCACCAGCCCGGTTCGCCCCGAGGTGCTGAGGCGTAGCGCGCGCAGCCGCTCCGCCACGGCCTCGTCCAGGCGGTCGACCACCACCAGGGAGACCTGCGCCCGCGCGGCCTCGCCGTCCGTGAGCAACTCCACCTCCGGCCGCTGCCTCAACTGCTGGACGACGCCGGTGTGCAGGACGATGTCCTCCGCGTACACCGCCACCAGCACCCGGCCCGCCTTTTCGGCCAACTGCGTTGCCACGAACGCCTCGTGTGCTGTCTCGATCGACGTCATGATCCGCTCCTTCTCCTTCTGCGGCACCAATGAACGTGCGTGTGCTGACGATGGCCGGGGCAGGACCGGGTTGTTCTCACGGGCAGCACGTGTGCCCGCGGCTTGCCCGCACGTCCCTCTCCCCGGGCTGCCCGGCGGTCCTACCGTCACGGCATGACCACATCCGCCGAACTCGGCCTGCCCGCCTTGACGGTGTCGCCCGGAGGGGTGGCGACGACGACCCTGACGGTACGCAACGACACGGACATCGTTGAGGCGTACTCGCTGGAGGTGGTCGGAGACTGCGCCCCGTGGACGACGGTCGAGCCGGCCCGCGTCTCGCTCTACCCGGGGACGTCCGAGAGGGTGACGGTACGCCTCGCGCCGGCCCGCTCCCCCGACGTCCGGGCGGGTGAATTCCCGCTCGGCATCAGGGTGCTGCCGACCGAGCGCCCCGGGCTGGTGACCGTCCCGGAGACCACGGTCACCGTCACGGTGTTCCACGAGCTCCGCGCCGAGCTCGCTCCGCGCCGCCGCCGAGGCTGGCTCCGCGCGCGCTACCGGACGTCGGCGCATAACCTGGGCAACGCGGTCACCACGGTGACGTTCGCCCCCGCTCAGGCCGGCGAGGAGCTGCGCTTCGGGTTCGCCCCGGAGCGTCTGCTCCTGCAACCCGGCGAGTCCGCCGAGGCCCGACTGCGGGTCCGCACGCGCAAGTTGATCTGGTTCGGCAAGCAGGCCGCCTGGCCCTTCGAGGTCGCCTTCCAGCACGACGGCGGCGCCGACGACCAGGCCGGCCCGCAGCCGGCCGACCGCCGTCAGGTGCTGCACGGCACCTTCGTCCAGCTCCCGATCTTTCCGAAGTGGCTGCTCGCACTCCTCGCGGCACTGATCGCGCTGCTGCTGGCCTGGTTCGCCCTGGTGCGGCCCGCGGTGCAGAGCTCCGCGCGGCAGGCCGCGACGCAAGCCGTCAACCAGCAAGCCGCGGCACTCAATCCGGGCGGCGGCGGCGCAACGCCGGCGGGCTCGGCCGGCGGGGGCACGGGCGGCCAGAGCCGGCCGGGAGGCGGGCAGCAGAGCAGCGGCACCGGTACCGGCACGGGCGCCGGCCCGGCCGTCCCCGGCACCGGCCAGCAGAGCTCCACCACGATAGACGTGCAGACCCCGGGCGCCGGCGCCGCGGTGGGCAGCTACCCGGTGCCGCAGGGCAAGGTCTTCGGCATCACCGATATCGTCGTCGCCAACTTCCAGGGCGACCAAGGGTTGTTGACCATCAAGTTCGGCGATCAGACGATCACCACCATCGCCTTGGAGACCTTCCGCAACCAGGACTACCACTGGGTCACCCCCATCGAGGTCACCGAGGGGCAGACGGTGACGGCGAACGTGACCTGCCAGCTGCCGGGCACTCCGGCCTCGGGGAAGCAGGCGTCCCAGTGCCACGAACTGCTCAACGTCAGCGGGGAAATGAGTGATCTCAAGCATTGAATCGGCGCACAGGGCATCCCTCTCCTCCCCGGGAAGCCAACCGGTTCGTCCCTGCCGTCACCACTCCCCCTTTGCCACTGTCCTTACACCATGGACCTGCCAATACCTCTCTTTACCCTGACCACTTTGAGAAGTCGTTTGTAGCAGCGCACGGCCAGCATGTGGCATGGCAGCAGGCCGTGGACTGCCGAATTCCACCGGACTGTCCGCGCGGGGCAGTCGGCCCGCCCCCTGGGAACAGCGAAGTGTGCCCTCGCAGGCGGCTGACGCATCACCATCTCCGTTGTACCGTATCGGCGTTGCGCGCAGTCAGAGCCGTCAGCCGCGCGATCGGGACCGTCACGAGATCCGCACAGCGCGCCGACCGCTGCGGGCAGGACCATCGACGGAAGGGACGCAATCGCCGTGCGCGCTCACGAACCATCCCGCCGGGCCGACCACGCTGCCGCACCCAAAGCCGCCCAGACCACCCAGGCAGCGCGAGCACTCGCCCTGCAACGGACCGTGGGGAACGCCGCGGTGGCGCGCATGATCGAGGAAGAACGGCGCAGGCTCGGCGGCGACACCGACCCGGTGCTGTCTGACGCACAGCCCGTCCAGCGCTCCTCGGTCCACCAGGTGCTGCGCACCGCCGGACGGCCCCTGGACGGAACCACCCGCCGCGAGATGGAGTCGCGCCTCGGCGCCGACTTCTCCGACGTGCGCCTGCACACCGGCAGCGCGGCCAGCGCCTCGGCGGCCGAGGTCGGCGCCCGGGCCTACACCTCCGGCAACCACGTCGTGATCGGCGAAGGCGGCGGCGACCGGCACACCCTGGCGCACGAGCTCACCCATGTCGTCCAGCAGCGCCAAGGGCCGGTCGCCGGCACCGACAACGGCGACGGCCTGAAGGTCTCCGACCCGTCCGACCGCTACGAGCGCGAGGCGGAGGCCAACGCCGCCCGCGCCCTCTCCACCCCGCTCACCCCCGACCGCGCGTGGACCCCCGGCGAGGGCAAGCCGCCCGCCGCCGGGGGCGCGGTGCAGCGGATGCCCAAGCGCAGCAAGGACGAGGCGGAGATCAAGGGGAACAGCCCGCCCCCGCATCGCCGCACCCGCTCCAAGGCCAACGCGGCGGATCTCGATCTCAACAAGCCCACCCTGGAGTTCGAATCCGACTACGAAGGCCCGCGGACCCAGCGGCTCCACGCCGACCAGAGCATCGGGTTCCAGCAGGTGGCCCGGTTGAAGAACCCCGCGGGCGCCCCGCTGCGAGCCGCCACCAACTACCACTTCTGGCAGGAGGTCACCGACTCCTACACGCAGCTGGTCGAGGCGGACGGCCTGGGCGACCAGACCTCCTCGCACGAGTGGATGCAGGACGGCCCCTACCGGCCGAACTACACCAATCCCGTCATCAACAACAGCCAGAACAGCATCGACTTCCCGGACAACCCCGGTTTCTCGACCACCGCGAGGCTGACGTCCGGGTACTGGCTGAAGTCCTACAGCATCTCGTTCCGCTGGAAGGTCGCCCGGAACACGGGCAGCTGGAACAGAAACCTGCCGTGCTGGACCAGTCCCGTCGTGACCCACACCCTGACGTCGGCCTTCGACCCGGAGAACCCGGAGGCGGCCGCGCCGATCGCCGCGAACGCGGCGGGAAACCACACCTGGAACGTCGACCTCTCCACGACAGGCGCCGCGGAAGGCCAGTGACCTACGCAGCGGGCCGCGCCCTCGAACGAGAGCGCGGCCCGCTTGGCGCTACCCCTCGTCACTCCTCGGCGACGATGTACGCCTGATACTGGTCGGCGGTCAGCAGCCCGTCCAGATCCTTGGCGTTGGACATCTCGATCTTGATGATCCAGGTGTGGTGGGCGTCGTCGTTGATGTCTTCCGGCGCCTCGTCGAGCTGCCCGTTGGTCTCGACGACCTTGCCGGCGACCGGCATGTAGAGCTCAGACACCGCCTTCACCGACTCCACGGTGCCGAAGGGGTCCCCGGCGTCGAACTTGTCCCCTACCTTCGGCATCTCAACGAAGACGATGTCGCCGAGCTGCTTCTGCGCATGCTCCGTCAGACCGACCAGGCCTGTCCGGCCCTGGGCCTGGATCCACTCGTGGTCCTTCGTGTACTTGCAATCGGTGGGGTACGCCATGTCCGCCTCCTGAGTTGTGGCTGCCGACACAGCCTCCCCCACTTCCCCGGCTCCGAGACGGACGTTCACCCGTATGAGTGAGTCGCCAACCACCCCTGACGCTCTGCGAGCCGGACGTGCAGGTGGCCGTCCTGCGGGTACGTCGGAGGGTGCGCCGGCATGACGGACTCCAGCAGGTAGCCGGTCTTCTCGGCCACCCGGCAGGAGGCGTCGTTACCGACCTGGTGGAGCAACTCCAGCCTGCTCACACCCGGGCCCGCGTGGCCGGCCAGGGTCCACGCGGTGACCGCCTCGACCGCGCGAGGGGCGACCGCGCGGCCGCGGGCGTGTGCGGCGGTCCAGTAGCCGATCTCGGCGCTGCCCCGGGCGCGCGCCTTGGCCGGACGCTTGAGCACCACATGGCCCAGCAGGACCTCCCCCGCGGTGTCCAGCACCGCGAAGGCGTACCGCTCCCCCGCCGCCCACTCCTCCTGCTGCCAGGCGATCCAGCTCAGCGCCTGCGCGTGGTCGCTGACGCGCATCGAGGTGTTCTGCCGCACCAGCGGGTCGGCCGCCGCGGCGACCAGCTGGCCGGCATGCTCCTCCGCCCAGGGACACAGCGTCAGTTCGGCCGATCTCAGCTCCGCGGTCATCATCGCTCCCCGTTCGTCATCACCACCCGATCATGCCGCACCTCCACCGTGCACAGGATCGGGGCCCAGCCTGCCGGCTCTGTCAGCCGTTGCTGCAGGTCGGGCAGGGTGCGCAGCGCTCGATCCGGACGTCGTCGACGACCGGCCCGAACGGACTGTTCGGCGTTGTGCTGGCGAAACCGATGGTGGTGGCGGAGTTGGTGGCCTGGAAGGTGAACTGTCGGTTGACGTACCCCATGTTCGTGAACGACTTGCCGGCGGTGTCGAAGGAGAAGTCCTGGAAGTCCTGCCCGTCGATGAGGGCACTGCCGGTCTTGAGGATCGGGGGCCCGGCGGGGTTGCCGGCCAAGGCATAGGTGACGGTGTAGTTCGCACCGGGGACGGTCGTGAAGGTCTGCGCCACCGCACCGGGACCGACGCCGTTGAGGTCGACGGACTGGTCGCCCTCCGCCGCCTGCCAGAAGCCGGCGCCGATCAGGTCAACGGTCCCCGCCGTGACCGTCCACGGTCCGATGGTCTGCCCGGCGGACAGGTCCGTGTAGCTGTTGACCGCCACCCTCGGGTACTCGAAGCTGCCATCGTCGAAGCGGCTGACGGTCTGCGCCGAGGCGGTGACGCCCAGACCGGCGAGCAGGACAGAGGTGGCCGCGATAACACAGGCCCGCTTGACAAACATGAAGTTCCCTCCCGAACGGTTGACACCACATCAAGTGATGCGCCTACGAAGAGAATAAGTGGATCCGAGCGAGGGAGAAAGGCCTCGAAAGAAAGACAGATAGTCATACAGCATGAGGGTGCCCGGCAGGGCTTCGGCGAAGTCTGCTGATGTCCTCGGTCCCCCGAACTTCTCGGGGTCGAGAGTGAATTGCATCCTGGCCGCTACGTCCTCGGCCCACAGCAGCATCAGGCGCGGGATGTCCACGCGCACCGACAGCGCGTCCTCGCGCAGGGGCCTCGAGGCGTCTACGGGTCCACCCGCCACTGGTGTACCGGCGGCGATGCCGGGCCCGGGCCCATCACCTTCTGGATACTTCGTCTCCCGCGCGCGTGCGAGCCCTACGCCTTGCACGGAGTCCCCTCGGTGAGCCACTTCCCGATCCCGCCTGCCCTTGACCGTCGAACTCTGTGCGCGCTGGAGGTAGCATCGTGCCCGGCCGCAACTGGCGAAGGTGGAGAACCACCGGGGAGCGGCCGTTTTCCCGCGTGAGCGTCGACCGCCTGGGCGCCTGCGTCAGTGATGTCCCGCTGACCCAGGAGGCTATGACGTGGATCTGCGCTATGGAATCAACCCGCAGCAGGCGGTGGCGAGTACCGCACCGGTGGAGCTCGGCCGATGGCCGGTCCGGGTGCTGCAGGGCAGCCCGTCCTACATCAACATGCTTGACGCGCTGAACAGTTGGCAGCTGGTGCTGGAGGCGAGCCGAGTCCTGAACCGGCCGGCCGCTGCCTCCTTCAAGCATGTCTCGCCCGCCGGCGCGGCGGTCGCCGGTCCCATCGATGACGTCACCGCCGAGCTCTACGGCATCGACCGCGACAGTGTCGGCGCGCTCACCAGCGCGTACCTGCGTGCCCGCGACGCCGATCCGAAGTCCTCCTACGGCGACTTCGCCGCCGTCTCCCACCCGGTCGACGCCGAGCTCGCAGAACTGCTGACCCGCGTGGTCTGCGACGGCATCATCGCCCCCGGCTACGCTCCCGGCACCGTCGCGACGCTTAGCAGGAAGAAGAACGGCCGCTTCCTGGTCATGGAAGCAGACCAGGCGTTCACGCCCCCGCAGCACGAGACACGGGAGGTGTTCGGCCTGCGGCTGTCCCAGCAGCGCGACGAAGTGACGCTCTCCACCGCTCTGCTGGACAATGTCGTGTGCGGCACACTGCCGACCACGGCAGCGGAGGACCTCCTGCTGGGCCTGGCGGTCCTGCGCTACACGCAGTCCAACTCCGTGTGCTACCTGCGTGGTGGGGCGACTCTGGGGATCGGCGCAGGCCAGCAGTCCCGAGTGGACTGCACGCGCTTGGCCGGCGCGAAGGCCGACACCTGGTGGCTGCGGCGTCACCCGGCTGTCCGGGCACTCTCCTTCCAGCCGGACACCCGGCGCCAGGACCGGATCAACTGGCAGATCCGCTTCGTCGAGGGCGACCTCACCCCGGATGAACGCACCCGCCTGTCGACGGTCCTGTCAACACCCGCACCCGAGTTGACGGACGAGCAGCGCACGCGGTGGCTCGCCGGCCTGGCAGAGGTGGCGTTCGTCTCGGACGGCGCGTTGCCGTTCCGCGACAATGTCGACCACGCCCACCGCCACGGTGTCGCCTACATCGCCGAGCCGGGCGGATCGATCCGGTCCGGCGAAGTCGAGGCCGCCTGCCGCGAGCATCAGATCACTCTCGCCCGCACCCGGCTCAGGCTCTTCCACCACTGACGGCCCCGATCAGGGCGAGCCGGCCGGGCGGTACGGGCGCCCCGATCTGCGGACCGACGGCTCGCCCGTGTTCATCAAGCTGGCCACCGGAGTCCTGGGCAGCGGCGCCTTCGCCACCGACCAGGCGCACGGGACGGTCCTGAGCGCGGGAGAGGCCGTCTTCCAGCCCGTCACCTGGCTCTCCTCCCCGCCGATCGCCCCCAACGCGACCTGCACGACCGGCTCGCAGCTCATCGTGGTCCGCAACGACGACCGGGTGGTTTCCGGCATGAACTGGGCTGCTCACTGCGAGTAACAGCAATACCGCACGTCTCCACCGGAAGGAAGCTGTTGGCGATCTTCACTTGGCCTGTTGCGCCGGGTGGCTGGTTTCTTCCCCGCCTTCTTCCCGTACCGCCCTGGGGTCACCGACTCTTGAGACCGGATAGCGGACCTGAGCTGTGTGAGGAGAGCCGGCGTGAGCGGTAGGCGGAACAAGGGGCATGGGGACATCGCTGCCAGCGGCTCGCACGCGTCGGCGATCCCCATCCCAGAGGGTATGGCAGCGTTCGACGACATCTACGATCAGCCAGATCCTCGGGCCTATTTCCGGGCATTGGGCCCGCTGGAATATCAGGCTCCCCATCACGGACAGAGCATCTTCCAGCGGGCGGTCGCGGCCCGCAGGCGGACAGCCCGCGCGGCGGAACCGGTGACCGTGCTGGACATCTGCTGCTCGTACGGCATCAACGCCGCCCTCCTCAACCACGACGTGACACTGGACGACCTCTACGCCCACTACACGTCACCGCAGGCCACCGCGCTGACCACAGCCGAACTGATCGAATGGGACCGCAGCTACTACGCGGCTCGTCGGCGCCGTGACCCGGCCCGGGTGATCGGACTCGACATGGCCACCAACGCGATCTCCTACGCACGCGAGGTCGGCCTGCTGGACGAAGGCTTCGCCGAGAATCTCGAGACCGCGCCTCCCTCTCCGTCCCTGCTCCGCGCCGCGCGGCACGCCCGTCTGATCACGATCACCGGAGGGGCGACCTTTCTGTCCCCCCGCACCTTCCAACCGATCCTGACCTGCGCCCACGACCCGGTGTGGGTCGCAGCCTTCGTGCTGCGCACCACCTCGTACGCGTCCATCGCCGCATGCCTGGCCTCATACGGCCTGGTCACCGAGAAGGCCACCACGCACACGTTCCGGCAACGACGCTTCACAGACGCGGACGAACAGCGATACGCCGTCAAAGCGGTGACCGCGGCCGGCGATGACCCGTACGGGAAGGAGACCGACGGCTACTTCCACACGACGCTGCACTTGTCGCGCCCCTCTGAAGACGTGACGGCATTGCAGCTGACCGACCTGATGCCGAGCCTGTGAGCCGAGCCCTGCCCACACACTCCCCGGACTCAGGCGAAGATCGCCAACATCATCCCGGAAGTGAGCCAGAGCCGATTACGGGACAGAGACGTTGGCTGGACAGGCCCCCGACTGACCCGAAGTGGCCATCTGGGCGGCGGAGTTCATGTCGGTATCCAGCTTCCGGGCCGGACTCGACGAGTCCGGCCCGGAACGGCTCAGTACGCGGCTGAGGCGGTCACTGGCTGAGGATCATCTGGGTGCCGTCGGAGCCGACCGCGATGGCCGTGACGACGGGGTCGCTTTCCTGGGTCCAGTTGTAGAGCCCGATGCTGCTCTTGGCGAAGACCGTGCCGTTGTTGTCCAGGATCAGCTGGACGCCGCTGTTGGTGGCGATGGCCTTGATGCCGGGGTCGCTCTCCTGGGTCCAGTTGTAGAGCCCGATGCTGTTCTTGGCGAGGACCGTGCCCTTGTTGTCGAGGATCATCTGGGTGCCGTCGGAACCGACCGCGATGGCCGTGACGACGGGGTCGCTTTCCTGGGTCCAGTTGTAGAGCCCGATACTGTTCTTGGCGAGGACCGTGCCCTTGTTGTCGAGGATCATCTGGGTGCCGTCGGAGCCGACCGCGATCGCCTGCACCACCGGGTCGCTCTCCTGGGTCCAGTTGTAGAGCCCAATGCTGCTCTTGGCCCATACGACGCCGCTGTTGTCCAGCATCAGCTGGACGCCGCCGTTGGTGGCGATGGCCTTGATGCCGGGGCCGCTTTCCTGGGTCCAGTTGTAGAGCCCGATACTGTTCTTGGCGAGGACCGTGCCGTTGTTGTCGAGGATCATCTGGGTGCCGTCGGAGCCGACCGCGATCGCCTGCACCACCGGGTCGCTTTCCTGGGTCCAGTTGTAGGGCCCGATGCTGCTCTTGGCCCATACGACGCCGCTGTTGTCCAGCATCAGCTGGACGCCGCCGTTGGTGGCGATGGCCTTGATGCCGGGGTTGCTTTCCTGGGTCCAGTTGTAGAGCCCGATGCTGTTCTTGGCGAGGACGGCGTTGTAGCCGGGGCCGGGGGCTGTGGTGTTGCTGACGATGAACGAGCCGCCCCCGTACGTGTGGTTCTGGCCGTCTGTCTCGCTGGCGATCATCGAGACGGTGTAGCTGCCGTTCGCCAGTTGCGTGGTGTTGAGCGCGTAGGGGTAGTTGGCGCCTCGGCCTGCCGGCACTTCGCTGTAGTAGCCGTTGGGGCCGGAGATGACGTAGTTGAGCCCCCCGATGACGTCGCTCTGCGTCGGGGTGGAGGTCAGGTGCACGGTGCCGCTGACGGTCTGTCCGGGGTTGAAGCCCGACAGTGTGACGTTGAAGTCCGCAGGGATGGCGGGGAGGGGGTTGGTGTAGCGCAGCAGCTCGTAGGCCGACGCCGGGTAGCCGTCGATCGAGGGGTCGTGGATGTTGGCCGGGTACTCTGCGGTCGGGACGCTGGAGTTCTCCTCGGCGATGTAGGTGAAGTCGCCGTTCGCCTGGTTGGTCCAGCCGGCGAAGAGGCTGATGTGCTTGCCCGCGACGGCGAGCGCGTCGCCGGGCTGCAGCTGGGACCAGCTGGTCAGCTTGGTGCTGTACGGCGCGGAGTCGATGCCGGGCGATGGCGTGGTCACCGCCGGACTGCTGGGCAGCTGCCAGGCCATGTCGACCAGACCGCCGTCATCGGTGCGGTAGGGCCCACCGACCTCGGCGTCGGCGAACGACTTCCCCTGGTTGTAGATGACCTGATGGCTCACCCAGTCCCGAGCGCGCTGGACCATCATGTCGCCGGTCAGTTGCGCACCGATGCCCGTCCCGACCGTCCCGGTCGACATGGCCGTCAAGGAACCGTTGCCGTAGTAATTGCCAGTGTCGGCGGACGCCGGCACGACAGTGCACAACCCCGCGACGACGGCGATCGCCGCAAGGGTGGCCACGCGCGCCAGAGAACGGGCTGGACGGGTCGGTGCGGACATCGGGACCTCCGAGGTGATGGGTACGTCGAAGAGGATCATGTCCGGCGAGTGCCGCCCGCGGAACGGTGCACGCCCGGCAGCAAGTTGCCAAGTTGCCAAGGCAACAAGCTGCCGCCGCCATCCGCCAGGCCCGACACAGACCTGACGGTCAGTTGCCGATGGTCAGCCAGGTGGGTGTTGCGACGATCAGTTGAATCCGCCCTGGTTCCCCCCATCACCAGGGCGGTGCGGCCCGCCCGCAGGTGGGCGGTGTCGGCGGGGTCAGCGGCCCGGCTTGGCCAGCAGCAGCTCGGTGTTGTGGTCCAGCGGGGTGCCGAGCTTGACTCCCGGCGTGGCGTACGGGTCGTTGAAGGAGAGCTCGCGGTAGAGCGAGGCCAGGCCCGCGTCCGAGGTGTCGTCGAAGGCGGTGCCATAGGGCGCGGCGGACTCGATCAGGGTGGTGAAGAGCGAGAGGGTGCCGTCGCCGTTGTCGGTGACCTCGATGATCCGCGCGTGCTGCGGGAAGTCGATGTGCGAGGCGGTGTTGATCTCCCAGAACGCCCGCTCGGGCACCGCGTGGCCGTGCGCGGTGATCTGGTTCTGGTGGGTGTGGCCGTTCACCCAGGCCAGGACGTTCGGGTAGCGCTGGAGCAGGGCGACCAGCGCGTTGCCGTCGTGCCGCAGCTCGAAGAAGTGGCGCGGGTCGAGCAGCAGGTTGCCCATGGTGGTGCTGGTGTGGTGGCTGAACAGCACGACCAGCCGGCTGCTCGAACCACCGCGCACCAGGTTGCCGTTGGTGTCGTACCAGTGGTCGCTGTTGGCCCGCAGCTGCTGCTCCAGCCAGTTCAGCTGCGCGGTGCCGATCGAGCCGTCGGCGAAGCCGGCCGCGTTGGTGGTGTCCAGGCTGATACCGAGGACACCCTCCGAGATCTCGAAGGTGTAGTAGAGGTTGCCGCTGTTGGCGGCATCCGAGGTGAAGCCGTGGCCGTAGGGGCCGGCGCCGGTGTAGGCCGGGTTGAGGTGCGCCTGGGCGAACTGCTTGGTGGTGAACGGCTGGCGACGGGCGTCGGGGGTGATCTCGCGGACCGCGTCGGCGTCCTCCAGCAGCTTGCCGAGCAGCAGCACGGCGGAGGCCGGGTCGCTCTTCAGCAGGCCGGCCAGCTTCGCCGCGTCGGCGTCGTCGCAGCCCTCGATCTTGCGGTCGCCGGTGTAGAGCGAGTTCAGCAGGCCCAGGTCGGGCAGCGTGCCCTCGATGCTGTCGTCGTGGTTGCCGACCGTGGTGTACCAGGGCGTCTTCAGGCCGGGTGCCTGGAACGAGCTGCCGGCAGCGCTCAGGAAGCCCGGGATCTGGGGGAAGCCGACCGCCTTGTAGTTGTCCTGGAAGGCGCTCTCCGGGTTCCAGTAGGCGGCGCTGCCGGAGTTCTGCACGCCCTCGTAACGGCTGGTGTCACCGCTGTTCGGGGTCACCTGACCGCCGCTCATCACCGTCAGGTACCAGTCGAGTTCGAGCTGCTCGTGGTTGTCGGTGTTGTCACCGGTGGCCATCACCAGGCTGAACGGCAGGCCGGTGTACGGGCCGGCCGCCACCTCGTTCACCCGCTCGACCAGCGAGGAGGCGCCGCGCACGGTGAGCGTCTCCTGCGGGCGGTGCGCGGCGTCGTTCCAGCGGGCCAGGTACTCGAAGCGCATCGGCGACTCGGTGTCGCACAGGTGCAGGTCGGTGAACTGGACGAAGCTCGCCAGGCCGGTGCGCCGGCCGTCTCTGCCGGCCTGCGCGGCGGCCAGCTCGCCGCGCACCACCAGCGGCCAGCCCGGACCGGAGAGCAGCCGCCGGTAGCCGCCGCTGCCGAGCGGGGTGGCGACCTGCTCCAGCGTCGTGCCGCCGACCGCCACCGCGCGCGCCACGGTGGCCGCCAGCGCGCCGTCCCGGGCGGCGGCCGACGCGAAGGTCCCGCCGGCCAGCGAGAGCGCGGCACCTGCGGCCGTGGCCGAAGCGCCGCCGATGAAGCGGCGGCGACTGAACGCGGACATGAGTGTCCCCCTTTTTGACACACCGCGGGCGGCCCTGGCGGCGCCGGCGGAGAACGGTGTACGACGGGTGGCCGACCCCGAACGCGGCAGGCCGAGAGCGCACGTTACCGGTTGGTAGCCGCGATCGGCAGTCCTGCGGAGGGAACTGTCGGCGAACAGTTCGGGTAGGTCCGGACGACACGAAGGGAGCGCCGGTCTCCCGGCGCTCCCTCGATTCCACCCTCAAACCTGCCGGCCGAGCTCACCCGGGCTCCGGGTTCAGCTCGGTGAGCATCGGTCGGGTGAAGCCGAAGAGGTAGGTGGCCAGAAAGCCGACCAGGTAGCCCGTCAGCAGCCCGCCCGCGTAGACCGCGACAGCGGCTCCCATGCCGTGCGTGCCTTTCAGCAGCGGGACGAGCGCCCAGCCCGAGGGGCCGATGGCGGTGGAGCCGACGGGTGTGCCGAGTTGGTTGCACAGGCCGATGAACGCGCCGCCCGCCGCGCCGCCCAGACAGGCCGTCACGAACGGGCGGCCCAGCGGCAGCGAGACGCCGTAGATCAACGGCTCGCCCACGCCCAGGAGTCCGGCGGGCAGTGCGGACCTGATGGTGGCCCGGATCGAGCTGTTGCGGTGCAGCCGGAGGTAGACCGCGATCGCGCAGCCGACCTGGCCGGCGCCGGCCATCGCCAGGATCGGCAGCAGCAGGGTGTAGCCCTGCTGCTGGATCAGGGTGACGTGGATCGGGATCAGTGCCTGGTGCAGACCCAGCATCACCAGCGGCAGGAAGAGCCCGCCGAGCAGCAGCCCGGCCAGCGCCCCGCCGTGCGAGAGCAGCCAACTCGCCGCCTCGCCGACCTCGTTGGCGACGGCGCCGGCGAGGCGCAGCAGGCCGAACAGGGTCACCAGACCGGTCAGCAGGACGGTCAGGGTCGGGGTGAGCAGCACGTCCAGCGCCTGCGGGAGCAGCCGCCGGCACAGCCGCTCGATCCGTACCGCCAGCAGCGCCGCGACCAGGGCGCCGAGCACGCCGCCCTGGCCCGGGGAGAGCTTCTGCCCGAAGACGGAGACGTCGGCCACCCCCGGGTAGACGATCACGGCGGCGACCGCGCCGCCGAGGATCGGGGTTCCGCCGAACTCCTTGGCCGTGTTGTATCCGACGAACACCGCGATCAGCGACATGAACCCGCCCGCGATCGCGCCGAGCGCCGGTACCAGGGCGGGCGCCAGCCCGAGGTTGGTCAGCAGGCCGTTGACGCCCGCCACGACGCCGCAGCCGATCAGGGCCGGGATCAGTGGCACGAAGACGTCGGCGATCCGGCGCAGCGCACGCTTGAGCGCGGTGGCATCGCGCTCCCGCCGGGGGCCTCGGTCCGTCAACTCCGCTCCCTGGAGGGGCTGTTGGCGGTCGGCTTCGAGGAGTCCTGACAGCTCCGCGGCGACCCGCGTCACGATGCCGGGGCCCAGCACGAGCTGGTAGGTGTCGTCCTCGACCAGGCCCAACACGGCTGGCAGAGAGCGGAGTTCGGTGTGCTGGACGAGGCCGCGGTCGACCAGGCCCAGGCGCAGGCGGGTCATGCAGTGGGCGACGGTGGCGATGTTCGCGGCGCCTCCGAGCAGCGGGAGGATCGCGGCGGCGGTCGCGGCGGCGGTCGTGGTGCGCGGAGTCGTGGTGCGGGGGGTCTCGTCGGACACAGGTGCTCGATTTCTGCTGGACGTCGTGTAGTCATGCAGTCATGTATTCGTGCAGTCGTAGAGCGGCGGTGTCAGCTGGACCCGTCGGCCAGGGCGTTGCGCAACCGGCCCTGGTGGCGGGCGAGTCGGGCGGCGGCGGTCGGGGCGTCGAGCCGGCCGAGGATCATCAGCAGCGCGTTCTTCACCTCGCCGTCGGCGGCGGCCAGGGCCCGCTCGATCGTCGCGTCGTCGGCACCGGTGGCCAGCGCCAGGATCCGGTGGGCCCGAGCCCGCAGCTTCTCGTTCGTGGCCCGCAGGTCAACCATCAGGTTTCCGTACGTCCTACCGAGTCGGATCATCGTGAGGGTAGAGATCAGGTTGAGGACCAGCTTCTGCGCGCTGCCGGCCTTGAGCCGCGTCGAACCGGCCAGCAGTTCCGGGCCGACCACCACCTCGATGCCGTGCTCGGCGGCCGCTGCCAGCGCGGAGCCCGCGTTGCAGGAGAGCCCGACGGTCAGTGCACCCAGCGCCCGGGCGTGCTCGACGGCGGCGAGCGGATAGGGCGTACGGCCCGAGGCGGAGACGCCGACCACGCTGTCCCGCTCGGTCAGGCCGATCCGGTCGAGGTCGGCGGCGGCCGCCGCGCGGTCGTCCTCGGCCCCCTCGACGGCGCGGCGCAGGGCGACCGGTCTGCCCGCGATCAGGCCGAGCACCTGGCCGGGCGCGGTGTTGAAGGTGGGCGGGCACTCGCTCGCGTCGAGGACGCCGAGGCGTCCGGAGGTGCCCGCGCCCGCGTAGACGAGCCTCCCGCCGCGGGCCATCCGCTCCGCGATGGCGTCGATCGCGGCGGCGATGCACGGGAGTTGGGCGGCCACTGCGCCCGGTACCAGCTGGTCCTCTGCGTTCATCAGCCGGGCGATCTCCAGGGTGGGCAACTCGTCGATCCGCGCGAGCTCGGGACGGTGCTCCTCAGTACTGAGCCTGCCCAACTGGACCCGCAGCTCGGCACTACCCGCCGTCCAGGCGGGCGCGTGGCTGGTCGGTTCCTCGGCCATCGAGCCGCCTCCGCAACTTCGGTGAGGTGTCGAGCGCGCACCGGTGCCCGCCGGGCCCAGTAGTAACGGCCGCCTCGGGCAACCCCGCGCAATGACCCTCCCGTGGGCGCGCCGCGCCGACACCGCCGCGCGGCGGAGTCGCTGATAGATTTCCTGGCTCCGCGATCCGGCCACCGGCAACTACCTGCTCGACGTGTTCCGCGAACCGCACGACGGCGACACCTGGATCTGCCGACGCGATGAGAGCATCCGGCTTCCCTACAGCGAGATCATCCACCGCACCCAGGACGGCATCCCGTATCTGGTACCCGAACTGGTCCTGCTCTTCAAGGCCAAGCACGCCCGCCCAAAGGATCAGACAGACTTCGACGCGACGGTCCCGCACATGACCCCGACTCAGCGCGAGACCCTAGGCGAGCTACTCGCCCACGTACACCCGGGCCATCCCTGGCTCGCCGACCTGTAGCACCCGCCGGCGGAGTGGCCGACGCGCTCGGGGCCCCTGACGCGGAATCCGTTGGTCGATGACGAAGCGCCGCCGGCACGGTCGGCCGGGCGGAGCCGCTG
The DNA here is from genome assembly GCF_029892095.1 of Kitasatospora sp. MAP12-44. Taxonomy (NCBI): domain Bacteria; kingdom Bacillati; phylum Actinomycetota; class Actinomycetes; order Kitasatosporales; family Streptomycetaceae; genus Kitasatospora; species Kitasatospora sp. MAP12-44. The sequence goes on from NZ_JARZAE010000004.1 coordinate 529,910, forward strand.
GTCACTCAGCGGGGCTCACGAGAACTCGCGGGATGTCGCACAGTCCGGTGTGGAGTGCGGCCGCCGCGCGGGCGAAGAGGCGCTTGGGGGCGGGCGCGCTCTCCAGGCCCACGACCAGCGCGATGCAGATGTCGGCCGCGTCCTCGGGCTGCTCCACGCCCGCCTGGGCGAAGACGTCGGCCAGCAGGGAGCGCAGCCGCGCGGTGAACTCGGTGCAGATGTCGCCGAACAACCGGGCCTTGCTGTCCAGGAGTTCGGCCGTGTGCGGGGAGTCCCCGGCGAGTTGCAGGACCAGGTCGAGCTTGGCCTCCAGCACGGCGCGGACGCGTTCGGCGACCGGGGCGTCGAACGCGGCGGCCTGCCGGGCCCGCGCGAGCGCCTGGGTGTGCAGGCGCTCGGCGAGCCGGCGGAACGCGTCGTCCTTGCTGCGGACGTACTGGTAGACCGCCGACCGCGACACGCCCATCTCGCTGGCGATGTCGTCCATCGTGGTGCGCCGCACCCCGTACCTGGTCAAGCAGGTGTAGGTGGCGTCGAGCACCTCGTCGAGCCGGCCGGCGGGCATGCGATCAGGCCAGCTTCTTGAGCAGCTCTGCTGCGAGCGGTGCGGAGGAGGAGGGGTTCTGCCCGGTGACCAGGTTGCCGTCGACGACGACGTGCGGGGCCCAGGGCTCGCCCTCCTGGAAGTCGGCGCCGAGCTCGACCAGGCGGTCCTGCAGCAGCCACTTGGCCTTGTCGGCCAGACCGGCCTGGATCTCCTCGGCGTTGGTGAAGCCGGTCAGCCTGCGGCCGGCGAACGGCGAGCTGCCGTCCTCGTTGCGGGCGGCCAGCAGCGCGGCGGGAGCGTGGCAGACCACGCCCAGCGGCATGCCGGACTTGAGCGCCAGGGTCAGCAGCCGACCGGAGTCGGCGTTGACGGCCAGGTCCTCCATCGGGCCGTGGCCACCGGGGTAGAAGACCGCGTCGTAGTCGTCCAGGCTGACGTCCTCCAGCTTGACGGGGTGCTGGAGCTCGGTGATCGAGGCGAGGGCGTCCGCGATCTTCTTGGCACCCTCCTCGCCGCCGTTGACCTGCGGGGCGAGGCTGCCGCGGTCGACGGTCGGGATCACGCCGCCGGGGGTGGCGACGACGATCTGGTGGCCCGCCGCCTTGAACGCCTCGTACGGGGCGACGGCTTCCTCGGCCCAGAAGCCGGTCGGGTGCTTGGTGCCGTCGGCCAGCGTCCAGTAGTCGACGCCGGTCATCACGAAAAGGATCTTCTTGACCATGATGAGAGTTCACTCCAAGGATGGTGGTTCCACGTCCTGACGCTCTGGACCCAGAACGTCAGCGTGCTTCATGAGCTCGAAGGTAGACCTAGTCAAGTACCAGCCACCAATGGAAGCGCCGATGGCTGCCATCGAAGATCCGATGGGACACCGGGAATGGCCATCGTCGCGCAGCCATCGCAGACTCCCAGACTCCTAGACTGGGCCTCATGAGCGATCGGGATGCCAATGGCTCCAGCCCCACCGGATCCGGCGCCACCGGCTCTGCCCCGTTGGACCTGAACCTGCTGCGGACCTTCCTGGCCGTCCACCGCGCCGGCTCGTTCACCGCGGGCGCTGCGCTGCTCGGCCTCTCGCAGCCCACAGTCACCGCCCAGATCCGGGCGCTGGAGCGACGGCTGGGCCGCGAGCTCTTCGAACGCCAGGCGCGCGGCGTCGCCGCACTGCCGTTCGCCGACGAGCTCGCGACCCAGCTCTCCGGCCCACTCGACCAGCTGGTCTCGCTCTCCACCTCCGTCACCGGCGAGGAGCGCACCGGCCCGGCGGAACCGGTGCACCTGGCCGGGCCCGCCGAGTTCCTCTGCATGACCCTGCTGCCCGCGCTGGCGCCGCTGGTCGCCGAGGGCGTCCGGCTGCGACTGGCCACCGGTCTGACCGAGCCGCTCCTGGAGGAGCTCCGAGCCGGCCGGCACGACCTGGTGGTCTCCACCCACCGGCCGCGCGGCCGGGCACTCGCCGCTGTGCCGCTCGCCGACGAGGAGTTCGTCCTGGTCGCCGCGCCCAGCTGGGCCGAACGCCTCGCCGGCCCCGACCTGCCCGCCGACCTGCCCGCCGCGCTGCACCGCGTCCCGCTGATCAGCTACGCCGAAGACCTGCCCATCGCCCGCCGCTACTGGCGGCACGTCTTCGAGCGCCGCCTCAACTGCCCGGCCGCGGTGACCGTCCCGGACCTGCGCGGAGTCCTCGCGGCGGTCACGGCGGGCGCCGGTTTCAGCGTCCTGCCCAGCTATCTCTGCCGCGCGGAACTCGCCTCCGGCGCCCTGGTGCTCCTGCACGAACCGGAGGACCCGCCGATCAACACCGCCTACCTCGTCCAGCGCCCCGGGGCCTCCACCAACCCCCACCTGGCCCGCGTTCGCGACCACCTGCTGGACTCGGCCCGCGCCTGGTGACGGCACCTGTGCGGATCGGGACTTGTCACCCGAGCCGGTCGAGGATCGATCCCCAGGCGGCCTCACCGAGCAGGGCGTCGCCCTCGGCCGTGCCCCCGTAGTGGTACACCGTCGACGGCGCGGCCGGGCCCTCCCCGGGCAGGCGCGGGCGATGTCCCGCGTCGTCGCGGGTGATCACCTCGACCTGGGCGCCGACCGCCTCTCGCCGCGCGGCCAGCTCTCGCGCGTACCGCAGGGCGGGCCACATCTCGTCATCGGCCCCTGCCACCAACAGGATGTCGGCACGTGCCTGCTCCACGGGGATGGCGGCGGCGTCCAGATCGGCGGCGAAGGTGCGCTCGCTCTGCTCGTAACAGCCCCGGATCGCCACCGGCCCGTCGCCGTGATCGGCCGACAGCCAGGAGTCGTCGTACGGGACGAACGGCAGCGGCTGCCCGCGCCAGCTCCACGACGAGCGGTACGGCCGCTGCTCCCCATCGAGCCCCGGCCCGACATTCCCCCACACCACCGAGGTCGGCGCCAGGGCCACCACCACGTCCACCCGCGGATCACGCACCGCCGTCAGCAACGCGGCCTCGGCTCCCTTCGACGTGCCCAGGATGCAGATCCGCTCCGCGCCCCGCGCCCGCAGTAGATCCACCGCCGCCACGAACGTCTCCAGCGGCACCTCACAGATCCCCGCAGCCTGCCCGGCGCCACCGAACCACCGGATCGCCAGCGCGAGACAGCCCTGCTCGGCCAGCACCCGCGCCCGCTGCCGCTCCACCCGCCCGCTCGACCCCGACAGCACCAGGACCCCGGTGCGGCTACCGCCGACCGGCTCCAGCAGCACCGCCTCCCAAGGAGTCACCAGTTCCTGCTCGATGACCTTCACGCCATCCCCCTCCCTCAGACCGTGCGATCGCCGTCCCGGGCATCGTACGAAATCTCGCTCCCCTATCGAACGTCCCATCAGAGCGCAGATGACAGACGGCAGAACGGGCGCTCGGGACCCGTCCTGCCGTCGGTGGCCGTGGCCGTGGCTGTGGCCGCTCGCGCGCCTACAGGCTGCGCTCGAGGCGGTCCGCCATCAGCTTGATGAAGCGTGCGGCATCCGTCAGCTCGCCGCCCTCGGCCAGCAGCGCCATGCCGTGCAGGAGTTCACCGGTCTCGACGACGCCGGTCTCGTCGCCGCCCGCGCCGTGCGCCTTGTTGAGGCCGGCGACCAGCGGGTGGCCGGCGTTGAGCTCCAGGATGCGCTTGACCTGGGGCACCTCCTGGCCCATCGCGCGGTACATGCTCTCCAGGGCCGGGCTCACGTCGTGCGTGTCCGAGACGACGCAGGCGGGCGAGACGGTCAGTCGTGAGGACAGCCGGACCTCCTTGACGTGCTCGCCCAGCCGGTCCGTCAGCAGGGTGAGCAGCCCGGCGTACTCCTGCTGCTGCTTCTCCCGCTCGGTCTCGGCCTGCTTCTTCTCCTCGTCCGTGCCGAGGTCGACCTCGCCCTTGGCGATGGAGCGCAGCTGCTTGCCGTCGAAGTCGGGAACGGCGCTGACCCAGACCTCGTCGACCGGGTCGGTCAGCAGCAGCACCTCGATGCCCTTGGCCCGGAACGCCTCCATGTGCGGGGAGTTCTCGACGGCCTGCCGGTTCTCGCCGGTCAGGTAGAAGATGTGCTCCTGCCCGTCCTTCATACGCTCGACGTAACTCTTCAGCGTGGTCGTCGCGTTCGCGTCGTGCGTCGAGGCGAACGAGGAGATGGCGAGGATGGCATCGCGGTTCTCGAAGTCGCTGAGCAGGCCCTCCTTGACGACGCGGCCGAACTCCCGCCAGAAGGTGGCGTAGCGCTCGGGGGCGCCGGTCATCATGTCCTTGACGCCGGACAGCACCTTCTTCGCCAGGCGGCGGTACATCATCTGGATCTGGCGGTCCTGCTGGAGGATCTCGCGCGACACGTTGAGCGACAGGTCCTGCGCGTCGACTACGCCCTTGACGAAGCGCAGGTAGCCGGGCAGCAGCGCCTCGCAGTCGTCCATGATGAAGACGCGCTTCACGTAGAGCTGGACCCCGCGCTGGTAGCCCTGGGTGAACAGGTCGTGCGGCGCGTGCGAGGGGATGAACAGGAGGGCCTGGTACTCGAAGGTCCCCTCCGCCTGGAGGCGGATGGTCTCCAGCGGATCCATCCAGTCGTGGCTGATGTGCTTGTACAGCTCGTGGTACTCGGCGTCGGACACCTCGTCCCGCGAACGCGCCCAGAGCGCCTTCATGGAATTGAGGGTCTCCGGCTCGGCGGGGGCGGCGTCCTCCTCGGCCGCGTCAGGCTCGGCGGGCTCGGCGGCCATCCGGACGGGCCAGGTGATGAAGTCCGAGTAGCGCTTGACGATCTCCCGGATCTTCCAGCGGGACGTGTAGTCGTGCATCCCGTCGTCGGTGTCCACGGGCTTGAGGTGGAGCGTGACCGAGGTGCCCTGCGGCGCCTCCTCGACCGTCTCGATCGTGTAGGTCCCCTCGCCGCTCGACGTCCAGCGGGTGCCCTGGCTCTGGCCGGCGCGCCGGGTCAGCAGCTCGACCTCGTCGGCCACCATGAAGCTGGAGTAGAACCCGACCCCGAACCGACCGATGAGGGTCTCGGCGCTGGCCGTCTCCTTGGCCTCCTTCAGCTCGCGCAGGAACGCGGCCGTACCGGAGTTGGCGATGGTCCCGATGAGCTTGACCACCTCGTCGTGCGACATGCCGATGCCGTTGTCCCGCACCGTCAGGGTGCGGGTCCCGGGGTCGGTCTCGATGACGATGTGCAGATCGGCGACGTCCGCGCCGAGCGCGTCGTCCCGCAGTGCCTCGAGGCGCAACTTGTCCAGTGCATCGGAGGCGTTGGACACCAGCTCGCGCAGGAAGACGTCCTTGTTCGAGTAGATCGAATGGATCATCATCTGCAGGAGCTGACGCGCTTCCACCTGGAACTCGAACGTCTCAGCAGCCATGACTTGCAATTCCTCCTGGGGTGACCAGTTGACGGTGACCAGTTGACGCAGACCGACCAGAGAACTGTAGATCAACCGGCTGTCACACCGGGCCCCGTCGCGCAGTTCGCCCGGACTGCCAGCCACCCGGACCCGCTTCGCCCAACGCTCGCCGCACCGGCACGGCCCGCCGCTGCGCCGCCCTGCGCCGATCCGATCGCGCGGCGTCGCCACCGGGACCAGACTGGTGGGGCAGACCGCCCCGGCCGGGCGGTCCACCCACCGCCGGAAGGGACGTACCCATGTCCGCAGACGCCACCCAGCCCGGCCCGCTCCGGGTCCTGGTCCTCGGCGCCGCCCTGCGCGCCGAGTCCACCAACGCCCGACTCGCCGCCCTGGTGGCCCGTTTGGCGGCCGACGCCGGCGCCGCCGTCGACCTCGCGGCCATGCACGAGTTCGACATGCCGCTGTACGACGGCGACGTGGAGGCCGCGGGCGGGATCCCGGACGGCGCGCTCGCGTTGCGCGACCGGCTGGAGCTCTGCGACGCGTTCGTGATCTCCTCCCCCGAGTACAACGGCTCGATGCCCGGCGCCCTGAAGAACGCCATCGACTGGGTCTCGCGCGTCCAGCCGCAACCGTTCAAGACCAAGCACGCGCTGCTGGTCTCGGCCTCCCCGTCGCTGGTCGGCGGGAACCGCGGGCTGTGGGCGCTGCGGGTACCGCTGGAGCACCTCGGCACCCGCGTCTATCCGGATATGTTCAGCCTGGGCCGGGCACACCAGGCCTTCACCGCCGACGGACTGCTCACCGACCCCGGGCTGCAGCAGCGTCTCGCCGAGACCGTCACCGCGTTCCTCGGCCTCGTCGAGGCCGACGCGCGCTACGGCTGCCTGCAACGCCGGTGGTACGAGTTCCTGGGCGACCGCACCGAGGCCGCCGTCACCCAGCGCGCGGAGGACTGACAGCTCCGCATTGGCGCGGACGGGGTGCGACGGTGCAGGGTGGCGGCATGTCCGAACGACGCGACCGCCGCCGCCTCCACGCCCGTGCCCGAGCTCTCGGGGTACCCATCGAGCAGGCCGTGCGTCGACCTGCCCCCACCCGGCCGGCGCGGCTGCCCGCGGCGCCCGACTGGCCGCGTACCGAAATGCCCGAGCGGAACGAGCGGAACAAGTGGGACGAGCGGAATGAATGGGACGAGCGGGACGACGCCCGCGCCCCCACCCGGCAGCTGCTGGCGGCACCCCCCGCGGCGGTCTGCTGCACGGTCACGCGCACCCGGGAGGTACTGGACGGCGGGACCGTCGTCCTGCTGACCCGCCACTCCGTCGACTGTCCGGTCTGGTCCGCCCGCTGAACCTCGGCCCCCCGACCGCCTGGCAGGCGGTCGGGGGGCCGAGGGCCGGGCCGGGTCAGCTCTGCTTGATCGCGGACACGTCGAACTCGAGGACCACCTTGTCGCTGACCAGGACGCCGCCGCCCTCCAACGCGGCATTCCACGTCATGCCGTACTCCTTGCGGCTGATCGTCACCGAGCCCTCCAGCCCGACCCGCAGGTTGCCGTAGGGGTCGACGGCGTTGCCGGTGTACTCGAAGTCGATGGCGATCTGACGGGTGGTCTCCTTGATCGTCAGATCGCCGGTCACCCGGAAGTCGCTGCCTCCGCTGGCCTCGACCGCGGTGGAGACGAACGTGATGGCCGGGTACTGCGGGGCGTCCAGGAAGTCGTTGGTACGCAGGTGACCGTCGCGCTGCTCGTTGCCGGTGTCGATGCTCGCGGTCTTGATCGTCACCCGCCCGCTGGAGCGGGTCGGATCGGCGCCGTCCAGATGGGCGGTGCCCTCGAACTCGAGGAAGGCTCCGCGGACCTTGGTCACCATGGCGTGCCGCGCGACGAACCCGATCCGGGTGTGCGCGGGGTCCAGTACGTAGTCTCCGGTGAGCTCCGGCAGCGAGAGGGTCATGATCGGTGGTCTCCTCAGGGGTGCGGCCCGCCGGATCGAAACCGCCACGGGCAGGGTTCCCCGCTCACGCTAGGGCCTACGCCTCAGCGAGAGCGGCATCCCACGCACCAGTCACCCGACCGGCCGCACCGGCCGGGGACGCCTGACTGCTGACCCAGCTGCTCCTACCGGCCCGCCCGCGCCGCACAGCGCACCCGCGCCCGGACGCACCCGCACGGCCCGACCCCGCCACCCGCACGGGTGAGCCGAACGCCGCAGCGGGATCCGAGCACGGGTTCCAGGGGTCAGTCCTCAGTCCCGCCGCAGGACCGTGACGCCGTCGACGACGGCGGCCCGGCTGTAGCGGTGGTCCAGGATGCCCTGGAGGCGTCCCGAGGGGTCCAGTGAACTCGGCGGGTCGTAGAGGACCACCCAGCGCGGTCCCGGTCCCGAGGCGCCGTCGAGCCAGTCGGCCAGCCGGGGTTCGGCGGACGGGATGGCCTGGAACGCCGAGTTCCACAGGTAGGGGAAGCCCGTGGAACGGTCGGCGAGCAGGTAGAGGTCGGCGGAGGCGGTGAACGCGAAGACGGTGTCGGTGGGCGCCGTGTTGCTGCGCAGCCAGCGCGACAACTGCCCGTTCACCAGCAGGCGCTGGTCGTCGATGACGGACGCGACCCGCTGCTGCGGGGTCTTCGCCGCCAGGTCGAGTTGGACCGCGAGCGGGCCTGCGACGGCAGCCGTCACCAGCGCGGCGGACACCAGTGCGCGGCCGCCGCCCGGACGCACGCGCACCGGCAGCCGGGTCACCGCCACGGCGGCGAGCACCGCGAGGGGGGCGATCGCCTGGACCCAGTAGTGGGGATGCGCGAACGGCCCGCCGAGCACTGCCACCAGGGCGGCGGCGAGCCAGAGCAGCAGCGGCACGCACCGGCGTAGGCGCCGGCGACGGTTCGGCGCGCGCAGCATCGTCGCGCAGCCGAGCAGGCCGACCACGACCAGGCCGAGCAGGTCCGGGGCGACGTGCAGGAAGGTCTGATAGTCCGGGCCCAGCCGCGACCCCGGTCCGCTGGTCGCGGCGACCGCCGTCTGAAAGCCGACGACCGCGAAGTACCAGCTGGACCAGCCGGTGACGGCGCCGTGGACGGCCGCGGCCGTCAGCGGGACCGCCGCGCCGGCGCCCGCCGCGAGCAGCGCCCGGGCCCGCCGCCCGGTCGCGGTCGCGGCGACGGCGGCCAGCACCACCAGCGGATCCACCGCGGACTGCTTCATCAACGGCGCGACGCCGCAGATCACCCCGACCGGCACCAGCCAGCGCACCGCGGCCGCGCGTCGCTGCCACCAGAAGGCCAGCGCGACGCCCGTCGTGCCCACCGCGGACGCGATCAGCTCGCCGTTGAACTCGTAGCCCTCGACGTACGGTCCCGCGCTGACCACCGCCACCAGCAGCCCGGCGACGACCGCTGCTCGCCGCCCCGCCAGCGCCCAGGCCGCGCCGGCCGCGCCGGCCGTCAGCACGACGGCGGCGGTCACCGCGCCGACCCGCAGCGCCGTGGCCGAGTACGACAGGTCGGTCACCAGGCGGAAGACCAGCATCAGCCCTTGCGGCCGGTCGACCCAGGCGGCGGGCGAGTAGAGGCGCGCGCCGCCTGCCCACTTCGCCGCAAGGTAGGCGTAGCCGCCCTCGTCCGGATCCAACGGCAGATGCAGCAGCGGCAGGCGGACCGCGACGGCCACCAGGGCGGCGAGCCCGACCAGCGCGAGCGCCGCGCCGCGCGCCCGCCGCGACGTCGATGCAGGTGACGTCTGTACAGGTGGGGACGGTGCGGGTGGGGACGGTGTCGGCTGCCCTGGCTCGCCGGTGCTGCTCATCCGTGGATGGTAACCGCCGGCCCTGAGAGCTTTCTGGCCTGCTGAGCCTCAGCGAATTGTGCGGGTTGGCGCCATAGTCTGCGCATATGCGAGGAATTGTGCTGGCGGGTGGCACCGGATCACGACTGTGGCCGCTGACCCGCGTGGTGTCGAAGCAACTGCTACCGGTGTTCGACAAGCCGATGATCTACTACCCGCTCTCCACTCTCGTGATGGCCGGGATCCGCGAGATCCTGGTGATCACCACCGCCGAGGACCTCCAGCAGTTCCGGCGACTGCTGGGCGACGGCTCGCAGCTGGGCCTGCGCCTGGAGTACGCCGTCCAGGAGCGGCCGGAGGGGATCGCCCAGGCGTTCCTGCTGGGTGCCGACTTCATCGGCGACGGGCCGGTGGCCCTGATCCTCGGCGACAACATCTTCCACGGCAGCGGCCTCGGCACCCGCCTTGCCCGCTACACCGGCGCCAGTGGCGCCAATGGCGCTGCCGACAACGCCGGTATCACCGGCGGGCGGATCTTCGCCTACCCGGTGGCGGACCCGCGGGCGTACGGCGTGGTCGAGTTCGACGCGACGGGCGCAGTGCTCTCGATCGAGGAGAAGCCGGCCCGGCCGAGGTCCAGGTACGCGGTGCCGGGGCTCTACTTCTACGACAACCGGGTGGTGGAGATCGCCCGGGGCCTGAAGCCGAGCGCGCGCGGCGAGTTGGAGATCACCGGGATCAACGAGAGCTACCGCGAGGCGGCCGAGCTGAACGTCACGCTGCTCGACCGGGGCACCGCCTGGCTGGACACCGGCACCTTCACCACGATGGTGCAGGCCGCGGAGTTCGTCCGAGTGGTCCAGGAACGTCAGGGGTTCAAGGTCGGCTGCCTGGAGGAGACCGCCTGGCGGGCCGGACTGATCGACGCCGGACAGCTGCGCGAGCTCGCCGAACCGCTGGTCAAGAGCGGCTACGGACAGTACCTGTTGGACCTGCTGGAGGAGACGGGGTCCCGGTGAGGTTCCGCCAACTGACGTGTCCCCAAGCCCGAGTGGGCCGGCGGTGAGCGCGACCCTCGCGGGGCTCGACGGCGCCCGGATCGACGGCGGCTGGTACACCACGGTCACCGACTTCGCCCGCGACACCCACTGGCTGAACGAGCCGCTGCGCGCCTGGAGCGACTACGGTGCGTTCTTCTTCGGTCTGCTGCTGGTACTCGGCTGGTTCGGTGCCCGTCGTGCCGATGCACGGACCATGGCCGGAGCGCTCAGCGCCATCCTCGGCGTGGCGCTGGCCTATGCGGCGGACGCCCTCATCAAGGAGATCGTCAGGGAGCCGCGGCCATGCCGGGCGCTGCCGCACGACTTCCAGGTGGAGGCCTGTCCCGCGCCTTCGGACTACGCCTTTCCGAGCAACCACGCGACCTTCGCGTTCGCGGCGGCCGCGGCCCTGCTGCTGGTGAACCGCCGGCTCGGGTGGATCGCCGCAGTGGCCGCGGTGCTGATGGCCTTCGCCCGTGTCTACGTGGGCGCGCACTACCCGCACGACGTGATCGCGGGGGCCCTGCTCGGCATCCTGGTGGCTGTCGCCACGGTTCGGACCGGTCGGCGGCTCGGCGCGCCTGTGGTCGAGCGGCTGCGCGCGGGACCGCTGCGGCCGCTGGTCGGCTCCGGGCCGCGCTCGTGACGCCTTGCCCCCGTCATGACACCGCGTCGCCGTCATGACACCGCATCGCCGTCGTGAAAGCGTGCCATCATGAAAGCTCGCCGTCGTGAAAGCTGGCCGTCAACGCGACGCCGACGCTTCGCTGCCGTTCGGGGCCGCGTCGACCGGCGGCAGGGCGTTCGGCAGGGCGACCCGGTGGGCCAGCGCCACGGCGGCCACCGAGGAGTGCACGTCCAGCTTGATCATCAGGTTCTGGATGTGGGTGCGCACGGTGTTGGTGGAGAGGAAGAGCCGCCGGCCGATCTCCGCCCGGCTCATCCCCGCCGAGAGGCAGCCCAGCACCTCGCGCTCGCGCGTGGTGAGGGTCGCCAGCCGTCCGGTGTCCTCCTCAAGACCGTCGCGTAGCGTGACCAGTTCGGCGAGCACCCGGGTGAGCAGCTGAGGCGGGATCCAGGTCTCCCCGCGCTGCACCCCCCGGATGACGGCCAGCAGGTGCTGCACGGAGCTGTCCTTGGGTACCCAGCCGCGCACGCCGGCCCGGACGGCGGCGCAGGCGAGATCGTCGGTTCGGGAGCCGTCGCTCAGCACGATCAGCGGGACCGACAGCCGACTGGGCCAGGGGGACTGCACCTGCGGGGAGTCCGCCCGGCCCAGCAATCCGATGTCCGCGACCACGACGTCCGCATGCAGCTCCGCAGCGACCCGGCAGGCCGCCTTCATTCCGGTGACCGCGCTGCCGACCATTCCGACCTGTCGTAAGCCCAGCGCAAGTACCTCTGCGACCGAGCGGCGCCGGTCTGCCACCACGACGCGGATCTCGCCAGCCATGCTTCTGAGGCTGCCACCGAAAGCGTCGTGCGGCCAGCGGCGGTGGACTTCGGCGGTGGACTTCGGCGGTGGACTTCGGCGGCGTTCTCTGTTTCGCTGGTTGTGCGGCGCTGTTCTCCGCTACGTAAGGCGTTCACCATGGCTACTCCCCCACTGGCGAAGCTCGTCGTCGCCGATGCCTCCCGGCTGCATGCCGAGGCCTTGGCACTCGTCCTGTCAGGCCGGGGATACCGAGTCCAGGCCACCGCCTCCACCTGCGGTGGGCTGTTACGGGCCGTGACGGCCTGCCACCCCGACACCTGCATCGTCGATCTGCAACTGCTGGACGGACGGGCCCTGGACGTGATCACGCAGATCCGCGTGCGCGAACCGCAGACCAAGATCATCGTGCTCTCCCGGGAGATGGACCCCGGCTCGGTGGCCGCCGCGACAAAGGCCGGCGTGGTCGGCTACCTGGGCAAGGACAAGAGCTTCGACCTGCTGGACCGCGCGCTGCGGACGGTGGAGTCGGGCGACCGCTTCATCGAGCCGACCCTGGCCCCGCAGGCCCAGCGGCGGGTCGACGAGCGCCAGGCCGGCGACCAGGCGCTGCGCTGGCTCACCCAACGCGAGCGCGAGGTGCTGCGGCGGCTGACCGAGGGCGACGACACGACCGAGATCGCCAGGGGGCTGCGGATGACCACCAACACCGCGCGCACCCACGTGCAGAACGTGCTCGACAAGCTCGGGGTGCACTCGCGGCTGGAGGCCGTGGCGCTGGCCCATCAGGCGGGTGTCGAGCGGACGGAAGTCCATCAGGCGGGCGGCGCCTGGTCGGGGCTCGACTGAGTGGGACTCGACTGATGGGCCAGCGCTCATTTCACGGTGCTCGGCAGCAGGTTTCCGGTGCCGTACTGGGCGATCCAGGAGGACAGCCTGTCGGTGCTCACGGCCTTCCAGAGCGCGGGCGCCTTGGTCGCGTCCAGGCTGAGCGCGTCCTGGCCGTCCACGGTCATGAACCCGCCGAGCGGCGGCTCGACGAAGGTCACGTTGCCGGATCCCAGATTGCGCATGCCGAGCGCCAGGTCGCGCAGCTCGCTGTTGGAGAGCTGCGAGTCGACACTGACCGCCTTGGCGGTGGCATCCATCAACCGGCTGAGTCCGAACGGGTCGGTCAGCGAGATCTGGCCCGCCACCTTGGTCATCAGGGCTCGCAGGAAGTTCTGCTGGCGGGCGATCCGGTCCAGGTCGCCGTTCGGCAGCCCATAGCGCTGGCGGACGTAGGCCAGCGCCGTCGCCCCGTCCATGGTGGTGGTCCCGGCGGTCCAGTGGCGGTTCTGCTCGGGGTCGTAGGAGTTGCCGGGGATGGTGATGGTCACGCCACCGACCGCGTTGGTGAGCGAGGTGAAGCCACTCCAGTCGATCGCGCCGAAGTGGTCGATCCGGATGCCGGTGTACTGCTCCACGGTCTGGATCAGCAGCGGCGGGCCGCCCCAGGAGAAGGCTGCGTTGATCTTCGCCTCTCCGTGCCCCGGGATCGGCACCCAGGTGTCGCGCGGGATCGAGACCAGGTAGGCCTGGTGACGGTCCGAGGTCAGGTGCAGCAGCATGATCGTGTCAGTGCGCTGGGCGCCGTAGGTCCACAGCGGGGCGCCCGCGGCATTGCCGGTGGTCGGCAGGTCCGAGCGGGCGTCCAGGCCCACCAGCAGGAAGGTCAGCGACTTGCCGGCCTCCGGCGGTTTGACGGGGCGTTGGTCGGCCGGGAGGTTCGGCAGCGCGTTCGGGATCCGCTGTACCTCGCCCGCGTAGTGGTTGGTGCCCCACTCCACGGTGCCCACGCCGATCATCAGCAGACCGAGCAGCACGGCGACGAGCGACACGACGACGTGGCGCAGGTGGCGGCGCCGTTTCGCGGCGCGGTCCTGCGGCGGCAGCGGCTCCTTGGGCTGGCTTGTCCTCATCAGAAGTCGTCCGGGTAGGGGGCCGCGGTCACCAGCCGTTGATCCGCCGAGGCAGCGGCGGCCTGGACCGGCCCGGGGTCGGGGAAGCCGGGCAGCAGCCTGGCCAGTCGGCGGCGCACCTCGGTAGCGTCGTCGCGCCAGGCGGCCGCGTACAGGGAGGGCAGCTGCGGGCCGACGGCCGACGGCTCGCGCGCGTCGCACGGGACCGTGGCGTAGATGGCCGGGTGGGCGGTCGGCTGTCGGCGCTCGTGGACCGAGAAGAGCGTCTCGTCGAGCTTCTCGCCCGGCCGCAGCCCGGTGAAGCGGATCTGCAGCCGGCCGGCGTTCATCTGGTGGGCGTACCGCTCGACCAGGTCGAGGATCCGCACCGGCTCGCCCATGTCGAGGACGAAGACCTCGCCGCCGCGGGCCAGTCGCCCGGCCTCCAGGACCAGTCCGGCGGCCTCCTCGATGGTCATGAAGAAGCGCGTCATGTCCGGATGGGTCACTGTCACCGGTCGGCCGGAGCGCAGTTGCTCCGCCAGCACGTCCAGCAGCGAACCGCGGCTGCCCAGCACATTGCCGAAGCGCACGGCGGCGAAGACCGTCGGCCCGGCCCGGCGGGCCTGCACGATCAGCTCGGCCAGCCGCTTGGTGGCGCCGAGCACGGAGATCGGGTCGGCGGCCTTGTCGGTGGAGATCAGTACGAACCGCTCGACGCCGTACGTCGCCGCGACCTGGACCAGCTGGTCGGTGCCGAGCACGTTCGACTTCACGCCTTCACACGGATGGTGCTCCAGCATCGGCAGGTGCTTGTGGGCCGCGGCGTGGAAGACCACCTCGGGTCTCAGCCGGTCGAAGACGTGCTCAAGCCGGGCGCGGTCCCGGATGTCGGAGATCACCAGGTCCTCGTCGTTCAGGGCCGCGCCGAAGAGCTCCAGCTGGAGGCGGTGCAGGTTCGACTCGTCGTGGTCGAGCAGGAAGAGCCGACTGGGACCGAAGCCGTAGACCTGACGGCACAGCTCGCTGCCGATCGAGCCGCCCGCACCGGTCACCAGGACCCGCCGTCCGGCGACGCTCCGGCGGGCCTGGGCGCCCACCACGTGCACCTCCTGACGGCCGATCAGCTGATTGACGTCCAGCGCCCGCAGGTCGCCGCCGACCACGTCGCGGCGCAGCGCGGCGATGAACGAGGGCAGGTAGCGAACGCTCGCCCCGAGGGCCGCCGCGGCGCCGGTCACCTGCTGGAAGCGCTGCGCCGAGAGGCCCGGGATCGCCACCACGACGACCTCGATCCGGTGCGCGGCGACGACCTCCTCGGTCCGGTCCAGTGGGCCGAGCAGCGGGAGGCAGCTGTTGCCCGCCTTCGCGGGGTCGTCGTCCAGGAAGCCCACCGGGCGGAGGCCGAACTCCGGCGCCCGGAGCAGGTCGCGGGCCAGTGCCCAACCGGCCTCGCCCGCACCGACGATGAGCGTGCGCAGGCCGCCGTCGGGTCGCGGTACGGGCACGGGCGGGGCGGCAGGGGAGGTCCAGGTCATGGCGGGTCAGCTTCCAAGGGACGAGGGATCGGCGAGCCGCCCGAGCGCCGCGCAGACGCGGTCGACCTGGGCCTCGGTGAGGCCGGGGTGCAGGGGCAGCGAGAGCAGCTGGGGAAAGAGCAGATCAGCGCCGGGCAGCCCGCCCGCGGGGCGCAGGGCGGCGCGACGGAAGTAGCCGAGCCGGTGCAGCGGGATGAAGTGCACCGAACTGCCGATGCCGCGCTCGGCGAGCTTGACGACCAGCTCGTCGCGGGACATGCCGAAGGCGGGCCGAACCCGCACCACGTACAGGTGCCAGGCGTGCCGGCCGGAGGCGGGGACGGTCGGCGGGGTGAGTCCGGGGACCTCGCGCAGCCGAGCGGTGTAGCGGGCGGCGAGGAGTTCGCGCCGGCGCTGCCAGTCCGCGAGGTGGCGCAGCTGCGCGCGGCCGATCGCGGCCTGCAGGTCGGTCATGTTGGCCTTCAGGCCGTCCTCCTCGACCGCGTACCGCCAGCTGCCGCCGGGCAGGTTGCGGCGCCAGGCGTCGGCCGACATCCCGTGCAGGCTGGCGCGGCGGATCCGGGTGGCCAGCTCGCCGTCGTCGGTGGTCACCATGCCGCCCTCGCCGATCGGCAGGTTCTTGGTGGCGTAGAAGCTGAAGCAGGCGGCCCGCGACTGCGCGCCCACCGGGCGTCCGTCCAGGTAGGTGCCCAGTGCGTGCGCCGCGTCCTCGACCACCCGCTCCAGCGGCAGCCCAGCGGCCTCGGCGAGCTCGGCCAGTGGCGCGGGCGCCCCGCCGAAGTGCAGCACCAGCATGGCCCGCGGCCGGCCGCTGCCGTGCGCCGCGCGGGCGGTGGTGGCCGGGGAGGGCATGCCGGTGACCGGGTCGACGTCCACCAGCAGCGGGCGCAGGCCCGCGTGCAGCACGGCCTGCGCGGCTCCGCAGAAGGTCAGCACGGGTATCAGGACGAGCGAGCCGCGCGGCAGCCGCAGCGCCCGCAGGGCGAGCTCGATCGCCGCCGTGCAGGAGCTCACCGCCACCGCGTGCCGGGCCCGCACCCAGTCGGCGAACTCGCGCTCGAAGAGCGCGCTCTGCGGCCCGGTGGTCACCCACCCCGAGGCCAGCACCCGCTGCGCGGCCTCCCGCGCCTCCGGGCAGATCTCGGTCCGGGCGAACGGGACGGGCGCGGGCGGCGGGTCGGCGGGACGCTGGTCGACGGGACGCTGGTCGGCGGGACGCTGGTCGGCGGGACGCGCCGCACACTGCTGGGAAGTCTCCACGCTCAGCAACCTAGGCAGCGCGGGGCCGGCGCGGATCCGGTGGCAGGACGAGTTCGGCTACGCCATGTGCGGATCGAGGCCTCTCGGTGCTTTGGCCCCGGGGTACGGTGCGAGGACAGGTTGGAGGGCAGAGTTGTGCTGAACCTCGACCGGCTGCGCGCCCGTTCGGGCGGCTACGCCGGTGGGCTCTTCGCCGGGACGGGCTACAGCGCCGTCGCGCAGGCCGCCCCACTGGTGGTGAACGTCGCGCTGACGCCCGTGCTGATCCGCCGGCTGGGGCTGGACCGGTTCGGCCTGTGGTCGCTCGTCCTGGTCCTGCTCTTCACGCTCACCTCGCTGGACGGCGGGGTGAGCGCCTCCCTCGCGCGCTTCTACGCCTTTCGCGGGGCCCACGCGGACCGGGCCGGCGCCGGTCGGCTGCTGGTCGGGTCGCTGGCCCTCTTCCTGGCGCTCGGGGCGCTGGTCACCGGTGGCTGCCTGCTCCTGGCACCCGCGGTCGGGCTGCTGCACATCTCGCCCCAGCTGCACGGCGAGGCCGTCGCGGTGCTGCGCTTCCTCGGTCCGCTGCTCACCCTCGCCCTGGTCTCGGACTCGGCTGCCTCCCTGCTCCAGGCGCACGGCCGGTTCCGCGCGCTGGCCGGGGCCACCCTGGGCTCCTGCGCCGTCTACGCGGCCGGTGTGCTCATGCTGGTCCACGGCGGTGCCGGCTCGCTCACGGTGCTGGCGGCCGTCACCGCGCTGCGGTTCGTGGTGCTGGCGGTCACCGGCCTGCTGCTCGGAGCACGGCACCTGGCGATCCGTCGGCCGCTGCTGCCCGAGCGGGCCGAGCGGCGTGAGTTCACCGGCTACGCCGTGCGGATGCAGCTGTCCGGCCTCACCGTCTTCCTCAACGGCGAGATCGACGCCTTCGTGATCGCCGCGCTGCTGCCGGTCCGGTACGTGGGAATGTACGCGGCCGGCTACCAGGTGGCCGCGGCGCTGCGCAGCCTGCCGCTGTACGCCTTCCCGCCGGTGCTCACCCGGCTCACCGAGGTCTTCGCCCGCAGTGGCCTGCCCGGCGCGGTGCGTGAGTACCAGTGGCGGCAGGCCCGCTGGCTGCCCGCGGTGCTCACCTACGGCGCGGTGACGACGGTCGCCGCGCCCTTCGCGGTCCGGGCCTGGCTCGGCCCCGGGCTGGCGCTGAGCGGAGCGGTGGCCGCCGTACTGCTGGCGGGCTACAGCATCCATGTGGCGCTCACCGGGATGCGCACCTGCCTGGTGCGCGCGGTCGGCCGCCCCGGGCTGGAGACCCGCTACTCCTGGCTCGCGACCGTGGTCAACACCGTGCTCACCGTGCCGTTCGCGCTGGCTTTCGGCATGCTCGGGGTGGTCGCCGCCACCGCGGTCGGGTTGGTCGCGGGCTCGGCCTACTTCGTGCTGCTCTGCCGCCGGTTCACCGGTCCGCGCGAGCGGCGGGTGTCCGCGCGGTGGAGTCTGGTGGCCGCCCTCGCGGCAACGGTGACGCTGGCGGGCGAACTGCCGGTCGTACTGACCGGCTGGCACGGGACGCTGCCGCTGCTGCTGGCCGGCCTTCCGGTGCTGGCGGGCCTGGCGGTCGCGGCGGGCGCGATGGCCCGGATGCTCCCCCGGGAGGCGGCGGCGCGGCCGACCGTCGGGGCGGGGCGGTCGTGATGAGCACCGCGGCGCCCCGGCGGGTCCTGATCCTCTGTCAGCTGGACGACTACGCGAACCGGCTGAAGCCGCTTCAGGTGGAGCGCTTCCTGCGCGAGCGCGGCCACCAGGTCGTGCTCGCCGACACCTACCGGCTGAGCCGGGCGTCCACGGCCAGGGGAAGCCTCGGCGCCCGGCTGCCGGCCCCGACACCGCGCAGGCTCGCCCTCTACGCGACCGAGGCGGCCGGCGCCCTGCTGGTCGGCAGGTGGCCGACCGGGCGGCGGTTCCTGTCGTACTACCTGCTGCTCGCGGACCACCGGCTGCGCCGCGCGATCCTGCGCAGCGCGCTGCCACTGGACGCCTTCGACCTGGTCATCTGCGAGGACCCGTACGACGCGGGCGCGCTCACCGCGGTCGGCTCGGCCCGCACCCTGTACGACTGCCCCACCCCCTGGGCCGACGAGCTGCGCTACGAAGGGCGCCTGACGGTCCGTCAGCACCACCGGCTCCGCCGGAGGGAGGCCGCGCTCTTCGAACAGGTGGACCACCTGGCCTTCCACTGGGACTCCTACGCCCGGTACGCCGTCACGCACTACGGCATCAGCGGCCGCAACCTGCTGACCCTGAACTTCGGCTGCACGCCGTCCGCCGAGCGGGCGCGTTTCGCGGACCGGCCGCGGATCGTCTACCTCGGCTCGCTCGGCTCCCGGTTCATCGACCTTCCGCTGCTCTCGCGGCTGGCCGAGCGCTACCCGCACATCGACGTCTACGGGGGCCCGCCGCCGGATCCGCGGCTCGGGCTCAACTACCGGGGGTACGCCCGACAGCCCGACGTGCTGCGCGAGTACCAACTCGGCCTGGTCACCTGCACCCAGGACGAACTGCGCCGGGACGGCTTCTCGGCCAAGCACCTGCAGTACTTCGCGCACGGGCTGCCGGTCCTGGTGCCCGCCTGGCGCCGGCACCTGGAGGAGTTGCCCGGGTCCGTGCCCTACACGGAGTCGAACTTCCTGTCGGCCGTGACCGCTCTCGCCGAGGAGCCGCGGTGGCGACGGCTCAGCGACCTGGCCTACGCGCAGGCGCGGCGGCTGGCCTGGGACCAGACGCTGCGCCCACTGGAGTCGCTGCTGGCCGACCTGCCGCCTCGCATCCGCTGAGCACGCTGCTGAGCACGCAGCAGCCGGGGCCGGCGCGGTGGCCGGCCCCGGGTGGTGGATCTGATGCAGCGTCAGTTACCCGGTGTGGCAGTGGCGTTCGGCGCCGCGTTGCCCACCGTGCGGGTGATGATGGGCCATTCGTTGTGGTACTGCGCGAACGGCAGGTCCTTCTCCAGCAGCGGGGTGCCGAGGATGGCGATGCGCGCCATCACGGCTCCCGTGACGTCGAGACCGCCGTAGAGACCGGCCGTGCCGGTGACGGTCGGGGCGGCGCCGCTGCTGTCGACGTCGACCTCGCCGTTCACCGCCGCCCGCAGGTACGGCTCGACGGTGGCCTTCACGCCCAGGCTGTCGTAGAGCGCGACGGAGCCGTCCGCGACCAGGCCGCTGCGCACGTTGGCGGTGCCGGTGAACTTCGCCTTGACCGGGGAGACCTTGGTGGTGACGGGTTCGGTCGCCGAGGTCCAGCCGCCCGCCTTGGTGTAGTCGGCGTGGATGGCCCAGTCGCCGTCCACCTGCTGCGTGGTGTCGACGGTGACGGTGCCGTCGGCGCTGACCTCGGCGTAGAGGGTGAGGTTGAGGGTGATCACGACGGGCACCGTGCCGACCATCACCGTCGGGGTGGCGGTGAGCGTGGCGATCGGGATCTTCACCTGGCCGGTGGAGCCGGAAAGGCTCGCGGTGAGGTGCCAGTTGGCGTGGGCGCCCAGGTCGAAGCCGACCTTGGCTTGATCGGCGCCGAGGATGCCGGAGGTGCCGTGGTAGGAGAACGCGACGCTGGGGTCGAGTTCGAGCGAGCCATTGAGTGTGGCGGTGGCTCCACCGGGCAGCGGGATGCTGTCGTTGGCGTCCAGCTCCAGGGCGCCCGAGGCGGAGCCGTCGCCACCGTCGGGGTTCGGGACGTAGGAGGCCTTGAGGTCCTTGAGCTTCGGGGTGATCTGGATCTTGTGCGGGTCGAGGGCGCTCTTGATGTCGGCCCAGGTCTGGCCGAGCAGTTCGGAGATGGTGGCCGGGCGGGTGGTGGCGGTCACCTTGCCATCGGTGGCCGGTGTGACGCCGGTGATCGCGAGCAGCGCTCCGTGCGGAGCGGCCGCCGACGGCGGGCTGTCGATCAGCTGGCCGGGCCGCACCGCAGCGGTGGTCGCGGCCGAGGCGGCCGGGCTGGGGGTGCCCGGCTTGCCGGCGTCGGCAACGGCAACGGCAAGGACGGCCTTGCCGCTCTTCTGGTCGTAGGAGTCCAACGTGAGGTCGGGGGTGGTGGCCGCGGCGGACCCCCCGGACGGGGCCGGAGCGGCCGACGCCGCGTTCGGCGCCGGTGTGTGGGCGCCGGTCGGGCCGGTCGACGGTCCGACAGGCGAGGCTGTCGCCGACCGGGCCGGTGCTACGGCCTGCGCCTGGTCGGCGGCCGGGGTCACCAGGGTCACCGGCTGGCTTGCCGAGGGCGGCAGCGTGTCCGACAGGTTACCGTCGATCGCGGTGGATGCGGCCTGGGCGGCCGCGTTGGAGGGGTTGGCGGACTGCACGGCCGGCGCGGTCGGGTCGCAGGCGCTGAGCGTGAGCACAACGGATGCGGCGAGCGCGGGCAGCGCGAGGGTACGCATGGACATGCGGAGGGTCACCTTCGGCGAAAGGCGGACAAGGGGCTGGTGGCAGGCCGCTGAATGTCAGGCTGAATGTCAGGGACCTGCCAGATATGGCGTCGGCAACGTCCACCGCAAAAAAGCCGCAGTGGCTCCCGGCAAGTCGAGGGGGTCGCACGCGTGGTAGCCGAAGTCCGCCGTCGGCCAAGCCCCGGAGACACGTCGCCCTCCGCGGCCACTCCTGCCGATGACGGGGCACCAGCAGGCAGCATCCACCCGGCGCCCCCTAAAACTAGAGCCAGTAGTTTTGCCTGATCGAGAACGTACACTAGCCCGTGTCCGCAGCCCAACACGGGGGCGGGACAGGACCGACAGTGCGAGAGGAGAGCGAGATGGGCAGGCCGTCACGGTCCCTGCTGACCCGGGACGGGATCATGGAAGCCGCTCTCGCCCTGGTCGACGAGGAGGGCGCCGAAGCCCTGTCGACCACCCGACTCGCGGCCCGACTGGGCGTCAAAGGCCCGTCGCTCTACAACTACGTCTCCAGCCGCGCCGAGATCGTCACCGGGATCTGCGATCTCATCGTCGCCGAGATGGAACTCGACCCGGCCATCCGCCCGTGGACCGCCGCGCTCGACAACTGGGCCCGCGCCTACCGCGCCGCGTTCGCCGCCCACCCGAACATGGTCCCGCTGCTGGTCACCCGGCCGACGCAGTCCATCGCCGCATTCCAGGGCTACGCCGACACCTTCGCCCTGCTGCGCGAGGCCGGCTGGCCGGAGGATCGGCTGGCACCGATCGTGCAATGCCTTGAGTACTTCCTCGCCGGTGCGGCCCTCGACTTCGGCGCACCGCGCGCGACTTCGCTGCCGACCGAGGGGCTGCCCCCCGGCCTGGAGCCGCTCCTGAACGCTCCGCCAGACCTGCGCGATGTCGCCTTCGAGATCGGCCTGAGCACGCTGCTTCGCGGCTTCGAGGAGATGCTCGACAGCCTGCGGCCCGCCGGCCGGCCGAGCTGACACCCGGGAGGCGGCGCACCGCAGCCGGGTAACGCCGAGGCCGGGGGCCGTCTCATCGCCCGTGAGCAGCGCGAGCCCTGACCTGAGCGCTCGCGGCGTGGGAGCCGAGCGTGCCCGTCCGCCCGGCCGGAGCGGACGGCGCGGATGGCCCGCCGCGGCGGGCTGCCACCGGAAGCAGCGTGGCGGCCACCAGGGTGAAACTCAGCCAGTCGTTGACACCGAAGGACCAGGGCCGTTCCAGGCAGGAGGCGACCAGCACCGGCGCGAGCACACAGGCGGCCGCGGCCAGGCCCGCACCACCGCCGCGCAGCAGCAGGTAACCGAGCAGGACGAGGAAGACGACCAGCCCGATGACGCCGCCGGCGTACAGCACGTCGAGCCACTGGTTGTGCACCGAGTAGGTGAGCGCCACCGGGATCTCGCCCAACTGGTAGAGGCCGGACCAGGCCTTGGCGCCGAAGCCGTAGAGCGGCGAGGACGGCAGCTGCTGGCGGGCGACGTCCCAGAAGTAGACCCGCTGGGAGAGCGCGTCGGCGCTCAGGTTCAGGAACGGCAGGATCAGGCCGACGGCGGCGGCCCCGCAGACCACGCACCCGGCCAGCAGCGAGCGTCCCGCCGACAGCGGCCGCCGGCTACCAGCCGGGTACTCCTCCGGCAGCCGGGGGCGCAGCAGCACCAGGAGCAGCAGCGCGATGCCTGCGGCGGCGATGGCCTGCCGGCTGCCCGTGGCGAGCACCACCAGCCCGGTGTACCAGGCCAGCAGCACCCGGATCCGGCCGCGCAGCCCGAGCCAGATGAACGGCACCGAGAGCGCCAGGGCCAGACCGAAGGTGTTCTCGTTGCTGAACACTCCGGTGTACAGCACCCCGAGGACCCCGCACTTGTCACTGCGGCAGTCCCGGAACGCGCCCGTCCCCACCACCAGCGCCTGCACCCCGCTGAGCACGGTGAGCAGCAGGCCGGTCATCGCCGCGCCCAGCAGGGCCGAGCGGCCCGGTCTGGCGACCGCCGCCGCCAGCAGCACCACCAGCAGCACCACCTGGCGGCTGGCGAAGATCTGATGACCGTTCAGGCCGTCGGAGACTGCCAGCACCAGGCAGAGCGCGGCGGCGATCAGCGGTGCGACGTTGATCCGGGCCCGGCCGCTGACACAGCGCAGCACCAGGAACGCCGCGCACCCCAGGAGCAGCGCGGCGTTGACGGCCTGGTCCACCCGGTAGGCGGCGGCCGGCAGTCCCACCTCGGGGTTGCCGAAAGCGTCCGTCAGCACGGGCTGCTGGCTGGTCGCGAAGTCGGCCGCGATGGTGGGCAGGCTGCCGGCCATCCCGACCGCGAGGACCAGCGTGGTGGTCAGGGTCCAGTCGTGGGCCGTGCGGGCCCTGACCAGCCCGACCAGGATGGGGATCAGCGCCAGCAGGGCGGTGATCCCCAGGACCAGTGCGGCTGACTGCGGAGACAGCGGAGACATGGGTTGCCCGACCCGACCGCGGCGCTATCCGCGCGGCTGCTCTAGCCGGCTGCGGGCGCCGGCCACCGGCACACCGTCCGTCAGCGGGCCCGAGCCCGCGCGCCGGCTCGCGGCGCCGTTCCAGCCGTCGGGCCAGGGCACCGGCCGCTGCCCGGTGTCCGGTGCCGGACGGCCCTTCGGCGCGGTGCGCTCCGTGCGGCTGCGGGGTACCGCGGTCAGCACCGCACCCAGCACCCTGGTGTCCACCGCCCTCAGGCTCTCCAGTGCTCGGCGGGCCCCGGCCTGGTGCGTCACGCCGCTGCGGACCACCAGCAGCGCGTGGCCGGCCTCGGCGGCCAGCAGCGCCGCGTCGGTGAACGGCAGCAGGGGCGGGCTGTCCAGCAGCACCAGGTCCGCGCGCTCCTGCAGCACGTTCAGCAGAGCGCGCAGGTCGGCACCGGCCAGCAGTTCACCAGGCTCGGCGGGCAGGCCGCCGGCCGTGACGACCTGGAGCAGCCCGCCGCCCCAGTCCTGCACCGCCTCGCCCGGCGTGGCCGCCGCGGTGAGCAGCTCGGTGAGACCGGGTTGCGAGGCGAGGCCGAGGTACTCGGCGAGCCGTGGCTCGCGCAAGTCGCTCTCGACCAGCACGATCCGGCGGCCGGTCTGCGCGTAGCTCAGCGCGAGGTCGACCGCCATGGTGGTGCGGCCCTCGCCCGGCAGCGCGCTCGCCAGCACGACCGCGCGCGGCGGCTGCTCGCCGGCGGCGTAGCGCAGGGCGGTGCGCAGCTGCCCGAGGTCCTCCGCCCGGCGCGATCCGCGCGGGTCCGCGACCGGCGAGCGACCGCGCAGCGCGGGGTCGGCCGACACCGCGCCCAGCGTCGGCAGGCCGAGCTCGCGGCGTACGTCGTCCCGGGTCCTCATCCGGGTGTCCAGGGAGGCCCGCAGGATGGCGCCGCTGACGCCCACGGCGAGCCCGGCGGCCAGTCCGATCCCCAAGTACAGCGCGGGCTGCGGGCTGGTCGGCGAGGTGGGCGCGGTGGACGGGCCGACCGCGCTGACCTTCACCAGCGTGGCGCCGCCGCCGGGCGACGTCTGCTCGATCTGGGCCACGAACTGGGTGAACTGCACCGCGGTCTCGTTGGCGATCGCCTGCGCCTGCTGCGGCGAGCTGTCGGTCACCTTGATGTCGACCAGCACGGTGTCCAGTGGCGCGGTCGCACTGATCTTGCCGGCCAGCTGGCTGGGTGTGGAATGCAAGTGCAGCGCGTTGATCACGCCGTCGATGACCGGCGGGCTGTTCACGATCTGGGTGTAGGACTTGACCCGCTCCTCCGAGAACAGGCCGCCCTGATAGGCGTTGGCGCTGCTCACGTCGCTGGTGGCGACGAAGAGCCGAGCGTGCGCGCTGTAGCTGCGGGGTGTCAGGGCGACCGCGGCGGCCGCGGCGGCGACAAAGACGAGCACGCAGGCGACAACGAAACGCCATCGCTCGCGCAGCACTCGGGCGTAGTCGCGCAGGTCCATCGGGTTCCTCCGTCCGTCGACCGGCGGCATCGCGCGCGGTTGGGACTCGGACGGTGCCAACGCTACGGACCGCCCGGTGATGGGGGATGCAGCGGTGGTGGGAGCCTGACTACGTCTTTTGCGGACCGCGGGGTCCTGAGCGCCGGTGTCTCAGCCAGGCGGCTGCGCTCCCCGGTAGTACTCGACGATCTGCGCGGGTGACATGCCGTCCGCCCGCTTGCGGCCCAGGAAGTAGCAGGCGCAGGCGCTGTCCTCGGCATAGCGGGGCGGGACGGCCGCGTCCAGCAGCCGCAGCCAGCCCAGCAGCCCGCGCGCCAGCCGACCCGCGGTGGCCGAGCGGGTGAGCCCTCGGGCCAGGTGGTCCAGGCTCCACAGCAGCTGGGTGCCGGGTCCCGCGACGGCACCGGCGTCCAGCTCGGCGAAGCGGCGGAACAGGTAGCGGTGGCCGCTCAGGGTGAAGCGGGTGAAGTCGTAGGGGCCGGCGTGCACTTGTTGCAGGAACGGCGTCTCGGCGTACACCAGGCCGCCCGCCGTGAGCACCCGGTGGATCTCGGCGACGACCAGCGCCGGGTCCAGCACGTGCTCCAGCACCGCCTGGACCACCACCGCGTCGACGCTCCGGTCGGCCAGCGGGATCTGGTGGGCGTCGGCCACGAACTGCGTCCACGGGCTGGGGGCGATGTCGAAGCCGATCAGCCGGATCCGGGGATCGCTGTAGAGCGCTGCCGTCCCGTTGCCGACCGTCGCGCCGCCGACCACCAGCACCGTCGGGGCGGGTCCTGGCAGTGCCCGTAGCAGCCGGCCCGTGTTGCGCACCGCCACCCGGTTCACCGGACGCCACAGCCCGCGCAGCCGCGGTGGCAGGCGTTCCAGGGCCGGTCGCGGCGGACCGGTGCCCGGTCGGCCCGCCGTCGGGCGGGGCAGCACGCTTCGCTCGAAGTCGACCAGTACGGGGCTGCCCCCGATCACCGGGAAGGACCCCACCTGGTGCAGCGCGCAGTGCGGCGCGGCGCAGCGGAAGGCGGTGGGCTCGGCCACCAGGGCGCAGCGGCAGCGGGGGCAGACCAGCAGCGGGCGGACGGTACCCGGGTCGGCGAGCGGCACGTGCCCTCCCGTGGTCGGCGCGGTCGAGGGACGGACGACTGGGACGGGCTACAGCGATTCTCGTCCGAATGCGGGAGCCGCCGACGGCCGTTCTCCTCTTACCTGAGTGTCATACAGGTCAGCGAAGGTCTGCCTGCCGAACCCGGGCGAAGGTCGTGAACACGCGGAGCACTCCCATCAGCCACTGCGCCATCACTCCCTACGGCCGCGGCGCCGGCAGCGCGCGGGTGCGGGTATTCGAGTGGCTGGACCTGGTCGACACCGACTTCGTGGTCAGCAGCTACCTGGCCCGGCGCGACGCCCGGCCGGCTCAACTGGCCCGCCGACCGGCCGCCGTGGCCAGGGCCGAGCTGCGACTGCGGGCGATCGCGGCCGCGCGCCCGGGCCGGCTGCTGCTGCACCGGGAGGCCTCCCCGCTCAGCCGTGGCGGCCTGGAACGCCTGCTGATCAGCCGCGCGGAGTTCGCGGTCTACGACTTCGACGATGCCTTGCAGTGGGACCACGGGAACGGGTCGCCGCTGCGGCGGCTGGCCCCCAAGGCCCCCAAGGCACTGGCCGCCGTGCAGTGCGCCGACCGGGTGGTCGCCGGGTGCCCGGTGCTCGCCGACTGGGCCGGCGAGCACCACCGCGACGTCCGGATGATCCCCAGCTGCGTGGATCCGGCCGGTTACCTCCGCAAGAACAGCTACGCGCTGCACGACCCGCCCCGGCTCGGCTGGCTCGGTTCGCCGGGCAACGAGCGGTACCTGCTGCTGATCGCGGACGCACTGGCCGAGGTGCACCGCCGCACCGGAGCCCGGTTGACCCTGATCGGCACCACCCGCCGCTCACTCGGCGCCCTGGAGGGCATCGTCGACCGGGTCGACTGGAGCGAGGCCCGCCAGGGCGCCGCGTTGGCCGAGCTCGACGTCGGCCTGATGCCGCTCCCGGACACCGCCTACAGCCGGGGCAAGTGCGGCTACAAGCTGTTGCAGTACGGCGCTGCCGGCCTGCCCGCGGTGGCCGATCCGATCGGTGTCAACGCGGAGATCCTGGCCCGCTTCGGCCTGCCCGCGCCGCGGGGCGCGGGCGAGTGGGCCGAGGCGCTCCTCGGCCTGCTGGGCTGCTCCGCCGCCACCCGGGAGCGCCTGGGCGACCGGGCCCACCAGGTCACCTGCCGGCAGTACTCCTACCAGCGCTGGCTGCCGGAGTGGACCGCCTCGCTGGAGCTGGGCAGGGCCGTCGCATGACCACCGTCTCCTCGGCCAACCGGACCCGCACAGCGACGGTCGACGTGGTGATCGTCAACTGGAACACCGGGCCCGCTCTGCGCGCCTGCCTGCGCTCGATCGAGCGCACCGACCGATCGGTGCTGGAGGTCGGTGCGGTGGTGGTGGTCGACAACGCCTCGCGCGACCGCTCGGCGGACCGGCTGGAGCCGTCCGCCCTCCCGCTCAGCATCGTGCGCAACCGCGAGAACCGGGGCTTTGCCGCAGGCTGCAACCAGGGCGCCGCCCACCGCACGGGCGACTACCTGCTGTTCCTCAACCCGGACACCGAGCTCTACCCGGACACGCTGCGGACGGTCGGCGAGTTCCTGAGCACCCCCGCGGCCGCCGACGTCGGGATCCTGGGCGGCCGGATTCTCGACGCGCGGGGCCGGCCCGGCATCTCCTGCTCCCGGTTCCCGACCCTGCCCATCCTCTTCGGCAAGATGACCGGACTCGACCGGATGCTGCCGACCGTCTTCCCCCCGCACCACCTGGGGCCCGCCGAGACCCGCCGCTCCGGCCCGGTCGACCAGGTGATCGGGGCGTTCTACCTGGTCCGGCGCCCGCTGTTCGAGCAGCTGGGCGGCTTCGACCAGCGCTACTTCCTGTACTACGAGGAGGTGGACCTGGCACTGCGGGCCCGGCAGTGCGGCTGGCGGTCCTACTACCTCGGCGAAGCCCGGATCTACCACGCCGGGAACACCAGCACCGACCAGGTCCGCGGCCGCCGGCTCAGCTACTCGCTGCGCAGCCGCACCCTGTACTCCCGCCGCCACTGGTCGCGCGGCCAGGCCGGACTGCTGGTCGTGCTGACTTTCGCGGTCGAACTGCCCGCCCGGCTGGCCAGGGCCGTGCTGCATGGCAGCCGGGCGGAGCTGCGCGAGACCGTCGACGGCCTCGCGGGCTATCTGCGCTGGCTGCTGCGGCGGGCCCCCGCAGCGGGGAGCTGAGCCCCATGGCCCTGGCCAGCCGCCCTCGCGTGTCGCAGCCGCCGCAGCCGCAGCCGCAGCCGCAGCCCCGGTGGCCCGGCCGGGCCCGCCGGTTCCTCGATGTCGTCACCGGGCTGTCAGCCCTGCTGCTGCTCTCCCCGCTGCTGCTCGTGCTCGCCGTGGTGGTGCGCGCGAGCAGCGCCGGCCCGGTGCTCTTCCGCCAGCAGCGAGTCGGCGAACGCGGCCGGCTGTTCACCCTGTACAAGTTCCGATCCATGCGCGCCGGCGCCACCGGCCCCGAGGTGACCGGTCGCGGTGACCCGCGGGTGACCCGGGTGGGCCGGCTGCTGCGCGCTACCAGCCTCGACGAGCTCCCGCAGCTGCTCAACCTGCTGCGAGGCGACATGACCCTGGTCGGGCCGCGTCCGGAGACTCCCGCGCTGGCCCGCCGCTATCCGCCGCAGTGCCGCTGGGTCTTCGCCTACCGCCCCGGCCTGACCGGGCCGGTCCAGCTGCGCGCGAACGAGCTGGCGGCCGCGCCGCAGGGCGTCGCCGATCCGGAGGCGTACTACCTGGAGGTCCTGGTGCCGCAGCGGGTCGCGCTGGACAGCGAGTACCTCGCGACCTCCTCGATCGCGGGCGACCTGGCCGTCGTGCTGCGCACCGTCGGGCACCTGCTCGCGCTGCGGCGCCTGCTCCCACCAGCTCACTGAACACCTGTCAGAACTGAACACCTGTCAGCAGGGGGGCAAGGAGGTTCGAGATGCGCACCGTGGTCACCGGCGCGGCCGGATTCATCGGGTCCCACCTGTGCGAGCACCTGCTCGGCTGCGGCGACGAGGTGGTCGGCGTCGACTCAATGACCGACTACTACGACCCCGGGCGCAAGGAGCGCAACCTCGCCGCCCTGCTCGGTCGCCCGCGCTTCGCCTTCCGGCGCGCGGACCTGCTGGGCATACCGCTCGCGGAGCTCTTCGCCACCACCGAAGTGGTCTACCACCTGGCCGGCCAGCCGGGCGTGCGGGCCTCCTGGGGCGAGAACTTCGCGCAGTACCTGGAGCGGAACGTCCAGGCGACCCAGCGGGTGCTGGAGGCCGCGCGCGGGGCGCGGCTGCGCAAGCTCGTCTACGCCTCCAGCTCCTCGGTCTACGGCGACGCCGAGGCCTACCCCACCGCCGAGACCCTGCGACCGCGACCGGTCTCCCCCTACGGCGTCACCAAGCTGGCCGCCGAGCACCTGTGCGAGCTCTACCGGACCTGCTTCGGCCTCCCGACCGTCTCGCTGCGGCTATTCAGCGTCTACGGCCCGCGCCAGCGCCCCGACATGGCCTTCGCTCGGCTGATCCCGGCCGCACTCACGGGCGATCCGTTCCCCCTGCACGGCGACGGCCTGCAGACCCGGGACTTCACATATGTGCGGGACGTGGTGACGGTGATGCGGCAGGCCGCGCTGCGCCCGTGGACCGGGGTGGCCAACGTGGGCGGGGGCCAGTGCGTGACGATGAACCAGGTCATCGACATCGTCTCCGAGTTGGCCGCGCCGGTGGTGCTGCGCCGACTGCCGGAGCAGGACGGCGACGTGCGGCACACGGCCGCCGACACCGCACTGGCCCGGCGCCACCTCGGCTACCGGCCGAGGGTGGGGATCCGCGAGGGGCTCGCGGCCATGGTCGAGGCCGAGCGCGCGACGCGGGTCGGAGCCCTGGTGGGTGCGGCGGCGGCCGGCGCGCCGGCCGTGACGGGTTCGGCGGTGCCACGATGACCGGCTGGCCTGCCGCCCCGGCGCTGGTTGCCCCCCGCAGGCAGCTGCCGCCCCAGCCCGCCCCACCCCGGGTGAAGGTGCTGCACGTGATCACCCGGTTCTGGGCGGGCGCGGGCGGCAACACGCTGATGACGGCCGTCGGCATGGATCCGCAGGTGTACGAGGTCTGGGTCGCCGGGGTGCCCGGTGGCGACCTGTGGGAGCGGGCCCGGGCGGCCGGTGTGCGGACCGTGGAGATCCCGGGCTTTCGCGAAGTGCTCACCCCGGCCGACCTCTTGGTGCTGTGCCGGCTGATCCGGCTGATCCGGCGCGAGCGGTTCTCCGTCGTGCACACTCATTCGGCGAAGGGCGGCTTCCTGGGGCGGTTCGCCGCCGGCGCCTGCCGGACGCCGGTCGTGGTCCACACCTTCCACGGCCTCAGCTTCCACGACCGGATGCCGCGTGGCCGGCGGGCGCTCTACCGCCGCTTGGAGCGGCTGCCGCGCCGGTTCACGGACGTCTTCCTCGCGGTCGCCCCGCAGCTGGCCCGGGAGGTGGTCGAGCAGCGGCTCGCGCCACCCGGGCGGGTACGGGTGGTGCCCTCGGCCGTCGACCTGGAGGACATCCCCGCCGACTACGACCCGGCCGCCCGCTGGGAGCTGGGCGTACCGGAGAGCGTCGCGCTGGTCGGCACGATCGGTCGGATCGACCGGCAGAAGGCACCGCTGGACTTCGTCAGAATGGCGGCGGCGGTGCACGCCGAGCACCCCGACACCGCGTTCGTGATGGTCGGCGGCGGCCCGCTGGAGGACGACGTGCGGGGGCTGGCGGCCGAACTGGGCGTGCCGGTGCAGCTCGTCGGGTATCGTCCGGACGCCGCGAGACTGGTCGCGGGTCTGGACGTCTTCGTCGTCGCCTCGCTCTACGAAGGACTGGGTCGAGCCCTGACCGAGGCGCTGGCCGCGGCCCGTCCGGTCGCGGCCACCTGTGTCAACGGCATCCCCGACCTGGTGGAGCCCGGCGCCACCGGCCTGCTCTCGGCGCCGGGCGACCCCGCCGCGCTGGCCCGCGCGGTCGGCTGGCTCCTCGACCACCCCGAGCAGGCGAGCGCGATGGGCCGCCAGGGCCGCGCCCGGGTCCGCGCGACCTTCGACCCGGCGGCCATGTGCGCGGCCATCGACCACTGCTACCGCCACCTGCTCGGCCTACCGACGGTGTCCCCGGACAGGCCCTAAGCGCGGAGGCACCTAGCGGAGGCAGCTATTCGACGGGGTGTCTCGTGGGGCGTCCGAGCTGCCAGACCTGCCAGCCGGCGCGCTGCCACACCTCGGTGTCGACGGCGTTGCGCACATCGATGACCACCCGTCGTGCCGCCAGCAGCGCCGCCGCGGCCGGGAGTTCGGGGTCCTTGGTGAACTGGGGCCACTCGGTACCGATCACGACCGCCTGTGCGCCCCGGATCGCGTCCAGCGCCGAGGTGGCGTGGACGAACTCGGGGTGACTCCTGGCGAGGGCCTCGCCGGCCTGAGGGTCGTAGACCACCGGCAAGGCGCCGCGACGGTGCAGCAGCTCGGCCAGGTTCAGCGCCGGGGAGTCGCGCAGGTCGTCGGTGCCGGCCTTGAAGGACGCGCCGAGGACGGCGATCCGCCGACCGGCAAGGGTGCCGTCGCACGCCCGGGCCACCAGGTCGGCGGCCTGGACCGGGCGGGCGCGGTTCACCGCGTCGACGGCCTCAAGCAGCTGGTGGGCGTTGCGGGCACCCAGTTCGCCGATGCGGTGGGTGAAGGCCCGCACGTCCTTGGGCAGGCAGCCGCCGCCGTATCCGATGCCGGGCCGCATGCCGCCATGGCCGATCCGGGCGTCCACGCCCAGCGCGTAGGCGAGCGTGTTGACGTCGGCCCCGGTCAGGGCACACACGTCGCTCATCGCATTGATGTAGGAGATCTTCATCGCGAGGAAGGAGTTCGCCGCAGACTTGATCATCTCGGCCGTCTGCGGATCGGTGACGATCAGTTCGACACCGCCGGCCAGGATCGGCGCGTACACCTCGCGCACGGTGCGCTCGGCCCGCTCGGAGGTGAGACCGATGACGATGCGGTCCGGGGTCAGGGTGTCCTCGATCGCGTGGCCCTCGCGAAGGAACTCCGGGTTCCAGGAGACCTCGGCGGTGCCGGCCGGTGCCAGGCGCTGAAAGACCTCGGTGATCTTGGCGACGGTGCCGACCGTGACCGTGGACTTGCCGATGATCAGACTGGGTCGCGTCAGGTGCGGCGCCAGGGCCTGGCAGGCGGCGATCAGCTGGCTCATGTCGTAGCCCTGTCCGCCCTGGGCGAGGGGGGTTCCGACGGCGAGAAAGTGGACGTCCGCGAACTCGGCGGCCTCGCGGATGTCCTCGGTGAACCTCAGCCGCCCACCGGCGACATGGCGGGCGAGGAGCCCGTCCAGGCCCTCCTCGTAGAACCACGCCTTTCCGGTGGCGAGCTGGGCGGCCTTGGCCGGGTCCAGCTCGACGCCGACCACCTCGTGGCCGAGTTCCGCCATGGCGGCGGCGTGCGGGGCCCCCAGATGCCCGCAGCCGATGACTGATACGCGCATCTGCTTTCCCTGTCTGGTCGCAGTCCTGGTCGCAGTCCTGGTGCTGGTCCGCCGTTCAGCTCACGACGTCTACGGGACGCTATCCCTGCACCCGACCCGCTGCGGCTACGACACCACGACGGTGACCTGCCAGGTCTTCCCGGCCGCGGTACCGCTGCTCAACCGGGCTTCGCCCGCCCTCGTGCCCTGGAAGATCCCCGGGGTGACGCCGATGGGAGCGGTGAGCATCCCGGCACCGGCGTCGGTCAGCACGGGCGGGCTGGAGCTGACCACGGCGCTCCAGCGGCCTGCTGACGTCGGATCGCCCGACGGCGGGGTGAGGAAGACGGCGAGCCGACTGCCGAGTGGCAGGCAGAAGACGCCGGAGTCGGCCTCGGTGAGCGTGCCGGCCATGCCCGGCAGCACTGCCTCGGGTGGCTGGCGGCATGCCGCGGCCGCCTGTGCGGCGGGGTGGGCCGACGCCGTCGTCGCCGCCCTCGCCGTCGTCGCCGTCGTCGCCGTCTTCGCCGTCTTCGCCGTCGAGCAGCCTGCGGCGGCGAGCACGACGATCAGGGCCGACAGCATCACGCGACCGCGTCGCGCCGTGCGTGGTGACACACGCGTCCTTCCAAGTGGGGGCGGGGAACGCGATGGCGCGCCGCGGGAGCGGCGCGCCATCCTGACGGATCGTCAGTGCTGGTTGGTGGCACTGGTGTAGGAGCTGACGCAGCCTCCGGCACCACCGTTGAAGTTGTTGCTCCAGAGCGACTGCACGGCGTACTTGGCGCCGTTCATGGTGATGATCGACGAGGCGCCCTGGCCGCTGGCGACCCAGGCGCACTTGTCCCCGGTCTCGGAGCCCGTGCTGTCGACCCAACCGCTGCTCGGCGCGGGGTCGGTGAGGGTCTCGGCGTACTCGTGGCCGCCGACGATGGTGACGCCCTCGGTCGCCCCGTTGACACCGCTGCTGCCGGTGGCCACGAAGTTGGCGCCGCAGCCGGTGCCGGCGTCGGAGACGTACGGCATGTTGGTGTACGGGAGATCCTTGCCGCTGCTGGTGCTGGTGTGGTCGTGCCAGGCGCAGTACTGGGTCCCGAAGCCCGACGGGACGACGCCGTGCGCCGCGTCCACGATGATCTGGACGTTGTCGCCGGAGACCCCGAAGTGCGCGGCGGCCTTGGCCGCTTCGGCGGCTATCGCCGTCTGGCCGGGCTTGGCCGGGGCCTTGATCGAGCTGTCCAGCCAGGTGCCCGCCACCGGGTTCGAGGAGGGGTGGCCCACCGCGGTGCCCGCGCCGTTGCACTGGGTGGTGCCGACGGCCACGCCCTGGCAGTACTGCGTCTGGGAGTTGGACCAGCTGTCGCCGGTGCCGTACGCGTGCTGGAAGAACGAGAGCTGGAGCGCGGCCTCGCCCGAGGGGTCGTTGGTGACCGTGGAGCCGGTGCCCCACTGGTTCCCCCAGTACACGATGTAGACCTTCTGGTTGGTGACGATGTTGCCGCCGCCGTAGGCCAGGTTGTTGCCGGTGGCGGCCGGGGCCGCGGACCGGGTGTGCAGGGCGTGGCCGGCGGTCTCCGGGACCTGGGCGCCCGCCGGGGCGGCGGCGAGCAGCGCGGCGGCGGCCAGCGCGGCGGCCGATACGACGGCGAGGCCGGTCGTCTTCGCGGAGGTGCGCCGGGTGGGGGCGTGCAGAATCGAGCGCAGCAAGGTAATGCCCTTCGATGTGGGTGGTCGACGGGGCGTGCGACGGCGCGGCCGATGCTCGCAGGGGTACTGCGGGCAGGGGGCGGCCGGGCCGTGGTGGCGCGGAACCTGTGGGGGGATGGACCCGGCCGATTGCGGATCGCGGCGAGCGTAGCCAGCTGGCGGAACGCGGTCAAGCAAGTCAACTCAGATGAATTTCAGAGGGACTGACGGGTTTCGGGCCGCACGAAAAAAATTCTTCGGAAAGGTGTGACACAACCGGGGACGTCGACGCTGAACGACACGAGACGAGCCTCGACCGACCGATCCCGTCGGATCGCCCGCGACGACGCCGAGCACCTGCTCGCCGTTGCCACGGACGGTACGAAGGGCGGTCGAGGCTCCCTCGCCGACCTGCTCGCCGCCGCAGCCGCCCTGGGCTCGGCGTACGAACCGGTCGGCAGCGGCAAGGCCTCCCGTGGGGTCGACGGGATTTCCCGGTCCCGTCGACCCCGCGGCGCACCGCGTGCTCCCGGTCCGGCTGGGGTCGGCCGGACCGGGAGAGGCCGCCGACCCGCCGGTGACCTGCTACAGCATGTGCTACGCGTCCACCAGGCCAGGCGCCGGTGCGGTGGCGGGCGGCAGATAGCCCGTGCGGGCGAACCAGGCGAGCTGGCGGTCCAGCAGGGCGCCGGCCACCGGCGGGCAGCTGATCCCGGCGGCGGCCAGCTTCGCGGCCGTACCGCCCGAGTCGAAGCGGGTCACCGCGGTGTCCGCTCCGGAGGCTGCCTCGCCGACCACGCCCAGCAGCGGGGAGGCGACATTGCCGGGGTCGGCGGCGACCAGCGCGCTCCACTCGCCGAGCGGCAGCGGACGCAGGGGGTAACCGGCCGCGCGCAACTGCTCCACGACAGCGCCCATCCGCAGCGGGTGCGGGCTGGTGTAGTGGAGCGGCCCGGTGTCGCCGTCCGCCGGCAGGCGCCTCGACAGGGCCACCACCGCGGCGGCGACGTAGTCGACCGGGATCAGGTCGAGCGGGACGTCGGCGGCCTCCGGCACCGCTCCCGCCTGCACGCAGCCCTTGACGAACCGCCAGATGGCGTCGTCCGTCTGGCAGGCACCGGTCGAGGCGGCCCCGCTGATCCGGCCGGGCCGGTGGCACGCGGTGGCCAGCCCGCGGCGGGCGGCCTCCAGCACCAGCTGCTCGGCGACCCACTTGCTGCGCGGATAGCCCTGGCGCAGCCGCTCCGAGGGGCCGGTCGGGCTCTCCTCGGTGATCACCCGCTCGCCCGGGCCGCCGGGGGCGAAGACCCCGATGGTGGAGATGTGGTGGACCGCCGCGCGGCCGGACCGTGCGGCCAGCCGCAGGATCTCCTCGGTGCCGGCCACATTGGCGGGCCGCAGCTCCGGGTAGGGCTGGGTCACATTGACGGCGGCCCCACTGTGGTAGACCGCGTCCGTCCGGGCGGCCAGCTCGTCGAAGTGCCGGTCCGTCAGCCCGAACCGGGGCAGGGCGAGGTCGCCGGCGACCGCGACGGTCCTGGCGGCCAGCTGCGGGCTCCACAGTTCGTACCGCTCCAGCACCGAGCGCAGCCGCTGCTCGGCCGCCTGGTCGGAACCGGCCCGGACCAGGCAGTCCACGGTCGCGTCGGTGCTGCGGATCAGCTCCGCCAGCAGGTACGCGCCCAGGAAGCCGGTGGCGCCGGTCAGCAGGACCCGGCGCAGCGGTCCCGCGTGAACGGTGAAACCGACGCCGGTGATGTCCTCGGCGAGCCGCAGGTCGGCGGGATCGACGTCGGTGTCCAGCACGGCTTGCGCGCCGCCTTGGCAGCGGTCCACCGCGGCGGCCAGCCCGGCGACCGTCGGGTACTCGAAGAGGGCCTTCAGGGGCAGCTCGACCGCGAACTCGGTGCGCAGCGCGAAGACCAGCTGGGTGGCGAGCAGCGAGTGGCCGCCGAGGTCGAAGAAGTTGTCCTCGACGCCGACGCGGTCCACGTCCCGCTGCAGGATCTCGGCCCAGACGCGCGCGGTGCGCTGCTCGGTGGCGTTGCGCGGCGCGATCCGCTGGGCGCCCACGAGCGCGTTGCGGTCCGGCGCGGGCAGGGCACGGTGGTCGAGCTTGCCGTTCGGCGTCAGTGGCACCCGGTCGATGGCCACGAAGGCGCTCGGGACCATGTACGCGGGCAGCTCGGCCGCCAGCGCGGCACGCAACTCGGCGGCCTCCGGCGCGCTTTCGCCGTCGGCCACCACGTAGGCGGCCAGCGTCCTGTCGCCGGGGACGTCCTCGCGGGCGATCACCACGGCGTCGCGGACCTGCGGCAGGCGGCGCAACCTGCTCTGGATCTCGCCGAGTTCGATGCGGTAGCCGCGGATCTTCACCTGGGTGTCGATCCGGCCGAGGAACTCCAGCGTCCCGTCCGGCAGCAGTCGGGCCAGGTCGCCGGTGCGGTAGAGCCGGGCGCCGGGCTCGCCGTACGGGTCCGGCACGAAGCGCTCGGCGGTCAGGTCCGGGCGGCCGCGGTAGCCGCGGGCGACGGCCGGTCCGCCGATGTAGATCTCGCCGGGCACCCCGACCGGCACGAGGTTGCCGCGCCGGTCGAGCACGTGGATCTTCTGGTCGCCCAGCGGAGTACCGATGATGCTCGCCAGCGGGCGGCCCAGATCCTGCTCGCCGAGCTCGTGCCGCAGCGAGTACACGCTGGTCTCGGTGATGCCGTACATGTTCAGCAGGGCGGGCTGCTCCAGGCCCAGGCGCCGTACCCAGGGGAGGAGTTCGGACACGTCGAGGCGCTCGCCGGCGAACACCACGGCGCGCAGCGAGAGCCGTGCCAGGCGGTCGCCCTCGTCATTGGCCTCGTCATTGGCCTCGTTCTCGTCCTCGTCATTGGCCAGGGCGGCCAGGCCGCGGAACGCGGTGGGGGTCTGGCACAGCACGGTGATCCGCTCGGCGACCAGCACGTCGAGGAAGTCCTCGGGCGAGCGGGCGATCTCGGGTGCGATCACCACCAGGCGGCCGCCGTGCAGCAGCGCACCCCACATCTCCCAGACCGACACGTCGAAGGCGTAGGAGTGGAACATCGCCCAGATGTCCGACTCGCGGAAGGTGAACTCCCGCTCGGAGGTGCGGAACAGGCGCATCACGTTGGCGTGGGTGAGCGCGGCGCCCTTGGGCGTGCCGGTCGAGCCGGAGGTGTACAGCACATAGGCCAGGTTGGCCGGAGAGGTCCAGTTCACCGGGTCGGTGGACGGCTGCGCGGCAATCGCCGAGCGGTCCGACTCGCGGTCCAGGACCACGAGTTCGCCGTCGCAGAACTCGGCGAGCTCGGCGGCGTGGCCGGAAGTGGTCAGCACGACAGGCGCGTTGGTGTCGGCGAGGATCAGCGCAAGACGGCCCATCGGGTTGGCCGGGTCCAACGAGACGTACGCCGCACCGGACTTGAGAACACCGAGCAGCGCGGGCAGCAGGTCCGGTCCGCGGTCCAGGCAGAGCCCGACCAGCGTCTCCGGCCCGGCACCCAGGGCGCGCAGATGGTGCGCGATCCGGTTGGCCCTCTCATTCAGTTGACGGTACGTCAGCTGGTTCCTCCCGGCGACCACGGCGATGGCATCCGGCGTGGCCAACGCCCGTTGCTGGAAGGCCTCGTGGACGGTCAGCTCAACCGGCTGCGGCTGGCGGGTGCCGCTGCCGGCGAGCAGGACGCGGGCCTGCTCGGCGGCCGGCAGGACGCCGCCGGCTGCGGAGCCGTACGGGTCGGCGGCCATGCACTCCAGCACGCGGCGGTACATCCCGCACAGCCGCTCGGCGTAGTCATGGGACAGCGTATCGGTGGCGCCGAAGACGCTGAGCCCGTCGGTCGCACCGGAGACGTGCAGTTGGAACTCGTTGGCACCGTCGACCATGCTGGCTCCGATGTCGACCCGGTCGGTGTCCACATGGTGGAAGTCCGTGTAGTCGAACATCACCGAGATCAGCCGCTGCGCGCTGCCGGTGTCCCGCTGGATCGCGGGCAGCGGGTACCGGCGGTGGCTCCACGCGTCGACCTCGCGGGCGTAGGTGTCCTGCACCAGCTGGAGCCAGGTGCGGGCGGAGCCGGAGCCGGTGGTGCAGCCGGTGGTGAAGCCGATCGGCAGGGTGTTCAGGTGCATACCCATGACGCGCTCGGCGCCGGGCACTTCGAGTCGGCCGTGGGTCACCAGGCCGGTGTGGAAGGACTCCTCGGGAGTGAGGGCGCTCAGCACCGTGAGGTGGGCCGCGAGCAGGACGGTCTTGAGGGAGGCGCCGGCCCGGGTGGCCAGGGAGCGCAGCTGCTCGTCCAGGTCGCCGAACTCTACGCGGCGGCGGTATCGCTCGACCGGGCCGTCCTGGTCGCCCCAGATCTCCGGGAGGGTGAACGGGACGTGGGAGTCGGTGACGCTCCGCCAGTACTCTCGCTCCTCGGTACTGTCCAGGGAGTCGAGCTCGGCGGCGACGTAGTCGGCGTAGCGGACAGCGGGGGCGTCGTAGACGGGCAGCGGCTCACCGTCCCGGATGGCCTGGTAGGCGTCCAGGATCTCCATGAGCATGGAGTGGTAGCTCCAGCCCTCGGTGATCGCGTGATTCTGGGTGAAGGTCAACCGCCAGGCCTGGTCCGACTCCAGGTGAACGCTGGCGCGGACCAGCGGCGCGACGGCCGGGTCGAACAGTTCGGCCAGCTGCTGCGCGGCGAAGTCGGCGCGGGCCCGGTCCAGTTGATCGGCATCCAGACCGCGCAGGTCATGGAGGGCGAGTGGCATCTCGACGACGTGGTGGACGAGCTGGAGCGGCTGGAGGTAGCCCATCAGGTGCAGGGAGCTGCGCAGGATGTCGTGGCGGGCGACGACGATCCGAAGCGCCTCGCGCAGGGCGTCGGGCGCGAAGGGCTTCGGGTCCGGGATCCGGAAGGAGTTGAGGTGGTGGTAGCCGCCGCGCTCGGTGTCCGCGAGCATCTCGACGAGCATGCCGGTCTGGATCTGGGAGAGCGGGTAGGCGTCGTCGATGCCGGCCGGCAGGGCCGCTCGGTCCTCGGGGCTGATCAGGGTGAACGGCTCGACGCTGCGGAAGGGCTGCATCTCGGCGTCGCCGGCGGTGCTGTTGGCGGCCAGGGCGGCGATCGTGCGGTGCTGGAAGATGTCGCGGATGGTGAGGTTGTGCCCGCTCTCGCGCAGGGCGCCGGTGAGGCGGACGGCGCGGATCGAGTCGCCGCCGAGGTCGAAGAAGCTGTCGGCGGTGCTGATCGTGTCGGGGTCCAGGCCCAGGACGTCTGCCCAGGCGGCGGCGAAGAGCTTCTCGGTGTCGGTGGTGGGGGCGACGTGCTCGGCGCTGGCGTAGGCGTCGTGGCCGGGGAGCGGGAGGGCCTTGGTGTCGAGCTTGCCGTTGTTGGTGAGGGGGATGCGGTCGATGGTGAGGAAGGCGCTGGGGATCATGTAGTCGGGCAGGACGGCGGCGAGGTCCTCGCGCACGGTGTCGGGGGTGGTGTCGGGGGTGGTGCCGACGAGGTAGGCGAGGAGGGTGTTGTCGCGGGCGATGACGACCGCGTCCTCGACGCCGTCGAGGTGGCGGAGCTGGCTGGTGATCTCGCCGAGTTCGATGCGGTAGCCGTTGATCTTGACCTGGGTGTCGATGCGGCCCAGGAACTCCAGGCTGCCGTCGGCGAGGCGGCGGGCGAGGTCGCCGGTGCGGTAGAGGCGAGATCCGGCGGGGCCGTAGGGGTTGGGGATGAACTTCTCGGCCGTCAGGTCGGGACGGTTCAGGTAGCCGCGGGTGACGCCGGCGCCGGAGATGTGCACCTCGCCGGGGACCCCGACGGGCGCGAGGGCGCCGAAGGCGTCCAGGACGTGCATCGCCGTGTTGGGGATCGGCTCACCGAGCGGGATCGTGCTCAGCTCGCTCGTGGCGACCTGGCCGGAGTTGCCGACGGTGATCTCCGTCGGACCGTACTCCGTCGCCAGGACCGTCTCCGTGCCCGCGAGCCGGCGCCAGCGCTCGGCGAGATCGGTGGTGAACGTGTCACCGGCCGCGATCACCTGCCCGGCCAGCGTGGACGCCTGCTCGGCGGACAGCTGGTGGGTGAGCAGCTCCAGGTGGGCGGGGGTGAGCTTGATGAAGCTGTACGGCGCCCCGGCGGCAAGCGCGGCGCCGAGGTCGGCGGTGTCCAGGTCGTGCGCCAGCAGGTGCACCGGCTGACCGGTCACCAGCGGGGTGAAGATGTTCGGGATGCCGAGGTCGAAGGTGATCGGCGAGAACAGCGGCGCACCACCGGGAGCCGTCGCGTAGGTCGCGGCGGTGAAGGCCAGGTAGTTCGCCAGGCCCTCGTGGTGGGCCAGCACACCCTTCGGCGTACCGGTCGAGCCCGAGGTGTAGATGACGTAGGCGACGTCCAGCGGGTGGATCGACCGCTTGGGCGCGGTCGCCTCCGAGCCGTCGACGGTGTCCAGCAGCACCAGCCGCGCCCCCGTCTCGGGCAGCGTCGACGCCAGCGCGGAGGTCGTCAGGACGACCTGCGCGGCGGTGTCGGTCAGGATGTGCGTCAGCCGCTCGGCCGGGAGCTTCGGGTCCAGCGGCAGATACGCCGCCCCCGCCTTCCACGCCGCCAGCAGACCCGCCACCATGTCCGTCGAGCGCTCCAGGTAGATGCCGACCGGACCGTTCACGCCCAGCGACGCGAGCTCACGGGCGATCCGGTTGGCCCGCCCGTCGAGCTCCCGGTAGCTCATCCGCTGCTCACCGAAGACCACCGCGACGGCCGCCGGAGTCACCGCGACCTGACCCTCGAACCGGTCGATCACCAGGTCCGCCACCGGCCGCTCCACAGCCGTACCGAGCGCCAGCAGGCGGGCCTGCTCGTCCGCCGGGATGGCGCTGGCGGTGGCGTCGCCCTCGGCGTCGGCGGCCATCGCCGCCAGCACCGTGCGGTACATCGCCGCCAGGCGGGTCGCCGCCTCACGGGTGAGCACATCGGTGCCGGTGGCAAGGGAGATGCGGCCGCCGATGGCGGACACGTTCAGCGCGAACTCGTTGGGTGCCGCGTGGAATTCGGCCTCCACGTCGACCTGGTCACCGTCCATCTGGTGGAAGTCCAGGTATTCGAAGATCACGCTGATCAACCGCTCTGCCCCGGCCGCGCGCTGCACGGACGGCAGTGGGTAGCGGCGGTGGCCCCAGATCTCCGTCTCACGAGCGAATGTCTGCTCGACCAGCTCCCGCCAAGTGCGCGGAATGGTACTGCACTTGAACGCAACGGGCAGGGTGTTCAGGTGCATGCCCAGAACACCTTCAGCTCCCGGTGCCTCCAGGC
Organism: Kitasatospora sp. MAP12-44; assembly: GCF_029892095.1. NCBI lineage: Bacteria > Bacillati > Actinomycetota > Actinomycetes > Kitasatosporales > Streptomycetaceae > Kitasatospora > Kitasatospora sp. MAP12-44. The sequence goes on from NZ_JARZAE010000004.1 coordinate 571,267, forward strand.
GGCCGTGCACCACCAGGCCGGTGTGGAAGGCGTCGTCGGTGGTGACGGCGCTCATCACCTTCAGGTGGGCGGCCAGGAACACGCTCTTGAGCGAGGCCCCTGCCCGGGCGGCCAGCGCGCGGAGGTCGTCCTCGATGTCGGAGTACCGGACTTCGGCGCGGTGGGCCTCGCGTGGCTTGTCCGCATCGGCCCACGCCTGCGGCAGGGTGATCGGTGTGTGGGTGTCGGTGATCTGCTGCCAGTAGGCCCGGTCCTCGGGGCTGTCCAGGGACTCCAACTCGGCGGCGATGTAGTCGGCGTAGCGGACGGCGGGGGCATCGTAGGCGGGCAGCGGCTCACCGTCGCGGATGGCGCGGTAGGCGGCGAGGAGCTCCATCGTGAGGCTGTGCATGGACCAGCCCTCGGTGACGGCGTGGCAGTGCGTGAAGCTCAGCCGCCAGGCGTCGTCGGCCTCGACGTATGCGCTGATGCGCAGCAGCGGAGCCGTGGCGATGTCGAATCCGGCGGCGCGTTCGTCGGCGAGGACCTTGAGTCCGAACTCCAGCTGACCCTGCTCGTCCAGATGACGCAGGTCCTGCGTGGTGATCGGGATGTCGACGGTGGTGTGGACAAGCTGCAACGGCTGGGAGTAGTCGGTCAGATGGGTGGAGGTGCGCAGGATGTCGTGGCGGGCGACGACCGCGTCGGCGGCCCGGCGCAGCGCGTCGGGTGAGAAGGGCTTCGGGTCGGGGATCCGGTAGAAGCTGACGTCCAGGTAGTTGCGCTTCTCCTCGTCGGCCAGCATCTCGACGAGCATGCCGGTCTGGATCTGGGAGAGCGGGTAGGCGTCGTCGATGCCGGCCGGCAGGGCCGCTCGGTCCTCGGGGCTGATCAGGGTGAACGGCTCGACGCTGCGGAACGGCTGGATAGCTGCTCCGGCCACCGTGTTGGCGGCCAGCGCGGCGATCGTGCGATGGGCGAAGATGTCGCGGATGGTGAGGTCATAGCCGTGCTCGCGCAGCGCACCGGCCAGGCGGACGGCCCTGATCGAGTCGCCGCCGAGGTCGAAGAAGCTGTCGGCGGTGCTGATCGTCTCCACGTCCAGGCCCAGGACGTCGGCCCACACCTGCGCGTACTGGCGCTCGGTGGCCGTACGCGGGGCCGCGCGTCCCGTGCCCGCCAGCGCGTCGCGGCCGGGGGTGGGGAGAGCCTTGGTGTCGAGCTTGCCGTTGTTGGTGAGGGGGATGCGGTCGAGGGTGAGGAAGGCGTTCGGGATCATGTAGTCGGGCAGGACGGCGGCGAGGTCCTCGCGCACGGTGTCGGGGGTGGTGCCGATGAGGTAGGCGAGGAGGGTGTTGTCGCGGGCGATGACGACCGCGTCCTCGACGCCGTCCAGGTGGCGGAGCTGGTTGGTGATCTCGCCGAGCTCGATGCGGTAGCCGTTGATCTTGACCTGGGTGTCGATGCGGCCCAGGAACTCCAGGCTGCCGTCGGCGAGGCGGCGGGCGAGGTCGCCGGTGCGGTAGAGCCGGCTACCGGCGGGGCCGTAGGGGTTGGGGATGAACTTCTTGGCCGTCAGGTCGGGACGGTTCAGGTAGCCGCGCGTCACACCGGCACCGGAGATGTGCACCTCGCCAGGGACCCCGACCGGCGCGAGAGCGCCGAAGGCGTCCAGGACGTGCATCGCCGTGTTGGGGATCGGCTCACCCAGCGGGATCGTGCTCAGCTCGCTGGTCGCGACCTGGCCGGAGTTGCCGACGGTGATCTCCGTCGGACCGTACTCCGTCGCCAGGACCGTCTCTGTGCCGGCCAGGGTGCGCCAGCGCTCGGCCAGTTCGGTGGTGAACGTGTCACCGGCCGCGATCACCTGCCCGGCCAGCGTGGACGCCTGCTCGGCGGACAGCTGGTGGGTGAGCAGCTCCAGGTGGGCGGGGGTGAGCTTGATGAAGCTGTACGGCGCGCGGGCACTGAGCGCCTGCGCGAGGTCGGCGGTGTCCAGGTCGTGCGCCAGCAGGTGCACCGGCTGACCGGTGACCAGCGGGGTGAAGATGTTCGGGATCCCGAGGTCGAAGGTGATCGGGGAGAAGAGCGGCGCACCGCCGGGGGTGGTCGCGTAGGTGGCCTTGGTGAAGGCCAGGTAGTTGGCCAGGCCGCCGTGGTGGGCCATCACGCCCTTGGGTGTGCCGGTCGAGCCGGAGGTGTAGATGATGTAGGCCAGGTTGTCCGGCTGGGTGCTGCGGGCCGGGGTGGTGGTGGCCGGGTGGGTGTCGAGGGGCTCGTCCAGCAGGACCAGTCGACCCTGGAACACCCCTGCCAGCAGGCCGAGTTGGCCGGTGGTGGTGATCACCAGCGGAGCGGCGGTGTCGGCCAGGATGTGCGCCAGCCGCTCGGCGGGCAGCTTCGGGTCCAGCGGCAGGTACGGGGATCCGGCCTTCCAGGCCGCGAGCAGGCCCGCGATGAGGTCCGTGGAGCGGGTGAGCAGGACACCGACCGGGATGTCCGGGCCGGCGCCCAGCGCCAGCAGCTGGTGGGCGATGGCGTTGGCCCGCTCGTCCAGCTCGGCGTAGGTGAGCTCCTGGTCCCCGAAGGTGACCGCGATCGCACCTGGCGTCGCCGCCGCCTGCGCCTCGAACTGGTCCAGCGTCAGCGGCTGTTCGGCCGCCGAGGGGGCGGTTCCCAGAGCCAGCAGAGCGGTTTCCTCGGCGGCCGGGACGGCGCCGTCGAGGGCCGAACCCTCCGGGTCGGCGGCCATCGCCTCCAGCACCGTGCGGTACATCGCCGCCAGCCGCTGCGCACTCTCGTGAGTGAGGGTGCGGGTGGTAGCGGTGAGGTGGATGCCGCCGTTCTGGGCGATGGCGTTGAGTGCGAACTCGTTGACCGCGCCGCCGATCGTGCCCGCCCGGTCGATCTTGCCGTCGTCGACCTGGTGGAAGTCCAGGTAGTCGAACAGGACGGTGATCAGTCGCTCCGCACCCGAGGCGCGCTGGATGGCCGGCAGCGGGTGGCGCCGGTGACCCCAGATCTCCGTCTCACGGGCGAACACCTGCCGCACGGTCTCGACCCAGGTCGTCGCCGACCCGGCCCTGAAGGCGATCGGCAGGGTGTTCAAGTGCATGCCCAACACGTGCTCGGCGCCCGGAACTTCGAGCCGGCCGTGGGTCACCAGACCGGTGTGGAAGGCGCTCTCGGTAGTGAGCGAGCTCAGCACCGTCAGGTGCGCCGCCAGCAGGACGGTCTTGAGCGAAGCGCCCGCCCGCCGTGCCAGCGCGCGCAGCCCGTCCTCCAGATCCCCGTACTCGGCCGTGACCCGGAGCGGATCGGCCCCCTCGTCGCTCCCCCAAGCCTGCGGCAGGACGAACGGCGTGTGGCCATCGGTGATCCCCTTCCAGTAGGACCGGTCCTCCTCGCTCTCCAGCGACACCAACTCCGCTGCCACGAAGTCCGCGTAGCGCACGCCCGCAGTCTCGTGGGCAGGCAGCTCTGCGCCGTCCCGGATGGCCCGGTAGGCGGTCAGCAGCTCCATGGTCAGGGAGTTGAGGCTCCAGCCCTCGGTGATCGCGTGGCTCTGGGTCAGGGTGAGGCGCCAGGCGGCGTCGGACTCCAGGTGCACGGTCACCCGCAGCAGCGGGGCCGAGGCCATGTCCAGCCCGCGGGCGCGCTCGGCACCGGCCCAGGCGAGCTCGCTCTCACGCTGGGTGGCCTCGTCCATCCCGCGCAGGTCGTGGACCGCGACGGGGACGTCCACCTCGGCGTGCACCAGCTGGAGTGGCTCGCTGTAGCCGTCGAGGTGCATCGAGGTGCGCAGGATGTCGTGACGCTGCACGACGGCCCGCAGCGCGGCCTCCAGCGCGGCCGGCGAGAACGCCTGGTCGTCGGGGATCCGGAAGGAGTTGATGTTGATGTAGGTACCGCGCTCGGCGCTGGTCAGCATCTCGACGAGCATGCCGGTCTGCACCTGGGAGAGCGGGTAGGCGTCGACCACACCGGTCGGCAGCGCCGCCCGGTCCGTGGCATCGATCAACTCGAACGGCGCCACCGGCACGAACGCCGTGGCTCCCGAGCCCGGCACCGCGCAGAGGGCGAGCCGCGCGATGGTGCGGTGCTCGAAGATGTCGCGGATGGTCAGTACATGGCCCAACTCGCGCAGCGCACCGGTCAGTCGGACGGCGCGGATCGAGTCGCCGCCGAGGTCGAAGAAGCTGTCGTGGACGCTGACCTGCTCGGCGTCCATGCGCAGCACCTCGGCCCAGGCGCGGGCGATGTCCTGCTCGACCGGCGTACGCGGCGCGACCAGCTGGGTGCTCGCCAGCGCCTTCCGGTCGGGGGCGGGCAGAGCGCGGGCGTCGAGCTTGCCGTTGCTGGTCAGCGGGATGCGGTCGATGGCGACGAACGCGCCGGGGACCATGTAGTCGGGCAGCGCGGCCGCGAGGTGGGCGCGCAGCTCGATCGGGTCGAGCGCCGCGTCGTCGGCGAGGACCACGTAGGCGGCGAGGGTCTTGTCGCCGGGGATGTCCTCGCGGGCGATGACGGCGGCGTCGCGGACCGAGGTGTGGGTGCGCAGCTGGTTGGTGATTTCGCCCAGTTCGATGCGGTAGCCGCGGATCTTGACCTGGGTGTCGATGCGTCCCAGGCATTCCAGGCTGCCGTCCTCCAGGCGGCGGGCGAGGTCGCCGGAGCGGTAGAGGCGGGCTCCGGGCGGGCCGAAGGGGTCGGGGACGAAGCGCTCGGCCGTCAGCTCGGGGCGGCCCAGGTAGCCGCGGGCCACGCCGGCGCCGCCGACGTAGATCTCTCCGGGCACGCCGACCGGCACCAAGTTTCCCTGCTCGTCCAGGAGGTGGATCGCCAGGTCGGAGAGCGGGCGGCCGACGAAGCTGCGGTTGGGCTGGGCCAGGTCCAGCTCGCCCAGCTCGTGGTACGTCGAGTGGACGGTGGTCTCGGTGATGCCGTACATGTTCACCAGCACCGGGCCCGACAGGCCCAGCCGGTCCGTCCAGGGCAGCAGGTCCCCGGTCTCCAGCCGCTCACCGGCGAACACCACTGCCCGCAGGCCCAGTTCGTCGATCCGCGGGTCCCCCGCCGCCGCCAGCGCCGTCAGCGAACGGAACGCGGTGGGCGTCTGGCACAGCACCGAAACCCGCTCCGCGACCAGCAGGTCCAGGAACTCATCCGGCGAGCGCAGCGTGTCGAACGACGCCACCACCAGACGGCCGCCGTGCAGCAGCGCACCCCACATCTCCCACACCGACACGTCGAAGGCGTAGGAGTGGAACAGCGTCCATACGTCGTCGGACGAGAAGGTGAAGTCGTGGTCGGCGGAAAGCAGGAGCCGCAGCACGTTCGCGTGGCTGAGCGCCACGCCCTTGGGGCGGCCCGTGGAACCCGAGGTGTAGATGACGTAGATCAGGTTCTCCGGCGATGCCACAGGCACCGGGTTGACCGACGGGCGGCTCGCGATCACAGCGGCATCCGCATCCAGCAGCACCCGCGTCCCCGCGTAGTCCGCCGGCACACTCTCCAGCCCCGACATCGTCACCAGCAGCGACGCACCCGCATCCTCCAGGATGTAACCCAACCGCTCCACCGGGTTCGCCGGGTCCAACGGCAAGTACGCCGCACCCGACTTCAGCACACCCAGCAACGCTGGCAGCAGATCCAACCCGCGCTCCAGCGAAACACCCACCAACCGGTCAGGACCCGCACCCAGTTCACGCAAGTGGTGCGCGATCCGGTTCGCCCGCTCGTTCAACTCCCGGTACGACAGCTCCACACCCTCGAACACCACCGCAACCGCATCCGGCGTCCGGGCGGCCCGCGCCTCGAAGACCTCATGCACGCAACGCTCCACCGGCTCCGGAACCACCGGGTTCCACTCCCCCGCCAGCCGCTCAACCTCCACCGCCGGCACCACACCACACGTCGCATCGCCGTGCACATCAGCAGCCATCGACTCCAGCGCCTGGCGGTACATGCCCGCCAGGCGCTCGGCGTTGACCCGGCTGACGACGCTGGTGGCACCGATGATGTTGACGGCGTCGGGGGTCCCCGAGATGTGCAGTTCGAACTCGGTGGCGCCGTCGATCAGCGTCGCCCGGACGTCGACCTTGTCGGTGTCCACGTGGTGGAAGTCGATGAAGTCGAACATGACCGGGATCAGCCGCTGCTGGCTGCCGGTGTCGCGCTGGATGGCGGGCAGCGGGTACCGGCGGGTGCCCCACGCCTCGAGCTCGCGGGCGTAGGTGTTCTGCACCAGCTGAACCCAGGTGCGCGCGGAGCCGGTGGTGAAGCCGATCGGCAGGGTGTTGAGGTGCATGCCCAGGACCTTTTCGGCGCCCGGGACTTCGAGTCGGCCGTGGGTCACCAGGCCGGTGTGGAAGGCGGTCTCGGTGGTGAGCGAGCTCAGCACCTTGAGGTGCGCCGCGAGCAGCACGGTCTTCAGCGAGGCGCCGGCCTGGGTGGCCAGGGCGCGCAGGCCGTCCTCGATGTCCGTGAAGCGGACGGGGACGCGGTAGCGCTCGGCCGGGCTGTCCTGGTCGCCCCAGGTCTCCGGGACGGTGAACGGGACGTGGGCGTCGGTGACGCCCTTCCAGTACGCCCGGTCCTCGGCGCTGTCCAACGACTCCAACTCGGCCGCGATGTAGTCGGCGTAGCGCACGACCGGCGCGTCGTAGGCGGGCTGCTGCTCGCCGTCGCGGACGGCGCGGTACGCGTCCAGGATCTCCATCAGCATGGAGTTGTAGCTCCAGCCCTCGGTGATCGCGTGGCTCTGGGTGAAGGTCAGCCGCCAGGCCCGCTCCGACTCCAGGTGAACGCTGGCACGCACCAGTGGCGCGACCGCCGGGTCGAAGAGGTCGGCCCGCTGCTGGTCGGCGAACTCGGCACCGGCCCGGTCGCGGGCCTCGGCGTCCATCCCACGCAGGTCGTGCACTGTCAGCGGCATCTCCACCGAGCTGTGCACGATCTGCAGCGGGCGGGAGAAGCCGTCCAGGTGCATCGAGGTGCGCAGGATGTCGTGCCGCTGCACGACCACCCGCAGCGCCTCCCGCAGGGCCTCGGCCGAGAACGGCTCCTCGTCCGGGATCCGGAAGGAGTTGAGGTTGTGGTAGCTACGCCGCTCGGCGCTGGTCAGCGTCTCGACGAGCATCCCGGTCTGCACCTGGGATAGCGGGTAGGCGTCGACCACACCGGCCGGCAGCGCCGCCCGGTCCTCCGCGCCGATCAGTGCGAACGGCGCCACCGGCACAAACGCCTCACCCGCAAACCCGGCGTTGGCAGCAAGCCGGGCGATCGTCCGATACTCGAAGACATCCCGAATCGAGACGCCATAGCCCGCCTCACGCAACGCCCCCGCCAGCGCAACCGCGCGGATCGAGTCGCCACCCAGGTCGAAGAAGCTGTCGTGGACACCGATCCCGTCCAGTTCCAGCCCCAGAACATCGGCCCATGCCCCGGCCATCGCCACCTCGACCACCGTACGCGGCGCAACGTGCCCACCACCGGCAAAGGCATCACGACCAGGAGCAGGCAACGCACGGACGTCCAACTTGCCATTGGCGGTCAGCGGAATCCGCTCAATCGCCACAAAGGCGCCGGGAACCATGTACTCCGGCAGAGAGCCTGCCAGATGTGCGCGCAACTCGGCCGGCTCCAGCACCGCCCCGCCATCGAGCACCACATACGCGGCCAGCGACCGGTGCCCCGGAGAGTCCTCACGGGCGATCACCGCCGCATCCCGTACCGAGGCGTGGGTGCGCAACTGGTTGGTGATCTCGCCGAGTTCGATGCGGTAGCCGCGAATCTTGACCTGCGTGTCGATACGACCCAGAAACTCCAGGCTGCCGTCCTCCAGACGACGAGCCAGGTCACCCGAGCGGTAGAGCCGCGAGCCGGCCGGGCCGAACGGGTCCGGCACGAAACGCTCCGCCGTCAGTTCAGGACGGCCCAGGTAGCCGCGCGCCACACCGGCGCCGCCGACGTAGATCTCGCCGGGCACGCCGACCGGCACCAAGTTCCCTCGCGCATCGAGCAGATGGACGGCCAGGTCCGAGAGCGGTCGGCCGATCCGGCTGCGGGCAGAGCCGGCCGGGTCGATGGCGCCATGCTCCTGGTAGGTCGAGTGGACAGTGGTCTCGGTGATGCCGTACATGTTCGACAGCACCGGCGCGTTCACAGTGTGGCGGTCGAACCATGGACGCAGCCGCAGCGGGTCGAGGGCCTCGCCGCCGAAGACGACATGGCGCAGGGCGAGTGCATCGGGCGCCAGGTCGCTGTCCCGGTCGGCGTCGATCAGCTGGTAGAACGCGGACGGCGTCTGGTTGAGGACGGTGACCTGCTCGCGCACCAGCAGATCGAGGAAGGCGGCAGGCGAGCGGCTGACCGTGTGGGGGACGACCACCAGGCGGCCGCCGAGCAGCAGCGGTCCCCAGATCTCCCAGACCGAGAAATCGAACGCGTAGGAGTGGAACAGCGTCCACACATCTCCGGCACCGAACCCGAACTGGCCCTCGGTAGAGGCGAACAGGCGCAGCACGTTCGCATGACTCAGACCCACGCCCTTGGGCTTGCCCGTGGACCCCGAGGTGTAGATGACATAGATCAGGTTCTCGGGTGACCCCACCAGGACCGGGTTCTCACTCGACCGCTCGGCGATCGCAGCCGCGTCCGCATCCAGCAGGACCCGCGTCCCCGCGAACCGCTCCGGCACGCTCTCCACCGCCGACGTCGTCACCAGCAGCGAAGCACCCGCATCCTCCAGGATGTAACCCAGCCGATCCGCCGGGTTCGCCGGGTCCAACGGCAGATACGCCGCGCCCGACTTGAGCACACCCAGCAGCGCCGGCAGCAGATCAAGACCGCGCTCCAGCGAAACACCCACCAACTGGTCCGGACCCGCTCCCAGTTCACGCAGGTGATGCGCGATCCGGTTCGCCCGCCCGTTCAACTCCCGGTACGTCAGCTCCACGCCCTCGAACACGACCGCAACCGCATCCGGCGTCCGCTCAACCTGCGCCTCGAAGGCCTGGTGCACGCATCCGTCCACCGGCACAGCGACCACCGGGTTCCACTCCCCCACCAGGCGCGCGGCCTCCCCCGCCGGCACCACACCACCCGTGGCATCACCGTGCACATCAGCGGCCATCGACTCCAGCACCTGGCGGAACATGCCCGCCAGCCGCTCGGCTGCTTCGCGGGTGAGGGTGCGGGTGGTGGCGGTGAGGTGGATGCGGCCGTTCTGGGCGATGGCGTTCAGGGCGAACTCGTTGAGGGCGCCGCCGATGGTACCGGTGGTGTCGATCTTGTCAGCATCGACCTGGTGGAAGTCGTGGTAGTCGAACAGAACGGTGATCAGCCGGTCCGCTCCCGCCGCGCGCTGAATGGCGGGCAGGGGGTGGCGCCGGTGGCCCCAGATGGCGGTCTCACTGGCGTAGGTCTGCTCGACCAGCTCAAGCCAGGTGGTGGCGGTGTGCCGGAAGGGGATCGGCAGGGTGTTGAGATGCATGCCCAACACCCGTTCTGCACCAGGGACTTCGAGTCGTCCGTGAGTGACCAGGCCGGCGTGGAAGGCGGTTTCGGTGGTGAGCGCGCTCATCACCTTGAGGTGCGCCGCAAGCAGCACGGTCTTCAGCGAGGCGCCGGCCCGGCTCGCCAGAGCGCGCAGCTGCTCCTCAAGATCCGCGAGGACGGCTTCCACTCGCAGCGTCTCGGCCGGTGCCTCGGTCACAGTGCCGGCCCAGGCCTCGGGGAGGGTGAGCGGGGCGTGCTGGTCGGTGATGTTCTTCCAGAACTCCTGGTCATCGGCGCTCTCCAGGGACTCCGACTCGGCGGCGATGAAGTCCGCGTACCGGACGGCGAGTTCCGGGTACTCGGGCGGCGCGACGCCGTCCCGGATCGCGCGGTAGGCGTCCAGCAGTTCCATGGTGAGGGAGTTGAGGCTCCAGCCCTCGGTGATCGCGTGGCTCTGGGTCAGAGTGAGGCGCCAGGCGGCGTCGGACTCCACGTGCACGCTCACTCGCAGCAGCGGCGCCGCGGCGACATCGAACAGCTCAGCCCGCTGCGCGGTGACGAACTCCAACTGCGCCTGCCGGACGTCCTCCTCGCCCATCCCGCACAGGTCGTGCACAGTGACCGGGACGTCGACGTCGGCATGCACCAGCTGCAACGGCTGTGTGTAGCCCTCCAGGTGCATCGAGGTGCGCAGGATGTCGTGCCGCTGTACGACCACCCGCAGCGCCTCCCGCAGCGCGGCCGGCGAGAACGCCTGCTCGTCCGGGATCCGGAACGAGTTGATGTTGATGTAGGTGCCGCGCTCGGCGCTGGTCAGCGTCTCGACCAGCATGCCGGTCTGCACCTGCGAGAGCGGGTAGGCGTCGACCACGTCAACCGGCAGCGCCTCCCGGTCCTCCGCGCCGATCAGTGCGAACGGCGCGACCGGCACGAATGCCTCACCCGCGAACCCGGCATTGGCAGCAAGCCTGGCGATCGTCCGATACTCGAAGACATCCCGAATGGAGACGCCATAGCCCGCCTCACGCAACGCACCGGTCAACGCCACCGCGCGGATCGAGTCGCCACCCAGGTCGAAGAAGCTGTCGTGGACACCCACCCGGTCGACGTCCATCCGCAGCACCTCGGCCCACGCCGCAGCCATCGCCAACTCGACTGCCGTACGCGGCGCGACGTGAGCCACCGTGACGTACGCGCTCCGGCCCGGGGCGGGCAGAGCACGGGCGTCGAGCTTGCCGTTGCTGGTCAGCGGGATGCGGTCGATGGCGACGAACGCGCTCGGAACCATGTAGCTCGGCAGCGCGGCCGACAGGTGGGCGCGCAGCTCGGCGGGTTCCAGGGAGGTGTCTTCGGTGGTGACGATGTAGGCGGCGAGGGTCTTGTCGCCGGGGACGTCCTCGCGGGCGATGACGGCGGCGTCGCGGACCGAGGTGTGGGTGTGCAGCTGGTTGGTGATCTCGCCCAGTTCGATGCGGTAGCCGCGGATCTTGACCTGGGTGTCGATGCGGCCCAGGCATTCCAGGCTGCCGTCCTCCAGGCGGCGGGCCAGGTCGCCGGAGCGGTAGAGGCGGGCTCCAGGCGGGCCGAAGGGGTCCGGGACGAAGCGCTCGGCCGTCAGCTCGGGGCGGCCCAGGTAGCCGCGGGCCACGCCGGCGCCGCCGACGTAGATCTCCCCGGGCACGCCGACCGGCACCAGGTTGCCCTGCTCATCCAGCAGGTGGATCGCCAGGTCGGAGAGCGGACGGCCGACGAAGCTGCGGTTGGGCTGGGCCAGGTCCAGCTCGCCCAGCTCGTGGTACGTCGAGTGGACGGTCGTCTCGGTGATGCCGTACATGTTCACCAGCACCGGACCCGACAGGCCCAACCGGTCCGTCCACGGCAGCAGGTCCCCGGTCTCCAGCCGCTCACCGGCGAACACCACCGCCCGCAGGCCCAGTTCATCGATCCGCGGGTCCCCCGCTGCCGCCAGCGCCGTCAGCGAACGGAACGCCGTCGGCGTCTGGCACAGCACCGAAACCCGCTCCGCGACCAACAGGTCCAAGAACTCATCCGGCGAGCGCAGCGTGTCGAACGACGCCACCACCAGACGGCCACCGTTCAGCAGCGCACCCCACATCTCCCACACCGACACGTCGAACGCGTAGGAATGGAACAGCGTCCACACGTCCTCGGACGAGAACGCCAGATTGTGATCAGCGGAACGCAGCAGCCGCAGCACGTTCGCGTGGCTCAACGCCACACCCTTGGGCCGACCCGTCGAACCCGAGGTGTAGATCACGTAGATCAGGTTCTCCGGCGACCCCACGACCGCCGGGTTCTCGCTCGACCGCTCGGCGATCGCAGCCGCGTCCGCATCCAGCAGGACCCGCGTCCCCGCGTAGTCGGCCGGAACGCTCTCCAGCCCCGACATCGTCACCAGCAGCGAAGCGCCCGCATCCTCCAGGATGTAACCCAACCGCTCCACCGGGTTGGCCGGGTCCAGCGGCAGGTAGGCCGCACCGGACTTGAGCACACCCAGCAGCGCCGGCAGCAGGTCAAGACCGCGCTCCAGCGAAACACCCACCAACCGGTCCGGCCCCGCACCCAGTTCACGCAAGTGGTGCGCGATCCGGTTCGCGCGCTCGTTCAGCTCGCGGTAGGTCAGCTCAACGCCCTCGAAGACGACCGCGACCGCATCCGGTGTCCGCTCAGCCTGCGCCTCGAAGACCTCGTGCACGCAACGCTCCACCGGCTCCGGAACCACCGGGTTCCACTCCCCCATCAGCCGCGCAACCTCCACCGCTGGCAGCATCCGCAGGGACGAGAGCCGAGCCTGCGGCCGGACGGTGACCGACTCCAGGAGCTGCAGGATGTGCCCGGCCATCCGCTCAACAGTTGCACGGTCGAACAGCGAGGTTGCAAAGCCCAGTCGGGCGTGCATCGCTCCCTCGGCGGCGTGTGTGACGTTCAGCGTGAGGTCGAACTTGGCGATCCGGTCCTCGGCCAGCGACTCCAGTTCCAGGCCGTGCAGGTCGAAGGCCGACTCGCGGTCCTCGTGCAGGACGAAGTCGACCTGAAAGACCGGCGTGCGGGACAGGTCGCGCTGCGGCTGCAGCTCGTCCACCAGACGGGCAAACGGGACGGACTGGTGGTCGAGGGCGTCCAGCACCGTGCCGGCGGAGGACTTCAGCAGCTCCGCGAAGGCCGGGTCTCCGCTCCAACGTCCACGGATTGCCAGGGTGTTGATGCCGTAACCGATGATCTGCTGCAACTCGGGACGGTTGCGCGCCGAGACGGTGACGCCGACCGTGATGTCGCTGGAGCCGGCGTGGCGACCGAGCATCAGCTGGTAGACGGTGAGCAGGAAGGTGAACGGCGTGGTGCCCTGCTCGGCGCTCAACTCGCGTACCCGGTCAGCCAGCTGGGCCGGGATCGCGAACGGGACGGAGTCGCCCGCCCAGCTGCGGACCGCCGGGCGCGGCCGGTCGGTTGACAGATCCAGCGGCATGACGGCGTCCAACTTGTCACGCCAGTAGGAGAGTTCGCGCTCCAAGGTGTCACCGGCGAGGTGCTTGCGCTGCCAGGCGGCGTAGTCCGCGTACTGCAGCGCGAGCGGCTCAGCCGTCATGGGCCCGCCGGTCACGGCACTCCGATAGAAACCACCCAGCTCACCTGCGAAGACCCGCATCGACCAGGCGTCGCAGGCGATGTGGTGGAAGACCACGGCGAGGACGTGCTCAGTGGCGCTGAGGCGGACCAGGGTGGCCCGGACCGGCCACTCCTGCTCAAGGTCGAACGGCTTGGCGATCTCCAACTCGACCGCCTCGCGCCACCGGGCGTCCAGCGCCTCGGCCGGGACGACGGTCAGGTCCACCACCGGCAACCCGGCCGGCCGAGGCGCGTCGACCACCTGGGCCGGCTCACCCCCGACCAGGAGGTAGCGGGTGCGCAGGATCTCGTGGCGCTCCACGATCTGCTCCCAAGCACTCTCCAGCGCAGCGGAGTTCAGCTCACCCGCCAGGCGCAGCACCAACGGCACCCCGTACTCGGTGGACTCCGGGTCCATCCGGTTGAGGAACCACATCTGCTGCTGGCCGAAGGAGAGCGGCAGCGGCGCGGTGCGGTCCGCGCGGCCGATCCCCTTGCGACGTCCGCCGCCCTGTCCGCCGGCCAGGCGGCGGCGGAGCAGCTCGGCACGCAACGAGGTCGCGTCCTGCTGCTGGGCAACCGTGTCGCTGGTGTTCATGCCTGGAGCTCCTTAACGGGTTCGTCAGGTTGGTGGCGACAAGCGCCGCAGGCGCGGGCGAGCACGCCCGGCACGGCCGGCCGCGAGCAGTTCGCGAGCAGTTCGCGAGCAGTTCGCGAGCAGTTCGCGAGCAGCTCGCGAGCAGCTCGCGCGGAAAGCTTCTGCAGGCGGCCAGGGTTTTCGGTCCGCGGTCAAAACTCTGCAAAGAGTCTCTATGTACGATCTATATCGACCACGCCGCCGTACAGCGGCGACGCGGCTACGCGGGCGCGCGGGCCACCGCGGCCCAGGCGGCACCACTCGGCCAGCGTGCTGACGACGACAGCCACGCAGAAGCATTCGTCAGCGAAGTGACTCATCGGGGGATATCTGCGGGCTCGCGGTGGATATCGGTACGGCGACTCGGCGTTGGCCGGAAGGGATCGCCAGCTGCGGATCCAGGGCGATCGCCTGTCCCCGGCGCTGGTCATCACCCAGCCGTCGTCTTTCGACGAGTACGCGCGACAGCTCATGGTCCCCCCGGCGATCATGGATCTGGCTCGCAAGGCGGTCAACATCCGGCTCTCCGCCTGGGAGATCGAGGCGATGCGCAAGCACCTCGAACCCGCCGGCACTGCCACCCACGACATGCCCGGCAACAAGCTCGGCCTGCTGCGCCGGATCCTGCTGGCCAAGGCCGCTGACGACAAGACGCACCCGCCGTACATTCGCGTGGCCTGCACGGGCCGTGGCATCTACGACAACTGGGCCACGGAGTTCGACTACGTGCGGGACCTCGGCATCACACCTGTCGACGCCGGATCCCCCGTGGTCCTGGAGATCTGGCCGGCCCAGCACTACTCCCCGATCCACTCGCACGGCAACACCACCGGAATCGTCTACTGCCTGGCCGGCCAACTCGACGTGATGGCCTACGACAAACTCGCCTGGGACTCCCCCAAGCGGGGCCTGGTCACCCTGACCCCCGGCCAGTGCGCCTGGCTGGCCGGCGACAAGTTCGCCGTGCACAAGGTCTACTGCCCGATGGACGGCGACAACGGGCCCACCGGCCCGCGCTACATGAGCGACACCTCGGAGTTCGCGGCCAGCCTCCACGTGTACCTGAACGAGAACGAACTCTCGATGGACTCGTACACGGCCGCCGACCTCGGCCGCGACACCTTCCACTACATCGACGAGATCGACCACCAGGAGAAGGAGTTCACGACGTTCTCGGACCTCTCCTGGAACGTCCTGCGCAAGGTGCTCGCGGACACCGCGCTCGACTGACCTCGCAGGCCCCCGCAGCCCGCAGTCGACCGCAGCAGGCCGCAGCGTCGCGGAGAGAGCGGGGAGGTCAGACGGCGCGCTCTCGCGTGATCGCTCGGGCCGTGCGTGCAGCCTTCTGCTCCGTGTCCGTGAGGGCTCCGCTTCCCACGCCGAACAGGCCCTGGCGAAGGAACACGGCGAGGCCGTGCGCGGCGGCGGCAACGCGGAGCAGCAGGTCGAACGCGTCGTCGGCGTCCGGGGCCAACTGGCGGGCAACGGGCAGCAGGAGGCCTGCCACCTCGTCGCCGGCCGACGCCAACCCGTCGAACCTGGACTTGTCGAGGCCCGCGTTGAAGGTGATGTCGAACAGGGCCGGTTCCTCAGCGGCGAAACGGACAACCCCTGCCCGTTTCCACCACGTCAGCCTTTCGGTCGCCGACCTCACGGCCCAGGAGGCCTGGTACGGCAACGCATTCGGGCTCATTCACGTGGACGAGCGCCTGGAGCTGCCCGAGGCGGGCGTCCGTGCCGTCCTCCTGAGAGACGGCGGCGGCCAGCGGGTGGAGTTCGTTGAACGGCCCGGTTCGAGCCCTGCCACGTACGCGGACCCCTTCGCCGCCACCGCCGTGCAGACCTTCACCCATCTCGCGCTTCAAGTCCCGGACCTCGACACCGCGTTCGCCCGTCTGACCGGTGAGTGCGGCGCCGCCCCCGGTGTCACCCCCCGCGCCCGGGGTGACCGAAGGCATGCGCTACGCGTACATCGCCGACCCCGAAGGCAACCTCCTGGAGCTGATCGAACCCCTGATCGAAACCCCACGTGAGTAGGGTTGGGTGATGAAGCTTCTCCTTACCGACTCGGGTGTCAGGAACGCAAGCGTGCTGGCAGCGTTGGTCGATCTCCTGGGCAAACCGATAGCCGAGGCCAGCGCCCTCTGCATCCCCACCGCAGGGTACGGGGGCCCGTACGGGGATCCGGGCGGGCCGTGGCGTTTCATCAGCGGACAATCCCCCAGTCCCATGACCGAGTTGGGGTGGAAGTCGGTGGGCGTGCTGGAGCTCACCGCACTGCCCGGCATCGACAAGGAACGCTGGGTCTCCTGGGTCCGAGAGGCAGACGCCCTGCTGGTGAACGGCGGCGACGCGCTGTACCTGTGCCACTGGATGCGGGAGTCCGGACTGGCCGACCTCTTCCCCTCGCTGCACGACACGGTCTACGTAGGACTCAGCGCCGGAAGCATGGTCCTGACTCCCCGTATCGGGGAGGAGTTCGTCGACTGGAAGCCCCCCACCGGTGACGACAGCACGCTGGGAGTCGTCGATTTCTCCATCTTCCCCCACCTCGACAGCCCGGGGTGCCCGGAGAACACCATGGCCGAGGCGGAACGCTGGGCCGCGAAGATAACGGGTCCGGCCTACGCCATCGACGCTCAGACCGCCATCAAGGTGACCGACGGCAGCATCGAGGTCGTCTCCGAGGGCCACTGGAAGCTGCTCAACCCGGCATCATGAACGTCGACGACCATCCCGTTGCCGAGCTCGCCGCGCTGAAGCGAGCCCGCCCCATGCGGGTGCCGCTTCCGTTCGGTTCATGCCGGCGTCCGATCCTGAGGTCCTATCCGGCGTGCGCGGTGGCGATGTCGTGCAGGGTGTCCTCGAGGGAGCCGGGTCCGGAGAAGAAATGCTCCGCGTTCGCCAGGTCCCGCTTGAGCCCGGGGCTGTGCTCACTGGCCCACTGTTCGACGCTTTGCCCACGCGGTATGAGGTTTCCGCGCACGGCAGTCATGATCATCTGCTGCCATTGCTCGCCTTGCTCAGCCAGGGTGTAGATAGCCGACAGCAGGTCGGCCATGCCGACCTGCCGGGTGAGGCCGTCCGGATCCTGGTTGGTGACCGGGAAGAGTGTCCATCCGCCAGCGGCGGCGGCCAGGCGCAGGATTGCGGCCCAGCTCGCGATCCGTAGGACCCGAATCCTCAGGGACTCCTCAGTGTACGGGGGCATTCCGCTGGTCAGCGGATAGGTCGCGTTCAGCACGTCATTGACGATGCGGCGCTCGATGTCGTCCAGCCGCCAGTCGCCCTCCTGTGCGGCCTCCAGGACCGTTCCGAACCAAGCATTGGCGGCCGCCGACCGGCGCGCGTACTGAAGGGAGTCGTGTGGGTGCAGGACGATGACCATGGCGTGCAGTATCCCAACACGGATTCCGCAGCCGGACTCCCGGCGGCTGACGACTCGCCAGGATCCGGTTCACCGTCCTCGCTGCGAGCTTCGTCGCTGGCCCCTCCGCCCGCCGAGACTGGCTGCCGACGGCGAGTCGAGCAGCCTGCGCCGAGCGGCCGGGTCCGCCACGCGGTCATGATGCGTCCTCGGGAGGTCGAGAGGGGGCGCGGCTGCTGGGTGGGGTCAGCCTGCGGGCTTGACCTCGGTGTCGACGAAGTCGCCGATGGCCGCGAAGACGGCTCCGGGCTGCTCGAGGTGCGGGAAGTGGCCGGCCTCGGGGATGGGGCGGAGGGTGGCGCGGGGGAAGGCGTCGGCCAGGGCGCGCTCGTACTCCAGCGGGACGATCCCGTCCTGCTCGCCGGCGAGCACCAGCACCGGGACGGTGACGCGGTGCAGCCGGCCCTGGAGCTTGGGGTCGTGGCAGAACGGGTCGCCCGCGTAGACGGCCAGGGTGGCCTGGTTGGCGCCCATCGCGGCCTTCTGGTCTTCGGTCAGGGTGGCCGGGTTCAGCCGGAACTCCGGCTTGTGGAAGGCCAGTTCACCGGTGCGGATCGGTCCGATGTTCGCGGGGTTCGCGATCTCCAGCGGGGGCACGGGCGTGATTCCGGTCGCGGCGAGCAGGACCAGCGCGCTGATCCGGCTGCGGTTGTCGCGCAGGCCCATCTCAGCGGCGATCCAGCCGCCGACCGAGCTGCCGGCCACCAGCACGCCGTCCAGGCCGAGTGCATCGAGCAGGTCCAGGTAGGCCGAGGCCAGATCGGCGACGGAGTCGAACGATTCGGGCCTGGGCGCGCCCTCGAAACCGGGGTGGGTCGGGACGACCACGTAGGCGTGCTGGGACATCCCGGCGGCGAACCCGGCCATCGAGCGGGGCCCGGCGCCGCCGTGCAGCATCAGCACCCCCGTGCCGTCGGTGTTCTCGCCGAACTCCTGGACCGTGAGGCTCAGGCCACTGGGGAGGTCGATGGTCCGGGTGGTGCTGGTGGGGGCGGTGACAGTCATGGTGAAGGTTCCTTCGTCGATACGAGCGTCGTTACGGATGGCGGCGCGAGCGGCCCATTGCCGTTCGACTGGACTGCGGTGATGTCGGTCGACTCTCTTCGTGAGAGCCAACTGTCATTACTATAAGCGGCTCCCATCGCATCATGCAAGTGGACTCTCATAACGGAGACTCGCATAACGAGAACCGCCTCGCCCGTGATATGCAGGAGCGATGCCAATACCGCACCCCGCACTCGCGGATCTCCCCGGCGTCTGGCGGCGCACACTTGTCCGCGAGGCCGACGGGTCGACGGACCGCGTCAGCGCCGTCACCTGGGTCCAGGGCCCCGCCCTCTTCGGGGACCTCCGCAGACCGCCCGGGCTGGACGAGGTGGTCGGGCGGGCACCCTTGGCGCAGCTGGACCGCCCGCAGTTGCTGGCGCTGTGCGAGCAGAAGGCGTTCGCCGGCACGCTGGAGCAGGACGGCGACCGGTTCAGCTGGGTCCGTCAGATCGACCTGCACCCGTCGGCGCCGCTGCCCGACGCCGGCACCCTGCACTGGGCGGACGGCGTGCTGGTCGAGGAAGGCCTGCACGAGGCCTACCTGGAGCACTGGGAGCCCGTCGAGCGGCCATCGGCACCTGGCGGCCGGCCACCGGGCGGCCTGGCGGCGGCCGCGCTGCTGGACGATCCGGCGGAGGGCTGCGCGGGCGTACTGGTCCGGGTGGGCTCCTGGTTCTGCTACGCCCGGGACCGGTCAGCGCCGCTGCCCACCCGGCTGGTCCCGCTCGCGGAGCAGGTCCGCGGCTGCGCCGACCGTGCGCAGGCGGCCGCGCTGCTGGACTGCGAGGTGTCGATCGGCCGGGTCCACGCCGATCGCTGGGAGATCGTCGCCTCCACCCTGCCGCAGCGCGTCGGGGTCCACCTGCGGCCCGAGCCGAACCGCGAGGGCGACGGGCTGCGGATCACCGACACCGATCCGGCCGGCCGGGACCGCCCGCGTGACTGGCGGCTGGCCCGGGTCGAGGGCCCGGGCCGGCTGCTGGCGGGGTGAGCAGCGGCGGTCCGGCCAGTGAACCGGTGACCAGTGACCGGTGGCGATGCGCTCAGTCCCCGGCGGCGCCGGATGCCCAGGGCACCGGGTGGGGCGCGAAGTTGGGGCGGACCCGGGTGGGTTCGTAGCGGCGCTGCCAGATCGGCGTGGTCGAGCCGCTGGTGGCCGGGACGATGGCGGACCAGTCGGCCGGGCAGCCGCGTCCGCTCTTCTGCTCGCGCTCCTCGTGCCGCACGAACTGCTTGGTGGCGAAGTGGTGGTCGATGATGGACACCCCGGCCTGGTCGTAGGAGTGCAG
This sequence comes from Kitasatospora sp. MAP12-44, assembly GCF_029892095.1. NCBI lineage: Bacteria > Bacillati > Actinomycetota > Actinomycetes > Kitasatosporales > Streptomycetaceae > Kitasatospora > Kitasatospora sp. MAP12-44. Next base: position 590,774 of record NZ_JARZAE010000004.1, read on the forward strand.
CACGGCCGCGGTGAGTTCCAGCAGCGCGCGGTCCCGCCACAGGGTGCGGTCGCGGCCGGTGTCCAGGCCCATCCCCCGGGCCACCTCGGGGAGTTTGTCGTAGCGATTGGTGTCGGACAGGTTGCGGGCGCCGATCTCGGTGCAGGTGTACCAGGCGCTGAAGGGTGCCAACGGGTAGCGCAGGCCGCCCAGTTCGAGGACCTGGTCGGAGATCGTCGGAAAGCCGTGCCAGCGCAGGCCCAGCCGCTCGAACCAGGGGTGGTCGGGGTGGCTGATCCGCACCTCGGGCACCGCGTCCGGCGGCAGGTCGAACCACCTCGGCTCGCGCCCCGGCCACTGCACGACCAGCGGCAGCACGTCGTACTCGGTGCCCCGCCCGCGCCAACCCAGCCGCAGGACGGCCTCGGTGAACTCCACCGACCCGGGGTCGCCCAGCACCGACCCGTCGTGGCGCCGGTAGCCGGCGTAGCGGATGAGCTGGCCGTTCCAGACCCGCGGGCCGGGCCGCTGCGGCTCGCTCGGGGCGAAGACGCTCAGCAGCAACCTGACCCGGCCGCCGTTCCAAGCCAGCCGCAGATGCTCCACCAGCGCCTCGAACAGGAGGCCCTCGTCGCCGCCCCCGGCCGCGACCTCGCGGCAGTCCCGGACCTCCAGCCCCTTCCAGTAGAACTTGCCGATGCACTGCGGGTTGTTCCGCCAGGCGATCCGGCTGCCCAGCAGGAGTTCCTGCGCGCTCTGGCGGTAGGTCCCGGTCGCGGCCAGCTCGCCGGCGATCTCCTGACCACGAAGCTCAGCCGCCTGGGCCGACAAGTGTCCCTCGGCCGCCAGTTGGCGGACCAGCTCCGCTGCCTCGGCCGCCACCGACTCGATGGCCGGTGGCAGGCACAGACCTGATGTCGTCACGATGAGCCCCCTGGTGTCAATGGTGAAGGAACGTAAAGCAGTTCACGAGCACGAAACACCTGCCAGCGGTCGAACGCTACGCTGCGACGACCTCGGCGCGCACCTGGGCACCCCTCCTTTGACAGAACCCATGCGCGCGCTTGTCGACTCCCGTGCGACCGTCGCCCTCGGCGTCGCTCGCCGATCAGCCGACCGGGCTCGGTCAGGAAGTAGCGGGGGTGGCCCGGCTCGGGCTCCAGCGACCGGCCAAGCGAGCCGCCCTCCCCGTGGACCCGACCCTCAGCGTAGGAAGGCCCCGGGCGGCCGAGCCGCCTGCTAGCGGTATTTTGCGGCCCGGCCGACCCCCGGCCCGTGCCGCGGCGCCACCCGCCAGAAAGTTGTTAAGAACCGTCCGAGCCGCACCCGCCGTGCGCGCCTCCTGCTACACCTGAACGCAGGAGGTGCGCCATGCCTCATGTCCTCACCCGGGGCCCGCTCGCGATCCTCGCGGCCCTGGCCGCCCCACTCGCCGTCTGCGCGATCCTGCTGCCCTTCCGCAGCAGCATCGCCAACACCAACGTCGCCCTGATCCTGGTCGTCGTGGTCGTCGCGGCGGCCGTGCTCGGACACCGGACGGCCGGAGCGCTCTCGGCCGTGTCCGCCGCCGTGTGGTTCGACTTCTTCTTCACCAAGCCCTACGAGCACTTCTCGATCAGCCGGTCGGCCGACATCACCACCGCCGTCCTGCTGCTGGTGGTCGGGCTGGTGGTCTCCCAACTGGCCGCCCGGGCCCGCCGCCTCCAGGTGATCGCCGTCACGGACGCCGACTACCTCGCCCAGATCCACCACACCGCCCGGCTGGCCCAGTCCTCCGCCACCTCCCCCAGCACGGTGATCGACCAGGTGGAGAAGCAGCTCGTGGGTCTGCTGCACCTGCGCGGCTGCCGCTTCGAGTACGGCACGCTGATCGGCCACCCGCCGCGCCTGGAACCGGACGGCTCCGTCGTCCTGGGCCGCCGGAGCTGGGACGTCGACCGGCTCGGACTGCCGGGCGAGGAGGTCGAACTGCGGGTCTTCAGCAACGGCCACTACTACGGCCGGTTCATGCTCCAACCGACCCCGGGCGTGATCCCCTCGCTGGAGGCGCGCCTGGTCGCCGTGACCCTCGCGGACCAGGCCGGCAACGTGCTGGACACCCTGCAGAGCCCCGCGCGCACCGAGTGACGTCAAGGCACCGTCAGTGACGGCACCGGCACAGTCAATGAATCGTCAGGAACGCCTGCCGCACGGGCGCTCGGGCCTAACGTGGGACGTCTTCGTCGCTCCGACGCTTCACGAAGGTGAGGTCCACGTGACCGTTCTCGGTGCCTTCCACCGCCGCCCGCCGCTCGCCGCCGCCGCGGTGCTCGAACCTGTCCGCTCGGCGCTGTCCGCCGTCGTGCAGAGGCTGGCCGACAGCCCCCTCGACAGCACCGTGCTCCAGGCCCTGGGCGGCACGGCCGCCTCCCGCACCGTCCGCCCGGCCGGCCGGACGGTCCGGATGCGCGCCAGCTGGCGAACCGTCACCGCCGCTGACGGCACCCGTCATCTTGAGGCCCACTGGGACCCCGCGCCCTGAGCACTCAGGTACAGCCGAGGAGGGCCGCCGTCATCGGCGGCCCTCCTCGTCACGGCTGGTAGCGGTAGCCGACGCCGGGTTCGGTGATCAGGTGCCGGGGGCGCCTCGGGTCACGCTCCAGCTTGCGGCGCAGACCGGCGAAATAGACGCGGAGATAGTTGCCGTGCTCCTCCTGCCCCGGTCCCCAGATCTCAAGCAGCAGCTGCTGCCTGGGGACCAGTCGGCCCGGCCTGGCCAGCAGCAGGGTGATGATCTTCCACTCGGTGGGGGTGAGCCTGACGGGCCCGGCGGGGCCGGTGACCGTGGCCGCCACGAGATCGACCACATGGTCGCCGATCACCGTGAGCGACGCCGGGGCCTCCAGGGCCGGGCGCCGCAGGACGGCGCGCAGCCGGGCGAAGAGCTCGTCCATCAGGAAGGGCTTCGTCAGATAGTCGTCGGCGCCCGCGTCCAGGGCGCGGATCTTCTCCTCGACGCTGCTGCGTCCGGAGAGCACGATGATCGGCGCCGCGATCGAGGACCGCAGACCGTGGATGATGTCCACCCCGTCGAAGTCGGGCAGGCCGAGGTCCAGCACGACAACGTCGGGGACGTCGCGTACGGCCGAATCGAGCGCCTCCTGCCCGGTGGCCGCGGTGTGCACCGTGTAGTTCCGGGCGTGGAAGTTGGTGCGGAGCACCCGCAGGATCTGGGGCTCGTCGTCGACGATCAGGACGTGGCTCACCGCATCGCGGGCCATGGACTTTGCTCTCTCTACGGGGTGACCGGAACCGGTCGGTGCGGTACGGCAGTTGCGGGGACGCGCGGCGACGACCCGGGTGCGGGATTCACTCCTCGCACCCGGGTCGGCCCGGCCTAGTCGACGACTGAGTGACTCATCGTCACTTGGTCTCGCTGAGTGCCTTGTTGAGCAGGACGACGTTGACGCCGGGGTCGCCGAGGAAGCCCAGCGAACGGCCGTCGGTGTACTTGGCGACCAGCGCGGCCACCGTGTCGGTGGACAGGCCGCGGGCCTTGGCGACCCGGGCGGTCTGCTCCTTGGCGTAGGCCGGGGAGATGTCCGGGTCCAGGCCCGAGCCCGAGGCGGTCAGCGCGTCGGCCGGCACGGTGGCCGGGTCGACGCCGTCGAACGCGGCGTCCGCGGTCCGGCGGTCGTTGACGTCCTTCAGCAGCGTCGCGTCGTTGGGGCCCAGGTTGGAGGGCGAGGAGCTGTGCGGGTCGTAGCCCGCGCCGGCCGCCGAGGGACGCGGCTGGAACCACTTCGGGTCCGGCTGCGCCTGCTCGTTGGGGTCGTTGCCCGTTGTTGAACCAGAAGCAGCAGTCTTCTTCGGCAGGTTGTAGTTCTGCCCCAGCAGGCTGGAGCCGATCTCCTTGCCGTCCGCGGACTTCACGATCGACCCGTTGGCCTTGGCGCTGAACGCGACCTGGCTGACGCCGGTCACCAGCAGCGGGTACAGCACCCCCAGGATCACGGTCATCACCAGCAGGAGGCGCAGCGCGCTCAGATGCGTACGGATGGAGGTGGGCAGTGGCTTGGACATGAGGTGGGTTCTCCTTCCGTGTCTTTAGCGCAGGCCGGGAATGAACTGAACGATAAGGTCGATCGCCTTGATTCCGACGAACGGCACGATCAGGCCGCCGACGCCGTAGATCAGGATGTTGCGTCGCAGCATGGAACTGGCGTCGGAGGGGCGGTACTTGACGCCGCGCAGGGCGAGCGGGATGAGGCCGATGATGACCAGTGCGTTGAAGATGATCGCCGAGGTGATCGCCGACTTGGGGCTGTGCAGCGCCATGATGTTCAGGTGGTTCAGCCCCGGGTAGACGGAGGCGAACATCGCCGGGATGATCGCGAAGTACTTCGCGACGTCGTTGGCGATCGAGAATGTGGTCAGCGCGCCGCGGGTGATCAGGAGCTGCTTGCCGATCTCGACGATCTCGATCAGCTTGGTGGGGTTGGAGTCGAGGTCCACCATGTTGCCGGCCTCCTTGGCCGCCATGGTGCCGGTGTTCATCGCCACACCGACGTCGGCCTGCGCCAGCGCCGGGGCGTCGTTGGTGCCGTCACCCGTCATCGCGACGAGCTTGCCACCCTCCTGCTCCTTCTTGATCAGCGCCATCTTGTCCTCGGGCGTGGCCTCGGCGAGGAAGTCGTCCACGCCCGCCTCGTCCGCGATCGCCTTGGCGGTCAGCGGGTTGTCACCCGTGATCATGATGGTCTTGATGCCCATCCGGCGCAGCTCGTCGAAGCGCTCGCGCATGCCCTCCTTGACGACGTCCTTGAGGTAGATGACGCCGAGGACGCGGGCGGGTGCGGTGCCGGCCTTGGCGGCCACCACCAGCGGGGTGCCGCCGGCCGCGGAGATCCCGTCGACCAGGGCGCTCACGTCGGTTCCGACGGTGCCGCCGTTGTCGGTGACCCAGGTGGCGACCGAGGCGGCCGCGCCCTTGCGCACCGAGTGGATTCCTTCGGGCTCGTCGAGGTCGACGCCGGACATCCGGGTCTGCGCGGTGAAGGGGACCCAGGTGGCGTGCGTCAACTCGCCCTGGGTGCGGGCCCGCAGGCCGTACCCGGTCTTGGCGAGCACCACGATCGAGCGGCCCTCGGGCGTCTCGTCCGCGAGGCTGGACAGCTGCGCGGCATCCGCGAGCTCGTCGACGGCGACGCCGTTGGCGGGCTGGAACTCGGCGGCCTGGCGGTTGCCGAGGGTGATGGTGCCGGTCTTGTCGAGCAGCAGGGTGTTGACGTCGCCGGCGGCCTCGACCGCGCGGCCCGACATGGCCAGCACGTTGCGCTGCACCAGGCGGTCCATGCCGGCGATGCCGATCGCGGAGAGCAGCGCGCCGATCGTGGTGGGGATCAGCGCCACGATCAGCGCCACCAGCACGACCATGGTCTGCGGGGCGCCCGCGAAGGTCGCCATCGGCTGCAGCGCCGCCACCGTCACCAGGAACACGATGGTCAGCGAGGCCAGCAGGATGTTCAGCGCGATCTCGTTGGGCGTCTTCTGCCGGGCCGCGCCCTCGACCAGCGCGATCATCCGGTCGATGAAGGACTTGCCGGGCTCCGAGGCGATCTTGACGACGATCCGGTCGGACAGCACCTTGGTGCCGCCGGTGACCGCCGAGCGGTCACCGCCCGACTCGCGGATCACCGGCGCGGACTCGCCCGTGATCGCCGACTCATCGATCGAGGCGACACCCTCGACGACGTCGCCGTCGCCGGGGATGATCTCGCCGGCCTCGATCACGACATGGTCGCCGAGCTGCAGTGCGGTCCCGGAGACCTCCTCTTCGGCCTGACTGGTGGGCCAGTTGACCAGGCGGCGGGCCATCGTGTCGGTCTTGGTGCGGCGCAGGGTTTCGGCCTGCGCCTTGCCGCGGCCCTCGGCGACGGCCTCCGCCAGGTTGGCGAAGATCGTGGTCAGCCACAGCCAGATGGTGATCGCCCAGGCGAACACGCTGGGGCTGGCGATCGCCGACACGGTGGTGACCACCGAGCCGACCTCGACCACGAACATGACCGGGTTCTTGACCATCACCCGGGGGTCGAGCTTCTTCACCGCGTCGGGCAGGGAGGAGAGGATCAGTTTGGGATCGAGCAGGCCGCCGGACACTCTGTGCGGCTCAGCCGGCTTCTGTTCTACGGGAGTTGGGGTGGTAAGGGTGGACATCAGTGCAGACCCTCCGCGAGCGGCCCGAGAGCCAGGGCAGGGAAGTAGGTGAGGGCCGACGACGATCAGGACGACGCCCGACAGCAGACCGACGAACAGGGGCTTGTGGGTGGGCAGCGTGCCCTCGGTGGCCGGGACCGGCTGCTGACGGGCCAGCGACCCGGCCAGCGCCAACACGAAGATCATCGGCAGGAACCGCCCGAAGACCATCGCCAACCCCAGCGCGGTGTCCCACCACGGGGAGGTCACCGTCAGACCGCCGAACGCCGACCCGTTGTTGTTGGCCGCCGACGTGAACGCATACAGCACCTCGGAGAAGCCATGCGGCCCCGAGGCCTGCATGTTCGCCCGCTCACCGCCCAGCGCCATCGCGACACCCGTGCCGATCAGCACGATCGCCGGCGTGGTCAGGATGTAGAGCGAGGCGAACTTCATCTCCCGCCCGCCCAGCTTCTTGCCCAGGTACTCCGGCGTACGACCGACCATCAGGCCCGCCACGAACACCGCCACGATCGCCAGGATCAGCATCCCGTACAGACCCGAACCGGTACCGCCGGGAGCGATCTCACCGAGCATCATGTCGAAGATCGCCACCCCGCCGCCGCCCGGCGTCAGCGAGTCATGCGCCGCGTCCACCGCACCGGTGGACGTCAGCGTCGTCGAGGACGCGAACAGCGACGAGGCCGCGATACCGAAGCGGACCTCCTTGCCCTCCATCGCCGCACCGGCCGCCTGCAGCGCCACACCGCCGTGACCGGACTCGAAGAACGTCATCAGCGCCGCCGACCCGGCCCAGAACAGGCCCATCACCGACACGATCGCGTAGCCCTGGCGGTGGTCGCCCACCATCTTGCCGAAGGTGCGCGGCAGCGAGAAGGAGATCACCAGCAGCAGGAAGATCTCCAGCCAGTTGGTGAACCCGGTCGGGTTCTCGAAGGGGTGCGCCGAGTTGGCGTTGAAGAACCCGCCGCCGTTGGTGCCCAGCTCCTTGATGACCTCCTGCGAGGCCACCGGACCACCCGGGATCGACTGCGTGTCCCCGCCCAGCGTCGCCAGGTCGTGGAAACCGTGGAAGTTCTGGATCACACCGTTGGCGACCAGCACCAGACCGAACACGATCGACAGCGGCAGCAGCAGCCGCAGGCAGATCCGGGTCAGGTCCACCCAGAAGTTGCCCACCCGGTCGGTGCGGGAGCGCGTGAAGCCGCGGATCAGCGTCGCCACGATCGCGATGCCCACCGCCGCCGACACGAAGTTCTGCACGGTGAGGCCGACCATCTGGACCGTGTGGCCCAGCGTCGCCTCACCGGCGTAGTCCTGCCAGTTGGTGTTGGTGACGAACGAGATCGCGGTGTTCCACGCCCCGTGCGGCCCCACGGCCTTGAAGCCGAGGTTGAGCATCAGGTGGTTCTGCACCCGCTGCAGCCCGTACAGGAACAGCACGGACACCAGCGAGAACGCCAGCACCGACCGCAGATACACCGGCCAACGCTGATCCGCGTCCCCGTCCACCCCGATCGTCCTGTAGATGCCGCGCTCGACCCGCAGGTGCTTCGCGGTCGTCAGCAGCTTGGCGATGTAGTCGCCGAGGGGGCGGTAGCACAGGGCCAGCGCTCCCACCAGTGCAAGGGCCTGCATCCAGCCGGCCAAAGTCGAGCCCATGTCAGAACTTCTCCGGGAAGATCAGCGCCACGACCAGATAGCCGACCAGCGCGACAGCGACGATGAGACCTGCGATGTTCTCGGCACTCACAGCTTCTCCACCCCCCGCACCACCAGCGCGAGGACGGCGAACACGGCGACCGTGACACCGACGAAGACGAGATCGAGCATGGGCTCCACCAATTGCTTCAGGGACCTGGCCGTGGGTGGCCCCGAGGCTCCGCACGACGCCGGCGGCGGGCCGGCAGGAGGAGCAAAGCAGCGGCTCGCGGCCCCCAACGGATCCCTGACACTCTCCATACGGGCGCATGGGGAACTTTGACGCGTCACTGATATCCGCTTCACACACCCGAGACCACGACTTGGCCGAAATGTGTCAGCGCCTCAGCTGGCGTTGGACAGCAGGTGTGTGCTGCATCCCCCCTTCACCCGCTCGGAGTCGGCCGGATCAGAGGCCCGGAACGAACTGCAGGACCAGGTCGATGAGTTTGATCCCGACGAACGGCAGGATCAGCCCGCCGAGGCCGTAGATACGCAGGTTGCGGCGGAGCAGGTCGGAGGCGGAGGCGGGCCGGTAGCGCACGCCGCGCAGCGCGAGCGGGATCAGTGCGACGATGATCAGCGCGTTGAAGACGATCGCCGAGGTGATCGCGGACCGAGGGCTGTGCAGCGCCATGATGTTGAGGTCGCCGAGGCCGGGGTAGGCGGAGGCGAACATCGCGGGGATGATCGCGAAGTACTTGGCAACGTCGTTGGCGATCGAGAAGGTGGTCAACGCACCTCGGGTGATCAGCAGTTGCTTGCCGATCTCGACGATCTCGATCAGCTTGGTGGGATTGGAGTCCAGGTCCACCATGTTGCCGGCCTCCTTGGCGGCCGAGGTGCCGGTGTTCATCGCCACCCCCACGTCCGCCTGCGCCAGCGCCGGGGCGTCGTTCGTCCCGTCGCCGGTCATCGCGACCAGCTTGCCGCCCTCCTGCTCCTTCTTGATCAGCGCCAGCTTCTCCTCGGGCGTGGCCTCGGCGAGGAAGTCGTCCACGCCCGCCTCCTGCGCGATCGCCCGGGCCGTCAGCGGGTTGTCACCGGTGACCATGACCGTGCGGATGCCCATCCGGCGCAGCTCGGCGAACCTCTCGCGGATGCCGTCCTTGACCACGTCGGTCAGCTGGATCACGCCCATCGCCCGGGCGCCGTGCCGGTCGTGCACGGCGACCAGCAGCGGGGTGCCGCCGCCCTTGGCGATGACGTCGACGATCTCGAAGGCCTGCGGCGGGACCTTGCCGCCGTGCTCGTGCACCCAGGTGGCGACGGCGGCCGAGGCGCCCTTGCGCACCAGGACGGCCGGACTGTCGGGCCAGGTGAGGTCGACGCCGCTCATCCTGCTGTGCGCGCTGAACGGGACGAACTCCAGGTGCCCGAGCTCCCCCTCCGCGCGGGGCGGCACCGCGTAGCGCTCCTTGGCCAGTTGCACGACCGAGCGGCCCTCCGGGGTCTCGTCGGCGAGGCTGGAGAGCTGGGCTGCCTCGGCGAGTTCCTCGGCCGGAACGCCGTCGAGCGGGACGAAGCGGACGGCCTGGCGGTTGCCGAAGGTGATGGTGCCGGTCTTGTCCAGCAGCAGCGTGTTCACATCACCCGCCGCCTCCACCGCCCGACCCGACATCGCCAGCACGTTGCGCTGCACCAGCCGGTCCATCCCCGCGATCCCGATCGCCGAGAGCAGCGCTCCGATCGTTGTCGGGATCAGCGCCACCAGCAGCGCGACCAGCACGGTGATGCTCTGCTCGGCGCCCGCGTAGACGGCGAACGGCTGGAGCGTGACCACGGTGAGGATGAAGACCACGGTCAGGGCGGCCAGCAGCAGGTTGAGGGCGATCTCGTTGGGGGTCTTCCTCCGCTCGGCGCCCTCGACCAGGGCGATCATCCGGTCGATGAAGGTCAGGCCGGGCTTGGAGGTGATCCGTACGACGATCCGGTCGGAGAGGACCCGCGTGCCGCCGGTGACGGCGCAGCGGTCGCCGCCGGCCTCCCGGATCACCGGGGCCGACTCACCGGTGATCGCCGACTCGTCGACGGACGCGATGCCGTCGACCACGTCACCGTCCCCCGGGACGGTCTCACCGGCCTCGACCACCACGAAGTCGTAGAGCCGCAACTCCTCGGCCGGAACCAGCTCCTCGGGGCAGTGCTCGATACCGACCCGCCAGCGCAGCAGCCTTCTGGCCACCGTCCCGGTCCTGGCCTTGCGCAGCGACTCGGCCTGGGCCTTGCCGCGGCCCTCCGCGACCGCCTCGGCGAGGTTGGCGAACACCACGGTGAGCCAGAGCCAGATGCTGATCAGCCAGCTGAAGACACTCGGCGAGAAGACCGCCGACAGCGTGGTGAGGGCCGAACCGACCTCCACCACGAACATCACCGGGTTCTTCGCCATCACCCGCGGGTGCAGCTTGCGCAGTGCCTCGGGGAACGACCGAACCAGCTGCTTCGGGTCGAACAGCCCGCTCGCCGCACGGTGGCGCCGGATCACCGGTGGCTGCGGTGAGCGATCGACGGTGACGTCCTTCTGAGGTGCGGGAGCCAGGAGAGGCATGCGGCGGACCTTCTGCGCGCGGGCGAGTGTCACAGCGGGAATCGGGTGACCCAGGCCCAGCAAACCGGCCAGCCGGCGACGTTCTTCGCATCCTGACAAGTTTCTGACGGAGTGCCAGGAAAACTTGACGTGTCCTTCACACCCGAACCCGGTTTCCCCGACCCTCCCGACGGTCCCCCGGAATCCTGGCAGGGCCGCAACGCGGGGCCCGGGCGGCACGGCCGCTCCACGGCGACGCCCGTCGTCAAGGCTTCGTCAGTGAACGGCCTGCCGCAGTCAACAAGGCGTCAGGAATGCGTGACCGGATCATGACCCGGCGTAGCGTCGCAGACGTTCCCGCGGCTCGCAGCAGCGCGGCATCCGCAAGGAGAAGGACTGTGTCACTGCACTACCCGCGGGTGTCCCACACCCGCTCATCCCACCCGCACCGCGCGGTCCACTCCGTGGACGCGCAGCGCGACCTGGTCGGCCCTGCGCCGACCCCACCGGCCCGGCCGGCCCCGCCGACCCCCGCGCCGCTCGGCGTCGTGGTCGACCAGGAGGCTCGACTGGCCACCGCGGGGGGCCGACCGCTGGACCTCACCTTCACCGAGTTCGAGCTCCTCGCCCACCTGGTGGCCCACCCGCGGCGGGTCTACACCCGCAACCAGCTGCTGACCGCGGTCGGGGGCCAGCCGCCGTTCGGCGACACCCGCACGGTCGACGTCTACGTGGCCCGGCTGCGCCGCAAGCTCGGGCCCGAGTACCGCCGCTCCATCGCCACCGTCCGCCAGGTCGGCTACCGCTTCGACCCCGCCGGTGCGGCGCCCGCACAGAACTGACCGCGACCGCGCGCGTCAGAGGGCGTCCTGCGCGCCGGGCTCCAGGGTGAGCCGGCCGTCACCGGCGTCGTAGTCGAACAGCTCGGCGTAGCGGCCCCAGTCGATGGCGGTGTCCAGCTGGCGGCGGGCGTCCTCGGCGGAGAAGCCGCGGCGCAGCAGGTCGAGGAACAGCCCTTCGCGCGGGGTGTAGGCAGCGGCCGGGTGTGGTGACGGTCGGCACGCTGCGCGCCTCCGGGATCAACTTCGTGACACTGGCCACCGGCGCCGCGCTGATCCTGGCCCTGCTCAACTTCCTGCCCGCACTCGCCCTGGGCCCACTCGCCGAAGGCTTGCGTTAACGCGACGGCGAGGTTGGGCGGGCGGCCTCGCGCCGGGGCTGGTGCTGCGCGCAGACTGGCATCGGGAACAGCTGCCAAGGGGGACAGGATGAGCCTCTCGATCGTCGCAGTACCCGCCGTGTGGGCGGCCGTGGGCGGCCTGGTCGCCTACCTCGCCGGGGTCACCGGGCTTAACGCGACCCGGCGGCTGCTCCGGGACGGCATACCGGTGCAGGCGCTGGTCAAGGAGCGCCCGGCGGACCGTGCGGAGAGCGCCGGGGTGTCCCGGCCGCTGCTGCAGTTCGCCACCCGGGAGGGTCTGGTGATGGAGGTCTTCTCCCCCGTCTGCTCCAGCCGCTCCCACCCGCTGGTGGACGGGCGGCACGTCCTGGTCCGCTACGACCCCGACGATCCCCGGCAGGTGCTGGTGCAGGGGCGCGAGCGCCGCGGCATCGAGTACGCCTTCGTCGCGCTGGGGGCGGGCGCGGTGCTGACCGGGCTGGTCCTGCTGCTGGCCGGCGGCTGAACGCCGCCGGCCAGCGCCACCCGCTGCCTCAACGTTCCGGTCGGTCTAAGATGCTCCGCTCCGGTCAGCTGCCGGTGGTGGGACCGGGGATCGGGTTGTCCGGCGCGAACGCGGCGGCGATCTGCGAGGCGATCGCCTCGGCCGTGTTGACGTCGGGCGAGTCGGGGCCCTTGGTGGTGGAGACGGCGATGGCCAGGCGCTTGCTCGGCAGATAGGCCTGGATCGCCGCGTATCCGGAGAAGGACGGGTTCTGGATGATCCAGCCGTTCTCCACCAGGACGGTGAGGCCGAAGTGCAGCGCCTCGGTGTTGTGGAGGCACACCGTCGCCGGGCAGGTGTCGGTGGGACCGCCCAGGCCGACCGTTCCCGGGTCCAGCTGGGTCCGGAAGCCGCTCGGCGAGAGCAGCTCGCCGGTGCCGATGGCCTGCGCCGAGCGGGCCAGGTCGCAGATGTCGGTGGTGATCACGGCGCCGCGCGCGGTCGTCCACGACGGGTTCCAGAAGGTGGACTCCTCGTAGGTGCCGCGCTCCGAGGTGAAGGCGTGCAGCACCGGATCCGGGATCTCGGGCGTGAAGTCGTTCTGCGTGTTGCGCAGCCCGAGCGGGCCCATCACGCGCTGCTCCAGCAGCTTGTCCAGCGGGGTGCCGGTGATCCGCTCCAGGGCCTCGCCGAGCAGCACGAAGTTGCCGTGCGAGTAGCTCCAGTTGGTGCCCGGCTCGTACCAGAGCGGGTGGCTGAAGGGGTAGGCGAGCAGGTCGTCGTCGGTCCAGTGGCGGAACGGGTGGGCCTCCAACTCGGCGAGGAAGGCCGGGTCGGTGACGTAGTCGTGCAGGCCCGAGGTGCTGGAGCCGAGCATCCGCAGGGTGATCCGGTCGGCATGCGGCACGTCCGGCAGCCAGCGCGCGATCGGGTCGTCGAGGCTCACCACGTGCTCGTCCACCAGCTGCAGCAGCACCGTGCCCATATAGGCGATGCCCACCGAGCCGGCTCGGAAGTGCATGTCCGGCTCGGCCGGTACGCCCGTCATGGACTCGCCGAGCGCGGAGGTGACGAGGTCGTGGCCGCGGACGGTGACCTTGAGGATCACCGAGTTGAGGCCGTACTGCTCCTTGCCCTGCTGGGCGATGTCGAGCACCGTCCTGGCCGGTCCGGAGTGGGGCTCCGGGGAGCGGACGCAGGCCTGCGGGCCGTGCCCGGCGCCCGACAGGGCGACGGCGCCCGCGGTGGTCGGCAGGCTGGTGGCGATCATGGTGGCGGCGGCGAGGGCCAGAGCCGCTCTGGTGCGTGTCATGCCGCACTATGTGCGGACGGACTCGCCCGGAGCGGGCAGGACACTCGGCGCCGTCCTCCGTTCAGCGGACACCCGCCACACCCGCACGCGCCACGCGAGGGCGAGCGCCATGTCCACCTCCTCCCGTCAGGCGGTGGGCATGCGCAGGGTCGCGCTGGTAGGGCTTTCGCGTCCTGCGCGGTCGATGGCGGTGGCGACGTACCAGGAGTCCGGTGTGGTGGACGGCGGTTGGTGGTGGTCGACGGTGAGTGCGGGCAGCAGAGCGGTCATCCGGGCGGGATCGGGCACCGGTGCCGCTCCGGGGTCGCTGTCGTAGCGGTAGAGGGCGTACTGGAAAGGCCGGGGGCGCTCGGGGTGAGGGGACGGACTGAACTGCAAGGTGTGCCGGTCGGCGGTAACACGCAGGGTGGGTGGGCCGGGTGGGGCGGCGTGTGCCAGGCGGGGCAGCAGCGGGCTGAGCACGGGGTGGCTCCAGTGGTCGGCGGCCAGCTTCCTGATGGCGCCGATGCGGTCGACGTGAACGGACTGGGCACTGAAGAAGAGGTCGCCACCGATGGGCGGGAGGGTCGCGTTGAGAGCGAGGTGGCGGGAGAGTTCGGCGGGATCCTGCCAGGCGCCGGGGCGTTCGGGGGCGCCGGGGCGGGATGCCGATTGACCGATCCAGAGCTGGGTGTCGGTGCCGGCGGTCTGCTCGGCCCACCAGGGTGCGAGGACGGCGTAGTCGGCGATGCTGAAGCCGATGACCCAGTAGAGCTGCGGCGCTATGTAGTCGACCCAGCCGTTGCGGACCCAGCCGCGAGTGTCGCAGTACTGGGCGTCGTAGGACTCCAGCGCCTGGGTGGCGGAGCCGTCCGGGTCGGTGTTCTGGTTGCGCCAGACCCCGAAGGGGCTGATGCCGAAAGCCGCCTCGGGACGGGCGGTGCGCACGAGGTCGCGCAGCTGCTGGACCATCAGGTCGACGTTGTCGCGCCGCCAGGCCGCGCGGTCGGTGAACCCGTGGCCGTGGGCGGCGAAGGCGGCGTCGTCGGGGAACTCGTCCTGGTCGGGGTACGGGTAGAAGTAGTCGTCGAGGTGGACGCCGTCGATGTCGTAGCGCAGGACCGCGTCCATGATGGCCTGCTGGACGAAGGCGCGGACGGCGGGGATCCCGGGGTTGTAGTAGATCTCGCCGCGGTAGACGACCGTCCACTGCGGGTTGCGGCGGGCGGGGTGGCTGGAAATCAGCTTGGCGAGGTCCGGTTGCAGCGACACCCGGAACGGGTTGAACCAGGCGTGGAACGCGAGGCCGCGTTCGTGGGCCGCCCGGACCATGAACGCCAGCGGGTCCCAGCCCGGGTCCTGGCCCTGGGTACCCGTCAGCCACTCGGACCACGGCTCGAAGGGCGACGGCCACAGGGCGTCAGCGGTGGGACGGACCTGAACGAACACGGCGTTGAACCCGATAGCCGCCGCCTCGTCGAGCAGCGCGACGAAGTCCGCGCGCAGCTGCGCCGCGCCCAGCCCGGTGTCCTGCGGCCAGTCGATGTTGTCCAGTGAGGCGATCCACAGGCCCCGCATCTGGCGCTTGCCGGTGCCACCGGCGGCGGGCGCCTGGACGGTCGCGGACACCGGCACCGCAGCGGCAGTGGAGGGACCGGTGACAGCGGCGGTGGCGGCCGCGGTGACAGTCGCTCCCAGCGCGGACAGGACGGCGCGGCGACCGGGGCGACCGGCGTAGGGGAGGTCCACGGGTTGCTCCTCTGGGGATCCTCTGGGGAAGGGGGCCGAGCCCGCTTGCGCCGTCAGCCGACCCGGCGGGCCAACACCTGTCCCGGCCAGGCCCCGGACAGGAAGCGATCGGTGGGCGTGAAGCCGTTGCGCTCGTAGAACGCGACCAGGTGGCCCCCGCCGCCCGCCCAGCAGTCGACCCGCAGCAGCTCCACGCCGGCCCGCTGGGCCTCCTCGGCGGCATGGGCCAGCAGCAGTGCCCCGATGCCCCGGCCGGCATGCCGCCGGTCGGTGACCAGCAGCCGGACGTACCGCTCGGGTTCCTCGGCCGGCGCGATCGGCATCTGAGGGCTGGGCCCGGAGTCCAGCACCAGGGCTCCGGCCGGCGTTCCGCCCAACTCCGCGATGTGCGGGGCGTTCTCGGTCAGGTACCGCTCGACCCGCTGCACCCCGCCGGGCTTCTGCGAATACGGCGTCGTACCCCACTGCTCGGTGTTGCCGCGCTCGTTCATCCAGACCACCGCGGAGTCGAGCATGTCCAGCACCGCTGGTGCGTCGGCGAGGCTGCCCGGTCTGATGCGTACGCCATGCGTGCTGTCAGTCACGGCGGAAGCCTATTAGAGGACGAATGGGATCAGCATCTTGGTCGACCGCTGGTAGGCCGGGTACTGCTCCGGGAAGAGCCTGGTCATGTAGCGCTCCTCCACCACCGCGCTGTAGAGGAAGTAGGGGCCGACCAGCGCGAGGGCCACCAGCCAGTACAGGCTGACCGCCAGCGCGCTGCCGATCATCGCGAGCAGGATGCCGGAGTAGATGGGGTGGCGCACGCTGCTGTACGGCCCGGTCGTCACCAGCTCCGGATCGGCCTTCTGGGACATCGGCGTCCCCCAGTTGCGGCCGATGTGCACCCGCGCCCACACGGCCAGCGCCAGCCCCAGGGCGAACAGGGCCAGTCCGATGCCCTGCAGCGCCGGGTCCCTGATGGGCGCGAGCGCCGTCCTGACCGCGTGCAGCCGCACGAGAACAAGGACGACCAGCACGATCGCCACCCGGAGTGCCGCGCCGTGGCGCCAACGGGTGCGCCCGGCCTTCACGCCGAAGGCCGACGCGACCCAGTAGAGCCAGAACACGACCCAGCCGACTGCGATGACGATGGCGACCACGCGCATGGCGGACCGGCTCCTTCCTGCATCAATGGTCGGGGTAGAGCGCGCCCGGTCAGGTCGGCGGGCCGGCCCCCGGCGCGTATGGGATCCGTCAACAAGGACACGCCTCGCGTAGCCGACGCGTCAAGGGATGCCGCTTCCGCCGATTCGGGGGTTCTACTGATCTCAGGGAAAAACGGGATCTGGTCACCAGATCAATCGGTACTTCCGCCATCGAGCCCTAGGAATCACAGGATCGATGGCGGGAGCCAGCAGATCGAAGGAAGCGAAGCATCATGGCTGAGGACACCACCCGGGTCGTCGTCGGAGTCAGCGGATCGAAGGGCAGCGCGGCGGTTCTGCGCAGCGCCCTGGAGGAGGCGGCCCGCCGTGACGCGGTGCTCGTTCCGGTGCTGGCCTGGACTCCCGTCGGTGGCGAGCCCGCCTACCGCGCCCACCCCTGCCCGCCGCTCGCGAAGATCTGGGCGCAGGCCGCCACCGACCGGCTCGACGCCGTCCTGACGGAGGCGCTGGGCGGTCGACCGGCCGGGGTGCGGATCGAGCCGATCGTCGTCCGCGGCGAGGCCGGCCACGTCCTGGCGGGGGTCGCCGACGGTCCGGACGACCTGCTGATGGTCGGTGCCGGCCGACGCGGCCTCGCGCGGGTCCTGCACGGTTCGGTGAGCCGCTACGTCCTGGCGCACGCGAGCTGCCCCGTGGTCGCGGTGCCGCCGACCGACCAGCTGCCGGCTGCCCGCCCCGTGGCGCACCGCGAGGAGCGGCCCACGCTCGTGGCGGCCTGACGGACAACCGAGGTTCTACGGCCGGTCCGGCGCGCAGCCCCGCAGCATGTACGCGATGACGTCGTCGAGACCGGTCGCGACCGCCTCGGCCGGGAGCAGGCCGCCCACCGCGAGGCCGGCGTAGCCGTGCAGGGTGGCGAACACCGGTGTGCCGATCTCCTCCAGCACGCCCGCTCGCACCTCGCCCTTGCGCTGCCCCTGCGCGATCAGCTCGACGGCCATCTCGGCCCAGCGCCAGCTGGCGGCGATCAGCGCCTCGGAGGCCGCCGGGTCGTGCTTCACCGAGTACATCAGGTCGAGCAGCACGGCGTTGGCCGTGGCGAAGTCGACATAGCCGCGGGCGAACGCGCCGAGCTGCTCGGCGAAGGAGTCGCCGGCTGCGGCGCCGGCCGCGGTCAGGGCCGCGCCGAGGCGGTCGAAGCCGGTCAGCGCCAGCGCGTCCAGCAGCGCCTGCTTGTCCTTGAAATGCCGGCTGGGTGCGGCATGGCTGACACCGAGGTCGCGGGCCAGCTCGCGCAACGACAGTGCGCCCGACCCCTTCTCGCGGAGCGTCTCCTCGGCGCGCGCCAGCAGCGCGGCACGGAGATCTCCATGGTGGTACGGGCGACTCTGCATGACCACCACCCTAGGGCCACGGTCCGACTGCGGTGTTTCCACTGCCACCATTGTTGTCGTTGACACCATTGTTGGCGATGCCTACATTGGGAGCATGTCCAAGACACCGAAGTGGAACGCAACCGACATCCCCGACCAGACCGGCCGCACGGCCGTGGTCACCGGAGCCAACAGCGGCCTGGGCATCGCCACCGTGACCGCTCTTGCCCGAGCCGGCGCGCACGTCGTGCTCGCGGTGCGCGACGTCAAGCGCGGCGAGGCCGCCGCCCGGTCCGTGGGCTCCGTCAAGGGCGACCTCGAAGTGCGCCGCCTCGACCTGGCCGATCTCGCCTCCGTGCGCGAGTTCGCCGCCTCCTGGCAGGGCGGCCTCGACCTGCTCATCAACAACGCCGGCGTGATGAACCTCCCGCAATCCCGCACCAA
The DNA here is from genome assembly GCF_029892095.1 of Kitasatospora sp. MAP12-44. Lineage (NCBI taxonomy): Bacteria > Bacillati > Actinomycetota > Actinomycetes > Kitasatosporales > Streptomycetaceae > Kitasatospora > Kitasatospora sp. MAP12-44. The sequence goes on from NZ_JARZAE010000004.1 coordinate 608,845, forward strand.
GGACGGCTTCGAGACGCAGTTCGGCACCAACCACCTCGGCCACTTCGCGCTGACCAACCTGCTGCTCACGCACGTCACCGACCGGGTGGTCACGGTCGCCTCGGGCGCCCACCGGCTGCCCGGCAACCGGATCCACTTCGACAACCTCGACCTCACCGGCGAGTACACCCCGATCCGCGCGTACGCCCAGTCCAAGCTGGCCAACCTGCTGTTCACCCTGGAACTCCAGCGCCGGCTCACCCTCGCCGGCTCACCCGTCCGCACCCTCGCCGCCCACCCCGGCTATGCCGCGACCAATCTGCAGGGCCACGACAGCAGCGCCCTGCGGCGCGCACTGATGGCAATCGGCAACCCGCTGATCGCGCAGGACAGTTCGGCCGGCGCGCTGCCCACCCTGTACGCCGCCACCCAGGACCTGCCCGGCGCCGCCTACCTCGGCCCCGACGGCTTCGGCGAGATGCGCGGCGCCCCGACCCTGGTCGGCCGGACGCCCGCGGCCAGCGACCCGATCGCCGCCGAGCGGCTGTGGACGGCCTCCGAGCAGCTGACCGGTGTCACCTTCCCGTCGGCACTCGGCGTCTGACCGCGACCCGCCACACCACACCTCAAACAAATTACTTCACAAGTAAATTAGTTGCTAAGCTTCGTCCATGCGCCGACGACTCGACCCTCTGACCCCGTTGCTGCGGACGCTGCGGATAGGCGCCTCCGGTGACATCTGGCACAAGCCCGCCACCAGCGCCGTCGTCACCCTGTCGGCCGTGAACCTCACCCTGCTCGCGCTCGGCCGCCTCGACCTGGCGCTCTACACCTCGACCGGCGCACTCTGCGCGCTGTACGGCCACAACCTCCCGTACCGGGCCCGCGCCCGGACGCTCGGACTCGTCGCACTCGGCACCCTCGCCAGTACCGGGCTCGCGCTGACCGCCGCCGCGGTGACGGACTCGGTCGCGGTGCTGGTGGCAGTGACCGCCCTCCTTGCCGCGCTCCACAAGATGCTCTGCGACGCCGCCCGGATCGGCCGCCCGGCAATATCATCGTCACCTTCACCACCGCCACCTGCGCCTTCGTCCCGCAGCGGCTCGGCGAGGTCCCTTGGCACCTCGCGCTCGCCGCGGGTGGAGCCGCGCTGGCCTGGCTGGTCTGCATGGTGCCGGCGCTGGTCCGGCCCTTCGGACCGGAGCGGATCGCCGTCGCCCGGGCCCTGGAGGCGGCCGCCCGCCTGCAGCGCACCGAGGCGGCGGCGCTGCGCCCGCGCGCCCGCACCGTGCTGGCCGGCGCCGTGAACGCCGCCCGGCACACGCTTACGCTCTCCTCCCCGGCCCGGCGCCGCGCCACCGGGGACCGGCTGGAGCGCCTGCTGATCCGCGCCGAGTCCGCACTCGCCGCGGGCGGCCCCGCAGACGGCCGCGCAGACGGCGCCGCAGACGGCCGTGGAGCGTACGAGGCCGAGCAGTGCGAGCGCTGGGCCCGCGAGCTGCGGCGCGGCCGGCCGTTGCCGACGCTCGACCTCACCCCGCCGGAGTCGGCGGAGCTTCGCGGCACGGACCTTGGCAGGCCCGCGCTCTGGCGCTCCTTCCGCGGCGGCTCGCCGCTGCTGCCGATCGGGCTGCGGGTGGCCCTGGGCTGCGCGGCGGCGGGCTGGATGTCGATGGCCCTGGGAGTCGGGCGGCCGTACTGGGCCGTGGTCACCGCCGCTTCGGTGTTCCAGGCCAATGCCGCACTGTCCTGGCAGCGGGCCCTGCAGCGGGTGGTGGGCAACCTGCTCGGGCTGCTGCTGTTCACCGCGCTGCTCCCGCTCTCCCGCACGGGGCAGCTCGCGGTGGTCCTGCTCGGGCTGCTGTGCCAGTTCGGCGCGGAGGCGCTGATAGCCCGCAGTTACTGGCTGGCGAGCGTCTTCGTCACCCCCATGGCACTCCTGATGACCTCGTTCGGCGGGCAACGGCTGAGCGGCACGCTGGTGACCGACCGGTGGTTGGACACCTGCATCGGCGCCCTGGCCGGCCTCACCGCCTGTCTCGTCGTCACCAACCGCCGCACCACGACCCGCCTCGACCGGGCCATCGCCACTGTCCAGGCGGCGATGGCCACCGCTCAGGCTGCCGCCCCGGCGCCGCAGGTCCACGCCCCGTTGTCACACGCCCCGTTGTCCCACGCCCTGGTGGAGCTGCGCGAAGCGGCCGACACCGCGTCCGGGGAGTGGTGGCAGCGCGCCCTTCCGCAGGACCGGATTGCCGCCACCGAGCAGGAGGGCCACCGACTGCTCGCGACGCTGGTCCAGCAGCGCGGCACCCGGAGGCCGCCGCCCGCATCCCGCCCGATCGGCGCATAGGATCAAGGCCGGCCAGGGCAGCAGAAGGAGTACAGGTGGAGGACGCGGTCGCGGACGTGCTGCGCCAGTGGGAGCGGGCCTATCCGGGCCTCGACACCGGCCCGATCGCGGTGATCGGCCGGATCAACCGCTGCGCCGCGCTGCTCCAGCAGAGCAGCAGCGGACTGCTCGGCGCCGAGGGACTGACCCGGCCCGAGTTCGACATCCTCGGAGCGCTCCGCCGCGCCGACCACGAGCTCACCCCCACCCAACTCGCCCGCGAGAGCTTCGCCTCCGGCGCCGCCGTGACCAAGCGCCTGCGCCTGCTGGAGAAGCGCGGCCTGATCGCCCGTCGCACCGACGAGCGGGACCGGCGGGTCACCCATCTCTCCCTCACCGCGAGCGGCCGCGAACTGGTCGACCGGCTGATCCCCGTGATGATCGCCAACGACCGCGCCCTGCTCGCCGGACTGACCGCCGAGCAGAACAACGAGTTGGCCCGCGCCCTGGGCCACCTGCTGCTCACCCTGGAAGGCAGCATCGGGCGGATGCCCTAGCGCGTTTCTGACGCCGCGTCAGCTGCCGGCGAGGCGTCGTAGCGCCAGGCGGCCGGCCCGGAGGCTGAGCAGTGCCCATAGCAGGGCCGCGACGCCGACTCCGGCGACGCCGTAGCCCAGTCCCGAGTAGTCCTGGTCGGCCGACGTCGGGGGGACCCAGCCGTCGGGGTCGACCAGGACCGTCGTGGTGGTGCCGACCTGGTCCTGACCCGAGCAGTCGGACGCCGACAGCTTGGCGTGCGGCAGGGTCAGCCCGTCGACGCGGCGGATGTCGCAGGTCCAGCTGAGCCCGCCGTTCTTGGTCTTGCTGCTGTGCGCGGCGGTGGTCACCACGTCGGCGGGCACGCCGCGGTAGTGCAGCACCTCGCTCGTGAACACCTGCTGCGGCAGGACCACCAGCACGAGCAGGAGCAGCACGCCCGGCCAGAGGAACCACCCGCTGTTGCGCACCAGCAGGAGCATGAACAGTGAGCCGATCATCACCAGCACACCGATGATCACGGCGGGAACCCCGAAGTCCGGGTCCGCGCCGAGCACCGCGAGGCCTGTCAGCGCCAGCGGGGTGAGCACCGCGAGCAGGATGCTCAACCGGCGGATCCGGGCTGGGGACAACGCCAGGGACCGCCCGCGGCCGGTGCTGCGGGGACCGGGCACCGGCGGCCGGAACGTCCCGTCCTTCAGCGGTCTCTTCTTTTTCTTCTTTCCCCCGGCCACGGCGCTTCCGTTCTTCAGTCGGCAGTTTCGGGACAGTCTGCCTGGTCAGCGGGGATCCCGAGCAACCGCCCCGGGGTCCGCACCGCGCTCGATCCGGTGGGTACCCGCACCGGTTCGTCGTAGACGCGGCGGATGCTGGTGCCGTGCGGGCGGATGTCGAGGCCGTAGATGTGCAGGGAGACGGTCTTGGCGGAGGTGGCGTTGCAGACCCGGTGGATGTCGCCGGGCGGGACGACGTAGGTGACGGCCCCTGCGGGGTGGACGGTGGTGGCGACGGGGACCAGGACGGTGCGGTCGGCCTCCGCCGCCAGGCGGTAGACGGTCTCCTCCTCGGCGCCCAGCAGGGTGCCGACCACGCACCAGGAGACGTGGTCGTGAACCCTGGTCTGCTGGCCGGGCAGCCAGACCAGCGCGACCACGGAGAAGGAGCCGTCCGGCTCGGCGTGCAGGAGGTGCTGGCGGTAGCCGGCCGGATCGGGCTCCTGCTGGGCGGGCGGCAGCAGGTCGCTGTGGCGCAGGAACGGCGCCAGCGTGTCGGCGACCCGCCGAGCGCACTCCTCGGGGTCGGCGGCCGCGCGCACCTGGGCGCCGACGGCGGCCGTGAGTTCGGCGAGGAGCGTGGTCGGAAGGGTGGTGATCGGGGTGGTCATCGGGGTGGCTGTTCTCTCTCCTGGACTGATCCGGCCTCAGACCGCGACGGTCCGCAGCCCCGGCGCCGCGACCAGTGCCGCGATCTCGGCGATGCTCGCCGCGTCGTGGACGGCCGAGCGCGGCACCACCAGCTCCGGCCGATGGCCGGTCAGCACGTGGTCCCGGGCGAGCCGTGCCCGCCCGCCCCCGGTGATGTTGAGCAGCACGGGTGCCTCGGTGTCGATCCGCCGCGTCCGCACGGCCTCCTGCAGCGCGGCGAGCGCGACTCCGGCGGCCGGCTCGATGTCGATCCCCTCCTGCTCGCGGAAGGTGTCCATCGCCGCCAGGGCCGCCCGCGCACCGGCGGTGAAGACCTGCCCGGCGCTCTGGGTCAGCGCGTCGCGCAGGCCGCCGCGCACGTCGTAGGGCGGCCGACGGTTGGTCAGTTCCGGCGCGAACGCCCGCTCGGCGGCCAGGCGTTGCTCCTGCTCGACCCCGCGCTCCCAGGGGCGCTCGCCGGTCCGCCAGGCCTGGTCGACCGGCGCGTAGGCGTCGTTCTGCGCCAGCACCAGCTGCGGCAGCGGACCGGGACGCCGACATCGCAGCCGCAGCGCCGCCTCGTGCACCGCGATGGCGCCGGCCCCGCTGCCGATGGCCTGGACGTAGTACGCGGGCAGCTTGCCCATCGCCTCCACCGCGGCGAGCAGCACGGTGGCCAGGCCGTCACGCCGTCCGACGTTCCTGGTGCCGCCCTCGGCGGTGAAGCCGGGAAGCCGGGCGAGTGCGTCGCCGAGGGCGATGGCGTCGGCGTAGTCCGCTCCCTCGACGGCGAGGACGCGCACCAGCTCCGAGCCGAAGGTGCGGGTGCGCAGGCGCGGGACAGCGGTGGCGGGCACCACGATGACCACCGGGACCTCGTGGCGCGCGCAGAGTTCGGCGAACGCGACGGCGGTGTTGCCGGCGGAGCTGACCACCAGCGTGCCGGCGTCCTCGGGGATCCGGCCCAGCACGGTGGCGGCTTCGAGTTCCTTGAACGTACCCGTCGTCAGATCGCCGCCGCGCTCGGGCCAGTAGCCGTTGAAGGCGATCCACAGCTCGCTCAGCCCGAGCGAGGCGGCCAGCCGCTCGCTGCGGTGGACCGCGGTGCGGCCCGTGTCGGGCAGGGTGCGGCGCACCGGCAGCCAGTGGCGGTAGCGGAAGACCCCGCCGTGGGCAGCGTCGGGTGTGAAGTCGGTGGCCTGGTAGTCGGTCTGCCACAGCCCGGGCTCGTGCGGCTCGGGGCAGCCGAGCGTCAGGCCGTCATCGGCCCGCCGATGCCCGCAGACGGAGCACACAAGGCGGTAGTGGGACGCGTCGGTCGAATCACCGTGCATGGTGGTGGGTGCCCTCGGCGTCCTCGAACGGGTACGTCATCTGCGTCCCTCTCATCGGAACAACCGACTTCTGCTGAACAGCGGTCAGCTGTCGGCTGTCTATGCTTACTTGGAGTTCCTGGGCCGAAGCGCTGAGCGACGCGCGCTGAGCGACGCTGGACGACGCACATTCAGACCGTGTGCGAGGCAGTGGAATTCGGCAGGGCTGCTGCTGGCTGCTGCCCTCGGCCGGAGTAACGGCACGGCGCACTCGCGGTTCAGATCCTGGGCAGCCGGGCGGAACAAAAGATCGCGATCATGCGAACGCAAGATGAATTCACCCTTCATAGTCGTGCTGTCCAGGGGTCGTTGCCACTTTGACGAGGCCTCAGTTGTCAGCGGCTGATGGATATGGTTAGCCTGCAGCGACGACCTGCCGAGCGGGAAACCTTGAACTCCGAACAGCCAAGAAGGACAACCGTGGTGAACGGCCGACCCGCGCAAAGCGTGGTCACGGAACTGGAACTGTCGGAACTCCACGATTCTCTGGCATCACCGGTCAGTGAATCGATGAACTTCCTCAACGAGATTGCCCACCGCTTCCCGGATGCCATCTCGCTCGCCGCCGGGCGGCCGTTCGAGGGCTTCTTCGACCTGGACGACGTCCACCGGTACTTCGACACCTACCGCCGCCACCTCAGCACCCGCCTGGGCGGCGACGAGGCCGCCGTGCGCCGCACGCTGCTGCAGTACGGGCGCACCAAGGGCATCATCCACGAGCTGATCGCCGAGCACCTGCGGGTGGACGAGGGCATCAGCGCGGATCCGCAGGCCCTGGTCGTCACGGTCGGCTGCCAGGAGGCGCTCTACCTGACGCTGCGCGCGCTGCGCCGCACCGACCGGGACGTGCTCCTGGCCGTGGCGCCCAGCTACGTCGGGGTGCACGGCGCCGCCCGGCTGGTCGACATGCCGGTCCTGCCGGTCGCGGAGTCGTCCGAGGGCATCGATCTGGAGGACCTGTCGGCCCAGGTCAGGAGTGCCCGGGCGGCGGGTCTGTACCCCCGGGCGCTCTACGTCATCCCCGACTTCGCCAACCCGAGCGGGATCAGACTGAGCCTCGCCGTCCGGCGTCAGCTGCTGCGGATCGCCGCCGAGGAGGACCTCCTCATCCTGGAGGACAACCCGTACGGCCTATTCGGCGAGCAGCCGCCCGCCGGGCCGCCGACCATCAAGGCCCTGGACGACGCCGCCCGGGTCGTCTACCTGGGCTCCTTCGCCAAGACCGGCCTGCCCGGCGCCCGGGTCGGCTACGTCGTGGCGGACCAGCGGGTGGCCGGCACGGGCGGTACGGGCGGTACGGGCGGCACAGGCAGTACGGGCGGTACGGGCGGTGCGGGCGGCACATTGGCCGACGAGTTGGCCAAGATCAAGAGCATGCTGACCGTCAACACCTCGCCGATCGCGCAGGCGGTCATCGGCGGCAAGCTGCTGGCCCACGGCTGCAGCCTGCGCGCTGCCAACTCCCGTGAGACCACGCACTACCGGACGAACCTCGCCCATGTCCTGGCCGGCCTGGAGGAGCGTTTCGGCGGCTCCCCCGGCGTCTCCTGGAACACGCCCACCGGCGGGTTCTTCCTGCTGCTCACCGTCCCGTTCCCGGTCGGCGACGAGCTGTTGGAGCTCAGCGCGGAGAAGTTCCGGGTGCTGTGGACGCCGGTGCACCATTTCTACGCCGACGCACAGCCGCGCAATGTCATGCGGCTCTCCTTCAGCCACCTCCAGCCAAAAGAAATCGACGAAGGATTGAACCGGTTGGCGGACTTCATCCGTTACGGGTCGCACACCTGATGGACGACGAGAAGTGCGGAGGCTGTGAAAACCGATGAACGATTGCACGCCGCTCCGCAGGAGCAAGCCGAGAAGCTGGGGTTGGACGTACCGATGACGACCACCACGACCCGACCGGCCCGGATCGCCGGAGTCGGCACCGCGGTTCCGCAGAATTCCTATTCCCAGCAGGAAATCCTGGACATCTTCGCGATCCAGGACCCGCGCGTGAGATCCGTCTTCCTCAACAGCGCGATCGAGCGCCGATTCCTGACCCTGCCGCCCGAAGGCCCCGACGGCACCCGGGTCATGGAGGCCCAGGGCGAACTGCTCGCCAAGCACAAGGCCCAGGCCGTCGACATGGCGGTGCGCGCGGTCCAGGAGTGCCTCAAGGAGGCGGGCGCGGACCTGTCCGACCTCGGGTACCTGTGCTGCGTCACCACCACCGGATTCCTCACCCCGGGCCTGAGCGCCCTGGTCATCCGCGCGTTGGGCATCGACCCGCACACCAGCCGGCTCGACGTGGTCGGCATGGGCTGCAACGCCGGTCTCAACGCGCTCAACGCCGTCAACGGCTGGGCACGCGCCAACCCCGGCCGACCGGCCGTCATGGTCTGCGCCGAAGCCTGCTCCGCCGCCTACGTCTTCGACGGCACCATGCGCACCTCCGTGGTCAACAGCCTGTTCGGCGACGGCGCCGCCGCCGTGGCGCTGATCGCCGGCGAGCCCCCGCTCCCGCTGCGCCGGGACAGCGGCCCGCACCTCCTGAAGTTCGCCAGCTACATCATCACCGACGCCATCGACGCCATGCGCTACGACTGGGACGGCGGTCAGGACCGCTTCAGCTTCTACCTCGACCCGCACGTGCCCTACGTGGTCGGCGCGCACGCCGAACTCGTCGTCGACCGCCTGCTGTCGGGCACCGGGCTGCGCCGCAGCGACATCAGCCACTGGCTGGTGCACTCCGGCGGCAAGAAGGTCATCGACGCCGTCGGGGTCAACCTCGGCCTGACCCGGCACGACGTGCGCCACACCACCAGCGTGCTGCGGGACTACGGCAACCTCTCCAGCGGCTCGTTCCTCTTCTCCTACCAGCGGCTGCTGGAGGAGAAGGTGGCGCAGCCGGGTGAGTACTGCGTGCTGATGACCATGGGCCCGGGATCCACCATAGAGACCGCGCTGGCCCGCTGGTGACCGCCCGAACCGAGCCGAGTGTCCGAACCGAGCAGAGCGTCCGAACCGAGCAGGAAGGCCACACCACCGTGAACCGCACCACCGAGTCGCTGCTCGTCGACGGCAGCCGGCCGCTGTCCCCCGAGACCGTGCAGGCCCTCAACGCGCTCTGCGACCGGGCCGAGGACGGCGGCGCCCAGGCCCCGCTCGTCATCCGGGTCAGCGGCGCGCCCACCGCGCAGTCGGCGCAGTCGGCGCAGTCGGCGACGCTGGCGCTGGCGTTGGTCAACAAGTGGGAGCGTGCGCTGCGCCGCCTGGAGCGCCTCGACCTGCCCACGGTCGCGCTGGCCACCGGCGACTGCGGCGGCACGGCGCTGGAGGCGCTGCTGGCCACCGACCACCGCATCGCGGACCCCGCGACCCGCCTGGTGCTGCCCGCCGACGCCGACGGCGTGTGGCCCGGCATGGCCCTCTACCGGCTCGCCAACCAGGCCGGCGTGGCCGCGACCCGCCAGGCCGTCCTGTTCGGCAGCGCGATCCCGGCCGAGCGGGCGCTGGCCCTGCACCTGCTCGACCAGGTCGCCGACGACCCGTCGGCCGCCCTCGCGGACGCCGTCGAGAGCCTCACCGCCGGCGCCGGCGCCGGGCTCGCGATCCGCCGGCAGCTGATGCTCGACGCCGCTATCACCGGCTTCGAGGAGGCCCTCGGCCGGCACCTCGCCGCCTGCGACCGGATGCTGCGCCGGGCGGCCGCCGAGGTGCTCTCGTGACCGCTCTCGCAACCGCAGGGACGATAGGCAGCACCGACCTGGCCGCCCCGACGGTCGGCAGCGAGCTGGCCGCCGCCCGGCGCACCCTGGCGGAGGCCGGCGAGCGGGCCGACACCCTCCTCGCCGCACTGCCCGAGCCCGCTGACCGCACCCCCGAGCAGCAGGCGCTCGCCACCGACGCCAAGAACGCCGCCCGCAGCGTGCGCAGCCGCTTCCTGCGCCTGCACGGCGACGCCGTCTACCAGCACCTGACCGACGGTCACCGCCTCGACCTGCGGCTGCCCGAACTGGTCGCGGGCGCCGCCGCCGGCTGGCCCGGACTGCTCGCGAACGCCGAGCGCACAGCCGCCGAACAGGGCAGGCCGCAGGCCGCGAAGGAGGACTTGGAGATCGACCAAGGCCTCTTCCTGCGCGAGGTGCTCCGCTCGCCCGCCTCGGGCCGCCACCTGATCGATGCGATGGCCCTGCCCACCGCGCGCGCCCTCCAGCTGCTGCCCGAGTTCCAGCGCACCGGCGAACTCGACCTCGGCTCCGTCCGGCTGGAGCGCCGCGGCAGCGCGGCCCACCTGACCATGTGCCGCCCGGACTGCCTCAACGCCGAGGACGAGCGCCAGGTCGAGGACATGGAGACCGCCGTCGACCTCGCGCTGCTCGACCCGCAGGTGCGGGTCTGCGTGCTGCGCGGCGGCGAGATGACCCACCCCCGCTACCGCGGCCGACGGGTCTTCAGCGCCGGCATCAACCTCAAGAGCCTGCACAGCGGCGAGATCAGCCTGACCGGCTTCCTGCTGCGCCGCGAGCTCGGCTACATCAACAAGATCCTGCGCGGCCTGCGGGTCGAGCACGCCGGCTCCTGGCACACCCCGGTGATCGAGAAGCCCTGGGTGGCGGCCGTCGACACCTTCGCCATCGGCGGCGGTGCCCAACTGCTCATGGTCTTCGACCGGGTGCTCGCCGCGGCCGACTCCTACGTCAGCCTCCCCGCCGCGCAGGAGGGCATCGTGCCCGGCGCGGGGAACCTGCGGCTCAGCCGGCTGGCCGGCGGCCGCGTCTCCCGCCAGGTCGTGCTCTGGGGACGGCGCATTCAGGCCGCCGAACCCGACGCCCGGCTGCTGGTCGACGAGGTCGTCGAACCGGACCGGATGGACCAGGCGGTGGCCGAGTCGCTGGAGCGGCTCGACAGCCCGGCTGTGGTCACCAACCGCCGGATGCTCAACCTGGCCGAGGAGCCACCGGAGCAGTTCCAGCAGTACATGGCGGAGTTCGCCATGCAGCAGGCGCTGCGCCTCTACAGCCAGGACGTGATCGGCAAGGTGGGCCGCTTCTCGGCGGCCGCCACCACCGCCCGTAGCTGAATCGCGCGTACGTGCATCGCGCGTACCTGAATCGCGCACCTACCCCGAGGAGTTCGGAGAGCCGATGGAGCTGACAGACCTCACCCGGATCCGCTACGAGAAGCGCGACCGCGTCGCCCGGGTGACCCTCGACCGCCCCGACCGCCTGAACGCCATGGACCTGCGGATGCACGAGGAACTGGCGTGCGTCTGGGACGACTTCGAGGCCGACGACGAGGTGTGGCTGGCCGTCCTCACCGGCGCCGGGGACCGCGCCTTCTCCGCCGGGCAGGACCTCAAGGAGCTCGCCGCCCGGATCGCCGAGGGCACCAACACCCCCTCCACCTTCGGCAGCCGCGGCAAGCCCGGCTGGCCCCGGCTCACCGAGCGCTTCGACCTGGCCAAGCCCGTGATCGCCAGGGTCAACGGCCACGCCTTCGGCGGCGGCTTCGAACTCGCGCTCGCCTGCGACGTGGTGGTGGCCGCCGACACCGCCACCTTCGCGCTGCCCGAGGCCAAGCTCGGGCTGATCGCCGGAGCCGGCGGTGTCTTCCGGCTCGCCCGGCAGGCACCGTACCGGGTCGCCCTGGGCCACCTGATCACCGGCCGTCCGATGACCGCCGACCGCGCCTACGAACTGGGCCTGGTCAACGAGGTCGTGCCGGCCGCGGATCTGGACGCCTGTGTGGACGCCTGGGTCGCGGACATCCTTCGCTGCAGCCCGCTGGCTGTCCGCGCGATCAAGGAGGCCGCGGCGTCCGCGGCGACCACGCCCCTGGAGCAGGCGTTCCGGACCCGCTACCCGTGGGAGGAACGCCGCATGCACAGCGAGGACGCGCTGGAGGGCCCGCGCGCGTTCGTGGAGAAGCGGACGCCGCACTGGAACGCCCGCTGAGTCTCTTGCGGGACACGCGAGTTGTTCGAGAGTTTGACCCTGGTTCACCCAGCGGGCTCCCGAGATGACTCTGCCTCAGGCAGCGTGACGCCTGAGCATGATCCACAGCAGAACCACTGAAACCACTGGATCCTCTCCCACCCGAAGAGACCGCCCCCGAGCCGTCAAAGGCCGAGGCGTGGTTCCCCGTTGCCGCTGCCAGTCGCGCGGCCGGCGCTAGACGAACCGGAGCACTGAACATGTCGGACACCCATTCCGTCACGTGGCCCCTGACGGCTGGACAGTCCGGAATATGGTTCGCCCAGCTTCTGGACCCGTCGAACCCGGCCTACCAGATCGCCGAGTGCCTGGAGATCCACGGCCCGGTCGACGCTGCGCTGTTCGAGACGGCGGTGCGGCAGATGACCGCGGAGGCGCAGATGCTCCGGCTGCGCTTCCCGCGCGGCGGCGGGGAGGTGCGACAGGTCGTCGCCCCGGTCGCGGACTCGCCCGTGCAGGTGCGGGACGTGAGCGCCGAGTCGGACCCCTGGGGTGCGGTGCAGGAGTGGATACGGGCGGAGCTGGCCCGTCCGGTCGACCTGGAGCACGGGCCGACCTGCACCGTCGCGATCTTCCCGGCCGGACCCGAGCGGCTCTTCTGGTACCAGCGCGCGCACCACCTCGCCGGCGACGGCTACAGCGGCTCCCTGCTCGCGAACCGCGTCGCCGAGATCTACACCGCGCTGGTCGAGGGACGGCCGACCGGCGAGCCGTTCGCGCCGTACCGGGAGCTGGTGGAGGAGGACGCGGCCTACCGCGCCTCCGAGAAGTTCGCCGAGGACCGCCGGTACTGGACGGAGCGCTTCGCCGACCGACCGGAGCCGGTCAGCCTCGCCGGCCGCTTCGCACCGGCATCGCACACCACCGTCCGCCACAGCGTCGACCTCCCGCCCCGGACGGCGCAGCGGCTGCGCGCCGCCGCCCGCGGTATGCGGACCAGCCTGCCCGTCCTGGTGATGGCCGCGACCGCCCTCTACACCCACCGCCTGACCGGCACCGAGGACGTCGTCCTGGGCCTGCCGGTGACCGGCCGCACCAACCGCCTGCAGCGCACCACCCCCGGCATGCTCGCCAACGTCCTGCCCATCCGGCTGACGGTGCGCCCGGGCTGCGGGCTCGCCGAGCTCACCCGGCAGGCCGGCACCGCCATGCGCGAGGCGCTGCGCCACCAGCGCTACCGCTACGAGGACCTGCAGCGCGACCTGAACCTCGTCGGGGGCAGCGGCGGCGCCCGGTTGTTCGGGACGACGGTCAACGTGATGGCCTTCGACTACGACCTGCGCTTCGCCGGCCTCCCCAGCACCGCGCACAACTTCTCCAACGGCGCCATCGAGGACGTGTCGTTCGTGCTCTACGACCGGCAGGTCGCCGGAGCGGGCGTGCAGCTGGTGGTGGACGCGAACCCGGCGGTGTACGACGCGGCTGACGCGGTCGAGCACGCCGAGCGGTTCGGCCGGCTGCTGGAGAGCCTGGCGACGTTGGAGGAGCCGGGCCATTCGCTGGCGGGTGTCGACCTGCTGGAGGAGGTGGAGCGTCGGCGGGTGCTGGCGGACTGGAACGACACGGCGGTGGAGGTTGCGGCGGGGACGCTGCCGGAGCTGTTCGAGGCGCGGGTCGCGCGGACGCCGGACGCGGTGGCGGTGGTGTTCGAGGGCGTCGAGGTCAGCTACGGGGAGTTGAACGCGCGGGCAAACCGCTTGGCACGACTGCTGGTTGAGCGGGGGGTGCGGCCGGAGTCGGTGGTACCGGTGGTGATGGAGCGCTCGGTCGAACTGGTGGTGGCGCTCCTGGCGGTGTTGAAGGCGGGCGGCGCTTACCTGCCGGTGGACCCGGACTACCCGGCCGAGCGGATCGCGTACGTGCTCGGCCAGGCAAACGCTCCGGTGGTGGTGACGCGTGAGCTCGTTGCGGAGGCATCGGAGTACCGTGCGGACGATCTGACGGGGCGTGGGCTGCGTCCGGAGCACCCTGCGTATGTGATCTTCACGTCGGGGTCGACGGGGCAGCCGAAGGGTGTCGTGGTTCCGCATGCCGGGATCGTCAACCGCCTGGCGTGGATGCAGGGCGAGTACGGGCTGACGGGCTCGGACCGGGTGCTGCAGAAGACGCCGTTCGGGTTCGACGTGTCGGTGTGGGAGTTCTTCTGGCCCCTGCTGGAGGGCGCCACCCTGGTCGTGGCGCGGCCGGGTGGGCACCGCGAGCCCGGGCATCTGGCCGAGCTGATCCGGCGCGAGCGGGTCACCGTCACGCACTTCGTGCCGTCGATGCTGCAAGCCTTCCTGACCGAAGCTGCGGCCGCGCAGTGCGACGGGCTGCGCGCGGTGATGTGCAGTGGTGAGGCGCTCGCGGCCGAGCTGCGTGACGCCTTCGCGCGCGTGCTGCCTGGCACTCCACTGCACAACCTTTATGGTCCGACCGAAGCCTCTGTCGACGTCACTGCATGGGCGTGCGCCGACGACAACGCCGGCCTGTCCGTGCCGATCGGGCGACCCATCTGGAACACGCGGGTGTATGTGCTGGATGCCGCGCTGCAGCCGGTGCCAGTGGGTGTGGCCGGTGAGTTGTACCTCGCGGGTGTCCAGCTCGCTCGCGGCTACCTGAACCGGTCCGAGCTGACGGCCGAGCGCTTCACCGCCGACCCGCATGGCGCTGCGGGTGAGCGGATGTACCGCACCGGCGACCTCGCCCGCTGGCGCACCGACGGAACCCTCGAATACCTCGGCCGCACCGACGACCAGATCAAACTCCGCGGCTACCGCATCGAACTCGCCGAAATCGAAACCGCGTTGACCTCCCAACCGGGAGTCACCCAAGCGACCGTGATCGTGCGCGAGGACACCCCTGGGGACAAGAGGCTCGTCGGGTACGTGGTGCCCGCGGGCGAGCTCGACACCACCGCTGTACGCGCCCAACTCGCCACCCTGCTCCCCGAGTACATGGTCCCCGCCGCGATCGTCGTGCTGGCCGCGCTGCCGCTCACCGTCAACGGCAAGCTCGACCGACGTGCTCTCCCCGCACCCGACTTCATCGTGTCGACCGGTCGCAACCCGCGCACCCCCCGTGAGGAGATCCTCTGCGAGGTCTTCGCGCAGGTCCTCGGCCTGCCGCGGGTCGGGGCAGACGACGACTTCTTCGCACTTGGCGGACACTCGCTGCTCGCCGTGACGCTGGTGGAGCGGTTGCGCGAGCGCGGCGTGCGGGTGGACGTACGGGCCCTGTTCGCCGCACCCACCGCTGCCGGCCTCGCGCTGGCCTCCGCCACCGGCGAGACGGTGGCGCCGCCCAACCTGATCCCGGCCGGGGCACAGCTGATCACGCCGGACATGCTGCCCCTGGTGGACCTGACGGCCGAACAGATCGACCGGATCGCCTCGGTGTTCCCGGGCGGCGCGGCGAACATCGCGGACATCTACCCGCTCGCGCCGCTGCAGGAGGGCATCCTCTTCCACCACCTGATGGCCGCCGGTGACGGCGAGGACGACATCTACGTCCTGCCGACCGCGCTGACCTTCGACTCGCGCGACCGCCTCGACACGTTCCTCGCCGCCCTGCAGCACGTCGTGGACCGCCACGACGTCCTGCGCACCGCCTTCCTCTGGGAGGGCCTGCCCGAACCCGTCCAGGTCGTGGCCCGCCACGCCGCACTGCCCGTCGACCAGGTCGACCTCGGCACCGCCGCTGGTGTGGATGCGGTGGCGCAGCTCAGCGCCGCGTGCCGTCCGTCCATGGACCTCACCCGCGCGCCGCTGCTGCGAGCGCACATCGCAGCCGAGCCCGGTAGCGAGCGATGGTTGCTGCTGCTCACCCGCCACCACCTGATCACGGACCACACGACCCTGGAGGTGCTCCTCGCGGAGATCCGGGCCGTCCTGGACGACCAGCGGGACAGCCTGCCCGAGCCGCTGCCGTTCCGCGACTTCGTCGCCCAGGCCCGCCTTGGCACCGCCCCCGAGGAGCATCAGCGGTACTTCGCCGACCTGCTGAGCGATGTCAGCGAGCCCACCGCCCCGTTCGGCCTCTTCGACGTGCGCGGGGAGGCCACCGCGCTCGCCGAGGCCACGCTCTCCCTGGAGGCCGGACTCGCCGCCCGGGTGCGCGAGCAGTCGCGCCGGCTGGGCGTGAGCGCGGCCACCGTGTTCCACGTCGCCTGGGCGCGCGTGGTCGCCGCGACCGCCAACCGCGACGACGTCGTCTTCGGCACGGTCCTCTTCGGGCGGATGAACGCCGGCACGGGCGCGGACCGGGTGCCCGGGCTCTTCATCAACACCCTCCCGGTGCGGGTGCCGACCGCCGGTGTGAGCGCGGTCGACGCCGTGCTCGCCATGCGCGGCCAGCTCGCCGACCTCCTCGCCCACGAGCACGCCTCGCTGGCCACCGCGCAGCAGGCCAGCGGCATAGCAGCCGCGGCACCGCTCTTCACCTCGCTGCTCAACTACCGCCACAGCCAGGGCTCCAACCCGACGCTCGCACCTGAGACCGGCCTGCCGGGCGTCGAGATCCTGCACAGCCACGAGCGCACCAACTACCCGCTGGCCATGGCGGTGGACGACATCGGCGCCGGCTTCGTCCTCGCCGCCCAGGCGGCCGCACCCGTCGACGCCGAGCTGCTCTGCGGCCTGACGCGCACCGCCGTCGAGGGCCTGGTCACCGCGTTGGAGACCGCACCCCACAGCCCCCTAGCGGAGGTCGGGGTGCTGGATGAGGTGGAGCGTCGGCGGGTGCTGGAGGGGTGGAACGACACGGCGGTGGAGGTTGCGGCGGGGACGCTGCCGGAGCTGTTCGAGGCGCGGGTCGCGCGGACGCCGGACGCGGTGGCGGTGGTGTTCGAGGGCGTCGAGATCGGCTACCGGGCATTGAACGCGCAGGCAAACCGCTTGGCACGGCTGCTGGTTGAGCGGGGGGTGCGGCCGGAGTCGGTCGTGCCGGTGGTGATGGAGCGGTCGGTCGAACTGGTCGTGGCGCTCCTGGCAGTCCTGAAGGCAGGCGGCGCGTACCTGCCCGTGGACCCGGACTACCCCGACGAGCGCATCGCGTACGTGCTCGGCCAGGCCGACGCTCCGGTGGTGGTGACGCATGAGGTAGTTGACGAAGCGTCAGGTTATGGCGCTGATGACCTCCCCGCGTGCGGGCTGCGTCCGGAGCACCCGGCGTATGTGATCTTCACGTCGGGGTCCACCGGTCGGCCGAAGGGTGTCGTGGTTCCGCATGCCGGGATCGTCAACCGCCTGGCATGGATGCAGGGCGAATACGGGCTGACGGGCTCGGACCGGGTGCTGCAGAAGACACCGTTCGGATTCGACGTCTCGGTGTGGGAGTTCTTCTGGCCCCTGCTGGAGGGCGCCACCCTCGTCGTCGCCCGACCGGGCGGGCACCGCGAACCGGGGTACCTGGCGGAGCTCATCCGGCGCGAGCGGGTCACCGTCACGCACTTCGTGCCGTCGATGCTCCAGGCCTTTCTCACGGAGCCCGCCGCCGCGCGGTGTGACGGGCTGCGCGCGGTCATGTGCAGCGGCGAGGCGCTCCCCGCCGAGCTGCGCGACGCCTTCGCGCGTGCGCTTCCGGGCACTCCACTGCACAACCTTTATGGACCGACCGAAGCCTCTGTCGACGTCACCGCCTGGGCGTGCGCGGACGACAGCGCCAGCCTGTCCGTGCCGATCGGCCGCCCGGTCTGGAACACGCGGGTGTATGTGCTGGATGCCGCGCTGCAACCGGTGCCGGTGGGTGTGGCCGGTGAGTTGTACCTCGCGGGTGTCCAGCTCGCTCGCGGCTACCTGAACCGGTCCGAGCTGACGGCCGAGCGCTTCACTGCCGATCCCCATGGCGCTGCGGGTGAGCGGATGTACCGCACCGGCGACCTCGCGCGCTGGCGCACCGACGGAAACCTCGAATACCTCGGCCGCACCGACGACCAGGTCAAGCTCCGCGGCTTCCGCATCGAACTCGCCGAGATCGAAGCCGCGTTGATCACGCACACGCAGGTGGCACACGCCACCGTCCTGCTGCGCGAAGACGGCCCCGGGGACAAGAGGCTCGTCGGGTACGTGGTGCCCGCGGGCGAGCTCGACACCGCCGCCGTACGCGCCCAACTCGCCACCCTGCTCCCCGAGTACATGGTCCCCGCCGCGATCGTCGTACTGGCCGCGCTCCCGCTCACCGTCAACGGCAAACTCGACCGACGTGCTCTCCCCGCACCCGACTTCATCGCGTCGACCGGTCGCAACCCGCGCACCCCACGCGAGGAGATCCTCTGCGAGATCTTCGCCCAAGTCCTCGGTGCACCAGCTGTCAGCATCGACGACAACTTCTTCGACCTCGGCGGCCACTCCCTCCTCGCCACCCGCCTCACCAGCCGCATCCGCACCACCCTCAACGTCGAACTCCCCATCCGCACCGTCTTCGAGGCCCCCACCGTCGCCGCCCTCGCCCAGCGACTCGACGACACCTGCGCTCGGCGCCCGGCGCTGCTCGCCGCCGCTACGCGACCCGGCCTGCTGCCGGTCTCCTTCGCCCAGCAGCGCCTCTGGTTCCTCAACGAACTGGAAGGTCCGAACGCCACCTACAACCTCCCCATCGCCCTCCAACTCACCGGTGCGGTCGATGCCGACGCACTCCAAGCCGCGCTGCGCGATGTGGTGGGTCGCCACGAAGTACTGCGCACCGTCTTCCCGACCGTTGACGGGCAGCCCCACCAGCACATCCTCGACGTCGACGCCCTGAACTCGCCGCTGACCGTGGTCAAGGCCGACCACCTCGACAAGCTCGCCCTGGCGGAGGCCGTGGCCGAGGCGGCGAGCCGTCCGTTCGACCTGTGCAACGAACTGCCCGTACGGGCCCTCCTGTTCGCACTCGCTCCGACGGAGCACATGCTGCTCCTGGTGGTGCATCACATCGCTGGTGACGGCTGGTCGATGGGTCCGCTGGCACGGGACATCTCCACCGCGTACGCAGCCCGCCTCTCCGGTGACGCCCCGGCCTGGAAGCCGCTGTCCGCGCAGTACGCGGACTACGCACTGTGGCAGCGCGACCTGCTCGGCTCGCAGGACGATCCCGACAGCGTGCTGTCCCGGCAACTCGCCTACTGGCGCACCACGTTGAGCGACCTGCCGGAGGAGCTCGCGCTGCCGACCGTCAAGCCGCGCCCGGCAGTGGCCAGCCACGTCGGCGGAAGCGTCGATATCGCCGTACCCGTCGAGCTCCACCGCCGTCTGACCGAACTCGCCCGCGCCGAGAGCGTGACGGTGTTCATGGTGCTGCAGGCGGCGCTCGCCGTCCTGCTGTCGCGGCTCGGTGCCGGCACCGACATCCCGATCGGCACGCCCATCGCCGGCCGCACCGACGAGGCCGTTGACGACCTGGTCGGCTTCTTCGTCAACACCCTGGTGCTGCGCACCAACCTGTCCGGGGACCCGACGTTCGCGCAGCTGCTGGGCCGCGTCCGCGAGACCGGGCTGGGGGCCTTCGCCCACCAGGAGGTGCCGTTCGAGCGCCTCGTCGAGGAGCTGGCCCCGGCCCGCTCGATGGCCCGCCACCCGCTCTTCCAGGTGATGCTCACCTTCCAGAACACCACCCGGGCGGCCCTCGACCTCCCCGGCCTTGAGACCACCCTCCTCCCCACGGGACAGCTGGCGGCACGGTTCGACCTGGACCTCACCCTGGAGGAGGCCTTCGGCGCCGATGGCACGTCGGACGGGCTGCGCGGAACCCTCACCTTCGCGCGCGACCTCTTCGACACGGCAACGGCTCAGCGGATCGCCGAACGTCTGGTGCGGGTCCTTGAGTCCGTGCTGTCCGCACCGCACCAGCCGGTCAACGGCATCGACGTGCTCGAGAGTCCCGAGCGCCACCGGATCCTGACCGAGTGGAACGACACGGCGGTGGAGGTCACTGCGGGGACGCTGCCGGAGCTGTTCGAGGCGCGGGTCGCGCGGACACCGGACGCGGTGGCGGTGGTGTTCGAGGGCGTCGAGGTCAGCTACGGGGAGTTGAACGCGCGGGCAAACCGCTTGGCACGACTGCTGGTTGAGCGGGGAGTGCGGCCGGAGTCGGTCGTGCCGGTGGTGATGGAGCGCTCGGTCGAACTGGTCGTGGCGCTCCTGGCAGTCCTGAAGGCAGGCGGCGCTTACCTGCCCGTGGACCCGGACTACCCCGCCGAGCGGATCGCGTACGTACTCGGCCAGGCCGACGCGCCGGTGGTGGTGACGCGTGCGCTAGTTGACGAAGCATCAGCTTATGACTCTGATGACCTCCCCGCGTGCGGGCTGCGTCCGGAGCACCCGGCGTATGTGATCTTCACGTCGGGGTCGACCGGTCGGCCGAAGGGTGTCGCGGTTCCGCATGCCGGGATCGTCAACCGCCTGGCGTGGATGCAGGGCCAGTACGAGCTGACGGGCTCGGACCGGGTGCTGCAAAAGACACCCTTCGGGTTCGACGTGTCGGTGTGGGAGTTCTTCTGGCCCCTGCTCGAAGGCGCCACCCTCGTCGTCGCCCGACCGGGCGGGCACCGCGAACCGGGGTATCTGGCGGAACTGATCCGGCGTGAGCGGGTCACCGTCACGCACTTCGTGCCGTCGATGCTCCAGGCCTTTCTCACGGAGCCCGCTGCCGCGCACTGCGACGGGCTGCGGGCGGTGATGTGCAGCGGCGAGGCACTCCCCGCCGAGCTGCGCGACGCCTTCGCGCGCGTGCTTCCGGGCACGCCACTGCACAACCTTTATGGACCGACCGAAGCCTCCGTCGACGTCACCGCCTGGGCGTGCGCCGACGACACCGCCGGCCTGTCCGTGCCGATCGGGCGACCCATCTGGAACACGCGGGTGTACGTGCTGGACGCCGCCCTGCAACCGGTACCCGTCGGTGTGGCCGGCGAGTTGTACCTCGCGGGCATCCAGCTGGCCCGGGGCTACCTGAACCGACCCGACCTCACCGCCGAGCGCTTCACCGCCGACCCCCACGGCCAGGCCGGTGAGCGCATGTACCGCACCGGCGACCTCGCCCGCTGGCGCACCGACGGAACCCTCGAATACCTCGGCCGCACCGACGACCAGATCAAACTCCGCGGCTTCCGCATCGAACTCGCCGAAATCAAAGCCGCATTGACCTCACAACCGGGAGTCACCCAAGCGACCGTGATCGTGCGCGAGGACACCCCCGGGGACAAGAGGCTCGTCGGGTACGCGGTGCCCGCAGGCGAGCTCGACACCACCGCTGTACGCACCCAACTCGCCACCCTGCTCCCCGAGTACATGGTCCCCGCCGCGATCGTCGTGCTGGACACGCTGCCGCTCACCGTCAACGGCAAACTCGACCGACGTGCTCTCCCCGCACCCGACCTCACCACCACCATCGCCTACCGCGCCCCCTCCTCGCCTCACGAGCAGGTGCTCTGCGAGGTCTTCGCGCAGGTTCTCGGCCTGCCCCGAATCGGGATCGACGACAACTTCTTCGACCTCGGCGGCCACTCCCTCCTCGCCACCCGCCTCACCAGCCGCATCCGCACCACCTTCAACGTCGAACTCCCCATCCGCACGGTCTTCGAAGCCCCCACCCCCGCCAGCCTCGCCCAGCGACTCGACGGCGCAAACCGCAGCCGCCCGGCACTCCTGGCAAGCGGCACCCGGCCGGAGCTGCTCCCCGTCTCCTTCGCCCAGCAGCGCCTCTGGTTCCTCAACGAACTGGAAGGACCGAACGCCACCTACAACATCCCCATCGCCCTCCAACTCACCGGTGCGATCGACGCTGCCGCGCTCGAAGCCGCGCTGCGCGATGTGGTGGGTCGCCACGAGGTGCTGCGTACCGTATTCCCCGCCGTCGACGGCCAGCCTCACCAGCACGTCCTCGACTCCGAGGGTGTGAACTCGCCGCTGACCGTGGCCGAGTTCGAGGAAGAGGCAGTCTCCCGGGCTGCGGCGCACACCTTCGACCCGGCCTCCGAACTCCCTCTGCGGGCCTGGCTGTTCTTGCAGGGACCGGACGAGCACGTGTTGCTGGTCGTCCTGCATCACATCGCCGGTGACGGCTGGTCCACGGTCCCGCTGGCCCGCGACATCTCCACCGCCTACACGGCCCGTCTGACCGGCGTGGCGCCGCGGTGGGAGCCGCTGCCGGTGCAGTACGCGGACTACGCGCTCTGGCAGCGCGAGCTGCTCGGCTCGCCGGAGAACCCGGACAGTGTGCTGTCGCAGCAACTCGCCTACTGGCGCGCCACCCTGGCCGAGCTGCCGGAAGAACTCACCCTCCCGACCGACCGACCGCGCCCGGCAGTCGCCGGCCACCAGGGCGGCTCGATCGAGCTGGCGATTCCCGCCGAGCTGCACCAGCGCCTCCAGGAGCTCGCCCGAGCCGAAGGCGTCACCGTGTTCATGGTGCTGCAGGCGGCACTCGCCGCCCTGCTCTCGCGCCTCGGCGCCGGCACCGACATCCCCATCGGCACACCCATCGCCGGACGCACCGACGAAGCCCTCGACGACCTGGTCGGCTTCTTCGTCAACACCCTCGTCCTACGCACCGACCTCACCGGCAACCCCACCTTCACCCAACTCCTCCACCGCGTCCGCGAAGCCGGCCTCGGCGCCTTCGCCCACCAGGACATCCCCTTCGAACGCCTCGTCGAAGAACTCGCCCCCACACGCTCCATGGCCCGCCACCCGCTATTCCAGGTCATGCTCACCCTCCAGAACACCACCCACGCAGCCCTCCACCTCCCCGGCATCAACTCAACCGTCATACCCGCCGGACACCCCACCGCCAAGTTCGACCTCGCCCTCACCCTCCACCACAACCCCGACACCAACGACCTCAACGGCACCCTCACCTACGCAACCGACCTCTTCGACACAACGACCGCTCAGCAGATCGCCCAACGCCTCCTCCGCCTCCTCCACGCCACCGCAACCACACCCCAGCAGCCCCTCAGCCACATCGACATCCTCGACACCCCCGAACGCCACCAGATCCTGACCGAGTGGAACGACACGGCGGTGGACGTCGCTGCGGGGACGCTTCCGGAGCTGTTCGAGGCGCGGGTCGCGCGGACGCCGGACGCGGTGGCGGTGGTGTTCGAGGGCGTCGAGGTCGGCTACGGGGAGTTGAACGCGCGGGCAAACCGCTTGGCACGACTGCTGGTTGAGCGGGGGGTGCGGCCGGAGTCGGTGGTGCCGGTGGTGATGGAGCGCTCGGTCGAACTGGTCGTGGCGCTCCTCTCGGTGTTGAAGGCGGGCGGCGCTTACTTGCCGGTGGACCCGGACTACCCCGACGAGCGGATCGCGTATGTGCTCGACCAGGCAAACGCTCCGGTGGTGGTGACGCGTGAGCTCGTTGACGAAGCGTCATGTTATGGCGCTGATGACCTCCCCTCGTGCGGGCTGCGTCCGGAGCACCCGGCGTATGTGATCTTCACGTCGGGGTCGACCGGTCGGCCGAAGGGTGTCGTGGTTCCGCATGCCGGGATCGTCAACCGCCTGGCGTGGATGCAGGGCGAATACGGGCTGACGGGCTCGGACCGGGTGCTGCAGAAGACGCCGTTCGGGTTCGACGTGTCGGTGTGGGAGTTCTTCTGGCCCCTGCTCGAAGGCGCCACCCTGATCGTGGCGCGGCCGGGCGGGCACCGCGAACCGGGATATCTGGCCGAGCTCATCCGGCGTGAGCGGGTCACGGTTACGCACTTCGTGCCGTCGATGCTGCAGGCCTTCCTCACGGAGCCCACCGCCGCGCAGTGCGACGGGCTGCGCGCGGTGATGTGCAGCGGCGAGGCACTCGCGGCCGAGCTGCGCGACGCCTTCGCGCGTGCGCTTCCTGGCACTCCACTGCACAACCTCTACGGACCCACCGAAGCCTCCGTCGACGTCACCGCCTGGGCCTGCGCCGACGACAGCGCCGGCCTGTCCGTGCCGATCGGGCGACCCATCTGGAACACCCGCGTCTACGTGCTCGACCGCTCTCTTCAGCCCGTACCCGCCGGCGTGGCCGGCGAGTTGTACCTCGCGGGCATCCAGCTCGCCCGCGGCTACCTGAACCGGTCCGAGCTGACGGCCGAGCGCTTCACCGCCGACCCCCACGGCCAGGCCGGTGAGCGGATGTACCGCACCGGCGACCTCGCGCGCTGGCGCACCGACGGAAACCTCGAATACCTCGGCCGCACCGACGACCAGGTCAAGCTCCGCGGCTTCCGCATCGAACTCGCCGAGATCGAAGCCGCGTTGATCACGCACACGCAGGTGGCACACGCCACCGTCCTGCTGCGCGAAGACAGTCCCGGGGACAAGAGGCTCGTCGGGTACGCGGTGCCCGCAGGCGAGCTCGACGTCGCGGCCGTACGCGCCCACCTCGCTACCCTGCTCCCCGACTACATGGTCCCCACCGCGATCGTCGTCCTCGACGCCCTGCCGCTCACCGTCAACGGCAAACTCGACCGACGTGCTCTCCCCGCACCCGACCTCACCACGCCGACCGGTCGCGAGCCGCGCACCCCACGCGAAGAGATCCTCTGCGAGATCTTCGCCCAAGTCCTCGCAACACCAGCGGTCGGCATCGACGACAACTTCTTCGACCTCGGCGGCCACTCCCTCCTCGCCACCCGCCTCACCAGCCGCATCCGCACCGCCCTCAACGTCGAACTCCCCATCCGCACCGTCTTCGAGGCCCCCACCGTCGCCGCCCTCGCCCAGCGACTCGACGGCGCAGACCGCAGCCGCCCGGCACTCCTGGCCAACGGCGCCCGGCCGGAGCTGCTCCCCGTCTCCTTCGCCCAGCAGCGCCTCTGGTTCCTCAACGAACTGGAAGGACCGAACGCCACCTACAACATCCCCATCGCCCTCCAACTCACCGGTCCGCTGAACGTCGACGCTCTACGCCACGCGCTGCGTGACGTCGCCCGCCAGCACGAGGTGCTGCGCACCGTCTTCCCCGTCGTCGACGGCCAGCCCCACCAACGCATCCTCGACTCCGAGGCGATCGACTCGTGCCTGACAGTGGCCGAGTTCGACGAGCAGGCGGTCTCCCGAGCTGCGGGGCACACCTTCGACCTCACAAGCGAACTTCCTTTCCACGCATGGCTGTTCACACAGAGTGCCGACCGGCACCAACACGTACTGCTGGTCGTCCTGCATCACATCGCAGGTGACGGCTGGTCCACGGTCCCGCTGGCCCACGACATCTCCACCGCCTACACCGCCCGCCTCACCGGCGACACCCCGCAGTGGGAGCCCCTGCCGGTCCAGTACGCGGACTACGCACTCTGGCAGAGCAAGCTGCTCGGCTCTCCCGAAGACCCGACGAGCGTGCTCGCACAGCAACTCGCCTACTGGCGCGCCACCCTGGCCGCGCTCCCCGAAGAGCTCACCCTCCCGACCGACCACCCCCGCCCCGCAACCACCAGCCACCGCGGCGGCAACGTCGAGCTCACCATCCCCCGCGAACTCCACACCCAGCTCACCGCGTTGGCGCAGGCCGAGGGCGTCACCCTCTTCATGGTCCTGCAGGCGGCACTCGCCGTCCTGCTCTCCCGCCTCGGCGCCGGCACCGACATCCCCATCGGCACCCCCATCGCCGGACGCACCGACGAAGCCCTCGACCACCTGGTCGGCTTCTTCGTCAACACCCTCGTCCTACGCACCGACCTCACCGGCAACCCCACCTTCACCCAGCTCCTCCACCGCGTCCGCGAGACCGGCCTCAGCGCCTTCGCCCACCAGGACATCCCGTTCGAGCGCCTGGTCGAGGAACTCGCCCCCACCCGCTCCATGGCCCGCCACCCGCTCTTCCAGGTCATGCTCACCCTCCAGAACACCACCCACGCGGCCCTCGACCTCCCCGGCATCAACTCAACCGTCATACCCGCCGGACACCCCACCGCCAAGTTCGACCTCGCCCTCACCCTCCACCACAACCCCGACACCAACGACCTCAACGGCACCCTCACCTACGCAACCGACCTCTTCGACACAGCGACCGCTCAGCAGATCGTCGAGCGCTTGCTGCGGGTCCTAGAGTCCGTGCTGTCCGCACCGCACCAGCCCCTCAGCCACGTCGACATCCTCGACACCCCCGAACGCCACCAGATCCTGACCGAGTGGAACGACACCACCCGCGAGATCCCCACCGGCACCCTGCCCGAGCTGTTCGCAGCCCAGGTCGCCCGGACTCCGGATGCGATCGCCGTGGTGGCCGACGGCGTCGAGCTGACCTATGCGGAACTGGATGCCCGGGCCAACGGGCTCGCTCGGCGCCTGGTTGCCCACGGAGTCTGCGCCGAGCGGGGCGTGGCCGTGCTGATGGAGCGCTCGGCCGAGCTGGTGGTCGCACTCCTCGCAGTGGTGAAGGCGGGCGGGTTCTACGTCCCACTGGATGCGCGCTACCCTCTCGCACACCGCGAGTCGATCACCGCGGAGACCGGTGTCGAGGTGGTCCTCGCCGATGCCGAACAGCTGGATCAGGCATCGGAGTTGGGCCTCACGGTCCTCACGCTCGACGACCTCGAACGCTGCGATGTCGTCGCCGCCCTCGATGTCCCCTGCGACACAGCCCAGTTGGCGTACGTGATGTACACCTCCGGCTCGACCGGCCGCCCCAAGGGCGTCGCGGTCGCCCACCGGGACGTGATCGCCCTGGCGATGGACCACCGGTTCGCGACTCAGAGCCTGGAACGGGTGCTGATGCACTCGCCGCACTCCTTCGACGCCTCGACCTTTGAGTTGTGGACACCACTCTTGACGGGCCGTCAGATCATCATCGCGCCCGCCGGCGAGCTGACGGCGGCTTCGCTGGCCCGGGTGGTCTCCGGGCGCCGGGTGACCTGGCTCTTCCTGACCATCGGCCTGTTCACTCTCTTCGCAGAGGAGGACGCCGAATGCTTCCGCGGTCTGCACCAGGTGTGGACCGGTGGTGACGTCGTCTCCCCCGCCTCGGTGGCGCGGGTCCTGGCGGCCTGTCCGGGCACGGCCGTGACGAACGTCTACGGCCCGACCGAGACCACCACCTTCGCCACCGCCCACCCGGTGGCGGATACCCGGCAGGCGCTGCCGATCGGTCACCCGCTGGACAACATGCGCGCCTACATCCTCGACGCCCATCTCAACCCCGTCCCCACCGGCACCACTGGCGAGCTCTACCTCGCCGGCGCCGGGCTGGCGCGCGGCTACTTCTCCCGCCCCGCACTCACCGCCGAACGCTTCGTCGCAGCGCCGTTCGACGTTCCTGGGTCCCGGATGTACCGCACCGGCGACCTGGCCCGGTGGAACCGCAACGGTGAGATCGAGTACGCCGGCCGCGCCGACCAGCAGGTGAAACTGCGCGGCTTCCGCATCGAACTCGCCGAAGTGGAATCGGCGTTGACCACTCACCCCAGCGTCGCCCAAGCTGCCGCTATCGTCCGCGAGGACACCCCCGGCGACAAGCGCCTCGTCGCCTACCTCGTCCCCGCAGGCGCGCTCGACACCAGCGCCCTGCGCGCCCACCTCGCTGCGACACTGCCCGAATACGCGGTCCCCTCCGCGATCGTCCCACTCGACTCGCTCCCGCTGACCGTCAACGGCAAGCTCGACCGCCGCGCGCTGCCCGCACCCGACCTCAGCCCGACTGCTGGCCGCGACCCGCGCACCCCGCGCGAGGAGATCCTCTGCGAGCTGTTCGCCCAGGTTCTCGCCCTGCCCAGGGTCGGCATCGACGACAGCTTCTTCGACCTCGGCGGCCACTCCCTGCTCGCCACCCGCCTGATCAGCCGCATCCGCACGACGCTGGACGTCGAACTGCCGATCCGCGCACTCTTCGAGGCGCCGACCGTCGCCGAACTGGCCAACCGCCTGGACGGCGCGGACCAGGGCCGACCGGCACTCGTGGCGGGCCCGCGCCCGGACGTCCTGCCGGTCTCCTTCGCCCAGCAACGCCTCTGGTTCCTCGGCGAGTTGGAGGGACCGAGCGCCACCTACAACATCCCGCTGGGGCTGCGCCTCTCCGGCGCCCTGGACGCGAACGTCCTGCACCAGGCCCTGCACGACGTGATGGCTCGACACGAGGTGCTGCGCACGGTCTTCCCGGCCACCGACGGCCGGCCGCGCCAGCAGGTGC
Organism: Kitasatospora sp. MAP12-44; assembly: GCF_029892095.1. Classification (NCBI taxonomy): domain Bacteria; kingdom Bacillati; phylum Actinomycetota; class Actinomycetes; order Kitasatosporales; family Streptomycetaceae; genus Kitasatospora; species Kitasatospora sp. MAP12-44. The sequence continues at coordinate 636,509 of NZ_JARZAE010000004.1, forward strand.
TGCCGACCAACGCCCTGGGCTCGCTGCTGACCGTGGTCAAGACGGACGGACTCGACGAGCGGGCCATCGCCCGGAGCGCCGCCCACACCTTCGACTTGCGGACCGAAGTCCCGTTGCACGCCTGGCTATTCGAGCTCGGCGGCGAGGAGCATGTCCTCCTGCTGGTGGTGCATCACATCGCGGGTGACGGCTGGTCCATGGGCCCGCTGGCCCGCGACATCTCCACCGCCTACACGGCCCGCCTGGCCGGCCTGGCGCCACAGTGGGAGCAGTTGCCGGTGCAGTACGCGGACTACGCGCTCTGGCAGCGCGAGCTGCTCGGCTCGCCGGAGAACCCGACGAGCGTGCTCGCGCAGCAACTCGCCTACTGGCGCGCCACCCTGGCCGAGCTGCCGGAAGAACTCACCCTCCCGACCGACCGGCCGCGCCCGGTGGTCGCCGGCCACCAGGGCGGGACAGTCGAGCTCGCGGTGCCCGCCGAGCTGCACCAGCGCCTCCAGCAGCTCGCCCGAGCCGAAGGCGTGACCGTGTTCATGGTGCTGCAGGCCGCACTCGCCGTCCTGCTCTCCCGCCTCGGCGCCGGCACCGACATCCCCATCGGCACCCCCGTCGCCGGACGCACCGACGAAGCCCTCGACGACCTGGTCGGCTTCTTCGTCAACACCCTCGTCCTACGCACCGACCTCACCGGCGACCCCACCTTCACCCAACTGCTCCACCGCGTCCGCGAGACCGGCCTCGGCGCCTTCGCCCACCAGGACATCCCCTTCGAACGCCTCGTCGAAGAACTCGCCCCCACCCGCTCCATGGCCCGCCACCCGCTCTTCCAGATCATGCTCTCGCTGCAGAACAACGCCCAGGCGGTTGTCGACCTGCCGGGCCTTAACACCGCGCCCCTGCCGGCCGGTCCGGCGGCGGCCAGGTTCGACCTGGGCTTTACCCTGAGTGAGATCTTCGATCTGGACGGCGCGCCAACCGGGTTGAGCGGCGTGCTGACGTTCGCCGCCGACCTGTTCGACCCCGCGACGGCCGAGCGGCTCGCCCACCGCTTCGTGCGGGTGCTGCACGCGGTGGTGGCCGAGCCGCAGCGACCGGTCACGCACGTCGAGGTCCTGGACGGCGCCGAGCGGCACCGCATCCTGACCGAGTGGAACGACACCGCCCACCACGTCCCAGCGACCACCCTGCCCGCACTCTTCGAGGCGCAGGTGGCTCGCACGCCCGACGCGGTCGCCGTCGTCCACGACAACACCACCCTCAGCTACGCCGAGCTGAACACCCGCGCCAACCGCCTGGCCCACCTGCTCACCGAGCACGGAGTCGGCCCCGAGTCCCTGGTCGCCGTCCTCCTGGAGCGTTCCGCCGACCTGGTGGTCGCCCTGCTCGCCGTCCTCAAGGCCGGCGGCGCCTACGTGCCGATCGACCCAGACTACCCGGCCGACCGCATCACCTACATGCTCAACGACTCCCACCCCGCCCTCCTCCTCACCACCCACGCCCGGCAGGCAACCACGCAGCCGCCGACCGGGCTCCTGCTCATCGACCAAACCCCCACCACCGCCTACAGCAGCGAGAACCCCACCCCCACGGCCACCCCGCAGCACCCCGCCTACGTCATCTACACCTCCGGCTCCACCGGCCGTCCCAAGGGCGTCGTCCTCCCCCACGCCGGGCTCGTCAACTACCTCACCCGCGCCGCGAAGGCCTACCCCGAGCTCGGCGGCAGCACCCTGCTGCACGCCTCCATCTCCTTCGACGCCGGCGTCACCGCCCTCTACGGCGCACTCACCACCGGCGGCCAAGTACGCGTCGCCCCACTCGACGAACACCTGCCCCAGGCCCTCACCGGACAGCCGCTGACCTTCCTCAAAACAACACCCAGCGGCCTGGCCTACCTCGACGCCCTCACCGACGCCCACGTCCCCACCGGCCGACTCATGGTCGGCGGCGAAGCCGCACAACCCGCACAACTCGCACAGTGGCGACGACGCCACCCCCACGTCGCCATCGTCAACCACTACGGACCCACCGAAGCCACCGTCGGCTGCACCGACTACCCCCTCGGCACCGACCAAGAACCCACCAACACCGTCCCCATCGGCAAACCGATGTGGAACACCCGCGCCTACGTCCTGGACAGCACGCTGCAACCGGTGCCGGCAGGGACGGCCGGCGAGCTCTACATCGCCGGCACCCAGCTCGCCCGCGGCTACCTCCACCGCCCCGCCCTCACCGCCGAACGCTTCATCGCCGACCCCCACGGCCAGGCCGGCACCCGCATGTACCGCACCGGCGACCTCGCCCGCTGGCGCACCAACGGCAACCTCGAATACCTCGGCCGCACCGACGACCAGATCAAACTCCGCGGCTACCGCATCGAACTCGCCGAAATCGAAGCCGCGTTGATCACACAGCCGGGCATCGCCCAAGCAAGCGTGATCATGCGCGAGGACACCCCCGGCAACAAAACCCTCGTCGGCTACATCGTCCCGGCGGCCGACCTGGACGCCACCGCCGTCCGCGCCCACCTCGCCACCACGCTCCCCGACTACATGATCCCCGCCGCGATCATCACCCTCGACGCACTCCCCCTCACCGTCAACGGCAAACTCGACCGCCACGCCCTCCCCGCACCCGACCTCACCACCACCACCGCCTACCGCGCCCCCTCCACACCCCACGAGCAGACACTCTGCGACACCTTCGCCGACGTCCTCGCAGTCCCCCAAGTCGGCCTGGACGACGACTTCTTCGAACTCGGCGGCCACTCCCTCCTCGCCGTCACCCTCGTCGAACGCCTGCGCAACCGCGACATCCACATCAACATCCGCACCCTCTTCACCTCACCCACCGTCGCCGGCCTGACCACCGCCACCGCCCCAACCGGCGTCGTGGTACCGCCCAACCTCATCCCCACCGACACCCACACGATCACCCCCGACATGCTCCCCCTGGCGAAGCTGACCACCGACGAACTCGACCGCATCGTCTCCACCTTCCCCGGCGGCGCCGCCAACATCGCCGACATCTACCCCCTCGCCCCCCTCCAGGAAGGCATCTTCTTCCACCACCTCCTGGCCACCGGCGAGGGCGGCGACGACACCTACGTCATGCCGACCATGCTCACCTTCGACTCACGCAAGCGCCTGGACACCTTCCTCGACGCCCTCCAGCACGTGATCGACCGCCACGACATCCTGCGCACCGCCGTCCTCTGGCAGGGCCTCGCCGAGCCCGTCCAGGTCGTCGCCCGCCAGGCCGCCCTCCCCGTCCAGGAACACCAACTCCACAGCACCCAGGACCCAGCAGCCGAACTCGCCGCCGCCTGCCCGGCCTCCATGGACCTGACCCAGGCACCCCTCCTGCGCGCCCACATAGCCGCCGAACCCACCACCGGACCAGCAGGCGAACGCTGGCTCCTCCAGCTCCAGCGCCACCACCTGGTCACCGACCACACCGCGCTGGACGTCCTGCTGGCCGAGATCCGGGCGATCCTGGCCGGCGAACAGGACCGGCTCCCCACCCCCCTGCCGTTCCGCGACTTCGTCGCCCAGGCACTCCTCGGCGTCTCCCGCGAGGAGCATGAGCGCTTCTTCGCCGACCTGCTCGGCGACGTCACCGAACCCACCGCCCCCTTCGGCCTGCTGGACGTCCGCGGCGACGGCAGCCGGGTGACCGAGGCCGAGCTCCCGCTGAGTCCCGGACTCGCCGCCCGGATACGGGAACAGGCCCGTGCGCTGGGCGTGAGCCCGGCCACCCTCTTCCACGTCGCCTGGGCCCGCGTCGTCGCCGTCACCTCGAACCGTGCCGATGTCGTCTTCGGCACCCTGCTCTTCGGCCGGATGAACGCCGGCAGCGGCGCCGACCGGGTGCCGGGCCTGTTCATCAACACGCTCCCCGTACGCCTCCCGACCGCGGGCGTCAGCGCCGCAGCTGCGGTGCTCACCATGCGCGGCCGGCTCGCCGACCTACTCGTCCACGAGCACGCCCCGCTCGCACTCGCCCAGAAGGCCAGTGGGATCGGTGGCTCGGCGCCGCTCTTCACCGCGCTGCTCAACTACCGCCACAGCCACGAGGACGACGACGCCGAGGACGCCGGCCTGGTGGGCGTCGAGGCCGAACACGGGCAGGACCGCACCAACTACCCGCTCACCATGGCGATCGACGACCTCGGCGCCGACTTCAGGATCTCCGTCCAGGCGATCACCCCACTTGACCCCGAGCTCGTCTGCTCCCTGGCCCACACCGCCCTCCAGGGCCTGGTCACCGCCCTGGAGAGCACACCCGACACCCCACTCCAGCAGATCGACGTCCTTACCGAGGCCCAGCGGCACACGCTCCTGAGGACGTGGAACAGCACCGACGCCGACATCCCGGCCGTCAGCCTGACCGAGTTGTTCGAGACGCAGGCGGTGCGGACACCGCAGGCAGTGGCCTTGGTGCAGAACGAAGTCGGGCTCAGCTACACCGAGTTGAACGCCCGCGCCAACCGCCTGGCCCGCCTGCTCGCGCAGCGCGGGGTGGGACCGGAGACGCTGGTGCCCGTGCTGATGGAGCGCTCGGCGGACCTGGTGGTCACGTTGCTGGCCGTGCTCAAGGCCGGTGGTGCGTACGTGCCGATCGACGCGCGGGCGCCCGAGTCACGGATGGGCGTCGTGTACCAGGACGCGGGCGCCGGGCTGCTGCTGGTGGACGAGGTCACGCGTGAGCACGGGTTCGTGCGCGGTGTCGAGGCGGCGGGAGCCGACGTCCTGGTGGTCGACGCGGCCACCGGGACCGGTGGCGCGGAGAACCTGGCAGTGCGGAACCTGCCCGACCAGCCGGCGTACGTGATGTACACCTCCGGCTCCACCGGAGTGCCGAAGGGCATCGCCAACACCCACCGCGGCGTGGTCGAGTTGGTCTCGGACCGGTGCTGGCAGGAGACGGTGCCGCAGCGCGTGCTCTTCCAGTCCCCGCACGCCTTTGACGCCTCCACCTACGAGTTGTGGGTCCCGCTGACGGCGGGTGGCACGGTGGTGGTGGCCCCGGAGGGCCGGCTCGACGCCGCGGCGATCCGCTCGCTGACAGCACGCCATCGGCTGACGCAGCTGCACCTGACGGCGGGGCTCTTCCGGGTGCTCGCGGAGGACGACCCGTCCGCGTTCGCCGGAGTCCACGAGGTGGGCACCGGTGGCGACATCGTCCCGGCGACGGCGGTGCGGCGGGTGCTGGACGCCTGCCCCGGCATCGTGGTCCGCAATACCTACGGACCGACCGAGACCACGCTCTGCGCGACCCAGGTCCCGGTGGTCAGCAGCGAGTCGGTGCCACCGGTGCTGCCGATCGGGCGGCCGATGGACAACACCCGCGCCTACGTGCTGGACGCCGCGCTGCACCCAGTGCCGGTGGGTACGGCCGGCGAGTTGTACCTGGCCGGGACCGGACTGGCGCGCGGCTACCTGAACCGTCCCGACCTCACCGCGCAGCGCTTTGTGGCCGACCCGTTCGCCCCGGCCGGTGCCCGCATGTACCGCACCGGGGACCTGGTGCGGTGGACGCCGGACGGGCAGCTGGAGTTCCTCGGACGGGCTGACGACCAGGTGAAGATCCGCGGCTTCCGGATCGAACTCGGCGAGGTAGAAGCGGTGTTGAGTGCCCACCCGGCGCTCAACGACGCGGCGGTGATCGTCCGCGAGGACCGTCCCGGCGACAAGCGCCTGGTCGCCTACGCCGTCCTCGCCGACCAGTCCTCCCAGCCCGATCAGGCGGTCACCGTCGACGACCTGCGCCAGTACCTGGCCGGCTCGCTGCCCGACTACATGGTCCCGTCGGCGGCCGTCCTGCTGCGGGCGCTTCCGCTGACCTCCAACGGGAAGCTGGACCGCAAGGCCCTGCCCGCCCCCGACCTCAACTCAACGGTTGCTCACCGAGCTCCGGCCACTCCCCGCGAACAGCAGCTGTGCGAGGCCTTCGCGCAGGTCCTGGGCGTGCCCGAGGTCGGGATGGACGACAACTTCTTCGAGCTGGGCGGGCACTCCCTGCTGGCCACCCGGCTGGTCAGCAGGATCCGCACGGTACTCAACGTCGAACTGCCGCTCCAGGCCCTCTTCGAGGCACCGACGGTCGCCGGTGTGGCCGAGCGACTCGATGCACTCAACAAGCTGAACAAGAAAGCACGGCCCGCCTTCCGGCCGATGCGCGGGCACAAGGAGTCCTCATGATCCCCGTTTCATTCGCACAGCAGCGACTCTGGTTCCTGGCGGAGTTGGAGGGGCCGAACGCCACCTACAACATCCCGCTCTGCCTCCGGCTGACCGGCAGGCTGGACGCCCAGGTGCTGGACGCCGCACTGCGCGACGTGGTGGGGCGGCACGAGGTGCTGCGCACGGTCTTCCCGGCGGTCGACGGGCAACCGTGGCAGGACATCAGGCCGGCGGACTCGGTCGGCCGGCTGCTGACCGCGGTCAACGCGTCCGCCTTCGACGAGGCGGCGCTCACCGCGGCGGTGGCCGGGGCCTCGCGCTGCGTCTTCAACCTGTCGGACGAACTGCCGCTTCGGGCCTGGCTGTTCTCGCGGAGCACCGACGAGCACGTGCTGCTGCTGGTGGTGCACCACATCGCCGGAGACGGCTGGTCGATGGGCCCGCTGGCCCAGGACGTCTCCGTCGCCTACCAGGCCCGGCTGTCCGATCGCGCACCCGAGTGGGAGGAACTGCCGGGCCAGTACGCGGACTACGCACTCTGGCAGCGCGAGCTGCTGGGCGAGGAGGACGACCCGGAGAGCCTGCTCTGCGAGCAACTGGCCTTCTGGCGCGCCACGCTGGCCGAGCTGCCGGAGGAGCTGGCGCTGCCGGCCGTGCGGCAGCGCCCGGCGGTGGCCGGCCACCGGGGCGGCACGGTCGAGTTCGCCGTCCCCGCCGAACTGCACGGCAGGATAGTCGAGTTGGCACGCACCAAGGGAGCCACGGTGTTCATGGTGCTGCAGTCGGCGCTCGCCGTGCTGCTGTCGCGCCTGGGAGCCGGTACGGACATCCCGATCGGCACGGCGGTCGCCGGGCGGATGGACGACGGGCTCAACGAGTTGATCGGGTTCTTCGTCAACACGCTGGTGCTGCGCACCGACCTGTCCGGCGACCCGTCCTTCAACGAGCTGCTGGGCCGAGTCCGGAAGGCCGGTCTCGGGGCGTTCGCCCACCAGGACGTCCCCTTCGAGCGCCTGGTCGAAGAACTCGCCCCCACCCGCTCGATGGCCCGCCACCCGCTCTTCCAGGTCATGCTCTCCCTGCAGAACAACGCCCGGCCGACGCTGGACCTGCCAGGCCTGACGGCCGAGCCGCTGACCGCGGGGCAGGCCCCCGCCAAATTCGACCTGGCCTTCACCTTCCACGAGGAGTCCGGCGCGGACGGGGTACCGGCCGGGCTGCACGGGAGCGTGACGTTCGCGCTCGACCTCTTCGACCTGGAGATGGCCGAGCAGCTGGGCGTGCGCTTCGTCCGGGTGCTGCGGGCCGCGCTGGAGCAGCCGGACCGGCCGGTCTCGTCCGTCGAGGTGCTCGACGAGGTGGAGCGGCGGCGGATCCTGACCGAGTGGAACGACACCGCGGTCGCGTCGGTCACGGGCACGCTGCCCGAGCTGTTCGCCGCGCAGGTCGGGCGGACACCGGAGGCGGTGGCGCTCGTCTGCGGCGAATCCTCCCTGACCTACGCGCAGTTGGACGCACGGGCCAACGGCCTCGCCCGACGCCTGATCGCCGAAGGCACGGTCGCCGAGAGCGCGGTCGCCGTCCTGATGGAACGCTCCGCCGACCTGGTCATCGCCCTCCTCGCGATCATCAAGGCCGGCGGCTGCTACATCCCCCTCGACACGCGCTACCCCCTCGGCCACCGCCAGGCCATCGTCACCGAGACCGGCGCCAAACTCATCCTCACCGACACCACCACACAGACCGAGGCCACAGAACTGGGCCTCACCACCCTCACCGTCGGCCACGACGAACACGCCGACACCCCCGACATCCCCTGCCACGCAGCCCAGTTGGCGTACGTGATGTACACCTCCGGCTCCACCGGCCGCCCCAAGGGCGTCGCCGTCACCCACCACGACATCACCGCCCTCGCCACCGACCGCCGATTCACCGGCCCAGCCATGGACCGCGTCCTCCTGCACTCCCCGCACTCCTTCGACGCCAGCACCCTCGAACTCTGGACACCCCTCCTCACCGGCCGCCAACTCGTCATCGCCCCCGCCGGCGACATCACCCCCACCACACTGCGCCACCTCATCACCGAGCACCACGTCACCGCCCTCTGGCTCACCGCCGGCCTCTTCGCCCTCATCACCGAAGAGGACCCCGAATGCCTGCACGGCCTGCGCGAAGTCTGGACCGGCGGCGACACCGTCTCCCCCACCGCCGTCGCCCACCTCCACGCCACCTGCCCCGACCTCACCATCGTCAACGGCTACGGACCCACCGAAACCACCACCTTCGCCACCACCCACACCGCCACCCGCCAACCCGGACCCCTCCCCATCGGCCGCCCCCTCGACAACATGCACGCCTACATCCTCGACACGAGCCTGCGCCCGGTCCCCGTGGGCAGCATCGGCGAGCTCTACCTCACCGGAGCAGGCCTCGCCCGCGGCTACTACGACCGCCCGGCCCTCACCGCCGAACGCTTCACCGCCTGCCCCTTCGACGCACCCGGAACCCGGATGTACCGCACCGGCGACCTCGCCCGCTGGAACCACCACGGCGAGATCGAGTACGCCGGCCGCGCCGACCAGCAGGTCAAACTCCGCGGCTTCCGCATCGAACTCACCGAGATCGAAGCCGCGTTGACCGCACACCCCAGCGTCGCCCAAGCCGCCGCCATCGTCCGCGAGGACACCCCCGGCGACAAGAGCCTCATCGCCTACCTCGTCCCCGCAGACGCGCTCGACACCAGCGCCCTGCGCGCCCACCTCGCTGCGACACTGCCCGAATACGCGGTCCCCTCCGCGATCGTCCCACTCGACTCGCTTCCGCTGACCGTCAACGGCAAGCTCGACCGCCGCGCGCTGCCTGCACCCGACCTCAGCACGACAACCGGCCGCGACCCGCGCACCCCGCGCGAGGAGATCCTCTGCGAGCTGTTCGCGCAGGTGCTGGGCCTGCCGCAGGTCAGCGTGGACGACAGCTTCTTCGACCTCGGCGGCCACTCGCTGCTCGCCACCCGTCTGATCAGCCGCATCCGCACGACGCTGGACGTCGAACTGCCGATCCGCGCACTCTTCGAGGCACCGACCGTCGCCGAACTGGCCAACCGCCTGGACGGCGCGGACCAGGGCCGACCGGCACTCGTGGCGGGCCCGCGCCCGGACGTCCTGCCGGTCTCCTTCGCCCAGCAACGCCTCTGGTTCCTCGGCGAGTTGGAGGGGCCGAGCGCCACCTACAACATCCCGCTCTGCCTGCGGCTGACCGGCCCGCTGGAGTCAGCGGCGCTTGAGGCCGCCCTGTGCGACGTGGTGGGCCGGCACGAGGTGCTGCGGACGACCGTCGCCACCGTCGACGGACAGCCCTGCCAGCGCGTCCGTGGGGCCGACGCGACCGGTCCACTGCTGACAGTGGCCGCGTTCGACGAGCGGGCGGTGGCTCGGGCAGCCGGACAGGCATTCCAGCTGAGCACCGAACTGCCCCTGCGGGCCTGGCTGTTCACACAGAGCGCGGAGGAGCACGTCCTCCTGGTGGTGGTGCATCACATCGCGGGTGACGGCTGGTCCATGGGCCCGCTGGCCCGCGACATCTCCACTGCCTACACCGCCCGCCTGACGGGCCTGGCGCCGCAGTGGGAGCCGCTGCCGGTGCAGTACGCGGACTACGCGCTCTGGCAGCGCGAGCTGCTCGGCTCGCCGGAGAACCCGGACAGTGTGCTGTCGCAGCAACTCGCCTACTGGCGCGCCACCCTGGCCGAGCTGCCGGAAGAACTCACCCTCCCGACCGACCGACCGCGACCGGCAGTCGCCGGCCACCAGGGCGGGACAGTCGAGCTCGCGGTGCCCGCCGAGCTGCACCAGCGCCTCCAGCAGCTCGCCCGAGCCGAAGGCGTGACCGTGTTCATGGTGCTGCAGGCGGCACTCGCCGCCCTGCTCTCCCGCCTCGGCGCCGGCACCGACATCCCCATCGGCACCCCCGTCGCCGGACGCACCGACGAAGCCCTCGACGACCTGGTCGGCTTCTTCGTCAACACCCTCGTCCTACGCACCGACCTCACCGGCGACCCCACCTTCACCCAACTGCTCCACCGCGTCCGCGAGTCCGGCCTCGGCGCCTTCGCCCACCAGGACATCCCCTTCGAACGCCTCGTCGAAGAACTCGCCCCCACCCGCTCGATGGCCCGCCACCCGCTCTTCCAGGTCATGCTCACCCTCCAGAACAACACCCAGGCGGTGCTGGAGCTGCCCGGCCTGCAGGCCGACCTCGTGCCCTCCGGTCAGCTGGCAGCCCGCTTCGACCTGGCTTTCACCCTCGGCGAGTCCTTCGACTCCGACGGTGCGCCGGCCGGCCTGCGTGGCACGGTCACGTTCGCCGCCGACCTGTTCGACACCACGACGGCCGAGCAGCTCGCCGAGCGCCTGCTGCGGGTGCTGCACGCGGTGCTGGCCGAGCCGCAGCGACCGGTCACGCACGTCGAGGTCCTGGACGGCGCCGAGCGGCACCGCATCCTGACCGAGTGGAACGACACCGCCCACCACGTCCCGGCGACCACCCTGCCCGCACTCTTCGAGGCGCAGGTGGCTCGCACGCCCGACGCGGTGGCCGTCGTCCACGACAACACCACCCTCAGCTACGTCGAGCTGAACACCCGCGCCAACCGCCTGGCCCACCTGCTCACCGAGCACGGAGTCGGCCCCGAGTCCCTGGTCGCCGTCCTCCTGGAGCGTTCCGCCGACCTGGTGGTCGCCCTGCTCGCCGTCCTCAAGGCCGGCGGCGCCTACGTGCCCGTCGACCCCGACTACCCGGCCGACCGGATCGCCTACCTCCTCCACGACTCCCAGCCGCAGGTGCTGCTCACCACCAGCTCCTGCGCGGACCGCGCCGAGACGCCGACGCACACTCAACTGCTGCTGATCGACGAGACCTCGACCTCCGGCTACAGCGGCCAGAACCTCACCACCGCCACCACCCCGCAGCACCCCGCCTACGTCATCTACACCTCCGGCTCCACCGGCCGCCCCAAGGGCGTCGTCCTCCCCCACGCCGGGCTCGTCAACTACCTCACCCGCGCCGCGAAGGCCTACCCCGAGCTCAGCGGCAGCACCCTGCTGCACGCCTCCATCTCCTTCGACGCCGGCGTCACCGCCCTCTACGGCGCACTCACCACCGGCGGCCAAGTACGCGTCGCCCCGCTCGACGAACACCTGCCCCAGGCCCTCACCGGACAGCCGCTGACCTTCCTCAAAACGACACCCAGCGGCCTGGCCTACCTCGACGCCCTCACCGACGCCCACGTCCCCACCGGCCGACTCATGGTCGGCGGCGAAGCCGCACAACCCGCACAACTCGCACAGTGGCGACGACGCCACCCCCACGTCGCCATCGTCAATCACTACGGACCCACCGAGGCCACCGTCGGCTGCACCGACTACCCCCTCGGCACCGACCAAGAACCCACCAACACCGTCCCCATCGGCAAACCGATGTGGAACACCCGCGCCTACGTCCTGGACAGCACGCTGCAACCGGTGCCGGTGGGTACGGCCGGCGAGCTCTACATCGCCGGCACCCAGCTCGCCCGCGGCTACCTCCACCGCCCCGCCCTCACCGCCGAACGCTTCATCGCCGACCCCCACGGCCAGGCCGGCACCCGCATGTACCGCACCGGCGACCTCGCCCGCTGGCGCACCAACGGCAACCTCGAATACCTCGGCCGCACCGACGACCAGATCAAACTCCGCGGCTACCGCATCGAACTCGCCGAAATCGAAGCCGCGTTGACCTCCCAAGAGGGGGTCGCTCAGGCAACCGTCCTGTTGCGTGAGGACTCACCCGGGGACAAGCGCCTGGTCGCCTACATCGTCCCCACCGACGACCTCGACCCCGCAGCCCTACGCGCCCACCTCGCCACCACGCTCCCCGACTACATGATCCCCGCCACGATCATCACCCTCGACGCACTCCCCCTCACCGTCAACGGCAAACTCGACCGCCACGCCCTCCCCGCACCCGACCTCACCACCACCACCGCCTACCGCGCACCTTCCACACCCCACGAGCAGACACTCTGCGACACCTTCGCCGACGTCCTCGCAGTCCCCCGAGTCGGCCTGGAGGACGACTTCTTCGAACTCGGCGGCCACTCCCTCCTCGCCGTCACCCTCGTCGAACGCCTGCGCAACCACGACATCCACATCAACGTCCGCACCCTCTTCACCTCACCCACCGTCGCCGGCCTGACCACCGCCGCCACCACCACCACAGCCGGTCAAGTAGTGGTACCGCCCAACCTCATCCCCGCCGACACCCACACGATCACCCCCGACATGCTCCCCCTGGCGAAGCTGACCACCGACGAACTCGACCGCATCGTCTCCACCTTCCCCGGCGGCGCGCCCAACATCTCCGACATCTACCCCCTCGCCCCCCTCCAGGAAGGCATCTTCTTCCACCACCTCCTGGCCACGGACGACCAGGACCCGTATGTTCTGCCGACCGCCCTGACCTTCGACTCACGCGAGCGCCTCGACACCTTCCTCGCCGCCCTCCAGCACGTGATCAACCGCCACGACATCCTGCGCACCGCCGTCCTCTGGCAAGGCCTCGCCGAACCCGTCCAGGTCGTCGCCCGCCACGCCGCCCTCCCCGTCCAGCAACACCAGCTCCACAACACCCAGGACCCCGCAGCCGAACTCGCCGCCGCCTGCCCGGCCTCGATGGACCTGACCCAGGCACCCCTCCTGCGCGCCCACATCGCCGCCGAACCCACCACCGGTCCAGCAGGCGAACGCTGGCTCCTCCAGCTCCAGCGCCACCACCTGGTCACCGACCACACCGCGCTGGACGTCCTGCTGGCCGAGATCCGGGCGATCCTGGCCGGCGAACAGGACCGGCTCCCCACCCCCCTGCCGTTCCGCGACTTCGTCGCCCAGGCACTCCTCGGCGTCTCCCGCGAGGAGCATGAGCGCTTCTTCGCCGACCTGCTCGGCGACGTCACCGAACCCACCGCCCCCTTCGGCCTGCTGGACGTCCGCGGCGACGGCACGCGCATCACCGAAGCCGCCCTCGCACTCGACCCCGACCTCGCCGCCCGGCTCCGCGAGCGCGCCCGCGCGCTGGGCATCAGTCCGGCCACGCTCTTCCACGTCGCCTGGGCCCGCGTCGTCGCCGCCACCTCCCAGCACGACGACGTCGTCTTCGGCACCCTGCTCTTCGGCCGGATGAACGCCGGCGCCGGCGCCGACCGCGTGCCGGGGCTGTTCCTCAACACCCTCCCCGTGCGCCTGAACACCACACTCAGCGTGCGCGACGCCGTCCTCACCATGCGCGGTCGCCTCGCCGACCTCCTCGTCCACGAGCACGCCCCCCTCGCGCTCGCCCAGCAGGCCAGCGGCGTCACCGCCCCGGCGCCGCTCTTCACCGCGCTGCTCAACTACCGCCACGGCCACACCGGCGAGGCAGTCGGACAGGGCGAGCAGGCCGAGTGGGACGAGCCGCAGGGGATCGAGGTCCGGCACGGTCGCGACCGCACCAACTACCCGCTCACCATGGCGATCGACGACCTCGGCGCCGACTTCAGGCTCTCGGTCCACGCGGTCGCGCCACTTGACCCCGAGCTCGTCTGCGCCCTGGCGCACACCGCCCTCCAGGGGCTGGTCACCGCCCTGGAGAGCGCACCCGACACCCCGCTGCAGCAGATCGACGTCCTGGACCCCGAGTTGCGGCGCCGGATGCTGCTCGAGTGGAACGACACCGCGCACGAGGTCCCCGCGACCACACTGCCGGCGCTCTTCGAGGCGCAGGTCGCCCGCACGCCCGACGCGGTGGCCGTGGTGTTCGAGGACATCGAGCTGAGCTACACCGAGCTGAACGCCCGCGCCAACCGCCTGGCCCGCCTGCTCGCAGAGCGCGGGGTGGGACCGGAGTCGGTGGTGCCGGTGCTGATGGAGCGCTCGGTCGAGCTGGTGGTGGCGCTCCTCGCGGTGGTGAAGGCCGGTGGCGCGTATCTGCCCGTGGACCCGGACTACCCGCCGCAGCGCATCGCCTACGTACTCGGCGAGGTGGACGCGTCGGTGGTGGTGACGCCGGAGCTGATGGCCGAGGCCGAGGCCGCACGCCACGACACAGACGATCTCGGGGACCGCGGATTGCGTTCCGAGCACCCGGCCTATGTGATCTTCACCTCGGGATCGACGGGTCGGCCCAAGGGTGTCGTGGTTCCGCACGCGGGAATCGTGAACCGGCTGGCGTGCATGCAGGGCATCTACGGCCTGACGGCCTCGGACCGGCTGCTGCAGAAGACACCGTTCGGCTTCGACGTCTCGGTCTGGGAGGTCTTCTGGCCGCTGTCGCAGGGTGCGACGCTGGTGGTGGCGCGTCCCGGCGGCCACCGCGATCCGGGGTATCTGGCCGAGCTGATCGGGCGCGAGCGGGTGACGGTCGCGCACTTCGTCCCGTCGATGCTTCATGCGTTCCTGAGCGAGCCGACGGCTACGGCTACGGCTACGGCTACGGCGGGTACGGGGTTGCGCACGTTGATGTGCGGCGGCGAGGTGATGTCGGCGGAGCTGCGGGACCGCTTCACGCACGCGCTGCCAAGCGTGTCGCTGCACAATTTCTACGGGCCGACGGAGACCTCGGTGGAGGCCACCGAGTGGGCCTGCGCCGGCGAGACCGGCGGCGGGTCCGTGCCGATCGGCCGCCCGTCCTGGAACACCCGCGTCTACGTCCTCGACGCCGGCCTGCGGCCGGTGCCACCCGGCTCCACGGGCGAACTGTACGTCTCCGGCGTTCAGTTGGCGCGCGGCTACCTGAACCGCCCCGACCTGACGGCGGAGCGCTTCGTGGCAGATCCGTTCGGGGCCCCGGGCTCCCGGCTGTACCGCACCGGCGACCTGGCGCGCTGGCGTGCGGACGGCAGCCTGGAGTACGCGGGCCGCACCGACCACCAGGTGAAGATCCGCGGCTACCGGATCGAGGTCGGCGAGGTCGAGGCGGTGTTGAGCGCCCACCCGGCGGTGGCGCAGGCCGCCGTCGTGGTCCGCGAGGACGTTCCCGGGGACAAGAGGCTGGTCGGCTACGCCGTCCCCGCGGGCGACCTGGACCCGGCGGCGGTCCGCGCCCATCTCGCGGCGAGGCTGCCCGACTTCATGGTGCCGGCGGCGCTCGTCGTGCTGGACGCGCTGCCGCTGCTGGTGAACGGGAAGCTGGACCGACGGGCGCTGCCCGCACCGGATTTCGTCGCGGGCACGCTCTACCGCGCGCCCGCCACGCTGCGCGAGGAGGCACTCTGCGAGGTGTTCGCGCAGGTCCTCGGGGTGCCGAAGGTGGGTCTTGACGACGACTTCTTCCAGCTCGGCGGCCACTCGCTGCTCGCGGTCTCGCTGGTGGAACGGCTGCGCACCCGGGGCGTCCAGATCAACGTACGCGCTCTCTTCACCTCCCCCACCGTCGCCGGCCTGGCCGCAGCCTCCGCGGTCGGCGAGGTGCTGGTGCCGCCGAACCTGATCCCCGCCGACGCCCAGGCGATCACCCCCGACCTGCTCCCGCTGGTGGAGCTGACGGCCGAGGAGATCGACCGGATCGTCTCGGTCTTCCCGGGTGGTGCGGCGAACATCGCCGACATCTACCCGCTCGCCCCCCTCCAGGAGGGCATCTTCTTCCACCACCTGATGAACGCCACCGGCGATGACGTCTACGTACTGCCGACCGTGCTGACCTTCGACTCGCGGCAGCGCCTCGACGCCTTCCTCGGTGCGCTGCAGCACGTGGTCGACCGGCACGACGTCCTGCGCACCGCCGTGCTCTGGCAGGGCCTGCCCGAGCCCGTCCAGGTGGTCGCCCGCCGAGCTGTACTACCGGTGGAACTCGTCGAGTTGGACGGCGACGGCAGCGATCCGGTGGCCCAACTCTCCGCCGCCTGCCCCGCGTCCATGGACCTGGGACGGGCGCCGCTGCTGCGGGCCCACATCGCGGCGGAGCCGGGCAGCGGACACAGCGCGGCGGAGCCTGGTAGCGGGCGCTGGCTGATGCTGCTCACCCGCCACCACCTGACGACGGACCACACCGCCATGGAGGTCCTGCTGGAGGAGATCCAGGCCGTGCTGGACGGCAGGCAGGACCAGTTGCCGGCGCCAAAGCCTTTCCGCGACTTCGTCGCTCAGACCCGGCTCCGGGTCTCCCGTGAGGAGCATGAGCGCTTCTTCGCCGACCTGCTCGGCGACGTCACCGAACCCACCGCGCCCTTCGGCCTGTTGGACGTGCACGGGGACGCCGGCGCGGTGGCGCAGGCCAAGCTGCGCGTGGAGGCGGAGCTGGCGGAGCGGGTGCGGGAGCAGGCGCGCCGCCAGGGCGTGAGTGCGGCCGCCGTCTTCCACGTGGCCTGGGCCCGCGTGGTCGCGGCGACCTCGCACCGCGACGACGTGGTGTTCGGCACGGTCCTGTTCGGCCGCATGAGCGGTGGCAGCGGCGCCGACCGGGCGCCGGGGCTGTTCATCAACACCCTGCCGGTACGGGTGCCGACCGCCGGTGTGACGGTGGCGCAGGCGCTGCTCGCGATGCGCGGGCAGCTCGCGCACCTGCTGGTGCACGAGCACGCTCCGCTGTCGCTCGTCCAGAAAGCAAGTGGCATCGCCGGGTCGGCACCGCTGTTCACCGCGCTGCTCAACTACCGGCACAGCCACGAGGCCGCGGAGGCCGCTCCCGACGCGGAGCCGCCGGGCATCGAGGTCCTGCACAGCCGGGAGCGCACCAACTACCCGCTCACCGTGTCGATTGACGACCTCGGTTCCGGGTTCGTCCTCACCGCGCAGGCGCTGGCCCCGATCGACGCCGAACGGGTCTGCACGCTGCTGCACACGGCACTCGCCGGGCTGGTCGGGGCGTTGGAGAGTGCGCCGCAGACGACCCTGGGATCGGTCCAGGTGCTCGACGAGGTGGAGCGGCGGCGGATCCTGACCGAGTGGAACGACACCGCGGTCGCGCCGGTCACGGGCACGCTGCCCGAGCTGTTCGCCGCGCAGGTCGGGCGGACACCGGAGGCGGTGGCGCTCGTCTGCGGCGAATCCGCCATGACCTACGCGCAGTTGGACGCACGCGCCAACGGCCTCGCCCGACGCCTGATCGCCGAAGGCACCGTCGCCGAGAGCGCGGTCGCCGTCCTGATGGAACGCTCCGCCGACCTGGTCATCGCCCTCCTCGCGATCATCAAGGCCGGCGGCTGCTACATCCCCCTCGACACGCGCTACCCCCTCGCCCATCGCCAGGCCATCGTCACCGAGACCGGCGCCAAACTCATCCTCACCGACACCACCACACAGACCGAAGCCACAGAACTGGGCCTCACCACCCTCACCGTCGGCCACGACGAACACGCCGACACCCCCGACATCCCCTGCCACGCAGCCCAGTTGGCGTACGTGATGTACACCTCCGGCTCCACCGGCCGCCCCAAGGGCGTCGCCGTCACCCACCACGACATCACCGCCCTCGCCACCGACCGCCGATTCACCGGCCCAGCCATGGACCGCGTCCTCCTGCACTCCCCGCACTCCTTCGACGCCAGCACCCTCGAACTCTGGACACCCCTCCTCACCGGCCGCCAACTCGTCATCGCCCCCGCCGGCGACATCACCCCCACCACACTGCGCCACCTCATCACCGAGCACCACGTCACCGCCCTCTGGCTCACCGCCGGCCTCTTCGCCCTGATCACGGAGGAAGATCCCGGCTGCCTCCGCGCAGTGCGCGAGGTGTGGACCGGCGGTGACACCGTCTCCCCCACCGCCGTCGCCCGCCTCCACGCCACCTGCCCCGACCTCACCATCGTCAACGGCTACGGACCCACCGAAACCACCACCTTCGCCACCACCCACACCGCCACCACCCGACCCGGCCCCCTCCCCATCGGCCGCCCCCTCGACAACATGCACGCCTACATCCTCGACACGAGCCTGCGCCCGGTCCCCGTGGGCAGCATCGGCGAGCTCTACCTCACCGGAGCAGGCCTCGCCCGCGGCTACTACGACCGCCCGGCCCTCACCGCCGAACGCTTCACCGCCTGCCCCTTCGACGCACCCGGAACCCGGATGTACCGCACCGGCGACCTCGCCCGCTGGAACCACCACGGCGAGATCGAGTACGCCGGCCGCGCCGACCAGCAGGTCAAACTCCGCGGCTTCCGCATCGAACTCACCGAGATCGAAGCCGCGTTGACCACCCACCCCAGCGTCGCCCAAGCCGCCGCCATCGTCCGCGAGGACACCCCCGGCGACAAGAGCCTCATCGCCTACCTCGTCCCCACAGGCGCGCTCGACACCGCAGCCCTGCGCACCCACCTCACCGCCACCCTGCCCGCCTACATGATCCCCAGCGCGATCATCACGCTGGACGCCCTCCCCCTCACCGTCAACGGCAAGCTCGACCGCCGCGCGCTCCCCGCACCCGAACTCACCACCACGACCACCACCGGCCGCGACGCCCAGACCCCGCAGCAGGAGGTGCTGGCCACGCTGTTCGCCGAAGTCCTCGCCCTCCCCCGGGTCGGCATCGACGACGACTTCTTCGACCTCGGCGGCCACTCCCTCCTCGCCACCCGCCTGCTCAGCCGCATCCGCACCACCCTGGGCGAGGAGCTGGCCCTGCGGGACCTCTTCGAGGCGCCCACCGTGGCCGGCCTCGCGCAGCGGCTCGGGGCAGGCGCCGAGCTCGGCGACAAGTTCGCCGAGCTGATGCCGCTGCGCCGCGAGGGTGCGCTGGCGCCGCTGTTCTGCGTCCATGCCGGGTACGGCGTCGGCCTGGGCTACAGCCGCCTGCTGCCCTACCTGCCCGACCGTCCGCTCTACGCCCTCCAGGCGCGCAGCCTCACCCGGACCGAGGAACTGCCCGACACCGTCGAGCAGATGGCCGCCGACTACGTGACCCTCATCCGCGAGGTCCAACCGTCGGGCCCGTACCACCTGTTGGGTCACTCCTTCGGCGGCCTGGTGGTCCACGCCATCGCCAGCCACCTGCAGGGCCTCGGCGAGGAGGTGGCCGTGCTCGCCATCCTGGACGCCTACCCGTACGCGACCTACACCGTGAAGGGCACGGAACGGGACGAACAGGAGACGCTGGCGGTCTTCCTGGAGATGTTCCAGGTCGAACGCCCGAGCCCGCAGGGTACGCCGCTCACCCGGGAGCAGGTGCTGCAGAGCCTGGTGGACGGGTCGTTCTCGTCCTTCTCCGCCGAGGATCTCGCCGCCATGGGCGGGGCCTGGGAGCGCCACGTCACGATGATGCGGGACTTCGAACCCGCTCACTTCCGCGGCGACGTGCTCTTCTTCACCGCCACCCGGCAGCGCGGCGAGGGCACCCCGCCGGCCAGCGCCTGGGCCCCGCACGTCGAGGGCCGCATCATCGACCGCCACCTCGACGCCACCCACCACGGCCTGATGGATCCGGGGCCCCTCGCGGAGATCGCCCAGGCGATCACCGCCTTCACAAAGGGCGAGAGCTGACCGAAGGACGCAGCTTCCGGGGCGGGCAGGCGGGCGGGCGGGCGGGCAGGCGGGCAGGCGGGCCGCCCACCCGCCTACGGCCTGCGCGCCAGCACCAGCCGGCACCGCGGGCTGCCGTCCTCGCGCCACCCCAGGAGCTCCAGCGGCTCGGTCGTCACGGTGAAGCCGGCCGCCGCCAGGTCCGTGCGCAGCGCCTGCAACGGGGCGGTACGGTAGTACATGACGAAAGGGGGCCGCCACAGCGCGTTCCGTACCCGCATCGCCGCGTCGAACCCGGCCAGCACCCAGTACCAGGGCGAGGTGATCGGCGGGGGCGCGCCGACCGGAACGGCGAAGAGCCCGCCGGGCCGCAGCGCGCGGTACACCCCGGCGAAGAGCGCGGGCCGCTCGGCGGGCAGGAAGTGGCCGAGGGCTCCGAAGCTGACCGCGAGGTCGAAGGCCTCCGCGAAGGGCAGCGCCCGCGCGTCGGCGCGGACCCACTCCGCGCCCGGGTACGCCCGGCCGGCCTCCGCGAGCATGCCGGCGCTGGAGTCGACGCCCGTCGACCGGCCCTGGCACACCGTCTCCAGGACCCGCAGGCCGGCGCCGGTCCCGCAGCACACGTCCAGTCCCCGGCCGAACGGCCCGAGCGGGCGCAGCGCGTGGGCGGTCGCGTCGAGGATGCGGTCGGGCGTGCGAAAGGGCGTGTGGTCGAACCGGGGAGCGAGCAGGTCGTAGCCGTGCTCGACCGAGGACAGCGCCTGGACGATCAGGTCTCGCAGTGAGGGGCCTTCTGGAGAGAACACCGGCCCAGCGTAAGGCTAGGCGAGGAGTCGGGCGGTGGAGCGGTAGCGGTGTTCGGGCCGCCCGGTGGTGCCGTAGCGCAGCTCAAGGCTCACGAGGCCCTCGCGCACCAGGTAGGAGAGGTAGCGCTGGGCGGTGGCCCGGGAGACGCCGGTCCGGGTCGCGACCTGGCTGGCCGACAGGTCACCCGGCTCCGCGCGGACCGCGGCCAGCACCACCGAGAGGGTCGGCGCCGAGTGGCCCTTGGCCGGGACGGCGGGCAGCGCGGCGGGGCGCACCGCGCTGAAGAGGGCGTCCACCTCGGCCTGGCCGTTCTCGGCGGCCGGGTCGAGGGCGGCCATCCGGGTCCGCAACTCGCGGTAGCCGTCCAGCCGTTCGGCGAGCGCGGTGAAGCCGAACGGCTTGACCAGGTAGCCGGTGGCGCCGAGTTGCATGGCGGCGCGGACCGAGGCGACGTCGCGGGCCGCCGTGATCACCAGGGCGTCGGGCCGGCTGCCCTCCGGGTCGGCGGTCAGGGTGCGCAGCACGTCGAGGCCGCTGCCGTCGGGCAGATAGACGTCCAGCAGCAGCAGGTCGGGGCGCAGCGACCGGACGGCCTCGACGGAGCCGGCCACGGTGGCCTGCTGTCCGACCACTTCGAAGCCGGGCACCCGGCCCACGTAGGCGCAGTGGATGGCGTTGACCCGGAAGTCGTCGTCGATCACCAGGGTTCTGATCACAACGCGCCCTCCAGGATGGCGGTTTCGGGGCTTGCGGGCTCAGGCCTCACGGGTACGGCGCTCGCAGGTTCGGGGATGAGCGGCGGCACCGTGAAGAGGGCGCCGAGAGGTGCGGGTTCGTGGTCGGGCAGCGGGAGTCGGACGGTGAAGACCGCCCCCGGGCCCTCGCTCACGGTGATGATTCCGCCGTGGCGCTGGACCAGCCGGTGCACCAGGGCCAGGCCCAGGCCGCGGCGGGCGGTGCCGCGGTCGGGGCTGGTGGACCAGCCGTCCTCGAAGATCCGCTCGGCCGAGCCCGGCGGGATGCCCGGGCCGGTGTCCTGGACCCGCACGGTGATCGCCTCGGGGCTCTCGACCAGCGCGAGCCGCACCTCGCACCGGCCGTGTCCCCGGGCCGCCTCGACGGCGTTGTCCAGCAGGTTGCCGGTGATGGTGAGCAGCCGGCGCAGGTGGCCGGGCTGCTCACCGAGCCGGGACTCATCGGTGAGCTCGATCCGCACTCCCCGCTCGGCTGCCACCGTGGTCTTGGCCACGATCAGCCCCACCATCAGGGGGTTGCCGATCCGGTCGCGGACCTCTGCGGCCATCGGCGGGTCGGTCCGGCCGAGTTCGACCGCGTAGTCCAGGGCGGCCTGGTGCTCGCCGAGTTCCAGCAGGCCGGCCAGCGTGTGCAGGCGGTTGGCGAACTCGTGCTGCTGGGCGCGGAGCGCGTCGGTGAGGCCGCGGACCGAGTCCAACTCCCTGAGCAGGCCGACTAGTTCGGTGCGGTCGCGGACCGTGACGACGGCGCCCAGCGCGCGGCCGTGCAGCGCGACCGGCATCCGGTTGACGGCCAGGCAGTGGCTGTCGGTGAGGACGGTGAGGTCGGCGCCCTCCAGGGTGCCGTCCAGGGCCCGTCGCAGCCGGCCGTCCGGGAGCAGCTCCTCGAGGCGGGAGCCGAGCGCGGTGCCGAACCCGAGCAGGCAGCGGGCCTCGTCGTTGACCACGGTGATCCGGTCCTGCGGGTCGAAGGCCAGGACGCCCTCCCGGATGCCGTGCAGCATCGCCTCGCGGTCCTGGAGCAGGCCGGCTATCTCCTCCAGTTCCAGTCCGAAGGTGGAGCGCTTGAGCCGGCGGGCCAGGACGTAGGAGGCGACGGAGCCGACCGCCAGCGCGATCGCGGCGTACAGGCCGAAGCTGGAGAGCTCGTGGCGAAGCTGTCCGAGGACGTCGCGCTCGTTGATCCCCACGGACACCTCACCGGCCAGCGTGCCCGTCGGCCCGTACAGCGGCGCCTTGGCGTTGGCCGAGCGGCCGGTCGCGCCGTTGTCCATCCCGGTGTACGACCGGCCGTCCAGCACGGCGATCGGCTCGTTCACCGCCTTGCCGATCAGGTCGGGGTGCGGGTGGGAGTGCCGGATCCCGTGGAGGTCGATGACCACGACGTAGGCCGCGCCGGAGGCGGTCTCGATCCGGTTGGCCACCCGCTGCACGACGTCCCCGCCCCCGCCGTCCGCCATGGCCTGGCTGATCTGCGGATCGGCGGCCGCGGTCCTGGCGATGGCGAGCGCCCGCTGCTCGTACTCGCGGTCCAGCTGAGCCCGCTGCGCGTAGGCCAGCAGCACGAAGCCGATCGCGCTGGTGATGGCCAGGATGACCAGCTGGCTGACCAGGATCCGCGCCGAGAGCTTCCGGCCCTGCCCGCTCGATCGGGCCATCGGGCCCACCTCCGTACCGCTCCGGCTCCCCGATGCCCGCCTGCATGTCCCGGCGATTGTGCCTGGTGGCGGCCGGTTTGCCCACCCCTGCGGCGGTGCGCAGAACGAGCAGAACCCGCAGCAACGCGATGAAGCCGCGCAATGCTCGCAAGACTGCCGCCGGCCAGCCGCCCTGTCCTACGGTCCGGACACCACGCAACACCCCCGAAACAAACGGGGGGTTGCGCAGGAAGCAGTAAGCAACAAGCAACAAGCAACAAGCAACAAGCAGCAGGCAGCAAGCAGGCAGACCCGGCGCCCGGCACCGGACTGCCTCGGTCCCAGACGAGGAGACGGATTCGATGGCTGTGCGAGACGACGTCGCGACGAGCCCGGCCACCGGCCGCAGCGGTCGGGCAGACGCCCGGATCGAGATATCCGGGGTGACCAAGAGGTTCCTGTCCCCCAGCGGCGAGGCCTTCACCGCGCTGAGCGAGGTGACCTTCGACGTCGAGCCGGGCCAGTTCTGCGCGGTGGTCGGGCCGACCGGCTGCGGGAAGTCGACGACGCTGGGCCTGGTGTCCGGCCTGGACCGGCCGAGCGAGGGCACGGTCCGGGTCGGCGGCCGCGAGGTGGACGGCATCACCGACGGCATCAGCTTCATGTTCCAGGCCGACGCGCTGCTGCCCTGGAAGACCGTGCTCGGCAACGTGGCGATGGGCCCGATGTTCCGCGGCGTCGGAAAGAAGCAGGCCCACACCTCGGCACGGGACTGGCTGCGCCGGGTCGGCCTGGCCGGCTTCGAGGACCACCACCCCCACCAGCTCTCCGGCGGCATGCGCAAGCGGGTGGCGATGGCCGCCGCGCTGATCAACGAACCGTCGATCCTGCTGATGGACGAGCCGTTCGGGGCGCTCGACGTCCAGACCAAGGCGATCATGTCGAACGAGCTGATCGGCCTCTGGGAGCAGCTGCGGCCCTCGGTCCTCTTCATCACCCACGACCTGGAGGAGGCCGTCGCCCTCGCCGACCGCGTGGTCGTCATGACCTCCGGTCCCGGCTCGGTGAAGGCCGTCTACGACATCGACCTGCCGCGCCCGCGCGGCTCGGTGCAGGACATCCGCTTCATGCCCCGCTTCCTCGAGCTCCACCACCAGATCTGGGCGTCGCTTCGCGAAGAGGTGGAGCGCGCCTACGCACGCACGACGGGAGAGAAGTCATGAGCAGTGCCTCCACGGCACCTGCCGACAAGGTCGCGGCCAAGGCCCCGGCCGCGGAACTCGCCGCCACCGGCGCGGGGGTCCGCGCGGTCCGGCGGCGCAGGCTGCTGGTGCTGGCGGCCCGGCTCGCGGTGGCCGTGCTGGTCGTCGGCGGCTGGCAGCTGGTCACCACGCTGGGGTGGCTCGACCCCTTCTTCTTCGGGCAGCCCAGCGGGATCGCCGGGCGGTTGGTCGACTACTTCTCGCAGGGGGACCAGGCCACCGAGTTCGGCTCGTACTGGGTCCAGATCGAGACCACCCTGCGGGAGGCGCTGTTCGGCTTCGTGCTCGGCTCGGTCACGGGAATCGTGCTGGGTGTCGCGCTGGGCCAGAACCGGTTCCTCGCCGACGTGTTCGGGCCGTACATCAAGGTCGTGAACGCCATTCCGCGCATCGTGCTCGGGTCGATCTTCGTGGTGGCCTTCGGCATCGGTCAGACGCCCAAGGTGCTGCTCGCCGCGGTGCTGGTGTTCTTCGTGGTCTTCTTCAACGCGTTCCAGGGCGTGCGGGAGGTGGATCGCAACATCCTCGCCAACGCGAGGGTGCTCGGCGCGTCGCCGCTGCAGGTCGTGCGCCACGTGGTTGTGCCCTCCGCCCTCACCTGGATCATCGCCAGCCTGCACACCGCCTTCGGATTCGCCATCGTCGGCGCGCTCGTCGGCGAGGTGCTGGGCGCCCAGAGCGGTCTGGGGCTGGTCATCAAGACCGCCCAGAACAGCTTCGACCCCAACGGGGTGTTCGCCACGATGTTCGTGATCGCGATCATCGCGCTGACCGCCGAGTGGCTCATCACCAAGCTGGAGCGGCGGCTGCTCTCCTGGCGCCCGCCGGCGCCGTCCGAGGCCGCGGCCCTCTGACGCCCCCACCCCCACTGCCAGACCACCCGAACTCCCCCACCACGAACGGGACGTGACCCCCATGTTCAAGCGGACTCTCACCAGCTCACTGGCCGGCGCCCTCACCCTCTGTGCCGCACTCACCGCCTGCTCCGGCTCGACGGGCGCCTCCAGCGCCAGCGCCGGCGTGCCGACGGTCAGACTGATGGTCGGCGGCATCGACAAGCAGATCTACCTGCCGTACAAGCTCGCCGACCAGCTCGGCTTCTACAAGAAGTACGGCGTCAACGTCGTGCTCAGCACCGAGACCGACGGCGGCGTCGGCGCCGAGGACGCGATGGCCTCGGGCCAGGTCGACATGGCCGGCGCGTGGTACGTCCACACCATCGACTTCCAGGTGAAGGGCAAGGCGGTGGAGGACATCGTCAACCTCTCCGGGGCACCGGGCGAGCGCGAGATGTGCGCCACCAACAGCGGCGTCCACTCGGCCGCCGACTGGGCCGGCAAGACCCTCGGCGTCACCGACCTCGGCTCGGGCACCGACACCCTCACCCAGTTCCTGGCCGGGCAGAACAACCTCAAGACCAGCCAGTACACCCGGATCGGCGTCGGCGCCGGAGCCACCGCGGTCGCCGCCCTGCAGAATGGCAAGACCGCCTGCGTCATGACCACCCAGCCGACGGTGGTCGCCATGGAGAAGAAGAAGATCGGCTACTCGGCGGTCGACCTGGCCACCACCGCCGGCGCCCAGCAGGCAATGGGCGGCACCTGGCCCTCGGCGGGCGTGCTCGCCACGAGCGCCTGGGTGAGCTCCCACAAGGACGCCGCACAGAAGGTGGTCGACGCGCTGGTCGCCACGATGCACTGGATCGACACGCACTCCGCCGCCGACATCGCGGGCGCTCTGCCGCCCTCCTACGTCTCGAACGGCACGGTGTCCAAGGACGACTACATCGCCGCGCTCACCGAGGACAAGGGCCAGTTCCTGCCGGACGGCATCATGCCGGCCGGTGGCCCCAAGACCGTCCTGGCGACCGAGAAGCTGGTCGGCGTGAAGACCGACTCCGTCAACCTGGGTCCGACCTTCACCAATGACTTCGCCATCGCGGCCAACAAGTCCGAGGGCTTCACCACCACGACGACCCCGGCCGACGCGAACGGCTGACACCCGCTGTACCGCCTCCCGCCCGGTCCGCCTCGTTGCGGCCGGGCGACGGGGCTGTGTCACCGCGTCGCGGGCAATCAGGGAGATTCAGGCTCGGCTGCGTGCCGGATCGCGTCCAGCACGATGTGCGCGACGTGCTCGTCCGTGAGCGAGTACTCGATCTCGCGGGATCTTCGGTGGGCCGTGACGATCCGCGAGGTCCGCAGGACTCTCAGGTGCTGCGAGACCAGGGGCTGACTCACGCCGAGGGCTTCGACGAGCTCGTAGACCCGCCTGCGGCCGCCGGCCAGTTCGCGCACGATGCCCAGGCGTACCGGCGCGGCCAGGGCGCGCAGCAGATCGCTGGCGGCCTGGAGATCGGCGTGCGGCTCGTCCTGCTGACCGCTGGGGGCTGGGTGCATCGCCATATGCATACCTTAATACCTGGTAATGGATATCATCCCCTCCACGGCCGAGCGCTCTTGGCGGGAACGCCGAGGGCGGGCCGGCCCCGAAGAGCCGACCCGCCCGACGTTCCCGCGATCGTCAGTGATCGTCAGTGGTCGTCCCAGTGCCCCTCGTGGCTCGCATGGCGGTGCCCGTCGTGGATGTAGTCGACATGGCCCTCGTGCGGCACGGCCACGTGACCGCACTGCGCCCCGTGCTGGTGGCCCTCGTGACCCTCGTGCACCGTGTGCTCGGCAACCGCGCACTCGTCCGCGTGGCCGTCGTGCACCCGGTGGATGTGGCTGTCGTGCGCGTAGTCGACGTGGTCGCCGTGCGGGATGGCGACGTGACCACAGCCTTCGCCGTGCGTGTGCGGGTGGTCGGTGTGCGTCTCGTGCTGCGTAGCGGAGGACATCTGAGGAACGCTCCTTCTGGTCTCTGGTGCCATGCCGGCCGCGGCACGCGTGCCTCCGGGATGGCTGCTGCGGAACATCTACAGGTCAGCATATAGCGATGTATGCATGTGTTGCACTCACCGCACCCACTGAAGCTCACGATGTCCTGAATTCATCGTCCTGAATTCAACGCGGCCCGCACCACGTCAGCGCACCGCCACCAGGACGCAGCTGTCCCCGCACCGCCACACCGTGCCGACCTCGCGGAACCCCGCCTCGCGCAGCAGCTCCTCGTGCCCGCGCACCGACAGGCCGTTGCCGTCACCGCTCGCCGGGGCCGGCCGCAGCTCGCGGGCCGCCATCAGGTCGGCGAACTCGGGGACCTCGCGCGCGTCGGCCCACCAGCTCGCCCAGTCCTCGCCGCTGCCCGAGCCCTGGCGCCGCTCGCGGGAGCGGCCGACGGCCGCGGCGAGGCCGGCGAGCGCCGGGTCCGCGGGCGCCAGGTGGTCCCCGTTGACCAGCACCCCGCCCGGGCGCAGCACGGCCGCCAGCTCACGGTAGATCGCGCGCAGCCGATCCGGCTCCGGGTAGTGCAGGGCCGTGGTGGAGACGGCGGCGTCCAGCGGCCCATCCAGGTCCAGCGCCGCGAGCCAGCCCTCCTCGCCGATCAGCGCCTCGACATAGCGGGCGGCGTCCGGCGCGTGGGTGCGGCCGAGTTCCAGGAGCAGCGGGTCGACGTCGACCGCGAGGATCCGCGCGTGCGGCAGGCGGGCGGACAGCCGCATCGAGAGCGAGCCGGGCCCGCTGCCGAGGTCGACCAGGAGCGGCTCCGGGTGGCCCACGGTCACCGACTCGACCACATCGGCGATCACCGTGAAGCGCTCCTCGCGGTCCACCGCGTACCGCTCCTGCTGGCGCTCCCAACGGCGCACCCAGGCCTCGGCCAACGCCATGCTGACACCCATCGCTACTCCTCGGCTCGCCGGGCCCGGCTCTCTCGGCTCCTATCGTAGCTCTAGATGGAAACGAAAACCGTTTCGAATGATGGGTCAGGGGCCCGCCCCGGCCTGTGTCCTGCCTGTGTCCTGCCACCGGAGGCGGCGTCAGCTCCTCCGCAGCACGTCGAGCAGGCGGTCGATCTCCTCCGGCGTGTTGTAGGCGTGCAGGCTCACCCGGACCGTGCCTTCCCGCGCGGCGGCTCCGGCCTGGCAGAGGCTGTCGGCGCGGACCAGGAGACCGTGGTCGGCCAGCACGAACCCCAGGTCGTCGGACCGGATCCCGTGGTGCCGGAAGCTCACGATCCCGTGCCGCTGCTGGACCAGCGAGTGCGCGGCCAGGCTCAGTTGGCAGCCGAGCACCTCATAGCGGTCCAGGTGGCGCAGCCCTTCGGTGAGGCAGGCGGCCAGCGCGACCGTCCAGCGTTCGATCTGCTGCACACCGGCCTCGTCCAGCCAGTCCAGGGCCGCCACCAGGCTGACGATGCCGCTGGTGTTCGGGGTGCCGGCCCAGCCGCCGGGCTCGAACCTCGGCCCTCGGGCGTTGCGCGCCCAGACGGCGCCGATGCCCGGCAGGGCCATCGCCTTGTGGCCGGAGAAGACCACGAAGTCGACGTCGAGCCGGCCGACGTCCACCGGCAGGTGGCCGACGGCCTGCGCGGCGTCCAGGCAGACCGGGACCCGGGGTCCGACCGCCTCGCGGATCCGGTGGACGTTCATGTCGCCGCCGTAGACGTGGTGGACGTGCGTGGCGGCGACGAACGCGGTCCGCTCGGTGACCAGCTCGGCGAGGGCCGCCGGATCGTAGTCGTGCGAGGACGCCTGGTACGGCAGCTCGCGCACGGTGATCCGCGTGCCGCGGGCCGCGAGCAGGCGCTGCGCCTCCAACCAGGGGTGCAGATTGGCCTGGTGGTCGGCGAACGGCACGATGATCTCGTCCCCGTCGCTCAGCTGCTCGGCCAGCCAGTCCCTGGCCACCGTGCGCAGGCCCTCGCTCGTACCGCCGGTGAAGTGCACCGCCGAGCTGTCCGGAGCACTGTCGCCGAGGAAGCGGGCGACCCGCCTGCGGGCCTGTTCCACCAGCGCGGTGGTGCGGTTGGCCCACGGGTAACTGCCGCGCCCGGCATTGGCGTTGGCGGTGGTCAGGTAGTTCCGTGCGGCGTCGAGCACGGCCCGCGGCTTCTGCGCGGTCGCCGCACTGTCCAGGTAGGCCAGCTCGGGGTGGTCCACGACGATCGGGAACTGCTCACGCAACGCGCGCTGCCAGTCCCGCAGTTCGTCGATCGTCTCGTTCGCGTTGCTCGTCTCGTTCGCCTTGTTCGCCTCGCCCATCAGTCCCGCACCAGCGGAGCGCCCGCGTCGCGCCAGCCGACCACGCCACCCGCCAGGCTGCGCGCGTCGCGGTGTCCCATCCGGGTCAGCAGAGCCGCGTAGGCGAGCGACTTCTCGCCCACCGGGCAGGCCAGCAGCACGGGTTGGGTCCGGCTGAACGGGAGCCCGCCGTGCAGGAGTTCGTCGAACAGCTCGTCCACGATGTTGATCGAGCCCTCGATGTGCAGCGCGGCGTAGGCGAACGGGCCGCGCAGGTCGACCACCAGCGGGCGCTCGGCGGCGATCCACTTGCGCGCCGCCTCCACGTCGACCGCCCGGGCGGCGGCGAGGTCGGCGGCGGTCAGCGTGGCGACGGAGTTGGGGCGCGGCGGCTGGTTGAACAGCTCCGGGCGGCGCCGGCGGATATAGCTCAGATAGCTCTCCACCCGGTCGCAGACGATGAAGACGGCGGTCCGGCGCCCGGTCAACTCGGCGTCCAGAGAGCGCAGATGGCGCACCGCGCCGTAGTACGCGGCGCCGCCGGTCGGGCCGGCCAGCAGGCCGCAGCGGCGGATCAGGGTGAGCATGCCGTCGATCGCCTCGTCGGAGGTCACCGACTCGATCGCGTCATAGGTGGCCGGGTCGAAGAGGCCGACCTCGTGCACCTCGTCGATGGTGCGGATGCCCGGGATGAAGTCGGACTTGTGGGCGACCAGCCCGAGCACCTCGACCCCGGGATCGCCGGCCCGCAGTGCGGCGGCCACGCCGGTGGACGAACCGGCCGTGCCGACGCAGGCGATGAAGTGGTCGGGGGCCCGCCCGTCCAGGTCGCGCAGGATCTCCGGACCGGTACCGGTCAGGTGCGCCTGCGTGTTGAGCGCGCTGTAGTACTGGTCGGTGTGTAGGTAGCCGCCGTCCGCCTCGGAGAGCATCCGGTGCACCCGGGTGAGCGGATCGTCGGGGTCGGTCGGGTCCAGGCACTCGGCCTGGCCCGGCAGTTCCTCGATCTCGGCACCGAGCAGCAGGAGCAGCTCCTTGACCTCCGGCACCTTCATCCGGTTGGTCACGCTCCTGAAGGGCAGCCCGTGCATCCCGGCGATCAGCGCGAGCGCCTTGGCCGTGTTGCCGCTGGACAGTTCGACGATGGTGTCCCCGCGCTCGACGGCGGCGGGCAGCGCCTGGCGGGTCATCTGCCACGCGGCGCGGTCCTTCACCGAGCCGAACGGGTTGAGCATCTCCAACTTGGCGTACAGGTCGATGTTCCGCAGGCCGTGTACCTGCTCATCGATCCGCACCAGCGGAGTGTCGCCGATCGCCTCGGTGATGCTGTCGTATCTCACCTTGTCTCCCCCAGGGCGTGGACGGGCCAGTACTGGTCGTCAAGCCGCCACCGCCAGGATCCGCTCTCCCGGTAGAGGGCGGCGGTGCGGGCGATGGGCTGGCGCATCGCCCGGTTCGCGGTGAAGTCCATGCAGTAGCCGGCGGTGTTGGCGAAGGCCAGCAGGTCGCCGGCGCGCGGCAGTTCGGGGAGGAAGACCTGGCGCCGGGTGATCAGGTCGCTCTCCAGGCAGAGGTTTCCGACCAGGTAGACACCGACCGCGCCCCCTGCCCCGGTCGGCGCCGGGGCGTGCGCCGGGGCCTGACGCGGGACGAGCAGCGGATCCATCAGCACGCCGTGCTGTTCGAGACCGACATCGGCGGCGTTCAAGTCCAGCCGGACCAGCGGCTCACCGGCCGGGGTGCGGCGGACCTCGACGACCTTCGCCAGCACCGCGCCGCACTGGTCGACCAGCGCACGGCCGGGCTCGATGTGCAGGTCGTAGAGGTTCTCCAGCAGCAAGGTGGCGAGCGGGCGGCCGAGCGAGGGCGCGTCGAGCGACAGCAGCTCGTCGAGATAGCCGTCGGCGGCGACCGCCCGGTGGGCCGGGTAGAGGCTCAGCGCGCCGCGCAGCCGGCCCGACTCCGCGCGCAGCCCGTAGCCGTGCCGCTGCCAGGTCAGTGCGGGCCGCCGACCGAGCACGGACTCGCTCAGCTCGGTCGTGTAGCGCTCCCACTGGGCTTGGCTGGCCAGGTAGTTGACGCCGAAGCCGCCGCCGATGTCCACGGCTGCGGGGCGCAGGCCGCGCCGCCGGCACTCGTCCAGCACGCGGACGCAGGCCTCCAGCGCGACCGCCTTCTCCGGCAGGCCGACGGTGTCGAGGTGGTAGGCGGCGCCGGTCAGCTCGATGGCGTCCTGATGCCGCTCGACCGCGTCGAGCAGCGCGGCCGACTCGGCGAGGTCGGTGCCGAAGCGGCTGGGCCGGCTGAGCACCGCCGTGCCCGGTGAGCGAAAACCCGACAGGCGCAGCAGGACCGGCACCCGGGGCAGCCCCTGCTTGCGGACCAGCGCGGACAGTTGCTCCAGCTCGGCCTGGGAGTCGAGGTTGACGGTGGCGCCGACCCGGGCGGCCAGCCAGAGGAACTCCGGGTTCTTGGGGCCGGTCGCCATGATCCGGGGGCCGGTGAACCCGGCGCCGAGCGCGTGCTGCAGCTCGGCTGCCGAGGCGACGTCGATGCCCGCGTCGGTCGCGGCGAGTTGGCGGACCAGTGCGCTGGAGCGGTTCGCCTTGTGCGCGAAGTAGATCTCTCCCGAGAGGTGGTGGCGTCGGTGGACCGCGCGGAACCGCGCGACGTTCTCGGCCAGTTGCTCGGGGAGCACGACGTTGAGCGGGGAACCCAGCGCGTCCACCAGCGTGTGCAGCAGGCCGGTGGAGTCCAGGGCCGATCGGAGCAGCGGCTCCAGGCGCGGTTCCAGGTACAGCGGTTCGTCAGGTAACGGCGGCTGTTGCATGGCGACGTGACTCCCCTGCCCCTCCCACCGGAACGACGTGCTCCGGGCGCGCGCGTGCCGGCGGGGCGGGAACGCGTCCACGCCCCGCACCACCGCGTCCGCAACGGTAGCCGCTCCGCCCGCTCGAAGACAGGCCGCGTGTCAACAGCCGTCGGGCCCGGGCGCCCGGCCCGGGAGTTCAGCTGCCGGCCTGCGCCGCCGCGCAGCCCGTACAGATTCCGGCCAGCTCCACGGTGTGCTGGACGTCCGCGAAGCCGGAGGTCTGTGCGATCGTGTCGACCCAGCTCTCGACCGGGCCGGCGTCCACCGGGACGCTGATCCCGCACCGGCGGCACAGCAGGTAGTGGCGGTGGTCGGCA
This sequence comes from Kitasatospora sp. MAP12-44, assembly GCF_029892095.1. Lineage (NCBI taxonomy): Bacteria > Bacillati > Actinomycetota > Actinomycetes > Kitasatosporales > Streptomycetaceae > Kitasatospora > Kitasatospora sp. MAP12-44. The sequence continues at coordinate 668,935 of NZ_JARZAE010000004.1, forward strand.
TCGGGGCGGTAGCGGAAGAGGCGCTCGCCGTTGGAGTCGCGGACCACGTCTGCCCGGCCGCCTGCGGCGAGCGCGGTGAGCGTGCGGTAGACGGTGCTCAGACCCACCCGCGAGCCGGCCACCAGCATCCCGGCGTGCAGTAACTGGGCACTGATGAACTCCTGGTAGCCGGCCAGTGCTTGGAGGACTTCGGTGCGCTGGGGTGTCGGTCGCCAGAGCATCTCGGCCGCGTCCGGTGGCGGCGGCGGCGGTGGGCCGGTGGCGCGGTCGACCGCGGTGGTGGCCGCGTTGACCGCCCGGCGATCAGCTGTCGCCGCGAGCGCGGAGGCGTGGGTGTCGTGCACGGTGTTCCCCCGTTGCGAGTTGGCGGTCAGGCCGCTGTCATGGCCCTCTCCCCGGCCGGAGGCTGAGAGAGGTTCGGAGCCGAGCCCGCGCGCCTGGGCCGCTTGAGGAAGGTGGCGGCATAGACCGCGCTTGCGGTGGCCATGATGGCGAAGCTCGGCGGCAGCTTCGGGAACTGCGCGCTGATGAGCAGCCCGCCCCACATCTCGGCGACCGCGAGGCCGGCGGAGAGCGCGAGAGCGCGGAACGGGCGGTCGGTGAGGCGGATCGCGGCGCCGGCCGGGGCGGCGAGCAGGCCGAGCAGCAGGAGCGAGCCGACCGCCTGGGTGGCCTCACCGGCGGTGGCGCCGACCAGGGCGAGGAAGCCGAAGCCGAGCAGGCGTACCGGGACCCCGCGGGCGGCGGCGACGGCTTCGTCCAGGGTGGCGAAGAGCAGCGGCCGGGCGATCAGCAGGATCAGCAGGCAGACGACGCTCGCGATGGCGACGGCCACGGAGGTCTGGTCACCGTGCAGGCCGAATATCGAGCCGAAGAGCACGCTGGTGCCCGCACCGCCCTGGCCGGAGCCGCTGCGGGAGGTGGTGTAGATGGTCAGGAAGAACGCGCCCAGGCCGAGGATCCAGGCGAAGACGTTGCCGATCACCACGTCGTCCGGCCGACCGCGTCGCCCGAGCCCGCCGATCAGCAGCCCGACGCCGATGGTGGCGGCGAACAGGCCGAGCCGCAGGTCGTACCCGCCGGCCAGGGCCGCCATCGCACCGGTGAACGCGACGTGGCTGAGCGCGTCGCCGGTGAAGAGCTGGGCGCGCAGGACCAGGAAGTAGCCCACCAGGCCGCAGGCGAGCGCGATGAACGTGCCGGCCAGCAGGGCGTGCTGGAAGAACGGCTGGGTGAACACGGAACTCATACGGTGCCTCCGATGGCGGGCAGCGCGCTGCCTGGGGGCGCCGCGCGCCGCCCCCAGGCCTCGCGGGCCCAGCGCAGCAGGTGCGCCAGGACGTAGCCGGTGAACGCGAAGCCGGTGACGAAGAACCCCAGCGGGTAGGGCTGGTAGTACGCGGCGACCAGCCCGGCCCAGCAGGCGCCCAGCGCGAGCAGGACGGCCAGCAGCATGCTCAACGCAGGCCGGGCGGTGAGCTGTTGGGCGGTGGCGGCGGGTATCACCATCAGCGCGAAGACCAGCAGCGTCCCGGTCATCTCGCTGGCCTCGGCGGTCGCCGCGCCCAGCAGCACCAGGAAGACCGCACCCAGCAGCCGCACCGGCACGCCGCGCCCGGCAGCCACCTCGGGATCGATCGAGGCGAACAGCAGCGGCCGGCCGATCAGCGCCAGCACGGCGAGGACCAGCACGCCGGCGATCGCCAGCACCAGCACCTGGCCGGTGGTGATGCCCAGGAAGTCGCCGAACAGCAGGGCGGTGGGCCCCTCCAGCAGGCCCTTGTAGAGACTGATGAAGAGGAAGCCGCAGGCCAGGGCGAACGCCTGCACCGTCCCGGTGACGGCGGACTCCTCCGCGCCGCTCTCGCGCCCCTTGCGCCCGAGCGCCGCGATGACCAGCGCCGCTCCGACGCAGAAGCCGAAGTAGCCGAGCGTGAGGCTGAATCCGGCCAGCGTGGCGAGCGCCGCGCCGGGGAAGGCGGCCACCGACAGGGTGTGCCCGGCGAACGTCTGGCGGCGCAGCACCATGAACCAGCCCACCACCGCGCAGACGACGGACACCACCAGGCCGGCCCGGAAGGCGTTCACCATGTACAGGTAGGAGCAGATGTCCTGGAAGTCCGCAATCAGGTTCCAGGAGAAGATGGGTGACGCAGCATCAGATGCCAGCAGCACGAACCGCACCTCCCAGGCCCAGCTCGGCGTGGCGGTCGCTGTGCAGCGCCGGCGCCTCGGGCTGACCGACCACCACCAGCCGGCCGTCACTGGTGTGCAGCACCTCAACCGGCGTGCGGTACAGGCGGGTCAGCGTCTCGGAGGTGATCACCTCGGTCGGCGAGCCGGAGACGGCGCCGCCCTCGGCGATGTAGACCACCCGGTCCAGGTGGTGGAGTATCGGGTTCACGTCGTGCGCGACCATCACCACCGCCACCTGCTCCTGGTGGCAGATCCGGCCCAGCAGCGCCGCGATCGCGCTCTGGTTGGGCAGGTCCAGGCTGTCCAAGGGTTCGTCCAGGAGCAGCACTTGGGGGCGCCGTATCAGCGCCTGGGCGATCAGCAGGCGCTGCTGCTCGCCGCCCGAGCACTGGCCGATCGGCCGGTGCGCGTACGCTGCGGCGCCCACCAGCTCGATCACCGCCTCGACGCGGGCACCCGCCGCCCGCCGCCTGGCACGACCCAGGCCCGGGACGGGGATCCCCCACTGATCCCCGTCCAGGCCCAGCCGCACCACGTCCACCCCGCGGATGCGCACGCTCGCGTCGAAGCTGCGGCGCTGCGGCAGGTACCCCACTGCGCTGCTGTGCGCCCCGGGCGCGCCGCCGAGCACCCGCACCTCGCCGGCTGCCGCCGGGAGCACCCCGAGCAGCACCTTCACCAGGGTCGACTTGCCGACCCCGTTGGGGCCCAGCACGGCGGTGAACTCCCCGGCCCCCACGGTCAGATCGACACCCGACCAGAGGGTCCGCCCGCCCACCCGCACGGCCGCGCCGCGCAGGGACAGCACCGGCTCCGCGCCGGGTGCCGGCGACGTGGCGACGGGGACGGAGCGGTCCTGGTCCGTTCGAGCCTTCTCGGTCGGGTGAATGCTCACTTGCCCGTCGCCGCCTTCAGTGCGTCCTCGATGCCCTGCAGCTCCTTGACCTGCCAGTCCTGGAAGGTGCTGCTGGCCGGCGCGAGGGTCTCGGTGACCTGGGCGACCGGGATGCCCTGCGCCTTGGCCGCGTTGACCTGGGCCACCACGTCCGGGTCGGAGTTCTGGGTGTTGAAGACGTAGATCTTGATCGCCTTGGTGGCGATCTGCTGGTCGATCAGGGTCTTGTCGGCGGCGGTCGGGTCGGTGCCCTCGCTCTCCGCGTCCAGGAACGTCTCGGGGGTGAGCATTTTGAGGCCCACGCTCTCCGCCAGCGGGGTGACGATCGACTCGGAGGCGCCGATCGGGGTGCCGGCGTACTTGGTCTTGATGTCCGTTTCGAGCTGGTTGTACTGCGCCAGCGTCTGGTTCTCGAAGGTCTGCTTCTGGGTGTCGAAGTAGGCCGCGTCAGCCGGGTCTATCTTCTGGTAGTCGGCGGTGATCTGGTCGATCACCTTGTAGACGCTGGCGTGCGAGTACCACTGGTGGGGGTTGTCACCCTCCTTCTTGCCCACCAGGTCGCCGACCTTGAGGGCGGTGCGGGCGCTGTTGGGGTTGGCGGCGAGCAGCTTGTCCGACCACGCGTCGTAGCCGATCCCGTTGGTGATCGCGAAGTCCGCGCCCGCGATCGTGCGGCCGTCGGCGGCCGTCGGCTCGTAGGAGTGCGGGTCGGTGTCCGGGTTGGTGATGATGCTCGACACCTTCACGTGCGAGCCGCCGAGCTGGGTGGCGATGCTGCCCCAGAAGTTCTCCGCCGCCACCACCTGGATGGTCTTGGAACCGGAGGCTCCGGACGCGCTCGTCTTCGGCGTGGAGGAGGTGGAGCAGGCGCTGGTGGCCGCGAGGGCGACGACCGCGGCCGCGGTCAGCGCGAGGCGAGCGGGGTGTCTGCGGACAGCGGCGGGCAGGACGGTGCGCATGATTTCGGGTACTCCTCAGGACTGGTGCACAACAACCGGGTGCGGACCCCGTGTGGAGGGGCCCGCCTCGGTGGACGACGCTCACGCTAGACGGTAACGATTTTCAAAACCAGTTCGATTGAGTCCGAGATGAAAATCATTACCGAACTTTGACCTGGCACCCCCGTCGCCGGAGGCCGACGCCAGGTAGGTCGCATCGCGCGCCCGCCCCCCTCCTCGCCAGGCCCATCTCCCCTGCGCTTCGAACGAGGACACCGTGACCGCACATCAGATATCCCGCCGATCCACCGACAGCGCCGCGCCCCCGGCACAGCGGGAAAATCCAGATGCCCCGACCACCGCTCGTCCCTACGCTTCCCGCCATGGACAGCACCGGGGCCGAGCGCCTCCTGAACGTCGTGGATGTTGAAGCCACCTGTTGGGCCGGCGGCCAACCGCCGGGCGCGGTCAGCGAGATCATCGAGATCGGGCTGACCGTCGTCGACCTGGCGACCGCGGAGCGCCTCGCCCGGCATCGGATCCTGGTGCGTCCCGTCCGGTCCACGGTCAGCGAGTTCTGCACGGACTTGACCGGCCTCACGCAAGACGAGGTGGACGGAGGGGTCGGCTTCGCCGAGGCGTGTCGGCTGCTGGCGGTCGAGCACCACGCCGGGTCCCGCCCGTGGGCCAGTTGGGGCGACTACGACCGCAACCAGTTCACCGGATTACCTCCAAGGAGGCCCTGGCCTTCGGGCCAGGGAGGAATTGGATTGCCTGCGTGGCAGGGCGAGTTGCGGCGTTTCGCCGCCAGGCGGACCGCCGTGCGGTGGGGCGCGGACGTGGTTTTGCGCTGGCCCGTTTGGGTCTACTAGTGTCCTCGGCGTGAAGATCGTGGCACAGGTGAAGCTGCTGCCCCGGTCCGCGTATGACGCGGATGCGATGGCGGCGACGCTGCGAGCCTGCAACCGGGGCGCGCGCCTCGCCTCGGAGATCGCGTTCCGGACCGGGAAGGTCCGGCGCAACGACCTGCACGATGAGGTGTACTACCGGCTGAAGGCCGAGTTCGACCTCGGTGCGCAGGCGGCGGTCCGCACCGTCAAGAAGGTGTGCGACGCGTACGCGACGCTCGCGGGGAACATCCGCAGCGGTCAGTTGACGGGCAAGTCCCGGCGCAAAGCGGAATCCAAGCCGATCGGCTTTCGCGAGGACGCGGCGCAGCCGTTCGACGACCGGATGCTGACGTGGAACCTGGACGATCGGACCGTGTCCATCTGGACGGTTGCCGGGCGGATCAAGGGCATCCCGTTCGTGTGCTCGCCGCAGGCGTTGGAGCTCCTCGCCTCGCGTAAGGGCGAGTCGGATCTGGTGCTGCGGGACGGCCAGTGGTTCCTGTACGCCACCGTCGAGCTGCTTGAGCCCCCGGTGTCCGAGCCGACCGGTTGGATCGGCGTGGACCTGGGGATCGTCAACATCGCGACCACCAGCGACGGCCAGATCATGTCCGGGCGCCGGGTGGACCGCTACCGCAAGCGGATGCGCACCACCGTCGCCAACCTGCAGGCCAAACGCACCAAATCCGCCAAACGCCGACTGAAGGCGCTGCGCCGGCGCGAGTCCCGCTTCGCCACCGACACCAACCACTGCATCTCCAAGACCATCGTCACGACCGCTGAACGCACCTCGTGCGGGATCGCCCTCGAAGACCTCAAGGGCATCCGGCAGAGGGTTACGGCCAAGAAGGACCAGCGGTATCGACTGCACTCCTGGGCGTTCGCCCAGCTCGGCGGCTTCGTCGAGTACAAGGCGCGGCGTGCGGGTGTGGCGGTGGTCCATGTGGACCCCCGCAACACCTCCCGCCAGTGCTCGCAGTGTTGGCACACCCATCGATCGAACAGGGTGTCGCAGTCCTGGTTCGCGTGCCGCTCCTGCGGGAGCGTCATGAACGCGGACCTCAACGCCTCCCGCAACATCGCCCACAGGGCCGATGCTGTGTGGCAGCGGGGCAGAGTCAACTGCCCCAGCACCGTCAGGCGACACGCCTAGCACGGCGCAGGACGCAGGCGACCCGCGGCAGCCAGCCGCGAGTACGACTTGCAATCAGAGCTCCAGGACCGGGTGACACGCTCGGTCCTTCAGGGCCGAGAAGTTGACCCGGCAGTGCCAGCACACCCGGACGCCCTATCCCTTCGGCCGGCACCACACCAACGCCAAGGTGGCCTTCACCGAGGCCTACGGCCTGCGCAAACGGCCCGGCATGGCGCAGGCCCTGGAGATCGCCGGGCGGCGGCTCGAAGGCCGTCACCACCGCGGCGAGGACGATGCCTGGAACATCGCCGCCCTCGTTCTCCACCTGTCCGAGCGGGGCGTCTGGCCGGATCCGTGCTGACGCGCTGGGCGTCCCTCTGCACGCGGAGGCTAGGCAAAAGCAGACATGTGGCAGACGACGGGTCGTGCTGTGCTACCCCAGCTCCGTCCCAGAGCCCTGCGGGATCAGGCCGGGGCTGTCCAGCTGCCTCCATACGGGGAAGATCACGGGGCTCAGCGTGGCTAGGAGATACACGCCGCCAAACGTCAGCATCGTGGTGAACAGACCGACCGAGTCCACCAGGAAGCCGGCGGCGAGGCCACCCAGCGGGGTGATCGTCAGGGTCGAGGCCGTTGTCGCGCTGAGCACGCGGCTGCGCAGTTCTTCGGACACGCCCATCGCGGTGAGCGCGTTTCCGGTGACGGAGACGACGTTGGCGGCGAGCACAGCGGCGAAGGGGCGGCGATCGCCGAGCAAGGGCAGCTCCACGGGGGTGCGGAACACGGGACGCGGTGCATCCTGGCACGGGCGTGGGCCTCAGGGCACGGCAGTATTCGCGACTCGGCGCCCAGTAGAGGCAACTCGACGGCCACCGCAAGTCCTGCGATGCCGGCGGTGAGGAAGATGGTCGAGAGCGCGCCGGTGTCGGCGGTGCGGGCGAGTTCGAGGACGGGGCCGCGTGCCGGCAGGCAGCTGGCAGCTCCGACGGTGTGACCGCCGTCACACTCGCGTGGTGTCACATCTGACGCCGCTCCGCTGTCCTCCCTACAGAACCGAGAGAAGGGATCGTCAGCATGAAGGCCGTCATCGTGTGCGCCTCCGTTTCACACGGCAATACGCGTCGTGTCGCCGACACCATGGCCCAGGTACTGGGCGCGAAGGTCGTCTCCCCCGAGGAGGCCGAGCCGGCGGAGCTGGCCGGCGCCGAGCTCGTGGGATTCGGCTCGGGCGTCTTCTACGGCAGGCTCCACCCCAGCCTGACCGACTTCGTCAAGGCACTTCCCACCAGGCGGGGCCGGGCGTTCGCCTTCGCCACCAGCGGGCTCCCCGAGATACCGCTGGCGCCTTTCACCCGCCCCCTGGTCCAGCTCCTCGAAGGCAAGGGCTTCGAGGTGGACGGGAGCTTCTCGTGCCGGGCGTTCGACACCTGGACGCCCTTCAAGCTCGTCGGCGGTATCAACAAGCAGCGGCCGAACGTCGGGGACCTGGCCGCCGCGCGGGCGTTCGCCGAGCAGCTGCGGGCACCTCATTCCTACCGGTAAGTGTCGTCCGGCGGACGTCCCCTCATGGCGTTGAGCAGTCGCCGACGCCCCGCGGCAGCCGGACGTCCTCGGCGCAGACGTCCGCTGCCCGGTACTTGCCCAAAGCGCTGATCAGCAGCCGCAGTTCGAGCGCGATGCTCTCGACCAGGCGTTCCAACCCCGCCTCGGGGTCCTCGTCCACCGCGAGCAGCGCGGCGCGTCCAAGGCCTGCGGCGCGGGCGCCCAGTGCCAGCGACTTCACGACGCGACTGCCCTCCCACATCCGCCCCGAGGCCAGCAGCGGCCGCCCCTCGGCGCGGGCGTCCAGCAAGCACTCCCCCAGCGGGAGCCCGACCTGCTGGATGAACGCCGTCGGCGCCCAGCCGGTGCCGCTCTCGGCGCCGTCGACCGTCACCGCGTCCGCTCCGGCCCGCCACGCCGTCTCGGCGGCGAGTGCGAGGTCCCGGGCGGGGTGCAGCTTCACCCAGACCCGGGCCCGCGGGAAGTTGTTGCGCATCAGCTGGATCTGCCGGGCGAGGATCTCCGCGGTGAAGGTGCCGGGGCTGCCGCTGCGCAGGAACTGGTCGGCCGACTCGCCGAACACGGACTCGATCGTGTACTGCGAGGAGGCCCGGGCCGCTCCCTCGGCGCCCAGCAGCGTCATGCCGCCCAGGCCCGGCTTCGCGCCCTGACCCGTCTTCAGTTCAAAGCCCAACCGCCCGCTCTGGAGCAGCGGTTGGACCCTGGGGTCGCTGTAAACGAGGTTCCAGACCTCGGCGTCAGCGTCGTCCGTGCTCTGCTGCACGACCACTCCACCGACCGCCTCGGACTCGGACGCCTGGGCGTAGGCGAGGATGCGATCGAGCAGCCCCGGGGCCGCAGCGCCCCGGTAGCCGCTGGTCAGGACGATGTTCTCGCCGATGACCATCGGGATCCCCAGGCGCCCCGCCTGACGGCTCGCCGCCAGGCCGAGGTCACCGCTCGCGACGCGGGTCGAGCCGAACGCCGAGACGTACAGCGGCAGCGCGGATTCGAACCCGCCGACCGTGCTGCGCAGGTCGACGTCCGTGTGCAGCGGCTCGCGTCCCAGGTCGATGAGCTTCTCAAGGCGCAGCGGCATGAACACCGGTGGCACCAACCGCGCGGCGTCGAGCAGGTCGGCGACGTCCTCCGAAAGGCCCGGGGAGCACGAGCGGCCGAACATCGTCGCCCCGTAGCCCGCGCGATCCGGAAACACCGCCTCCGCGCCCACCCGGGCCCGGCGCCGCACGGCCTCCTGCGGAAATCCCGGCGCGCTGAGCCCGGTCATGGTGCGACCACCCCCGGCAGCTTCGGAAATGCCACCGTCTCCCACGCGTGGTCCAGTCCAGTCACATATCGCGTCAGTCGCTCGACGCCGATGCCGAATCCGGCACTGCCCGGGATCCCGGCCCGCAACAGCTCGAGATACCACTCGTACTTCGCCGGATTCTCCCCGGTCTCCCGAATGCGTCCGATGATGCGCTTGTAGTCCGCCTCGCGCTCACTACCGCTGGAGACTTCACCGAACCCTTCGGGCAGGATCAGGTCGAAGTTGTTCAACACACCCGGGCGCTGCGGGTCTTCCTTGTCGTAGAACCCGCGCGAACCCTTCGGGTAGTCGGTGATGAAGAACGGTCGGTCGGTCTTCTCCGACAGGATCTTCTCCCCCGACCAGTCGATCTCGGCATCGGGGTTCTGCCGGTGGTCGAGCTCGACCAGCGTGTCGACCGCCTCGGTGTGGGTGATCCGCCCGAACGGCCCGTCGACCAGCGGTCGGAAGGCGTCGGGGTCGCGGCCCAGCAGAGCGAGCTCCTCGCTGCGGTCCCGGACCACCCGGGCGACCGCGAAGGCGACCACGCCTTCCGCGGTGCGCATCGCGGCGGCCCGGTCGCCGCCGGCGATCTCCACATCCAGCTGGTGGAACTCGGCCAGGTGGCGGCCGGTGCCGACGGTCTCCGGCGGTTCCAGGCGGACGTTCGGGGCGACGCAGAAGATCTTGTCGAAGGCGGTGAGCGCCGCCTGCTTGTACAGGATGCTGCTCGTCATCAGCTTGTAGCGGTGGCCGTAGTAGTCCACGTCCACCTGCTTGGCACCGCGCGCGCCGGGGTCGGTGACCGGGCCGATGATCGGCAGCAGCAACTCGGTGAAGCCCTGCCCGCCCAGATACTCGCGGGCCGCGGTGAGCAGGGTGTTCTGCACCCGCAGCGCGGCCTGGGTGATCGGGGAGGCGAGGTGCTCGCGCGGGCTCGGCGGCATACGGTGCGCTGACGCGGGGGCGTAGGACGCAGGACCGGACTGCGTCGAAAGGTCGGTACTCGGCTCGATGTCCACGAGGTGGACGCTAGCCGCGCGGCGCCGGGCACCTCGGCGGCCTCGCAGGTTCCTGACGCCCCGAAGGGGCCGGGTCGCGGCGGCTCGCAGGTTCCTGCCGGGGCGACGTTTGCCGGTCGGTCTCATTCCCAGCAAATCATCAGGAACCGTACACGGACCATCTTGTGTGCCATTAGCGAGGAGGACTTGCAGATCCTTAACGGCGGCGATGGGGAACGGACTCGCCACGTTCAAAGCGCACCCGTATGCTTCCGCCCGGTGTGGTGCTCATTCGAGCTTTTTGGCGGACTGATGTCCGTTCAGAGCCGGTTCTACGGAGTCTGCGCGTGAGGGATGTTGTGAGAAAACTGTCTACTAGTAGCACAGTTCAGGATTCAACCGACCAGCACCTGTACGGAGGATCGCGAAGACTGGCGGATTTCATCGACTCCCGGTGTTGCGCGATCCTCGACGATCACGAAAGCGGCCTGACGACGCTGGGGAACGCCCTCGCGGACGAGGCCAGGGAGAGAGCGCTCCCGACGGCGATCACGGCGCCGACCGCCGACCCGGAGCCGTCGGGCGGCACCGGGATCGAGCGAGCACTCTCGGAAGCCCTGAGCCTGATCGACAACGCCCTCGCCGAGCACCGCAACGTCGGTGGCGTTCGAGCCGAGCTGGAACTGGCCGACAGCGACGAGGCCGCCGCACTGACCGTCAAACAACTGGTGTGCGAGGCACGCCGCGAGCTCATCTGCGTGGGCTCGCCGGCCCGGATGGCCCGCGGCCCGCTGCGCCCGGCCGCCGAGGCGCTGCGGGCACCGTCCGGAGCCACCGCGCCGATGCGGGTGCTGTTCCCGGTCCGCGGCAACGACGACCGCCATCGGGTCCGCGCACTGCTCCCCGGTGACGGCCAGAACGAGTCCCGCGTCACCGAGGCGAAGCTGCACGAGATGCTGCTCGCCGATCGCCAGACCGGCCTGCTCATCTCCCGGTTCGGGCCGGACCAGTGGCAGACCCTGATCGTCCGCAGCCCGGTGATCCTCACCGCGCTGCACGCGCTGTTCTCGCACAGCTGGGAGTCCGCCACTCCCCTGCTGCCGGTATCGCTGCTGGACGATCCGCGCCAGAGCGAGAAGACCCGGCTCATCCTCGCCTCGCTCAGCGAGGGGCAGACGGACGACGTGGCGGCGCGTGAACTGGGCATCTCGGTGCGCACCTACCGCAAGTACGTCGCGGACTTCATGCGCGACATCAACGCGACGTCGCGCTTCCAAGCCGGCGTGCGGGCAGCGCAGTTGCGGCTACTGCCCGCCGCCTCCTAGGCGCGGCGCCGGGCTCAGCGAGCCCGCCGGAACTGTCGCAGCGCCGAGGCGAACAGGAGCCCCCAGATGAGGAACGACAGGTCCCAGACCCACAGGTGCCACCACAGGGCCTTCCACTCGATCGGCGTGGACGGCTTGACCACGTGGGTGGCCGCGAGCACGTTCGTCACTTCCAGTACCCCGCCGTAGAGCGTCAGTCCGACCGCGGCGATCCACGCGAAGAACAGCACCACGCGGCGCGGCAGCCGGCGGCCCCAGGGCCGCAGCAGCGCCAGCGCCAGCGCGGCGCCGACCAGTTTCAACACCCCGGTGACCCAGACCGCCACGTAGATGGCGGTGTCGCCGGCCAGCGCGCTCCGCTCGATCGCCCCGCCGACGGTGTCGAGCAGAGCGCGCCCGCCGCACCCCCAGTAGAAGCTGATCCCGGCGAAGATCAGGCCCCACCCGCACGCCGCGTAGGCGGGCCAGGTGGATGGACGCGTCCCGGAGGTCGTGGCGGGCTTCCCGGCACTGGCTGCTTCGATGTTCATGGGCTCACCTTCGTCGTCGAGGCTGAACAGTTGGCTAACGGAGGGTGGCGCCATCGACACAGCGCGTACTCACTTACGGCACTAGCGCGTTGTTGACGGCTCGTAGGATGTCTCTGCGGATCAGCCCGCTGCCGGCCCGGATCGCCAGCCAGTAGGCCGTGAAGCTCCGCTTGGTCGCGGCGTCGGTGCTGAGGACGCGGGTCTCGGTGATCAGCTCGGTGCCGCCGTCCTTGGCGGTGAACCGGAAGTTCATCGCCACCTTCGACCAACCGGGCTCGGCGTACGCGGCGAACTCCTCGGCCGTCCACTCCGTCTGCGGTGGCTGCGCCGGGCGCATCGCGGCGTAGCGGGCGACCTGGACCAGCACCATCTCGTGCGGCTCCTCGGCGATCAGCAGGGTCGGCGCCATCGAGTCCATCACCCGGGCGTCGCCGTCGCCCGGCACGACGCCGCTGCGCCACACGCGCGGACCGCCGCGCAGGCGCATCAGCGCGGTCGTGACCGACAGGTCGCGCACCCGCAGGTCCCACAGGGCGTCCCACACCTGCTGCGAGCTCGCCGCGAACTGCCGCCGATGGACCTCGTGTTGATCCCACTGCGGCATGAGCAGATCGAGCTGGGTCGGCTGGTCAGCGTGCTCCATCGGTCCTCCGTCCGCCCGGCAGGGCTGTTGTCCCTCCGACGAGGCTCCACCTGTCGGCGTCCCCGTCGTAGCGGTCTCTCATGCAGGACAGCGCGCTCAGCAGCTCCATGCTGCCCAGGCGCGCGGAACGCGAGCGTCGAGCCGCCGCGCCCAGGGGCAGGTGCCCGGTGTCGGACCAGGCCAACCGCCCGTCCGGCTCGATCCGGCTGCGGGTGCGGCCGGGGTTGTCGGGGTGCAGGCAGTACGGCACGTCGAGGAAGCCGCGCTCCACGCCGAGGGCCAGCGCCTGGCCCACGTCGCCGTGCAGGTTCAGCACCGCTTCGATCAGGGCAGTGGCCTCCGCCAGGACACCGCTCTCCGTCGCCGGCTCGGCCGGCCCCAGCAGCAGCCGCTGCGAGGCCGCGGCGACCGCGCCGGCCAGTTCCAGCGCCTCGATGTTCTCCGCGACGGTCGGCACCCGGGTGGCCTCGGCGGAGGTCTTGACGATGAGCCGGGCCGCGTCGCCGCGCACCGCGAGCTCGGCCGAGTCGCACAGCAGCCGCAGCGCGCCGTCCCGGGAGGTCGGATACACACCCATGTAGGTGTACAGCACGATGTGCCAGTCCAGGTCGCCCAGGTACTCGGCGGCGAGGACCCGCAGGGCGGCGAGCGCCTCAAGGTCCTGGCTCCTGCTCGTCTGCTGCGCGTAGCTCAGCGAGACACTGCGCAGGCCGTGCGCGCGGAAGAACACGCATTCGAGCACGGAGATCGCGATCAGCAGGCTCGGCGGACACAACTGGCCGAGCATGCAACCGCCGAAGCTCTCCAGGTGGGGCTCGGTCCCGAAGGTGTCGCGCAGCCGCAGGAACAGCCGGCAGGCTCGCGACCACTCCCGAATCGAGTCGCGCACCGGGACTCGGCCGTACGGCAGGCAGTAGGAGATCGGCCCGCCCTCGGTGGCGTCCAGACCCAGGGCGGTGAGCGCCTCGATGATCTCGCAGGGCTGCGCCGAGCCGTGCCGGACCTGGACCGGAAAGTCCGGCCCCGCGAGCCCGCCGAGCACGCCACGGGTCACCGCGGCCGGGTGGTTGACGATCGGGTAGCCGTTGAGCCGCGTGCCGTCGGCGAGGGCGGTCCGCGCGCTGGCGTAGTCGCGGACCCGGGTGTAGCTGTCCAAGGTGATCGTGCCCACCGAGGTGGCCCGCGCGGCACGGGTCGCGAGCAGCCCGCGCCGCATGTCCGCCGGGTCGCTGAAGCCCATCCGCGGCTGCACCACCAGCTCACCCCGGCGATGGGCCGCGGCGACGAACGCCGCGAACGGCCCCGGCGCCTCGATCGATGTGGTCACCGCGTCACGGCCAGGGGCCCGCCGGCGAGAACGGAAAGGTAGTGCGTGAACGAGCCGATGTCGACGCCGTCCTGGAACACGGCGTCGAAGCCGGCTGCCAGCAGCGCCACCACCCGGTCGGCGCCGACCTCGCCGGCCACGCCGAGCTTGCCGCCGATGACCGCGGGGATCCCGAACAGCTCCTCGACCTCGCGCAGCGCCGTGATCAACCGGACGCCGTCGATGTGCCCGTGCCCGTTGACCGAGCTGACCACCAGCAGCTGCGGCCGATGCCGCAGGCAGGCCTCGATGACCTCGCCATCGGGCGTGGTGGCGCCGAGATTGACCACCTCCCAGCCCAGTTCCTCCAGCAGCAGGCGCAGATACACCAGGTTCCAGGTGTGCGCATCGGAGGAGACCCCGGTCAGCACCACCGTGGGGCGGCCATCCGCGTCGGGCGCGGCCGGCTGAGGCGCCGCGCATCCGGCCCGGGCCGGCAGAGGAGGCATCAGCACGCCTCCGTCACACGGGAGGCATGCACGGACGCCTGCCCGGACGCCGACCCGGGCGCCGGCTCGGACGCCGGGGCCGGGAGCCGGTCCAGCCAGCCATGGCGGTCCGGGACCCGGCCGCGCTGCACATCGGCCAGGACGGCATGCAGCCGGGAGGCCACCGGCCCGACCTGGCCGCTGCCGATCGTCCACGACCCGGCCGAGGACTCCGCGCGCGCGACCGGGGTCACCACCGCCGCGGTGCCGCACGCGAACGTCTCCGTCATGGCACCGCTCTCGGCGTCGGCCCGCCACTGGTCGACGGTCAGGCGCCGCTCCTCGACCGCCAGGCCCAACTCCCGGGCCAGCGTCAGCAGCGAGTCGCGGGTCACCCCGGGCAGCAGGGTGCCGGTCAGCGGCGGCGTCACCAGGACCGCCTCGGCGCCGGAGCCGTAGACGAAGAACAGGTTCATGCCGCCCATTTCCTCGACCCAGCGGTGCTCGGCGGCGTCCAGCCACACCACCTGCTGGCAGTTGTGCTCGGCCGCCTCGGCCTGCGCGAGGTATCCGGGGGCGTAGTTGCCCGCGCACTTGGCCTCACCGGTGCCGCCGGGCGCGGCGCGGGTGTACTGCTCGCAGATCCAGACCGACACCGAGGGCGCGTCCGCTCCGAAGAACGCGTCGGTGACGCACGCCATCAGCAGGAACTCGTAGCTGCGCGAAGGCCGCAGCGCCAGCGAGACGTCGGTGGCGAACATCAGCGGCCGCAGGTAGAGGCTCTGCGTCGGATGCGACGGCACCCACGGCTCGTCCACGGCCAGCAGCTCCCGGACCGCCTGCACGAACAGCTCCTCGGGCAGCTCCGGCATCGCGAAGCGGCGCGCCGAGCCGGCCATCCGGCAGGCGTGATCGGCCGGGCGGAAGGCGGCGACCGTGCCGTCGGCCTGGCGGAAGGCCTTCAGGCCTTCGAAGACCACCTGGCCGTAGTGCAGGCCGACGGTGGCCGGGTCCAGGACCAGCGGACCCCACGGGCGCACCTGCGCGTCATGCCAGCCGAGCTCCTCGGACCAGCGCAGCGAGACCAGGTGCTCGGTGAAGACCTGGCCGAAGGCCGGCCTGGCGCAGCGCTCGGCGATCTCGGCGTCGGTGGCCCGGGCCGTCTGCGGCAGCGGGGTGCGGTTCCACATCGGGTTCATCGCGATCGGGTTCATCGCGGTCACACCACCGGGCTGAAGAAGAAGGTGTCGCGCCGGGCGAACCGGCCGTCCTCGCGCACCGCGAAGAAGTCGGCGAACCGCACGGTCACCTGGCTGCCGTCCTTCAGGGTGCCGGAGAACTCGCCGTGCGCCGCCACCTCGTCGTCGCAGGCGACGACGGTGTGCAGCGAGTGCGTGCCCCGGGCGATGACGCGATCGGCGCTGTAGAAGCGCTCAAGCTCGGCGCGGCCGATCAGCGGGGCGTAGCCGGGGCGGTGGTAGACGGCGTCCGGGGTGAACAGGTCGAGCAGGCCGTCGATGTCATTGGCGTCGACCAGCTCGTAGTAGTGCTGCACCGTGGTGGTGGCGGCGCCGGTGGTCAGGGACATGGAGGTCGTTCTCCCTTCCGTAGTGAAGCGGGATCAGGCCCGCGATGCGTCTGCCATGGCGCGCACCAGGCTGGTCGGCCGCATGTCGCTCCAGTTCTCCTCGACGTGGGCCAGGGCGGCCTCGCGGGATCCGGGCCCGTGGGCGACCGTCCAGCCGGCCGGGACGGCGGCGAACTCGGGCCACAGCGAGTGCTGTCCCTCGTCGTTGACGAGCACGAGGTAGCTGCCTTCGGGGTTCTCGAACGGGTTGGCCATGGTCCTTCTCCTTCAGTCGTTCTCGCGCAGTCGCTGCGCGAGGATTCGGCCGATCTCGGCGATCGGTTCGGCATTGGTCAGGTCGTCGTGCCGGGCGGCGACGGGGTGGCGGGCGATCTCGCCGGCGATGTGCGGGCGCCAGGCCAGGGCGTCGGGGGCGCCGTCGGCCTTGCCCTCGGTGGCGACGAACAACAGCGCGTCGCCGCGGAACTCGCCGGGGACGTGGGCCGCGGCCAGGCGCGCGTTGTTCTCGAAGACCCGGTGCAGGGCGCTGACCCGCTGGGCGTCCAAGCCCGCGAGGACGCCGCCCTGGCGGCCCAGCAGCTCTGCGACGCGCTCCGGGTCCTCGGCGGCGTCCGCGACCGCGATCGGGTCGTAGCCGGCCAGATCGAGCATCCCGGCCAGGAAGTCCCGCTGCTCCATCACGTCTCGGCCGCCGGCGCGGTCGGCTCCGGGCTTGGGGAAGGAGTCGAGCAGGGTCAGCGAGCCGACCTCCTCGCCGGCGTCCTCCAGCCGGACCGCGACCTCATGTGCGACCAGGCCGCCGAACGACCACCCGAGCAGCTGGTACGGCCCTTCGGGCTGCACCGAGCGGATCATCACCAGGCAGTCGGCCGCGACGTCCGCGACGCTACCGGGCAGCTCGCCTTCGCCCGACAGGCCCTTGGCCTGCAGCGCGTACACCGGTCGCCCGCTGCGCAGGTGCCGCAGCAGGCCGGCGTACGACCAGCCGAAGCCGCCTGCCGGATGGAAGCAGAACAGCGGCGGCAGCTCCCTCCCGGTGTCGCTGCCGGTGCGCAGCGGGAGCAGCGGCTCGAACGCGTCGCGCTCGTCGCGCTCGCCCAGACGCATCGCGAGCCCGGCGACGGTCGGTGCCTCGAACAGCGTGCGGATCGCGAGCTCGGCGCCCAGGGTGTCGCGCACGCGGCTGATCAGGCGGGTCGCCAGCAGCGAGTGCCCGCCGAGCTCGAAGAACCCGTCGTCGATGCCGACCGACGCCAACTCCAGTAGCTCGGCAAACAGTTGGCACAGTACCTGCTCGACCGGGGTGCGCGGAGCACGGCTGGTCGCAGCCGTGGTCGCGGCGCGAGCCGGTATCGGCAGAGCAGCTCGGTCCAGCTTGCCGTTGGGCGTCAGCGGCAGCGCCGGCATGACCACGAACGCCGACGGGACCATGTAGTCGGGCACCACCGCCGCGACGTGCGCGCGCAACTCGGCTGCCGTCGGCTCGGCGAGGTCGGCCGCCGGGACGGCATAGGCGACCAGGCGCTTGTCCCCCGGCACGTCCTCCCGTCCCAGCACCACGACCTGGATCAGCGCCGGATGCCGGGCCAGCACCGCTTCCACCTCGCCGGGCTCGACCCGGAAGCCCCGGATCTTCACCTGCTGGTCGCCGCGGCCGATGAACTCCAGGAAGCCGCCGGCACTCCAGCGGGCCAGGTCGCCGGTGCGGTACATCAGCGACCCCGGCGCGCCGTACGGATCCGCGACGAAGCGCTCGGCGGTCAGAGCGGGGCGGGCGAGATATCCGTACGCCAGACCGTCGCCGGCGACGTAGAGCTCGCCCGGGATGCCCGGCGGCACCGGACGCAGCGCGCCGTCGAGCACATAGACCCGCTTGTTGGCGATCGGGCCGCCGATCGGGATGGAGGCGCGGACCGTGTCCGACTCGGTGATATGCCGGGTCGTGGTGTAGCCCATGCTCTCGACCGGCCCGTAGCCGTTCAGCAGGGCCAGCTCCGGGTGTTCGAGCATCGACTTGGCGATGTGCGGGACGGACAGCGCCTCGCCGCCGACCATGGCCTGCCGCACCGACTTCAAGGCCCGCGATCCCTCGTCGACCATGACGTTGAACAGGCTCGGCGACAGCTGGAGCGTGACGACGCCGTGCGCTGCGGACAGCTCCTCGATGCGCGACAGTTCGGGCGACTGCCCGGGCTGCACGACGCACACTCCGCCGAAGAGGATCGCCGAGAAGACTTCGAGCGCGAACGCGTCCCAGGGCACCGGCGAGCACTGCAGGCTGACCATCTCCGGGCCGAAGTCGGTGTAGTCCGGGCCGACATACGTGCCGACCAGCGCGCGGTGCGGGGTGACGACCCCCTTCGGGCGGCCGGTGGATCCGGAGGTGAACATGACGCACGCCAGGTCGTCGGCACCGACCGGTAGGTCCGGAGAGGTCGCGGGGCGGCCCGCGATCGCCTCGGCGTCGGTGTCGAGCGCGATGACCGCCACGCCCGGCGCCGCGAGGGCGTCGGCCAGTGCGCTGGTGCTGATGACGGCCGGGGCAGCCGACTGCCGCAGAACCTCTCCGATGCGCTCCGCCGGATGCGTGGGGTCGAGCAGGGTGTAGGCGCAGCCGGCCTTGAGGACGGCGAGCAGACCGGTGATCAGCTCGACGCCGCGGTCGACGTACACGCCGACGACATCGCCGCGCCGGACCTTGCCGGCGCTCAGGAGGTGGTGCGCCAGACGGTTGGCGGCGTCGTCGAGCTCCGCGTACGTCAGCGAGGCGTCGCCGAAGACCCACCGCCGGGGCATCCGGAGTGCGGGCGGCCTGCGCCTCGAAGAGCCCGTGGACGGTGGCCGCGACCGGCCGCACGGCCGGCGCCGGGCTCCACGCCCCGAGCACCATGTCGCGCTCACCGTCGACGAACAGGTCCAGCGCCCCGATGGGCAGCTGAGGATCGGCGCAGACCGCTTGAAGGACCCGCACCAGTCGGGCCGACAGCAGCTCGATGGTCACCGCGTCGTAGAGGTCGGCGTCGTACTCGATCTGCCCGTCCATGCCGGACCCGTCCCGGTTCTCCCGGACGCTGACCGAGAGATCGAACTTCGCCGAGGTGCTGCGGACCGGTTCACCGACCGCCTCCAGACCGGCCAGCGACGGCTGGGTGCGCCGGTCGCTCTGGAAGGTGAGCGCGACCTGGAACAGCGGGTGGCGAGAGAGCGACCGAGCCGGGTTGAGGATCTCGACCAGGCGCTCGAACGGCAGGTCCTGGTGCGCGTAGGCGGCCAGGTCGGTGGCGCGGACGCGGCCAAGCAGAGTCCGGAAGTCGGGATCGCCCGACAGGTCCGTGCGCAGCACCAAGGTGTTGACGAAGAAGCCGACCAGGTCGTCCAAGGCGCTGTCGACGCGTCCGGCGATCGGGCTGCCGATCGGGATGTCGGTCCCCGCGCCGGCCCGGCTGAGCAGGACCGCGAGCGCCGCCCGCACGAGCATGAAGACGCTGACGCGGTTCTCGGCCGCCAACGCGGTGATCCTCCCGTGCAGTTCCGCCGGGATCTCCAGCGGGACCGCGCCGCCTCGGTGCGCGGAGGAGGCACTGCGCTGCAGGTCCGGCGGCAGCGTCGCAGTGGCGGGCAGAGCGGCCAGCGCCTCGCGCCAGTAGGCGATCTGACGTGCGACCGGGCTCTGCGGATCGGCTTCGTCGCCGAGGACTTCCCGCTGCCACAGCGCGTAGTCGGCGTACTGGATCGCGGCGGGGTCGACCACCGGGACACGACCGGCGATGCGCTCCGCGTAGGCCGCCTCAAGGCCGGCGGCCAGCGGCGCCGCCGACCAGCCGTCGCCGGCGATGTGGTGGCAGACGACGAGCAGCACATGCTCCTCGCCCTGCTCGCCCTCCTCGCCTTCCTGGCCGCCGAGCCGGAACAGGTGGGTGCGGATCGGCACTTCGGTGGTCAGGTCGAAGCCCCTGGCCGCCTCGCGCGCCAGCGCCTCCTCAAGATCGGCCGCGTCGAGGTCGATCAGCGGGAGCGGGAGGTCGAGCGTGTCGGCGTCCAGGACGAGCTGGTACGCCTCGCCGTCGGCCTCCGGGAAGAGCGTGCGCAGACTCTCGTGGCGACGGACGAGGTCGTGCAGCGCCTGTCGCAGCGCGGTCGCGTCGAGCGGCCCGCGCAGCCGGGTCGCCATCGGGATGTTGTAGGCCGAGCTTGTGTCACCGAACCGGTTGAGGAACCACAGGCGGCGCTGCGCGAAGGACAGCGGGATGCGCTCGGGCCGCGGCATCGGGCGCAGCGCCGCGCGCGCCGCGCCGGCCGACTCCAGGACCCGGGCGAGCCCTGCGACGGTCGGGGTCTCAAAGACGGCCCGCAGCGGCAGTTCGGCGCCGAAGGCGTCGCGGACCCGGTTGACGACGGTCATGGCCAGCAGCGAGTGTCCGCCGAGCGCGAAGAAGTCGTCGTCGGGTCCGACCGTCGACAGCCCGAGCACGTCGGCGAACAGGGCGCAGAGGATCTCCTCCTGCGGGGTGCGCGGTGCGCGGCTCTTGGAGTCGGTGCCGAAGTCCGGCGCGGGCAGGGCCTTGCGGTCGAGCTTGCCGTTGGCGCTCAGCGGCAGCGCGTCCAGGACGACGATCGCCGCCGGGACCATGTACGCGGGCAGCCGATCCGCGGCGCGCCGGCGCAGGTCGGCGACGTCGACATCGGAACCGACGACATAGGCCACAAGCCTCTTGTCGCCGACCCGGTCCTCCCGCACGATGACGCACACCGACGCGACGCCCGGGTGGTCGGCGATCGCGGACTGGATCTCGCCGAGCTCGATGCGGAAGCCGCGCAGCTTGACCTGGTCGTCGACCCGGCCGAGGTAGACGAGTTGCCCGTCGCGGGTCCACTTGGCCAGGTCGCCGCTGCGGTACATTCGCGAACCAACTGGTCCGAAGGGGTCCGCGACGAAGCGCTCGGAGGTCAGCGCGAAGCGGCCGAGGTAGCCGCGTGCCAGTCCGTCGCCGGCCAGGTACAGCTCCCCCGCCACTCCCGCCGGCACCGGGTTCAGCGCGTCATCGAGCACGTACAGCCGCGCGTTGGCCTGCGGACGGCCGATCGGAACCGGTCCGGCGGCCAGGACCGTGCCGGGCTCGATGCGGTGCTCGGCGCAGTTGACGGTCGCCTCGGTCGGGCCGTAGGTGTTCAGGACCGTCACCCCGGGGTGGCGTTCGCGCCAGAGCGCCAACGCCTCACCGGTCAGGGCCTCGCCGCCGACCAGCAGCTCGCCGGTCGGCGAGAAGTCGTCCGGCAGCGCGCCCAGCATCGGCAGATGGCTCGGCGTGCACTTGAGGAACGTCGCGGGCGTGCGGTGCTCGGCGGGCACAGCCGCGTACTCCTCCTCCGCCAGCCCGCTGACCAGGACCCGGCCGCCCGAAGCCAGCGTGGTGTAGAGCGCGGTCACGGTGAGGTCGAAGGAGACCGGCGTGTGCAGCAGGGTCGTGCCGCGCGCGCTGCGGTACTCGGTGGTCGTCCAGTGCAGGTAGTCGACGACGCTGCGGTGCTCCACCACGACGCCCTTCGGCTGACCGGTGGAACCGGAGGTGTAGATGATGTAGGCGGGGTGCGACGCCAGCAGAGGTGTTCGGCGGTCGGCGTCGGTCGGGTCGGTGCAGGCGACCTCGGGGATGGCGCCGATGCCGGTGAGCACGAGGGCTGGCCGCGCGTCGTCGAGCAGGTAGTCGATGCGCTGCTGCGGGAGGGTCGGATCGATCGGCAGGTAGGCCGCGCCGGTCTTCAGCACGGCCAGCAGCGCGGTCACCAGCTCCGCCGACTTCGGCATCGCCAGCGCGACGACGTCCTCGGGACCGATGCCGCGAGCGATCAGCGCCCTGGCGAAGTGGTTGGCGCGGCGGTGCAGTTCGCGGTAGCTGAGGACGGCGTCCGGCGCCGCGATCGCGATCGCGTCCGGGGTGCGCGAGGCCTGGGCTTCGAGCAGCTCGGGGAGGGTCAGCTCCGGCCGGACCGTGTGCGAGGCGGCGTTCCAGCCGCGGATGATCCGCTCGCTCTCGTCCGGCGAGAGGATCTCGATCCGGCCGATGGCTCGCTCGGGTTCGGCCAGCGCGCCGTCGAGGAACCGTACGAAGCGCGTGAGCAGGTCCTCGACACTCTCGCGGTCGAACAGGTCCCGGCGGAACCGGATCATGCCGTCGATGCCGTCCGGCTCACCGGCCGCGGTGTGCCGCTCCGACAGGTCGAAGGCGAGGTCGAACTTGCAGGTGCCGGGGTCGACCGGTTCGATCGACACGGTGACACCGGGCAGCTCCAGCTCGGCCCGCGCGGCGTTCTGGAACGCCAACTCGACCTGGAACAGCGGGTGTCGGGCCGTGGAGCGCGCAGGATTGACCGCCTCGACCACCCGCTCGAACGGCACGTCCTGGTGCGCGTAGGCCGCCAGGTCGGTCCGCCGGACGCGTTCGACGAGCGCGCGCAGGCTGGGGTCCGCCGAAGTGTCGGTCCGCAGGACCAGGGTGTTGACGAAGAACCCGACCAGATCGTCGAGGGCTTCATCGGTGCGCCCGGCGATCGGCGTACCGAGCGGGATGTCGGTGCCGGCGCCGAGGCGGGTGAGCGTCGCGGCCAGCGCCGCCTGCACCACCATGAAGATGCTCGCTCCGCTTGCGCCGGCGAACTCGGTGACGCGGCTGTGCAGTTGAGCGGAGATCGTGACCGGCACCGTCCCGCCGGCGTAGTCGGCGACGGCCGGACGCGGCCGGTCGGTGGGCAGCTCCAGCTGCTCGGGCGCATCGGCCAGGGCCTCGCGCCAGTAGGCGAGTTGACGGGTGATCAGGCTTTCCGGGTCGGACTCGTCGCCGAGCAGCTCACGCTGCCACAGCGCGTAGTCGGCGTACTGGACCGGCAGCGGCTGCCAGTCGGGCGCGCCGCCGAGTGGGGCCTGCCCCAGCCGGCTGCGGTAGGCGGTGGCCAGGTCGCGGGCCAGCGGAGCCATCGACCAGCCGTCGGTGGCGATGTGGTGCATCACCAGCAGCAGGACGTGGTCCTCGGGGCCCTCCTGGAGCAGCGAGGGCCGGATCGGCAGGTCGTGCTCCAGGTCGATGTGCGCGGACAGCGCCTCGGCGACGTCGGTGATCGAGGGGATGGTGATCGGCGCCGGCGGCAGCACGATCTGGGCCGGAGCTCCGTCGATCTCCCGGAAGACCGTGCGCAGGCTCTCGTGGCGTTCGACGACGTCCGACAGGGCCGCGGCGAGCGCGGGCAGGTCGAGGCTGCCGCGCAACCGAAGGGCGACCGGGACGTTGTAGGCGCTGGTGCCCTCCAGGCGATCGATGAACCACAGGCGGCGCTGCGCGTAGGACAGCGGAAGCGGGTCGGGACGTACGGCCGGACGCAGCGCCGCGCGCGCCGAGTCGGCCGACCCGAGGCGGGCGGCGAGCCCGGCGACGGTGGGTGCTTCGAACAGCGCCTTGATCGGCAGCTCGGCGCCGCACACCGAGCGGATCCTGCTGATCAGTCGCGTCGCCAGCAGGGAATGGCCGCCGAGGGCGAAGAAGTCGTCGTCGGTGCCGACCTGCGGGACGCCCAGCACCTCGGCGAACAGCTCGCACAGCGCGGCTTCGTCGGTGGTGCGCGGTGCTCGGAAGGTCGCGTCCCCCGTGTAGTCGGGCGCGGGCAGCGCGCGGCGGTCCAGCTTGCCGTGCGCGGTCAGCGGCAGTGCGTCCAGGGCCACGAAAGCCGACGGGACCATGTAGTCCGCGAGGGCGCCGCCGAGGTACTCGCGCAGCTGCGCGGCGTCGACACCGTCGGCGTCCTCGGCGTGCTCGGCGGCGTCGGCGACGAGGTACGCGACCAGGCGCTTGTCCCCCGGACGGTCCTCGCGCACGATGACCGCCGACCGGGCCACCCGCGGGTGCCGGTCCAGCGCGGCCTCGATCTCCCCGAGCTCGATGCGGAATCCACGGACCTTGACCTGGTCGTCGGCACGGCCGGCGAACACCAGATCGCCGTTCGGATCGCGGCGCGCGATGTCGCCGGTCCGGTACATCCTCGTCCCCGGCTCGCCGAACGGGTCGGCGAGGAAGCGCTCCGAGGTCATCCCAGGGCGCGCGAAGTACCCGCGGGCCAGGCCGCTGCCGGCGATGTAGACGTCACCCGGGACGCCCTGCGGGACAGGACGCAGCGCGCCGTCGAGCACGTAGACGCGCATCCCGTCCAGCGGCCTGCCGATCGGCACGGTGTCCGGGACGCGGTCCCCGGCACGCATCGGGTAGTGCGTCGCGAAGACCGTGGTCTCGGTCGGGCCGTAGCCGTCGGTGACGATGCTGTCCGGGCAGGCCTCCAGCACGCGGCGGACCGCTTCGGCCGGCACGACGTCACCGCCGGTCCGCACCTCGCGCAGCCCCGCGAAGCACTCCGGCTGCTCCTCGGCGAGGAGCCGGAACAGACCGGAGGTGATCCACAGTCCGGTGATCCGCTGCTCGACCAACTGACGGGCGATCAGGGCGACATCGGGCTCACCCGGGGGCGCGATGACGATCTGGCCGGCGTTGAGCAGCGGCGGCCACCACTCCAGCACCGAGGCGTCCCAGGCATGCGGCGAGTGGAACAGCACGCGCTCCTGGCTACCGCTCTGCCAGCAGCTGTCGTGAACGAACTCCGCGATGTTGCGATGCGTGAGCCCGACTCCCTTGGGAAGTCCGGTCGAGCCCGATGTGTACATCACGCACGCCTGCTGCTCGGGGTGCACGGCGGGCAGGGCGCTGCCGTTGACGTCTTCCCCGTCATCATCGAGGTCGACTACGAGGGTCTTGGTGCCGAGGCTGGTGGCGAGTTGGAGCAGCCCGGCGTCGGTCAGCGCGAGGACCGCTTCGGTCTCGTCGACCATCAGCTGCAGCCGGTCCTGCGGGTAGCGGGCCTCCAGCGGCAGGTAGGTGCCGCCGGCCTTCAGCACGGCCAGCACGGAGACGATCAGCTCGACGGAGCGTTCAAGGAGCACGGCGACCCGGTTCTCAGGTCCCACGCCGAGCCGAACGAGGCGACGGGCCAGCCGGTCGGAGGCGTCGTCGAGCTCGCGGAAGGTGAGCGTCCGTCCACCGTCGATGCTCACCGCGGGGCGATCGGCCGCGGTCGGATCGGCGAGGACCTGCGCGAACCGCTCGGTGACGGTCACCGGCCCCAGCGGCAGGCTGTGCGGCGTCCACGGCCCGAGCAGTTCCCGCCGCTCCTGGAGGGTCAGCACGTCCACGGCTCCGACCGCCGGGTCGCCCCCGTCGGTGAACAGGTCGAGCAGCAGCTCCAGGCGGCCGAGCAGCTCACCGGCCGACGCCGCGCCGATGCTCGCCGCGTCGTGGTCGAGGTGGATCCGCAGGCAGGCGCCGGGGAGGACGGTGAGTGTCAGCGGATAGTGCGTGGCGTCGATCGCGGCGATGCCGGTGGTGCGCAGCCGCGCCGTCTGCGGAAGGCTCGAAGGGTCCAGCGGGTAGGTCTCCACGACGGTGAGCGTGTCGAACAACTCGCCGTGCCCGGTGACGCGCTGGATCTCGGTCAGCCCGAGGTGGTGGTGCGCCATCAGGTCGGACTGCTCGCGCTGGACGCGGGTCAGTAGGTCACTCAGGCGCTCGGCGTGGTCCAGTCGCACGCGCACCGGCAGAGTGTTGATGAACAGGCCGATCATGCCCTCGATGCCACTGATCTCCGGCGGGCGCCCCGACACCGTGGCGCCGAAGACCACGTCGTCGCGGCCGGTGGTCAGCGACAGCAGCAGCGACCACAGGCCCTGGACAAGGGTGTTGAGCGTGATGCCGTGGGCCCGGGCGCGATCGAGAACGGCTGCCGTGCGCTCGGGCGTCAGCTGCATGACCAGGCGCTCGGGCACCGCCGTGGCGCGGGTCGCGTCCGCAGCGGCGATCAGTGTGGGCTCGTCGAGGCCGTCGAGTGCGCCGCGCCAGGCGGCGTGCGCCGCCGCGGGGTCCTGCTGGGTGAGCCAGGCCAGGTAGTCCGCGTAGGCGGTGACGGGCGGCAGCGCGCTGTCGTCGCCGTTGCTCTCGTAGAGGGCGAACAACTCCTGCGCCAGGATCGGCATCGACCAGCCGTCGAGCAGGATGTGGTGGTTGGTCAGTACCATCCTGGTGCCGGACAGCAGGGCACGGACCATGGGCGGCGCGGCCAGGTCGAAGCGCCGGCTCCGGTCCTCTTCGAGCAGGCGGTCGTAGTCGTCGGTGCCGGCTTCCCGCACGGGAAAGCTCACTCGCTCGGCCGGCAGCACGCACTGCACCGACTCGCCGCTCACCGTCCGCCGGAAGGCGGTCCGCAGGTTGCCGTGGCGTCGCAGCAGGGCGTCGCCGGCGACGCGCAGCCGGTCGGCGTCGACCGGGTCGGCGAAGTCGAAGACGATCTGGACGGTGTAGATGTCCTGCGCGTCCTGGTCGAACAGCGCGTGGAACAGCAGGCCCGCCTGCAGCGGCGCCAGCGGCAGGATGTCCTCAAGGCCCGGCTCCAGGGCTTCGAGCTCCTCGATGTCCTGCTGGGTGACGTGCACCAGCGGCACATCGGACGGCGTCCGACCACCCTGCGGCGCCGCCTGCGCGAGCTCGGTCAGTGCCCTGCTCCACGCCTCGGCGAGGTCGCGGACCTGGTCCTCGGTGAACAGGTCGCCGGGCCAGGACCAGTTGGCCCGCAGCGTGGGACCGTCCGCCCCGTCGAGCACGAAGGCGTTGACGGACAGGGCGTGCGGCATCGCCATGTCGGCGTCCGCGCCGCCGCCGAGGCCGCCGACCAGCGACCACGGCTCGCCGGAGCTCTGGCCGACCGACAGCCGTCCGAGGTAGTTGAAGCTGACGCGGGCGCTCGGCAGGTCCGCGAGCGCTGCGGCGGTCTCGGGGTTGAGATAGCGCAGCAGGCCGTAGCCGAGGCCGTTGCCGGGGGCCGCGCGAAGCTGTTCCTTGATCCGCTTCAGCGCGGCGGCCGGACGGTCGGTGCCTGCCGCCAGGCGCACCGGGTGGATCCGGGTGAACCACCCGACGGTGCGCGCCAGGTCGGTCGGGGCGCTGATCTCCTCGCGGCCGTGGCCTTCGAGGTCGACGAGCAGGTCGCCGCCGACGGCCAGGGCCAGCGCGGTCAGCAGGACGTCGTCGACGCCCGCGTGGAACGCCGCCGGGACGGTGGTGAGGAGATCCGCCACGGGGACCGTGATCTCCAGCGACCGCACCGAGCCGACCGTGTCGCGCAGCGGGTCGAGGTCGCGACCGCCGAGACGGGTGCCGGGCCCGGCGAGCGTCTGCTGCCAGTACGGGAGTTCGCCGACGCGCTGGGCGGACTCCTCGGTCAGCAGCTTGGCCCAGGTGCGCAGCGATGTCCCGACCGGCGCGAGCGCCTCGCCGGCGACCGCGGCGGCCAGGTCGGGCAGCAGGATCCGCCACGACACGCCGTCCACGGCGAGGTGGTGCGCGGCGATCAGCAGCCGGCCGGAGCGCTGCGGGCCGGCGTCGAGCCAGGTCGCCGCGACCATGACCCCGGCTTCGGGGGCCAGGCGGCCCCGGGTGGACTCGGCGCGCTCCTCGATGAGGGTGTCCAGCGCTTCGTCCTCGGCCGCCGACGCAGCCACCGTCTCCACAAGCTCCACGAGCTCCACGACGGAGGCGACGTCCACGCTGCCCCGAGCCGCCACGCTCAACGCCCAGGGCCCGTCCGAGGGCCGGGTCAGCCGCAGCCGCAGGGCGTCATGGTGGTCCACCAGAGTGGCCAGGGCCTTGACCAGGACGTCGCCGGTGATCCCCGGGGGCGTGAGCACCGTGGCGGTCTGGCAGAACCCGTCGACCGGGCCCGCCTGCCCGGCGAGCCAGTGCACCACCGGCAGCAGGTCGACCTCGCCGATCCCGGCGTCATGCTGCTCGGCGACCGGCGCGGAGTGCGTCGCCACCCGGGCGCTCAGGCGCGCGACCGTCTTGGCCTCGAACACGTCGCGCGGGGTGAACCGCAGCCCGGCCGCCCTGGCCCGGCTGACCAGTTGGATCGAGATGATGCTGTCGCCGCCGAGTTCGAAGAAGCCGTCGTCGACGCCGACCAGGGGGGCACCTCCCGGCCGAAGGCTGGGGGACAGTCCGAGCACCTGCGCGAAGAGCTCGCACAGCGCCGTCTCGACGGGAGTCGACGGCGCGCGGCCGGCGCGCTTGGCGTTCGACGCCGACGGCGCCGGCAGCGCGCGCCGGTCGATCTTCCCGCCCGGGGTCAGCGGGAACCGGTCCAGGACCTCGATCGCCCACGGAACCATGTACTCCGGTAGCCGGGTGGCGAGGTGCTCGCGCACGGCGGCCACGTCCACGCTCGCGCCGTCGGCGGCCACCAGGTAGGCGGCCAAACGCTTCACGCCGGGGCGGTCCTCGCGGACGGTGACGACCGCCTGTGCGACGTCGCCATGCGAGGTGAGCGCGGTCTCGATCTCACCGAGCTCGATCCGGAAGCCGCGGATCTTCACCTGGTCGTCGGAGCGCCCGCAGTAGACCAGGTTGCCGTCCTCGGTCCAGCGCGCCAGGTCGCCGGTCCGGTACATCCGCGAGCCGGCAGGCCCATAGGGGTCGGCGACGAACCGGTCGGCGGTCAGGCCGGGTTGGGCGAGGTAGCCGCGTGCCAGACCCGCGCCGGCGAGGTACAGCTCGCCGGCCACGCCGACCGGGAGCGGGCGCAGGCTCGCGTCGAGGACGTAGACCCGCGCGTTCACGATCGGCCGCCCGATCGGCGGGACGCCGTCACCGGCGATCGGATCGCTGGTGGTGGCCATCACCGTGGCCTCGGTCGGGCCGTAGGCGTTGACCATGCGGCGCCCCACGGACCAGCGCGCCACCAGCTCGGCGCCGCACGCCTCGCCGCCGACGATCAGCGAGCGGAAGTGCGGCAGCTCGGCACCCGCGATGCTGGCCAGCGCCGCCGGGGAGATCAGCGCGTGGGTGATCCGCAGGTCGGCCAGCACGTCGGCCAGGTCCTGCCCCGCCAGCGTCCCCGGCGCCGGGACGCACAGGCACGCCCCCGCGGCGAAGGTCATGCAGACCTCCAGGACGGAGGCGTCGAAGCTGGCCGAGGCGAACTGCAGGACTCTGCTGTCCGCGGTGACGTCGAAGCGCTCCAGCTCGGCCGCCGCGAACCCGGGGATCCCGGCGTGGGTGATCACCACGCCCTTGGGACGCCCGGTCGAACCGGAGGTGTAGATGACGTAGGCGGGGTGCGAGGCCAGCAGCGGCGCGCGGCGGTCGGCGTCGGTGAGGTCGGTGTCCGCGACCACGGCCAGGTCGGCGGCGAGCGTGGGTTCGAGGGTCAACTGGCGGCCGGCGGGGGCCAGTTCGGCGGTCTCGGCCGCGGTGATCAGCAGGATCGGCGCCGCGTCCTCGATCATGAAATCGATGCGGTCCCGCGGGTAGGTCGGGTCGATCGGCAGGTAGGCGGCGCCCGACTTCAGGACCGCGAGCAGCGCCACGATCAGGTCGGTCGAGCGCGGCAGCACGAGGGCGACGACCGTCTCGGGTCCGGCCCCGCGCTCGACGAGCAGCCGGGCCAGCCGGTTGGCGGCGGCGTTGAGCTCGGCGTAGCTGAAGGTGTCGAGGTGGCCGGTCAGGGCGATCGCGTCGGGGGTTGCGGCAGCGCTGGCTTCGAACAGGCCGTGCATGGTCGTGCCCGGTACGTCGGCCGAGGTGTCGTTCCAGCCGCGCAGCACCTGTCTTCTCTCGGCCGGGGCCATGACGTCGAGCCGGCCCACCGGCATCGCCGGGTCGGCGACCAGCGCGCGCAGCAGGCTCTCGAAACGCCCGGCCAGCCGCTCGGCCTGCTCGCGCCCGATGAGGTCGGCGCGGTAGTCCAGCAGCACCCGGATCCGCTCGCCGGGCATCACCACGAGCGTGAGCGGGTAGTGCGTCGCGTTGTTCGCCTCCTCCAGCGCGACGTTCAGCCCGGCGACGGGGGTGCCGGAGACTTCCGGGAAGGTCTCGACGACGGTCAGCGTGTCGAAGAGTTCGCCGTTCCCGGTGAGCCGCTGGATGTCGGCCAGGCCCAGGTGCTGGTGGGCCAGCAGCCGGGACTGCTCGTCCTGGATCCGCTCCAGGAGGCCGCCGACCGGCTCCGCCGGGTCGAGACGGACCCGGACCGGCAGGGTGTTGATGAACAGGCCGACCATCGCCTCGACGCCGGCCACCTCCGGCGGGCGCCCGGACACCGTGCTGCCGAACACGACGTCGTCGCGGCCGGTCATCAGCGACACGGTCAGGGCCCACGCACCCTGGATCAGCGTGTTGAGGGTCAGGCCGCGCTCTCGGGTGCAGCGCTGGACCGCGGCGCAGACCGCCTCGTCGAGTTCGAGGGTGAGGCGGTCGGGCACCGCGGCCGGGCGCGCCGGGTCCGGCGGGGCCAGGACAGGCCCTAGGAGCGTGGCCTCGTCGGCGCCGTCGAGCGCCGCGCGCCAGGCGTCGAGCGCGGCGGGGCGGTCCTGGCGTCCCAGCCAGGCCAGGTAGTCGCGGAACGGCGTGAGCGCGGGCAGCGCGGTGTCGCGGCCACCGGCCGCGTAGTGGGCGAAGAGCTCCTGGGCGACCAGCGGCATCGACCAGCCGTCGAGCAGGATGTGGTGGTTGGTCAGCACCAGGCGATGCGTCGTGGGGCCGAGCTTGATGAGCAGCGCGCGCAGCAGCGGCGGACGTCGGGTGTCGAAGCGCGTGGCGCGGTCCTCGGCCAGCAGGCGCTGCGACTCGGCGCTCGGCTCGGCGTGCCCGGTGAGGTCGACGACCTCGAACGGCAGCTCGACACCGGTCGCCACGACCTGGACCGACTCGCCGTTCTTGCGCTGGCGGAACCCGGCGCGCAGGTTCGGATGGCGCTCCAGCAGGGACTTCGCGGCCCGGCGCAGCAGCTCGACGTCGAGGTCGCCCTCAAGGCGCAGCACGAACTGGACGGTGTAGACGTCGTCCGTGCCCTCGTCGAACAGCGCGTGGAACAGCATGCCGGACTGCATGGGAGTCAGCGGCAGGACGTCCTCGAAACGTGGCTTCCTCGTCGTGGACTGGCTGGTCGTGGACCGGCTGGTCGTGGACTGGGTCATCACAGGTCTCCCCACTCGGTGTCGAGCTCGTCAGCCAGCTCGTCGATCTCGTCTTGGGTGATGGCGACCAGGTCGAGGTCCGACGGCGTGTAGCCGCCGCCGGAGCATTCGGCGAGGTCGGTCAATGCGGCGGTCCAGGCCGTGGCGACGCGCCGGACCTCCTCGCGGGTCAACAGGTCGCGCGGCCAGGCCCAGGTTGCCGAGAGGGTCGGGCCGTGCGGGCCGTCCGAGGGTGACGGCGTTGATCTCGATCGCGTGCGGCACGGGCAGGTCCGGATCCGCTCCGCCCCCGATGCTGCCGCTCAGCGACCAGGCGTCAGCGGAGCTCTGACCTGCCGCCAGGGCTTGTCCCAGGCGGCCGAGGTAGTTGAATCCGAGCTGTGCGGCCGGGAGTCCGGCCAGGGCCGGGGCGGTCTCGGGGTCGAGATGGCGCAGCAGTCCGTAGCCGAGGCCGCGCCCGGGGACGGCGCGCAGCTGTTCCTTGATGTTCTTCAGCGCGGTGTCAGGGTCCTTGGAGCCCGGCACCAGGCGCACCGGATACAGCGTGGTGAACCAGCCCACCGTCCGCGACAGATCGGTCGGCGTGCCGAGTTCCTCGCGGCCGTGGCCCTCCAGATCGACGAGCACGTCCTCGCCCACCGCCAGGGCCAGCGCGGTGAGCAGTACGTCGTCGACGCTCGCGTGGTACGCCTCGGGCAGCGTGGTCAGCACGGCCTCGGTGACCTGCGCCGACACGTCCACGGTCAGCGATTCGAGCGTTGCCACCGTGTCGCGCTCGTCGACGGCCCGGGCGGCGATGGCGGTGTGCGGGCCGGCCAGGGTGTCGTGCCAGTGCGCGAGTTCGCCGCTGCGGTCCTCGGCGGCCAGCAGCGACGCCCAGGTGCGCAGCGACGTCCCGACCGGCGCGAGCGCCTCGCCGGCGACCGCGGCGGCCAGGTCGGGCAGCAGGATCCGCCACGACACCCCGTCTACGGCCAGGTGGTGGATCGCCAGCTCCAGCTTCGAGCCGTCCCACCTCGCCGCGAGCATCCGGCCGTCCTGCGGGGACAGCTCCTGGGCGGGATCAGCGTCGGTGAGCCGCAGCGCGACCGTTCCCCGCTCCCGCACAACGAGGAGCCCCTCGCAGGATGTCAACCGCAGTGCGTCGTGATGGTCGACTATCGTGTTGAGAGCGCCTATCAGCCGGTCGGCGCTCAGCCCTCTCGGCGTCGACACCGTCACCGTCTGGCAGAACCCACCGATCGGCCCGGGCTGCTCCAGCAGCCGCCGCATGATCGGCAGCGGGACGACCTCGCCGATCCCCGCGTCCGGCTCCTCCACGATGACCGCACCGGCCCGGCCGACCCGCTCGGCCAGACGCGCGACGGTCTTGGCCTCGAAGATGTCGCGCGGCGTCAGGACGAACCCGGCCGTCCGCGCCCGGCTGACCAGCTGGATCGAGATGATGCTGTCGCCGCCGAGGGCGAAGAAGCTGTCGTCCACGCCGACCGCCGACAACCCCAACACCTGCGCGAACAGCGCGCACAGTGTCTCCTCGACCGGTGTGCTCGCGGCGCGGCCGGCGGAGGCGGCGTCATACCGCGGTGCGGGCAGAGCCCGGCGGTCGAGCTTGCCGCTCGGCGACAGCGGCAGCTCCTCGATGGGCAGGATCGCCGAAGGCACCATGTATTCGGGCAGGGTGGCGACCAGGTGGTCGCGCAGGGCGTCGACGTCCACCGCGCCACCCGCACGCGGGACGACGTAGGCGACCAGACTCTTGGCGCCGGGACGGTCCTCGCGCGCGATCACGGCGGCCTGGCCGACTGCGGCGAACCGCGTGACGGCGTTCTCGATCTCGCCGAGCTCGATGCGGAACCCGCGGATCTTCACCTGGTCGTCGCAGCGTCCGACGTACAGCAGGACGCCCTCGTCGGTCCACCGGCAAACGTCGCCGGTGCGGTACATCCGGGACCCGTCGGGTCCGTACGGGTCGGCGACGAAGCGCTCGGCGGTGAGGCCCGGGCGGTTCAGATAGCCGCGCGCGAGCTGGACGCCCGCGAGATACAGCTCGCCGGTGACACCGGGCGCCACCGGGCGCAGGGCACCGTCCAGGACGTAGACCCGGGTGTTGGCGACCGGTCGCCCGATCGGAACCGACACCCCCTCGTCACCGCGCACGCACTGCCAGAACGTCACGTCGACCGCGGCCTCGGTCGGGCCGTAGAGGTTGTGCAGCTCGGCGGAGGCGAAGATCGAGTGGAACCTCGCCTGCGCCTCGACGGGCAGCGCCTCCCCCGAGCAGACGACGCGGCGCAGCCCGACGCAGGTCGCGGCGCTCGGCTCCAGCAGGAAGGCCTGCAGCATCGACGGCACGAAGTGCATCGTCGTGACGCGCTGCTCGTTGATCAGCGCGGCCAAGTACGCCGGGTCCTTGTGGCCTTCGGGCCTGGCGACGACCAGCGTCGCGCCGGTCATCAGCGGCCAGAAGAACTCCCACACCGACACGTCGAACCCCGACGGCGTCTTCTGCAGCACCCGGTCCTCGGCGGTCAGGCCGTACGCGGACTGCATCCAGCCCAGGCGGTTGACAATGGCGGCGTGCGGGACGGCCACGCCCTTGGGCCGGCCGGTCGAGC
This sequence comes from Kitasatospora sp. MAP12-44, assembly GCF_029892095.1. Taxonomy (NCBI): domain Bacteria; kingdom Bacillati; phylum Actinomycetota; class Actinomycetes; order Kitasatosporales; family Streptomycetaceae; genus Kitasatospora; species Kitasatospora sp. MAP12-44. Next base: position 702,391 of record NZ_JARZAE010000004.1, read on the forward strand.
CGGAGGTGTAGATGACGTACGCCGGGTGCGCCGGCAGCAGCGGGCACCGGCGCTCGGCGTCGGTGAGGTCCGAGGCCGCGAAGGCCGACACCTGTGCGGAGAGTGCCGGATCGTCGAGGCGGAGCTGCTCGCCGCCGTCGATCAGGCCGGTGGTCTCGGCGGTGGTCAGGACCAGCACCGGGGCCGCGTCCGCCAGCACGTAGTCGATGCGCTCGCGCGGGTAGCCCGGGTCGATCGGCAGGTAGGCCGCACCCGCCTTCAGGACGGCGAGCAGCGCGACGACGAGTTCGGTGCAGCGCGGCAGGGCAAGGCCGACGAGCGTCTCCGGTCCCGCGCCGCGCGACACCAGCAGGCGGGCCAGCCGGTTGGCGCGCTCATTGAGCGCACGGTAGGACAGCGAGTCAGCGGCGAAGACGACGGCCTCAGCCTCGGGCGTCCGGGCGATCTGCTCCTCGATCAGGCCGATGAGCGTGCCGAGCGGCAGCTGGGCCGCGGTGGCGTTCCAGCTGGCCAGAACAGTGCCGCGCTCGGGAGCGGTCAGCGTCTCCAACCGCCCGACGCACGGATCCTCGCCGCTCAGCAGCGTGTGCACGAGCGTCTCCAGCTGCCCGAGCAGCAGCTGGGCGTCCTCGGCGCGAACCCGGCCCGGGTGGTGGTCGAGGTGCATCCGCAGCGTCGAGCCGGGGATCGTGATGAGCGAGAGCGGGTAGTGCGTGGCGTCCTGGGCAGTGATCTCCCCAACGCGCAGGCCGTCCGCCTCGGGGAGGCTCTCGGGGTCCAGCGGGTAGGTCTCGACAACGGTGAGTGTGTCGAACAACTCACCCTGGCCCACAGCACGCTGAATCTCGGTCAGGCCGAGGTGGTGGTGCGCGAGCAGGCTGGTCTGCTCCTGCTGGATCCGGGTCAGCAGCGCGCCGAGCCGCTCGGCGGGGTCCAGGCGCACCCGGACCGGCAGGGTGTTGATGAACAGGCCGATCATGCGCTCGATTCCGGGCAGGTCGGCCGGGCGTCCGGACACCGTCGTACCGAAGACCACGTCCTCGCGGCCGGTGCTCCGGGACAGCAGCAGGGACCACAGGCCCTGGACGAGCGTGTTGAGCGTGAGGCCGTGCTCTCGCACGTAGTTCTGGACTGATTCACCGTCCAGCTCCAGCGTCAGGCGGTTCGGGACCGCGACACCCGCTTCGCCCGGAGTGACCGGCACCGCGACGAGCGTGGGCTCGTCGAGGCCGTCCAGGGCCGACCGCCAGGCGGACTCGGCCTCGGCGCGGTCCTGGCGCGAGCGCCAGGCGAGGTAGTCGCGGTAGGGGGCGACGTCGGGGAGAGCGGCGCCGGTGTAGAGGGCGAAGAGCTCCTGCGCGAGCAGCGGCATCGACCAGCCGTCGAGCAGGATGTGGTGGTTGGTCAGGACGAGGCGGTGGCGGTGACCCTCTGCCGTGTCGCGCACCAGCAGGACGCGCAGCAGGGCGGGCGCCGCCAGATCAAAGCGGCGGGCGCGCTCGGATTCGATCAGGGACGGGTCGGTGGTCGTGGTGAACTCGACCGCGACGGCCGGCAGCACGACCTGGACCGGCTCGCCGCCGTCACGGTGCACGAACGCCGACCGCAGGTTCGGGTGCCGGTCGACGAGCGCCTGAACCGCAGCGCGCAGTCGCGACTCGTCGAGCTCGCCCAGCAGCTCGAAGACGAACTGGACCGTGTAGACGTCGTCCTGTTCGTCGAACATCGCATGGAACAGCAGACCCGCCTGCAACGGTGTCAGCGGCAGCACCTCATCCAACTCCGGGAACCGCCGCTCCAGTTCCTCGATCTCGGCCTGCTCGACGGCGACCAGCTCGAAGTCCGACGGCGTGTGGCCGCCGGACGCCTCCGCCAGCGACGTCAGCGCCCGGATCCAGCGGTCGGCGAGAGCTACGGCGTTCTCCCCCGTCCAGGTCGCGCGGAGGATCGCACCCTCGGGTCCGTCCATCGTCACGGCATTGATCTCCAGGGCGTGCGCACCAGGCGAGTCGCCGGCCCCCATGGTGATCACGGACCAGGGCTGGTCGGCGTCGCCGGCGAATCGGCCGAGGTAGTTGAAGGCGACCCGCGGCTGCGGGCACGCGGCGAGCCGCGCGGCCGTCTCAGGGTTCAGATACCGCAGCAGCCCGTAGCCGAGCCCGTCGCCGGGGACGGCGCGCAACTGCTCCTTCACCTGCTTCAGCGGGCTGCCACCGAGGAGGACCGGGTGCATGGCGGTGAACCAGCCGGTGGTGCGGGACAGGTCCACCGACGCATCGGCTGTGTGCCGGCCGTGGCTCTCCAGACTTACCAGCGTCGGGGCGTCGAAGGTCATGCCGAGCGCGGTCAGCAGGACGTCGTCCGGGTCGGCATGGAACGCCGCCTGGACGCTCGCGATCAGGTCGGCCGAGATCGTGACGGTGGTGGACTGGGACTCGCCGTCCCTGGCAGCGGCCTGCTCGGTGGACAGCACCTCCAGCCAGTACGGCAGTTCGCCCACGCGAGTGGGCGACCGGGCCTCGTCGAGCATGCTCGCGGACCACGTCCGCAGCGAGGTGCCGATCGGCTGAAGCGGCTCGTCCTCCAGCGCCGCGGCCAGATCCTCCAGCAGGATCCGCCAGGAGACCCCGTCGATCGCCAGGTGGTGCACGGCCAGCAGGATCCGCCCCGGCCGCTCGGCGCTCGCGTCGAGCCAGGCAGCCGCCAGCATCCGGCCCTGATCCGGCGCCAACTCGGCACGCAGCGAGGCCAGTTGTGCGTCAGCTGGCTGGTCCATGTCGGGAGCAGAGACGTGGACCCGCGTGACCACGTCCACGGGATCGACGGTTCCGCGCTCCCGCACGACGAGCCGCCCGCCGGAGTAGGTCAGGCGCAGCGAGTCGTGGTGGTCGAGCACCACGCCGAAGGCCCGGGTGAGCGCTTCGAGCGTGAGCCCGGCCGGTGCGGTGACCGCGACGGTCTGGCAGAACCCGTCGATGTCGGCCAGGTGCTGGGCGAGCCAGTGCACGATCGGCAGCGGCTCGACCTCGCCGATCCCGGCGTCCCGGTCCTCGACGACGCGGCCCGCGCCGTCGGTGGCGACGCGCGGGGCCAGGCGGGCGATCGTCCTGGCCTCGAACACGTCACGCGGGGTGAAGACCAGTCCCGCCGCGCGGGCCCGGCTGACCAGCTGGATCGCGACGATGCTGTCGCCGCCGACGTCGAAGAAGTTGTCGTCGATGCCGAAGTCCCGCACGCGCAGCGTCTGCGCGAACAGCTCGCACAGCGTGCGCTCCAGCTCGGTGCGCGGTCCGCGGCCGCTCGCCGCGGCGGCGTAGTCGGGCGCGGGCAGGGCACGGCGGTCGAGCTTGCCGCTCGGGTTCAGCGGCAGCCGGTCGAGCACCAGTACCCCGGCCGGGACCATGTACTCGGGCAGGCGGTCGGCGACATAAGCGCGCAGCCGCGCGGCCTCCGGCCGCGCTCCGGCGGCGGCGACGACATAGCCGACCAGCTGCTTGACTCCGGGCCGGTCCTCGCGCGCGATGACCGCGACCTGCGCGACGTCCTCGTGCGCGGCCAGCACCGCCTCGATCTCGCCGAGCTCGATGCGGAACCCGCGGATCTTCACCTGGTCGTCGGTGCGCCCGATGCAGACCAGTCGGCCGTCCTCGGTCCACGCGACGGTGTCGCCGGTGCGGTACATGCGCGAGCCGGCCGGGCCGAACGGATCCGCGACGAAGCGCTGAGCGCTCAGACCCCGACGGCCCAGGTATCCGCGCGCCACCCCGGCCCCGGCGATGTAGAGCTCGCCGATCGCGCCGACCGGCACCGGGCGCAGACTCGCGTCGAGCACGTAGGCGCGGGCGTTGGAGACGGGACGCCCGATGGGAGGAGCCGCGGGGCGCTGGCCCTCGGAGAACCAGAACGCCGAGTAGACCGTCGCCTCGGTCGGTCCGTAGATGTTCGCGATCTCGGCGCCGTCCACAGCAGCGGCGACGTCGTCGACGGCGCGCGCCGACAGGCCCTCGCCGGCCAGCACCACGACATCGGCCGCGGCCTTGACGTCGCCGTGGGTCAGCAGTTCGGCGAACGCCGACGGCACCGCGCTGATCAGGCTGCCCGACCAACCGCCCTGCGGCAGTTCGGTGAGCGCCAGCAGGTCGCGCACGACGTCGATGCTGCCGCCGCAGGTCAGCGGGCCGAACATCTCGAAGACCGAGACGTCGAAGTTGAGCGAGGTCGACGCCAGCACCCGGCTGAGTTGCTGCTCGGTGAAGGCCTCGTGGGCCCAGCAGGCCAGGTTGACCACATTGGCGTGCGAGACCACGACGCCCTTGGGCGTGCCGGTCGAGCCGGACGTGTAGATGACATAGGCGGCATGGCCGGGCAGCAGCGGGGCGTTGCGCTCGGCGTCGGTGAGGTTCACGTCGGACAGACCGGATATCCGCTCGGCCGCTTTCGCGTCGTCGAGCAAGAGCACCGGTTCGGCGTCCGCGAGCATGAAGTCCCGGCGATCGCGCGGGTAGTTGGGATCGATCGGCAGGTAGGCGGCACCGGACTTCAGGACGGCGAGCAGCGCGACGATCATCTCGGCCGAACGTTGCATGGTCACGGCGACGAAGTGCTCGGGCGCCGCGCCTTCGGCGACCAGCCGGCGGGCCAGCCGGTTGGCGCGCGCGTTGAGTTCGGCGTAGGTCAGCGCGCTCTCGCCATGGGTGACGGCGGTGCGGTGCGGGGTGCGCTCGGCCTGGGCTTCGAAGAGCTCGGCCAGCGTCGTCGCGGGGACCTCGATCGCCGTGGCGTTCCAGGCGGTGAGCACCTGCTCCCGCTCGGCTCCGATGACCGCCTCGACCCGGCCGACCTGCCGCTCAGGATCGTCGGCGAGGCCGTCCAGTACGGCCAGGAACCGGTCCTGGTGCGCGGCGAGGGCGCGCGCGTCGTAGCGGCCGGGGTTGCCGGCGAACTCGATGGCGAGGGCGCTGTCCCCGGCGCGGGCGTCGACGACGATGGACAGGTCCTCGACCGGCCCGCCGGCCAGGTTGGCGACGGTGGCCCGGCTCCCGCCGAAGTCCAGGACCTGATCGAGCATCACGATGTTGAGCTGAGGGCCGAGCAGGCGGCGGTCGGTGCCCGGCAGGCCGAGGTCCTTGGAGAGCTCCTCGAAGCGGTACTGCTGGTGGCGCAGCACGGCATGCAGCTCCCGGGCGCCTGCCGCGACGAGTTCGGCGACGCTCTGCGCGGGGTCCACCGCCAGGCGCAACGGCACCACGTTCGAGACCATGCCGGGGATCTCCCGGCTGTCGCGGCCCGGCCGGGCCGCGACCGGCAGGCCGAGCAGGACGTCGTCGCTGCCGGCCGCGCAGTTCAGGTAGGCCGCGGTGGCGGCGACAATGGCCGCCGGCCACGCGACCCCTGCCTCGCGGGCCAGAGCGCGCAGGCGCTGCCCCTGCGCGGAGCCCAGCCCGACCGTGCGCCGTACGAGCTCGTACGGCATCGCGGCCGTGCGGCCGGACAGGTCGGGCGCATCGGGCAGATCGGCGTAGCGCCCGGTCCAGTAGTGACGGTCACGGCTGTGGCGCGGGGAGTGCTGGTACTCCGTCTCCAGCTCGACGAGCCTCGACAGCGGTCCGAACGCAGCCGGCGCGGTTGCCGCTCCGCGCAGGAGGGCGGTGTAGAGCTCGGCGACGCGGCGTTCGATCAGGGCGATGCTCAGCCCGTCGACGAGCAGGTGGTGGTAGCGCTGGTACCAGACGTGGCGGTCATCAGCGATCTTGATGAGGGCGAAGCAGAACAGCGGGTCGGTGCGGGGGTCGATCGCGCGGGTGTGCTCGGCGTGCATCCAGCTGTCGGCGGCGGCGACGTCCATGGCGCCGATGACGGCGAGCTCCCAGTCGACGGTGTCGCGGACGACCTGGAGCGGGGCGTCATCGGCGCCGACGAGCTGGATCCGCAGCGCGTCGGTCTCCGCCACGACCTGGCGCAGGGCCCGCTCCAGGACAGCGGCGTCCATCGGCCCGTCGATGCGCACGCACTCGGCGAGGTTGTAGACGGGGTTCTGCGGGTCCAGGCGCTGCGCGAACCAGATTCCGGACTGCGCGCCGGTCAAGTGCAGGGCGTTCACCGGTTGACCGCCGATCGGCCGGCCCGGATCGCGAGCGGGATCAGCACCGCGAGCATCAGCAGGATCAGCACCGGTGCCAGCAGCACCGGATGCTGCTCGGGGAAGGCGAGGTGGGTCGTGACCGCGGCGTTGTCGCCGAACAGCTGGCGCACCGCGGCCGCGACGACGCTGATCGGGTTCCACTCGCACACCGCGCGCAGCCAGGACGGGAGGTGGTCGAGCGGGATGAAGGCGTTGGAGAGGAACGTCAGCGGCATGATGATGAGGAACGCGATCGCGTTGACCGCCTCCGGGGTCCGCAACGCCATGCCCATGAAGGCGCCGAGCCAGGTCATCGTGTAGCCGAAGGCGATCAGGACGCCGAATCCGGCGAGGGCCTCGAGCACGCCGTGGTGCACCCGCCAGCCGATCAGCAGCCCGACCAGTGCCATCAGCACGCACGAGACCGCGGCCAGCGCCACATCCGCGGTGGTGCGGCCGATCAGCACCGCGCCGCGCGCGATCGGCAGCGAACGGAACCGGTCCACCAGGCCGTTGCCCAGGTCGCCGGTCACGCCGAGCGCGGTGTTGGCGGCCGTGGAGAGCATCATCTGGGTGAAGATCCCGGCCATGATGTACTCGCGGTAGCTGCCCCCGGGCACCGTGATGACGCTGCCGAACAGGTAGCCGAAGATCGCCACGTACGCCATCGGCATCACCGTCGTGCCGAGGAGCTTCTGCGGCACCCGGATCAGGTGCTTCATGTGCCGGCCGGCGAGCGCGTAGGCGTCGCCCGCGGTGTCGAACACGGCGCTGGTCACTGTGTATTCAGTCCTTCACAACGCGCTTAAGGGGTGGTGGATCGGCCGGTGAGGGCCAGGAACACGTCATCGAGCGAGGGCTTGCGGACGGCGAAGTCCTCAGGGCGCAGCCCGAGGTCGGCGAGCCGGGTGGCGACTTCGCCGACCGTGCGCAGGCCGGCTTCGATCGGCAGGTGCAGGCCGAGCCGGTCGGCGGTCCGCGGCAGCTCAAGGCCGAGGGCGGCGTGCGCCTGGTCGGCCTCCTGCACGGTGGCGAAGGCCAGTTCAAGACGCTCTCCGCCGACCTTGCGCTTCAGCTCCTCCGGCGTGCCCTCGGCGATGACCTTGCCGCCGTCCACGACCGCGATCCGGTCGGCGAGTTGGTCGGCCTCCTCCAGGTACTGCGTCGTCAGCAGCACCGTGGTGCCGGAGGCGACCTGCTCCCGGATGGTCTGCCAGAGGATCAGCCGGCTGCTCAGGTCCAGGCCGGTCGTCGGCTCGTCCAGGAACAGCACCGGCGGATCGGCGATCAGGCTGGCCGCCAGGTCGAGCCTGCGCCGCATGCCGCCCGAGTACGTCCCGCTGGCCCGCCGCCCGGCCTCGGCGAGACCGAACCGCTCCAGCAGCTCGTCCGCCACCTTCGCGGCCCCGGTCCGGCCGAGGTGGTGCAACCGACCGACCAGGACCAGGTTCTCGCGGCCGGTCAGCCGCTCGTCGACCGCCGACAGCTGACCGGTCAGTCCGATCCGCCGCCGTACCTCGGTCGCCTCACGCACCACGTCGAACCCGGCGACCGCGGCCCGGCCCCGGTCCGGGACCAGCAGCGTCGTCAGCATCCGGACGGTCGTGGTCTTGCCCGCGCCGTTGGGCCCGAGCAGCCCGAACACCGTCCCCGGCGCGACCGCCAGGTCGACGCCTTCCAGCACGGACCGGGTGCCGAAGGTCTTGCCGAGGCCCTCGGCCTCGATCGCCCACGCGGTCCGGGCCTCCCCCGCCGGCGTGGGCTTCGGCAGGGCTGCGGTCGCCGACGCGGACATCAGCCGCAACCGCCGGCCGTGTCGCGGTCGTACGAGCCGACCAGGTCCAGCAGCGCCTGCGGAATGCCTTCCATGGGGTCGGCCTCCAGGTCAGGGACCAGCGGGGTCTGCTCGACGGGCGTCTCGCTCATTTCGCCGCCTCCTTCGCCGCCGCCGTCGCCTGCGCCCGCTCGTACGCGGACAGGAAGTCGTCCACCCGGTCAAGGCCCCAGAAGCGGTGCGGCCCGATCTTGAGGAACGGCACGCCGAACACGTCGTCCATATAGGCCTTGTCGATCGCCTCGATGCCCTCGGCGCGGATGTCCGCGTCGTGCGGCGCCTTGACCATCTCCGCGCCGTCCAGGCCGATCGAGTCGGCGATCCGCTGCACGACGTCGACCTCGCAGATGTTCTCGCCGCGCTCCCAACGGGCCTGCGACAGCGCCCAGTACAGCTCCTTGCCCTGGCCGATCCGGCGCGCCGCCAGGTAGGCGTGGTGCGGCAGGACCCACCACGGGTCGACGTCCACCGGCCACTTCATGGACAGCCCGAACTTGGCGCTCAGGCGCTTGGTGTCCTGGAGGATGTAGAGGTGCTTGGCCTTGGACATCGCGGCGTAGTGCATCTCGATGCCGCGCTCATTGAGCGTCTCCCAGGTCTGCCCGTCCGGCTCGAAGTACGGCAGGCACTCCAACTCGTCGTGCCAGCCCGGGAGTCGGCGCTCCAGCTGGTGGCTCACCATCCAGCTGAACGGGCTGTGGAAGGAGAAGTAGAAACGGGGCTTGCGCATCAGGCCTGACCTCCCAGCAGCACGGCCTGGGTCGGCGCGTCGAGCACCACCAGGTCGGCGAAGGCGTTCTCACCGCGGGCCAGCACGTAGCCGTGCATGATCGTGGCCGAGGCGACATGGACGAGACGGTCGCCGCGCAGCACGCGGCATTCCATCCGGGCGGTGAACAGGGTGTCCTTGATGACGTCGTCCACCGCGAAGGTGATCAGCAGTTCCTCGCCCATGAAGGCGTCGGCGTGCAGGTCGACGCGCGAGCGCGACACGACCGGGATCCAGTCGCGCTGCGCGAGCAGGTCGGTGATCGGCAGACCGACGTGCTCGAGGTAGCGGTCGACCGCCTCCTCCAGCAGCTTGACGTAGGTCTGGTGCTGGTTGCGGGTGTAGTAGTGGCAGGCGAAGTAGGGGATCTTCCAGGTCCACAGGAAGGAGTTCCCGCTGCGCTCGGCCAGGATCGCCGGGAGCTGCGCCGCGTCGCCGACGACGAGCGGCTCGTCGGCGCCGTCACCGGTCACCTCGGCGACCACGAACGGCGCCAGCTCGGCCGGGACCGGCTCGACCGGGTTGCCGTCCTTCTCGGCGACCAGCTGGACGCGCACCCGGCCGTTGAGCAGCTTGACGAGCTCCTCGGCGTCGCCGCGGCGGGTGGCGAGCTTGACGTCGAACGCGGCGCCCTGGCCCGGCTTGGCCGCGACCGGCGTCACCACTCCGACGACCTGGTCGTCGGAGTGCATGGTCGCGGTCAGCCGCATCGAGGAGTGCACGATGGTCGTGCCCAGGCCGTAGCGCTCGAACAGGTGCTGCGGGCCGTAGCCGAGCTCCCGCAGGTGCTGCAGGACGACGTCCTCGGCCAGTGCGGTGAAGTTCTTGAAGCCGATGAAGGTGCTGATGTTCGCACCCTCGAAGCGCGGGCGCCCGGGGTGGGAGGCGCTGCTGCCGTCCAGTATCGGCACGGGTTCTGTTCCTTTCGTCAGGAAGTCAGCCACGAGCAGTCCGATCGACGCCGGCTGGTCGAGGTGGCAGAAGTGGGAGTAGTCGGGGTGGACGTCCAGCACCGCCCGCGGGAGCGCGCGGTGCAGCCAGTCGATGCGCTCCCCGGCGATGCCCGGGTCGCGGGATCCGGCGACGACGAGCGTCCGACCGCGGTAGGCGGAGAGGTCGAGGTCACAGGTGGCGGCGAACTGCTCGAAGACGGCCAGGAAGCCCAGGACACCGATGCCGTCGAGCATCGCCTTGGCCATCCGGTCGAAGATGTCCGGCTCCAGGCGCTCGGCGCGCTCGCCGAGGCGGATCCGCAGACCCGCGGTCATCGTGGCGCGGAAGTCCGTGCGCGAGTGCTCGAAGGTGTTCCAGGAGATGGGGACGTGCGGGGGCCGGTAGAAGGGCGAGATCAGCACCATGGCGTCTGCCGCCAGCTCGGATCGGCCGTCCCCGTCCCCGTCTCCGGCCCCGGTCAGGCCGAGCAGCAGGGCGTTGGCGCTGAACGAGTGGGCGACGATCGCCGCCGGACGCCGCGGCAGAGCTCGGATCACATCGGCGATCCACTCCTGCGGCGCACGACCGCGCCAGCGGTAGTCGCCGCCGCTGCGCCAGGGCAGGTCGACCGCGATGTAGCGCAGGCCCGGAGCGAGGAACGGAACCAGCCGCCCCCAGATCGACCAGTGGTCCTCAAGGCCGTGCAGCAGCAGGACCGGCTCGCCGGCCGGGTCGCCGGCTGCGTGCAGGCCGATGTGCTCGCCGTGGGTGTGCACCACCTGCAGCTGGTGCCACCCGACCTCGCCGACCGTCATCCGCGCACGTCCCCGGCGGCGAGGTCGAGCCAGGTGTAGCCCTCGATCGCGTCACCGCAGGCCACGTGGGCGGCGTCGACGCCGCCGGCGCCGATCGTCGCCGCGGCGGCCGCGACCTGCAGGACGCCGAGCGCGCCGTAGGTCTCGCCGAGGCGGGCGGTGAGGTCGACGACGGAGTCCGACTCGTCGGCGATGCCATAGGGCGCGAAGGTCAGGCCCGGGTGATCGGTCGGCACCTGCGCGGCCGGCGGCAGCGTGCCGCTGTCGCCCAGCATCACCGAGCGCGTTCCGGTGCCGGGCTTGCCGAAGGGGACGGGCTTGCCGAGGGTGCCGGGCTTGCCGAGGATGACGCAGGCCGCTGCCGCGCGCAGGGTCGGAGTGCCGCGGCGGCCGTAGGTGTGCGGGTCGCGGCTCTTGACCAAGCTCTGGGAGACCTCGTCCGCCGGCTCCACGCCGACGACGATCGCCTGCTCGGCGCGCCCGGCGCGGATCAGACGGGCGCCGAGGCGGACCGCGTCCAGCCCGGAGGTGGCGCCGTTGCAGACCATGACGTTCGGGCCGGTGAAGCCGTAGCGCACGGCGATCGTGCTGGCGATGACGTTGCTCGACACGTTCGGCGTCTCCATCGGGCTGACCACCCGGTAGTCCTCCCGGCCCACCGCCGCGGCGATGCCGCACACCGTGCGCAGATTGCCCAGGTTGGAGCTGACGACGACGGCGGTGCGGTCGGCCAGTGGCAGCGGCCCGCCGACCTTGCCCAAGGGCAGCCCGAGCGCGCGGTGCACGGCGCAGAGCGCGAGCCGCGTCGCCGGCTCCTTCATCAACAGGCCCTTGCGACCGAGGACTTGCTGGGCCTCCTCGGCCGAGCACATCGGCTCGCCCGGGACCGCCGCGCCACCGGTCTCCCAGACGTTGGCGCCGGGGACGTGGACGGCATAGGACTGCACAGAAACGCTTCGCTCGCTCATCTCGCGACTCCCACCAGCGCGACGGCGTTCACGCCGCCGAATCCGAACGAGTCGATCTGCGCCACCAGCGGTCGCGCCGCTCTCGGCGCTCCGGCGACCAGGCCGAGCTGTTCGGCCTCCGGGATCGGCTGCGTCAGGCCGCCGATCGCCGGGACCACGCCGTCGCGCATCGCCTGGATCGCGACCACGACCGACATCAGCGCGGCCGCTCCGGACGTGTGACCGACGGCGCCCTTGATGCCGGTCACCAGAGCGTGGCCCAGGGCGTCACCGAAGACATCGGTCAGCGCTGCTGCCTCGGCCGGGTCGTTGAGGGCGGTACTGGTGCCGTGCGCGACGACCAGGTCGACCTCGGCGGGGACGACGCCGGCCCGGCGGTGCGCGTCGCGCATACAGGCGGCGATCCCGGCCGGGTCCGGCGCGGTCTCGTGGTAGGCGTCGCAGGACAGGCCCACGCCGTGCAGCCGGGCCAGCACCTCGCGGCCTTCGGCGAGCACCGCCTCTTCGGGCTCGATGACTACCGCCGCCGCGCCCTCGCCGAGCAGCACGCCCTCCCGGTCACTGTCGAAGGGGCGGACGGCAGTGCTGCGGACCGCGCTGCCGCGACCGATGACCGCCAGCAGGCTGTCGGTGATCGAGTCGCAGCCCGCCACGACCACGGCGTCGGCCTCCCCGGCGGTGAGCAGGTCCGCGCCGACGGCCAAGGCGTAGCCGGACGCGGCGCAGGCGTTGGAGATGGTCAGGACCTCGCCGACCTCGGGCAGCACGCCGCGCACCACCGCGCCGAAGTGCAGCTCGGGCAGCGTCAGGGCGTCACCCTCGACCCACCACCATTCGGCGTCCGGCAGCTCGCGCAGGCCCGTACCGACGACGACCGCCACCCGCTTGCCAACGGTGTCGAGTCCGGCGGCACTCACCGCGCCGGCGACGACCCGGGCCAGCCACCGACTCGCGCGGCGGCCCTCGGCATCGTCGGCGATCTCGTAGGCGTGGTCGACTCCCAGCCGCTGGGTGTCGCGACGCAGCGGGCTGACCCCGGTGTCGCCGCGCAGCAGCGCCTGGAACGTGTCCTCGGCGTCGCCGAGGCAGCTGAGGACGTCGAAGCCGCTAATCGCGATCGGCACGGCGGCTCCACCCCCTGACCACCGCGGCGCCGACCAGTCCCTCGGAGGTGACCGAGGTGATGATCGACACCGCGCCGTCCAGCTCGGCGTCACAGCGGTGCTCGGCCAGCACCGCGGCGAGCTGCAACGCGCCCGAGGCGCTGTACGTCTCGCCGAGCAGGTCCTTGACCGGCAGCACCGTGAACGAGGCGCCCGCGAGCGCGAACTCGATGCCCCGCCGCTCGACCGCGTCCCGGTTCTCCGAGCCGGCGATCGACGGCGCGACCATCCGCACCTCGGCCGGATCGATCCCGCAGCTGCCGAGCGCCCTGCTGATGCACCCCGCGAGACCGTCGCCCGGATCGATGTCCTGGCCGTACAGCCCGGTCTCCACGGCGAGGATCTCCGCGTCGGGCGTGCGTCCGGAGGCACGCACCGCGTGCGCCGGCTCCAGCACGAACGCGGCCGCGCCCTCGCCGAGCGGCACCCGGTCGCCCTGGCCACCGCGCAGGTGCTCGGCCGCCCAGGCCCGGTGGGGGCTGAACTCCTCGACCGCGCCGGCGACGACCGCCTCCACGTAGCCGTTGCGGAGCTGATTGCGCGCGTACTTGAGAACAGCGAGGAAGGAGGCCTGGCCGTCCGAGACCGTCGCGTTGACACCCTTGAGCTGGTGCCAGATCGCCGCCGAGCTGGCCGCGCCGTTCATCACCGCGTAGGGGAACAGGATCGGATTCACCAGGTACGGCGGGTCGTTGACGATGGTCTCGGTGATGAAGTCGCACAGCGACTGCACGCCGCCGGTGGTCGAGCCCAGCACGATGCCGACCTCGCCGCGGTTGGCGTCGTCGATCGCCAGGCTGGTGTCCTTCAGGGCCAGCCCGCAGGTCACCACGGTCAGCGAGGTGGTGCGGTCGAAGAAGCTCGTCCCCTTGCGGCCGAGGTGGTCGCGGACGCTGAAGTCGGTCAGCGCGCAGGCCTGCTGGACCGGCATCGGGCCCTCGTACATCCCGCTGACATCGCGCAGACCGCTGCGGCGCTCACGCCAGGCCGGGGCGAACTCCTCGGCGCCGACGCCCAGCGGCGACAGCACGCCCCAGCCGGTGACCGCGAGCGGGACCGACTTCGTCAGGGTGTCGCCTCCCGAGGCGGTGGTGGTGCTCGTGGCGGTCACTGCGACCTCCCTCATTGGGCTCTCCCGAAGATGGTGATGGCGTTGTTGCCGCCGAACGCGAAGCCGTTGTTCTGGACGATGCGCAGGTCGGCGGCGCGCGCCTGGTTCGGCACGACGTCGAAGCCGGCGAGTTCGGGTTCCAGCTCGGTGTGGTTGATGGTGGGCGGGATGAAGCCCTGCGCGATGCCCAGCACCGAGGCGATCGCCCCGAAGCAGCTGGCCGCGCCCATCGTGTGGCCGAGCATCGACTTGATCGAGCTGATCGGCGGCGGGGTGTCGCCGAAGACCTCGCGGATCGCGCGGCCCTCCATCGTGTCGTTGGAGGGGGTCCCGGTGCCGTGCGCGGAGATGTAGTCGATCTCCGCGGGCTTGATCCCGGCGTTGCGGTGCGCGCGGCGCATGCAGTTGGCGATGGAGCCGGAGTCCGGCGAGACCATGTGGGAGGCGTCGCAGCTCAGGCCGTAGCCGAGGACCTCGGCGTAGATGCGCGCGCCGCGGGCCTTGGCACTGTCGTAGGACTCCAGGAACATCGCCGCGCCGCCCTCGCCGATCAGGATGCCGGAGCGGTTGGCGTCGAACGGCGAGCAGGCTTCCTTGGTGAGCGCGCCCAGGCGGTAGAAGCCCGCGACGGCGAAGCGGCACATCGCGTCCGCGCCGCCGGCGAGCATGTAGTCCGCCTCACCGTTGCGGATCAGGTCATAGGCGTAGCCGATCGCGTAGTTGCTGGCCGAGCAGGCGGTGGCCAGGGTGACGGCCTCTCCGGTCAGCCCCAGCTCGCGGTTGACGGCCACCGCCATGCGGTAGGAGGGGGTCAGCGCGATCCTCGCGGCGGGCAGCTGCTGCGGGCCTTCGTCGATCCACAGCTTCATGGCGCGCTCGACGACCTGCGACTCGCCGCTGGTCGTGCCGATCACGGAGCCCGCGCGCGAGGAACGCAGCACCTGGGAGTCGATGCCCGCGTCGTCGACGGCAAGCCGCGCCGCAGCCGCCGCGAACACGCTGGCCGGACCCCACTGCTCCGGCGAGATGTTCCGCACCCAGTGCTCAGGTTCGAACCCGCGCAACTCCCCGGCCATCTTGTGTGGGAAGCCCACCGGGTCGAAGCTCTCGATCGGGGCGAGCGCGTGCCGGCCGGCCTTCAGCGCGGCGGCGAACTTCTCGGCTCCGATTCCGACGCCGGCCAGAGGCCCGACGCCGGTGACGACGACGCGGACCATGTCAGTCGCTCCAGCCGACGCGGGTCTTGACGGTCTCGTAGACCGCCAGCAGGTTCTCCATCTTGGCGAGCTCCTCCTGCGGGATCTCGACCTTGTACTTCTTCTCGATGCGGGCGAGGATCTCGATGGCGCGCAGCGAGTCGGCCTCGTAGTCGTCGACGAACGAACCGGTCTCGGTGATCTCCTCCGGCTCGATCTCCAGCACCTCGGCAATGAGGTCGCGGAGCTCGTCGAGGTGTGCGCTGGCGGCGCTGGTGGTCATGATTCTCTCCATCGGAACGCAGTGGTGTGTGCTGAGCGGGGTGGAGCGGCCGGCCGCGATCGCGGCCGGAGACTGGGGGCGCCGGCGGTCAGGTGCCGAACGGGTCAGCTGCCGAGCGTGTCGGTCTTTCGCACGACGGCGATGACGGACCCGTAGTCGACGGCGACCTCGCCGTCGATCAGCGTCTGACCGCGCAGGAACGCGTTGTCCCCGACGACCTGGTCGATGTGGGCGACGTGGCGCAGGGTGTCACCGGGCCGGGCCTGGCGGTGGAAGGTGACGTCACGGGCGGCGGCGAAGATCAGACTGCCGTCGAGCTGCTGGCCGTCGCGTCGGATGCTCTCCAGCCACAGCACCGCCCCGCTCTGGCCGAAGGACTCGATGATCAGGGAGCGAGGGTAGGCATAGCGACCGCTGTCGGTGGTCTCCGCGATCCCGGCATAGCAGGGCTCGGAGCCGGTGACCGCCTTGGTGGTCACGATGCGGGCGTGGTACTCGATCTCCTCGACGGTGTCGACCAGCAGGATCGGGTGCCGGTGCGGAAGGATGCCGCGGATGCGTGCGTGGTCGTACAGCATCATCGACTCCCTTGCGTCAGGCGGAACTTCAGCTTCAGCTGCGCGGCCCTCTCACCGGCCGCGGTGCGGCACTCGGCCTTGACGCTCAGCAGGCCGTCACCGGAGCCGGAGTCGAAGTCCGTGGTGCACTCGCAGCGGACGTGAAGGGTGTCGCCGGGGAGCATCGGGCTGCTGAAGCGCACCGAGGTGATGGCCGCCAGCTCCAGGTCGAGCGCGCTCTGGAGGGTCTGCTCGACGAGGATCCGGACGGTCTGCGTCACCGATTCGATGACGAACACCCCGGGGTAGATGGTGAAGTCGGGGTAGTGGCCCTCGAGGTAGGGGTCGTCGGCGCGGATGGCCTTGGTGGAGGTGATCACCTCGGCGGAGCGGATCTCGTAGGCGTCGACCGCGATCAGCGGCAGCGCGCGGTCCTTCGGCCCGGCTGTCGTCGCGACGCTCACAGGACGATCCCGCCGTCGACCTGGATCACCTGGCCGGTGATGTAGCCGCCGCGTTCGGAGACCAGGAACGAGACCAGGTCGGCGACCTGCTGCGACGTCCCGAACTTCCGCATCGGGACGACCTTCAGCGCCTCGGCCCGGACCTTGTCGGAGAGCCCCGCGGTCATGTCGGTCTCGATGAAGCCGGGCGCGACGACATTGACCCGGATGCCGCTCCTGGCGACCTCCTTGGCCAACGACTTGCTCAGGCCGTGCACACCGGCCTTCGAGGCGGCGTAGTTGGTCTGCGCGGCGTTGCCGTGGACACCGGCCACGGACGAGATGTTGACGACGACGCCTTCCCGGCGCTTCATCATGCCGAACACGACCAGTCGGCAGAAGTTGAAGGTCCCGGTCAGGTTGGTGTCGATGACCTCGGTCCAGGCCTCCGGCGGCATCAGGACCAGCGGACTGTCGCGCACGATGCCGGCGGAGTTGACCAGCGCGTGGGTCGGCCCGAGTTCGGCCTCGGCCGCCTTGACGAAAGCCTCGACCGCCGAACCGTCGGCCACATCGCACGGCGCGTGGTAGCACGCCGCGCCCTGCTCGTGCACCAGGCGTTCGGTCTCCCGCGCGGCCTCGCCGCGTTCGCGGTAGCAGAATGCGATGTCGTAACCGTCGGCGGCCAGCTGCACGGCCACCGCCTGGCCGATGCCACGTGACGCGCCGGTGACGATCGCGGAGCGCCGGCCAGCTGCGGCGTGGTGAGCCTCGTTCATATCCATGACGCCCCGGTGTTGGTGTTGGTGTCCGGCGTGATGTGACCGAATCTAGGAGGCCGGGCCGGGGGGCAGCCGTTTCGTTCCGGAAGCTGCACCCGGCGGCAGGATGCTGAAGATCCGCCTTGACGCTGGAGCTGTTCATGCGGAGCGGATGAGAGGAGAGTGCGGTGGGGAGGAATGCACGAATGGAGCTGGAACTGCGACACCTACGGGTGCTGTGTGCGATTGCCGATGCGGGGAGCGTGGGGCGGGCCGCCTCGGTGCTGGGGTACTCACAACCGGCCATGAGCACTCAACTCCGGCGGATCGAAGGCTATTTCGGAGAGCCGCTGTTCGAGCGCAGGGTCTTTGGCGTGGTGCTGACGGAGTACGGCGTCGAGGTGCTGACGCAGGCCCGCGACGTGCTGTCGCGGGCGGACGCGATCGGGCACCGCCCGCGCGGGAGCGCGGCCGGGACGCGGCAGACCCTGCGGATCGCGGCGACCAACTCCCCGGTGCTGTCCGGCATGGTGGCCCGGATGAGGAACCGGATCCCGGATCTCGCAGTCACGGTGAGCAGTGTCTACTCGTCCGCGGAGATCGTCGAACTCCTGCAGCAGGGCGAGATCGACGCGGCCATCGCGGTGGACTACCCCGGCCTGCCGCTGCGGCACTCGGCCGCCGTGACGCATCGCGCGATCGTCACCGAGCCGTGCTTCGTCGCCCTGCCCGCACGCCACCGCCTGCGCCACCGTCTTGAGGTCACGCTGGCCGACCTGGCCGACGACGCCTGGTTCCTGACCCCGGACGACGGCGCCGGCTGGCCTGGCGTGTTCCACCAGGCCTGCGCGGCGGCCGGGTTCACTCCGGCGACCGTCCACGAGTTCCTGGGTGACCGGGTCCAGCTGCAGAACATGATCGCCGACGGCCTCGGGGTGTCCGTCGTCCAGGCGACACTGCGACCGATGCCCGACGTCCTGGTCAAGCCGCTCACCGGCACACCGCTGTGGACCCGCTATGTGCTGGCCTGGCGCTGCGACGGCTTCGCCGGCGAGGTCGCGGACACGCTCTTCAGCTGCGCCACCGCGGCCTACCACGACCTCATCGCCCAGTCGTCGCACTTCCAGGCGTGGGCGTCGGGGGCGTAGACCCGCCGTAGGGCCGTCCACCGTCCAGGGGCATAGCGAACATAACGGGCCGTCAACCTGCGGCATGTTATGGGGTGTCGTGCAAGGTGCTATGTCACACCGTATTGAATGCGACCGCGCGGGGTGGAAGCGTCCCTCTCGCGCCTCAGCCAGTCCCCCACACGAGGCGTCCATCCATGAAGGAGCAGAGATGCGCTACCGCTCCACCCTGCCCGGACTCATGGCGAGCGGCGTGGCAGCCGCCGTCGCGCTGGCCGGCCTGACGACACCCGCGATGGCGGCCCCCCAGCCGCGCAGCACCGCGAAGACGTCGCCCGCAGCCACCGCGCCCGCGGCCGCGACATCCGCCCGGGCGCTCTCGCCGCTCGGCAGGACCGCCACCCGGTCCGACCAGGCCGCCGAGCAGCACGGCAAACTGACCGCAGCCCAGCTCCGCCCGCAGCTGCCCGCGACGCCGGTGCCCGCCTCGCATGCCGGTGTGCGGCTCAAGAGCGCCACCCGGTCGGCCGCCGCGGTGTCCTGTACCCCGGCCGACTTCGGCAGCAGGTCCGGATCCGCGCTGGTGTCGTTCGTGGAGGGTTCGACCACCGACTGCGTCAACACCCTCTTCACCGTCACCGGCACCGACGCGGCCAACACCTTCGCCGAGCCGCAGATGGTCGCGATAGCCAACGCGCTCAGCAGCGCGGCCACCAGCTACCCCGGCGACGACTCGACCGGTGTGTGGCAGCTGGTTCTCTTCCTGCGAGCCGGCTATTACGTGCAGTACAACAACGCCTCCACGGTGGGCAATTACGACGCGACCCTGGCCACCGCCACCGAGGGCGGGCTGGACGCCTTCTTCGCCAACGCGCACTCCCGCGACGTCACCTCGTCCAACGGCGACGTGCTGGGCGATGTCGTCACCCTCACCGACAGCGCCAACGAGCAGGCCCGCTACCTGGGCGTCTACCAGCAGCTGCTGAACGGCTACAACAGCTCCTACGACGCCGTCGACAGCATGGTCGCCGCCGTCAACAACGTCTACACCCCGCTCTTCCGCGGGCACCAGAACCCGGACTTCGTGACCGCGGTGACGGCCGACCCGAGCATCATCACCACGCTCGACAGCTTCGCGAACAACCACCTCGACCTGCTGGGCACCGCCAACTCCTTCCTGGACTCCAACGCCGGGATCGAGACCAGCCGCTTCATCCAGCACCCCGCACTCCAGGCCACCGTGAAGCCGCTGATGCAGGGCCTGCTGAAGGTCTCGTCGATGACAGGCCCGACCGCGCCGCTCTGGGTCGGGGTCGCCGGCCTGGCCGACACCTATGACCAGGCGAACTGCTCGGACTACGGCACCTGCAACCTGGTCGCCCAACTCACCGCGGCGGCCCTGCCGATCACCCACGTCTGCGACGCGGCGCACACCATCCTGGCGCAGTCGCTGAGCGCCGCCGACCTGGACGCCGCCTGCACCAGCGTCATCCACCAGGACGCGTTCTTCAACAACCTGGTCAAGGACAACGGCACCCCGATCCCGGGCGAGTACGAGTCGACGGTCAAGCTGGTCGTCTTCGCCAGCCCCACCGACTACGAGACCTACGCCGGCGTCCTCTACAACATCGACACCAACAACGGCGGCATGACGCTGACCGGGGACCCGACCGACCCCAACAACCAGCCGATGTCCATCATGTACGTGAAGAGCGCCGACGACGGCTTCCCCGCCGGCATCTGGAACCTCAACCACGAGTACACCCACGACCTCGACGGGCGCTACGACACCAAGGGCGACTTCGCCTCCGAGGTCACCGTCCCCGACGTGTGGTGGATCGAGGGCCTGGCCGAGTACGTCTCCTACACCTACCGCGGCGTGACCGACACCGAGGCGGTCGCCGAGGCCGCCAAGCACA
This sequence comes from Kitasatospora sp. MAP12-44, assembly GCF_029892095.1. NCBI lineage: Bacteria > Bacillati > Actinomycetota > Actinomycetes > Kitasatosporales > Streptomycetaceae > Kitasatospora > Kitasatospora sp. MAP12-44. Next base: position 722,391 of record NZ_JARZAE010000004.1, read on the forward strand.
CCTACGCGCTGAGCACGCTGTGGCAGAGCACCTACGACAACAGCGACGTCACGCGCACCTACCCCTGGGGCTACCTCGCGGTGCGGTACATGTTCGAGCAGCACCCGCAGGACGTCTACAACATGCTCGCCAAGTTCCGCGCCGGTGACTACGCAGGCGGCTACGCGGTCTACAACGACGGCATCGGCACCCGCTACGACGCCGACTTCAACAGCTGGCTGACCGCCTGCGCCGCCGGCGCCTGCTCGACCCCGACCCCGCCGCCCACCCTGCCGCAGTGCACCAGCAGCGACCCGCGGGAGCTGGGGCAGAACTGCTCCCTGCTCGACCAGTCGGCCGCGGCCGGCAACACGGACGACCTCTACATCTACCTCCCGGCCGGCACCACGACACTGAACGTCACCACCACCGGCGGCACCGGTAACGCCTACCTCTACTACAGCCCCGACACCTGGGCCACCGCCGACAACCAGACGGCGGCGTCCACCGGTTCGGGCAACGACCAGAGCATCACCGTCACCAACACCACCGCGGGCTACCGCTACATCAGCCTGTACGCCAACACCGCGTTCAGCGGGGTCACCGTCTCCGCGCAGTACTGACCGTCCCCGCACTGATCCAGTCGGCCGCCTCCGTCCCTCGACGGAGGCGGCCTTCGTCGTGCGCCGCACAGGGAATAGCGCCGCCAGCGCGAGGCGTTAAGGCTGCCAGAGGTAGATGAAAACGAAAACCATTACGCTATAGTGAGGCTCACGTCACCCCGACGCGCCAGAGAGGACCCCCATGGCCCGCAACGAACTGCGCCCGATCATCAAGCTCCGGTCGACCGCAGGCACCGGCTACACCTACGTCACGCGCAAGAACCGCCGCAACGACCCCGACCGCCTCGTCCTGCGCAAGTACGACCCGGTCGTCCGCCAGCACGTGGACTTCCGCGAAGAGCGCTGACCCCACCCCCATCCGAGACCCCTCAGGAGAGTCACCATGAAGCCCGGCATCCATCCCGAGTACCGCCCCGTCGTCTTCCGCGACAACGTCGGCGGCCTCACCTTCCTCACCCGCTCCACCGCCACCAGCACCCGCACCATCGAGTGGGAGGACGGCCGCACCTACCCCGTGATCGACGTCGAGATCTCCTCCGCCAGCCACCCCTTCTACACCGGCAACGCCCGCGTGGTGGACACCGCCGGCCGCGTCGAGCGCTTCCAGCGCCGCTACGGGCTCACCGGCACCGGGCGTTGACGTCACCTCGGGAGGAGTGAGATGGCCTCGCAAGGCAAGCCGGGCCTGCTGCCCGTCAGCGTGCTCGGCGGCCTCGCCACCGGTGTCCGCGACTGCGTCGCCGACCTGGCACGCATCGAGATCCCCGGTCTCGCGGTGCTCGCCGTGCGAGCCACCCCCTGCGGGGGGACGGTCTTCTGGCGGGTGTACGACCGCTCCGGGCCGGTGGACGGCGGCTCGCTGAGGCCATCGCGCCCCTGCTCGCCACGCCTGCCGCCCTCGGCGCTCCTCCCCGTCCTGCTGCGCCTGGCCCGCGGCGGCCGCGTCCGGCACCTGCTGCTCACGCTCCCGCCGGGCATGCAGGCCGACCTGGTCGCCCTGGGCCTGGCGCACGGCCACGCCCGGGGGCAGGCCCTCGCCGACCACGTACGCATCGACACCGTCGCCGTCGCCGTCGACCTTTCGCGGCTGCAGGACGACCTCGACAGTGGCGACCGGCTCCGGGCCCACGGGCTGGCCCTGGGCCCGGAGGACGAGCGCACGCTGGCCGAGACCGCCGCCCACCACCTGGAGAGCGCCGACGCCGTGGTGACCGCCAGCCTGAGCGACCCGGATCCCGCCGCCTCCGCGCGCGCCGTCGCCCTGCTGCGCCACCTCGCCCCGCGCAGCTCGACGGCCCACATCTGCCACGATCCGCTCACCGGCACGCTCACCATCCCCGACATCTCGGCGGTGATCGGCGGCCGCCGCTTCGACGCCGACCGCGTCTGGGATCGGCACGGGCCGCTGCCCGCCCCTCGACAGCCGATCGGGCCGCAGTACGGGGTGCGCTCCACCCGCTGGTCCTCCCGGCGCCCGATGCACGCCAGGCGGCTGCACGACGCGCTCGCGGAGATCAGCGCGGGCGTCATCCGCGGCCGCGGGCACCTCTGGCTCGCCAACCGGCCCCACTCCATCTACCGGTGGGAGTCCGCCGGCGAGCACCTGTTCCTCCAGCCCGCCGGCAGCTGGCTGCCGGAGCAGGACGACGGCAAGCAGTGGCAGGGCGCCTCGGCGGAGCGCCGCGCGCTGGCCGCCCTGTACTGGGACCCGTACTACGGCGAGCGCCGCTGCGAACTGACCTTCACCGGCATCGGCCTCGACGTCCCAGCCCTGCACGAGCTGCTGAACAGCTGCCTGCTCACCGACACCGAACTCTCGATGGGCGAACAGTGCTGGCAGCAGTGCGACGATCCTTTCGCCGACACCCTCGGCGCCGACCTCCCGCCGCAGTGACGCCGCATGACGCCGCATGACGCCGCATGACGCCGCAGTGACGCCACCCGCAACGCAGCCGGCCCCCTGCCCGATGGGCGGGGGCCTGGCGGGTGGTGCCGGTGAGTCAGCCGGCGGGGTGGGCAGCGAGCCAGGACGCCGGGACGCCCATCAGGGGCTTGGCGTTGTAGCCGTCGGCGGTCCACTGGGCGGCGGTGATCGGCACGGCGGTGTTGTTGCTCACCACGTAGCGGGTGGCGGAGGTGCCGGCCTGGTCGTAGAGGACAGTGCCGTCCGGCAGGGCGGTGGCGGCCGCGCCGGCCAGCCAGGTGCCGGGGACACCCATCAGCGGCCGGGTGTTGTAACCGTCGGCGGCCCACTCGGCGCCGGAGATCGGCAGGGCGGCGCCGTCCACCATGACGTAACAACTCGGGTCGGTGCCGGACTGGTTGGAGACGACAGTGCCGGTGGGCAGGGTAGCGGCGGCCGCCGCCTGGAGCCAGGAGGTGGGCAGGCCCATCAGCGGCCGGGTGTTGTAACCGTCAGCGGTCCACTCGGCGGCGGAGATGTGCAGGGCGGCGCCGGCCACCACGACGTAGCGGCTGTTGTCGCTGCCGGAGGCGTCCATCACCACGGTGCCGGCGGCGGGGGAGGCGGGCAGCGCGTTGAACGTGGCGTCGCTGATCGTCACGACGCCGGAGAGGTTGTAGTGGTCGGTGGCCACGTCCGAGCCGGCGACGGCGACGCCCGAGCCGCCGATGATCACCTTGACCGTGCTGCTGTCGGGGGACTTGACCAGGGTGCCGGTTGCGAGCGTGGAGGGAGTGCTGGGGAACGGCACGGCGGTGTCGGCGCCCAGGCCCGCGGCGGGTCCGCAGGTGGGCCAGGCGTTCTGCCCCTGGGAGGCGAGGACCTTCTCGGCGACGGTGATCTGCTGGTCCTCGGTGGCCTGGTTCGGGTAGGCGGCGTAGCTCTGGCCCCCGTAGGCGTCCCAGGTGCCGAGGCTGAACTGCAGTCCGCCGTAGTAGCCGTTGCCGGTGTCGATGCTCCAGTTGCCGCTGCTCTCACACTGCGCGACCTTCTCCCAGGTGGCGACCGAGGCGGCGCTGGCGGATCCGGCGGTGGCCAGGGGCGCGGCGAGGGCGGCTGCGACGACGAGGGCGGCCGACAGGCCCTGCAGGCGGTGGTTCTTGGACATGGCGGTTCCTCACGGGTGGCTGCGCGGGGCTGGTCGCGCGAAGTCGATGGGGTGCGGGGCGCGGGGTGCGGGTGGAGGCGGTGGGTCCGCCCGCACCCCGCGGTGATGGTGGATCAGGAGGCGGTCGGCAGCTGGGCGATCAGCTCGGACGGGACCTGGACGACCGCGGAGAAGCTGTAGCCGCCGGCGCCGAACTGCGAGGCGAGCAGGGCCTTCTTGGTGCCGGCCGTGACCAGGTAGACGGTGACGTCGCCGGGGGCCTGCACGAGCGTGCCGTCGGCGGGCAGCGCGGTGGCGGCTGCGGCGAGCCAGGTGCCGGGGACGCCCATCAGCGCCCGGGTGTTGTAACCGTTAGCGGTCCACTCGGTGGCGGAGATGTGCACGGCCGCGCCGCCGACCATCACGTAGCGGGCGGCGTCGGTGCCGTTCTCGTTGTAGACGACGGTGCCGTTCGGCAGGGCGGTGGTGGCGGCTGCGGCCAGCCAGGTGCCGGGGACACCCATCAGCGGCCGGGTGTTGTAACCGTCAGCGGTCCACTCGGCGCCGGAGATCGGCAGGGCCGCGCCGCTGACCATGACGTAGATGCTGGCGCTCTTGCCGGACTGGTCCTGAACCACGGTGCCGCTCGGCAGGGTGGCGGCGGCCGCGCCGGCCAGCCAGGTGCCGGGGACACCCATCAGCGGTCGGGTGTTGTAGCCGTCGGCGGTCCACTCGGCGCCGGAGATCGGCACGGCCTTGCCGCTGACCATGACGTAGCGGCTGGCGTCGGTGCCGGACTGGTTGTAGACGACGGTGCCCGAGGAGAGCGCGGTGCCGGCGGCGGAGGTCAGCCAGGAGGTGGGCACCCCCATCAGGGGCTTGGTGTTGTAGCCGTCGGCGGAGAACTCGGCGCCGGAGATCGGCAGGGCGGAGTTGCCGACCACCACGTAGACGCTGGCGTTCTTGCCGGACTCGTCCTTGATCACGGTGCCGGCCGGCGGGGTGGCGGGCAGGGCGTTGAACGACGCGTCGGTGACCGAGGTGATGTTGCCGAGGTTGTAGCCGTCGGCCGCGACGTCGGAGCCGGCCAGCGGGATGCCGGCGCCGCCGATGATCACCTTGACCGTGGCGCTGTCGGGGGACTTGACCAGGGTGCCGGCGGCCAGTGTCGACGGGGTGTCGTTGAGGGTGGCGGCGGTGATCGGGGAGATGTAGCCGCTGATGGTCTGGCCCCAGGGAGCGTCGCCGATGGCGTAGCTGCCGGTGGACTCGCTCTGCACGATGCCGTTGACGTAGCCGTGGGAATGGCCCTCGTTGCCGCCGACCACGGTGATGCTGCCGCCACCGACCGCGGTCACCAGAGCGACGTGGTCCGCGTAGTCGGCGGAGGGGTTGTAGTTGTAGACCACCGCGTCGCCGACCTGGGGGGAGCTGTGCAGCGTGCCGTAGTGCTGGCCGTAGTCGTAGACGCTGGCCGCCCCGTCGGTCAGGTCCGAGAGGTGCTGCACCCCGTTCTGCGCCCAGACCCAGCCCACGAAGTCGGCGCACCAGGCGTGGGCTTCGGTGCCCGAGGAGCTGCACGGGTTGCTCTGGTTGAGGCCGTCCTGGTAACCGCCCTGGCCGCAGGGGCCGTTGCCGACCTGGGACAGGGCCGTGTTGGCGATCGAGCCGGCGTCGGCGTGCGCCGGCAGGATCGTCAGTCCGGAGACGGCGGCGGCGGCGACCAGGGTGGCGATACCGGACTTCTTGATCTTGGCAATGGTCAGCGACATGATGGTGCAACTCCTGGTCAGTGATGGTGAGTCGGGTGGTCTTGCATCAGGTGTGGCCTGCCGCCGGCCCGAGGGCATGGACGGCTGGATGGCTGGCCTGCAGGAACAGCCATCTGTGGCGGGGAGGAGCAAGAAGCGAGGAGCGAGGAGCGGCAAGGCAGTGGGGCACGGTGGGTGTTCTCCGGTTCCGCGTCCCCACGGTGGGGCTTGGTCCCGGTGGCCCGCCGGGCGGTTCTCCCTGCTGGCGAGTACTACTTTCCTCGCAGGTCAGACGGGGCGGAAGGGGTTCCGGCTGGACGGAAGCGACCTTGGACGCTTTGGTCCACAGACGGCCCCGAGCTGCACTCCTGATAGACCGTTCGGCGGTCGACCGGATACGACAGCACGGCGGCGGGTGGCACCCGGTCGGGTGCCACCCGCCGCCGCGGGTCGGGAGCAGGGCTCAGCGGGGAGCTCAGTACTGCGTGGTCACGGTGACTCCGCTGAAGGCGGTGGCGGCGTAGAGGCTGAGGTAGCGGTAGCCCGCGGCCTTGTTGGTGACGGTGAGGCTCTGGGTGGTACCGGAGTTGGTCGACTCGGCCGTGTACGTGGTGCTGGTGGCCCAGGTGCTGGGGTCGTAGTACAGGTAGGCGGTCCCGCTGCCGCCGGTCGTGCTGACGTTCAGGGTGGTCGTCCCGGCGGGCAGATAGATCCACAGGTAGTCGAGGTTCCCCGCGGTCGCCGACTGGTTCGCGCGGGAGCAGTTCCGGTCCATCTGCTGGGGGTTCGCGGCCGTGCAGGGGGTGACTCCGCCCGAGCCGCTGACGGTCACCGACTGGGCGGCGGCGCTGGAGGTCTTGCCGTTGCTGTCGGTCACGGTCAGCGTGGCGTTGTAGGTTCCGGCCGCCGCGTAGGTGTGCGAGGGGTTCTGCGTCGTGGCCGTCGCTCCGTCGCCGAAGTTCCAGGACCAGCCGGTGATGCTGCCGCTGCCGGACTCGGTGGAGTGGTCGGTGAAGGTCGCCGTCAGTCCGGCGACCGCCGCGCTGAAGGCGGCCGTCGGCGTTCCCGAGGTGCCACCGGCGATGCCGTTGAGCCAGGTGTTGAAGTCGGCGTCGTACCGGGTGCCGATGGTGTTGGTGTAGTAGTCGTAGCCGGCGGTGTAGTTGCCGACCCGGTAGTCGCCCAGGATCGCCTGCACGTCGGCGGGGTGCTGTTCGAGCATGTAGCGCACCGCGAGGTAGCTCCAGGGGAAGACCCGGTCGTCGTTGCTGTTGGCGTACGTGGTCTGCCACAGGGTGCTCAGCGGGTAGGTGTGCTCACCGGCGTCGGTCACCGCGTCGGTGTCGGTGATGCCGCGGTAGCTGTAGGTCAGGTAGCCGGAGATGCCCTCGATCCACCAGATGTTGGGATCCACCTCCATCTGCGCCCAGGTGCCCATGGTGTCGTAGCGGGCGTCCAGAAAGTGCGTGTACTCGTAGTTGAGGTTCCAGATGTTGTCCGTGTAGCCGTCGGGGCTGGGGTCCTGGTACAGGATGGAGTAGTCCTGGTTCCCCGGCGTGGACGGGGTGTTGTACAGCGTGATGCCACCGTTGTCGGTGGTGACGCCGTAGATCACCGGGGCGTAGATCTCGTAGTCGAGCGAGCTCGCGAAGACGACGATGTTGTCGGTGTCGTTGTACTGGCCCGGGATCGGGCCGCTGTCCTTGACGATGTTCTGGAAGTAGGCGTCCTGGCCGGCGAGTTCGCCGCAGGCCGCGCTGAGCTGCGCCGAACTGAGCGCCTGCGCCAGGATGTTGATCTCCGAGCTGCACGCGTGCGTGGTCGGCAGCGCCGCCGCGGTGGCCTGCGCCACCAGGTTGCAGACGCCGTAGTACGAGCAGTCGGCCGCATCGAAGCCATTGGCCTGCTGCGCGACGGACATCCACAGGGCGGCGGTCGATCCGGAGATGGACGAGGCCTGCAGCAGGCCCAGCATCAGCGGCCGTACCTTGGCCTGGAGCGCGGTGAACTGGACATACGCGGCAAGGTCGTTGCCGGCGTCGGCGACCATGAACGTGTTGGTGCCGCCGAGCATGCTGGTGTGGGTGAGCGCGAAGGTGTCGAGCGCGTCGATGACGGCCGGATTCGCGGTCAGCGCGGCGACAAAGGCGGGGTTGTACTGTCCGCGCCACAGCGGGGTGTAGACGTCGTAGACGACGGCGTCCATGCTGTAGTCGGCGTCCCACGCACTGGTGTACGCGCTGAGTATCCGCTGGTAGGTGCCCAGGTAGTCGCCCTGCAGATTGGCGCTGTCGGTCAGGATCACGGCGTCACCCAGGATGCCGCCGTTGGCCGAGGAGACGTCGGTGCTCTGCGAGTTGGCGAAGAAGGCGTTCAGGGCGTTCTGGACGTCCGCCGACAGCGTCGCGTCGTAGGAGCCGACATCCGTCGAGTCGTAGTACTGGACGTAGTATCCGGCCCGCAGGTAGAGGATGAGCTGCCAGATGCCGGCCGAGTCGCTGCCGGCGTAGCTGGACGCCAGGCTCTGGTACGCCTGGGCGACGGGGATCATCTGGGACTCCTTGAACACCTCCTGCGCGTTGCTGCCGGTGATGGTGAACAGCGAGTTGACGCAGTCGGTGGTCGAGTTCTCGACGTAGGCGGCCAGCGCCGAGCCGCTCAGGCCGCCGAACGCGGCGGGGGTGCAGGCCTGCGCGCCGGCGGGCCTCGACGCGCTCGCCGCGCTCGTGGCGCCTGCCTGGTGCTGCGTCAGCATGGGGCGGTGCGGCGGGAGTTGGGCGGCTGTGAGTCGGCCGTACTGGACCGCGGCCGCGTCGCTACCGCCGACGACGGCACCCGTGGGCGCGGGCTCGGCCGGGCGGTTCGAGGCGGTGACGGGACGGACGGCGGGACGGGCGGCGAGACGGACGGCGGTCGGCGCACCGGTCGCGGCGAAGGCCGGTGCGGTCGACAGGCCGACGAGCATGGCGAGTGTCACTGTGCCTGCGGCCAGGAACCTGGGCAGGACGAATCGATGGCGCATCACTGCTCCTTCGAGGGGGGAGGTCCGCCTCGCCGATCGGGGAACGAGGCATGTGACGCACCGTCTCACCACGGATCCGCCCGAACAATGCGGATGGACACAGCGATTGCCATGTCCCCGCCACAACATCCGTGGCAGTGCCTTTACGGAAGCAGCCCGGGGTGGTGCCGTGCCGCCCAGGCCTGGAAGTGCGGCGCCCGTGCCATCAGGCCCCGATACGAAGCGCAGGCCGCGTCGAAGAGCGTCACGACGACCTCGTCGGCGACGCTCCTCCTGTTCCAGGCCAGCAGGTAGCGGCACCGCAGGGGCGTGCCGATCAGGGGCCTGATGACGGTGCCGGGAATCGGCCGGGTCGTCGCCTGCACCAGCGAGACACCGAGGCCCTCGGCGATCATGTCCAGCAACTGGAGCCGGTCGCCGAGGAACTCGTGCACCACCACCGGGGTGAACCCGACCGCCCCGCAGGCCGCGTAGAAGACGCCCGGCCAGCCGGCGCCGTCGTCGGGTGTGACGAACCACGAGTCCTCGGCCAGGTCGCCGAGCGCGACCGCCTCGCGGTGCCGCAGCCGGTGGCCCGCGGGCAGGGCCACGAACGTGGGCTCGGTGACGATCCCGCGATGCCCGACGGCACCGGAGTGCCGCAGTTCCAGCCCGGGGTAGTCCACACCGATCGCCGCGTCGAGCCCACCCTCCTCCAGGAGTTCGACGATCTGGGAGGACGCGTAGACGCTGCTCACCGCCAGCACCAGCTCCGGCAGCTCGGCCCGCACGCGCCCGACCATGCCGGACAGGATCGGGGAGTTGGTGGCCGCCAGCCGCAACACCGGTCGCGGCGCCGCCTCCCCGGCCGGCGGCCGTCCGACGGCCTCGGCGCGCGCCAGCACATCGCGGGCCCGGGCGACCACCTCCACCCCGTACCGGGTCGGCCGCACGCCCACCGTGTTGCGCTCGAACAACGGCTCACCGAAGTGGAGTTCGATCCGCCGCAGCTGCGTACTCATCGCCTGCTGCGAGCACCCCAACGCGGCCGCGGCCCGGCCCATACTGCCCGCGTCCGCAAGCGCGCACAGAGCACGGAGATGTCGAAGCTCCAGCTCCATCCACACCCCCGTGCGTCATCGCAGCACCTGGACAGTCAAGTTGATACTAGTTGCCGCCAACGGGCGAATCGAGGCTCTGGATGACTTCGGCGGCGGGACGCCCTGGCGCTGTCCGGCGCCGTCCGACGTCGTCCAGCGCTGTCCGGGGTCGTCCGGGGTCGTCCGGGGTCGTCCGGACTGTGCTCGACCGGTTGTGTTCCGTTCCACCGCGCGCTGAGCTTCGGGGTGTGCCCGGGCACCGGCTCCGGGGGGGGAATCGACGTACTGGAGGGTTCCATGCGGTTCAGCAAGACCAAGAAGCGTGCCACGGCTGCCGCGATCGCCGTGGTGGCGATGGGCGTTATCGGGGTGGGTAGCGCGACCTCGGCCCAGGCCGCCGAGGGCACCTGGACTGTCCGCAGCGGCGGCTGCGTCGCGCTGGAGAAGATCGAACTCCAGGGCGGCCACGACTACATGGCGATCGATCCGATCGCCGACCCCAGTGGCTGTGAGTTCGGCATCAGGAATGTGAACACCGGCGGCTGGGAATACGGCCCGACCACCAGCGGCTCCGAGTCGCCGTGGAAATACGACGGCCCGGGCATGCTCCTGAAGGCGTGTCTGTGGGGGCCGACCAGCCCAGAGCAGTGCGGCCCGCAGAACTGAGGCCGGTCAGTCTGAGCACGATCAACTGACACCGAACGCTCCAGGACGAGGTCCGGGTCCCTCCCTGAGCGAGTCGAGCAGGGCCCGGGCGTCGTCCGCCTCGGCGATGTTCAGCGAGGTGTGGATCTCGACGGCCTGTTCGGCGTGCTCCCGAGCGGCGTCGAGGTCTCCCAGACGGTGGTGGGTGCGCGCCAGCCCGACGTGGATGCGCCCGAGGTTGTACCGCTCGCCGGTGTGCGGGAGGTGGTCGATCGCGGCCCGGTAGTGCTGGAGGGCGCTCGCCGGAGCGTCCATGGCCAGCAGGGCGTCGCCGAGCAGGGTGTGCGACTCGGCCTGACCGAAGGTGTCACCGAGGTCCCGGTGCAGGTCCAGCGCCTCCTGGTACAGGTCGAGTGCCTCCGGATGGTGGTGCAGCCTCTGCTGGTACTCGCCGAACTGGTTGAGCACAATGGCCTGCCCGAGACGGTTGCCGCCGCGCCGGTGGAACCTCAGCGCCGCACGGTGGTACTCCAAGGCCTCCGGCAACCGTCCGAGCCTGGTCAGCGTGGGCCCCAGGTTGGTCAGGGCGATCGCCTCGACGGCCGGCTCGGGGATGTCCCGACTGAGCCGCAGCGCCCGCTGCAGGTGGTCGAGCGCCTCCTCCAGGCGCCCCATCCGGGTCTGGGCGAGGCCCAGGTTGGCCAGCACGTGGGCCTCACCGGCACGGTTGCCGATTCCGCGCTGGATCTCCAGGGCCTGACGGAGCAGGTCGAGTACCTGCGGGAAGTCGCCGAGCTGGTACTGGACCAGCCCGAGGTGCCGCAGCGCGGCCGCCTCGCCGGCCGGCTCGCCGAGCTCCCGGATGGCCCGCAGGGCACGGGCACCCAGCACCAGCGCCTCCTGGGCGGGCATGTGGCGTTTGAGGTGGCGCCAGAGGATGGCCGGCAGGTCCGCCGCGTACCGGGGCAGACCGGCGTCGGTGGCGTGGTGGGCGAGGGTCAGCAGGTTGGCCTGCTCCCGGGCCAGCCACTGCGCCGCGTCCACCTGGTCGGCGAACACCAGCGGTGTGCCGCCGGGTGCGGGAGGCTGCGGCCGGTGGTGGCGTTCCAGCGGGGCCAGCTGGTCCATCGCCGAGGCGGCGGTGTGACGGTAGTGGTCGAAGAGCCGGATGAGCGCGGCGCGCCGGACGGGTTCGGGTTCCTCACGTGCGAGCAACCCGACCGCGAAGGTCCGCAGCAGGTCGTGGAAGGTGTACCGGAAGGCCGTGTGCTCGATCAGCAGGTGGTGGTCGTGCAGCGACTCCAGGAGTTCCTCGGCCTCGGCCGGCGGTGCGTCGACCAGAGCGGCGAGGGCGGGCGGCGCGAAGTCCTCACCGGGGTGCAGCGCGGCCAGCCGGAACGCGCGCCGCTGCGCGGGGGTGAGGGCGCGGTAGGAGTCCACGAAGGCCGCCGCGACGCTCCGATCACGGTCGGAGAGCTCGGTCAATAACTTCTGGGGCCGCCGGATCCGCTCCAGCAACTGGACGGGCGTCCAGACCGGATGGTGCGCCAGCCTGGCGCCGGCGATCCGCAGCGCCAGCGGCAGCCTCCCGCACAGCGCGACGATTTCGTCCACGGCGCAGGCATGGCCGACGACCCGCTCCGGGCCGACGATCCGGGCGAACAGTTCCACAGCTTCGTCATGGCTGAGCACGTCCAGGGGCACGCTGACCGCCCCGTCCAGTGCAAGCAGCCGCCGACGGGACGTCACCAGCGTGAGGCAGCGCGGGCTGCCGGGGATCAACGGGCGGACCTGCTCGGCGTCGACGGCGTTGTCCAGCACGATCAGGTACCGCCTGCCCGCCGCCCGGCTGCGCCACAGCTGGGCGCGTTCCTCGGTGCGCGACGGCAGGGCGGCCTTGCTGACACCGACCGCGCAGAGCAGACTCTCCAGCGCCGCAGCCGGTTCGAGCGGCCGCCGGCCCGGAGTGAAGCCGTGCAGGTCCACGAAGAGCTGACCGTCGGGATAACGGCCGGTGAGGCTGTGCCCGGTGTGAACGGCCAAGGCGGTCTTGCCGACACCGGCCATGCCGTCGATGGCCGAGATCACCAGCGGACGGGCCTGGGAGCCGCCCGGTCCGCCGGCCAGCGCCAGCAGCCGTTCCACCTCGCCGCGCCGTCCGGTGAAGTCCGGGACGGCGTACGGCAGCAGACGGGGCACCACGTGTTCGTCCGGCGCCAGGCCTGTCCGCGGTTCCAGGCCCGTCTGCTGCTCCCCGCGGGCCGCGGCAAGCAGCCGGTCGCGGTCGGCGAAGTCTAGGCCCAGGGCCGTGGCCAGCCGGGCCACCGACGACAGCCGAGGCCGCCGCCGCCCGGACTCCAGCACGCTGATCGCATGCGCCGAGACACCCGAGCGCTCCGCGAGCCCCTCCTGCGTCCACCCGGCCGATAACCGGTACTGCCGCAGGAGCGTTGCAAAATCCCCCAGCATGATCGATCGCCTCCGAAGGGTGATCACCCCGCGGGAACGACGACGGCGGGAACGGCCCGATGCTCGGAACCCGTACCACCGTCAGCGGCCCCCCGACTCTGCGGCCCTGACGGGCGCCTGACAACAGAGCATCATGCTAACGCCAGGCAAACGCCATGGAGTGGCGAGTCGGTAGTGATGAGACTGGTCCCCGGCACACGCGCCGCGCTCGGCCGATCGAGCCGGCTGCCCAAGGGGGATATATGACCGGATACACGACTGGGTATATGACCTGGCAGGACATGGACGAGGATCCGAGCAGGCTACCGCAACAGGCTCTGGCGGCGATGCCCGAGCCGGGCGGCGCCACCACCCCGCAGGAGCTCGTTCGCCGGCTCCGGGCGTTCAAGGCATGGTCGGGCAACCCGTCGCTGCGCGAACTCGAGCGCCGCACCGGCCTTCCGCGTAGCACCGTCTCGGGAGACCTGAGCCCTCAGCGAAGCCGCCTGCCGCCCCTGCAACGGGTGTTGACGCTGGCCACCGCCTTCGGCGCGTCCGCCGAGGAGCTCGCCCGCTGGCGGTCCGCCTGGCAGTGCATCCAGATGCGGCAGCAGTCGGCTGAACCACCCGTGCCGGCTCCGCACGCCGCCGTCTTCAGCCGCGCCCTCCGCGCCGCCCGCGGCGTCACGCTCCGTGAATGGCGCGCCCGAGCCGGAGGCAGCGGTCACCCGGAGGCAGCGGTCACCCAGCGGAATAGTTGAAGAATGAACTATGTTGACTCGTGCAGGGTGCCACGCGGCACCCCCGGGCTTCGCGAGAGCTCCCGGACCGCTCGAAAGGACACGAGTTGAACACCGCCGCAAACCACCCGCAGATCGACGTCCGCCGGGCCGGCGAGCGCCTCGCCACGAAGATCGACTGGCTGGACTCCAAGCACTCCTTCTCCTTCGGCGGACACTACGACCCCGCCAACACCCACCACGGACTGCTGCTCGTCAACAACGACGACATCGTCAAGCCCGGCAGCGGCTTCGAGACCCACCCGCACCGCGACATGGAGATCGTCACCTGGGTGATGCAGGGCTCCCTGGTCCACCAGGACTCCACCGGCCACTCCGGCGTGATCTACCCAGGACTCGCCCAGCGCATGAGCGCCGGCACCGGCATCCTGCACTCCGAGAAGAACGACTCCTGGCGCCTGAGCGGAGCCGACACCCACACCGACCCCGTCCACTTCGTCCAGATGTGGGTCGTCCCCGACGAACGCGGCATCACACCCGGCTACGAACAGCTCGAAATCGACAACGAACTGCTGTCCGGCGCCCTGATCCCGGTCGCCTCCGGGATGGACAAGCACGACGGCGCGTCCGCGATCCGCATCAAGAACCGCTACGCGGCGCTGCACGTGGCCCGCCTGCAACCCGGCCAGAGCATCGAGCTGCCCGACGCCCCCTTCGTGCACCTCTTCGTCCCGCGCGGCAACGTCGCCCTGGAAGGCGTCGGCCCGCTGGCCGCCGGCGACGCCGTGCGCTTCACCGCGATCGGCGGGCAGAGGGTCACCGCGGTCGAACCGGCGGAGATCCTGGTCTGGGAGATGCACGCCACCCTCGCCCAGTGACGGCCTACTGGGCCAGGTAGCCGCCGTCGACGGGCAGGACGGCTCCGGTGATGAACGACGCCTCGGGTGAGGCCAGGAAGAGGACGGCCGCCGCGACCTCCGCCGGTTCGCCGAGGCGGCCCATCGGGTGCAGCTTCTCGATCGCCGCCAAGTACGCGGCGCCGCCCGGCTCCTGAGGGAGCCGGGCGACCCGCTCCGTGCGGATGGTGCCGGGGGCGACGGCGTTGACCCGGATGCCCCGGTCGGCCCACTCGACGGCGAGGTGCTTGGTCAGCCCGGAGGCGACGAACTTCGCGGGCCCGTACACCGCCTGCCCGCGCTGCCCGGCCTCGCCGGAGATCGACGAGATGCAGACGATCGCGCCCCCACCGCCGTGCGCCGTCATCGCCTCGATCGCGTACTTGCAGGTGAGGAACATGCCCCGCCCGTCCACCGCCATGACCCGGTCGAAGTCCTCGCCGTCCGCCTCGGTGATCTCCATCAGCGGGAGCACTCCCGCGTTGGCCACCGCGACGTCCAGCCGCCCGTACCGTTCGACGGCGGCGTCGACCATCCGCCGTACGTCGGGCGCCTGCGAGACGTCGCCGACCACCGTCGTGGTCCCCGGCAGCTGCTCGGCAAGCCGGTCGAGCCCCGGGCCGTCGAGGTCGGTGGCGACGACGCGCGCGCCCTCGGCGGCGAAGCGGACGGCCACGGCCCGGCCGATCCCGCTGGCTGCGCCGGTCACCAGGCAGACCTGGTCGCGGATGGTCATGGCGAGATGCCTGCCACCGGCCGGGCCGGGCGAAACCACCCGATCGGGTGGAGCACTCGACCTCCGCGCGGGCGCGCCTAACCAGCCGACCGTTCGGGGCCGGCGTCGGCCCGGCGAAGCCGGTGGGTGACGGCGAAAACCCACGGGATGCCGAAGAGCACGACGAGCACCAGGCCGAGCACGATCGGCGCGGGACGGGCCGCGCCCAGCCCGAGGCAGCCGACGGCCGCCGCAGCACAGATGCGCGCCAGCGGGCGGTACAACTCGTGCTTGCTGCGCCAGACTTCAAGGCCGCCGGCCACCAGCATCGTGCTGCACAGGACGACCGCGGCGCCGCCGCAGAGCACCCAGGACGTGGCGGCGGCGGTGCGTGCCGCGTGGGCGTGCTCGACGAGACCCACCATCGCCGCACCCATCGCGGCCACCGCGGCCGTGAGCGGCAGATGGGCGAGCATCCACTGCGCGGTGACGGCCGCGGTCCGCCGGGGCTCACGATGGCCGGCGAAGTCGAAGTACGTCCACCAGGCTCCGAATCCGACCACGACGGCGATCAGCGCGACAGCGATGGTGAGCGCACTGACCGGCTCGGCCGCGAGCCCGCTCACCACACCGGTGACGGTCTCCCCCAACACGATGATGATGAGCAGCCCGAACCGTTCGATGAGCGCGTCGGTGATGGTGAGCGTGACGCCCGCGCCCGGCACCGCCCCGAGGATCACGGCGGCCAAGCCGACCAGGTAGGCGACGTCCAGCAGCCCCCACGCCCATACCCGCGAGGCGGCGGGGAGCAGCGCGCTGGTGCCGAGGATGACGGCGCAGCAGACGGTTCCGGTGATGAAGATCCTGGTGGAGCGGCGGTACTCGGGCCGGTCTCCGCGCGAGGCCAGCAGCCACAGCACCGCCAGGACCGCGAACAGGCTCCCCGCCGTGACGGCGAACGCCGCTCCGCGCGCGCCACCCGCCTCCGGGATGAAGGACCCCAGCAGGACGAGGAGCAGGATCTGCAGCAGGAAGGTGCTCCGGGCCCGGGCGTCCTCGCGGCCGTGCAGCTCATGGTGCAGGCTCCCGTTGACCCAGGCGATCCACACCAGCCCGAACACCGCGGCGTACTCCCCCAGGCCGCGCCGACTGAGCTCGCCCGCGAGGTGGTGGGCCGCCTGTGCGACCAGCACGACCACCACCAGGTCGTAGAAGAGCTCCAGCGGGCCGACGACGCGCTCGCTCGGCTGCTCGCCGTGGGGACGCGGCGGCTGCCACAACTGCCGCCGCAGCCGCAGCCAGAAGCTCGGCTCGCCGGTCGCGCCGGGGGCGTCTTCGTCCGTCATCCGGTGACACTCCCACGGTCGGTGCGGCGGCCCCGCAGGCTCAGGGCGCGCAGGGGCGGGTCTCGCTCCAGTCGACCATCAGCCGGCGCTCGGCGCGCGTGGTCCGCCGGAGGTGGCCTCAGGTCCGCAGGGTCTTCATGGCCGCCGTCCAGGCCTCCAGCTGCTCGAAGAGCTTGGTCACCGCGGCGTCGTGGTGCTCTGCGGGCTTGAAGATGGCGAGGTCCTCGAAGTCGGAGAACAGCGAGAAGCACAACTGCTGGTTGACGTGGGCGAGTTGGAGTGCGCTGGCGATGCTGCGCAGGTGCTCGACGGCACGGACGCCGCCCAGGACGCCGTAGGAGACGAAGGCGGCGGCCTTGTTGTTCCACTCGGCGTAGGCGAAGTCGAGTGCGTTCTTCAGCACGCCGGGGATGGAGTGGTTGTACTCGGGCGTGACGAAGACATAGCCGTCGAACTCGGCGATCTTGGCACCCCAGTCCTTGGTGTGCTCCTGCTGGTACTGGCCCATGGACGGCGGCAGCGGCTCGTCCATGTGCGGCAGGGGCCAGTCGGCGAGGTCGACCAGCTCGTACTCGGCGCCGGTGCGGGCGACCGCGCGGTCGACGATCCAATCCGCCACCGCCTTGCCGTTGCGGCCGGGGCGGGTACTGCCGAGGATCACGGCGATCCTGAGGGTGTTCGCGGTGGTCATGATGACCTCCCATAGCTTGAACCTTCAAGTCAAATCCTAGACCCATGGACTTGAAGGTTCAAGCTGACCTCCCGGATGCGTCCAGACTCAGGCCACGCTCAGGCCAAGCTCAGGCCAAGCCGAGCTGGGCGGCGACGACGGAGCCCTCCGCGTAGCAGTCGAAGCGCTTGATCTTTCCGTCGACCAGCTCGAAGACGTCGCAGCACGGCGCGTCCATGCGCTTGCCGGTCGCGGGGACGGTGCCCGCGGGCAGCTCCAGCGGGCCGAGGTGGGTGCCCTGCAGCCGAAGCTGCACGATCACCATATCGCCGGTGAGGTAGAACCGCTCGAGCTCGCGGTGCATGTCGGGGAACGCCTTCGCGTAGACCTCGACCGTCTTGCCGAGCTCCTCCGCGCCGCGATAGGTGAGCGGGATCGACATATCCGTGAAGGTCCCGTCCTCGGTGAAGGCCGCGACCCAGCCGGCGACGTCTCGCTCCTCAGCGGCCTGGTAGGCGTTGCGAATGATCTTCTCGTTGTCCAGTGACATTTCGGTTCTCCTGGTTCGTGCGGCCGATGCCGCCTGCCGTCGGAGGGTTGAGTACCCGATGCGCCTGTCCTCAATCACTTTAACCTTCAAGTCATTAGCTGGACAGAGGAGACGACCAAGAACTGGCCAAGGACTGCGTGGTTCAGCGTGCGGGCGAGTCGACGCGCCCCAGGATGCGCTCGGCGTCCTGGCCGAGTCGGCGCAGGCGCTCGCCGGACAGGTTGTCCACCACCAGGTGGCGCACATAGGCCACATGCCCGGGTGCGGCCGATTCGAGCTTGCTCATGCCGGCAGGCAGCAGGATGGCGTTGGTGAAGCGTCCGTCCACCGCGTCCGGCTCGCGCCTGACATAGCCGCGGCGCTCAAGCCGCTTCACGAGGTGCGACAGCCGGGACAGCGACGAGCTGGTGTGCTCAGCCAGCACGCTCATCCGCAGGGTCCGCTGCGGAGCCTCGGACAGCATCGCCAGGGTCATGTACTCGACCATGCTCAGATCCGCATCGCGCACCAGCTGTGCGTCGATGGCCCACGGAAGCCGGGTGATCAGGCGGACCACCGACATCCATGACGCCAACTCGGCGGGCGTAAGCCACAGGTCGGCATGCTCGTCCGCCTGCGGCGAAGGGTCAGGCGTGGTCATTTTTCAGACCCTACCAGCCTCGCCTGCACCGACGACGAGGCTCCAGCCTCACTTGCGGGCCAGCTGGTGTTCCAGCTTCTGGCCCTCGATATCGGGGTTGGGGACGTAGCGGGCGAACCACTGCGGGTGGTACCAGACCTTCGCGCGGACGATCGCCAGCACCGCGGGCACCAGGGTCAGCCGGACCACGAAGGCGTCGAGGAAGACGCCCGCCGCGAAGCTGAAGCCGATGGCCTTGATGGTCGGGTCCTTGCTGAACATGAAGGCCACGAAGATGGAGAACATGATCAGCGCGGCCGCGGTCACCACGCGCGCCGACAGGCCGGTGCCGCGTTGGACGGCGCCCCGGGCGTCACCGGTCTTCGTGTAGTCCTCCTTGATCCGGGAGACGACGAAGACCTCGTAGTCGCTGGAGAGACCGAAGATGATGGCGAGCATGATGATCGGCAGGAAGCTGATCGTCTCGGCCTTGGTGATCCCGAAGAGCTGCTGGCCCCAACCCCATTGGAACAGCGCGACCGTCATGCCGAACGCGGCCGAGACCGACAGCAGGAAGCCGATGATCGACTTGATCGGCACCAGGATCGTCCGGAACGCGAACGTCAGCAGGATGAACGCCAGCCCGACCACGACCGCCAGGAACACCGGCAGCGCCGCCGACAGCTTGGCGGACACGTCGATGTTCGAGGCCGTGACGCCGCCGATGAGGACCTTCGCGCCGCTCGTCCCCTCGATCACGGCCCGGTTGTCGCGCAGGGTGTGCACCAGGTCGGCGGTGGCCGGGTCGCTCGGGCCGGTCGTGGGCACGACGCGGATGACCGCGAGGCCGTTGGACAAGGCCAGTTGGGTGGTCTCGGCGACGCCGTGGATCCCGCTCAGCACGGCCGCCATGGCCTGCGCCGCCGCCGGCGAGCCGACACCGTCCGCGACGACCTGGAGCGGGCCGTTGAAGCCCGGGCCGAAGGCCGCCGTCGTCAGGTCGTACGCCCGACGCGAGGTGTTGGAGGTCGGCTTGGACGAACCACTGGGCAGCCCCAGCTGCACGTCCAGGGCCGGCACCGCGAGCAGCAGGAGCAGGGCGACCCCGCCGAGCAGGACCGGGATGCGGTAGCGGACGACGAACCGGGCCCAGGCCGCGCCGAAGGTCCGCTGCGGCGCGGTGGCCGCCGTCACCGCGACGTCCTCGTGGTGCCCAGGGCGCAGCGGCGTGTTGATGAACTTGGTGACCTTCTCCCCCGCGAAGCCGAGCATGGCGGGGAGCAGGGTGAGCGAGATCAGCAGCGCGATGGCCACCGCGGCGGCCGCGGCCAGGCCCATGACGGTGAGGAAGGGGATGCCGACGACGGACAGGCCGCACAGCGCGATGATGACGGTCAGTCCGGCGAACACCACAGAGCTGCCGGCGGTACCCGCGGCCAAGCTGACCGATTCCTCCACCGGGCGGCCTTGCATCAGGTTGTTGCGGTGCCGCGACAGGATGAACAGGCCGTAGTCGATGCCGCAGGACAGGCCCAGCATCAGGGCGACGGTCGTCGAGGCGGAGGCGATGGTGATGACCGCGGCGAGGGCGGTGACGCCGGTCAGCGTGATGACCACGCCGATCACCGCAGTCAGGATCGGCAGTCCGGCGGCCACGAGCGCGCCGAAGGTGATCAGCAGGATGATGAACGCGACGACCAGGCCGATGATCTCCGGCAGCTCCGAGGGAACGACCCGCCAGCCCGGGTAGACACTGCCGGAGTACTCGACCTGGACGCCCGCGCCCCGGGCCGGAGTGACGGCGGCCTGCACCGCGTTGAGCGTGGCGTCCTTGACGTCCGCGGGCTGTGCGGTGAACTGCACCTGGCCGAGCGCGACCGACCCGTTCGGGGAGATCGCCTTCGCCCGGAACGGGTCGGTGACCGAGGCCACCTGCGCCACCTTGGCAAGGTTGGCGGTCGCGGCCTCGATCCCGGCCCGCGGCCCGGGATCGGTGACCTTGACCGTCCCGTGCGTGGCGAAGACGACTTGCATCTGACCGCCGGCCAGGGCCGGCAGCTTCGCCTTGAGCAGGTCGGCGACCTGCTGCGACTCGGTGCCGGGGATGGTGAAGTTGTCGTTCGTCTTGCCGCCGCTCGCCACGGAGCCCACGATCGTGGCGAGCGCGGCGAGGAGCCACAGGCTGAGCACCAGACGCCGTCGCCGGAACGCCCACTGGGCCAGACGGAACAAGTAGGTCGACACGCGCTCACCGTCACACGCAGCGCCCCCGCCCCGCCCGCCGGGCTGCGCCGTCCGGGGCGCCTCCTGGCCCGGCCGGCGCGGTGGCGACCGGTCAGCCGGTCCTGCTCGGGAGGCCGTCCTCCGCGTGGCCGGTGAAGCTGCTGCTGGGCCACACCGTCGCCGGCTGGACCGGAACCGCCCTGGTCGTCACCGGCACTACCGTCGCGGGCATCGCGTTCGCGGCCGGGGACGCCGTGGGGCTCTCCTGCGGCCTGGTCATCGTCGCCTTCGGTGCGCTCGCCGCCTGGCTGCTGCACCTGGCCGGGTGGGGCAAGGCCACCGGCCCCCGTCCTCCCGGCGCCCGCCACTGGCGCACCCGCGACGCCGCGACGCGCCGGGGTCACCCCGGCTGCCTCGGCTGCCGCCTCGCCGGTCGCACTGCGGGCGCCGCCGCCGCACCCGCTCCCCTTCGGGCCCGCGAGCGGAGCAGGGAGCGGGCCGGAGCGCGAAGTTGACCCCCGATCGGAGAGCCGGAGTACCGCTCAGCCGACTACGAGCGGCGCTGTCGGGCGAGCAGCCCGGCGGCGACGAGCCCGCCGACGCCCGGGCCCCACGCCCAGCGGAGCCACGGGAATTGGCTGAGCGGGCCACTGTCGGCGCCTACCGCGATCGCCGCTGCGATCTGGGCGAGGAACAGCGCCAGAATCCAGTGGCGCGGCGGCGCGAGGGGGCGCCGTCGACCGCGCAGGATGACCGCTGACCAGAGCCCGAAGAACAGCGCGAGGTACGCCATCACGCCGACCAGCCGGTAGTCATCGTCCAACGCCATCGGCGGCGAACACCCCTCGTCGTAGCCGACACCCTGATAGCTGACCGACATGCAGTCGATACCGGTCACCCAGCTTCCCGTCAGCTCCGCGCCCGGGTGGATCGCGTCCAGTGCCCGGACGTCCTTCGACAGGGTGAACTCGTAGGTGTCCGAGCCGGGGATGTCGAGGTACACGGCGGTGCCGTTCCCCGACCGGCCCGGTGCCACGTGATCGACGGAGACGGTCTCGGTGACCTGGCAGTGCGGCGGGTCCACGGCCAGGGAGCCGCACGGCGGGCTGGAGCGGTACACCGCCAGGTCGGCCCGGTCGTGCCGGATGCCGGGCAGCAGGCCCAGCACCACGACCGCCGCCAGCAGCAGGCCCAGCGCGCCCTGCCAGTAGCCGCTGAGCCGACCTGTCGCCCGCCCGCCGCGCAGCACGGGTCGCTCCGCCAACACCCTCGACGCCAATACCCTCGGCGCCGGCACCCTCGGCGCCGCGTCCGGCAGACCGGCGTTGAGCTGCCAGGCCGACTTGATCCGTTCGAGCTTGGCCGTGAGATCCGGGTCCTGGACCATCAGCATCGCCAGGGACAGCGGCCGGCCCTGGCGGAGCTCGACCCGCACGGCCCGCGTCCGCTGCGGGGCGATCGTGATGCCGACCACCTCGGGCCAGCCGGCGGAGCGGACGAACACCCCGAACCACCGTGTGCGCAAGCCCTGTTGGCTCACCGTCGTGTTACTGCCCACCAGGTACAGCAACAGAAAGCCGCCGAGTAGCGCACCGACCAGCGCAGCCGCAAGCGGCCTGCCGCCCGAGAGCTTAAGGCCCAGCAGCACGCCGAGCCCGATCGAAAGCAGCACCGCCAGCGCGGAACCCGGCCGCAGTGCGGCCGGCACGCGGTACACCACTGTCTCCACAGCCGGACGGTACGCCCGTCGACCGCTGTTGGCGAGACATCCGACAACCTGCCTGCGTACCAGACCCGTTGATATGGAGGGCGTGACAGGCCCTGGACAACGAATCGGTCAAGCTTTCGCCGACCGGTCTCCGACCGCGCCCGCACCGTGATCAAGTCTCCCTCGCCGGGCGCCGCCGAGCAGGATCCCCTTGCCGCGGCGGCGCCGTGAACGGTCAATGACGACTGGGAGGTTCTGTTGTCGGCACCACTGCGCACCAGGCGATGGCTCACGATCTGCGCCCTCGCCGCCACCCTGGGACTGGTCGGCTCACCAGCCGGCGCCACCCCGCTGCATCCCCCACTGCATCCCCCACTCGGGTCTCCGCAACCAGGCTCCACCGTACGGCCGTTGGACAGCAGCAAGGGTGACGGCGGCGGCGAGGCCGACGAGATCCAGGAGGGCGCGGACCAGCGCGCCGAGGCCCGCACCTCCCCCGGCACCGTCGCCCCCGGCGCCTTCGGGGCCGCCTGGAACGCGATGCAGGCACTGCCGGACACCGGCGGCGACTGGAACCACCTCACCGGCCTGCCGTACAACTCCGACGACCCCCGCTACCGCGACGTCTCCTCCAACTCCAGTGCGGGGATGGGCAATGTCACCGGCCGGATGGCGGCCGTGGCGGCCGACGCCTCCGGTCACGTCTACACCGGCAGCGCCGGCGGCGGCGTCTGGCGCTCCTCGGTCGGCGGCGGCCAGTGGCAGCCGATCAGCGACCAACTGCCCACCCAGGCAACGGGCGCACTGGCACTGGACGCCCGAGGCCGGCTCTGGCTCGGCACCGGCGAGGCGACCACCAGCTCGGACGCCTACCTCGGCAGCGGCGTCTACGTACTCGACCACCCCGAGCACGGCACCTTCAGCACGCGCAGCCGGGTCGGCGGCGCCGAGCTGGACAGCACCACCATCCACGAACTGCGCTTCGGCGGCGACACGGTCTGGGCCGCCACCAGCAAGGGCGTCTGGAGCCACTCCACGACCGACCTGCGCGGCCCGTGGACCCTGGAGTTCGCCCCCAACCCGGCCTATCTGCCGGGCGGTTCGCTCGCCAATGACCCGAGCGCCCCGTACAAGAACATCACCAACGACATCGCGATCGACCCCAAGGATCCCTCCAAGGTGGTCCTCGCCGTGGGTTGGCGCAGCGGTGACAGCTACAACGGCTTCTACAGCAAGGCAGCGGACGGCAGTTGGCAGCGGCTGAGCTCGCTGGGCGACCTCCCGACGGATGCCGCGAACGTCGGCGAGGTGACGTTCGCCAGCTCGGCCGACGGCTCGCGCTACTACGCCATCGACCAGTCGCCCGCGCTCCAGGCGAGCAATCCGGACAGTGCGCTGGACGGCATCTTCGTCTCCAAGTCCGGTTCCCCGCTGGGCCCCTGGACACGGATCGCAGACGCCCAGAAGCTCGCCGGGTCCGGCTCCGCACTGACCATGCCCGGCGATCTGCCGGGCCTCCAGTCCTGGTACGACCAGTCGCTGCAGGTCGACCCGACCAACCCCGACCACGTCTACGCCGGTCTGGAGGAGGTCTTCGAGACCTCCGACGGCGGCTCGAACTGGAACACGGTCGGGCCGTACTGGAACTTCAACTTCCCCTGCTGGAGCATCGATCCGACCAAGCAGAGCGGCAGCTGCCCGCAGACCACGCACCCCGACCAGCACGCGCTGGCGGTCGGCAGCTACCACGGCAAGCCGTACGTCCTCGCCGGCAACGACGGCGGCATCTACCGCCGCCCGCTGGACGGCTCGGTGGACGCCTCGGGCCACGCCACCGACTGGACCTCGCTGAACGACGGGACCATCGACACCCTGCAGTACTACTCGGTGGGCGTCGGCACGGACCTCGACTTCGGCGGAGTCGCGGTCAACGGCGGTCTGCAGGACAACGGCCAGTCGATGCTGCGCGGCCGCGACACGGTGATGGGCTCCAACTTCGGCGGTGACGGCGGCGACACCCTGACCGACCCTGACAACGGCTGCAACATCGCCCAGGAGTACGTCTACCTGGCGATCAACGTCACCCAGAACTGCGCCGTCAACGACGGTAGTTACCTGATCGACCCGAGCAAGGCGACCACCTTCTCGGTGGCCCCGCCGGACAACGCCCTCGCCGGCGCCGGCGCCCGCTTCATCGCACCGCTGGCCGCCGACGAGCAGAACGGCAATCTCTGGATAGCGGGCGGCCGGCACGTCTGGGTGCAGAACCAGGGCTACGCCATCCGCAGCTCCAGCGCCTGGAGCAGCGCCTTCGACCTCGGCGCCGGCCACGTCGCCACCGCGGTCGCGGCCTCCGGCGGCAAGGTCTACGCGGCCTGGTGCGGACCGTGCGACAGCGTGGGCTTCGCCCGCGGCATCGCGGTGGGCAACGCGGACGGCACCGGCTGGCAGCAGCTGAACCTGCCCGTCGACGCCACCGTCCCCAACCGCTACCTCTCCGGGCTGGCCATCGACCCGGCCGACGCCGACCACGTCTTCCTCACCGTCAACGGCTTCTCCCGCCAGTGGACGGCCGGTCCGGGCGCCGGAGTCGGCCACGTCTTCGAGTCGAAGGACGCCGGGGCCCACTGGACCGACATCTCCGCCAACCTGCCGGACGTCCCGGCGGACTCCCTGGTCATCACCAAGGCCGGCGGACTGGCGCTGGGCACCGACCTCGGCGTCCTCTACCGCGCCCCGGGCCGCACCGGTTGGCAGCGTGTGAGCGAACTGCCGGCCGTCGCCGTCGACCAGCTCAAGATCGGACCGGACGGGCGCCTCTACGCGGCCACCCACGGCCGCGGCATCTGGTCCATCTCCCTGCGGAACTAGCGGGACAGCGGGACTGACGGGACACCAGGACTGACGAGCCCAGCGGCGACCGGCCCACCGGAGAGGACGGGCCGGTCGCCCTGCTGTGGGGCCGTCAGTGAGCGCCGCCCGTCCCCGAGTCGGCCTCGGCGATGAGCAGAGCGACGTCGTCGTGGTCGTCGGGGCGGCGCAGGGCGGTCAGCAGCCGGTCGCAGGTGGCCTCCAGGGGGCGCCGCGGCTCGGCGAGCAGGTCGAGGAGGACCTGCAGGCGGGCGTCGATGGGCTGGTCGCGGGTCTCGACCAGGCCGTCGGTGTACAGCACCAGCCGGTCCCCGGGCTCAAGGTCGAAGCTGGTGGCCTCGAAGGGGACGCCCCCGACTCCCAGCGGTGCGCTGGTGGGCAGGTCGAGCAGCACGGGGGCGCGCCCGGGGCGGACCAGGACAGGCGGCAGATGGCCCGCCGTGGCGATGCGGATCCGTGCCCGGTGCGGGTCGAAGACGGCGTAGACGCAGGTGGCGATGGTCTCTTCCAGGCCCTGGGTGATGTGGTCCAGGTGATGGAGCACTTGGGCGGGGTCGAGGTCGAGGCCGGCCAAGGTGCGGGTGGCGGTGCGGAGTTGTCCCATGGTGGCGGCGGCGTTGATGCCGCTGCCCATGACGTCGCCGACGACCAGGGCGGTGCCGTCGCCGGACACCGGGATGGCGTCGAACCAGTCACCGCCCACCTCCCCGGCTGCCGCCGCGGGTTGGTAGCGGTAGGCGACGGTGAGGCCCACGGGTTGGGGTGGCTGGTGCGGCAGGAGGTGCCGCTGCAGGGTCAGGGCGGCATGGCGTTGGGTCTGGTACCAGCGGGCGTTGTCGATGCACACGGCGGCGCGGGCGGCCAGTTCGCCGGCCAGGACGACGTCGTCGTCGCCGAAGGGCAGCGGGTTGTGCGTGCGTTTGAGGTCGAGGACCCCGAGGACCTCGCCGCGGGCGATCAGGGGCACGGCCAGGTACGAGTGCAGACCGGCCTGCGCCAGCAGGGCGGCGGCCTCGTCGTCGCGGGCGATGTGCCGCAGGTCGCGCGGCTCGACGCGCGCCACCAGGACCGGCTGGCCGGTGGTCACGCACCGGGTGACCAGGCGGTCGGCGTCGTACTTGGCGATCTCGCCGGTGGGATCGGCGGCCCGGACGGCGTCGGTGGGGTAGGCCGCCGCGACCGCCAGGGCGCGGAACGTCGCGGTGGCGGCAGGCCCGGAGCCGGCCTGGCGTCCGTTCAGGACCGAGTCGAGGACGTCCACCGCGGCGACGTCGGCCAGGTCGGGAACGACGAAGTCGGCGAGTTCCCGGGCGGTCCGGTCGAGATCGAGAGTCGTACCGATACGCACGGTCGCGCGGGCGATGAGGGCGAGCCGGCGCCGGGCCGCGGCCGCCTCGGTGGCCGCGCGGTGCTGGTCGGTGACGTCCACCACGGAGGTCGCCAGGCCGATCACCCGCCCGGTGCGGTCCTCGAGCCGGTAGTACGACGCCCGCCAGGCGTGCTCGACGTCCGGGTCGGCGCGGGTGCGGCCGACGGTGAACTGGTCCACCAGAGCCTTTCCGGTGGCCAGGACCTGGCGCATCGCGGCCTCGATGGCCTCGACGTCCAGGAACGGCAGTGCCTCGCGGGCGGTGCGGCCGAGGTGCCTGTCGGCGGGCAGGCCGTTGATCTGTTCGAGCGCCGGGTTGACCAGCACGTAGCGCAGGCCGGTGGTCAGCACGGCCAGCCCGATCGGGGACTGGGCCACCAGGCGGGCCGACAACGCCAGGTCCCGTTCCACGCCGCGCAGCGTGGCCTCGTCGGCGGCGATCCCGAGCGCGTAGCGGCCGCCGCGCTGGTCCTGCAGGCGCATGTTGCGGAACTCCATCGGCCGGATGCGGCCGTCCTTGCACCGCACGGGGAAGACCCCCGCCCAGCTTCCGCTGCCCTCCATGACCTCGACGAACAGCTCCAGGACCGCGCCGACGTGCTGCTCGGCCACCAGGACCTCGGCGGCGTGCCGGCCCAGCACCTCCTCGGCGCTCCAGCCGAACAGCTCCTGGGCCTGCGGGCTCCACAGCACGATCCGCCCGTCGGCGTCCAGCACCGCGGCGGCCAGGCTCAGCACGTCCAGCAGGCCACCGGGCTCGGACGGCACCACCTCGGAGGGCACCGCCTCGGGCGGCGCCACCTCGGTCGGTCCGGGCTGGGCCCCGGACGCAGGGGCCGCACCGGACGCATCGGACGTGCTCATCGCAGGCCCTCCTTCCCGCCCGCCCCAGCTGGCCACCGGTCGTCGTCTCGCTTTCACGTCGGTGTCCTCCATCGTCCCTCCGCACCGGCCCACCCGGCAGCGCGAGCACCAGTCGAGCGCGTCGGCCGGCTCAGCCGTCCCGGCGCAGCACCTGCCGCCACCCCTGGCGCGCCACCGCCGCCGGGCGGCGCCCCCAGGACGGTGCCGCCGGCGTCGGGACGGCCGGCGGCGCCGGGGCTGACGGGGCGGGCGGCGGGGTGCTGGGCCCGCTCTCGGTGGCGGTACCGGTGAAGTACTCGGCGTCCTTGGGCCGATGGGCGAGTGGCCGGGCACCGCGGGTCACCGGTTCCAGGTGCGGGATGTGCTTGGAGCAGTGGATGTAGGCCTCGTCGACCGAGATGTGCACCCACAGCTCGGTACGGCGCCCTGGCGCGGTCTCGACCGGCAGCTGCGGGTAGGCGGTGCGCAGCGCGTCGTCGGGGCGCAGATGGGCGGTGCCGTTGACGTGCAGGCCGATCCGGTCGCCGGTGAAGTCGAGGAAGAGCAGGCCGAGATGGGGATTCTCGGTGATGTTCCCAGCGCTCGCCATGACCCCGTTGCCGCGGTACTCGGGATAGGCCAGCGTGTGGTCGTCCAGGACGAGGACGAACCCTGGCGGCCCGGCCCGGAAGCTGGCGTCGCAGGCGCCGTCGGCGTCCGCGGTGGACAGGAAGACCATGCTCTGGCGGGCGATGAAGGCCTGCATCTGGGCTGTCAGGCACGGACGCACCTGGCGCTGGTAGAACTCCGCGGCGCGTTCGGCGGTGCCGAGCCGTTGCTGCAGCCGGTGCTCGCCGGCCGAGCCGAAGCGGATGCCGCCGTGAGCGCCGAGCCGGGACTGGTGACCGTCGGTGGAGCCGGCGGCGGGCTGGGTCACGAGGACTCCACCTCGTCGAGCGAGACGAACGGGTCGTGGTGGAGGCGCTCCAGCGGGATCCCGCCGCGGTACAGGATCCGGGCGGCGGCGACGATCAGCGGGCCGGGTCCGGCGAGGTAGGCGTCGTGCTGCGGCCAGGGCCCGCAACGGGCCACCGCCTTGAGCAGTTGGTCGCCGTCGACGGTCCCGGCCGCCTGCTCGTCGGCGACGGCGGCCCGGATGGCGAGCCACGGGTGGCGCTGCGACAGCTGGTACAGGTCGTCGAGCGCATAGAGCTCTTCGAGGCTGCGGGCACCGACGAAGAGGTCGACGGGCCGCTGCAGGCCGTCCAGGGCAGCCTGTTCGATCAGCGCCCGGATCGGCGCGAGCCCGGTGCCACCGGCCACGCACACCACGCCCCGTCGCGACCGGGTGTCCAGCGTCATGTCGCCCAGCGGGGCCCCCAGCCGCAGGACGTCACCGACGACGGCTCGGCGGACCAGGGAGTTGCTGACCCGGCCGCCGGTGACGGCCCTGACCTGGAAGGTGATGCTGCCGTCCGGGCGCGGGGCGTGGGACGGGGAGTAGTAGCGCCAGGTCTTGGGCCACCAGGGGGTCTCCATGCTGACGAACTGCCCCCCGGTGAACGGGTACGGCTGGTCGGTCCGCACCGTGATCTCCGCGAGGTCCCCGGAGTGGCGCCGGTGGTCGACGACGCGGGCCTGCCAGACGGCGGGGCGGTACTGCGCGTCCTCGACGGCGGCCCGGTCCATGGCCTGCGCGGCGGCGTTGTAGGCCCGCGACCACGCGCCGGCGACCTCGCCGGTCCAGGCCTCGCCCGCATAGTGCCCCAGGGTGGCGAGAAGGCACTCGCCGACCGCCGCGTAGTGGCCGCTCAGCGTGCCGAACTTGCGGTGGTCGCGGCCGAGATTGGTGCAGAAGGTCACCAGGTTCTCGGGATCGTCGACGAGTTCGACGATCAGCAGCAGTGCGCGCAGCAGCCGGTCGTGCTGGACGTCCATCTGGACCGGAAACAGCTCACGGACCTGCGGGTAGCGGTCGAACAGCGTCGCGTAGAAGAACCTGGGCAACTCGGCCGCGTACGGCTCGACTGCGGCCACGCTCGCTCGGATCAGGGCGATCTCGCGGACCGTCAGCAGCTGCCCGGGCTCGGGCAACTCGACGGTCGGGGCCGACGGCCGATCGTCCTGCGGTGCCGCCTCGGTGGCGACGCCTCCGGTGGAGTGGTTGGCGCGGAACTTCACAATGCGGCTCTCCAGTCCAGTTCGTCACCCCCCAGTGAACTGTGGTTGCCCGGCATGGACCCGACAGATTCTCCCCAGTGGCATGGTCCGCGCCAAGCGGCATTCGGTGAAACCTCTGTGAGCATGGGTTTCTTGCCAAGACCTGGAGTCGCCTGGTAGCAGTCCGTAAACCCCGCGCCACCCCTTACAGCGGGCACCCTCCCGGGATCCCGGCCCCGGAGCCTGCCGCTCGAACCGGGGCCGCCGGTGCCTCTGGCGGCCGCAAGTTCTTGGGATGTGGTCCCTGGCGTTGGAGGAATTGGGTGGAGAGCGTGCAGGAAGTCACGGTTGAGTCAGGGCCGGCAGCGCGAATCCTGGGAGTCCGAAGCTGCCTCCAGGGAAGTCGCCGGTGCGGGAGCGCGCTGCCCCCGGGGAGGAGACTGGGCACAGGCGGCAGCTTGTCACCGACACCGGAGTTGATCATGGAATACCTTGTCACGATGACCACCCGCGTCCCGGACGGGACGTCCGAGCAAGCCGTTGCCGACATCCGCGCCCGCGAGGCCGCACGGGCACGCGAGCTCGCGGCGCAGGGGCACCTGCTCCGCCTGTGGCGACCGCCGCTCCAACCGGGCGAGTGGCGAACGCTCGGGCTCTTCGCCGCCGCCGACGGCGGCCAACTGGAGGAGGTCCTGTCCTCCATGCCGCTGCGCGCCTGGCGCACCGACGAGGTCACCCCGCTGTCACCCCACCCGAACGACCCCGGCCGCGCCGACGACTGACCCGCCCGCCCCCGGCCGCTCCTGGCCCGTGGCACGGTCACTCGCACGGCCGTACGAGCCACCCGTGCTGCTGTCCCCCGAAAGCGTCGCCATCGAGGACGGAATCTGACCTAGATGGCCTCTAGCGTGATCCTTGTCAACGAAGCAGGACACGCAAGGAGCAGAAGACCATGACCGACGACGCGATGACGACCGGTGACCTGACCGACACCTCGGCCCTCGCCGGTGAGCGGGCCGACCTGGCAGCGATGCTGACCAAGCACCGGCACTTCCTGCGCTTCACCACCCGCGATCTCACCGACGAGCAGGCCGGACTGCGGACCACCGCGAGCGAGCTGTGCCTGGGCGGCCTGATCAAGCACGTGAGCTCGGTCGAGCGGGGCTGGGCGGAGTTCATCGTGCAGGGCCCGTCGGCGATGGGCGACTTCGCGACCATGACCGAAGCCGACTTCGCCCGGCGGAGCGAGGAGTTCCGACTGATGCCCGGCGAGACGCTGGCCGGCGTGCTCGCCGACTACGCCGAGGTAGCCCGCCGCACCGACGAGCTGCTCGCCACCCTGCCCGACCTGAACGCGACTCAGCCACTGCCGAAGGCCCCGTGGTTCGAGCCCAACGCCCGCTGGTCGGCCCGCCGGGTCCTGATCCACATCATCGCCGAGACCGCGCAGCACGCCGGCCACGCCGACATCATCCGCGAATCCCTGGACGGCGCCAAGAGCATGGGCTGACCCGACGGTCCAGGGGTCGGCGCCGGCTCGGCCGCCGCTGGGGCGGTCGAGCCGGCGCCGACCCCATCACGAAGGCTCCCCTGCCCGTGCCTGGGGGTCCGATCACCTGCCGGTACGTTCGGCGATGATGCTCGCGACAGCATCCGGGTCGTCCGGAGTGATCGTGGGGCGCACGCGGTGTCCGACATCGATGACGAGCGCCAAGTCGATGTCGACGACCGCCCCGGGGCACCGGAGGGCCACAGCGCCGCGTCAAGACGGGCCGGACGGACAGACTCCGGCGGCATCAGGCCAGTCGGAGGCTGAACGTCCGTTCGTTCAACTGGAGTTGGCCGGAATCTGCTAATCGTTTGGACGGCCCCGCAGGGGGCCGATCGTCGAGCAGAAAGGCACCACCATGCCTCTTCGCAAGGCACTCACCGCTGCCCGCGTCGCCGCCACGGTCGCCGCCGTGGCCGTGGCAGCTCTCGCCGCCCCGGGCAGCGCGACCGCATCCACCAAGGCGCCGGTCCTCACCGTCACCACGCAGGCCATCCAGGCGGCACGGAACGCCGTGCACCCGGACGCATTCACCAACTGCACCATCGGCAGCAGCGGCGACATCGCCCTCACTCCCGGCAGCAGCCTGGGCCAGGGCGTCAACCTCTGCTCCGGCAATTACGAACTGGCCATGCAGAACGACGGCAACCTCGTGGTCTACGGACCCACCGGCGCCGCGCTCTGGTACAGCGGCACGGCGAACCCCGGGACCACCGTGGCGGACATGCAGACCGACGGCAACTTCGTCGTCTACTCGGGCAGCACCGCCCTGTGGAACTCCCACACCTGGGGCAACCCCGGCGCCTACGTGTGCTTCCAGACCGATGGCAACCTGGTGGTCTACCGGCCCAACAGCAACGGCCAGTACACCTGCACCGGCGGCCCCTTGTGGAACAGCGGAAGCTGAGCCACAGCGCTCCTCCCCCGGCCGTCGCTGCTCACGCAGCGGCGGCCGGGCGGGACTGACTACCCTGAGTCCCGTGGCCGCCCATCCCCCCACCCGCCATCTGCTGCGCGCCAAGGACCTCGCCGACGCCCGCTACGCCGAGCCGCTCACGGTTGCCGAGCTCGCGGCGGCGGCCGGGCTGTCCCGCGCGCACTTCAGCCGCGAGTTCCGACGGGCCTTCGGAGAGTCACCGCACGCCTACCTGCTGACCCGGCGGCTGGAGCGCGCGGCCACCCTGCTGCGCACCACCGACCGGCCGATCGCCACCGTCTGCTTCGATGTCGGGCTGAGCAGTCTGGGGTCGTTCACCACCAGTTTCACGCGGATGTACGGGCTGACGCCGGCCGCCTACCGGGCCGCGTTCCCGCCGGCCGCCGCGCACGCGATCATCCCCGGCTGCGTGCAGCGCGCCTACGGGCGGCCGCAACACCGCACGTTTCGAGAAGACGGCGCCCAGGGCTCCGGAATAGCGTGACGGTACCGCCGAAAAACGTACCGAGCCACGTACTCGAGAACATGCACCTGGAGGATCCGATGATCAGAATTGCCACCGCCCAGCTCTGGGTCCACGACCAGGAGGAGGCACTCGCCTTCTACACCAAGAGCGTCGGCATGGAGGTCAGGTCCGATGTCACGATCCCCGAGATGGGGAACTTCCGCTGGCTCACGGTCGGTCCGGCCGGGCAGGAGGACGTGGCCATCGTGCTGATGGAGATCCCCGGCCCGCCGGTGTTCGACGCCGAGACCCAGGCGCAGGTGCGCGAGCTGACCGCCAAGGGCGCGGCCGGCACCGTCTTCCTCACCACGGACGACTGCGACGCCGCCTACGCGGAACTCTCGGCGCGCGGCGTCGAGTTCAACGAGGAGCCGACCGACCAGCCGTACGGTCGCGACTGCGGCTTCCGCGACCCGTCCGGCAACAACATCCGGCTCACCCAGCTCCGCGAGATGTGACCGCAGGCCGTCCGAAACGGCGAGCGCCCGTTTCGGACGGTCGACGGCGCGGTGGTCGACGGCGCGGTGGTCGACGGCGCGGTGGTCGAGGGCCGCGGTGGTCGAGGGCTGCGTTCGCCCATTCGAGCGCTCAACCGCGCCGCTCCGGGAGCTGACCTACCGTCGGGCATACCGTCGGGCGGGTGACTTCGGATGCCGCGTACCAGGAAGCCCACCGCGCCCAGGGGGCTCTCGCCCGGTTCGGCCGCCTCTGCTACCGCCGTCGCCGTCGGGTGCTGCTGCTGTGGGTGATCGGGCTGCTCGTGGTGATGGCCACCGGTTTCGGCTTCGCCGCACCCTCGGACAACAACTTCACCGGCGGCCGTTCGCAGTCCGCGCAGGCGCAGAACCTGATCAAGCAGCACTTCCCCGAGCGCAAGGGCAGTTCGCTCACGCTGGCGATCCAGGCGGACACCCAGGTCACCTCGCCGCCGGTGCGCGGGCGCGTCGACGCCCTGGTGGCCGAGCTGGCGGCCGCCCCGCACATCACCGGCGTCCACTCGCCCTACAGCACGCCGGGCCAGATCTCCCAGGACGGCACCATCGCCTTCGCCACCTTCCAGGCGGACACCAACCCGCTGCCCACCTCCGAGGTCAAACACCTGATCGCGCAGACCCGTTCGGCCAGTGGATCCGGGGTGGTGTTCGCGCTGGCGGGCGCCGACGTGGTGACGGCGGAGACCCCGTACGGCGGCAAGTCGGACGCGATCGGCGCGCTCGCGGCGATGCTGGTGCTGCTGATCGCCTTCGGCTCGCTGCTGGCGACGGGGCTGACCATGCTGGCGGCACTCTTCGGCATCGGCAGCGGACTGGCCCTCACCTTCCTGATCGGATACGTGATCCCGGCACCTTCGTTCAGTCCGATCGTGGCCACCCTGCTGGGCCTGGGCGTCGGCATCGACTACGCGTTGTTCATCGTGACCCGCTACCGCGAGGCGCTGTCCGAGGGCGCCGAGCCCGAGCAGGCGGTGGTGGTGGCGCTCGCCCGGGCCGGGCGCTCGGTGCTCTTCGCCGGGGCGACCGTGGTGATCGCCATGCTCGGCCTGTTCGTCGTCCAGCAGAAGCTGCTCAACGCCACCGCGGTGGCCGCCTCGGTGACCGTGCTGATGACGATGATCGCCGCCGTCACGCTGCTGCCCGCGATGCTCGGCTACGCCGGACGCGGCATCGACCGCTTCAAACTCCCCTACCTGGGCCGGACCGGCGCGCGCAGCCCGATGGCCGAGCGCTGGGCCCGGGTGATCCAGCGCCGCCCGGTGACCGGTCTGCTGATCGGCGCCAGTGTGATGATCGCGCTCGCCATCCCGGCCTTCTCGATGCGGCTGAGCTTCGAGGACAACAGCACCGAACCGCACAACACCAGCGGCTACACCGCGAACCGGATCCTCACCGAGGGCTTCGGCGCCGGGTACAACGCCCCCTTCGTGGTGGTCACCGAGCTGCCGCCCGGCTCCTCGGTCGGCGCGGTGGAGCCGCTCGTCGGCGCGGTGGCCGCCACCCCGGGCGTCGCGGCGGTCACCCCCGTGCAGGTCAGCCAGGACGGGCAGGCGGCGCTCTTCATCGCCTACCCCACCACCGCGCACCAGGACGCCGCCACCCCGACGCTGCTGGGCCACCTGCGCGGGGACGTGATCCCGATGGCCACCACGGGAACCGGCCTGGTGGTGCACGTCGGTGGTCCGACCGCCGGGGACGTCGACTTCGCCTCCGAGGTCGCCGCCCGGCTGCCGTACCTGATCGCGGCGGTCATCGGGCTCGCGCTGATCCTGCTGCTCGTCCTGGTGCGGTCGGTGGCCATCGCGGTGAAGGCCGCGGTGATGACGCTGCTGTCGGTGGGCGCCTCGTTCGGCGTGCTGGTGATGATCGTCCAGTGGGGGTGGCTGGGTTCGCTGCTCGGCTTCCCGACCAGCGCGCCGATCACCGCCTGGGTGCCGCTGTTCATCTTCCCGATCCTGTTCGGGCTCTCCACCGACTACGAGGTCTTCCTGGTCTCGCGGATCCGCGAGGAGTACGACGCGGGCAACGACACCGGCGAGGCCGTCGCCCGCGGCCTGGGCCGCACCGCCCGGGTGATCACCGCGGCCGCGGCCATCATGGTGACCGTCTTCCTCTCCGTGCTGGCCACGCCCGACATCGCGGTCAAGGAGTTCGGCCTGGGCCTGGCCGTCGCCGTGTTCCTGGACGCGACGCTGGTCCGGATGGTCCTGGTCCCCGCGATCATGGAACTCCTCGGCAGCCTCAACTGGTGGCTCCCCCGGCCGCTCGCCCGCCTCCTACCGCAGATCTGACGCACCGGGGGAACGCTTGGACCGACCGGTCTTGATCAGAGCAGCGGCGAGCCGCTGCCCTCCAGCAGGACCCGAGCCACCAGCTCCGCGTTGTCGCCCATCGGCACGTGCCCGCACCCGGGCAGCGGGAGGAACCGCGCGGTCGGCAGCAGTCTGCGTGCCCGCCGCGCCTGGGCGTTGAGCAGCAGGCGGTCCCGCGTGCCCCAGGCGATGGTGACCGGAACGTCGGCCGGAATCGCGGTGGGGAAATGTGAGACGCGCTCGGACCAGCCGGCCCGCAGCGTCCCGCGGAAGCCCGGCCCTTCGAGCAACGCCCTGGTGTCGAGCAGCAGTTCGTCCGGATCGAGCAGCTCGGGCCGTCCATAGATCACGCCGAACATGGCCTTGCGGCCGTGCGGACTCGTCGCCAGTGCGGCGCGGATCGGCTCGGGCGTCCGGGCGGCGAACCGGTGCAGACTCAACATGCCTGCCGCGTAGGCGAATCCGGGCGCGCGGAAAAAGCCGGCCGGGGAGAGCGCGGTGGTCGAGGAGACCATCCCCCGGTGGGCGGCGTGCAGGGCGAAGAGCCCGCCCAGCGAGTTGCCCGCCACGTGCGGGCGCTCGACGCCGATGGACCGGAGGAACGCGGACAGCACCGCCATCGCGCTGTCGATGGTGTAGGGCATCCCGGGCGGCAGCGGTGGCGACGCCCCGAAACCGGGCAGGTCGACGGCGATCACCTCGCGTTCGCGGGCCAGCAGGTCGAGCACCGGCCGCCAGCCCTGCCAGCGGTGTCCGATGCCGTGCAGCAGGAGCAACGGCGGTCCGTCGCCCAGACGTTCGTGTACGAGATCCATGAAACAAGAGGATAGGTCCGAGGTTACCCACCGGTCAGTAGGGCGTGCGCGAGCCGATCGACCGGGGCGGCTCGATCATGGCTCTTCGACCGGAACCCCGGCTGGAGGGCGGCGGCGGGCGCACCCTAAGCTGGCGCGATCATGTCGGCTTTTGGTGATTCGTACATGCTGCTTCAGGAGGACAGTTGATAGAGGCTCAGGATCCGGCGGCGCCGCAGCCCGAGGACGCCGGGCGCGGGGTCGGGCGCCGGCGCTTCCTCGGGTACGTGGTAGCGGCGCCGACGCTGGTGGTGGCCGCGCAGTTCGAGGAGGCCGTGCTCGCGCCGACGCCGGCCGCGGCGGCGATCCCCTCACTGCCGGAGCCGGCCGAGCTGTACGACCTGACCGACATGCTCACCGACGCGACCCTGCCGACCTCGGGCCTGATCACCATCGCGCTGAACACCGACGGCACGGCGACCTTCGCCCTGCCGCGCGCCGAGGTGGGCCAGGGCATCACCACCTCCACCGCGATGCTGATCGCCGAGGAGCTGGACCTGCCCCTCGCGCAGGTGCGGATCACGCTCGCCGACGCCCGCCCGGAGCTGCTGTTCAACCAGCTCACCGGGGCGTCGAACACCACCGTGTCCACCTACACCCCGGTCCGCGTCGCGGCGGCGATCGCCCGTCAGCAACTGCTGGCGGCGGCAGCCGTCCGGTTCGGCGTGCCCGTCTCGACGCTGACCACCTCCGCGGGCGTGGTCAGCTCGGCGAACGGGCAGAGCGCCGGCTACGGCTCGCTGGCGACGGCCGCGGCGAGCCAACTCACGCTGCAGGTCTCGGTGGCGCTGAAGCAGCAGGCCGACTTCAAGGTGATCGGCACCGCTCAGCAGCGGATCGACGCGCTGGACATCGTGACGGGCCGCAAGCAGTTCGCCATGGACCTCTCGGTGCCGGGCGCGCTGCCGACCATGGTGTGCCGGCCGCCGACGGTCAACGGCACGCCGCTGTCCGTGCAGAACCTGGCGGCGGTGCGAGCGATGCCGGGCGTGACCGACATCGCCACCATCTCCACCGGCGTCGCGGTGCGCGCCGCGACGTTCGGGCAGTGCATCGACGCGGTGCGCGCCCTCCAGGTGACCTGGGCACCGGGCACCGAGGACGGCTCCTCGGACAGCACGGTGGCGCAGGAGCTGAAGGCGGCCGAACTCCCGCTGGTCGTCCCCCCGCTGAACCTGCTGGCGCAGACCCTCGACACCACCTTCACCTTCGCCTTCGCCAGCAACACCGCGCTGGAGCCCAACTGCGCGATCGCCGACGTGCGTCCCGGCCGGGCCGAGATCTGGGCCTCGCTGAAGTCGCCGATCGTGGCGCAGGGCGCGATCGCCGCCAAGCTCGGGCTGCTGCCGGGCGCCGTCACCGTGCATGTCACCCAGGGCGGCGGCTCGTTCGGCCGCAAGCTGTTCTTCGACGCGGCCCTGGAGGCCGCCGAGATCTCGCAGCTGATGGGCAAGCCGGTGAAGCTGATGTGGCATCGCACCGACGAGTTCCGCCAGGGCCGCACCCACCCGATGTCCACCTCCCGGGTGCGCGCGACCTACGCGCTGGGCCAGGTGCTCAGCTTCGAGCAGCGCCACACCTCGGTGGCCACCGACTTCAGCCACGGCCTGGGCGAGGTGATCACCGCGCTGGTGGCCAAACTGCCGGTCGGCGACATCGGCTTCTCCGAGACGATCTTCGAGCTGAGCCAGCAGACGCCCTACAACTTCGGGCTGACCACCCAGCTGCTGAGCGAGGTGGACAAGGGCTTCAACACCGGCAGCATGCGCGGGATCTACTCGCCCAACGTGCGCTGCGCGCAGGAGTTGATGGTCGATCAGCTCGCGAACGCGCTGGGGCAGGACCCGTACCAGTTCCGCCACCAGTCGCTGAAGGACGCGCGGGCCCGCGCCGTCCTCGACAAGGTCGCCCAACTCGGCTCCTGGGGGCGGACGATGGCCCCCGGGACGGCGCAGGGCATCGCCGTCCACCCCGAGTACCACAGCGTCGCCGCCGTGCTGGTCGAGATCGACTGCACCGCGGCCACCACCGGACGGCAGATCCCCGACGCCTGCACCGGCCCGCGGGTCACCAAGGTGGTCTGCGCGGTCGACGCGGGCATCGCGGTCAATCCGCTCGGTCTGCAGGCGCAGATGATGGGCGGCATCATGGACGGCATCGCACTGGCCCTGACCTCCGGCCTGCACCTGAGCAACGGGGTGATCCAGGAAGGCAGTTGGGACAACTACTTCTACACCCGGCAGTGGAACACGCCGCCCGAGCTGGAGATCGTGGTGATGCCGCCCAGCGGCGAGACCCCCGGCGGCGCGGGCGAGTTGGCCGTCGGTGCGGCGATGGCCGCGGTGGCCTGCGCCTACACCCGGGCCACCGGGACCATGCCGACCAGCTTCCCGGTCAACCACGCGGCCCCGCTGGCCTTCGACCCGCTGCCGACCTCCCCGCCCATCCCGCAGTCACCCGTCGACGGCCTGACCCGCACCTACTAGGAGCAGAACCGTGCCCCAACACACCTTCATCCTGAACGGCGCACCGGTCTCGGTGGACGTCGAGGACGACGTCCGGCTGCTCTGGGTGCTGCGCGACGTCCTCGGCGTCACCGGCCCCAAGTACGGCTGCGGTCTCGGCGTCTGCCAGGCCTGCACCAGCCACATCAACGGCAAGGCGTTCAACCCCTGCTCGGTGCCGGTCAGCGCCGTGCAGCCCACCGACCAGATCACCACCATCGAGGGACTGCCGGCCACCGTGGGCAAGGACCTGCACCCGATGCAGGAGGCCTGGCTGGCGTACGACGTCGCGCAGTGCGGCTACTGCCAGCCGGGGCAGATCATGGCCGCGGTCGCCAAGGTGCAGCAGGCGCGGGCCGCCGGGCACGAGATCAGCGACGCCGACCTCGACGAGATCCGCAACATCTGCCGCTGCGGGACGTACGTCCGGATTCGGGAGGCGATCACCGCCGGCGCGAAGAACTTCTGACCGCGGTCGGCCCGGAGAGCCCGATATCCGGCTCTCCGGGCCTTCTTGACGTATCGTCAGGCGTCAGCCAGTGCAGTGCTCCCAGGCCAGGTGGTAGATGGTGGTGAGGCTGCCGTCGGTGGAGTCCATGGTCATGAAGCTGGTCACGGTCGGGTCCGCGGGGTCGGCGCTCACATGCAGCTGGGTGTTGATGTTGAGGTCCCGGGTCGCGCCGCAGGGGGCCCAGACCAGCGAGGCGATGCCGGTGGTGTCGGTGGCCTGCCAGTTGTCGTCCAGCGGGCCGGCGAAGGAGTGGGTGGCGCTGGCGGTCTGCGGCTGCCCCTGGAAGTAGTAGCTCGCCTTCTCCTGGGAGCTCGCGCCGCTCGCTAGGTACGCGTAGCCGCGGTAGTCGGCCTCGGCTATGGCGTAGGTGAAGCCCTGCGGGGCGTTCACCTGGACGGTGAGCTGGCAGTTCTTGCGGAAGTCGGTGGGACCGGCGCCGGAGCCGACCTGCGCGAGGTAGTTGCTGTAGGTCACGGTGAAGGCCGTCGCGTCGGGCGAGGTGGCGACCGCCGCGGTGCCGGCCGGGCAGCCGGAGCCGTTGAGGCTGACCAGCCCGATGGTGAAGCCGCCGGGCGGGGTGGTGTCGGCGGGCGCGGCGTGTGCGGCGGCGCCGCTCAGCAGTGCGGCGGCGAGCAGTGCGGTGCTCGCACCGGCCGCGGCAAGTACACGAAGCATGGGGCAGTCCCTTCGATCGAAACCGTTGACGGGCCTTGCTTGGGTGGAACCTTACGTGCACATGACAAGACAATCCAGGGCTGCAGGCACCTGAATATCACTCAATGAACACATGGCACTACTTTCAGACATTCCATCAGGACGCCCCAGCGGCCGCGTGTCGCCGCCGCGCACGCCGGCCGGCCGCCGCCAGGGTGGTGACGCAGTCCGCCCGCCCACTGGAGGCATCCGTGCACCGTTCCAATTAAGTGAGCAGGAGTGATTCTTGGGTCCACTGCTGATCACTGCGGGCATCCCGAACGGTGTTGGATGCCCGACTGGTCGCCCGCGTTCTCTTGGCCCCCGTTCGGGTGCGTACATCGTGTGCACGGTCCGTGACGGGGTGGCGGGTCTCCTCACGCCCCGGGCCACCTGGTTCGGCCTGGACGGTCCGATGCCCGCGCACATCGCTCTGGTGTGCACGGGGCGGTGCTGTCCGTCGCCGAAGGGGGCACCCCCGGCCGAAGGCTGGGGGAGGGTGTCCGAGGGCGCGTCGTCCGATGGCGACAGCGGCGCTGTCGTGTCGGGTGGTGGTGCGTCGTGGGGCCGTGAGCGGCTTCTGCCAGTGCTGAGCGCCCCACATGCTGGTGTAGGCGGGGTCGACCGCGACGATCGACAGGCCCAGCTCGGCGGCCATCGACACGAGCCGGGCCCTGAGCTTGCCAGTGGGGATGGCGGAGATGAGCTGGCGGAAGCGCTTCTTGCGGCCGTGCTTCTCGCGGGTCTTCTCGGCAGCGAAGTCCAGGTCCTCCAGGCCGATGGCGTTGACGCCGCAGCGCTTGGCCCAGTGCAGCAACTGGCTGATGGCGTGCCGGATCTGGGCGTCGCGGTGCCCGGCCGACCCGGACAGGTCGTAGGGGAAGCGGTGGGGCTCGCCGACCGGGTTGCCGTGCTTGTCCAACCGCCAGGCGGCGAAGTGGTCAGCGTTCGTGTCGACGCCGACCATGCCGTTCGCGCGGGCCGTCTCCAGCGGGACCGTGCGGACGACCGGCCGGGTCCAGGAGGCGTCGAGGTACCACCGCCCGCGCGCCGCGTCGTGGTGGATGCGGTACGCCACCGCCCGATTGTCCTCGATGCGGTCGGCCCACTCGGCGCCCCGGTGCGCGAACGCGACCTTCGCCGCGAGGACGTACCGGCCGTGCCCGGCGTTGGCCAGGGCGGCGAGCGGTGCGGGGAGCTTGAGGCTGACCTCGCCGTCGGGGGTGACGCGGATCGTCTCGTTGCCGTACCGCTTGCCCGACTCGCCGTCGGCGGACAGGAACCAGCGCGCCGCCTGCCAGTGGGCCCGCCACTGTGGCTCGGTGAGGTTGGCGGCGGCGAGGTGGT
Source organism: Kitasatospora sp. MAP12-44 (assembly GCF_029892095.1). Taxonomy (NCBI): domain Bacteria; kingdom Bacillati; phylum Actinomycetota; class Actinomycetes; order Kitasatosporales; family Streptomycetaceae; genus Kitasatospora; species Kitasatospora sp. MAP12-44. The sequence goes on from NZ_JARZAE010000004.1 coordinate 763,404, forward strand.
GCCGGGTGTTCAGCAGCTTGCGGCCCCCGCGCACCACCCGCACCCGCCAGATGCTCGCCCACCAGCCGCAGCACCCTCTCATCCTCCGCCGTCAGCCCCCTGAGGCGATAACGCACCGTCACCCCGCTCGGACCGACCACCACGAACGGCGAGCCAATCGGGCGCGGCCTCCTCTTCTCCGTCACACCCGACCACCTCCCTCATCCACCGGGCAGACCGAGCATAAGCACAACCACCGACAAACCGTCAAACCAAGTCAAACATCGCCGAATTGGACACCAGGGACATGAACCTCGGAGATAACTCCCGCACACTCAAGCACACTTATGCACACTCCACGATCAGCAGCCAACACCCCCTCGCGCCCCGGCGGCCGGCCGCGCCGCTCGCCGCCGTCCTCGCCACCGTCCTGGCCACCCTGCTGCTGACCGGCTCCGGGCCGGCGCCCGCTCCCCCGGCGCCGCTGGCCGCGGACCTGGACCGGCTGCTGACCGATCCCCGGCTGACCGGGGCCGAGGTCACCGGCCTGGTCACCGACGCCACCACCGGCGAGGTGCTCTACCGGCACGACCCGGGCGCGCTGGTGCTGCCCGCCTCCACCCTGAAGACCGTCACGGCGGCGGCCGCGCTCGAACTGCTCGGCCCCGACCACCGGTTCAGCACCCAGGTGCTGGCGGCGGGCCCGCGCGCGGGCGGCGAGCTCGACGGCGACCTGGTGCTGCGCGGCGGCGGCGACCCCACCCTGCTGCCGGCCGACCTGGACGCCCTGGCCGGGCAGGTCGCCGCCGCCGGGATCACCACGGTGGCGGGGGCGGTTGCGGCCGACAGCAGCCGGTACGACGACGTCCCGCTCGGCGCCGACTGGGCGTGGGACGACCAGGCCGCCTACTACAGCCCGCAGATCTCCGCACTCACCCTCACCACCGACACCGACTACGACCCGGGGACCGTACGCCTCACCCTGACCCCCGACCCGTCGCCCGGGCAGCCGGCCACGGTGCGGCTCACGCCCCCCGACGCGCCGGTGCAGGTCGGCGGCCAGGTCGCCACCGGGGCGGCGGGCGGCGACTACACGGTGCAGACCAGCCGGCGGCCGGGCGGCAACGCGATCGTGCTGAGCGGCAGCCTGCCCGCCGGCGGCGGTCCGCACGAGGAGTGGGTCACCGTCGAGGACCCGGCGAAGCTCGCCGCCACGGTCTTCGCGGCGGCCCTCGCCCGGCACGGGGTCACGGTGCGCGACGGGGTGCACGACGGGGCGAGCGGCGCGGTCGCGGGTGCCGATGCGGTGGTGCTGGCCGCCCATGACTCGCAGCCGCTCTCGGAGCTGATGGTGCCCTTCCTCAAGCTCAGCAACAACGGCATCGCCGAGCACCTGGTCAAGGAGATCGGCCGGGTGAAGTCCGGGGCCGGCAGCTGGGCGGCCGGGCTCGACCAGGTCGAGGGCTTCCTGCGGCGCGCCGGCCTGGAGAGCACCCCGGCCCGCCAGGTGGACGGCTCGGGGCTGTCGCGGCAGGACCTGCTGACCGCCCAACGGCTGTGCGACCTCCTGGAGTTCGCCCGCCGGCAGCCCTGGTCTGCCACCTTCTACCAGGCGCTGCCGGTGGCCGGCGACGCCCGCCGGATGGTCGGCGGCACGCTCAAGGACCGGCTGCGCGGCACCGCCGCCGAGGGCCGGGTGCACGCGAAGACCGGCTCGCTGACGGGCGTGGACACGCTGGCCGGCTATGTCGAGCGCCCGGACGGGCACACGCTCGCCTTCGCCCTGCTGGTCGACAACTTCGTCGGCGCCGACCCGCGACCGGTGATCGACGCCTTCGTGCTCCGCCTGGTCTCCGACAGCGCCACCTCGCCGGCCCCCGCCGGGTCGACCGGAAGGCGCCGCAGCGGCGCCCACGACTGGGAGAACAGCTGTGCGGCGCAGGGGAGTTGCTGACCACGGCTGATCAGTCGGCGCGGCCCAGGTCGAGCGTCCAGAGCATGCCGCCCGAGGAGGAGGCGGTGCCGACCCCGGCGTCGGCGTACTGGCAGTTGAGCATGTTCTCCTGGTGGACGGCGTCGTCCGTCCAGTCCTTGACCACGCCGGCGGGCGAACTGGTGCCCTTGTCGAGGTTCTCGCCCCACATGGTCCACGGGTAGCCGGCCGCCGTCATCCGGTCGGCGGCCTGGCCGCCGCGCGGGTCCACATGGTCGAAGTAGCCGTCCGCCGCCATCTCGTCGGAGTGCCCCTGGGCGGCGGCGTGCAACCGTGGGTCCACCCGCAGCGGACCGCAACCGGCCTTGCCGCGCTGGAGGTTGATCAGGTCGATCAGCTGCTGTTCGAGACTGCGTGGAGCGGCCGACCGACTGGGCGACGCGGTGGCGGCGGCCGGCGCGCTGGGCAGTGAAGCGACCGTGGCGGGCGCGGAGCTGGCCGGTGCGGGCGGCGGGAGGAGCGACGGCGTGGCGGCCGCGCTGGACGGCGGGGCCGAGGCGGCGTCCGGCACGACCGGGCCCAGCTTGCTCGGCGTGCTCGGCAGCAGCTGCACGACGCCCAGGACGGCCGCCGCCGACAGCGCGACGGCGCCGACCAGCTGGACGGGCCGGTGACCGCCGAGTCGGCGGCGCGGGCGCGGCACGCCGGCGCCGTGCGCCGGGGCCCCGGGGTGGGCGGCAGCCGCGGGGTGGCCGACGGAACCAGGGTGGGTGGCAGCCGCGGTGTGGGCGGCGGCACCCGGGTGGGCGGCGGCCGCGTGCGGGAGCGCGAGCTGCGCGGCCGTCGGGGTGAACGCGGCCAGGTGCGACGGCGGGAGCAGCAGCGGAAGCCCGGCCAGCAGACCCTCGACCGGCACCAGGTCGCTGCAGTGCCCCGAGCAGTACGGGCAGCCCCGCAGGTGCCGAGCCGTGCGCTTGCGCCACAGCGCGCCCGGCTGCCCGTCCCAGCCCGAGGTGATCACCGCCAGCTCCGCGCACCGCGGCTCCATCGCCAGCGCGCGCACCACCGCGCGGGCGGTGTCCAGCTGCTCCTTCATCCGCTGCACCCGCACCGCGGCGTGCTGGGGGGTGAGGTCCAGCGCCGCCGCCAGCTCCGCGCGGGTCAGCTCGCCGCTCGCCTCCAGCCACCAGAGCGCCAGCAGATCGCGCTCGCGCTCGTCCAGCCAGCGGGTGGCCTCGGCGACCTCGCGGCGCTGACCCGAAAGGCCGAGCCGCAGGATCGTCAGATCCACGAAGTCGGCGGCCGGATCGGTGACCTCCGTCATCTCCTGCAGCCCCGGCACGGGCGCCGCCTGCCGGGCCGCCCAGCGCCGGCGTATCTCGTTCATCGCGACGGCGACCAGCCAGGAGCGGAACGAGGAGGGCTCGCGCAGCCCGTCCAGCGAGTGGACCACCCGGAGCATGGTCTCCTGCACCACGTCGTCCACGTCCGCATGGCCGTCCAGGGCGCGGCCGACGACGTTGTACAGCAGCGGCAGATGATCCGCGATCAGCCGCTCCCGCGCCGCCGCGTCCCCGGCCTGCGCCGCGGCGACCGTCTCCGCATCGCTTGCACCGTGCATCCGCATTCGCAGTCCTCGCTCGTTCCGGCTCGTCGCTCCCCGCCACTGGAAGACCCCGGGGAGCGGGCCGGATAACAGAAATCGCCCGGTAACTTACCCGGCTTCCGGTGGACCGGTGCGGCGGGGTGCGGCGGGGTCGTCAGGCCTCGTCCGGGGAGTGGGCGCTGACGGGCACATCCGGGTCGCGGAACCAGGAGCCCTGGATCGCCCACTGGATCAGCATCAGCACGGCGCCGAGCACCAGCGCCCCGACGCCGATCACGCTCACCCCGCCGGTGGCCCCGAAGACCGGCAGATTGATCGAGGTGGCGCCGTAGTGCGGGTCGGCGTACACGTCGAAGGCGGCGTAGCAGAAGAAGTAGAGCAGCATCAGGCCGCCGAGACCGGGGAGCAGGCCCTTGAAGACGAAGTCGCGGGTGCTTCGGGTGAGCACCCGGCGGTAGTACCAGGTGCAGGTGAAGCCGGTCAGACCGTAGTAGAAGGCGATGCCGAGCCCGACCGAGGCGATGCTGTCGGCCAGGACGTTGCCGCTGACCGCCGTCAGCATCACATAGAAGGCGATGGAGACCAGGCCCATGCCGACGGTCGACCAGGAGGGGGTGAGGAACCGGCGGTCCACCCGGGCGAAGTGGGAGGGGATGGCCTTGTGGGCGGCCATCGAGAAGCTGGTGCGGGCGGTCGGCAGGATGGTGGTCTGGGTGGAGGCCGCGGAGGAGGTCAGCACCATGAAGATGAGCAGTTTGGTGAGGAACCAGCCCAGGCCCTTGTCACCGAAGACGGCGCCGCCGAGCCCGGACAGCACGTCCCCGGCGTTGTCCGGGTTGGCCAGCCCGATGCCCTTGGTGCCGACGCCCGCGAAGGCCTGCGCCGAGGTGGAGACCAGGGCGTAGATGGCCAGCAGCAGGACGGTCGAGATGACGGCGGCCCGGCCGGGCGTGCGGGCGCTGTCGGCGGTCTCCTCGTTGACGGAGACGGCCGTGTCCCAGCCCCAGTAGATGAAGACGGCGGCCAGCACCCCGGAGGTGAAGGCGCTCGCGGAGGCGACGTTGAAGGGGTTGAACCAGGACGCCGAGATGTGGATGGCCGTGGCGGGCGCGCTGCTGCTGTAGGCCTTGACCAGCGCCGTCACCGAGAGCACCACCAGCATCACCACCTCGACACAGAGCAGCCAGCGCTGCAGGGCGGCGGAGATCTCGATGCCGACGTAGCAGATGATCGTCATCACGATGATCCACGCGACGCCGGCCAGGGTGGTCCACGTCTTGTCGCCGGCCAACGAGTCGAGTCCGAGCAGTCGGAAGCCGTAGACACCGGCGATCTGCGCGAGGTTCGCCATCACGATGATGTCGGCGACGATGATGCCCCAGCCGCCCATCCACCCCGTGCGCGGGCCGAACGCGCGGGCCGCCCAGGTGAAGGTGGTCCCGCAGTCGGGGTCGGCGGCGTTCAACTCCTTGTAGGCGTAGGCGATCAGCAGCATCGGGATGAAGGCGAGGATGGTGATGATCGGGGCCTGCAGGCCGACGCCCACCACGATGATGCCGAGGGTCGCGGCCAGGCTGTAGGCCGGGGCGGTGGACGCGATGCCGATCGCCACCGAGGAGAACAGCCCCAGTGCACCGGCCTTGAGCCCCTTCTCACCCGCGCCCGAGCCGTGTTCGAGCGTCACACCGGTGGCAGCGGAATCTCCGGATGGATTCGACACCTGACTCATCTCACTTGAATGTGTGGATCGTCGGACCTGGTGGCTTGATTCGCACGGCTATTTTCGGACCACCGGAGGATCCGTGCCAGACGGCGGCGGTCACGTTTCGGCCACCGGCACAACGGTCACCGGGACGACGGCGACCGGGCACTGGGCGTGCTGGACCACTGCCTGACTCACCGAGCCCAGGCGCCGCAGAGGGCCGCGCGGTGTGCCGTGCCGGCCGACCACCAGGAGCTGACGGGTCTCCGACAGCGCGACCAGCTCCCGCGCCGGGCTGGACCGGACAGCCGTCTCGGAGAGCGGCACCCCCGGGTGGCGCTCGGACCAGCCGGCCAGCACCTCGGCGAGCAGCCGGCTCTGCTCGGCGGCGACATGAGCGGCCTCGTACACCGGCGGGAACGCGTGGCCGGGCCCGCTGACCAGCGGGTAGCTCCAGGCGTGCAGCGCCTCCAGCGGCAGCTGCCGGCTGTCCGCCGCACGGAAGGCGAACGAGAGCACCTCCTCCTCGGCGTCCCGACCGTGCACGCCCACCAGCACGCCACCGGCCGCCTCCTGGTAGCCGGAGCCGTGCACGACGACCACCGGGCAGCTCGCGTTGGCCGCCACGTGCAGGGCCGTAGAGCCGACCAGCAGCCGGGGGAAGCCGCCCGAGCCCCGGGCGCCGACCACCAGCAGGTCGGTGTCGGCCGCCGCGTCCAGCAGCGCCTCGCGCGCGGCGCGGTCCGCCAGCCGGGTGGCGACCTCCAGGTCCGGGTGGCGCATCAGCACCTGGGCGCGCGCCGCCTCCAGGGCCTCCTCGCCGACGTCGGCGGCGGAGCGGGCGCCGGGTGCGATCGGCGCGTCCTGCGCTTCGCCCGGCCAGGCGTGCACGACGTGCAGCGGCAGCCGGCGCAGCCATGCCTCGTCGGCGGCCCAGTCGAGGGCGTCGTGACTGGCATCCGTGCCGTCGACCCCGACGGTGACGCAGGGTCTCATCGCGCGCTCCTTCGCCACTGGCTGGTGGGTGGGGCAGCTGTGCCCTGAGGGAAGTCAAACGCGGCTACCGCAGGAGCGCACCTCGGGCACCTCGGCGGCACCTCGCCGGCACCTCGCGGGCGCTCCCGGGATTTCAGCGGGGTGGGTTGCCGGTCGCCGCGGGCGGGTGGTCGGGCCAGTCGAGCGCGTAGGACGGGTCCCGCCCGGTGGTCGCCCGGGCGTAGCGCAGCAGCTCGCGGACGATGCCGGCGTTGCCCATGGCCCAACCGGGCATCGGTTCCAGCTCGCTCGGGGTCTTGCGGTGCTCGGTGTTGGACCAGCGCGCGCCGTCGGCGTCCACCGTCGCCCGCGCGCTGAGGTCGGCGACCAGGACGTCGGCGAACTCCCGCCCGTCGCCCTGCTCGACGAGCCGGTCGCAGGCCAGCGCCAGCACGCCCGCCGTCCCGCAGCAGCGGCCGCTGTTGTCCCAGAAGCCGGGGCGCAGCCGCTGCGGCAGGCCGGAGCGGGTGACGGTGTGCCAGCAGCGGTCGGCGAGCGCCGACCAGGCCGCCGCCTCGCCCACCGGCAGATCGCGCAGCAGCCGGAAGACCTGGGCGTCACCGGCCGGGCCGTGGCACCAGCCGTAGCTGTAGCGCTCGATGAGCTCGGGCCGGTCCTGCGGATCGGAGTGCGGGACCAGGAAGCCCGCCGGGCCGGCCTCGTCGCGGGACACCACGTCCGCGGCGCCGGCCGCCGCGAGGTCGACCAGGTCGGGGCGGCCGGCGGCCCGTCCGACGGCGGCCAGGGCGTGGACGATGCCCAGCGTGCCGTGGGAGATGTGGTGCAGCCGGGACGGCTCGCCGACCTTGATCTCCCAGTGCACGCCGCCCGCCGTCGGCTCCGCGGTGCGCAGATAGGGCGTCACCGCGAGCAGCGCCAACTCGAGGTCGCCGGCGGCCAGCGCACCCAGCGCGATACCGGCGTTGCCGCCCATCAGCTCGAAGAGGGCGGCCCAGCGCGTCCCGTCGAAGCGTGAGCGCACCAGGTCCAGGGTGCGGCGCGCGGCCGCGCCGGCCGCGGCGTCGCCCAGCTGCTCGTGGACGGCGTGCAACGCGACGGCCATCCCGGTCAGCCCGAAGTGCAGCGAGCTGTGCTCCCACCCCTCCACGGCGGCTTCGATGCCTCGGGCGGCGCGCAGCGCGGCGTCGCCGTACCGGTCGTCGCCGAAGTGCCGCCGGCCCTCCAGCAGGGCCGCCACGATGCCCGAAGCCCCGCTGTAGAGCGTGGGGTCGAGCTCGTCCTCGCTCGGTCTGGTGGCCCAGGCCAAGCCGGTTCCGGTATCCCGGGCGGTCCCCAGGAGCCACTCCAGGGCCTGCGCGGCCAGCGTCTCGGCCTCGTCCGATAGCTTCGTGATCATCCACCGAGCCTCGCACAACGCCGCCACGAGCGAGGCGGGTTCGGCGAAAAGGGGCTATGGCAAGGGCTCAACCGGGCCGACCGGGCCGACCGGGCCGTCGTGGCGGGCGCTGGAGCGCCAGTCGGCGATCCGCACCAGGGCTTCCAGGTAGGCCAGCCGGAACGGTCCGAGGTCGGCGCGGTCGCGCAGGGCGAGTGCCTGCTCGGTCCAGGAGCCGGGTGCCCCGGTGGTGAAGACGGTGGTCTGCAGGCGCTGACCGGGGAAGCGCTCGCCGCTGGAGAGCTCGACCGGCGGGGTGCGGTCGCCGTCGCGCACGCCGAGCAGCAGCGGCGCCTCGTCGCCGCGCGGGCGCGCCGAGATCCGGACGTGGCCGTGGTGCGCGGCGGCGAGGTAGCCCACCAGCCGGGGATCGAACTGCTCGCCGTGCCAGTGTTTGTTGCTGTGCCAGTGCTGGCCGTGCAGCAGCATCAGCGCGCTGACCAGCTCATGGCGGAAGTACGGCCGGCTGTTGGTGCCGGTGTTGTACGGGCCTTTGGACTTGGCCAGCAGTCCGTCCGGCGGGTCGCCGCCGCCCCCGCGCAGCATCGCCTGGAAGGCGTCGTGGCACTTGCCGAGGTCGTGGTAGCGGGCCGCCCGGGCAACCGCCTCCTGCTGGTCCGGGGCGAGGCCGGGCAGCGCGTCGACGAGTCGGCGCGCCTCCTCCTCGGTCTCCATCAGGTGCTGGTCCAGGCTGACCCACGCGGTGCAGCTGAAGCTCCGCGGCACGGCCGGGCCACCACCGCACGGCTGGACGGGCGTGCGGCTGTCAGGGGCCCAGCCCTCCTCCGGGAGGTAGCCGCCGTCCCGGGCATCCAGCAGCAGCGCGGCGCCGGGACGCAGGTCCTCGGCCACCACGGGCCGCCACTGCCAGTCGAGCTGGTCGCGTACCCAGCCGCGCCGGGTGTCGAGCAGCGCTCGCACGTCGGCGAGCGGAGCCGGGCAGAGCTCGTCACGGGCCGGGTCGGCCTCGTCCTGCGGCGGCCGGCCGGACTCCCAGTCGCGCCAGGCGATCAGCACCGTGTGGTCGGCCGGGTCGCAGATCCAGCGGGTCGGCTGGGCGTCGGAGTTGGTGTCGAAGAGCTCCAACAGGTCACTCTGGCTCAGGGATTGCCCGGCATCCGGCTGGCAGCTGATCGGGGCCTGCTGCAACTGCGCGGCGGTGACGGCCTGTTCGTTGTGGAGAGTGAGCCAGCGCGCGGCGTCCTCGACCGAGGAGTCATCCAGGGAGTCGACGGCTCGGGTGTCGTCCGGGGGGCGGCACCAGAGCAGGTCGCCCCCGTCGGGGTACTCGCCGTAGCGGTTGCAGCGTCCGGCGCGCTGCACGATCGAGCTCCAGGGCGCGAGTTCGGTCAGCAGGGTGCGGCTGGAGAGGTCGGGTCCGGCCTCCAGCGCCCGGGTGGTGACGATGATCTGGTCGCCCGTTGCCTGCTGCGGCGGCAGGTCGCGGCGGCCGGCGGCCCGGACGTGCGGCTGAAGTAGCAGCACCTCCCGGCCGGGAGTCGCCTCGCGCAGCGCGCGGTACAACTCCCGTGCCCGCTCTACTGAGTTGAGCACGGCGATGGTCCGCGTGCCGGGCAGGTGCGCCGAGTCGACGGCCTGGGCGAGACCCTGGACATAGTGCCCGGGGTCGATCGCCAGCCTGCGGATCCGGCGCACCGCGTTCAGCCGCCCGGACATCGCTCCCCGGCGGTCCGCCTCGCTCAACTCCACCCGGGAGAGCGCGTTCTGCGAGTCCTGCCGGTCCTGCAACCCGGTCGGACCCGAGGTCGAGTCCATCCACATCGTGGCGGTCGGCGCGGGCGTGCCGAGCCGCTCGCGCAGCAGCTGGAGCCGGGCGCCGGTGGACCGCGCCGGGCCGAGCAGCCCCCGCTCGTCGAAGACCCACTGGGTGTCACTGTGCAGCAGGCCGAAGGTGACCGGCGCCATCTGCGACGACTCGGCGTACCCGCGCATCAACGCCCGGCTCATCAGCAGGTCGTGACTGCCGATCAGCACCGCCGTCCGCTCCGGCCGGCGCCGCCAGTCGCCGCCGTACGTCACCCCGCCCGCGAGCAGGTGCAGCCCGACCTCCTCGGCGCGACCGAGCCGCTCCAGCCACTCCCCCACCCGCGCGTACGTCTGTTCGGCCGCGCTGTGCAGCGGCAGGACGTAGACCAGCCGCCTGGGCGTGCGCTGCGGCGCGCCGACCAGGCGGCGGTAGAGCCAGGGCAGCACGGCGGCAAGGGTCTTGCCCGCTCCGGTCGGGACCGCGAGCAGCTCCGGCAGCCCCTCGCCGGCCAGCCGGGCCTGGTAGGGGTAGGGGGCGTGACCTGTCGCGGTGCGAACGAAGTCCTCGAACGCCGGCGCCGTGGCCCGGTCCGGTTCGGTCAGGGCGCGGTCCGGTTCCGTCATGGCGCGGTCCGGTTCCGTCATGGCGCGGTCCGGTTCAGCGCGCTCGAACGCAGCGCGGCCAGCAACGGCAGGACGTGCTTCTCACCGGTGCCGGCGGTGAAGTTGAGGACCGCGTCGATGACGGCACGGCCGATGTCGCCCGACGCGCTCTCGGGCGCGCTGGCGGCCCAGGTCGTCAGGGTCCGGCCGACCACGGCGGTCATCCGGGCGGCGACGGCGGTCTGCTTGCGCTCCTCCGCGGCCGCCTGCCCCTCCGGGTCGCTGTCGTCGGCGGGCCGGATCCCGCAGGCCAGTGAGACCAGGGAGTCCAGGATCTGATCCCCGTAGGCGGCGACCAGGACCGGCAGGCTCAGCTCGCCTGGACTGCGCTCGGCCAGCGCCGACAGCGCCCGTTCGTCGCGCAGCCAGGCCGCTTCCAGCGCGGCCAGGGCCCGCAGCGTCTCATCCGGTGTCATCCCAGCACCGTAGCGCCATCACCCCGTCCGCCGGGCCGCCCCCGACAAATCGCTGCGGGGAAGGCGATCACGAGGTAAGAGCGGCGGGGGCGGCGGGGGCGCGGCGGATTTGGCGGTTGCCCGCGCCTGGGCCGAACGGGCGAACTACAGTGGAGCGGAGGCAGGAGGTGGTCCCGGATGCCGACAGTTTCGCGGCGCAGGTCGGCCGCTCCGGTGGCCGCACTCTTCGCGCTGCTGCTCATCGGCGTCAGCGCGTGCGGCACGAGCACGAAATCGCCCCCCACGCCGTCGCCCACGCCCTCTGCCGCGTCGGCGCCCGCATCCACCGGCAGCCAGGTCTCGCCGCTCACCGGACTGCCCGGCCAGGCCGGCCGGATCCTCGCAGTCAAGATCGACAACATCGTCAACGCCCGCCCGCAGACCGGGGTCAACTCGGCCGCCGTGGTCTACGCGATCGAGGTGGAGGGCGGCATCTCCCGCTTCCTGGCGGTCTACGACTCCAACCACCTGCCGCCGGGCGACGCCATCGGCCCGGTGCGCAGCGCCCGGGAGAGCGATCTGCCGATCCTCCAGCAGTACGGCAAGGTCGACTTCGCCTACTCCGGGGCGCTGACCAGGTTCCTGCCGGTGCTGGCTGCTGCGGATGTCTTCAACGCCTCGCCCCAGCAGGACAGTTCGTACTTCCGCGGCTCGAACAACATAGCGCCGTACAACCTGTATGTGCGGCCCTCCGGGATCCTGCACGACTTCCCGGACGCGGCACCGGCAAAGGACATCGGCTTCCGCTTCGGCCCGGCGCCGGAGGGCGGAACGCCGACCGACACCTTCACCGCGCGGATGCCCGCGGCCTCGTTCACCTTCACCTGGTCCGCCGCGCAGGGCAAGTACCTGGTGGCGATGGACGGCAAGGCGGCCATGACCACCGACGCCGGGCAGATGGGCGCGCCGACCATCGTGGTGCAGAAGGTGGCCGAGACCACCTCCCCGCGCGGCTTCATGGACTCCCCCGGCGTGCTCTCCCCGTACGCGCCGACTGTCGGCAGCGGTGCGGCGACGATCCTCCGGGACGGCAAGGCGTACCAGGGCAGTTGGTCGCGGACCGACCCGAACAGCGGCACCAGTTTCAGCTACGCCGGGCAGCCGTTGAACTTCCACCCGGGGCAGGTCTGGGTGGTGCTGGAGCCGCAGTAGCAGCGAGCGAGTCGCACGCGAGGTCGCGGTCGCTGAGCTCAGCCGGCCAGCGCGACCTTCAGCACTCCGCTCTCTCCTCCGGCATGCGCGAGCACCTCGTAGGCCCGCCCGATCTCGTCCAGGGCGAAGCGGTGGGTGACCAGGCCCGCGACGTCCAGCCGGCCGGCGTCGAGCATGCCCAGGAGCAGCGGGGTGCTGCTGGTGTCGACGAGGCCGGCGGTGACGGTGAGGTGACCGGCCCGGAGCTCGTCGGGGCGGCGCGGATCTGGATCTGGGTAGCCGGGAGCGACTCTGCCGTGCGGTCCGACGCGCGCGACCCGGCCGCCGGGGCGCACCGCGCGCGTGCAGAGCCCCAGCGCCCAGTCCCCGGGAAGGTCACCGGTCTCGATGGCGACGTCGGCGCCGAACCCGTCGGGGCTCAGGGCGCGGACACGCTCGGCGTCGACGCGGTCGGCCGGCAGGACCACGTCCGCGCCGATCCGTTCGGCGACGGCCAGCCGACCCTCCGCACGGTCGACGGCGATGATCCGTCCCGGGCTGTAGAGACGGGCGGTGGCGATCGCGGCCAGGCCGGTCGGCCCGGCGCCGACGACCAGCACGGTGTCACCCGGGCCGACCCCGCCGCTGCGGACGCCGACCTCGAAGGCCGTGGGCAGCAGGTCCGCGAGCAGCAGCGCGCTCTCGTCGCCGACGCCCCGGGGCAGCCGGTGCAGCGACCCGTCGGCGAAGGGCGTCCGGACGTACTCGGCCTGGGTGCCGTCGATCAGGTGGCCCAGCAGCCAGCCGCCACCCCCGGTGCACCGGCCGTAGGCAAGTGTTCGGCAGGCCGCGCACCGGCCGCAGGCGCAGACGCAGGAGACCAGGACCCGGTCGCCCAGCGCCACCCGCTGGACGCCCGGCCCGATCGCGGTGACGGTGCCGACGGCCTCGTGACCGAGGATGCGGCCCGCGGCGACCTCGGGCACACCGCCGCCCAGGATGTCCGGGTCGATGGCGCAGATCGAGGTCAGCGCCACCCTGACCACGGCGTCCTCGGGGTGCAGGACGACCGGGTCGGGGGCCTCGCCCCAGCTGCTGCGCCCGGGGCCTTGGTAGCTCAGTGCCTTCATCCGCGCTCACCTCAGTGCCTTCACCGCGCTCACCCGCCCGCCTCAGGGCGCCAGGTCGCGGCGGGCGAGCAGGGCGAATGCCGCCAGGATCCCCGCCACGCCCACCCCGACCAGCACGCCGAACGAGGTCCAGGGCACCGTGCCGTGGGCGAGCGCGTCACCGGGCGTGTAGTAGTGGAACGGGCTGACGAACCGCAGCGGCGCCGCCTTGGACCAGGCGAGCGCGATGAAGTTGATCGCGAACCCGACCGCGCCGATCGCCACCGTCGTCCCCACCACATGGGCCTTTCGCCGGCCGCCGGCCGAGACCGCGAGCGAGGGCCCGGCCAAGCTCAACGCGAAGCCGATGCCCAGCAGACCCGCCGCGAACACCCCGCTGAGCGGCACGGTGGCATGCAGCCGCGGCGAGAGCGCGACCCCGGCGGCCACGGTGAGGGTGGCGGCCGCGGTGAGCAGCAGCGAGGCGAGCAGCAGCGCCGCCGTCCGCTCGGCCAGCAGGCGGGAGCGGGAGACCGGACGCACCATCAGCAGTTCGATGGTCCCGGACTCGACATCGGCGGCGACCGCCGCGGCCGCCAGCGAGCCGATCACGGTGAGCTGCAGCGCGATCCAGAACGGGTGGACCAGGCCGCCGCCCAGCAGGCCGGGGTAGCTGGCGATCGAGACGTCGCCGGTGGAACCGCTGAAGGCCTTGAACGCGCTGGGCGGCGTCCGGGCACCACCGGGGAACAGCTGCGCGGGCGGCACCGTCCTGGCGATCACCACGATCAGCGCCTCGAAGACGACCATGCCGACGGTCAGCGCGACCAGCATCCGACGGCGCCGGCGCAGCGCCAGCCACAGCAGCGGGTAGCGCTCCCTCACGGCTGCGCCTCCCCGGCTGGCTTCCGCACCGGGGTGCGGTAGAGATCGAGGAACGCCTCGTCCAGCCCGGCCTCCTGCACGGTGAGGTCCGCGACGGGCAGCGCGAGCAGGCCGCGCAGGGCGGCGACCACCTGGTCGGGGGGTATCAGCAGGGTGACCCGGTCGCCCTGCCAGCGCGGCGACCAGGCCTCGGCGGCGCCGAGCGGGCGCGCGCCCAGGCCGTCGGCGAAGCCGAGCCGGACCCGCCGGGCCCGGGCCTCGCGCAGCGCGGCGACCGACTGGACGGTCACCAGGCGGCCGGCCCGGACGATCGCCACCCGCCCGCAGGTGCGCTGGACCTCGGGCAGCACATGGCTGGAGAGCAGGACCGTGCGCCCCGCGGTGGCGGCTTCGTCCAGCAGCTCGAAGAAGGTCTCCTGGACAAGGGGGTCCAGGCCCTCGGTGGGCTCGTCCAGGACCACCAACTCGGGGTCGTGCTGCAGAGCCTGGACCAGGCCGAGCTTCTGCTTCATACCGCGCGAGTACTGCCGGACGGTCCGTCCCAGGTCCGCCGCCGACAGCGCCAGGCGCTCGCAGAGCTCGGGCCCCCGGGGTGCCGGGGCGCCCTGCAGGTCCGCCAGCAGCCGCAGGGTCTGGGCGCCGGTCAGCTCGGGGTAGAAGCGCAGTTCGCCGGGCAGGTAGCCGAGGAAGCGGGCGAGCCGGAGATGGTCGGCGACCGGGTCGAGGCCGAGCACCCGGACCCGCCCGGCGGTCGGGCGCAGCAGGCCGACCAGGCAGCGGATGGCGGTGGTCTTGCCCGCGCCGTTGGGGCCCAGGAACCCGAACACCTCGCCTCGTGCGACCGCGATGTCCAGGCCCTCGACGCCCACGGTGCGGCCGTAGCGCTTGGTGAGCGCGCTGAGCTCGATCACGTCCTCGCCCATCGCCGGCTCCCTCGCAGTCCTCGCCGCGGCTCTCCCCTCCCACCCTCCTACTGTGCCCCCGGGCCGGGCCTGGGGCGATGCCCGGCAGGTAGGGTGTCGGCTTGTGGCTGATCGCAGAACGGCAATGATGGAGGCGGCGGCGCGGGTGATCGCCCGGCGCGGGGTACGCGGCCTGCGGGTGGAGGAGTTGGCCGCGGAGGCCGGGGTGTCGACCTCGCTGATCTACTACCACTTCAAGGACCGCACGGGGATCCTGCGCGCGACGCTGGAGTTCATCAGCGACCGCGCCGAGCGCTACACCACGGAGCGAAGCAGCGACGCCGCGCCACTGGACGCCCGGGGCGAGCTGGAGCAGACCCTGCTGCTGGAGTTCCAGGACACCCCCTCGGTACGGGAGAACAGCATCGCCTGGGGCGAGCTGCGAGCCAGCGCCGTGTTCGACCCCGAACTGCGGGAGGACCTGGCCCGGGCCACCCTCATCTGGGTCCAGGAGACCGCCGAACTGCTCGGCCGAGTCCACCCGATGGCCGGAGCAGCGACCCTGGCCGCCTCCGCCGAGCGGCTGACCGCACTCCTTGAGGGCCTGAGCGTCCGCTGGCTCAGCGGCAGCCTCCCGCTCAACCACGCGCGCGAACTGATGGCGGAGGCCATCGACACCGAGCTCCAGCGCCTCCGCGGGTAGGCCGGACCAGTACTGCTGACGGCGAAGCGCCCGGCCCCCCTCGCGGGGACCGGGCGCGTACTGTCCCGCCACCCTGCGGCGGGTACCGTCCCGGGAGAGCGCTCACTGAGCTCAGATGTCGTGCTGGAAGTCGCCTCCACCGCCGCCGAAGAAGATGTCGGAGTCCTCGATCGTCGAAATCAGGAGCGAGACTCCCACGCCGAACCTGATGCCGTCGCGATTGACGTCATAGGTGTTCTCGTCATCCAGGGTCAGGCTGTGCTCCCCGGTGATGGAGAGGCCGTTGTTCGCGAAGATCTCCGTCTGACCGTCCCAGACGTTGACCCTTTTCAGGGTGGCGGTATCCGGGAGCCTGAAGAGCACGATGACGCGAACCAGAGTCGCCCGGCGGTCCTCGACGATGACCGGCGTCGGGATGGGGGTGTGGTACCAGTTCTCCTGGCGGCCCTGCTGATGGAACGTCACCCCGAAGCCCTCGCGAAAGCCGTTGACGTCGGTGTAGTTCTGCCCGTTGAAATTCAGTCCGGGACTCCCCATGACCTGGGGGACCGTCGCATAGCCGGGAACCCAGGAAGCAAACAGCTTCGACATATTCTTCCCTTACTGGACGAAGGGCCGGATATGGTTTCCAGCCACCACATTCGAGCGTCTCCCCGCCCAGGGTGCCCGGCAACTCGGAAGGCACTCACCCGGACGGCCCGTTTCGCTGTCGTCGCTGGCGTCGGTTACCAAACGGGCGCCAACCCGTCCGACCGTCACCGGCGAAAGCAGGGTCCCCCCGATGTCCGCTCTCCTTCAGCTGAGAGCCCTGGCCTTCTTATCGCCTTCGGCCGGTAACTGCGCCCGCCAGGCGCAGGCTTGGCGGGTGCGCCGTCAGGGCTGGTCCTGAGATGCCCGCGGCGAGGTCGCGGCGCCGGGTGCCGATGGTGTCGGGGTCCCAGCCCGGGTGTGGGAGGGAGGCCAGGAGCAGGCGGGTGTACGGGTCGCCGGGCGCGGTGAGCAGCTCCTCGACCGGGCGGTGCTCCACGGTCCGCCCCCGGTACATCACCAGTGCCTCGTCGCAGACGTAGCGCACCACCGCCAGGTCGTGGCTGACGAAGACCAGGCCGATGCCGGTGTCGCGGCGGATGTCGCAGAGCACGTTGAGGACTTGTGCCTGCACCGAGACGTCGAGGGCCGAGACCGCCTCGTCCAGCACCAGGACGGCCGGGTCGACGGCCAACGCCCGTGCGATCGCCGCCCGTTGGCGCTGTCCGCCGGAGAGGTCGCGGGGCAGCGCGGCCGCTTCGCGCTCGCCCAGGCCGACCTGGGCGAGCAGTTCGCGGACCCGGGCGGCCCGGGCCGGGCGGTCGGAGCAGCCGTGCAGGCGCAGCACGTCGTCCAGGGTCGCGCCGATGGCGATCCGGGCGTCCAGTGAGAGGTAGGGGTCCTGGAAGACGATCTGCACGGCCTTGGCGCGGGCCAGCCGCGCCGCTCGTCCCCGGGCCCGCGCGGCGAGCGGGGCGCCCTGCACCAGGATCTCGCCCTGGTCGGGGCGTTCCAGGCCGACCAGCATCCGCGCGGTGGTGGTCTTGCCCGAGCCGGACTCGCCGACCACCCCGATCGCTCCCCCGGCGTACAGCGCGAAGGACAGGTTGTCGACGGCGACCAGCGGGGAGCCGCCGGTCGGGTAGGTCTTGCGCAGGCCGACGGCTTGCAGCAGCGGTACGGGTTCGGCGCTCAACTGACCTGCTCCTTAGGTGTGATGGCCGCTTCGGCAGCCAGTGCATCGGTCAGTGCATCGGTCAGTTCCTCGGCCAGGTGGCAGGCCACCAGGCCCGGGCCGGGCACGGCCGGGACGAGCGGCGGCGGCGTCCGGTCGCAGAGCCCGGGGCGGGCGAAGCGGCAGCGGGGTGCGAAGCCGCAGCCGGGAGCGCTCTCCAGCAAGCCCATCGGCGCGCCGGGGATCGGCCGCAGCCGCTCCCGGGCGCCGTGCAACGGCGGGGACGAGCCGAGCAGGCCGGCGCTGTACGGGTGGCGGGGTGCGGCGAGCAGGTCGGCGGCGGTGGCGGTCTCCACGATCCGGCCCGCGTACATCACGTAGATCCGGTCGCAGCAGGCGGCGGCGAGGTCGAGGTCGTGGGTGATCAGCAGCAGGCCCAGGCCGCGCTCGCGTTGCAGCCCGCGCAGGATGGCCATGATCTCGGCCTGGGTGGTGACGTCCAGCGCGGTGGTCGGCTCGTCGCAGAGCAGCAGCCCCGGATCACTGGCGAGCGCTCCGGCGATCATCACGCGTTGCAGCATGCCGCCGGACAACTGGTGCGGGTACTGCCGCAGTTGGCGGCGCGGGTCAGGCAGGCCGACAGCGTCCAGCAGCTCGACGGCGCGCAGCTCGGCCGCCGCCCTGCCGCGGTCGCCGACCACGCGCAGCGCCTCGGTGAGGAACTCGCCGACCCGGCGCACCGGGTTGATCCCGGCCCGCGGGTCCTGGAAGATCATCGCCGCCTTGCCGGTGCGCACCGCGCGCAGCGTCGCCGCGTCCGCGCCGATCACCTCCAGGCCGTCGACGCGGACCTGCCCGCCGGTGCCGGCCCCGGCCGGGAGCAGGCCGAGGGCGGCGCGGGCGGTCACCGACTTGCCGGAGCCGGACTCGCCGACCAGGGCGACGGCCTCCCCGGCGGCGACGCTCAGGCTGACGCCGTCCAGGAGGGGCCGGGCCATCCCGGGCAGCGTGACGCTCAGCTCCTGGTAGGCGAGCAACAGCGGGTCGATCGGCGTGTCGATCGGCAGGTCGATCGGCGGGTCGATCGGCGGCATCAGGACTCTCTCCTCGCGAGCCGGTCGCCGAGGTGCTCCCCGACGACGTTGAAGGCGACCACGACCAGCACGACGGCGACCGCCGGAACGATCGCGGACAGCGGCTGGCCCTGCAGCAGGGCCACCTGCCCCTGGTTGATCATCGCGCCCCAGTCCGGGGTGGGCGGCTGCACGCCGAGCCCCAGGAACGACAGCGCGGCCAGGTCGAGCAGCGCGTAGCCGAAGTTCACCGTCGACTGGGCGAGCACGGTGGGCGTGATGGTGGGCAGCAGCCGGCGCAGTGCGATGAAGACCGCGGAGTGGCCCTGGACCCGGTAGGCGGCGATGTAGGGCCGCACCTTCTCCTGGGCGGTCAGGCCGCGCACCAGCCGCGCGGTGTACGGCAGGTAGGCCACCGCCATGGCGAGCACGGGCGCGGTCAGCCCCTTGCCGAACAGCGCGACGGCCAGGATCGCCAGCAGCAGCGCCGGGAAGGCGAAGAGGATGTCCAGCACCCGGCCGATCACGGTGTCGACCCAGCCGCCGCGCCAGGCGGCGAACAGGCCGACCGCGATGCCGAGGACGGTGGAGAAGATCACCACGGCCAGCGGTCCGACCAGGCTGGTGCGGGTGCCCTCGATCAGCGCCGAGAGGGTGTCGTGGCCGCCGTTGTCGGTACCGAGCCAGTGGCCGGCGCCGGGTCCGACCAGCGTGTTGCCCAGGTCGCCGTAGGTCGGGTCCTGCGGAGCGAGCCAGGGCGCGAGCAGCGCCACCAGGACGAACCCGGCCAGCACCAGCACGCAGAGCCGCACCAGCCGGCCGCCGCCGACCCGGCGCAGCCAGGCCAGCGGACCGCGGCCGCGCCGCCGCGCCGGGCGCGCGCCCATCGAAGCAGCGCTCGCCGAACCAACGTCCGTCGAACCAGCATCCGTAGAAGCAGCGTCCGTCAAACCAGCGTCCGTGGCGCTCATCGGGCTCCTCCTGCCGTGCGCACGCGCGGGTCGATCAGCGGATACACCAGGTCCACCAGGGTGTTGACGACGACGAAGGCGGCGACCACCAGCAGCACGATCGCCTGGACCACCTGGAAGTCCAGCTCGTCCACGCACTGCACCAGGAGCGATCCCACCCCGGACATCCCGAACGCGGTCTCGACGATCGCGGTGCTCACCAGCATCCCCGAGATCAGCAGCCCGCAGACCGTGGTGATCGGGCCCAGCGCGTTGCGCAGGACATGGCGCCGGATCACCGTGGGCCGCGGCACGCCCCGGCTCAGCGCCACCTCGACGTGCTCGCGCCGCAGTTCGTCGAGCATCGCCGAGCGGGTCACCCGGGTGACCAGCGCCATGAAGGTCACCGAGAGCGCGATCGCCGGCAGCACGACGTGGTGCAGCCGGTCCAGCACCCCGGCGCCATTGCCGATGGTGGGGAACCAGCCCAGCCGCACCCCGAACACCGAGCGCAGCATGATCGCGGCGACGAACGAGGGCACCGCCGCCCCGACCGTGACCAGTAGCAGCACCGCGGAGCCGGTCCGGGTGCCGTTGCGCAGCGCGCCCACGATCCCGGCGCCGATCCCCACCACGGCGATCATCAGCGTCGACACCCCGACCAGCAGCAGGGTGGCCGGCAGACGCGACCAGAGCACCTCCCAGACGCTCTGGTGGAAGAGGTAGGAGCGCCCGAAGTCGCCGTGCAGCACGCCGTCCAGCCAGTGCCAGTAGCGCACCGGGAACGGGTCGTCGAAGCCGTACTGGTGGCGGATCGCGGCGAGTTCCTGCGGGCTGGGGCTGCGCCCGCGCACCAGGAAGCTCGCCGGGTCGCCGGGCGCCAGGTAGAGCGAGGAGAACACCAGGAAGGAGGTGACCAGCAGGGTCGCCGCCATGCCCAGCAGTCTGCGCACCGCCGACCCGGCGACCGAGGCCAGCCGCGCGGTGACGGCGCGGGCCGTCACGGCGTTGGCCGCCGCCGCGGGGGCCGTCACGTCGGCGGTCATCCCTTGGCCCCGATCTCGGCGGCCCACGGGTAGTAGAGGTAGGCGATGGACGGCCGGACGCCGGTGATCCGCTTGCCGAGGAAGACGCTGACCGGCTCGGTGTAGAGCGGCAGCCAAGGCAGCTGCGTCATGGCGGTCTGCTGGGCCTGCTCGGTGGCCGCGGCGTGCGCGGCCGGGTCGTAGGCACCGACGGCCTGGTTGACGGCCGCGTCGAACTGCGGGTTCGACCAGCCGCCGTAGTTGCTGAACGCCCCGGTCTGCAGCCCGGCGTACATGTCCAGCGGGTCGGTGATCGAGGTGTACCAGAAGGTGAGGAAGAGGTCGATGCCCTGGCGGGCGGCCGGGTCGGTGAACAGGGCCGTGTACTTGTCCGCGGAGATGGTGTCGATCTCCGGCTTGAGGCCGATCGCGGTGGCGGCCTGGGCGACGGCCTGGGTGATGATCGTGGTCTGCGAGTCCAGCGGGCTGGTCGCGATCACGATCTTCTGACCGGCCACCCCGGCCTGCGCGGCCAGCGCCTTGGCCTTGGCGGGGTCGTAGGGGTAGGCGGGCAGCGCCTTGAGCGCGTCGGCGGCTGCGGTGCCCGGCGCGCCGCTCCAGTTGTTGGCGGTCACCAGCGAGTTCGCCACCTCGCCCACCCCGCCGGCGCCGGCCTTGACGATGCCCTTGCGGTCGATGGCCATCAGCAGTGCCTGGCGCACCCGGACGTCGCCGAGCGGGCCCTTGAGGTTGTTGACCACCTCGTCGGAGACCGTGGTGTTCTGGCCGAAGTAGAGCGTGCCGGCCGGGCTGGAGCGCAACTGCCCGTACGCGTCGGGCGGCACCATCCAGCCGCCGTCCACCTCGCCGGTGCGGAAGGCGTTGACCCGGGTGGTCGGGTCGGAGAGGAAGACGAACTTCACCTGGGCGGCCTTGGCCTTGAGCTGCGGGTCCCAGTAGTCGTCGAAGCGCTTGAGCACCAGCGACTGGCCCGAGGTCCAGGAGGAGAACGCGAACGGACCGGTGCAGTTCACCCCGTCCGCCGGATTGCCGTAGTTCTTGCCGTCCTTGGCCAGGGTGGCGGCGGACTCGACGGTGCCGGGGCTGGCGGCCATGTACTTGTTGAAGGTGGAATCAGGGGTGTTGAGCGTGACGGTGACCTGCAGCGGGCCGGTCTTGTCGACCGACTTCACATTGCGGTACGGGGAGGTCCAGTCGCCCGCCACCGCCGGGTCCAGGTTGCGGCGCAGCGAGGCCACCACGTCGTCGGCGGTGAGCACCGTGCCGTCGTGGAAGTGCACGCCGGGGCGGATCTGGTAGACCCAGCTGGTGGGCGTCGGGTTGCTGTACGAGGTGGCCAGACTCGGGGAGGTGGTGAGGTCCGGGTTCCAACGCAGCAGGCTCTCGCAGACGTTGGCGAGGATCTGGTTCGGCGGGAAGTCGAAGGAGTAGGCGTAGTCGATCGAGGTCGGCTCGCCGAAGAGCGACCAGGTGAACGAGTCGATCGGGCCGGCGGCGGCGGGGGTGGCGTCCGTCAGCTGGTACGCGGCGCCGGCGGCCGGGTGGGCGGTGCCGGCGCACGCGCTGGTGGCGAGGACGGCGGCGGCCAGCGCGCCGGCTGCCAGGGTGCGACGGGTACGCGGGACGGGTCTTGACTTCGTCATGGAGACTCCTGGGGTGTCGCGAGCGGGCTGTCGCGGGTGGGGGGAGTTCAGAAGGCCGCGGTGTGGACCGCTTGCCCGTCGAGGTAGGTCCGGCGCACCCGGGTCAGGCCGATCTCCTCGGCCGGGTGCGCGAAGGGGTCGCGGTCCAGCACGACGAGGTCCGCGTACTTGCCCGCCTCGATGGTCCCGGTGACCTCGTCGAGGTGGTTCACCCAGGCGCTTCCGGCGGTGTACGCGGTGAGGGCCTCAGCGAGCGTCAGGGCCTGCTGCGGGTAGAACGGCTCGCGCGGCGGGTGGTCGTGGCGTCCGGCGTCCGGCACCGCCCGGTTGACCGCGACGTGGATGCCCCACAGCGGGTCGGGGCTGCTCACCGACCAGTCGCTGCCGGCCACCAGCCGGGCGCCGAGCCGCTGCAGATCGCCGAACGGGTACTGCAGGGCCGAGCGTTCGGGGCCGAGGAAGGGGATCGTCAGCTCGTCCATCTGCGGCTCGTGCGCGGCCCACAGCGCCTGGATGTTCGCGGCGGCCCCCACCTGGGCGAACCGTGCGAGGTCGTCGGGGTGGACCACCTGCAGGTGCGCCAGGTGGTGGCGGTTGTCGCTGGGCCCGTTGGCCGCCAGCGCCGCGGCCAGCGCGTCCAGCGCCTCGCGGACGGCGCGGTCGCCCAGCGCGTGGAAGTGCACCTGGAAGCCCGCGCGGTCCAGCGCGCAGACCGCCTCGGTCAGCACCTCGGGACCGACGAAGGTGAGGCCGGAGTTGGCGGTGGGGCAGCCGCAGCGGTCCAGGTAGGGCTCCAGCATGCTCGCGGTGAAGTTCTCCGCGATGCCGTCCTGCATGATCTTCACCGAGGTCGCACGGAAGCGTCCCAGCTGTCCGCCCCGGCGGCGCTCCTCCAACTCGGGGAGCTGTTCCAGGCCGCGCTCGCGGTCCCACCAGAGCGCGCCGACCACCCGGGCCCGCAGCG
Organism: Kitasatospora sp. MAP12-44; assembly: GCF_029892095.1. Classification (NCBI taxonomy): domain Bacteria; kingdom Bacillati; phylum Actinomycetota; class Actinomycetes; order Kitasatosporales; family Streptomycetaceae; genus Kitasatospora; species Kitasatospora sp. MAP12-44. The sequence continues at coordinate 786,048 of NZ_JARZAE010000004.1, forward strand.
AGCCGTCGGCGGCCGCGCGCCGGTAGACGTCGTAGTTGTCAGGGTTGCCGGGGAAGGCGCCGATCATGGCGTCCTGCCAGCTGGTCACCCCGAGTGAGAACAGGTGCTGCTGGGCGACGAGCAGACCGGCCAGTGCCTCGTCGGCGGTCGCGGGCGGGACATGGGCGGCGACCAGGTCCATGGCGCCCTCCTGGAGGGTGCCGATCGGGCTGCCGTCCGGTTCGCGCTCGATCCGGCCGTCCGCGGGGTCGGGGGTGTCCCGGCCCACGCCCGCCAGGCGCAGCGCGGCCGAGTTGACCCAGGCGCCGTGGCCGTCGCGGTTGGTGAGCAGCACGGGCCGGTCCGGCACGACCGCGTCCAGCATGGCCCGGGTGGGGACGCCGCCGGGGAAGACGTCCATCGACCAGCCGCCACCGCAGATCCACTCGGCCTCGGGGTGGGCGGCGGCGTAGTCGGCGACCGCGCTGAGGTAGCCCTCCAGCGAGTGCCGCGCGGACAGGTCGCAGCGCAGCATCTGGACGCCGGCCACCGCCGGATGGACGTGCGCGTCCTGGAACCCGGGGACCAGCAGCCCGCCCGCGAGGTCGACGATCTCGGTGTCGGCGCCGATCAGCGCCCGGATGTCCGCCTCGTCGGCGACGGCCAGGATCCGGCCGCCGCCGATCGCCACAGCGGCGTCGATCGGCGCCGCCGAGGTCGCGGTGAAGACCCGGCCCCCCAGGAAGACGGTGTCGGCGCGCTGCCCGGTATCTGCCATCAACGGTTCCTCCAGCTCGGCGGACTCAGCCCGCACGGCGTGTTGTTGAGGAGGAGTGAACGGCAGCGCAACAGCGTTGTCAACACTGTTGCGCAACCTTGGTCCCGCATCGATAGAATGAAGCACCATGTCGAACGCATCCGTAACACCCGCCCGCAGCAAGCGCGTCGGCGCCCAACTGACACCCGAGGCGATCATCGAGGCGAGCCTGCGCATCGCCGCCCGCGGCAGCGCCGACGCCTTCACGGTCCGCCGCCTCGGCGAGGAACTGGGCGCCGATCCGACCGCCGTCTACCGGCACTTCCGCGACAAGGACGAGCTGCTGCTCTCCGTCGCGGACCGCACGCTCGGCGAGGTGCTCGACAGCATCCCCGACGGCCTGGGCTGGCAGGACCGGCTGCGCGCACTGGCCGCCGGATCGCTGGCCGTCGCGCTCAAGTACCCCGCCGTCAGCTCGATCATGGCCAGCCGGACCACCAGGCGCGGCAACGAGTTCCGGATCGTCGAGCTGATCCTGGGCGCGGTCATGGAGGCCGGCCTGGACGGCGCCGACGCGGCCGTCCACTACCGGATGGTCGGCGACTCGCTGCTCGCCTACGTCGGCCAGCGGGCCGCCTACCTGCTCTTCGATCCGGAGGTCCGGGCGGCCGACGAGTCCTCGTGGAGTCGCGAGTACCGGCTGGTCGACGCCCAGGGGTTCCCGAACATCACCCGCCTGGGCCAGGAGTTGGCCGAGGTGACGCACGACCAGATCTTCCAGGCCAGGGTGGAGGCGCTGATCACCGCGATCGAGCGGCGGGCCGAGGCCGTACGGGGAGCCGGTCGCGAGACCTGACGCCACGTCAGCTGGCGAGATGTCTTTTCGCGGGTTTTCGCGGCTTGGCGCAACAGTGTTGACAACACCGCTGCGCCAGCGCTTCACTCCCCTGCAACGCCGCAGTGCGCCGGCCCCCACCGGCGACCACCAGCGGCCACCAGCCCGAGAAGAGGCCCCACTTGAACCGCGACACCCCACGTTCGCGCTCGGCCCGCACTCCGTCAGGCTCCGTCAACCGGGCGGGCATCCCCGACCCGCTGCGCGCCGTCTTCTCCATCCACGCCGAGGCTCGCCGGCGCCGGATGCCCGTCGCGGAGGTGGCCGGCGAGCGGGCCGAGCGGGCCGAGCTCGGGTTGAGCCGCCGCCGGCTCCTCGCCGGAGCGGCCGCGATCGCCGCCGCCACCGTACCCGCCGCGCTGCTCAACCCCTCCCGGGCCGCCGCCGCGACGGCGCCCCGGGTGGTGGTGGTCGGAGCCGGACTGGCCGGTCTGCGCTGCGCCCACCAGCTGTGGAACCGGAGCCAGCCGGTGGCCGCGACCGTCTACGAGGCGGACACCAGTCACGTCGGCGGCCGCTGCTGGTCGCTGCGCGGCTTCTTCGCGGGCGGCCAAGTGAGCGAGCACGGCGGCTCGTTCATCAGCTCGACCGACACGGCGGTGCTGAGCCTGGCGAACAGCCTCGGCCTGCAGCGCGAGTACGCCAACGGCGGCGCGCTCAACTCCGGTGGCTACGCCGCCTGGATCAACGGCGCGCTCTACAACTCGGCCCAGCAGCAGAGCGACTGGACCGCCGAGGCGTTCGCTGCCTTCAGCGCCTCCTACCAGGCCATCGGCACCCCGCGCTACAACAGCCACACCGCCGAGGCCGCCCGCCTCGACCAGCTCTCCTGCCTGGACTACCTCGCCGAGATCGGTCTGCCCGCGAGCTCCTCGCTCGGCCAGCTGATCCAGTCCATCCAGCTCCAGTCGGGCGGTGAGCCCGCGCAGTCGTCCGCGCTGGGCATGATCGGCTTCCTCGGCGCCTCCAGCACCTTCGACAACGCGAGCGGCTTCGACGAGAAGTACCACCTGGTCGGCGGCAACGACCAACTGGTCAGCGGGATGGTCGGACAGCTGCCGGCCGGTACCGTCAAGCAGGGCTACCAGCTGATCGCGCTGGCCCGTAACAGCGACGGCAGCTACACCTGCACCTTCGACCACGCCGGCAGCACCGTCAGCGTTCCCGCCGACCACGTGGTGCTGGCCCTGCCGTTCAGCACGCTGCGCAATGTCGACCTCTCCGGCGCCGGTCTGTCCGCGCTGAAGCTCACCGCCATCAACCAGCAGGGGATGGGCCAGAACGCCAAGCTGGTCAGCCAGCTCACCACCAAGACCTGGCCCGCCCTCGGCTACAACGGCGTCTCCAACACCGGCCCGCTGGGCTACCAGACGGCCTGGGACGGCTCGGTGAACCTCGGCGCGGCGGGCGCACCGGCCCTGCTCGTCAACTTCCCCGGGGGCGACGGCGCACGCAACACCCTCACCGGAGCGGCCCACGGCCCGGCCCCGACCGCCGACGTCAACGGCTTCCTCAGCCAGATCGAGCAGGTCTACCCTGGCACCACCGCGGCCTGGAACGGCCGGGCGTACGAGGACCACTGGTCCCTCGACCCGTGGCACCTCGGCGCCTACCACTACTACAAGGTCGGCCAGTACACCTCGTTCGCGGGCTACGAGGCCGTCCAGGAGGGGCGGATCCACTTCGCCGGCGAGCACACCGACGTCGACAACGCCACCCTGAACGCGGCCGTGGCGTCGGGCGTCCGGGTGGCGGGCGAGATCACCGCCCAGATCTGACGCACCGGATCCGATGCACCAGATCCGATGCGTTGAACACCAAGCACCAAGCACTGAGCACTGAGAACTGAGCACCGAGGGGCAGCATGACCACCGTCAACGGCGACATAGCGTTCTGGTACGCGCAGACCGGCATCCCCACCCCGCGCGGGGCGCTGCCGGGCGACGCGACAGCCGATGTGTGCATCGTCGGCGGTGGTTACACCGGCCTGTGGACGGCGTACTACCTGAAGAAGGCCCTGCCCTCGCTGCGGATCACCGTGCTGGAGCAGCAGTTCTGCGGCTACGGCGCGTCGGGCCGCAACGGCGGCTGGCTCTACAACGGCATCGCCGGCCGCGACCGCTACGCCGCGCTGCACGGCCACCAGGCCGCCGTGGCGCTGCAGCAGGCGATGAACCGGACCGTGGACGAGGTGGTCCAGGTCGCCGCCGCGGAGGGCATCGAGGCGGACGTCCACCAGGGCGGGGTGCTGGAGGTGGCCTACACCCCCGCCCAACTCGCCCGTCTTGAGGCCTTCCACCGGACCGAGGTCAGCTTCGGCGAGCACGACCGGCTGCTGCTGGACGCGAGCGAGTCGGCCCAGCGGATCCAGGTCGCCGGCACCCTCGGCGGCGCCTGGAGCCCGCACGGCGCCCGGATCCACCCGGTGAAACTGCTGCAGGGCCTGGCGCGCGTCGTCGAAGGCCTCGGGGTGCGGATCCACGAGTCGACCACCGTCACCGAGATCGGCCCGCAGCGCGCGGTCACCGCGCACGGGACCGTCCGCGCCCCCTACGTGCTGCGCTGCACCGAGGGCTTCACCGCCTCGCTCAAGGGCCAGAAGCGGACCTGGCTGCCGATGAACTCCTCCATGATCGTGACCGAGCCGCTGCCGCAGCACGTCTGGGACGCGATCGGCTGGCAGGGCCGCGAGGCCCTCGGCGACATGGCGCACGCCTACATGTACGCCCAGCGCACCGCCGACGACCGGATCGCGATCGGCGGGCGCGGCGTCCCGTACCGCTTCGGCTCGCGCACCGACAACGACGGGCGCACCCAGGACGCCACCATCCGGGCGCTGCGGGAGATCCTGGTCCGCTTCTTCCCCGCGACGGCCGACGCGGCGATCGACCACGCGTGGTCCGGCGTGCTCGGGGTCCCGCGCGACTGGTGCGCCGCGGTGGAGCTGAACCGCGCCACCGGCCTGGGCTGGGCCGGCGGCTACGTCGGCAGCGGGGTGGGGGCGGCGAACCTGGCCGCCCGCACCCTGCGCGACCTCGTCCTCGCGGACTCCGGCGAGGGCGGCGCCACCGAACTGACCGCCCTCCCCTGGGTCGGCCACCCCGTGCGCCGCTGGGAGCCGGAGCCCCTGCGCTGGATCGGCGTCCACGGCCTCTACTCCGTCTACCGCGGCGCCGACCGCCGCGAACTGGCCAACGCCAGCCCCACCAGCGACCGCGCGGCCCGCCTCGCCGACCGCGTCTCTGGCCGCTGAAGGACAGACATCGGTCAGAAGCGGATCACATTGCGGTCGAGCGGGAGTTCGTCCGTGTGCGGACCCGCGAAGGGCGACTCGTCGACGGGCAGCACTCCGGTGGGCCGCAGGCCCAGATTGTCGTCCCAGATCCGCGGCGCGACGTGGCCCAGGATGTCGAAGGAGCGGAAGGTGTACGGCGGGCTGTCGGTCGGGAAGAACTCGCGGGTCGTCATCACCTGGAAGTGCAGGTGCGGGGTGGTCGAGTTGCCGCTGTTGCCGATCAGCCCGAGGATCTGGCCGGGCTCGACGCGGTCGCCCTCGTGCACGGTCAGGCTGCCGTCCTCCAGGTGGGCGTAGAGCAGGTACTGGCCCGGTGCGACCTCCAGGGTGATGTGGTTGCCGACGGTGTCCTGGATCGGCGGCACGGTCGGCGGGACCGGCGGCGGGTTGTCCGCGAGGCCGTCCTGCACCTCCACCACCTTGGCGCGGGCCGCGGCGACCACCGGCTGCCTGAAGCTCAGGTAGCTGTCCAGTCGGCTCGGATCGCCCTCCCAGGTCTGGTTGTGGTCCCCGACCCGGAACCAGTCGATGGCGAAGCGCTGGGGGACGTAGAGCCCGCCGTTGATCGGCGCCAGGCCGCGCCGGTGGTGGGTGTTGCCGCAGCAACTCTCGCTGGCGTACCAACTCCCCGGCTGCACCGGCGAGTCGAGCTGCAGGGGTGCCGTACGCGAGAGCGGCGTACGGGCGACGGTCTCCTCGAACGCCGCCGGGCCGGACGGCGCCAGGACGGCGCCGGTCAGGTGGTGCTCCAGCTCCGCGGGGACGGCCTCGGCCGGATCGAGCGCCAGGTCGAGCCAGATCACCCACTGCTCGGAGCTCGCGACGACCGGCACGGCGACCGGCACGGCGACCTGCCGCGCGGCGTCCGTCCCCTCGCCCGGCAGCGGGACGCCGATCGGGTTGGCGGCCGCGGCCAGCGCGTCGCCGCTCAGCGACCCGATGACCCGCTTGGTCCGCGCGTCCTGGACCTCGATGCTGTCGATCCGCACCGGGGTCTGGCGGCCCAGGGCATTGGTGGTGAACAGCTCGTAGGAGAGGTGGACCTTGCCGTCGGAGGCGTTGAACGGCGCGGGTCGGGTGATCGTCGAGGCCGTCAGCGGCGTGAACTGCGTGCTCGGCGGCAGCGCGCGCGGCGCCGCCCCGTACGCGGGCAGCGCGGCCGCGGTCAGCAGCACCGCGCCCAGCGTCGCTCGCAGGGCACCTCGCAGAGTCACTCGCAGGGCTCCTCGGATCAGCACTCCGCGCGCTCCGCGGGGTCGTCGGTCGTCCCGGTCTGCCATCTGCTCTCTCCTGCTCCTCGTCCAGCGGGCCGGCCCGGCGGACCGGCGCAGCGCCCTCAGGTGAGGCGCTCTCACATGAAAGGCGACGCCGGTCCACCCACCCGCACGGCGCAGCAGCCCACCGGGCAACACCACCCGTCCGGATCCCACCGCCAAGGGCGTACGTCAGGGCTGCGGGACGAGGGCGCCGCGGAAGGTGACCGTGCGGCGCAGGCGGAAGCCCAGCGCCTGGTAGAGCCCGATCGCGCCGGTGTTGTCGGCGGCGGCGTGCAGGAACGGGGTCTCGCCGCGGTCCTGGATCCCGGCTGCGACGGCGCGGATGAGTCGACCGGCCAGGCCCTGGCCGCGGTGGGCGTGGTCGGTGCAGACCGCGCTGATCTCGGTGAAGCCCGGTGGGTGCAACCGCTCCCCCGCCATCGCGATCAGCGCGCCCCCCTCGCGGATGCCCAGGTAGTCGCCGAGCTCGATGGTGCGCGCGAAGAACGGCCCGGGGCGGGCCTGTTCGACCAGCGCGAGGATCTCCGGGACGTCGGCCGGCCCGAGCCGCACCGCGTGCGGGTCGTGCGCGCCGACCACGCGCTCGCCCACCAGCTGCACGCCTTCGACCTCGAACGTCGCCTCCCAGTCGGCCGGCGGCGGAACGGACACGCCGAGGGTCACGGCGTGTCCGCCGGGGCCGAGGAGCGCCGCGACGTCGGCCCAGTCGTCCGCCCGCGGCCGGTCGGGCATCCCGAGGAAGGCCGTCATGTCCGCCGGGTAGCTCAGCAACCGGCCCTGCCGGCGGGCGAAGTGGGCGTGCGGGCCGGTCAGTGCGGCGCGCACCGGATTGTCCAGCGGGTGGGTGGGGTGGGCCGTGGACATCCTGGTTCTCGTTCCGATCTGCGGGGGCGGTTGGTGCCTGAGCTGCTCCGATTCTCGCAAGAGCGCCTGCGGCGCGACGAACCGAGCCCGGCCGCCGCGCGATCGCCCGTTGGGGCAGGACCAGCCGGTCGGCGGCGCGAATGTCCACCCTTAGTCGGTTGACTCGTCACTGACATGCCGTAGGTTCGTACAGGTCCAGACAGGCTATCGGAGGGGACACTTGCGGATGATGGTGCGAATACGGGCAGCGGCGCTGAAGCGGACGGCGGGGGCGGCGATGACCCTCGTTGCCGTGGCGGCGCTGACAGGATCACAGGCGGCCGTCCCCGCCCAGGGTTTGGCGGCACTCCCGACACCGGCCGGGACGCCTGGCACCGCGATGGCGCCCGCCGTCCCGCCGGCCGGCCAGCTGCCGGTGGACGGCGGCGGCACCCTCGCGCTGACCCCGCCGCCGACCGTTCCCGTCCCCCCGACGGGAACTCCGGGTCCGAACGACCCCTTGCTCACGCTGCCGACCGGCTCCGGGGCCTCGCTGCCGGCCACGGTGTTCACGGCGTATCTGCACGCGCAGTCCGTGCTCGCCGTGTCCGAGCCCGGCTGCCACCTGCCGTGGCAGCTGCTCGCGGGGATCGGCCAGGTGGAGTCGGGCCAGGCGGACGGCGGCCGGGTCGACGCCAACGGCACGACGTACACGCCGATCCTCGGCCCGGTGCTGGACGGCAACGGCGTGGCCGCGATTCCGAGCAGCGACGGCGGCAAGTGGGACGGCAGCACGGTGTGGGCCCGCGCCGTCGGCCCGATGCAGTTCCTCCCGTCCACCTGGGCGATCTGGGGCGCCGACGGCAACGGCGACGGCATCGCGGATCCCAACAACATCCACGACGCGGCGCTGGCCGCCGGGCGCTACCTGTGCTCGAGTGGCCGCGATCTCTCCGTTCCGGCGCAGCTGGACCAGGCGATCCTCGGCTACAACGACTCGCAGGACTACCTGCGCACGGTGAAGAGCTGGATGGCGACCTTCCAGTCGGGTGCCACCAGCGCGCCGGACGGTCCGCCCCTGCCGGCCACCCCCGGCACGCCGGGGCCGACGACCGCGCCGACGACCGTCCCCGTTCCGGTCACCCCGGTGGCGCCGCCCACGCCGACGGCGACCCCGCGGCCCGTGCAGCCGACGCCGACCCCCACGCCCACTCCGACCCCCAAGCCGACCCCCACACCCACCGCGACGCCGACGCCGACGCCCACGCCGACGCCCACGCCGACCGGCTGCCCCACCCCGACGCCGACCCCGACGCCCACCGGCACGGGCACCCCGACGCCGACGCCGACCCCCACGCCCACCCCGACCCCGACCCCGACACCCACGGCGACACCCCCCGGCGCGGCGCCCGGCTCGCCGAGCCCGTCCTGCCCCACCCCGTCGGCAACCGTCACGCCGACCGACACGCCCACCCCGACCCCCACGCACTGAGTCCTCACCCGCGCGGCCGCCCCCGTACCCACGGGAGCGGCCGCGTTCGGCTATCCGCTCCGGTCGCGGCGCTGCTGCAACTGGCGGCGGACCGCCCGGGTGGCGATCGGCGGCAGCAGGTCCAGGACGAGTCGCCGGGCCGCCGAGCGCTGCGCGGGCTGCTGCTCGGCCTCGGGCGCCGGCTGCTCGGGCTCGGGCGGCATGAGCTTGGCGATGCCTCGGCCGGAGAGCCGGACCATCCGCTGCCCGGCTATCACGTCCACGTCCATGTTGCAGTCCGGGACGTCGCCGTCCAGCTCCAGCAGCTCGCGCTGCAGCGGCCCGGGGTCGGCCCAGGTGCCGTAGAGCTTCTCGGCGGTGACGCAGATCGGCCGCAGACCGTGCCGGAAGACCGCCTCCCAGGTGGCCGCGGCCACGCCCGGGGTGTGCTGGGAGCGGAAGTCGTCCAGCACGACTATGCCGTCCTTGGCCAGCACGGTGGCGGCGGTCTGGATGTCGGCGGCGACGTGCTCGTAGAGGTGGGAGGCGTCGATGTGCACAAAGCGGCAGCTGTCGACGGCGATCCGGCCGTCCGACAGCACCGAGGTGGGCGCCTGGACGATGGTGGGCAGGGCCGGGTGGAAGGCCAGGTAGTTGCGCTCGAAGGCGACCCGGGTGAGCGTCTCGCGGTAGGACATGGACATCTCGGCGGCGTTGCTGCCGTCCGGCGCCTCGGAATCGAACAGATCGCAGATCGTGAAGGTCTCGCCGGTCTGGAGGTGGCCGCCTATCAGGATGGCGCTGCGCCCCAGGTAGCTGCCCAGCTCCAGCAGGTCGCCGTACATCCCGGCAGCGGTCTGGCGGGCCAGCAGCCAGCCGAAAAGCTGCTGGTCAAGCGGCCAGAACCAGCCCGGGACGTCCTCCAGGGTGCGAGGAAGGGACGGTCCGGGACGGGGGTCGGTGGTGACCACGATGCCTCCTACGCGCAAGCGGATCACTTTCGCTTCAGACCGATGGTAGGGACAACTCGCACACCGCGCGCCCCAGAGTGTCGGCCCGAGTACGCGCAAAAGCGTCGGAGGCACCGCGTGATCGCGGTGCCTCCGACGCTTTTACGGCTTGAGCTCTGGGGCCTTAGGAGAGGCCGGCCTTGACCGAGCAGATCGGCCAGGCGCCGGGGCCCTGGGCGGCCAGCACCTTCTCGCCGACGGAGATCTGCTGGGCCGCGGTGGCCTGGTTGGCCTGCGGCGCGAACTGGGTGCCACCGAAGGCCGCCCAGGTGGAGGAGGTGAACTGCAGGCCGCCGTAGAAGCCATTGCCGCTGTTGATGCTCCAGTTCCCGGTGCTCTCGCACTGCGCGACCTTGTCCCACGTGCTCGCCGGCGCGGCCGACGAGGCGGTGGCCGTGACGAGACCCGCGACCGGCAGCACAGCCAGCGCGCCACCCAGGACGGCGATCCGCACGCGGTTGCGCTTGCGACCGGCGGCGGGGGTGGTGGCGGCAGAAGCGGCGGCGGCGTTCTCGTTACGGAAGGTCATGTGGATCCTCTCGGAAGTACCGGACGCGGGCAGACGGAACCAAGCCCGCAAAGCGGTGTCGTTCGGGGAAGTAACGGCGACTCGTGCTGCTCACCGCTGCAAACGAAGCTACGGAAACCCCCCACAGGCCACAAGACTTCGACCCAAACACCCAGGTCAACGCCCGGTTACCGGCAGTACAGCACGCCCCGAACCCCCGAAAACACCGGCCCGCGACCCACCCCCGGCCCCCGAATGTGGCCGCGGTCACCGCCAACCACCCGTGAGGCCCACCACATTGTCGACCCAGCGTCAGCACCACCTGACGTCACGCTTATATCCGGATAATCCGGACACCCCTCGCGAGTGAAGCAGGCCACATCCTGGCGCCGGAGCCCCGCTGCGCCGAGAGTTGCGGCATGACGACTGATACGAGAGCGATGCTCACGGTGGCGCTGGCGGAGGCCCGGCTCGGCCTGGCCGAGGGCGGTATCCCGATCGGTGCGGCGCTCTTCGGCCCGGACGGCGAGCTGCTGGGCCGCGGCCACAACCGGCGGGTGCAGGACGACGACCCGTCCATGCACGCCGAAACGGCGGCCTTCCGCGCAGCCGGGCGACTGCGCGGCTACCGGCGGACCACCATGGTGACCACGCTCTCGCCCTGCTGGTACTGCAGCGGCCTGGTGCGCCAGTTCGGCATCGGCCGCCTGGTGGTGGGCGAGGCCCGGACCTTCGTGGGCGGCCACGACTGGCTGGCCGAGCACGGCGTACAGGTCACCGTGCTGGACGACGCCGAGTGCGTCGCCCTGATGCGCGACTTCATCACCGCCCGGCCCGAGCTCTGGCACGAGGACATCGGCCGGTAGTAGCGGGTGCCGGATCAGCTACCCGGGGCGGACCAGGCCCGCGTCGTAGGCGGTGATCACGGCCTGGACGCGGTCGCGGGCGCCGATCTTGGCGAGGAGTCGGCTGACGTGGGTCTTGACGGTGGACTCGGAGAGCACCAGGCGTTCGGCGATCTCCCCGTTGGTCAGACCACCCGCGACGGCCACCAGGACTTCGCGCTCGCGCTCGGTGAGGGCCTCGAGGCGGGCGTCGGCGGCGGCACGGGCCTGGTCGTGCGGCAGGCGGTCGGCGAAGGTGTCGAGCAGCCGGCGGGTCAGGGCCGGGGCCACCACCGCGTCACCGGCCGCGACCGCGCGGATTCCGGCGAGCAGCTCGTCCGGCAGGGCGTCCTTGAGCAGGAACCCGCTGGCTCCCGCGCGCAGCGCGCCGTACGCGTACTCGTCCAGGTCGAAGGTGGTCAGCACCAGGACGCGGGAGCGGCCGCCGGCGGCGACGATCCGGCGGGTCGCCTCGATGCCGTCCATGCCGGGCATCCGGATGTCCATCAGCACGACATCGGGGCGCAGCTCGGCGGTCTTGCGGACGGCGTCGGCTCCGTGGTCGGCCTCGCCGACCACGGTGGTGCCCGGGCTGCTGTCGAGCAGCATCCGGAAGCCGAACCGCTGCAGCGGCTGGTCGTCGACGATCAGGACGGTGGTCACGCTCGCTCCTCCTCGCTGGGGGTTTCGGTGCTGGCGGCTGCGGCGGGTGCGGGGAGGGGCAGCTCCGCCCGTACGCTCCAGCCGCCGCCCGCCGGGCGCGGTCCCGCGCTGGCGGTGCCGCCGGAGAGGGCGGCGCGCTCGCGGATGCCGACCAGCCCCTGCCCCTCCCCCTGCTGGGGCGGGTGCGGGTGAGGGTGCGGGTGCCCGTGCGGGTGCCCGAGATGACCCAGCCGGCGGCCGGCGGGTGGGCCCTCGACGGGTCCGGTGTCCTGGACGCTGACCTGCACGGCCTGCGCGCCGGCCCGCACGCTGACCTGCACACTCGTCTGCGGACCGGCGTGCTTGAGGGAGTTGGTCAGCGCCTCCTGCACGATGCGGTAGACGGCGAGCTGCACGCCGGGCGGCAGCGCGGCGGTGTCGCCCGCGGTGCGGTAGGCGACGTGCGGCCCGGCGGCCCGGATCCGCATCAGCAGCGCGTCCAGGTCGGCGATCCCCGGCTGCGGGCTCAGTTCGATCTGCTCGCCCGCGCCGTCCTGGGTCGGGCTCTCGCGCAGGGCGCCGAGCGTGCGGCGCAGTTCGCTCAGAGCCTGCCGACCGGTGCCGGCGATGATCCGCAGGGCCTCGGCGCTGCGCGCGGGGTCACTGGCGGCCAGCGCGGCGCCGCCGTCGGCGAGGCCGATGATGACGGCCAGGTTGTGGCCGACGATGTCGTGCATCTCGCGGGAGACGCGGGCGCGCTCGGCCACGGTGGCGAGTTGGACGCGCTGCTCGCGCTCGATCTCCAGCCGGGTCGCCCGGTCGGCCAGCGCGGCGAGTTGCGCCTTGCGGATGCGCACCGCCAGGCCCAGCGCGATCGCACCGGTCGCCGTGCCGCAGAGGAAGAAGAGGGCGACCAGCGGTTGGCTGATCAGGTTCACCCGGAAGGCCGCCAGCGCGAGCACCCCGAAGGTGGCGCCGGCGGCCCACGGCAGCCGGCGCATCGGCGCGTAGCGGGCCATGCCGTAGAGGGCGATCAGCAGCGCGAGGTCGCTGTGCACGAGCAGGCCGAGCGACCACTGGACGGTGCAGACCGCAAGCACGGCGGCGAAGACGGCGGTGGGGGCCCGGCGGCGCCACACCAGCGGCAGGCCCAGGCCCACCAGCACCGCGAGGACGCCGGGTGTCGGGAGCGACTGGGCGCTGTCGATGACGAGCCCCTGGTCGCCACGGATCAGATCGCCCAGCCCGAGCATCAGCACGGCCGCCGCCAGCAGCGCGTCCAGGCGCCACGGGTGGTCCTGGTCGGCCTGGCGCAGGCGCCGGGCGCGGCGGACCAGGCTGCGGGCCGCCGGGTGCACCCAGAGCGGGTCGGGCTCCGGAGCGGTCGTAGTCATCACGTCGGCAGCACCTGGTTTCCGAAAGGTCCGAAGGTTCCGCAGGGTTCCGAAAAGTCGGAGGCCGCCCCCCACCGTCACTGTACGGCGGTGGGAGGCGGCGGCCGGGGAGGTCGGGCTCCCCTGTCTCTGCAAGGATCAGACGTCGGTCCTGGGCATCAGACGTCGCTGCGGCGCAGCCGCCAGGCGGCGCCGGCCAGCGCGAGGGCGGTCCAGCCGGCGAAGACGGCCAGGCCCGCGCCCGGGGTGAGGGTGTGCGCCGCGTGGGTCAGCGCGAAGATCGAGTCACCCGCGTTGCCCGGCAGGTACGGGCTGATGTCGTCCTTGAGGCCGCTGGGCAGCAGGCCCGCCAGCGCGGGCAGCAGCATCAGCGAGACGACCAGGACGGAGATCCCGCCCGCGACCGAGCGCAGCAGCGCGCCCAGCGCCACGCCCATGACGCCCACCAGGGCCAGGTACGCCCCGGCGCCGAACAGGCAGCGCAGCACGCCGGAGGAGGAGAGGGTGAGCGCGATCGGCGTCCCGTGCAGGTAGCCGGAGCCGATCAGGAAGGCGGCGAAGGCACCGGCGGTGCCCAGCACCAGCGCGACCACGGCGTAGATCGAGGCCTTCGACCAGAGCACCGGCAGCCGGCGCGGTACCGCCGCCAGCGTCGAGCGGATCATGCCGGTGGAGTACTCGCCGGCGGTGATCAGCACGCCGAGCACCCCGAGCGCGAGCTGGGTGAAGCCCATGCCGCCCAGCGCGAAGCCGACGGCGTCCTTGGCGTCGGCGGCCGGGCCGTGCGCGACGACCTGGCCGGGCGAGTAGCTGGCGGAGGCGATCGTGCCGACCAGCACGAGCAGCAGCACGCCGACGCTCAGGGTGATCCAGGTCGATCGCAGCGACCAGAGCTTGGCCCACTCGGCGCGCAGCACGCGCGGCCCGGTGACCTTGAGAGCGGGGCGAGTGGCCGGCGCGGCGGGGGCGGTGAGGGTGCTGAGGGTGCTCATACGGCGCTCCGAACAGAGGAGGTGGCAGCGGAGAGGTCGGCGGCGGAGGCGCTGCCGTGGTACTCGACGCTGTCGCGGGTCAGTTCCATGAAGGCCTCCTCCAAGGAGACGGCCTGCGGGGTGAGTTCGTAGACGGCGATGGCGTGCTCGGCGGCCGTCGCACCGATCTGACGGGCCGTCAGGCCGGTGATCTGCAGCACCTCGGAGCCGGCCTCGCCGCTGATCTCGACGTCCGGGCCGACCAGCAGCTCGCGCAGCCGGGCGGGGTCCGCGCTGGCGACCCGGACGCTGTTGCCGCCCGCGTCCTGCACGAACTGCCGCACGGTGGTGTTGGCGAGCAGCCGGCCGCGGCCGACGATGATCAGGTCGGTGGCGGTCAGCGCCATCTCGCTCATCAGGTGCGAGGAGACGAAGACGGTGCGGCCCTCGGCGGCGAGCCCGGTGAGCAGGTTGCGGATCCACAGCACGCCCTCGGGGTCGAGGCCGTTCACCGGCTCGTCGAGCATGACGGTCTGCGGGTCGCCGAGCAGCGCCGCGGCGATGCCCAGGCGCTGGCCCATGCCCAGCGAGAACGCGCCGGCCCGCTTGCGGGCGACCTGGCCGAGCCCGGCGAGCTCGATCACCTCGACGACCCGGCGGCGCGGGATGCCGTGGGTCAGCGCGAGCGCGTTGAGGTGGTCGAAGGCCGAGCGGCCGGGGTGGATGGACTTGGCCTCGAGCAGCGCGCCGACCTCCTGGAGCGGGGCGTGGTGCTCGGCGTAGCGACGGCCGTTGACGGCGACCGAGCCGCTGGTGGGGGCGTCCAGACCGACGATCATGCGCATCGTGGTGGACTTGCCGGCCCCGTTCGGGCCGAGGAAGCCGGTCACCCGGCCGGGGTGGACGGTGAAGTCCAGGCCGTCCACGGCGGTCTTGTCGCCGTAACGCTTGACCAACCTGTTGATCTCGATCATCGCTGGGCCCTCGGTTCCGGTGAGCTGCGCCTGCCTGTGCCCGGCGCCGTGAGCTCCACTGTAGGAACGGGGAGGGGCTGATCCGGCGGTACCGCGGACGGATTCGGGGGGCTGCGCGTGGTACCGCGGTACTACGCCGCCTGTTCTGCGGGCGGGCTCGCCGCCGCGCTCGTTCTACGCGCGTCACCAAACGTTCACCGCACACCCCCTTCTAGGGATACCGACTGACTGCTGTCATGGGCACACCCATTCAGCAAACGGTCAACTTCCCTGGAGTCACCATGAGTTCACTGCGCGTCAGACTCACGACCACGGCGGCCGCGGTCACCCTCGCCGCCGTACCGCTCGCCCTGGTGACGGCACCGGCCGCGACCGCGCGCGCCGCCACATGGGTGCCGCAGGCGACGGCGACCTGCTCGCAGGCCTACCTGCCGCTCCCCGATCCGACCTGCACCCCCGGCGCGCTCAACCCGAGCGTCACGCAGAGCACCATCGACTCGACCATCTGCGTCTCCGGCTGGACCACCACCGTGCGCCCGCCGACCTCCTACACCAACCGGCTGAAGGCCCAGGGCATCATCGCCTACGGCTACAGCGACACCAACATGTCGGATTACGAGGAGGACCACTTCATACCGCTGGAGCTGGGCGGCTCCCCCACCTCGCCCCTGAACCTCTGGCCGGAGCCGCACGCCAACGTGGGCGGCGGCACCTCGTACAGCAAGGACAGCGTGGAGAACGCGCTCAAGCGCGCGGTCTGCGCCGGCCAGGTCGACCTCGCGCCCGCACAGCAGGCGATCGCCGCGAACTGGACCACCGCACTGGCCACCCTCGGGCTGAGCTGACGCCGACGGCTGCCCTGGCCCGCGGGTCAGGCCAGGTCAATCCCCAGGCCGGACGCCGCGGCGCGTCAAGCCAGAGCGTCTGGCCTGCTCTCTGCCAAGACATCGGCAATGCGGGTCTGGACACCCCACTTGGCGAACCAGCAGCTCAGCGTCCTCTCGTGCACCTCGATGGAAGCCGCTGTCGCTCGGGCCGTCTTGCCTGCCAAGTACAGTGCTACCAGCGTCAGTTGGAGCTCGTCGTGCGGGGCGTCGGTCAGCCGGCGCAGCCGTGTTCGGCGTCCAGGTTGGCCTTGGCCACTCGGCCGCGCAGGGTTTCGCTGCGGTCGGCGGGGCGGATCTGGTCCGGTGTGCGGGTGATCTCGATGCCGCCGCCGGGTGGGCGGAGGTAGAGCTCGCCGTGGCGGTTGTCCATGACGACCAGGATGCGCAGCGACTTGCGGTCGACGACGTAGGAGCCGGTCGGGGGGACGTCGTCGGGGGTGGCGGCGCTGGTGCTGGTGCTGATCATTCGCTCAATTCCTTTCGCACAGCGGGCAGTTCGGCCAGTCCAGTGGGCACGACGACCGTACCGGGGAGAACGCGGCCCGAGCAGCGCGCGTGATCCTTGAGAAAATCGGCGATCGCCTGCACGGTGCGCACATTGCACCCGCCGATCTCGATGTGGACGCCACGCGGGTGGAGGGTGACCCTTCCCCCCTCCAGACCGGGCAGCGGCGGCAGGCCGTTGAGCTCCAACGCGTCCACCAGCGCGTCGACGGCCCGCTGCGCGGCTTCGCGGAGCTCGCGGACCATCCGGGCCTCTTGGGACTCAACTCTGTTGCTTGTCACGGGCGTCCAGTCCCTCAAGGATCAGTTCGGCGATCGCCATGACCACATCCGACCGGGCCCGACCGAGGTCGACCAGGACGGTGCCAGTCAGGGCGGACGCTGGGTCGATGCCGACGGATGGAAGCGGCGACCCTGCACGAGTCAGGGCAGCGGTCAACTTCGTTACTGCGATGCGTGCTTGCTGGTGTTGGGCATGGATATGCCGGCTCAGGATGGACATGAGTCAGTTCCTCTCTGTAGCTATTCGGCTACCAGGAGCTCCAACTGTCCTCTACAGTCAGGGACATCTTCAACCTCCCAAAACAGAAGGAAGAGCGGATCATGAACCGTCGGGAGCTCGACCCGGACTCGTCTCCGCGCGCTGCCTTCGGCGCACAACTCCGCAGCGCACGAGAGGAACGCGGCTGGACGCAGGAACAACTCAGCGAGCGGATGGACTACTCAGCGGTGCATATCTCAGCCGTTGAAACTGGCCGGAAACCTCCAACCATCCGTTTTGCTCAGAAAGCTGACGCTGCGTTCGGTATCGGAACTCAGTTCGTAGATCGGTATCGCGACGTTCGAAGTGCATCCCTGCTCGATGGCTTCGAGGAGTACGCCGCAAAGGAAGCGCTGGCCCGAGAGATCCGCGTATTCGAACTGGGCGTGATCCCTGGACTGCTTCAGACGCCGGAGTACGCGGGGGCACTGGCGGGCGCTGAGGTCAGGCGCGGGACCATCACCCAGGAGGAGGCTGATGAACGAGTCGCATACTTGCTCACTCGGCAACGCCGCCTTGCTCTGCCCACTGCACCGCTAGTACATGCGGTCCTGGACGAAAGTTGCGTACGCCGCACGGTGGGCGGCCGTCACGTGATGGACGGCCAACTCGCCGAGCTGGAGAAGCAAGCCGGCAGGCCGGGCGTGATCCTTCAAGTTGCCCCGTTCCCCATGGGCGAGGACCGACCGTTCGCCCTACCAGTACACCTGCTGACGCTTGCTGATCGAAGCCTGATCGGGTACTCGGAGTCTGAAGGTCAGGGGCACCCACAGCGCAATCCCAACATCCTTACCACCTGGGAGAGGAACTACCATCGGCTACAGGTGGGCGCGCTGTGCGAGACCGCGTCCCTCGAACTCATTCGCGCTGCTCGGAAGGAACTTAGGTGAGTATGGACATGTCCAGCGTCAAGTGGCGGAAATCGACCTACAGCCAGCAAGGCGGCGCGTGCGTAGAGGTAGCCGACGGCCTCCCCGGGGTCACCCCCGTCCGGGACTCCAAGGACCCGTCCGGTCCTGCCCTCGTCTTCCCCGCCAGCGCCTTCGCCGCGTTCGTCGCCGCCGTCAAGGCCGGCGAGTTCGGGACCGTCTGACCGGCGCTGCGTCGGACTGAATCCCCGTCACCAGTACGCACGGTGGCGGGGATTCGGCACATCCGTCACTTCAGTGTGCCGCGTTCACTCCCCTCCCCTCCCCCAGCAGGCGGAACGCCTCCTCGCGTATCTCGACCTTGCGCACCTTGCCCCGTCACCGTCATCGGGAGCGCGTCCACCAGGTGCACGTTGCGCGGGATCTTGTAGTGCGCCAACTTGCCCGCGCAGTAGGCCCGCAGTGACTCCGCCGCGAGCTCCGGCGCACCGGGGCGCTGGCGGATCCAGGCCATCAGCTCCTCGCCGTACTTCTCGTCCGGGACGCCGATCACCTTGGCGTCCAGAACGTCGGGGTGCCGGTAGAGGAACTCCTCGATCTCGCGCGGGTAGATGTTCTCGCCGCCGTGGTCTCCTGGTCGCAGATCCCGACCTGCGTCGGACTCTCCAAGCGGAGGTGGCGACGCTGCTCAAGTCCGACGGAAGCTCGACGCAGGCGCGGCAGGAGCTCGAATCCGTGCACTACGGTCTGAGACTGACCAGCCGATCTTCAGGAAGGACATTCAAAGTTGAACGACCGTCAGGAAGCCGAAGGCACCGTCAGCTACCTCCTGGAGGCAGGTGCCCTGAAGCGCGCGAAGCGGAGCGGGTGGTGGATCGCCGGCGTCAAGGATCCCGAGACGATTGCCGAGCATTCCTGGAGGACGGCCGTGATCGGGGCGGTCCTCGCCATGATGGAAGGCGCCGACCCCGCGCGGGTCGCACTGCTCTGCACGTTCCACGACACCCAGGAGACTCGCATCGGCGACATCCCGTGGATCGGCCGCCGGTACATCCAGACCGCGTCGAACGAAGCGGTGACCGCCGATCAGGTAGCCGACAGCTACCCGGCCGTGGCCGAGGGGATCAGCGCCATCGTTCGCGACTACGAGAACGGGGACTCTCTGGAGGTCCAGGTAGCCCACGACGCGGACAAGCTCGAGTGCATGATCCAAGGACTTGAGTACCTCCAGCAGGGCTACCCCGCAGCTCAGGAGTGGGTGGACAGTACACGAGCGAAGCTCGAGCTGCCGTCTGCCATCCTGCTGGCCGACGCAGCGCAGACCATGTCGCTGGCCGACTGGCAGCGCACCTACCTGCGCTAGCCATTGAGATATACGCCGTGGACTTGGCCGGCGCACAGTGGCGCAAGTCGCCCCTCAGCCAGGACAACAACGACTGCGTTGAGATCACCAACCTGCCGGACGGCGGCGTCGCCGTCCGCGACTCCAAGAACCCCCACCTGGTGGCCCTCCGGCTCACCGAGACTGAGTGGGCAGCCTTCGAGGGCGGCATCCGCGAGCGACTGATCTGACCACAGCCGCTCAAGCGGCTCCCTCGGGCCGAGCTAACGCCGGCGTCGGCGCTGCGCTATGTGCCGGGGGCGGGCGTCGCCGCTGCCTGGCGGGCGCGGAAGGCGGCTGCCTTGGTCCGGCTCTGGCAGGCCGTCGAGCAGAACTGGCGGGCGGCGTTGCGCGAGCCGTCGACGTACACCCGGTCGCAGCGGTCGGCTTGGCAGACGCCGAGCCGACCCGCCAGCTCGCTGCCGATCGCCAGCGCGAGCGCGGTCGCGCAGCCCGCGCTCCAGCCGATGGCGAGCGAGTCGTCGGAGCCGTGGAAGTGGACCTGCCAGGGCTCGCCCGGGACGAGGTCCAGCCGCGGGCGGGCACCGGTGGCGGCCAGCAGCGCGTTGAGCGTGGCGGCCGCTTCGCCGATCCGACCGGCGCTCGCCGCCTCGAAGACCGTACGCATCCGGTGCGCCGTGGCGGCGAGGTAGGCCGCCTGGCCCTGGTCGATCGTGCGGGGAGTGTCGTTCGCGCGGGCGTCGTTCGCGCGGGGTAGCAGGGCGTCGAGTGCGGCCGGCAGGTCGGCGTCGCGCGGCGCCGTGTAGGGCCGGCCGCGCTCGTCGCCGTCCGTCAGGGAGTTGACGAGGGCGACCGCCACGTCCAGCAGCGTCGCCACGTGACTATCGAACATCACTTGACCAGTCACCCCTCTCGGATCTAGCGTTCGTCACTGACGATATCAGTTTTGCCAGTCACGGATGTCAGAATGCGGAGGCGCGGCCAGTGGGCAGGGAGAGCGGGGTCGGGGAAGGCGGACGACGGCTGCCGGGCCGGGTGCGGTTGCTGATCGCGGCCCGCGCCGTCAACCGGCTCGGCGCGTTCTCCATCCCCTTCCTCACCGTGCTGATCACCACCGACTTCGGCGCCGGCGTGGCGACCGCCGGCCTGGTCTCGGCCGGCTTCGGGCTGGCGACCATCCCTTCCCGGCTGATCGGCGGCCGACTGGCCGACCGGCTGGGCCGCCGCCGCACCATCGTGCTCGGCCTCAGCGGCTGCGCACTCGCCCAACTCGCCATCGCAGCAGCCCACTCGCTGCTCACAGCGGCACTCTGCGCCGTGCTGCTCGGGCTCGTCTTCGAGCTCTACGAGCCGCCGAGCCAGGCGATGATCGCCGATGCCGTCGACCCGTCCGAGCACGTCCGCGCCTACAGCGCGCTCAACGCCGCGCTGGCCGCCGGCGGGCTGGGCGCCGGTCTGATCGCCGCCGGGCTGGGGCGGTGGGATCTGCGCTGGCTCTTCGTCGTCGACGCGCTGACCTGCCTGGCCTGCGCGGTCACCGTGCAGTGCGTCCTGCCCGCCGACCGGCCCGTCAAGAGCGAGCAACCCGTCGAGGGCGACCGGTCCGCCTGGCACGACCCGGCGCTGCTCGCGATGCTCGCCGGCGGCACGGTCTTCGCACTGGTCTATATGCAGATCATGATCGCGCTGCCGCTCTCCCTGATCCGCCGCGGACTGCCCGCCTCCGACACCGGACTGGTCCTCGCCGTCTCCGCCGTGACGGTGATCGCGGGGCAACCGCTGCTACGGCTGAGGCAGGCCGCCGCGCTCTCGGCACCCACCGCCCTCGCCCTCGGGCACCTCCTGCTGGCGGCCGGCCTGGCCGGCTACGCGATCGCCCGCAGCCTCCCCGCCTTCCTGGCCTGGACCGTGCTGTGGAGTCTGGGCGATCTGCTGCTGCTCGGACGCGCCTTCGCTGTCGTCGCCGCGCTCGCGCCACCCGGTGCCAGCGCCCGCTACCTCTCCGTGTACGGCACCAGCTGGGGCATCGCCAGCGTCGCCGCTCCCGTGCTGGGCACCCAGTTGCTCGCACGGGCCGGGGTGGGCTGGCTGTGGATGGTGATGGCCGCCGGCTGCCTGCTCCTCGCCGGCGCCTATCTGGTGCTCGGCACGCCACGGCCCGACCGCTGCCGGGATGCGCGCGGTGCCTTGGCGCGGTGCGATGGGAGCACCTGAAACAAGAGAGGTGCCCCGGATGGACCACGCGGTGGACCTGCCCGTCGTCGAGCCGATGCTCGCGACCCCCTCCACCACGCTCCCGCCGGACCGCGGGTTCGCGGCCGAGGCGAAGTGGGACGGGATCCGGTGCATCGCCCGGATCAGCCGCGCGGGTGTGCGGCTGAGCGGGCGGCACGGCGGCGACCTGACCGGCCGGTACCCGGAGATCGCCGCCGCGCTCGCCGAACTCCCCCTCGACCGCACGACGTTGGACGGCGAGCTGGTCCAGCTGGACGAGCAGGGCCGCCCCTCCTTCTCGCTGCTGCAGCAGCGCATCCACCTCACCCGCCCGGAGGCCGTGCAGCGGCTGGCCCGGGCCCGGCCGGTGACCTTCGTGGTCTTCGACGTCCTGCATCTGGAGGAGCCGACCCTGCAGCTGCCCTACGTACGGCGCCGCGAACTGCTGGCCGGCCTCGAACTGGGCGGCGCCCGGATCAAGGCGCCGCCGCATTGGACGCAGGACGGCGCGGCGGCCTTCGCCTGGACCGCGGAGCACGGCCTGGAGGGCGTCGTCGCCAAGCGGCTGCAGTCCCGCTACACGCCCGGCACCCGCACTGCGGACTGGATCAAGGTCAAGCACGTGCGCACGGTGGACATCGTGATCGGCGGCTGGATCCCCGGCGGCCCGGACGGCGCGCTGGTGAAGAGCCTGCTGTGCGGGGTGCCCGAGCGCGGCGGCCTGCGCTACGTCGGCAATGTCGGCACCGGCTTCGCCCAGGCCGAGCGCCGGGCGCTGGCCGCCGTGCTGCGCCGCCTGGAGAGCGCCCGGATGCCGTTCATCGGCACGCTGCCGCCGCCTCGGCGCGGCGACGTCGTGCACTGGGTGCGCCCAGTGCTCGGCGCCGAGGTGCAGTACCAGGAGTGGACCAGGCCGGAGCGCCGGCTGCGCCACCCCGTCTGGCGCGGCCTGCGCGAACCCGGCCCGTGAGCGCCCGGCTCGGTCTCATCAGTGTTGGCGGATTCTCACTCAGCGTCCAGGCAGGCGGTGAGCGCAAGCTCGTCGCCAACGGCCAGCAGACACTCATCCGCGTCAACCGGCCCAGCCAGTGAGTTGGTGTTCCGGCTCACCCGCGCCTTGGGGTCCCGGTTCGACGACGGCGAGGAACTGCCGCAGTCGCCCTGATCCGACCCGCCGACGCTGACACCCCTGGCTCCGGGTTCCGCCCGAGGGCTGTGTGACGGTACAACTGCTCCTGGAACCGAGGGGGCAGGGACAGACATGGGTGGACAGCGCGCAGGTCGGGCACAGCTGGTCATGGAATGGTTTCTGGGGGCTGCCTCAACCGAGCCGAGGACGTTGGCCGACGCGCTCGGCCTCCCCGAGGACGCTCCCGAGCTGGTCCGCCTGCGGCAGGCGGAGCCGCAGCAGCTCGTCCGGATCGAACGCCTGCACACGGCGGCACAGCGCGCCTTCGAGCGGCGCACGCGCGTCGACGTCTGCCGGGCTCTGGAGTACGTGGTGCGCGTCGGCCTGCGGGAGACCGCGGCCGCCCCCGCCCAGAGGGCCCAGAGGCCCGACACCGACCGTTGGCACAGGCCATGCGCCAGGAGGGCTGGTACCGGGTGGTGGTCGGTTGGCTGCTGGCCACCTCGCTCTTTCTGCTGATCAACGGCGGCATTCTCACCCTGCTCACCCCTCCCGCCATGCCGGACGGCCTCTGCGGCGGCGCACCGCTGACCCCAGCCGGGCATCAGGCGCTGATCAAGGCCTGGTTCTTCTGGGGTAGCGTCGGCTTCCTCGCCGGGCTGAACGAGCGCTGGGCGTACGGCCTGCTGCGGCGTGGAAACGAGCAGCGGCCGACCGGCCCGAGCACCGGGTGACCGGCCCGAGCACCGGGTGAGGGACGGCAGTAGTGTCGGGTCGGCTACTCGGCGGTGACCGCCAGGATCTCGTCCTCGGGGATCTCGGCGTAGGCAACGCCGTCCACGTCCAAGTCCACGCCGGAGAAGGTGTTGTAGAGGACCTTCTCGCCGACCTTGACGTCCACCGGGTGCGGCTTGCCGCCGCCCAGCAGCCGGCCGGGGCCCACCGCCATCACCTCCCCCGTGCGCGTCTCCGCGTCCCCCTGCCCCGAGCCGTTCTCGATCGGCTTGACGATCAGGTGATCATGCTTCGGGTGGAACTCAGGCATGACAGGTCCTCTCGGATCGGCGAGCGCGGCGCCCTGGGAACAGCCCCGCACGTCGATTCTGCCGGGGTTCACGCGTCCCGCACGCCGACCGGCCGCCAGGGCCGGTCCGGGCCCTGGTCGCAGCAGTCGCCGAAATGCGCTGCCGGGCCCGGTGCGTCGATGGCAAGGTGGACGCATGGATTACGTGCTCCGGTTTCGTCGTGACGTCCTGGCCTTCGAGGCAGCGATCCGCCTGGCGGCCGCCGCCGAGACGGCCCTGCTGGTGCCGTCCTGCCCCGGCTGGGCGATCGGCGACCTGGCCATGCACCTGGGCGGGGTGCACCGATACGTCGCCCACGTGCTGCGCGGACGGCTCCAGGAGCCGCCGGACAGCACCGACCTCGCCATCCTCCACCTCCCCGCCGACGCCACGGGCTGGCCGGACCCGCAGCATGCCCCCAACCGGGCCCCGGTGCCGCCCGGCCTGGCCGACTGGTTCGCGCAGGGCGCCGAGGAGTTGGCCGCGCTGTTCGCGAGCACCCCGCCCGGCGAGCCGGTGTGGACCTGGTCGGCGGAGCAGAGCGCCGGGTTCTGGCTGCGGATGCAGGCCATCGAGGCCGCCGTCCACCGCTGGGACGCCGAGCACGCGCTCGGCGACACCCAGCCGATCGACCCCGACCTCGCCGCCGACGCCATCGCCCAGACCTTCGAGGTGATGGCCCCCGCCCGCCGCAGCCTGCGCCAGGCCCCGCCCGGCTCCGGCGAGCGCATCCGCTTGCGCCGTACCGACGGCCCCGGCACCTGGACGGCGCACTTCGACGGCCCCGATGTCCACCTCGACGCCCGCCCCGACGCCCGCCCCGACGGCGAAACCGGCTCCTGCGACGTGGAGTTGGCCGGCCCGGCCGAGGAGCTGATGCTCTTCCTCTGGCAGCGCATCCCCGCCGCCCGCTTGGAGACCAAGGGCGACCAGGCCGTCCTGGACCGCTACTTCACCCTCGTCCCACCGGTCTGACCCACCCTCGCCGACGCCTTCGGGACGGCGCCTGGCGAGCCGGCCGCGCACGGAAACTCCGTCGACGCGCCCGACGGCGGCTGATAGAACCGGCGCTGTGACCGACGCCGAGATCCGACCCATCACCGCTGCCGAAACCGTCGACTTCCTGCGCATCGTGCCGTCCTACGCCGGCACCCCCAACTGGGAACCGGAGCCGGCCGCGTGGCACGCGGGAGTCGGGGTCGCGCCGCCGTTCGGCTCCCGCGCCGGCGAGGACCAACTGCGCGCTGCAGCCGCCAGGTTCACCGACCTGGACCGTACGCAGGCCGCCTACGCGGACGGGCGGATGGTGGGCACCTCGCAGCTACTCTCGCTGCGGCTCACCGTCCCCGGCGCGGGACCCGTGCCGATGGGCGGGGTGACCTGCGTCGGCGTGCTGCCCACGTACCGGCGGCAGGGGCTGCTCACCGCGATGATGCGCGCGATGCTCGACGACTGCCGCGAGCGCGGCGAGGCGCTGGCCGCGCTCAGCGCGAGCTCGGGTGGCATCTACGGCCGGTACGGCTTCGGCCCGGCCACCTACACGATCCGCTGGGAGCTGGACCGCCCGGGCGCCCGACTCGCCCGCCCGCAGGACCGGTTGGGCCGCATCGAGCTGGTGGACGCCGCCACCGCCCTGGCCGCCTTCGCTGCGCTGCACGACCAGGTCCGGGCGACCCGGATCGGCGAGGTCAGCGCGTACCCCGGCTTCTGGGACCACCGGGGCAGCCAGGACAGCCAGTTCCTGCTGCACTACGACGCCGCCGGCCGGGTCGACGGCGCCGCCGACTACCGCACCCCGTGGTCGCCGGACCCGGCCACTGCCGGCACCGTCCAGGTCGACCGGCTGGAGGCGGCGTCCGCCGGGGCCTACACCGACCTGTGGTCGTTCCTCACCACCCTGGAGTTGACCAAGCGCGTGGTCGCGGCCAAACGGCCGGTCGACGAGCCGCTGCGCTGGCAGCTCGCCGACTCGCGGGCGCTGCGGATCACCCGGCAGAGCGACGACCTGTGGGTGCGCCTGGTCGACCTGCCCGCCGCCCTGGCCGGCCGCACGTACCAGGTGTCCCGGAGGCTGGTCATCGAGGTCACCGACCCCTTCTGCCCCTGGAACGAGGGCTGCTGGGTACTGGACGGCGGCCCGGACGGCGCCCACTGCACGCGCGCGGTGACCGGCGCGCGGCCCGATCTCTCACTGGACGCCGCGACCCTCGGGTCCGCCTACCTGGGCGCCACCCCGCTCGGTTCACTCGCCGCCGCCGGCCTGGTGCACGAGCACGTCAGCGGCGCCCTCGCCCGGGCCACCGCGATGTTCGCCCAGCCCCGCGCGCCGCACAACGCCATCGGCTTCTGAGCGGAGACCCGCACCCATGACCAGCAGTACCGCCATTCGCGCCGTCAACGCGCTCACCGCCCGCTGGGCCACCGCTCTGCCCGCCGGCATCCATGAGCAGCTCAGCGGGGAGGTCGACCTGCTGGGGCAGCCGGCGCTGTTCGGACTGGCGACGGCGGCCGACACCTCGCGTGGCCACTTCCCCGGCATCAGCGCCTCGCCGCCGCTCGCCGTGCAGTGCGCCGCTCAGGCGATGACGGCGACCTTCGGTGCCCGCGGCTTCCGCTCGGCGGCGGTCACCTCGCTGGTCGCCTGTGGGGGCGCGATGCCCCGCTACCCGTACCGCGTGCGCCGGATCGACGCCCGCTTCGACCACCCGTTCGGCTTCCTCGTCGTGCACCGCACCTCGCGGCTGGTCCTGGGCGCCGGCTGGGTCGCCGAGCCCGAGCTGCTCCCTTCGTACGAATCGGACGAGGACGAGTGGCTGTAGCCCAATCGGTTCGCTTCTGTACGCAAGCCGCACCGGCAGGGGCACGGCGGGGGATCCACCGGGGATCACCCGTCGAAAGGACTGTCATGTCGAAACACCTGGTCAGCCGCGTCAGCCGGGCCGCCGCCGTCACCGCCCTCACGCTGGCCGCCGCGGTCGGCACCGCGGGCCCGGTCGGCGCGACCTCGCCGGAGGACCACCCGATCGAGGTCTCCCTGGGCGCCGACGGCATCCAGGCGCCGGACAGCGCGCAGGGCGGCCTGGTCAGCTTCCGGGTCCGCACCGACGACAAGAACGGCCGCCAGCTCCAACTGCTGCGCCCGCACGACGGCGTCAGCGTCGACCAGATGCTGCACGACCTCGCCGACTCGTTCAGCCCGACCGGGACGACCGCCGCGGCGGGCATCCGGGCGGTCCGTACGGAGTCCGACGCGCTGGGCGGCGCACTGGTGACGCCCGACGTGCACGAGCAGTTCACCGAGGAGGTCACACCGGGCGCCGTCTACCTGCTGGACCTCACCGCCTTCGCGGCGGACCCGACCCACCCGGTGGTCAAGCAGCTGAACCTGGTCGGCACCAACGGCCAGAGCGCCAACCAGGTCCGCTACGACGACGGCATGGTGATCGAGCACGACGAGGCGGCCGGTCCGCGCTTCCAGACCGAGGCTGTCGACCACGCCCACCTGGCCTATCTGGTGCGCAACAGCTCCAAGGAGATCCACGAGCTGCAGCTGCGCCCGGTGGCGGCCGGCACCACCGACGAGGACCTGCGGATCTACTTCTCGCAGCTCGCGGCAGGCGGTCAGCCGGCCTCCCCGTTCACCGGCCCGGCGACCGGTTTCGGCGCCATCTCGCCGGAGCGCAGTGCCTCGATCCAGGCCCACGGCCTGCAGCCCGGCAGCTACGCGCTGCTCTGCCTGGTACCCGACGAGCAGCTCGGCTTCTCGCACTCCTTCCAGGGGATGCACAAGATCGTTACCCTGCAGTGAGAGCGAAGGGGTCAAGGCATCCTGTTCCGGCCCCCTTTCAGGATGGAATCCCAAAATCTCCCAGCCCGAGACCACCTCAGTCGAACTCGCCTGCACCGCAGGAGAGTTAGCCGATCGTAAGCCGGCCGGACCCGCTGTCGCCGACTCTGCGGTCGGCGACGCTGCGGTCGGCGACTCTGTGATCGCCAAAGCTGTGATCTCCGACGGCGCGGTCGCCGGCGGCGCGGTCGGCCGAGTGGTCAGTCGGACGCTCGGCCGGGCTCCCGCCGGCGGCCTGGTGGTGGCCGGCCTGTGCGGACTGCAGGGCGGCGCCGCCCTGGCCACCCGGCTCTACCCGGCCGTCGGCATCGGCGGCGTGGTGAGCCTGCGGCTCTGCCTGGCGGCGGCCGTGCTCTGCGCGCTCTGGCGCCCCGGGCTGCTGCGCGAGCGCGGCACCGGCCTGCGCCGGGAGCCCGGCACCCTCGGCCTGATCGCCGCCGCCGGCACCCTGCTGGCGATCCATCACCTGACCTACTACAACGCGGTGGCCCGACTCCCGCTGGGCGCCGCCACCACCGTCGAGTTCCTCGGCCCCTTCGCGCTCGCGCTGGCCGGCTCGCGGCGCGGCGCCGACCTGGCGTGGGCGCTGCTCGCACTGACCGGCGTGGCGCTCCTGGGCGGCGGCGGGCTCGCCCTGAACGCCGTGGGTCTCGGCTTCGCTGCGGTGGCCGGAGCCTGCTGGGCCGGCTACATCCTGGTCTCGGCCCGGCTGGCCCACCGGGTACGCGACGGGGGCGCGCTCGCGCTCGCCGTCACCTGGGGCGCCCTGCTGAGCCTGCCGTTCGGCCTGGCCTCCGGCGGCACGGCGCTGCTGAAGCCCTGGGTGCTGGCGCTCGGCCTGGCGGTGGCGGTGCTCTCCAGCGTGCTGCCGTACTCCTTCCAGTTCGAGGCGATCCGGCGGCTGCCCGCGGGCGTCTTCGGCATCCTGACCAGCCTGGAGCCCGCCCTGGGTGCCGTGGTCGGCCTGCTCTTCCTCGACCAGCGGCTCGCCGCCGTGCAGTGGATCGGCATCGCCGCGGTCGCCAGCGCCTCGGCGGGCGCTACCCGGCCCGGCGGGCGCCCGTCCTCGCGCCCGTCCCCCCGCCCGTCCTTGTAAGGCCGTCCACATTGGCCTCGAAAAAAAGATGACTTTCCGCGCCTAGGATGGGCGCATGACCGAGATCCTCACACCCCGACTGCTGCTGCGCCGCTGGAGCGACCACGACCTCGCCGCGATGGCCGAGATCCACGCTGACCCCGACGTGATGCGCTGGATCGGCGACGGCTCGGTTCGCGACCTGGAGCAGACCGCGGAATCCATCGAGAAGTGGGAGGAGGAGTGGGACGACGAGGGCTTCGGCCTCTTCGCCGTCGAGCTGCTGGGCTCGGGCGAGCTGGCCGGGTTCACCGGTCTCTCGGTGCCCACCTTCCTGCCCGAGGTGCTGCCCGACATCGAGATCGGCTGGCGGCTCGGCCGCCAGTTCTGGGGCCAGGGCTACGCCTCGGAGGCCGCCCACGCCGCGATGGAGTTCGCGCTGGAGGACCGCGGCCTCGACCGCCTGATCAGCGTCAGCCGAGTGGACAACGCCGCCTCGCAGAACGTGATGCGCAAGCTGGGCATGAAGCATGAGCGCGACACCGTCCACCCGGCGTACGGCCATCCGCTGAGCATCCACAGCATCGACCTCACGGAGTACCGCGCCTGAGCGACTCGCGCTCCTACTCCTACTCCTACGCCGACTCCTAGGCCGGCGACTGCGACTGCGACTGCGACTGCGACTGCGCGAGGGTGGCGTCGATGCCGGCCATCGCGATATCCAGGCCCACCTCGAACTGCCGGTCGCGGGCCTTGGCGACGCCGCCCTCCAGCTGCTGCGCCACCAGGTCGGTGTTCTCCACGAACCGGGGGTCGGCCTGTTCGGCGATCCCGAAGACGGCCCGTTGGAACTCGTCCTCGCCCAGCCCGGAGACCCGCACCCGCAGCGACCACTGCGCCTCCACCAGCGCGAACCCGTACACGAACTGGAAGATCAGGCCGAGCGCCCCGCCGAGTTGGTCACCGGTGAGACCGCTGCGCGTCGCCGCGGCGACGGCGCTGGTGGAGAAGAGCATCGAGTTCGGCCCGATGGCCAGGAACTGTCCGACCAACTGCCCGGCCCACGGGTGGCGTTGGAAGCAGTGCCGGTACTCGTGAGCGAGCGTGCGCAGATGCCGGCGCCAGTCGCCGTGGTCCTCCAGCGGCGGGATGCGGATCTCGCCGACCACCTCGTCCAGGGCGAGTTCGAGCAGGGCGTCCTTGGTGTCGACGTACCAGTAGACCGACATCGGTGTGACGTCCAGCTCGGCCGCCAACTTGCGCATGGAGAAGGCCGGCAGGCCCTCGGCGTCCATCAGCGCGACCGCGGCGCGGATGACCCGCTCACGGCTGAGGCCGGCAGGCGCGCTGCCCCGCTTGCGCCCCTTGGGCGGGGCCACCCAGATGCTGGCGCTCGGGTCGCGGGGTGTGTCGGTCATCTGCGCTGTCCTTCTGCTCTCGCTGCACGGCCGGGAGCACCGGCCGTGCAGCGATCGTAGAGGGCGGGTCAGCCGCGATCGGCGACCGGCCCGGCGGTCGGCCCGGCGACCGGCCCCGCGGTCGACTCGGCCGACTGCGCCGGGCTCGGGACGGGTGGCTTCGCGGCGGCCCGGCTGAGCAGTCGGCCCGCGAGCAGGCCTCCCACCAGCACCGCGACGGCGCCGATCAGTTGACTGGTCGTCAGACTGTCGGCGAAGGCAGTACGCACGTGCGCGACGGCGGACGGTCCGGCAGCGGCGAGCGCGTCCGGCAGCGAGCGCGCCGCCGAAGCCGGCAGACCGGCCGGCAGCGAGGCGGCGAACCCGCCGGTGAGCACCGCGCCGAGGACGGCGACGCCCAGCGAGTTGCCGAGCTCGCTGAGCGTGCCCATCAGCCCCGAGCCGATGCCGGCCTTCTCCGGCGGGATCGAGCTCATCACCGCGCCCGCCATCGCGGGCTGCGCGCAGGCCACCCCCGCACCCATCAGCACCAGCCCGAGCAGCATGCCCGGGTAGGAGCCGCTGTGCCCGAACTCGGCGATCGCCGCGAGGCCGGCCGCCAGCAGGGCCAGGCCACCGGCGACGGCGACCGGGGGCGTGAGTTTCATGGTCAGGCGCATGCCCGTACCCGTGAGGTTGAGCACGACCACGGTGAGCGCCATCGGGGCCGTCCGCAGGCCGGCGGAGAGCGGACCGTAGCCGAGCACGAACTGGAGGTGCTCGGTGAGCAGGAAGAGCGAGCCGCCCATCCCGAAGCTCACCAGCACGCCGCCCGAGATCGCGCCACGGAAACGGGCGTTGCGAAAGAACCCCAGGTCGAGCAGCGGGTGCTCGATCCGGCGCTCCCAGAGCGCGAAGGCCAGCAGGAGGAGCAGCCCGAGCCCGCCGGTCAGCAGGGTGCGCGGCCCGGTCCAACCGGTGCCGGGCCCCTGGATGATCGCGTACACCAGCGCGACCAGGCCGGCCGTCGACAGCGCCGCGCCGAGCAGGTCGGGCCGGTCGCCCCGCGGGTCCTTGGACTCCGGGACGAGCCGGGCGACCGCCACCAGGCCCAGCGCGGCGACCGGCAGGTTCACCAGGAAGACCGAGCCCCACCAGAAGTTCGCCAGCAGCAGCCCGCCGATCACCGGTCCGAGCGCGAAGCCGAGCGAGGCGACGGCGGTCAGCGCGGTGATCGCCTTGGGCTGTTCGGCCGGGTCGAAGGTGCGCACCACCAGGGCGAGGCTGGTGGCCAGCAGCAGGCTGCCACCGACGCCCATCCCCACGCGCGCCGCGATCAACTCCCCCGGGCTCCCGGCCAACGCAGCACCGAGCGAGCCGACCCCGAACAGCGCGAGCCCGAGCAGCTGCACCTTCTTGCGCCCATAGCGGTCGGCGAGCCCGCCGGCCGCGATCAGCAGCCCCGCCTGGGCGAGCGAGTAGGCGCCGACGACCCACTGGGCCTGTGCGGTGGTGGCGCCCAACTCCCGCCCGAGGGAGGGGATCGCGACGTTGAGGATGGTGTTGTCGAGCACCACGACGAGTTGCACGAGGCAGATGACGGCGAGGATCAGCCATCGATCGGTTCTGCGCTCAGCCTGGGACATGCCCGCTCCGCTCTTCTACGGCGTATAAGACTTCTACAGCGTAGAGGAGCAGCACTGGCGGGCACCACCTCTTTTTGACTCGCCCTCTTGGACTCGCTCTCGGCTTCGGCCAAGCGTCAGGGGGCTGAGTGGGAAGCCAAGCTGTCCCATCGTCAGACAAGTCCCGAGGCCGCTGCGGGGCCGGCGTTGGCTACCGTCGGACCGGCCGGGCCAGCGCACGCAGTCAGCCCCCCCCCTTCCACGACACCCGCGCCTACGGCGACGACCTGCCTCAGGGCCCTCCGCCGGTGGGCAGGCATGCCCCGTGGTTCCATGGAGTTGTGGTCCTGTATGTCGGCACCTCGGGCTGGCAGTACGACGACTGGTGTGGCGTCCTGTACGCGGCGCGGATGCCGCGCCGGCTCTGGCTGGAGGAGTACACCCAAGGATTCGCCACGGTGGAGAACAACAACTCCTTCTACCGGCTGCCCACGGCGGAGACCTTCGCCGGCTGGCAGGAGCGGACGCCGGAGGGGTTCGTGATGGCGGTCAAGGCGAGCCGCTATCTCACGCACATCAAGCGCCTGCACGACCCGCAGGAGCCGGTGCAGCGGCTGCTGTCGGCCGCCCAGGGGCTGGGCCCGCGGCTCGGACCGGTCCTGCTCCAGCTCCCGCCCACCCTGCGGGCGGACGCCGACCTCCTGGACGGCTGCCTGAGCTGCTTCCCAGCCGGGGTGAGAGTGGCGGTCGAACCCCGCCACGATTCATGGTGGGTGCCGGAGATCCGAGCCGTGCTCGAACGGCACGGCGCCGCCCTCTGCTGGGCGGACCGGCAGGGACGTCCGGTCACCCCGCTGTGGCGGACCGCCGACTGGGGCTACCTGCGCTTCCACGCCGGGCTGGCGCAGCCGCCGCCCCGGTACGGTCGGCAGTCGCTGGCCACCTGGGTGGCGAGGGTCTCCGAGGCCTGGTCGGATGAGGCAGACGTGTACGCGTACTTCAACAACGACCTCGGCGGTGCGGCTCCCCTGGACGCCGTCGCCTTCGCCCGAGCGGCCGCCAGGGCCGGCCGGACGGTGAGCCGCACGCCGCAGCACCTGACGGTGAGGCAGGCATGATCCGCAGTCGACTGATCGTCTCCGGCGAAGTCCAGGGCGTCTACTTCCGTGACACCTGCCGGAGCACGGCGCGGGAGCACGGCGTGGCCGGCTGGGTGCGCAACCTCCCCGACGGAACGGTCGAGGCCGTGTTCGAGGGCGAGGCCACGGCCGTCGAGCGGCTGGTCACGTGGGCACGGCGCGGCCCGTACGCGGCCGTGGTCGCCGGTGTCCGCGTCCACGAGGAGGAGCCCGAGGGACTGGTGGGCTTCGAGATCCGCCCGACCCCCTGGGGCGGCTAGCGCAGCACCGCGCAATGTAGCCGGGCTGCTTCAGCAGGTACGGGAACAGGTAACGCAGGTGGGCGTCGGCGTGCCTCAGCCAGCGGGCCTTGGAGGTGAAACCGAGCATCGCCTGCACCATCGCCAGCGTCACCCGCTCCGCGTCACCGAGCTGTGGGGCGATACCCACCGTCGGCCGCCAGGGAGCGAGCTGCGGGGAATCCCTGAGTAGTCATCCCGGGCCCTTTCGGTCCCGCCCCGTGGCCGGGAAAATTTGGGGCGGTGTCCGTCCGGATGACGTCGATGGTCCTTGGTGCCGAACGTCGAGCCCGCTGAGTAGTCGGACGCGGGGGCCGAGTGCAGGAGTCCAGTGATGTTGCCTTGAGCACGCAAGAGAGAGTCTTCGAATCCTGTGGCCCCGGATGGACGGACACCGCCACCGATGTTGGGGATGAGAGGCAGGGGCGGGCATGGATGTGCTGGAGGAACGGTGCGGGGGCGCCGATCTGAGCAAAGCGGATGTCAAGGTGTGCATTCGGGTGCCCGGCACCGGAAAGCGTGCCCGCTACGAGGTCCGCACGTTCTCGACCATGAACGACGGCCTGTTGGAGCTGCGGGACTGGCTCGTGGAGAACAGGGTCACCCGGCTGGGCATGGAGGCGACGGCGTCGTACTGGAAACCGCTGTTCTACCTGCTGGAGGCGACCGAGG
Organism: Kitasatospora sp. MAP12-44; assembly: GCF_029892095.1. NCBI lineage: Bacteria > Bacillati > Actinomycetota > Actinomycetes > Kitasatosporales > Streptomycetaceae > Kitasatospora > Kitasatospora sp. MAP12-44. The sequence goes on from NZ_JARZAE010000004.1 coordinate 819,531, forward strand.
GGATCGAGCCGTGGCTGCTGAACGCCCAGCACATCAAGACCGTCCCCGGGCGCAAGACCGACGTGAAGGACTGTCAGTGGATCTGCCGGCTGGTCGAGTACGGCCTGGTCCGCCCCAGCTTCGTGCCCCCTCGTGACATCCGACAACTGCGGGATCTGACCCGATACCGCACCGAGACCGTCCGTGATCGCGCCCGCGACGTGAACCGGCTGGCGATGTTCCTGGAGGACACCGGGATCAAACTGTCCTCCGTGGTCAGCGACATCACGGGGCGCTCGGCACGGGCCATGCTGGATGCCCTGGTGGCGGGGGAACGCGACCCGCACGTGTTGGCCGACCTCGCTCTGGGCAAGCTGCAGGGCAAGGTCCCGCTGCTGACCCGGGCGTTGACCGGCAGCTTCAGCGGGCACCACGCGTTCATGGTCGCCGCGATGCTGCGAGCCATTGACGAGGCCGACGACCGGATCATCCGCCTGAGCGAGGAGATCAACCGGCAGCTGCGGCCACTGCGGCAGCAGGTGGACCTGCTGATCACCATTCCCGGCATCAGCCTGACGCTGGCCCAGGTCCTGATCGCCGAGGTCGGCGTCGACATGGGCCGCTTCGCCACCGCCGGACACCTCGCGTCCTGGGCCGGGATGTGTCCGGGCAACAAGGAGTCTGCCGGCAAGCGCCTGAGCGGCCGGACCCGTCACGGCGACACCTGGCTCAAGACCGCCCTGTTCATGGCCGGCGCCAGCGCCGCCCGCAGCAAGAGCACCTACCTGGGCGCCCAGTTCCGGCGGTTGGTCCCGCACCGCGGCGCGAAACGCGCAACTCTTGCGGTCGGGCACTCCATCCTGGTCGCCACCTGGCACATCCTGCACGACCTCGTCCCCTACCGTGATCTCGGCCCCGACCACTTCACCAACCGGCTCGGCAAGGAACGCCAGACCCGACGCCTGCTCGCGCAACTCACCGCCCTCGGCCTCAACGTCACCGTCACTCCCCACGAGGAAGCCGTCTGAACTGCGCTGTTGCGCGCCAGCGCACGTCATTTTCAAGAGAGAGAGAGAGAGAGAGGTCGTCGGTCATCACAGGGAGTGCGGTCGCGAGGGAGTCCAAGTCAGTCTTCACACACCGACGTTGGACTCCCTCCTTCCACGCGCGCAGGCAGTCAGCGCGGGTTCAGGGCTATCCGGAGTTTCCGCACACTCACTTCGATGGACTTCGGCTTCGCTGCTGGGTTCATCGGTGGAGCCCTTCGAGCAGGGGAATCGTCTGCTCGGCTCCCGGTAGCGCGTTGATCTCCTCTCGGACCCGCTCGGCGGCGCGGCGGTAGGCGCCGTCGGCGAGCACAGCCGATACCGTCATGCGCACTTCCTCCGAGGTGACAGTGACCGGGTCCAGGACCTGGGCGATACCGAGTTCGACGCACCGCTGCGCGTTGTACGGCTGGTCCGCACCCAGGGGGAGCAGGACCGACGGCAGGCCGTGGGCGAGCGCTCCCATGAGGCTGCCGGAGCCTCCGTGCGAGACGACCAGATCGCACTGCGGCAGAAGCAGCTCCTGCGGAACGAACTGTTCGACCCGGACGTGGTCGGGCAGCGGCCCGAGCTCTGCGGGGTCGACGCGCTCACCGACGGTCACGACCACGTTCACGGGAAGCTCCCGGAGCCCGGCCATGACCTTGGAGAACAGGTCAGTGGTGTTGTTCACGGTGCCGAGGGTGAAGTACACAGTGGGCGTGCGCGGCGTGGCGTCAGCTGGACTGATGGCTGTCTGTCGGAACGAGAAGGTGCGTGCCGGCAAGGGGAAGCGCGGGTTTCGGAAGCTCGGCGGGAACGGCGACAGAACCAGGTGCCGGTCCAGCATGGCGAGTTCGGGGTCCGGCGGCAGGCCGTATGCGGATCGCAGCTCGTGCAGTGGCTCGGCGACGACTTCCTTGCGCAGAAAGCCCCCGGCCGCGAGCACAAGGACAGTCGCGCAGGGAAGTGCGAGCGATTCGGCCGCGATCGCGGTGCCGAAGTCGACCTCGTCACGCACCAGGACATCGGGCTTCCACGCACGGGCAAGTTCAAGAACCGCCGCAGCATGCCGCCGAGCCCCGCGCCGGGCGAAGCCCTCTGCGAGCTGCCGAACATCCGCTTCCGGATCGGGTATCTCCAACGTCCGGCGGTCCGCGGCTTCCGCGCGTCTGCGCGGCTCGCTCGTGGCGAAGGCAGTGAACCCGGCGGCTGCGATCTCGGGCCCCCTCCCGCCCGCACCGGCAATGGCGACCGTGTGACCTGCGGCTTGAGCTGCTCGGGCCACGGGGATGAGAGGGCGGAAGTGACCGCTGCCACCGATGAACGTGAACAGGATTCGCATCGGGCGATGCTACCGGCAACGGACCCGTCCGAAGCCAGGGCTTCGCGCAGAACCGGTAACCGGGCTGACAGCTGCCATGGCAGCGTCCCCAAGACACCAGGCCCACATACTCGCCGGCAAACCTAGTCTTCGCGCTCGCCCGCCATGGCAGCCGAGGGACCCGACCGCATCGCGGCCGGGTCCCTCGTCGTTTCGTGCTCCCGTGGGTCAGCTCAGCCGGGCGTCGGCGTAGACGACCATCGCATCGCGCTGGTAGACGGCCAGTCCGTCGGTGATCTTGTCGTAGTTCGCACGGAACTGCGGGTCGTCGACGTAGGTCTGGCCCAGCCCCTTGTAGGCCGCCGCGTTCGGGGTCCAGAACCGGCAGACGCTCCGGTAGTGGGCGTCCACCTCGGCCTGCACCGCGGGATCGGCAACCGGTGTGCCGGCCACCATGAACTCCGCAATGCGGATCATCTGCGCCGTCGCCTCACGCTGCCACCGCTCCTGGTCCTCGGCGGTCATCGCCTCGGTGGCCTGCCGGGACTGCTCCCATGCCTCGGGCCAGCGCTCGCGCACCTCGGCCTCGCGGGCGGCGTCCGCAGCGGAGGGCTCGAATCCCTCGAAGAGGTTCTCCGGCCTGTTGATCTTTGCCATGTCGTTTCCGTCCTTGCCTTCCTCCAGTTCGGCGATGGTGCGCCCGACCGTACGAGCGAGCGTGTCCAGCCGGTCCCGCTCGCCCAGAAGCCGCCGATGGTGCTCGCGCAGCACGGCGAGCTGATCGACCTGGCTGTCCAGAACCGCCTGAATCTCACGCAACCCGAGGTCCAACTCCCGCATCAGCAGAATCTGCTGCAGCCGCAGCAGATCGGCCTCCTCGTAGTAGCGGTGCCCGTTGCTTCCGATCCACGCGGGCGGCAGCAGACCGATCTCGTCGTAATGCCGCAGCGTCCGGGACGTCACCCCGGACATCCGGGCCACATCCGCGATCGACCAGGCCATCGCCGTGCCTCCCATCACTGGGCCTCCCATCACCGGGCCAGTCTCTCCGGCCACAGAGATGACCGTATGAGTTGACGCAGCGGCAAGCACAAGCCGGAACCCGCAGCACGTCCGCGCCGACTTACCGGAGGAGGGCGCAGCACACCCGACCGAGCGCGCCTTCAGTCCGGTTCTCGGGGGCGTGGGCAGAGGCGGCGTCAGGGGTGGTGTCAGGGCCGGCTCAGGGCCTGGTCAGGGCCCGGTCAGGGTGGATCCCGGATGGCCGGGCGGGCATGGTCCAACAGAATTCTCGGTGTCAGCAACTGGGCCACGAACCACTGCCAGGGAGTACCGAGATGACCATCACCGCCGTAAACCGCCGTTCCGCCCAACGCGGTTGGGCCGGCGCGGGAGCGATCGGCGCGCTGGTGGTCGCGCTCACCGCCGGGGCCGCGACCGATGCCCAGGCCGCCGGCACGCTACCGCCCCCGAACGCCCAGGCCCTGCGCGCCTCGATCGCCGGCCTGCCGAACGCTCAACTCACCAGCGCGGTGGTCCTGGTGGACGGCAAGAACGGCCACTGGTCGGGCACCTCCGGCACCGGTGACCTGGTTACCGGCCGTCCGGTGGCGGCCGACGGGCGGTTCCGGATCGGCAGCATCTCCAAGGTCTTCACCGCCACCGTGGTGCTGCAGCTGGCAGCCGAGCAGCGGGTGGACCTGAACGACGCCATCCAGCAGTACCTGCCCGGTGTCCTGCCGGCCTCCTATCCGTTGATCACCGTCCGTCAGTTGCTCAACCACACCAGCGGCCTGCCCACCGGCGGCGACCTCGGCGGGGACGACGGCAGCGCGCAGTGGTTCGTCGACCACAAGGCCGAGGGCTGGACGCCGCAGCAGGTGGTGGCCGAGGCCGGCACCCAGCCGATGCAGTTCCAGCCGGGCACCGCCCAGCAGTACAACGGCCTCAACTACTACCTGGCCGGTCTGCTGGTCGAGCAGGTCACCGGCCACTCCTACGCGCAGGAGGTGAATGCGCGAATCCTGCGCCCGCTCGGGCTCCACGACACCTCGCTCCCGGCCGCCGACGACACCCGGCTGCCGGACCCGACCGCGCACGCCTACCTGACCGTCACCCGGCCGGACGGCTCGACCACTCAGGTCGACGTCACCCGGCAGAGCCCGTGGCCGTGGGCCGAGGGCGGCATGATCTCCAGCGCACCCGACCTGGACCGCTTCCTGACCGCGCTGCTGCGTGGCCGGCTGCTGCCTCCCGCGCAGCAGGCCGAGCTGTACTCGGTACCGGACGTGCCGAACTTCCAGAACCCGAACTGCGACCTCGGCCCGACCGCCGGGCACGCCTGCTTCAGCACCGGACTGATGCGGTTCAGCCCGTCCGACGGTGTGGTGCTCTGGGGCAAGACCGGGAGCCGCCCCGGCTACAGCAGCGGCATCTTCGCCACCCAGGACGCGGCCCGCGACCTCGTCTACTCGCTCACCCCGACCAGCCGCAACGGCGCGTCGTTCGCCGCCCAGTACGGGATAGCCAGCGCTGCCTTCAACCTGGCCGGCCACTGAGTGTGCGCCGTTGGAACTGCAGCGAGGCGCGCGGAGATCGCGATCGAGCCGGAACCGGATTCGGAACCGGATCGGACCTGGAGTCAGAACCGGAGTCAGAACTGGGCTAGAAAGGTCGGCATGGAACTCACCCAGATACGCCTGCTGGTCTCCGACTTCCCCGCCGTCTACCGCTTCTACCGGGATGTGCTCGGGCTCAAGCCGCAGTTCGAGGCCGAGAGCGGCCCGTACGCCAAGCTCAGTCCCGATACCGGACACGCCGCGATCGCGCTGCAGGATCGGGCGCAGCTGGCCGACGTGCTGGGGCAGTTGGGGTCGGAGCCGGAGGGCTACCGCTCGCTGGTGGTACTGCGAGTGGACGACCTCGACGCCGCCCACGCCGAACTCACCTCGCGGGGAGCGGAGTTCACCCGAGCCCCGGGCCCGATGGGCGAACGGATACGGGTCGCATACCTGGAGGACCCGGAAGGGAATCTGATCGAGCTGCAGGAGTGGCTGGCGCTGCGCGCGCCGGCGGCGGGTAGCGCGCCGGCGTAGGAGCGGGCTCAGCGGTGCCCCCGCCCCCGGGGTCGGCGGGGGCCTGCGGGGGCCTGCGGGGTGCGGCGGGGATTAGTTAGCCGGCATCCTCCAGGGCCTGGATGTCGATCTTCTTCATCTTCATCATGGTCTCCATGACGCGCTGCGCCTTCACCGGATCGGGGTCACTGAGCAGCTCGGGCAACCGCCGGGGCACGATCTGCCAGGACAGGCCGAACCTGTCCTTCAGCCAGCCGCACGGGCCCTCCTCTCCGCCGTCGGTGAGCTTGGCCCAGAGGTCGTCGACCTCGTTCTGGTCCGCGCAGTCGACCTGGAGCGAGATCGCCTCACTGAACGTGAACAGCGGGCCACCGTTGAGCGCGATAAAGCGCTGCCCGGCGAGTTCGAAAACGACTGTCATGACCGCGCCGGCCTCCCCTGGGCCGGCCTCGCCGTAACGGTGCACCTCGAGAACCCTGGAGTCGTCGAAAACTGAGGTGTAGTGTTTCGCCGCATCCTCCGCCTGCGAGTCGAACCACAGGAACGTGGTGATCTTCTGCATGGCCGCTCTCCTCTGCCTCCACGCGCGTCACTGCCGCAGTCAGCACCACTGCAGTCTGCACTCCCGCACTGGCCGAAAGGCTCCCCATGAAGCGTTTCGCACCAGGCGAGCCGTCGCCACTGGAGGGCAATTCGGTGGGTGTGGAGGCCACCTGCGGCGGGCAGGCGAGGGGGAGAGGGACTGGTGGGTGGAGGTGTGCGATGTCGGTCATGGACGGCGCTCCGCTGACGGCGCAGGAACGGCAGAGGTTGCAGGAGATCGAGGCGATGGCACGACTGGATGTTCTGCTGGACAGGGAGTTGACCACGATGACTCTTCGCCCGATGCGCCGGGCCCTGGCCCGGATGCGGCACACCGCAGCCGAGCTGGTACGGCGAGTGGCCGGTCGACCCGCCGAGCAGGGCTGACCGCCGGTCCTGCCGCTCGCTCACCCGGTCGGCCCAGTGAGCCGACCACGCGAGCACGGCGGGGCCACCATGGACGACATGACCTTCTGGGCCCCCGAACCCGAGTACTGCCAGGACGCCCGACCGCTGGAAGAACTCCTGGACAGCGTGCGTACCGCAATCGATGACGCCCCACACGACGTCCTCGACCGCCGCCAGCGCGCAGCGGACCGCTCGCTGCTGGACCACCTCGACAGCACCACCTGGCCGGCAGCTGACGGCTGACGGCTGACAGATTCTGATATCGGTCAGTTGATTGTCACCTCCGGCTCGATGCCCGAACCGGTAACGGATGACAGTCGACAGGTAGCAGATACCAGATGGCAGATTCTGTCAGCTGACAGCCGTGGCCGCCGCCTCCTGCACACCCAGCTCCCCCAGCAGTGCGGAGCGCAGTGCGGCGAAGTCCGGGTGGGTGCGCGGGCGCGGGGCGGGGAGCGCGACCTCGTGAGGTGGGCCGAGGCGGCCGTCGGTGAGGACGATGACGCGGTCTGCCAGGAGGACGGCCTCGTCGACGTCGTGGGTGACCAGGAGGACGGCGGGGCGGTGCTTGCGGCAGAGGTCACGCAGGAGGGCGTACATCCTGATCCGGGTCAGGGCGTCCAGGGCGCCGAAGGGTTCGTCGAGCAGGAGCAGCTCCGGCTCGCGCACCAGCGCTCGGGCCAGGGAGACGCGTTGGGCCTCGCCGCCGGAGAGGGTGACCGGCCAGGCGCGGGCGTGGTCGGCCAGGCCCACCTCCTCCAATGCCGTCAGACCCGCCTGGCAAGCGCCCTGCTTCGGCAGGCCGAGGACGACGTTGTCCAGCACGCGCTTCCAGGGTTGCAGCCGGTGGTCCTGGAAGACCACCGAGCGCCGCCGTGGCACCAGCAGTTCGCCGTCGTACTCCGGGTCAAGTCCGGCCATGGCCCGCAGCAGCGTGCTCTTGCCGGAGCCGCTTCGGCCCAGCAGTGCCAGGAACTCACCCCGCCGGATCTCCAGGTCGACCCCCGCCAGCACCGCGCGCCCGTCGAACGACCGCCGGATGTCCCTGCCCAGTACCGCCAGTTCAGTCACTGTCACCCTCCATCGAATCCGCGCCGCCACACCAGCAGGCGCCGCTCCAGCAGCCGTACCAACCCGTCCGCCCCCAGGCCGAGCAGGCCGTAGATCAGCAGGCCCAGCACGATGATGTCGGTGCGGTACCAGGCCTGCGCCTGGTTCATCAGATAGCCGATCCCGCTGGTCGCGTTCAGCTGCTCGGCGATGATCATCACCAGCCAGGCGCTGGTCAGCGCGAACCGCAGGCCGATCAGGAAGCCGGGCACCGCGCCGGGAAGGATCACGTGCCGGATCAGTCCGGCCCGCCCCAGACCGAGCACCCGGCCCGCCTCGACCAGCCGGTTCTCCACACCCCGGATGCCGGCATAGGTGTTCACATACACCGGGCAGGCGGTGGCGAAGGCGACCAGGGCGATCTTCGGCGCCTCGCCCACTCCGAACCAGATGATCACCAGCGGCAGCAGGCCCAGCGCAGGCAGCGCCCGGATGACCTGCATGGTCGAGTCGACCAGATCCTCGCCCAGCCGGAACAGCCCCGCCAGTACGGCGAGCAGGACGCCCAGGCTCACCCCGATGGCCAGACCCTCGACCACCCGCTGCAGCGAGGCCAGCAGGTTGCTCTGCAGCTCACCGTCCCTGGTCAACTGCCAGGCAGCAGAGATGACTTGCCCCGGAGTGGCAAGGATTCGCGGATTGATCTGCCCCAGCATGCCCAGCGCCTGCCAGCTCAGCAGGACCAGGACCGGGCCGGCCAGCCGCCGCACGCCGCGCGGCAGCGGTATCCACAGACGGGCCGAGCGGGCCGAGCGGGCCGAGCGGGCCGAGCGGGCCGAGCGGGCCGAGCGGGAGGAACGGCTGAGCGTCGAGGCGTCCACCAGTGTCGCGGACGCCTGGGCGCCGGGGACCGTTCCGGGGGCGAGTTCGGGGGCCGCAGCGGTGGGCACAGCAGTGGGCACAGTGGTGGACGCCATGACGGTTTTCCCTTCCAGGAGGCGGGCTCAGGAGGTGACGGCGACCCGGTGGTCGGCCGTGAACGGGCGCCCGGCGACCAACTCCGACTCCTGCCCGTCGGGGCCGACCGGCACGTCGCCGATCAAAGTCACCCGGTGCAACCGGCGTTCGACGTCCAGGTGCTCCAGGTCGCGCGGGGCCAGGTGCGCGGTGGCCCGGTTGTCCCAGAAGGCGACCTGGCCCGGTTCCCAGCGCAGCCGCACGGTGTACTCGGGACGGGTGATCTCCGCGTAGAGCAGCTCCAGGATCAGCTTGCTCTCGCGGGCGTTGACACCCACGATGTGGCTGGTGAACCCCGGATTGACGAAGAGCGCCCGCTCGCCGGTCTCCGGATGCACCCGCACCACCGGGTGCACGGCCACCAGCAGGTTGCCGTTGATCCGCTTGGCGTAGTCGCTGTCGCCGCCCACCCTTCGGCTGCCGCCGTAGCGGTGCTCGGCGCGCAGCGTGTCGACGAAGGCGCGGACCGGCGCCGACAGCCCCTCGTACGCCGCGACCAGGTTGGTCCACTGGGTGTCCCCGCCGAACTCCGGCACGTGCTCGGCGCGCAGGATCGAGCCGGCGGGCGGGTTGACCGCGGCCGTGACGTCGGTGTGCCAGCCGTCGAAGTAGGAGTAGCGGGTCTTGCGGTAGTCGTCGAGGAAGTCCTTGCCGTAGCGCTCCTCGAAGCGGCGCGGGTCGATGGTGAAGATCTCGGGGTGCTCCTCGGGCGGGGTGTCGTCGTGCGGGTGGGCGTAGGTGAGTTCGCCAAACTGGCGGGCGAAGGCGATCTGGGTGGCGTGGTCCAGGGTCTGGCCGCGGAAGAAGACCACCTTGTGGCGGTGCAGGGCCTGGCGGATCAGCGCCACGCTCTCGTCCGACAGGGGGAGGCTCAGGTCGACGCCCTCGATGTCGGCGCCGATGTGGCCGGCCACCCGGCGTACGGTCAGCCCAGTCGCATCGGTGGACGTGATCGACGTGGTCGCATCGGTGGTCGCATTGGTCGACTCGGTCATGGCAATTCCCTTCTGGTGGTGTGTGGGTTACTGCTGGTTGGGGGCGACGACAGCGCCGAAGTCCTTGACCACATCGGCCGGGAACTCGGCGCCGACGTCGAGCTTGGCCGGGAGCAGGCCGTTGGCCAGGAACAGGTCGGCCTGGCGCTGCTGGGCGCTGCGGACGGTCCCGTCCAGGACGGCGTAGCGGCTCTCGCCGGAGGCCTGCCAGATCAACGTGCCGGCCGCAGGTGTCTGCTTGTCGACGCCGACGTAGTACGCGGCGATCCAGGCGTCGGCGTGGGCGGTCGACCAGCTGGTGGCCTTGATGACGCGTCCGATGAAGTCCTCGGCCGCCGCGCGCTCGGCGGGTTTGGCCAGTGCGGCGCGCGAGGCCAGCCAGAAGCTGTAACCGGACGAGACCTGCCGGCCGTTGATCAGCTGGACCCCGCCGGGGTGGTCGGCGTCGTAGTTGACGAGATCCTGCGGGGCGGCGGTGGCGGCGTCCACCGTGCCGGACTCCAGCACCTGGCCGACGTTCTGCAGTGGCACGTCGACCGCGGTGATGTCCGACTGCTTGAGCTTCGCGGTGGCCAGCGCCTGGATCAGGAAGCCCTGGTTGGCGGTGCCCTTGGAGTACGCGACCTTGCGGCCCTTGAGGTCGGCCAGGCTGTGGATGCCGGATCCCGCGCGGGCCACCAGGGTGTAGCCGGCGCCGACCGTGTGGCTGGCCGCGACCACGTCCACCGGCAGCCCGGCGGCCGCCGCGTAGATGGCGGGGGTGTCGCCCATGACACCGAGGTCGATCGCGCCGGCCGCAAAGGCCTGGTTGACCAGCGGGCCGCTGTTGAACTGGTCGAACACCACCTTGTAGTCGGCGCCGTCCAGGGCGTGGGAGCTCGCCAGCAGGGTCTGGAAGTCCTTGCCCTGGTCGCCGATCCGCAGCGTCACCCGGCCAGGTGACTTCGCCGCTCCGTCGGCTGTGGCGCTGCCACCACAGGCCGCGAGCAGCGGGAGCAGCGGGAGCAGTGCCGCGAGGGTCGCGGCGAGCGGGGCACGGCGGGGCTTTGCGCGTCTCATCGCGTTCCTTCGGGGACGTGAGGGGTGGTGGTGCGGCGATTGGCGTCGTGGGTGGTGTAGCGGTTGGCGGGGCGGGGCAGGCCGTAGTGCTCGCGCAGGGTGGCGCCCTCGTACTCGGTGCGGAACAGGCCGCGCTCGCGCAGCAGTGGCACCACGTGCTCGGTGAACAACTCCAGGCCATCGGGCAGGATCGGCGGCATCACGTTGAAGCCGTCCGCCGCGCCCTGGGTGAACCAGAGCTCGATGTGGTCGGCCAGCTGCTCGGGCGTGCCCACCACCACCTGGTGGCCTCGTCCGCCGCCGAGTCGGCCAATGAGCTGACGCAGCGTCAGCCGGTCGCGTTCGGCCAGGTCGCGGACCAGTTCGAAGCGGCTCTTCGCGCCGTTGATCACGGTGACCGGAGGCAGCGGCGGCAGCGGCTGGTCCAGCGGGTGCTCACTGAGGTCCACCCCGAGCATCGTGGACAGCGTTCCCACTGCCCTTGCCGGGCTGATCAGTTGGTCAAGCTCCTGGTCCAACTCCTTTGCCTCGGCCTCGGTTGAGCCGAGCACCGGCACCACACCGGGCAGCACCTTGATGTGGTCCGGGTCGCGGCCGAAGCCCACGGCCCGGCGCTTAAGGTCGGTGTAGAAGGACTGGCCCTCGGCCAGCGTCTGCTGGGCGGTGAAGACGGCCTCGGCGAAGCGGGCGGCGAAGCCCCGGCCGTCGGCGGAGGAGCCGGCCTGCACCAGCAGCGGGTAACCCTGCGGCGGGCGAGGGATGTTGAGCGGGCCGAGCACCTGGAAGTGCTCACCCCAGTGGTCGATCTCGTGCAGCCGGTCGGGTGCGGTGAGCGTGCCGGTGGCCCGGTCCAGCAGCAGGGCGTCGTCCTCCCAGCTGTCCCAGAGGCTCTGCGCGACCTCCAGGTACTCGGCCGCTCGCCGGTAGCGGGCCGCGTGCTCCTGGTTCGCGGTGCGGTTGAAGTTGCGGGCGGCGCGGTCGCCGGCCGAGGTGACGATGTTCCAGCCCGCTCGTCCGCGCGAGAGGTGGTCCAGCGAGGCGAACTGCCGGGCCAGGTTGTACGGCTCGGTGAAGCCGGTGGAGACGGTGCCGATCAGGCCGATCCGCTCGGTGCTCACCGCGAGTGCGGCGAGCAGGGTGAAGGGCTCGAAGTGGCTCACCCAGGCGTTGGTGCCCGGTTTCGGGCCCTCGACGCCGTCGGCGAGGAAGACCGAGTCGAACGCGGCCGCCTCCGCCGTCGCCGCCAGCCGCTGGAAGTGGCGGATGTCGGCCAGGTCTGCGGGGTTGGTGCGGGGGTGGCGCCAGGCGGCCTCATGGTGGCCGACGCCCATCAGGAAGAGGTTCAGGTGCAGTTGCCTGCGGGATGCGGACATGCTGAAGGGGCTCCGGGGTCGCAGAGAGGTGGTGGCAGAAAGGTGGTGGCGGAGGGGTGGTGGCGGAGATGTGGTGGCGGAGGGCGGGTCAGCGGCTCGGAACGGCCACGAGCGCTGTCAGCGGGACTTGAACGGGCGGAAACAGCCCAGCCCGGCGAAGTGGTGCAGGCGGAAGGCGTTGACGGGGTGCCGGCCTGCGGCTGCCCGGTTCATCGCCTTCTGCTGTGCGTCCATGGGTTCAGCCTGCCGTGATGTGCCCTGGTGGGCAATGATTTGTGACGGTGTGGAAGTAACTCCCGCTGGTACGCAGAGCCAACGGGTCCTGGTGCACACTGGCGAGCACCGGCGCACCGGCCGCGACGGCCAGCGCCTGAGTGCCGAACGAGCCTGCCAGCACCACCTGTTCGGCACCCGGGCCGAGTTCGTGGTGCAACTCGGCCAGCAGTTCGGGCAGGTACGTCGTGACGGCTTCGGTCAGCACCAGGACGTCCGGTCCGATCATGTCCAGCAGCAGCCCCACGGCGTGCGCGAGCAGGCGTAGGCGTTCGCGGCACAGCTCCAGCGCGTCGGCGTCGCCGCCGCGCGCGGCGTCGAGCAGCAGGCCCAGCTCCGGGCGGGGGATGATCCGGCCGCGCGCCGCGCGTTCGGCAAGGGTTCGGTCCGAGACCGTGGCCTGCAGGCAGCCGGTGCGTCCGCACGGGCAGACCTGTCGCGAGCCAGGCACCGGCAGGTGCGCGATGCCGCCCGCCCGGTTGCGGCGTCCGCGCAGCAGGCTGCCGCCGGCGGCGATCGCGGCATCCACGACGTTGCCGACGAACAGGTGGACCAGATCGCCGTGCCGGGCCGCGCCGAAGAGCGTCTCGGCCCGGGCCAGCGCGCGGGCGTGGCTGTCGATGTGGATCGGCAGCCGGATGCGGCGCGCGAGCACGGCGCGCAGCGGCACGTCGCGCCAGCCGAGGGCGGCGTTCTCCACCAGCGTCCCGGCGTCCGGATCCACCCACCCACCGGTGACCACGCCGAGCCCGAGCACCGAGCGGCCGGTCGCATGGCGTGCCAGGAACCCGGGCAGGTGGCGCGCGATGTCACGCAGGACATCCGGCGCCTCGGCCTGGCGCGGTCCCTGCTCCTGAGCCACCACACGGCCGCGCAGGTCGGTGAGCGAGAAGGTGAGCCGCGGGGCCGCGATGTGCACGCCGGCAGCCAGGTGGTGCGCGGTGTCGATGTCCAGCGGCACCCGGGGACGGCCGGGCCGGGGCGGCTGGCGGGCCGGCGGCGGCGGTTCGTGGACCAGGCCGAGCGCGAGCAGTTCGGCGGCGTGCCGGGAGACCGAGGCGGGGCTGAGTCCGGTCTCCCGGCTGATGGCCGAACGGGCCAGCGGACCCCGGTGCAGCGCGGCACGCAGCACGGCGGCTGCGCCGTCGGGTTGTTCGGGCCCGGCCTGCGGTACGGGCGTGGCGATGAGAGCGAGCGGCATCGGCGAGTCCTCGGTCGACGTTCCGGCGGGGGCGGCAGCGGCGCCGGTGGCCCACGGGCGCCGCCGGCGAGCGGCGGGCGGGGCTACCGGCTGCCGGAACAGGTCGGTGAGGTCATGCGCCGATGCTGGCGCGGTCGCGGCGTGCGGTCAATGGACGCGTGTTACGGGGGCATGGCAGTCTCGCGCGGGCCGAAGAGCGCGGGTCCCGGGCCGGCCGGGGTCAGGTCCAGCTCGCCGTCTGGCCCAGTCAGGTGTCAGGTCCAGCTCGGGTGTCAGGTCCAAGCCGGCGACGGGGGCATCGGCCAGCTGGGCGGCGTCGGCAGCAGACGGTCGGCGGAGGCCGCGGCGAGCGCGGTGTCGGGCAGTCGGCCGCTGAGCCAGCCGAGGACGGCGTGACCTGGGCCGCTGACCTGCGGGCCGGTCGGGGACAGTGTCCAGGCCCGGCCGAGGTCGACGGCCTCGATCCGGGCGACCGGGAACTCGCGTGCCCGCAGCGCGGCGGCGGTGTCGTCCAGAGCCCACGCCACGTACTCGGCAGGCCAGTCAGCGGTGCGGTAGCCGACATCGAGGTCGACGTGATGGGTCTCGAACTCGCGCCAGGCGCGGTGCAGCGTGTACCAGGCCGGGTGGAGCCAGCCCGCCAGGGCCGGGACCAGGGTGTCCCAGGCGTCGGCGGGCATCGCCACGCACTCCTCGGCCAGGCGGGCGAGCCGACTGCCCAGGTCGGCGGTGAGCTCGGCGGCGGGGCGTCCCGCGCCGTCCTGGACGGCCCGGGTGATCGCGTCGGCGCCCTGGCGCGGCGCCGGCTCCGCACCAGTGCGGGCCAGCGCGAGCAGCCAGAGGTAGGCGTCGACACTGCGGGCCACGTGGGCGACGACGTGGCCGCGGGTCCAGCCGGGCAGCGCGCAGGGCGCGCGCAGGTCCGCGTCGCTCAGCGCGGCGACGGACGCGCCGAGCCTGGCTCCGGAGCGCCCGATCTCATCGATGGTGGTGTGCACAGCGGTACGGTAACAGCGGCCTGCGGCGGCGGTTGAGCCTGCCTGGCACGCCGGGAACTGACGTCCCGCCACCTCGTCGGGCGCCCGGGTACGGTGACGGCTTGAGGCCGTGAGCAGCTCGCCGCACCGGCCCGATCAGACCCCTCCACCAAACCCCTGCACCAAACCCCTGCACCCCACGAGGAGCGTCCCGTGATCCCCACCGACCAGCTGTCCGACCCGGCCGTACGCGCCCTGGTCACCGCCATCAACGCGAACGACCGTGCTGCCTTCCAAGGGGCGCTGACCACCGACGCCACCATGTCCGACGACGGCGCGGACCGGGACCTCGGCCAGTGGTCGGACCACGAGATCTTCGCCTCCCGCGGCCATATGGACATCGAGTCGCAGAGCGCCGACGGGCGGTCGCTGGTCGCCCGCTACCGCAACGACACCTGGGGTGAGATGCGTACCAAGTGGCATTTCACCGTCTCCGACGGCAAGGTCAGCCGCTTCGACACCGGGCAGGCCTGAGCACCGGACCCGGCCCCTGCTACCCCGCCCTCACTCCGGGGCACGGCGGCGGCGCAGCAGGTAGCGGATCAGCAGCACCAGGACGACCGCACCGACCAGGATCAGCAGGTAGACCTGGAAGCGGATGGCCTGCCGGTAGATCGGGCCGATGTCGGTACCGGCCGCATAGCCGAGTCCGGACCAGACGCCCACCCACAGGACGGCGCCCAGTGTGTTGAACGCCAGAAATCTGCGCCAGCGCATGCCGCTGATCCCGGCCAGCGCGCCGCTGGTCTGGCGCAGCCCGTCGATGAAGCGGGCGACGACGACGACTTTGCCGCCGTTGCGCTGGAAGAACCCTTCGGCCTTGGCGAACCGCTCCGGGGTGAGCAGGACGTAGCGGCCGTAGCGATGGACGAAGGCCCGTCCGCCGCTGCGGCCGATCAGGTAGCCCAGGCTGTTGCCCGCGATCGCCGCGGTGAGGGCGACTGCGACGACCGCCGCGATGCTCAGCCGACCCGCGCCCGCGTACACCGCGGCCGCGATCATGACGGTCTGTCCCGGCACCGGCACCAGGCAGTTGTCGAGGAAGACCAGCGTCCCCACGGCCAGATAGCCGTAGTTCTCCAGCAGCGGCGCCAGCGGGGCCAGCGCACCCGGCAGAACCGGAGTCGTCACGACATCACCGTTCCCTTCCTCGCCCCTCCTCTCCCCCCATCCTCGTCCAGCGCGGGGGTTCTGCGCGGAGCCGGGCCGACGGGACGGAGTCGATCACCCCGGTGCACGAGGACGATGGGCACGTTCGGGGTGCTGGTGGCGTAGGAAGCACCGCGGTCGCGTCGCAGGGAAGCAAGGGAGGCAGGGGCACAGGCAGGGGCAGGAGCTGGCCACGGACCTGGGTGTGAACAGCAGGTCGAATCCGCCGACTTCTCTCGCACAGTCGGCGTGTTTAGCTCTTTCGAGTGTCCTTGGTGCGCTGATGCGACGGTCCGATGTGGAAAAAATTGGATGTCGTATGGCAACGGCCGGTGTCCACCGGGTAGAAGCCGTACAGTCGTTGGAGGCGACCGCAAATGTGGTCGTGTCGTGAGTGAAGCGAGGACACCTTGGCGATCACGTTCGGGACACACAGCAGCGTCGAATCCACCGTTGCTCTGCTGGAGGCGGAGCTTCCGCGGCTGGAGGGTCAACAGCACACGCTGGAACAGGAGTTGGCTGCGGTAACCGAGCGTCTGGATGCGGTGCGCGGCGCACTGAGCAGCCTGCGCTCGCTCGCCGCAGCGCCGCTCGTGCAGGACGGGCCGGCCATCGAGATCCCTGCGGCCAGGGAACCGGCGGCAGTTGAGCAGGCCGCGGTCGAACAGGCCGCGGCTGAAACGGCCGTGGCTGAAACGGCGGTCGAGCCGGCCGCCGCCCGGCCGGCCAGGAAGCGCACCCCGAAGGCTCCGGTGCCCGCCCAGCGCGCGGCGCAGCCCGTCCGCCGCAAGCGGGCCACGCCCGCCGCGAAGCCCGCGCCGGCGGCCGTGCCGGAGCCGGCTCCGGAACCCGTAGCGGTGGCGGTGCCGGTTGAGGCGAAGGCGGAGAAGCGGGCCACCAGGGTCTCGGACGACGCCCTGAAGGTCCTCGCCGAGGCCACCGGAGCCCTGCGGGCCACCGAGGTCACCGTCGCCCTCGGGCGCGCGGAGAGTGACGTCAAGGCGGTGCGCGCGCTGCTGGAGCGCCTCGTCAAGGCCAACCGCGCCCAGCGCCCGTCGCGTGGCCTGTACGCGGCGCTCGCCAAGGCGGGATCCGGCAAGTAGGCAGCCGTCCCGATCGGACGACCCGGCGGCCGTGCGGGTGCCCACCCGCCGCGGCCGCCTCGTCCGGCCTGCCCGACACCGCCGTTCGCACGGCGCGCTCACCACCGAGGGAGCCGAGGCGCCGGTCCGGAACCTGCACAATGGCCCGATGACCAGCGCACACCCGGGCCCGCGCGGCCTGACCGCCCTCATCCCGCAGTTCCCCGTCAGCACGCCCGGCGAGCGGGCCGCCGCCCAACTGCTGCACCTGCGCGAGGCCGTGCTTCCCATCCCGGTCATCGCGGCGGCCGCCGAGCTGATCGCCGCCCGCCTGGACGACCCCGACCCGGTGACCCGCGAGGCAGCCGGCGCGGTCCTCGCGCGCCTGACCGCCGCGCTGGACGGCGCCGCACCGGAGCGCTGAGAGACGGACTCCCGAGGGACGGACCGCAGAGAGACGGCGTGCCCGGATGCTGGAGTGGCGCTCGAATCACGCTCGAGTTCCGCTGACCTGGCGTCTCAATAGGGTGGAATCATCGGGTTCTTGGGCCAATGTTAACGGAAATGACCATCCGCAGCGTTGACTTGTCCGAACGGCAGCCCGTACGTTCTGGGCCCAAGGATGTTGTCGCCGCCAGGTCAAGACGGCGGCAACCGCCCACCTGCGGGGCGATGTCGAGTCCGCCGAGGTCCGTGCGGCATATGTACGACACCGGGAGGCACATGTGGGCGAGGCCGAGGGGATTCCCGACGATGTCACCCCGGCCCGCTTCACGGTACTCGGGCTGCTCGCGATCGCGGACAGCCGCGAGGTCGCCGTCCTCCAATCCTCCAAGCCGGCCGCGCTGTTAGCCGCCCTGCTGGTCAATCCCAACTCCGTGGTGTCCGTCGAATCGCTGCAACGCGTGATCTGGGGCAGCGAGACGCCGGCCACCGCGAAGGCCGCTCTGCAGACCTGTGTCCTGCGACTTCGCCGGCTCTTCGGCAAGTACGGGATCTCGGGTCACACCATCGAGGCAGTGCCCGGCGGCTACCGGATGGCGGCCGACGAACGGACCCTGGACCTGCTGCAGTTCCGCGCGCTGCTGAGCCGGGCCGCCGCCGCGCCGGACCCGGCCGCCGAGTTGGAACTGCTCCGCTCGGCCCTGGCGCTGTGGCGGTTACCGGTGCTCAGCAACGTCAACTCCGAGTCGCTGCACCGCGAGGACGTCCCCCGGCTGACCGAGGAGTGGCTGCGCACCGCCGAGCGGATCTACGACATCGAACTGGCGCTCGGCCGATGTCGCGAAGTGCTGGTCGAGCTCTGGACCGCCGCCCACGCGCACCCCGTGCACGAGCGGTTCTGGGAGCAGCTGATCGAGGCGCTCTACCGGACCGGCAGACGGGCCGAGGCGCTGGCCGAGTACCGCAGGGTGAAGGAACACCTGCTGGACGAGCTCGGCGTCGACCCCGGCCCTGACCTCCAGCGCCTCGAACTCGCGATCCTGCGCGGGGAGTCGATACCGGAGCAGCCGGCGGGCGAGCCCGCCGTGGAAACCGGCGCCGCCGGTGGGGTGAGCGGTCCGGCCAGTGGCGCGCTGGTGCTGGAGAGCCTGGTCCGGGCCGGGCTGCTGGAGGAGGTGCCGCACGGGCGGTACCGCGTCCACGAACTTCTGCGGGCCTTCACGCTCGCAGCCGCCGGCAGCCGGGCCCGGGCGCCGGCCGATCGCCCCGCGGAGCCGTGACACCCCGCGCTTCGCCCAGCAACTTCGACTCCCCCGGCGGCAGACAGCCGCTCCGCTGCGTTCGACAGAGGTAGTGAGGGAAATGGCCGCGTACCAGGAGCTCGCCCAGAACCGTGAGGCCGCGCAGAGCCGTGAGGCAGCACAGACCGGTGAAGCAGCGCAGACCGGTGAGATCATGCAGACCCGTCCGCGGATCCGGCGTGACGTGCTGTTCACCCGGACACCGACCGGGGTGCTGTTCCACAACGCCCACGGCGGGTTCAACCTCACGACCAAGGACGCATACCGGTTCGCCTCGCTGATCGTGCCGCACCTCAACGGGCAGCACAGCGTCGAGGAGATCTGCCAGGGGCTCGGCGCCTCGCAGCAGGCGATGGTCGTCGAGCTCGTCCGCGCCCTCTACAAGCGGGAGTTCGCCCGCGATGCCGGGCCGGCGACGGCGGTGGAGTTGCCGCCCGAGGTCGCGGAGCGCTTCGCGCCGCAGATCGACTACGTCGACCACTATGTGGGAGACGCGCTCAGACGCTTCGGGCAGTACCGCGAGACCCGGGTGGCCGTGCTGGGGGACGACCTGCTCGCGCGCTGGTGCGTGCTGAGCCTGGTGCGCAACGGCTGCGCCGACGTCGGCGTGCTCGCGGGGGTGGACCGGACCGGAAACGACTTCGGCGAGGTCGAGGCCGAGGTGCGTTCGCTGGTCGAGTCCGGCTGCCCGGTATCGCTCAGTCGGATCGGCGGCACCGGGCCGGACGCCGGCGAGGCCGGGCTGGACTGGGCGGATCTGGACGGCTTCGACCTGGTCGTGGTGACCAGCGGCGGCGCAGGACCGCGCCAGGTCGTCCGGCTGCTGGAGTCCGGGATCCCCGCCGGACGGCGGCTGCTGCCGGCCTGGCTGCTCGGCGATCGCGCGGTGGTCGGCCCGCTGATGTCGCCGGACACCGACGGCTGCTGGGTCTGCGCCGCGCTGCGGCTGGGGGCCAACACCGAGCCCGGCCCGGTTGCCGAGCTGTGGAGCAGCGTCGCGCCGCTCGCACCGCTGAGCCCCGGCGACCGGCGGCTGAGCCGTCCGCTCGCCGCGATGCTCGGCAACCTGCTGGGGTACGAGGTCTTCCGGCTCACCACGGGGGCGCTGCCCGCCGAGACCGACGGTCAGTTGATCATCCAGGACCTGGACTCGCTGGATGTCGTCACCGAGCCGCTGCTCCCGCACCCCTGCTGCCCGCGCTGCGCCGAGCCCGAGGTCGCACCGGCAGCGGGGTCGGTGTCGTACGAGGAGGGGGAGGAGGAAGAGGGGGAGGACCCAGGGCGGGCAGCGCTGGCCGAACTCGACGCCCGGGCGGTGCTGGTCCGTCCGCATGCCGGGGTGTTCACCCGCTTCGCCGACGACGCGTGGAACCAGACACCGCTCAAGGTCAGCACCGTGGGCCTGGGCCTCGGACCCGGGGTGCGGCGGGAGATCTCCGCGTTCGATGTGCATCATGTGGCGGGTGCCCGGCTGCGGGCGCTGTACCGGGCAGCCGAGGTCTATGCCGAGCACGTGGTTCCACTCACTCGCCAATTCCACTGGGGCGATGCCGAGTTGACGGACGGACGATGGCCGCTGGTCGCACCGGCGGCGCTCGGCACCGCCAGCGGCACGGCCGGCACCGCAGCCGAGGTGACCGCCTGGTGCACGGCGCGCTCGCTGCTGACCGGCACCGAGGTCCTGGTGCCCGCCGCCGCGCTGCGCACCTTCGGCGCGGCCAACCGGGACCGGGCCTTCGAGGCCACCGCCGCCGGTACCGGCGCGGGGGGCACGTGGCAGGCGGCCACCGCACGCGGGCTGCGGACCGCACTGGCGTACGACGCACTGCGCGCGGCCGTCCGGGGGACGGCACCGACGGCGCTGGTCGCCCTGGACGCCCTGGATGCGTCGGACTCGCTGGACTCGCTGCAGGACGAGGCGGAACTCACCTTCCTGACCCGGTCCGCCAAGAACCTCGGCTTGGAGCTCGAACTGCTGCGACTCGGCGGCAGCGACCAGGCCCGGCACCCGCTCCCGGTGCTGCTGGCCCGTACCGTCGATCCGCTCACCGGGCTGGGCAGTTGGGCGATCGGATGCGCATTGACGATGCGTCAGGCCGCAGTCGAGGCGGTCCGCGACCTGCTCGGGCGCAGCCAGCTGGGCCGGGAGCGGGAGGTCGCCGTCGATCCGGGCGACCCGCTGCTGCTGGAGCTGGACCCGGCCGTGCTCACCATCAGCGGCGAGACCACCGACTCCGGCGCCGACTCCGGCACCGGCAGCGGCACCGGCAGCGCGCGGCACGAGGTGCTGGAGCGGCTGCGGGCAGCCGGGCGGGACGTCCTGGTGGCACCGGCCGGCGCGGCCGACCTGCGGGCGGGGCGCATCGAGGTCGTTCGGGTGCTGCTCGCGGACGGGACGCCCGGTGCTCACTGAGCCACTCCCGCGGCACCGCGCGCCGCTCGCGGCCACCGGCTTCACCGGGCCCTGGACCGACACCTGCGAAGCGCTGGCCGGGCAGCTGGCGCAGGGCCTGGCCCGGCTCGGCAGCGAGCTGCGGGCCGAGGTGTCGATGCTGGGAGCGCGCGACGAGCTCACGGTGCAAGTGCAAGACACGCCGACAGCGGCCGGCGCCGATGCCGGGGCCGGCGTGGTGCACCTCTACGGGCACCACGCGATCATCGGCCCGGATCACCCGGGCGACGGGCAGCGGGCCTGCCCGCGCTGCCTGGCCCGGCGCTGGCAGGCGGTCCGCTCCGGGTCGCTGCGCGAGGCCCTGGAGGCAGGCGGCGACACCCGCGCGGCGGGCAGCCCGCCGTGGGCCGTCCCGTTCGTCGCCGACGCCGTCGCCGCCCTGCTGGCCGCCCGCGAGGAACGCGGCGACACCGGGCAACAGCCCTTCCCCAGCGTCCAGTTACTCGATCTGGAGACACTGCGGATCAGCGGCTTCCCGCTGGTGCCGGACGCCGAGTGCCCGCGCTGCGACCGCCGCGAGGACGACAGCGCCGAGGCCGCCCGCCTGATCCTGCGCAGCAGGCCGAAGGCCGCGACGCTGGAGTTCCGGCTGCACGGGATCGAGGAGTACGAGCTGCCGTTGGCGGCGTTCGTCAACCCGGTCGCGGGGATGCTCGGGCCCTCGGTCGTCCCGGATCTGCTCTCCGCCTCCACCTCCTCCACCGTCGGCTGCTTCACCATGCGCTCGGGCAGCTATCTGCGGGAGTGCTTCTGGGGTGGCCACGACGCCAGCTACCGGACGAGCACCCGGGTCGGCCTGCTGGAGGGCCTTGAGCGCTTCGCCGGGATGCGGGCCCGGGGCCGGCGCACCACGGTGGTCGCCGCCTTCGACCGGCTCGGCGGCCGGCCGGCCGTCGACCCGCGGGTCTGCGGCCTCTACGCGGACACCTTCTACCGCGCCGAGCCCGGCATCACCCCGTTCGCGCCGGACCGCGAGATCCCCTGGGTCTGGGGGTACTCGCTGCGCGACCAGCAGCCGGTGCTGGTACCGGAGATCCTCACCTACTACCACTCCCCCGGCGGGCTGGCGAACCGGTTCGTCCAGGAGAGCTCCAACGGCTGCGCGTCCGGCGGCTGCCTGGAGGAAGCTGTCTACTTCGGGCTGATGGAGGCCGTCGAGCGCGACGCCTTCCTGCTCGCCTGGTACGGCATGCTCGACCTGCCCGAGCTGGACGCGCGCTCCAGCACCCGGCCGCAGACCCGCACGATGGTCGACCGGCTGGAGATGTACGGCTACCGCGCGCGCTTCTTCGACACCCGGATCAGCTTCCCGATCCCGGTGGTGACGGCCGTCGCGGAGCGGATCGACGGGGGTCTCGGCCGGCTCTGCTTCGGCGCCGGCGCGAGCCTGGACCCCGAGGCCGCGCTGGCGGCCGGGCTCTGCGAGATCGCCACCGACGCCGTCAACCTGCGTGGGCGTACCGTGCGCGAGGAGCGGCGGCTGCGGGCGATGGCCGAGGACTTCGACCGGATCCAGGTGCTGCACGACCACCCGCTGGTGTACGGGCTGCCGGAGATGGCCGGGTACGCCGACTTCCTGCTGGCCGAGCGCGGCCGCCCGCCGCAACCGCTGGACCGGCTGCGCGGGGCGGGTGCCATCCCCCCGGGCGACGACCTGCGGGAGGATCTGCGGCGCTGCGTCGAGGCGGTGACCGGCGCGGGCTTCGACGTGGTCGTGGTCGACCAGACCATGCCCGAGCAGCGCCAACTCGGCTTCCACACAGCCAGCGTGATCGTGCCGGGCCTGCTGCCGATCGACTTCGGCCACCGCCGCCAGCGCGCGCTCGGGATGCCCCGGCTGCGCACCGCCCCACGGGAGGCCGGCCTGCGCGAACGTGATCTGCGCGCGGAGGAGCTCAACCCGGCTCCGCATCCGTTCCCGTAACTCCGTTGACTCACAGCTCCGTTGATCCACAGCTCCGTTGACCCGTCCCTCCGGTGAAAGGACCGACCATGGGCTATGCCCACGCGTACGCGACCGCGGTGATGCGCCGGGGCAGATTCCCGATGGAACCCGCGGACTTCGTCCCCGACTGGGCGGACCGGCCCAGGAAGGGCAAGCACTTCCCCGGCGCGCCGTACTTCCCGCTGCCGGAGGGCGGTTGCCCGGCGGCGGCCACCGTGCAGCAGGGGCTGTTCGGGCCGCGCGGGGAGGGCGAGTTCACCCTGCCGCTGCTCGGCGGGATGCTCAAGGACTCCTACGGGCTGACCGGCCGCCGGCTGGCCATCCAGGCCAACTCCGATCTGGGCACGCTGCCGTTCTACACCCACGCCAACTGGTCGCGCGGCACCGCCTCGGGCGGCGGCCTCTACCCGATCGGCATCCACTGGGTGGCCGGGCCCAGCGGGCCGCTGACCCCCGGCGTCTACCACTACGCGACGCCGCACCACGCGATGCAGCGGCTGCTGGCCGGGGATGTCACGGCGGAGGTGCGGGGGGCGCTGGGCGACGACGCCACGGTGCACCAGAGCAGCGACCAATTCCTGGTGCTGGGCGTCAAGTTCTGGCAGAACGCCTTCAAGTACAACAGCTTCTCGTACCACGTCGTCACGATGGACATCGGCGCGCTTGTGCAGACCTGGCGGATCTGGGCGCGGGCGCGGGGGCTGCACCTGGGGCCCGCGCTCTGGTTCGACGAGGAGCGGCTCGGCCGGCTGCTGGGGTTGTCGTCGCAGGAGGAGGGCGTCTTCGCTGTCGTACCGCTGCGCTGGGAGGGCGGCCCCGGCTTGGGGCCTGGTACCAGCGTGGGCGCGGGCCGGGTCCGGCTGGTCGATCAGGAGCGCTCGCGCCGGGTGTTCGGTTTCGAGACCGTCCAGCGGATCCACGCGGCGACGCTGGAGGGCGCGGCCGAGCGGCCGCCGACCGCCGTCGTGGCCAAGGCGCTGACGCCGTCGCCGTCGCCGTCGCAATCGCCGTCGCCGTCGCCGTCGCAATCGCCGTCACCGTCACCGTCGCCATCGTCGTCGCCATCGTCGTCGCCATCGGCGCCGGCGGCCGGGGAGCTGGTGGCGCTGCCCCGGCCCGCGCCGCTGGCGCTCGGCGTCCGCCAGGCGCTGCGTGAACGCCGCAGCAGCTTCGGGAGGTTCACCGCCACCACGCCGATCGGCGCCGACCAGCTCGCGGCCGCGCTCGCCGCCGCGGCGGCCGGCGGCCGCCTGGACAGCGACGTGGAGAGCCCGGACGGCCCGGCGACGACCCGGCTGTATGTCTTCGTCAACCATGTCGCGGGCGTTCCCGCCGGGGTCTACGGCTACGACGCGGCGAGCGGTGCACTGCGGCTGCTGCGGGCGGGCGAGCAGGGCGGGTTCCTGCAGCGCAACTACTTCCTGGCCAACTACAACCTGGAGCAGGCCGCCGCGGTGATCGTCCCCACCGCGCCCACCGCCGCCGTCCTGGACGCCGTCGGCGACCGCGGCCTGCGGCTGGTGAACGCCGCCGTCGGCGCGGTGTCGCAGGCGCTCTACACCGCCGCGTCCGCGCTCGGTCTCGGCTGCGGCGTCGCCCTCGGTTTCGACTGCCTCTCCTACATCGAGGAGCTCGGGCTCGAAGGCGAGGGGCCCGCGCTCGACGGAGCCGCGGAGGTGCCGCTGCTGATCATGATGATCGGCCACGAGCGCCCGCAGCCTGCGGACTTCAGCTTCCTGCTAGCTGACTCTCACGATGCAGCAAACGCGGAAGGAGCCGGCGATGGGCGGTAGCGGCGGGCTGAGTCCCCGGTTCATGCTGCGGGTGGCCGCGCTGCCCATCGAGGCGGTGCACGGGCTGCGCTGCCCGGGTTCCCGGCGCTGGGCGCAGGAGCTGCTCACGGAGGAGGAGCGGCTGGCCGATCTGGGCGCCCGGCTGAGCGATCCGCTCGCCGAACTGGTCAAGGCCGCCACCGACGACCAGCAGCGCCGCCAGTTGCTCACCCTTCGGCGGCAGGTCTTCAACAACCGGCTGCCGCGCGAACTCGGCCCGGCGCGGGCGCTGGCCGACACGTTGGCCGGCACACTGACCGGCACACTGACCGACCCGCTCACCGGCCAGGCCGGCGGGCTGCTCGCGCAGTGGCTGGAGGCGCGGGTCCGACTGGACGAGCTGCGGGCGGCCGGCAGCTCGCTCTTCGCCGAGGAACTCAACGCCAGTCGAGCCGAGTTGAGGAAGCTGGCCGGACGCGACGAGCTGCATCTCGGCCTGCTGCTGGCCTCGCCGACGCTGGAGGGCAAGCTCGACGCCTTCGTCGCCGCGCCCTCCACCGCCCCGGACAAGCGTGCCCGCAAGATGGAGCGCTCGCTGCTGTCGTACCTGTACCGGACGGCCTGCAAGACCAGCCCGTTCAGCACCTTCACCACGGTGGCGCCCGGAACGTTCACCGACAGCGCCGAGTTCGACACGCGGTCGACCGGCCACCCACGGCTGAACGTGGTGGTACTGGCCCGGCTGGCCGAGCTGATCGCCGCCGATCCGGAGCGCCGCCGCGACCTGCCGGTCGCCCTCGCCTCCGGCTGGGTGCTGGACGAGGAGCGGGTCCGCTACGTCCGCCGGTCGGTGACCGCCGGCGACGACAGCGCCGCCGTGAGCTTCGACGCCGCACAGGACCGGCTCTTCTTCCTGCGGCTCAGCGACGCCCTCGAACAGATGCTGGAGCTGTTCCGCACCCGGTCGCTGATCCGCCACCGCGAGCTGTCGGCCCTGCTCAGCGGCCGGGCCGGCGCCAGCACCGAGGAGGCCGAGCACTACCTGACGGCGCTGATCGATCTTGGCATGCTCCAACTCCCGCTGCTCGCAACCGATGTGCACAGCCACGACCCGCTGAACTCCTTCCAGCGGGCGCTGCGCTCGCTGCAGTGCCCGTGGGCCGACGGGATCGCGCTGCGGCTGGCGGGCCCAGCCGCCTGCCTCACCCGCTACCCGGGCGCCGACGTGCCCACCCGCCGCGCCCTGCTGGCCTCGCTGCGCCGGGAGTTGCTGGCCCTGCAGAGCGAACTCGGCGCCGAGTCGCCCTCCCTGCCGCAGACCGTGCTGTACGAGGACGTGGTCGGCGGGCCGGTGCAACTGCCGTCCGCCTGGGTCGAACCAGCCGCCGAGTCGCTACGCTCGCTCACCCGGATCCTGCCCGCCTTCGATGTGGCGCTGGCCCAACGGCTCACCCTCAAGGGCTTCTTCCTCGTCCGCCACGGCAAGGGCGGCCGCTGCGAGGACCTGCTCCAACTGGTGCACGACTTCCACGAGGACATCTTCCACCAGTACCTCCAGTTCACCGCCACCAAGCCGGCCACCGGGCAGGACGGCGGCTACCCGGCCGAGGAGAACTGGCTGGGCATGCCGGAGGTCACCGCACTGGACCGGGCCCGCAGCGAACTCTCGACGCGGATGCGGCAGTTGTGGGCGGATCGGCCGGACAGCGCCGAGGAGCTGGTGCTGGACGAGTCGGCGGTGGCCGCCGTCGCGGCCGAACTGGCGCCGCTCGGGCGCGGGTTCGCCCCGCACAGCCACTTCGTGCAACTCGCCCGCCGCGAGGGCGAGCAGCCGGGGACAGCGCCGCTGGGCGTGCTCAACAGCTCCTACGGCGGCCTGTGCTTCCCGTTCACCCGCTTCACCCACTGCTTCGACTCCGAGCACGGCCTACCGGCCGAACTACGCTCTTCACTGGAGGAGTTGCAACCGCCGGGCGCCGTCTTCGCGGAGGTCACGGCGGGTTCGGCCACCACCAACCTCAACCTGCACACGCGGCTGACCAGGTACGAGATCTGCTGCCCGGGCGAGACCAGCACCGCCCCCGAGGAAGACCGGATCCAGCTCGACGACCTCTATGTCGAGCACGAACCGGGCGCCGACCGCCTGGTACTGCGCTCGCGGCGCCTGGAGCGGGAGGTGGTGCCGCTCTACCTCGGCTACCTGGTCCCGATGGTGCTGCCCGAGATCCCGCGTACCCTGCTGCTCTTCTCGCCCACCTCCCGGGTGACCCCGGAGGTCTGGCGCGGGGTGCCGACCGGGCCCGCCATCGACGGTGTCACCCACCGCCCCCGGGTACGACTGGGCGACCTGATCCTGCAACGCCGTTGCTGGACCGCCGGATCCGACACGCTACCGGCGGCGCTGCCCGGCGAGGACGAGTCGGAGCGCTTCCTGCGCTGGCGGCGGTGGCAGCGCGGGCACCGGTTGCCCGACCAGGTCTTCGCCCGGGTCCGCCCGCAGGCCGGGGACGGCCCGGGCGGCGGCTGGTTCGGCACGTCCAAACCGCAGTACGTCGACTTCGACAGCCCGCTGTCGCTGCTGGCCCTGGACGGGCTGATCGCGGGCCGGGCGGCCGACGTCGTCTTCGAGGAGATGCTTCCGGGCGCGGACGCGCTGTCCGTCCGCTCGGCCGGCGGCCGCCATGTCGCCGAACTGGCCCTGGAGATCACCCCGGACACAGCGCCCCCCAGCGGAGAGCGGAGCCATGACTGACACCACACCCGAGCAGGCCGCACCCGGCGACTGGACGGCCTTCCACATCTTCTACGCCGCCAGCCCGCGTCCGATGCTGCTGCAGTGCGTCCGGCCGCTGGTCGACGCCCTGACCGAGGAGGGCCTGCTCGCCGGGTACTTCTTCATCAACTACTGGCTGGAGGGCCCGCATCTGCGGCTGCGCCTGAAGCCCTGCTCTGCCGCCGCGGCCGACCAGGTGCGCGAGCGCGCCGAGCAGGCGATCGCCGAGTTCCTGCGCAGGCGACCGGCGCTGTACGAGGTCAAGGGCGGGTTCCTCGCCGAGCTCTACAACACGCTCTTCGAGCTGGAGTACCCGCAGGAGGACCGCGGCCGACTGCTGGGCCCGGACGGCCGGATGCGACTGCGGGAGAACAACACCTTCAGCATCGAGCCCTACGAACCCGAGTACGGCAAGTACGGCGGCCCGGCCGGCATCGCGCTGGCGGAGTGGCATTTCCAACGCTCCAGCGACCTGGTGATCGAGGCGGCCCGCACCATGAACGTGCACCTGCGCACGGTGGTGCTCGGGCTCGCCGCTCAGCTGATGATGGTGATGTCCGGCTGCTTCCTGCACGAGGAGGCGCAGTTGCTGGCCTTCCTGGACCGCTATCACGAGTTCTGGAACGGCGCCTTTTCGGGAACCAACTACACCGCCCAGGACGGCTACGACCGCGCCTACGGCAGCATGGACACCTCGCTGCCCCGGCGCTTCCAGGTGATCCGGGCCACCGTCGGCGAGGGCGCCACGGACCGGCTGCCGAGCTTCCTGCGGGACTGGGCCATGCACTGCCTGCAGCTGCGCGAACGCGTGCTGGAGCTCACCGAACGCGGCGAGCTGGTGTTCCGCTCCTGGGACGGCACCCGCGACCTGCCGGTCACCGACCCGGCGCAGGCACTGCCGATGCTGCTCTCGCCCTATCTGCACATGACCAACAACCGGCTGTCGGTGACGGTTCGCGACGAGGCGTACCTCTCGTATGTACTGGCTCGCGCGCTGCGCTCGCCGCAGCCGAACTCCCAGACCGCGGCAGCGCCGTGAGCGATACCGGAGTGCTCGGCCACCGGCCCCGGATCCGCCCCGAGATCCGGATCAGCCGGGCGCTGCTGCGCGGCGCCGTCCCGATCCATCTGCTCAAGGACCCGGTCAGCGGGCGCCGCCTCGAGGTCGGGGTCAAGGAGCACTTCATCATCGCCCGGCTGGACGGCAGCCGGACGCTGGACGAGATCGGCGAGCTGTACGCCCGCGAGTTCCGGGTCCGGCTGGGCGAGGCGCAGTGGCAGCAGATGCTGCGGCTGCTGTACGCGCGGGGCCTGCTCGCGGGCGGCGGTCCGGCAGAGCCCGCGCCGGCCCCGGCGACACGCTCAACGGGCAGCCCGTCCAGCCTGCTCAGCGGCCGGGTGCGGCTGGTCGCCGACGCGCCCGCGCTGGTGGACCGTCTGCACCAGGCGATCGGCTTCGCCCGCCGGGCGGGGTTCCTGGTGCCGCTGCTGGCCCTGGTGGCCGCGCTGCTGGTGGCGCTGGTCGTACAACTCGGCGAGCTCGTCCGGGAGACCGACCGCCTCTTCCACCAGCCGGTGGCGCTGGCGGCGGCCGGGGCGGTGCTCTGGGTGAGCCTGGGACTGCACGAGCTGGCGCACGGGCTGGTCGGCCGCGCGTTCGGCGGACGGACCACCGAGATCGGCCTGCGCTGGCGGCTGCTGACGACCTACCTCTACTGCGAGGTGGAGGACGTCCAGTTCTTCGCGCGCCGCCGCGAGCAGATCGCCACCGCGGGTGCGGGCGTGCTGATGAACCTGGTCTTCCTGCTGCCCTGCTACCCGGTCTGGGCACTGCTGCCGGCGCATGCGCAGGCCCGGCCGTTCTGCGCGGGGCTGCTGCTGCTCGGCACCCTGCTGGCCCTGGCCAACCTGCTGCCGCTGCCCCCACTGGACGGCTACAAGATGCTCGGGCACGCCGTCGGCAGCGTCCAACTGGCCACCGACAGCCGTCGGTTCGCCGCCCGGCTGGCCCGCGTGGCGGTCCGCCGCGACACCGGCGCGCTGAGCGACTACCCCGTCCGGCTGCGTGTGGTGTACGGCGGCTACGCGCTCGGCTGCGCCGCCCTGGCCGGGGCCGCGCTCGCCGCCACCGGCCCGCTCTGCCGCCGGTTGCTACCCGCCGCCGAGTCCCAGCTGGCCGGCTACGCACCCGCATTGACGGCCGGGGCGGCGCTGGCGCTGTGGGCCGTCGGCCTGGTCGCCAAGGCCCGCCGCACGCCCGACACCACGCCCGGCACCACATCCCGAACGCACAACCGCACCAGCAACAGCAACGGAGAGCACGGATGAGTCCAGCTGGAACCAGGTCGGGCCCCGCCGTGGTGCTCGACGGCGTGGCCAAACGCTACGGGGAGGTCCAGGCGCTGGACCGGGTGTCGCTGACGGTCGAGCAAGGCGAGTTCTTCGGCGTGCTCGGCCCCAACGGCGCCGGGAAGACCACCCTGGTGGAGATCATGGTCGGGATGCGCCAGGCGGACACCGGCACGGTCGCCGTGCTGGGCGAGCGCCCGTCGCCGCGCAACACCGCGCTGCTGCGGCGTCTGGGAGTGCAGACCCAGACCTCGGCCTTCTTCACCCGGCTGACCGCCGCCGAGCACCTGGAGACCGTCGCCGCCCTCTACGGCCTGGACCGGGCCGCCGCCCGGCGCGCCCTGGAGCTGGTGGACCTGGTGGACAAGGGCCGCAGCCGGGTCGACAACCTGTCGGGAGGCCAGCGCCAACGGCTCGCGCTGGCGACGGCACTCGTCCACGAGCCCGACCTGATCTTCCTCGACGAGCCGACCGCCGCCCTCGACCCGCAGGCCCGGCGCTCGCTCTGGGGCGTGCTGCGCTCGCTGCGCGGCGAGGGCCGCACCATCGTCTACACCACCCACCACCTGGACGAGGCCGAGGCGCTCTGCGACCGGGTCGCCATCGTGACGCGCGGCTCGGTGGCCGCACTGGACACTCCCGGCAACCTGATCCGGGCGCTGGGCGCCCCGGCCCGGCTCTTCATCCCGGCCGACCGGCTTTCCGTCGAGGACGCTCGGGGCATCGAGGGGGTGGACCAAGTAACGGTCGAAGGCGGCGAGTTGGTGATCGAGACCCAGTCGGCCAACCGGGTGCTGATCAGCGCGGGCGCGCTGGTCGGCATGGACGTGATCCAGACCCGCACCGCGACCCTGGAGGACGCCTACCTGCGCCTCACGACCGAGAGCGCCGGGACCACCCAAGACGCTCGGACCACCGCAACGACCGCATCGGAGCACCGCTCGTGAGCGCCTACGCCGCGATGACCAAGGCCACCTACCTGGCGTACGTCCGGGACCGGACCTCGGTCTTCTTCACCTTCGCCTTCCCGCTGCTCTTCCTGGTCGTCTTCGGGCTGATCTTCCACGGCCAGTCGGTCAACGGCGGCCTGGCCTACATCAACTACATCGCCCCCGGCGTGCTGGCCTGGGGCATCGGCAACGCGGCGCTGTTCGGTGTCGCGTTCACCCTGATGCACTGGCGCCGGGACGACCTGCTGCGGCTGATCTGGCGCACCCCGACCCCGCTGCCCTCGGTGCTCGCCTCGCGCTACGCGGTCGCGCTGGGCACCGGCATCGTCCAGGCCCTGCTGTTCACCGCGGTGGCCCTGCTGCCGGTCTTCGGCCTGCACGTCTCCTCCTCCTGGCCGCTGGCGCTGCCGGTGCTGCTGCTCGGCGTCACGGCGTTCACCGCGATCGGCCTGGTGGTGGGCGGCCTGGCGAACACGCCGGAGGCGGTGGCGGCGATCGCCAACTGCGTGATGGTCCCGATGGCCTTCCTCTCCGGCGCGTTCTACCCCATCGACCTGATGCCGGGCTGGTTGCAGACCTTCTCCCGGGTGCTGCCGCTGCGCTGGTTCGACGACGGCCTCACCGATGCCCTCGGCGGACGCGGCGGCCTCGGCGGTCCGGCGCTGGCCTGCCTGGCACTGGCCGTGTTCGCCGCGCTGTTCGGGCTGCTGGCCGCCAAGTCCTTCCGCTGGAGCAACCGGTCATGACCCTGGTGGCATTGGATCCGCTGCCCCTGGCGGCGGCGCGGGAGTTGTTGGAGCGCCGGCTCACGGAGCGGGCAGGCGGCGCCGGACCGCAGGTCGTGGCGCTCGGGGACGTCGATGTGCTGGGCGGCGCGGGGACGCTGCTGCGGGCCCGGGCCACCGTCCATCTGACCGCGCAGGCCGTGCTGGTGGGACCGTGGGGAGGCGCGCCGGGCGCGGCGGCCTGCGGCAACTGCCTGGCGATGCGCTGGCAGCGACTGCGCAGCCGCACCGAGCGGGAGGCGCTGGAGACCGGGCTGGCGATGACGGCGGTGGACGGCGGCTGGCCGGTGGTCACCGACTTCGCGGTGGACGCGCTCTGGTCGCTGCACCAACTGCTCGGCGGGGCGCGGTCGGTGACGGCGCAGGTCTCCCGGCTGGACCTGGAGAGCCTGCAGGTCCGGACGTTCCCGCTGCTCCCCGAACCGCTCTGCCCGCACTGCGCGGCACCGACCGGCGAACAGCCCGAGCAGCCCGTGCTGCCGCTCGTCGCGCGCCCCAAGCCGGCGCCGAACACCTACCGCCTGCGCACCCCGGAGTCGTACGCGCTGCCCGCCGAGGCACTGGCCAACCCGGTCTGCGGAGTGCTCGGGGCGGGCACCTGGTCGGACGTCACCTCGCCGACCACCGCGCCGGTGGCCGGCAGCGTCTTCATGCGCGGCTACGCCGGACTGACCGACGTGACCTGGAGCGGCCAGGCCAATGCCTTCCGGCGCAGTCGCGAACTCGCCTTCCTGGAGGGCTTGGAGCGCTACGCGGGCACCCACCGCCGCAGCACCGAACCGCTGGTGGTGGATTCGTACCGCAACCTGGCCGGCGGCGCGGTGGACCCGCGCGACTGCGGCCTGTACGAGCCGCGGACCTACCGCGAGGACCCGATGCTCAGCCCGTTCGACCCGGACCGGGCCATCCCGTGGGTGCGCGGCTGGTCACTGCGCGACGAGCGCCCGCTCCTGGTGCCGGCCCGACTCTGCTACTACAGCGCCGGGTTGGCGGCCGACAACTTCGTCTTCGAGTGCTCCAACGGCTGCGCCATCGGCAGCTGCCTGGAGGAGGCGATCCTGTTCGGCCTGCTGGAGCTGATCGAGCGCGACTCGTTCCTGCTCGGCTGGTACGGCGGGCTGCGGCTGACCGAGATCGACCTCGCCTCGTGCACCGCGCCCGCGCTGCAGGCGATGGTCGACCGGGCGGCCCTGCAAGGCTACGACGTGCACGCCTTCGACAACCGGGTGGACCTGGCGATCCCGGTGGTCACCGGCCTCGCGGTGCGCCGTGACGGCGGCCCGGGGACGCTGGCCTTCGCGGCCGGCGCCGGCTTCGACCCGGAGAGCGCGGTGGAGTCGGCGGTCTCGGAGATCCTCACCTATCTCCCGCACCTGCCCCGGCAGGTGAGCGAGCGGCCGTCTGAACTCGCCGCGATGGCCGAGGACTTCGACCTGGTGCGCCGACTGCCCGACCACGCCGCGCTGTTCGGCCTGCCGGAGATGGCACGGCATGCCGAGGACTACCTGCGGCCCGCCGCGGTGCGCCCGTTGGACGAGCTCTACGCGGGCTGGCTGAAGGAGCGACCGCAGTCCTGCGATCTGCTGGATGATCTGCGGTACTGCCGCGACGAGTTGGTCCGGGCCGGCTTCGACGTGGTGGTGGTCGACCAGACGTCCCCGGAGCAACGGCGGCTGGGCCTGCGGACGGTGTGCACCCTGGTGCCGGGCCTGCTGCCGATCGACTTCGGCTGGTCGCGCCAACGGGCCCTGGGGATGCCGCGGTTGCGCACGGCCCCGCGGCGCGGCGGCCTGCGGGCGACGGACCTGGCGGAGCGGGAGCTGCGGCGGGTGCCGCACCCGTTCCCGTGACCACGCACTGCGGCGGGCTCCCGCAGGAGTCCGCCGCAGTGCGCGACCGCTTGGAGGATCAGGCGGTGCAGCTGGTGGTGCTGGTGGTCGACGAGCAGGTGCTGGTGCTGGAGCAGCTGGTCGACGAGCCGAGCATGACCTCACTGGCGTCCGAGTAGTCGCTGATCTCGAAGGTCTCCGACTCCAGGTTCAGGATCTCCTGGGCGAGGGAGGCAAGGGTGCTGTCGGAGTTGAGCGCGGCCATGGGAGCTCCTTCAGGTACCGGGGAGCGGCGCGACCGTCGCGGTCGCACCGGCGGGGAGCGGGTCAGGACTGTGCGAACCCGTCTGCCCCACAGCACAGTTGTACGGGAGGGCGCTGGCAGAACCGGCCGCCTCCCGCTGTCACCTCACTGACACCCGGAACTGACGCTCGGAACTGACACCCGGATGGGAGCCCGACTCGATGACCACCTCCGCACCGCCACCCGCCCCCTCGCCCGCCCCCTCGCCCGCTCTGGCACGGGCCGCCGAGCTCTACCTCGATCTGCACCGCAACCCCGAGCTCTCGGGCAGTGAGGAACGCACCGCCGCCCGGCTGGCCGAGTGGCTGACCGCCGCCGGCTACCGGGTG
This sequence comes from Kitasatospora sp. MAP12-44, assembly GCF_029892095.1. Classification (NCBI taxonomy): domain Bacteria; kingdom Bacillati; phylum Actinomycetota; class Actinomycetes; order Kitasatosporales; family Streptomycetaceae; genus Kitasatospora; species Kitasatospora sp. MAP12-44. The sequence goes on from NZ_JARZAE010000004.1 coordinate 853,392, forward strand.
GAGAGCGGGATCGGCGGCCACGGCGTGGCCGGGGTGCTGCGCAACGGCCCGGGCCCGGTGGTGATGCTGCGCTCCGAACTGGACGCCCTGCCGGTCGAGGAGCGCACCGGACTGCCGTACGCCAGCACCCGGACAGCCCGCACACCGGACGGGCGCACGGTTCCGGTGATGCACGCCTGCGGCCATGACGTCCACCTGGCCTGCGCGGCCGGCGCGGCGGCCGAACTGGCGGCCGACGCCGAGCGCTGGCGCGGCACGGTGCTGGTGGTGGGCCAGCCCGCCGAGGAGACCCTGCAGGGCGCGCGGGCGATGCTGGCCGACGGGCTGTACCAGCGCTTCGAGCCGCCCTCGGTGGTGCTCGCCCAGCACACCGCGCCGCTGCCCGCGGGCATGGTGGCGCACGGCGAGGGCCCGATGACGGCGGGCAGCGTCACCCTGGAGGTGGTGATCCACGGCCGGGGCGGGCACGCGGCGGCGCCCCATCTCGCGGTGGACCCGGTGGTGGCGGCGGCCTCGGTGGTGCTGCGGCTGCAGTCGGTGGTCGCGCAGGAGACCAGCCCCGCCGAGCAGGTGGTGCTCAGCGTCGGCTCGCTGGAGGCGGGCAGCCAGGCCAACATCATCCCGGACCGGGCGACCCTGCGGGTGACCGTCCGGGGCTTCTCGGAGCACGTCCTGGAACGGGTCACGGCGGCGGTGCGGCGGATCGTGCACGGGCAGGCGGCGGCCTCGGGGTGCCCGCAGGAGCCGACGGTGCGGGTGGTCTCCCGCTCCGGGGTCAACCTCCCGGACCTCGACCTGACGGCGGCGGTGCGCGCGGCGCACCAGGAGGCGTTCGGCGCCCGGCGGGTGACCGGCTGGCCGCCCGCGCTGGCCACCGACGACTTCCCGCTGTTCGGTGCGGCCGGACTCGCGCTGCACGGCGTGGCGGGCGTGCGCACGGCGTACTGGATGCTCGGCATGGTCGGCCCCGAGCAGTGGGCCGCCACCCCCGGCAGCACGGCGGCCGAGAAGCTGGCCGCGCTGCCCGCCAACCACTCCCCCAAGTTCCGCCCGCACGCCCGGCTGACCCTGCAGACCGGCATCGCCGCCCTGGTCGGCGCGGCCACCAGCCAGCTGCTCCCCGTCGACCAGTCCCCAGCTCAACGCCCGTGTCCATGAGGCAGGTTGGCAGAAAATCACGGTACTCGACCACGCCGGCGCCCTAGGATCGACGGTTATGACTACTCCCTACCCTCCCACCAGCCCCTACGGTCATGGAATCCTCGACACCGGGGACGGCAACCGCATCTACTACGAGCAGCTCGGCAACCCGGAAGGCAAGCCCGTCCTGTACGTCCACGGCGGCCCGGGGGCGGGCACGCCGTCGCGGCCGATTACGGCCTGGGACCCTGAGCGCTACCGTGTCATCCAGTACGACCAGCGCAACTGCGGTCGCAGCACCCCGCACGCCAGCGACCCGGCGGCGGACATGAGTCTCAACACCACGCAGCACCTGATCGACGACATGGAGCGGCTGCGCGAACACCTGGGCATCGAACGGTGGTTGCTGAACGGCGCATCCTGGGGCTCGACTCTCGTCCTGGCCTATGCGCAGCAGCACCCCGAGCGGGTCAGCGAGATCATCATCCAGATGGTGACGATGACGCGCGCCGGCGAGATCGACTGGCTCTACCGGGGTGCCGGGCGGTTCTACCCCGAAGCGTGGGACCGGTTCCGCGACGGCGTCCCCGCGGAGGAGCGGGACGGCGACCTGCTTGCGGCCTACGCGCGGCTGATGGAGAACCCCGACCGGGCGATCCGGGAGAAGGCCGCTGCCGACTGGCTCACCTGGGAGGACGCGGTCATCTCCGACGAGCCCAACGGCCTGCCCGGCATGTACAGCAATCAGGAGGTCGACGCGCAGATTGCGTTCGTACGGATCTGCGCCCACTTCTTCAGCAACGGCGCGTGGCTGGCGGAGGACCAACTGCTGCGCAACGCCCATCGATTGGCCGGGATCCCGGGGGTGCTGGTGCACGGCCGCCACGACATGGGCAGCCCGGTGCAGACGGCGTGGGAACTGGCGAAGGTGTGGCCGGACGCGCGGCTCCACATCTTCGAGGACTCCGGGCACGTCGGAAGCGAGGCGATGCGCCAGACGGTCCGGGCGGCCATCGAGGAGTTCAAGGAGCGCTGAGAGCCGCCGAGAGACACTGAGAGCCGCTGCGAACAGCAGGGCACGGCACCGACGCGCGCACTCTTGACAGCATTAAGTAAGGAAGCTTTCCTAACTAATACTCGAAGTCCGCTCCCCCCACAAGGAGTTCGCGTGCGCAAGATCCGTAGCAGCTGGACCAGACCACTGATCCCGGTGGTCGCGGGAGCCCTGGTCTCCTTCTCGTTCGCCGTGCTGAGCGCGACACCGTCGCAGGCCGCGAGCGTGGCGCGACCGTTCCCCGCCCATGTCACCTACCAGGTCGGCGTGATGCCCTCCGCCTCGCAGTCAGCACGCGACGCGGCGGTGGAGAAGCAGTACAACTCCTGGAAGTCCACCTACCTGGTGCACGGCTGCGCCTCCAACGAGTACTACGTCTCCACCAAGGGCGACTCCGACGCCAGCAACAACGGCCCGGTCTCCGAGGGCCAGGGCTACGGCATGAACATCGTTCCCCTGATGGCCGGTTACGACGCCAACGCGCAGACCGAGTTCAACGGCCTGTGGCAACTGGTCAAGGACCACGAGGACCAGTACGGCCTGATGCAGTGGCAACTCGACGGCAAGACCTGCAAGTACTACAGCAGCGGCACCCCCGACGGCGCCACCGACGGCGACCTCGACATCGGCTACGGCCTGATCCTGGCCGACAAGCAGTGGGGCGGCTACACCGCCGACGCCAAGGCCTGGCTGGCGAACTTCTACGCCCATGACGTGGCGCCCGACGGGCACTTGAAGTGTGAGGACGACGGCCCGAACACCGACACCCGGCCCTCCGACCAGATGCTCGACCACCTGCGCGCCTTCGCCGCGTACGACACCGCGCACGACTGGAACAAGGTGATCACCCGCACCGAGGCGGTGATCTCCGAGTTCACCGCCTCGTACTCGCCCAGCGACGGCCTGCTCTCCGACTTCGTCGTCAACGCCGACACCACCAGCCCCAAGCCGGCGCCCGCCAACTACCAGGAGGACCAGCCGGACAACATCGTCGGCTACAACTCCATCCGGGTGCCGTGGCACCTGGGCACCGACGCGCTGCTCAACGGCAGCACCACCGCGGCGACCTCGTACACCACCGCCAAGCTCGAATCCGCCTGCCTGAAGAAGGAGTCGGGCGGCAACCCGCAGAACGTCTACCCGCACACCAACCTCAACTGCACGCCGTTCAGCACCAGCGACCAGGCCGAGGAGGCCGGCGACTCGGTCGGCCCGGCCGCGATGGCCGCCGGCGACCAGGCCTGGACGGACGCCATCTGGAACCAGCTGGCGACCAACCCGTTCGGTGACGGCTACTACGGCGAGACCATCAAGACGCTGGTCTACCTGGTGATGGCCGGCGACTACTGGAGCCCGGCGAGCGGCGGCGGCACCAACACCTGCACCCCGGCCCAACTCCTCGCCGACCCCGGCTTCGAGAACGGCGCCAACCCCGCCCCCTGGACCCAGACCTCCACCCTGGGCCAATCCCCCGTCAACAACGACACGGCGGACGAGCCCGCCCACAGCGGCAGTTGGACCGCCTGGCTCAACGGCGACGGCAAGCCCGACACCGACACGCTCGCCCAGAGCGTCACCATCCCCGCCAACTGCACCACCGCCAGCCTCAGTTACTGGCTGCACACCGACACCACCGAGAACACCGGCACCGCCACGCCCGACACCCTCACAGTCCAACTCCTCAACTCCACCGGCACCCTCCTCGCCACCCTGAACTCCTACAGCAACCTCAACCACAACACCGGCTACACCCAGCACACCACCGACCTCACGCCCTACATCGGCCAGACCGTCACCCTCAAGTTCACCGGCACCGAGACCGACGCCAACGGCGGCACCACCAGCTTCGTCCTCGACGACACCGCCCTCAGCGTCAACTGAGCACGCCCGCCAGCGTGCTGGGCTCGCCCACTCGACCGGACAGGGCCGGTCGGACAGGCATCACGCCGGTCCGACCGGCCCTGTCGCTGTGCGGCGGTGGACCCCGAGTCCACCACCCGTGGCGCTGTGCGCCGGCACAAGGTGTGGCTCCACCACAGTTGTTGATCCCATCGTGTGGTTCACGCCCGCTGACGCCCGCGGAGCGGCTCGGTACGTTGACCGAATGCCGCGTGGGCGCTCCCAACAGGCGGCGGGTTCCCGATCCGTGCCGTTCTTCCGGTCCACCGGCTCAACCCCTTGCGGCAGTTCGCATCCGGCAGACGCATCGCAGCCGGCCATGCCGACCCCTCCGCTGCCGCGCAATCTCCAGGCGTCCACCGGTCGGTGGGCAGAGAGGCCTATCCATGTTACGCAGGTCGTTCAAACTCCTCGGCCGAGGCGGTAGCACCACCCGCAGGACCCTCTCCCGGGTCTGCGTGGGTGCCGGCGCCCTGGTACTGACGGTCGCCGCCGGTGCCGCCGCTCCGGCAGCCGGTGCCGCGACTCCGCAGCACGACACGCACCCGCTCAAGCCAAGGCCGCACAACGCCGCACCGGCGGTCATCGGCGGTGCGCTGATCAACCACGGCGGCCCGGTGCAGTCCGCGCCGCGGGTGTACGTGGACTACTGGGGCTGGGGTTCGGACCCGAGCGGCGAGCAGAACTATCTGAACCGGTTCCTCTCCTCGGTCGGCGGCACCCCGTGGCTCGCCACCGTCGACCAGTACGGCGCCGACTCGGCTCCCGGCCTGCTGGCCGCGACCTGGTCGGACCCGGCGGCGGTCCCCGCCAGTCCGAGCGACGCCCAGATCCAGGCCGAGGCGGCAGCCGCGGCCAACCACTTCGGCACCGGCACCTCGGTGAACGTCCAGATCGTGGTGGCCACCCCGACCGGCCACTCGACCCCCGGCTTCGGCAGCCAGTGGTGCGCGTACCACGGCGCCGTCGCGTCGCTGCCGAACGTGACCTACACGGACCTGCCGTACATGACCGACGCCGGCTCCGGCTGCGGCGCGGACATGGTGAACGGCTCGGGCGGCCTCCTCGACGGCGTCAGCATCGTCGAGGGCCACGAGCTCGCCGAGGCCATCACCGACCCGATGCTCAACGCCTGGTACGACGCGGGCGGCAACGAGATCGGCGACAAGTGCGCCTGGTCGGGCCTCTCGAACATCGGCACCTCCGCGGGAACCTTCGCCGTTCAGCCGCTGTGGAGCAACGGCGCCAACGGCTGCGTCCTGTCCACCGGGTACCCCCAACTGCTGACCGCCGGGTCGTTCGAGCAGAACACGACCGGCTGGCAGCGGCTCGGGCCGCCCGGTGCGATCGTGAACATGGTGAACTACAACACGGCCACCGGCGCCCCGGCTCCGGCCCATGACGGCACCGGGTACCTGGCGTTCAACACCAACACCGCCGGCGGCTCGGTCTACCAGGACATCCCCGTCAGCGCCACGGTCGGCGCGTCGTACACGGCCTCGGTGTGGCTGTCGTCGCAGTCCGGGGGCGCCAGCGGGACGTTCTGCCTGTGGGGTCTCGGTGCGTCCAACACGAACGTGTGCACCGCCTACAACGTGAGCTCCAGCACCGGCTACCAGTACTTCCAGGTCGTGTACAACGTCCCGCAGGCCATCTCCACCCTGCGGTTCCAGGTGTACCCGACTGCCAACGGCGGGACGACGGACATGGATACCGCAAGCACGGTCCGAACGGGCTGACGCCACGGTGAGGGTGGCCGTGGGACTCCCCACGGCCACCCTCTACCGCAGCTCGGTGACTAGCCGACCACGTCGATCTTGGGCATGTTCCAGCCGGAGACGCTCACCACCGGCGTCGCGCCCTTCAGGTCGGCCGACTTGTAGGTCGCCGTCAGGGTCTCGGACTCGCCGGGCCAGAGGGTGACGTCGTTGTCGCTCCAGATCGAGGACTGCAGCTCGTTGTCCCCGGGCAGTTCGGCGCCGGCGGCCGTCCCGCGCCGGATGTCCGCGCGGAGGAAGAAACCCACCGTCGGGGTGGTCGAGTCGTTGGTGACGGTCACCGTGACCAGCCGGTCGGAACCGCTCGGGCCGGGCTGGTCGGTGGTCGTCGCGGTAGCCGAGACAGCGGCCCGCGGCAGGCTCTGCAGGGCCTTCAGATTGGCGTACGAGGTCATGGTGGACTGCGGCTGGCCGATGCTCTTCGCCCAGTTGGTGACGTCCGGTGTGGTGGAGTTCCAGTAGACGTTGCGGTCCACCACCGCGCCGTTGCGGCGCACCAGCAGCTCGACGAAGTAGACCGTGCCCGCCGCGCTCGGCAGGGTCGGCTTGAGCACGGAGTTGAGCACCTGCTGCGAGCCCAGGGCGAGGTTGCTCGCGGTCCTGTCGTCCAGCAGCGCACCGGCGGTGCTGTAGACCTTGGCCTCCACGCTCACCCCGGTCTGCGCCGCGCCGCCGAGGTTGTCGAGGGTCACCGTGTCGGTGTCCAGGGCGTAGAGCGCGTGCAGCGGCCGGTTGGCCTTCTGGGCGCCGAAGTACGCGCCGGCCTGGTCGCCGTCGTTGTTGTAGAGCGACCAGAGCAGGGTGGGCCAGCCCTTGTTCAGCTGCCAGTAGAAGGTCCCGGTCGAGGGTGCGGTGGCGTTGGTCGAGTGGTCGAGGTAGGCCTCGAACTGGGCGCGGGTGGACTCGTAGTTCTGGACCTGCGCCTCCTCGACGTACTGGCTCAGGCTCGTCCAGGCGCCGTAGCGGTTGGTGATTGCGGTGTCCATGTTGTAGTTGGTGCCGAAGTGGTAGTTGGTGTGCGAGGTGCCCTCGTAGTTGTCGTGGTACTGGTTGGCGCTCGGGTTCTTCCAGAGCGCACTCTGGTCGGCGGGTGACAGGAAGCGGTTGATCGAGTCCATCGTCGGCACGGTGTTGCCCGAGCTCTGCTCGCTGTCGAAGCCCCAGGCGCCGCCCGCGTTGGTCAGCGTGGAGTCACTGCTGTCGTAGTGCGCGGTGTCGTACCAGTAGTTCGGCGGCACCCAGTCGTACGGGCCCTCCTTCTCGCCGGAAGTCCCGAGCTGGGGGCTGGAGTTGTACTCGGCGGAGGAGATGAACGGGACGCTGAAGTCGGCCGCCGCGAAGCCCTTGAGCGCCAGCGTCTCCTGGGTGGCGGTCGGGGCGTTGTCGCTCCACTGGAAGCTGAACACCGAGGGGTGGTTGCGCAGCGTCCGGCCGAGCGACTGTGCGGTCAGCTGGTACTGCGCCTGCTCGGCGCCGGTGTAGCTGGTGTTCTCCCAGAAGTCGCAGCACTGGTAGCCGGCGTTGACCAGGATGCCCGCCGCGTCCATCTGCTGGTACCAGTCGGCCGGCATGAAGTGGCCTTCCAGGCGTACCGTGTTGACGCCCATCGCCCGCATCAGGCCGATCTGCTTGGCGGTGTCCGCCGGGTCGTAGCGCAGGAAGAGGTCCGGGTCCCAGCCGCCGCCGCGGATCACCAGCGGGACGTTGTTGATCTTGAATGCGCGCACACCGGCCGGCGCCGCTTTCGAGGCACCGACCAGCGAGGAGCCGACGGTGCGGATGCCGAAGGTCTCACTGGTGGAGTTGAGGACGGCGCCGCCCTGGGCGACCGAGGTGGCCAGCGTGTAGAGCGGCTGCGCGCCCAGCTGGTACGGCCACCAGATCTGCGGGGAGGTGATCGTCAGAGCGGGGTAGGCGGGCGGCGCGAAGCTGACCGTCCGGGTCGCGCCGGCCGCCACCGTGACGCTCTGGCTGACGGTGATCGGCGCGCCGCCGCCCGGCGGGGTGACGCTCGCGCTGACCGTGCCGCTCTGCGCGGCGGTGGAGGTGTTGGTGACGTCGGTCTTCACGGTCAGCGCCGAACTGCCCAGGTCCGTGGCCGTGTTCTGGTCGACGTGCGCGTTGCCGGCGACCAGCGGGCCGCCGGTCTGCAGCTGAACGGGGAACTGGATGCCGGTGTTGTTGTCCGGCGGGATCTGCGACCAGTCGACATTGTCGACGGTGAGCATGGTCGCCGGGTTGTTCGGGTGCATCTCGATCGCCAGCGAGTTGGCGCCGGGGACCAGCAGCCTGGTCACGTCGAAGGCATTGCGGGCGTAGCCGCCGGTGACGGTGGTCGAGGCGGCCACCTCGGTACCGTTCACCCAGACGTCGGCCGCGCCGATCACGCCGTTGAGCACCAACGTGGCGTCCTGACCGGCCGGCGGCGCCGTGAAGTCGGTGCGATACCACCAGGGTACGGAGAACTGCGCGAGGGTGTCCGCGCCGATCTTCGTCAGCTGCCCGAAGCAGGTCTTCATCGTGGTGGAGCTGAAGACGTTCGGGCAACTGCCGTTCTGGAGCAGCGCGTTGATCTCGGTACCGGGCGCCCCGCCACCGTCGTCGGCGACGCTCAGCCAGCCGGCGGTGCTGAAGCCGGGAGTGGAGATCAGCCGGCCGGACTGGGTGGCGGTGGCGCTGGTCAGCACCTTCCAGCCGGTGGCGGCGCCGAGGTCGGAGACCGCACTGGAGCCGGTGGGCGGATCCTGGAACGCGGCGGTGGAGGCGGTGAGCGGCGCGAGGGGCGACGTGAGAGGTGTGCCGCCGCGAGCAGGCGCCATGGGGGCGGCGCCGGACTGCTGGACGACCAGCGCCATGACCCCCAGGGCCAGCGCGGCGGTCGTCAGCACACTGCTTCGAGGTGCCATCTGTACTCCTTGGACGGGAGCGGGGGATACGGGAGCGGGGATACGGGAGCAGGGGGATACCGGAGCGGACTAAGTTAGGAAACTTTACTTACTGGCGTAAGAAGCTACTGACCCCGGGCACCGCGGTCAACGGGTTCCGGGACGACGGGTTCGGACCCAGGAGCGTCAGGGCACACTGGATGGACGTGGCGGCCCGGACCGCAACGCGTGACGATGGGCAGTGTGTGCCAGGCCGACCGGCGATCAAGGAGGAAGCAGTGCGCCCCGAGGCTACGAGCCCGGACGAGGCCACCGAGACGCAGCGCCTCCAGTTGCACGAGCTGGAGCAGGCCCGCGCCCGCCTCGCCTTGCTGGACGCCGCCGCCGACCGCCTTGGCACCACCCTCGACGTCGACACCACCTGCGCCGAGCTGGCCGACTTCGCCGTCCCCCGGCTGGCGGACCTGGCCACCGTCGACGTGCTGCCGGAGGCCCTGCTGGACCGCCGCGGCGCCACCCACACCGCCGTACCGCGCCTGAGGCGCACTGGCATGGCCGCCACCCCCGCACTGCTGCCCCGCCTTGGAGCCCTCGCGGCGCCCGGCGAGTCCGTCCGGCACCTGGAGGGCTCGTCGCCGGCGCGTTGCCTGGAGACCGGAAAGGCGGTGATCGGCAACCTGCTCTCCGACGAGGAGCTGAGCCGCTCGGCCGCCGACCCCCGGACGCTGGCCGCCTACCGGGCCGCGGGCATCGACTCGGTGCTGGTCGTACCACTCACCGCGCGCGGACATCTGGTCGGCGTGCTGTCGCTGGGGCGGGTGGGCGGCTCGTCCTCCGCGTTCACCGACGACGATGTCGTCCTGGTGGAGGACCTGGCCTGCCGGGCCGCGATCGGCATCGACAACGCCCACCGCTACACCCGCTCGCAGGGCATCGCCTTGCAGCTGCAGCGCGCGCTGCTCTCCGAGCCCGGCAACCCGCACCCCAACCTCCAACTCGCCTCGCGCTACCTGCCGTGCGGAACCACCTCGATGGTCGGCGGCGACTGGTACGAGACGGTCCGGCTGCCGTTCGGGCGCACCCTGCTGGTGATGGGGGACGTCATGGGCCACGGCGTCGAGGCCGCCGTCGACATGAGCAACTACCGCTCCACGCTGCGGTATGTGGCCGCCATGGACCTGCCCCCGCACCGGATCCTGCGCCAGCTGGACACCATCATCTCCGAGCACGAGTCGGCCCGGCCGGCCACCTGCCTGCTCGCCCTCGCCGACCCCGGGCGGAGCCGCTGGACGTTCTCCAGCGCCGGCCACCTGCCGCCCGCGCTGATCGGTGCAGACGGGGCGACCGAGCTGATCTCCGTGCCCACCGGCCCGCCGCTCGGCACCGGGCTGGGCGGCTACGAGCAGTGCACCCGCGAGCTGCGCCCCGAGCAGGTGCTGCTGCTGTACACCGACGGCCTGGTGGAGCGGCGCGGCGAGGACATCGACGCCTCGCTCGACCGGCTCGCGGCGCTGCGCCCACCGGCTGCCGGTGACCTGGACGACCTGCTCGACGCCGTCCTGCACGGCCTGGCGCACCCGGCCGTCGACGACGACATCGCCCTGCTGGCAGCGCGGGTCCGACCGCGCTGACCGCCCCCGCCGTACGCCGTACGCCGCGCGGACGACGATTCTGCTGGACAAGTTCACCCCGGCGACGTTCGGCGGCGACCTGCTGTTCGTCACAGTCGATCATGGTCGGACGGTGAGCACGCCAGGCGCCGAGCTGTGCAGCGCCCGCCGTACCGAGCGCGAACCTGCGAAACCGTGATGAGAGGAACTCCCCGATGGCGAACCCGTTCGAGGACGCGGACGGCACCTACCTGGTGCTGGTGAACGACGAGAACCAGCACTCGCTGTGGCCGGCCTTCGCCGAGGTCCCGGCCGGCTGGACCGTCGCGTTCGGTCCCGACACCCGCCCGCTCTGCCTGGAGTACGTGGAGACCAACTGGACGGACATGCGCCCGGCCAGCCTCATCCGGGCGATGGCCGACACGCAGTAGCAGTAGCGGTCGCAGCAGCCGCAGCGCCGCGGGGCCCGGGCTGATCGCCCGGGCTCAGCGGCGTTCGGGCTCAGCGGCGTTCGGGCTACGCCAGCAGCACCGGGATGTCCGCCAGCACGGTGGCGACCGCCTTCCTGCTCGCGCCCCAGTCGATCAACTGCCCCGGCGTGTGCGCCTCGGCCAGCACGCTCACCCCGCTCGCGGTCCGCCGCACGGTCACCGCCAGCACTCCCCCGAAGGCCCGCCAGTCGGACGGCACCTCCGCGGTGATCGTGCAGCCGTCGGCGTGCTGCTGCACCGACCGCACCCGCTGCCGCATCCGCGCCAACGAGCAGAGCGTCGCCACGATGGCTCGCCCGACCGGCAGTTGGAACTCGGCTGTCCGGGACGCCCCGGTCGACAGCCCCCGCAGCAGCGCCCGCTCCCGCCCGCGCCGCATGCCCCGCTCGACTCCGCGCCCGATGATCGGCGACTCCAGCAGAGGCGCGAGGAACTGCCGGGCGCTGGGCAACCCCGCCCCCGCCCGCGCCGCACACGCCTCGATGGTGTTCCAGACGTCCGGATCGGCGGCCAGCACCTCGTAGCGGTGCTCGTCCTCGTAGCGGTGCTCGTCCTCGTAGCGGTGCTCGTCCTCGTAGCGGTGCTCGTCCGAATTGTCGTACAGCCCGCCGCCACCCTGGTCCACAGCACTCACATCCTTCACTGCACGCGATCATCTCACCCGTCCGGCGGCCACACCGCAGCGCGGTGACCATCGCATGAACCGGGGACGTCCGCCGGTTCGGCCCAGCGTTCTGGCGCTCCCTCTCCGCACGAAGTTCACAATCTCGCCAGTTCACCGACAACTCAAAGGCGCCTGCCGCGCGGGATACTTTCTCCCGGCACCGAAACCGGGCATGTCCATGCCCGGTCGCCGCCACGTCAGCCAGTGGCCTCCGCTACGAGGCCGACGCGGCGGGCTCGCACGTCCCCCGTGAGCCGGCAACCGAACCCGGCTCGTGTCTGACTGGAGTCCCCATGCGTACGAGGTCGCGTCTTGCCGGGCTGTCCATCGCCGCCGTGGCAACCGCCGTCGCACTGTCCACGGCGCTCTACTCGCCCGCCACCGCCGTCGCCGCCCCCGCCGCGAAGGCCAGCGTCAGCGCCGTCCCCACCTACGCACACGTCGTGGTCGTCATGGAGGAGAACCACTCCTTCGACGACATCATCGGCAACACCGACGCCCCCTACATCAACTCCCTCGCCGACCAGGGCGCGTTGATGACCTCCTCGTTCGGCGTCTCACACCCCAGCGAGCCCAACTACATGGCGCTCTTCGGCGGCAGCACCTTCGGTCTCAGCTCCGACGCCTGTCCCGTCAACAAGGGCAACACCGCGAACCTCGGCTCCGAGCTGCTGGCCTCCGGCAAGACCTTCAAGGGCTACTCGGAGGGCCTGCCGAAGACCGGCTCGACCAGCTGCACCTCGGGGGCCTACGCCCGCAAGCACTCCCCGTGGGTCAACTTCAGCAACGTGCCGGCCGCCGACTCGGTCCCGTTCACCGCGTTCCCGAGCTCGTCGAACTACGCGAACCTGCCGACCCTGTCGTTCGTGATCCCGAACCTCAACGACGACATGCACGACGGCACCATCGCCCAGGGTGACTCCTGGCTGCAGAGCAAGATGGCCGCCTACGCGACCTGGGCGCAGCAGAACAACAGCCTGCTGGTCGTCACCTGGGACGAGGACGACTACACCGAGAGCAACCAGGTCCCGACCATCTTCTTCGGCGCGGGTGTCCAGAGCGGCCAGTACACCGAGACGATCAACCACTACAACGTGCTCTCCACCCTGGAGTCGATGTACGGGCTGAACCCGGTCGGGGCGAGCAGCACCGCCGCGCCGATCACCGACATCTGGGGCTGACACCCCGCCGCCCAGCGACCGTACAGAGCGCCCCGGTCCGAGCAGCGTGCTCGGGCCGGGGCGCCCGGCCCGAGCGAAGGAACCCCCAAGCCATGGCGGAGCCCGTCCCCTCCGAGCCCGACGCCCGTACCGACGCCCGCACCCACCCCCAGACGCTCTCCCGCAAGGCCGCCCGCAAGCGGCAGCGGCTCGCGGGCCTGGCCGGGCTGGTCGTGCTGAGTGCCGGCGCCCTGATCGCCTCCGCGCCGGCCGGCAGCAGCGCCGCGCCGCCCGGCGGCACGCTCCGGATCAGCACCACGGGATGCGGCACGCCGCCCGCTCAACTCCCTTCCGGTCCCATTGAGTTCACCGTCACCAACACCTCCGGGGTGTTCGCCACGGTGTACCTGGTCTCGGCCGACGCACGGCTCGCCTACGCCGAGATCAGCTGGCTCGGCCCCGGCAAGACGCTGCCGCTGGACACCACCCTGACCGGCGGCCGGTACGCCGTCCGCTGCGTCTTCTCCAGCGGGCCGGTCGCCACCTCCAGCCCGGTCACGGTCACCGGCAGCGCGTCCGGTGCGGTGGCCGGCTACCTGCCGATGTCCGACCTCCAGCTGAGCGGCCCGGTCACCGCCTACCGCGCCTACGTGCAGGGCGCGTTGCCCCAACTGCTCGCCGCAGCCCGCACGGTGGACGCCGACGTGGCCCACGGCAATCTGGCCGCCGCCCGCACCGACTGGCTCACTGCCCACCTGGACTACGAGCGCCTCGGCGCCGCCTACAACTCCTTCGGCGACTTCGACGACGCGCTCAACGGCATGGCCAACGGCCGGCCGCAGGGCGTCGACACGCCGGACTGGACCGGCTTCTTCGCCCTGGAGTACGGCCTGTGGCACGGCTGGAGCGCCGACCGGCTGCGCGCGACCAGCAAGCAGCTCGTCTCGGACGCCGCCGGACTGATCCAGGACTTCCCCAGCGAGGACACCGACCCGGGCACCCTGCCGCTGCGCGCCCACGAGATCCTGGAGAACGCCCTGCAGTTCCAGGTCAACGGCATCGCCGACTACGGCAGCGGCAGCACGCTGGCCACCGTGGACGCCAACATCCAGGGCACCGAGGAGGTGCTGAGCGTGCTCGCCCCGGTGATCCGCCCGCTGGACGGCGCGCTGCTCGACCAGCTGAACCGCCAACTCCCCGCCCTGCAGGCCGAAGTACGCGCCACCCGGGCGCCCGACGGCAGTTGGACCCCGCCGGCCCGGCTCACCCCCGCCCAGCGCGAGCACCTCAACGGTGACCTCGGCGCACTCCTGGAGCAACTGGCGTTCCTGCCCAACCTGCTGACCCCGAGGAACCACGCATGAGCACGCCCACCGAGCCCGACGCCGGCCACTCCTGCCCCGTCCAGCCGCTGCGGCGGCGGGCCTTCCTGCGCGGCGCCGCGCTCGGCGCCACCGTCGGCGCCACCGTCGGCGCGGGCGCGCTGGCCGGCGCGCTCGCGGCCGCCGCCGGCGAGCCCGTCAGCAGCCCCTCCGACCGGGTGATCCCGTTCTACGGGCCGCACCAGGCAGGCATCAGCACTCCCCCGCAGGCGGCCGCGACCTTCGTCTCCTTCGACGTCATCGCGCCCGACCGGGCCGCACTCCAAGCGCTGCTGCGGACGCTGACCGACCGGATCAGCACGCTGACCGCCGGGGGCCCGGTGCCCGCCACCGACCTTGCCTCGCCGCCCACCGACAGCGCCACGCTCGGCCCGGTGCTGCCCGCCGACGGGCTGACCGTCACCGTGGGCGTCGGCGCCTCGCTCTTCGACGACCGCTACGGGCTGGCCGCGCGCAAGCCCTCCAAGCTGGTCGAGATGCCGGTCTTCCCCGACGACGACATGGTCGGCTCGACCGAGCTGCACGGCGACCTCTCGCTGCAGATCTGCGCCGACTCGCGCGACACCGTGATGCACGCCCTGCGCGACATCACCCGGCACACGCGCAGCGGGATGCAACCGAAGTGGAAGGTGGACGGCTTCCACGCCGCCCCGCGCCCGTCCGGGACCCCGCGCAACCAGCTGGGCTTCAAGGACGGCATCGCCAACCCCGACGCAACCGACCCGGCCGTCGCGAACGCCGTGCTCTGGACGCACGGCGGTGCGGCGGCCGGCGAGCCGGCCTGGGTGGAGGGCGGCTCGTACCAGGTGGTGCGCATCATCCGGATGCTCGTGGAGTTCTGGGACCGGGTCTCGCTGCACGAGCAGGAGCAGATGCTCGGCCGGCGCCGCGACTCCGGCGCTCCGCTGGACGGCACGGTGGAGAGCGACATACCCGACTACGGCGCCGACCCGCAGGGCCTGCTGATCCCGATGACCGCGCACATCCGGCTGTCCAACCCGCGCACCACCGAGACCGACAACCAGCGGATCCTGCGCCGGGGTTACAACTACGACCGCGGTCTCGACCTGGACGGCAACCTGAACGTCGGGCTGATCTTCTGCTGCTACCAGCAGGACGTGGCCCGGCAGTTCCAGGTCGTCCAGCAGCGGCTGGCCGGCGAGCCGCTGGTGGACTACATCTCACCGACCGGCGGCGGCTACTTCTTCGCGCTCCCCGGAGTGACCGGCCCCGACCAGTGGTTCGGCTCGGCACTGTTCGCCTGACTGCAGTTCGCCCGAACCCGCCGATATCCGCTCGCCGCCGGCCAGGGCGAACTGCTTGGATCACGCGATGGACACCACACTGCCGGACGGCTACGAGATCTCCACCGACCCCGCCCGCCTCGACGCCGAGCTGATCCACCGCTGGCTCTCGCTCGACGCCTACTGGGCACTCGGCGTCACCCGCGACAAGCAGGACCAGGCGATCGCCGGTTCGCTCAACTTCGGCCTCTACGCGAGCCCCGGCACGGGCGAGGGCGGCGCCCAACTCGGCTACGCCCGGGTGGTCACCGACCGGGCCACCTTCGCCTGGCTCTGCGACGTCTACATCGCCCCCGCCGCGCGCGGCCGGGGGCTGGGCACGGCGCTGGCCGCCGCCGTCCGCGACCACCTCGCCGGCTACGACCTGCGCCGCGTCATGCTGGCCACCGCGGACGCCCACGAGGTCTACGCCAAGGTCGGATTCGCGCCGCTGGCCACGGTGGAGAAGTGGATGCTCCTGGGCAAGCAGTGACCGCGGTCGCCCGCAACAGCCCTACTCACGGGCGCTGAGCAGTTCGTCCCAGTGCTCCTCCGCCCACGCGCAGGCGGCCGCCATGGGTTCGAGCATGCTGCGGCCCAGCGGAGTCAGCTCGTACTCGACATGCGGGGTGGCCTCGGCGTAGACGGTGCGCTTGACCAGGCCGTCGCGTTCAAGGGACCGCAGTGACTGGGTGAGGACCTTGGGGGTGACGCGGCCCAGCGGCACCCGCAACTCGGAGAAGCGGCGCGGTCCGTGCTCAAGGCAGCGGATGACCAGCGCCGCCCACTTGTCACCGAACCGGATCGGATTGAGCGAGGACGGGCACAGTTCATCGAACATGTCGGCGGGCAGCGGTTCCCTCATGGCCTCACGATAGCCGGTATCCAACTGGTAACCGCTGCCCCCGATATGGTCGGCGAACCGGCTGGGGCACAGGTGCTCCGGCCCTGGTGAGAGGCGATTCCTCATGAACATCGTGGTCTTCGGTGCGGGTGGCCGGATCGGGCGGCAGGCCGTCGCCGAGGCGAGCCGGCGCGGCCACCAGGTCACCGCCGTGGTGCGTGACCCCGCAGGCCACGGCGAGTTGGCCGGGGCGCGGGCGGTGGCGGGCGATGTCACGGATGCGGCGAGCATCGAGCAGGTGGCCGCCGGACACGATGCCGCCGTCAACGCCGCCGTGGACCTGTCCGTTCCGCCGCACGACTTCTTCACCGCGTCGTCCCGCGCCCTGACGGCCGGCCTGGCGAAGGCCGGCGTGCACCGCCTGGTGACGGTCGGCCTCGCATCGATCATGCCCGGAGCGTCCGGTGCCCCGCTGATGGACGAGCCCGGCTACCCGAACGAGTACCGACCCTTCTATCTCGGCCACGCGGCAGGCCTCGACGAGCTTCGAAGCTGCACCCTCGACTGGGCATACGTGGCCCCCGCAGGCGACTTCGACCACGCTGGCCCGGTCACCGGCCGCTACCAGCTCGCCGAGCACGGCGACCCGGCCAGCCGGATCACGCCAGCGGACTTCGCCATCGCCCTGCTCGACGAGGTCGATGCGCCCCGCCACCACCGTGCCGCCCTCACCGTCCGGGAGGCATGATGCCCGTTCTCCACGACAGCCCCAACGCCTGGGTCGCCGAGCACATTCGCCGCTTCCAGGAGACCGGAGGCCGACCCCGACCGGACGTGAACGACCTGCTGCTGACCACCCGAGGCCGGCGCACCGGCGAACTGCGCCGCACCGCCCTGGTCTACCAACACGACAGCGACCGCTACGTCCTGGCGGCCTCCAACAACGGCGCGGACCACCACCCGGCCTGGTACCTCAACCTGCTCGCCGACCCGTCCGTCACCGTGCAGGTGGGCACGGACACCTTCGCCGCACACGCCCGCCCCGCCACCGAGGCAGAGCGCCCACAGCTGTGGCACCTGATGGTCGCAGCCACGCCCCAGTACGCGGCCTACCAGCAGCAGACCACCCGCGAAATCCCCATCGTCCTCCTGGAACCCGCCCGCTGACCGCAACGTCCCAAGGAGCGCCAACTCCCCTGCGCCACACGCGAAACTGTGACTGTCACTGTTTCCCCGGGCCGCCGCGCCTGCGGTGCTTCGGCGAGGACGCCCAGATTAGGAACAGTTCAGCTGTCTCAGCGCCCTGGGTGACTCATTAGGAGTGAGCTGACGGCTGCTCAGCTCGTGAAGGAGCCCCCTGCCGGGGTGTCTCAGGAAATCCCGGAATCCGTTATTCTTCCGTGCCCATTCGGAGGCGTCTCGGGAATGGCGGCGTACGCAACAGGTACGCGGGCGGGTTGCCATGATGGGGGCGTGACCTTCGATAGCCAGAAGCCGCCCCAGTCGGCTGTCCGCGTGATGCACCTACGTCGCCCATACCTCGATCTGGTTGCCTCCGGAGCCAAGACAGTCGAGGTTCGGGTCACCTATCCCAACCGTCGCGATCTGGCACCCGGGCAGCTGATCCGCTTCCAGGCAGAGGGAGCGCACGTCCTGACCCGGGTCACCAGAGTCAGCCGGTACGCCTCCTTCGAAGAGATGCTCGATCACGAAGACGTGGCCGCGATCAGCGGGGTACCTGAGTCCAGGGAAGAGCTGCTGACCGCGATCAGATCAATCTATGACGAGACGAAAGAGTCACTTGGGGTGATCACGTTGGAGGTGCATGTAGTGACTTCCGAGAGCTGAGCGGTAGTTGGCATCCTGCTACTGCTCGTAGGCCCATGCGCGGCCAGTCTGCCGATACTGCTCGACGGGGATGGGGTCAACGCCGGTGCGCATCCGGGCGGTGTAGAGGAGTCCGTCGAGGTGGTCGATCTCGTGGTGGACCAACCGGGCGAGCCCGCGTTCGTACGTGGTGACCACTGGCTGGCCGTCCAGCGTGGTGGTCTCCACGGTGATCCGCAGCGGGCGGGGCACCAGGCCACGCACGTCGAAGAAGGACAGGCAGCCCTCGAACTGCTCGTCCGCCTCGTTGGAGCGGTCGGTGATGCGGGGGTTTAGCAGGACGATCGCCGGAGTGCCGGTCTCGGCAGGCTGGACGATCGCGGCGGCCCGGCCGATGCCGATCTGCGGTGCCGCGATGCCCATGCCCTTGGCGAAGGGGTGAACCTGCCCGATGCGCTCCATCGAGGTGAAAAGCTGCTCGATGACCTGCTCGGCGGCCTCCCGCTCGGCCGGCAGGTCGAAGGGGCGGGCGGGCTCGGCGAGGACGGGGGCGCCGTACTGCACCACTCCAAGGTCACGCATCTGCTCGCTGGGCCGCACCTGGATCACCTGAACTCCCCTTGAGTCGTGTCGCGTTCGGGTCTGGCCCGAAACCGCCATTCCAGACGGTACCGGGCATGGAGGGCGGGTGAGGACGTCGTCCAGGAGAAGACGCGCATCGCGCCCTCCTCGCGCCGCCTCGGGGCGGTCCGCAGCGGCGCCGCCTCGGCGGTCATGGACGTCTCGGTGCCCACACCGCCGGGTCCAGGTCGGCGGGGACGGCCCCCCCTCATGAGGGTTGGCCGATCCAGGACAGTGGTCCCGAGCGGCCGAGTAACTGAATGGAACCATCCAGTGCGGTAGGTGAGGATGGTCGCTATGGCGAATGGCACCAGCGAGATCAATCTGAGCAAGCAGGACCTTCGTGAGGTCACCCGCTATGCAGCCCAGAGCGCGCAGGAGGTCCTTGAGATCTTCGAGAGAGCACACCCAGCCGACTCGCGGCCTCGCGACGCCGTGGATGCCGCATGGACGTTCGCCCGAGGTGGCGAACGCGGGAAGGCACTGCGCGATACCGGGTGGGCGGCACACAAGGCGGCCCGAGAGGCAGATACCGCGGCGGCGAGCAACGCGGCGCGGGCGGCGATGTCCGCAGCAGCCGCTGCGTACCTCCATCCACTGGCCGACGCCCACCAGGTGAAGCACATTCTGGGGGCAGCGGCCCACGCGGCGTGTGTGGCTGAACTTGTTGCGGGCAATGATCGGAAGGCCGGTGCTGATCACATTGAGCAGGCTTGCCGGCACGCGTCACCAGTCGTCGTTGATGTGCTCAGCCGCTACCCTGCCGCACCGCCCGGAGGAGGACGTGTCGGGGAACTGTTGCGCGACCTGGATCAGACCCTCCGCAGCCGCTGTTTGGGCGAGGGAGGCTGCGTCGTCTGCGGCCAGGATGTCCCCTAGGACGATCGGCGGCGGGAACGGAACGGAGAGAGTGTCATGAGGCGACCGTTGCTCTTCCTCGATGTCGACGGGCCCCTGAATCCCTACGCGGCGAAGCCCGAGAGGCGACCCGAGGGATATACGACCCTCCGCATCCCGCGAGACACCAGCGCCGCCGCCGAGTTGGGCACAGCGCATGGCAGGCGGACGCCGCTGCGGGTGTGGCTCAACCCTGACCACGGACGGGCGCTGCTGGCGCTCGACTACGAGCTGTGCTGGGCCACGACCTGGATGAGTGAGGCGAACCGGTGGATCGGCCCGGTGCTCGGGCTGCCGGAACTGCCCTTTGTCGACTTCGGCGACGCCCTGCACAGAGAGCGTCCGGACGGGGTGCACTGGAAGTCCGAGCCCTTGGTCGCGTATGCCGACGGCCGGCCGTTCGCCTGGGTGGACGACGAGCAGAGCGATGCGGATCACGCCCATGTGGCCGACGGCCACCACGCGCCCGCTCTTCTCCACCACGTCAATCCCCGGATCGGCCTGCGGGAGGGCGACTTCACCGTCCTCGCCGCCTTCGCCGCATCCATCGCCCCGACCCGGTGACCGGATGATGGAGGCCGGGAAACGGCCTCAAGCCAGGAATGCCGCCATGGTCGCCGTGAATTGGTCCGCATCGTCGAGCCAGGGGTAGTGGCCGGCTCCCGGTTGCACGACGAGAGTGGCGGTGGGGAGCAGCTCGGCGTACTCGGCAACTGACTGCGGGGGGCTGTTCAGGTCGAACTCTCCGGCGAGCAGCAGGGCGGGGGCCGTACAGGTGGCGAGCCCCGCGCGTGTGGCGTGGGGGGTGAAGGCGCCGTCGGCCGCGAAGAGGGTGACCGCCTCGGGGTTGGTGGGCCGGCTGGCTGCGTGGTGGTGCTGTGCCGCGGTGTCCCAGTGGCCGTAGAAGAAGGAGGCGACGGCGTCCGCGTCGCCGCCCGTGCCCGCGGTGAGCGCTTGCAGGGCGGCGAACGCCGCCGGGAACCACGGCTCGGCCTTCCGGAGCCCGGCGAGCTCACGTCGTGTCTCCGCGGTGACCGCTATGCCGACGGCTCTCGTGCTGGGGCCGATCAGGGCGAGCTTGGCGATGTGCTGCGGGTACCGGGCCGTGTACTGCGCTGCGATGTTCGCACCGGCGGAGTGGCCGAGCAGGTCCAGCCGGGGAAGTCCGAGGTGTTCGCGCAGCGCCTCGACGTCGTCGACCAGGCGATCGCAGCGGTAGGAGGCGGTGTCCTGGGGAATCGCGGACCGGCCGGTGCCGCGCAGGTCCGGGACGATCAGCCTGCGGTGCTTGGACAGGCCGCCGAGGTCGCCGAGGTAGCGGGAGTCGGTGGGGCCTCCCGGGAGGCAGACGAGCGGGTCGCCGGTTCCGATCACGCGGTAGGCGAGCCGGGTTCCGTCAGGTGCGGAGAAGGTGGGCATGGCTGCATCCTGACAGTCATAACCTGGTTATACAACTGGGTTATGACTGGCAGAATCGGGATGGAACCGGGTGTATAACCTAGCTATGGCACGCGACGAGCACACGCAGCAGGAGCCCGAGACGCTGACCGAGGAGCAGGCCGGACGGATGCTCGCCGAGATGAACGACGTCATCCGCGCGGGTGAGGAGATGCGGAAGCTGCGCACCGAGATGATCAAGCTGTTCGCCGACTTCGGCTGGACCCAGGAGAGGATCGCCCAGCTCACCGACCTGAGTCAGCCCGCCGTGTCCAAGCAGGTGACGAAGTACAAGGCGGGCGACCCGCTGCCCCCGATGGGACTCTCGCTCGACCAGCACGACGCGCCCTGGCTCGAAGGCCGCCTGTGGGGCCTCGCCGAGGAGATCTCCGAGAGCTGCGACGACACCGCCCGCTGCACCCGCTACCTCAACGCCGTTGCCCGGGGGAAGAAGCGCTTCACGCCGCAGAGCGTCGACGAGCTGCGGCGCCTCGTCGAGCAGGACCTGATGCTGCACCAGGCGGAGCTGCCCGGCGGCTACCGGGACGCCTACGACGAGATCAGCCGCGGTCTCGACGTCCCCGCGAGGGTCGCCACCACCGCACCGGCCGCCATGCGGCGCGCCCTCGCCCGCCGGCTCCAGCGCGACCGATTCAGGCGCGAAGAGTGAACTGCCCGCGGGGGACCGGGGCGCCACCCCCGGCCCCCCGGTCCCCCGCGACCCGCCCAACGCCTACGGCGCGGTCGGCTCCTGTCGTAGCGCCTCGATCGCTCGGCTGAGCATCTTGGCGCGGAACGGATTGGCGGTGTCCAGGGCCCCGGCCACCGCCACCGCCTCCTCCAGCAACTCCCGTCGATAGGCAGGCAGTTCGCGAACCTGGGGCGAGCGGCTGGCCTCCACCAGCACATAGGCGAGCTTCGATCCGTAGACCTCGGGGCTGACCTGTGTCAGCGTCCGGTACACCCACAACGCGTCCGGCCCGCGCAACACCCGCCGATTGCAGCTGAGCAGCTTCACCCTCGCTCGCAGCACGATTTCCTGATCCATCACAAAACCCCCTCGTTCCAGCACTCCCCCGGCGGCCGGTACCCGCCGGTGGCGGGGCAGCCCGATGTACGCGCCGGGGCCCGGTGGGGGCGCCGGCGCGTGAGCCGGGGAAGTGGATGTCGTCGAGTCTGCGGGGTCCCGGGTGCGCGGACAAGGGCGGAAATGCGTGCGCTACGTCCTACCGCCCAGGTCTGCGACCAGGCATGATGGAGTCGACACCCTGCCGACCGTCCAGTCGACGGCGGCCTCCCGCAGGGGGGAGACCAGGCCGCGCCAGACCAGGACCACGAACCGGCTGAACGAGTAGCTCGGGTGGAAGTCCTGCAGGAAGACCGGCGCCGCGCTGATCCGGCCGGTGATCTCGCCGTCCTGCGGGCAGTCGAGCTCGGGCGGCAGGTCGCCAGCGTCCCTGAGCAGGCGCATCAGGTCGGCCGGCAGCCGGAAGTCCAGCGGCTCGGCCACCCCGGTGGCCATCGCGCGGAAGACCGCCCCCGCGGCCAGATCCAACTCCCGTGCGGCCCGCAGGGATTCGCCCTGCGGTCGGCACTCCTCGGGCAGTGACCGGAGCAGCACCGCGACCGCCTCGTCCAGGAAGCGCGCCAGAGTGTCGGGGTCGCGTACCAGGCGGTGCAGGATCGCCTCGTAGTGGGTCTCCTGGCGGCCGTACAACTCACCGCTGCCGACGGCGATATTGAGCTCGCCCTCGATCAACTCCCGGTCCATCCGGTCGGGTTGCGACCAGGAGTCCCGGTAGTTGCGGGCGATGGCACCGGCCACCGGGTCGTGCTCCCGCTCGAAGAGGAAGTCGCGCAGCAGCTCGCACAGGTCGACCATCCGGACGCCGCCGCTCGCGTGCAGCAGACGAAGAGTGCAGCGCAGCAGGGACTTCTGGAAGAGGTACAGGCAGAACCTGAACTCCAGTCCGCGCAGCCACTCCTGTTCGGTCATCGTCGCGTGGCTCACCACGGTGTCGCCGGTCAGCTCGGGGTCGCTGACGTCGACCGGCAGGTGGCGGACCACGACCTTCTGGTCCTGCCTGAACTTCTCCCGGGTGTAGTCGGTGTTGTTCAGCAGCAGCAGCGGGAAGATGATCGGCGCTCCGCCCGCGGTCAGCACCTCCTCCGTACCGGTGAGGAAGCTGTCGTAGGTCTCGCCGGGCATCCCCCAGATCAGATCGGTGTAGGTGGGGATGCCCAGGTCGCGGAACTCGGCTTGCAGCTTGCGGAAGTTGTCCACCCTGATGTTCGACCGGTTGGCCAGTTCGAGGGCATCCGCGCTGAAGGACTGCGCCGACAGCGTCACCGGAGCCAGCAGCCCGCCGTCGCGCAGCAGGCCGGCCATCTGCACGATCCGCTTGTTGCAGTTCTTCGCCCAGGTGACGAAGAAGTCGACCCGCTTGCCGTACCGCTCGCAGGTGTCCACCAGCATCCGGGCGATGTCGACGTCCCGGGGCAGGATGCCGAAGTTGGCATCCGCCAGGGCCAGCATCATGTGCGGACCGGCCAGCCGGATGATCCGGTCCAGGTCCGCCTCGATCCGCTCCATCGGGAACTGGCGGACCTTGGAGTTGGTCGCACCGCCCCAGTAGCAGAACGCGCAGCCGTACGGGCAGCCCCGGTTGGTCTCGTAGACCAGCAGGGAGGTCGCGGCCAGTTCGGCGTCCGAGTAGACGGAGATCGGTGAGGGCACGGCGGACAGGTCGGCGATGCGGTCGGCGGCCTTGGTGGTGACGAGCCGGCGGTGCGCCCCGGCGCCGGCCCAGTAGCTGAGGCCGTCGATCGACGCGAGACCGTCGAGGCCGTCGAGGCCGTCCCGGTCGTCGCGGCCGTCGAGACCGTCGCGGCCGCGCAGCAGTGAGCGCAGCAGCTCGACGAAGCGGAACTCGCCGTCCCCGTGCACCAGGACGTCCGTCCACGGCGCCTCGGCGAAGAGCGCGTCCTGCTGGTAGCTGACGTCGTTGCCGCCCATCACGATGTGGCAGCCGGGCCAGGCCTGCTTGACGCGCCGGGCGAGCTCGACGGACTTGGCCCGGTTCCAGAAGTAGACCGTGAAGGCCACCACCAGCGGGTCGTCCAGTGCCGCCAGCACCTGCTCGCAGACCTGCTCGAAGGCCGGGCCCCGGGACAGCAGGGCGTGCCGGACGAACGTGCAGCCGGCTGCGACCTCCGGGTCGGCCTGGGCGGCCGCCTGCAGATAGCCCAGCGTCGGGCTGTAGTTGGCGCCCGCGATCGCGGTCAGGTCCACCAGATGCACCTGGCGGGTGCGGGCGGCTGCCGCTCGGGGGGACGGGGTGCCGATGGCCGCCGTCACCTGGTCACGCTCAGGCCGGACGCGTCCAGGCCGGGCGCGGCCACGGGCTCGGACTCGACGCGCTCGGACTCGACGCGCTCGGACTCGGCGGGGCGCGGCGGGCGCAGCCGTCCGCCGACGGCGGCGGGCTCCTCGCGCCGCAGGCCCAGGCGCGGTGAAGTGACCAGCCGCAGCTGCGAGCCGTCGTCCCAGAGGTCGCGCGGCATGATCTCGACCAGGCCGAGACGGTCCTCGTCGGTGGCGGTGTCCGTGGCGGTGTCCGTAGCGGTGTCGGCGTCGGTGGCGGTGGCACTCGCCACTTCCGCCTGCTCGGGGCCCCGGCCGTGCTTGGCGTCGAAGAGGTCCGAGACGCCGGCGACGATCTCGACGAAGGCCGAGTTGCTGGGCCGGCCGACCGGCGCGGTGGGCAGGCCGGTCAGCCGCTGCGCGAGCCAGAAGTAGCCGGCCTGGCCCTGGTACTGGTCGTACATGCGGGCCACCATGGCGAGCATCCGGCTGTACGCATGACGGTAGAGCGACTCGTAGAACGCGCTCGCCTCGCTCTCCTGGACCTCGCCGTCCAGCACCGCGACGATCGAGGCGGCGGCGAGCAGCGCGCTGTACGAGGCTAGGTGCACCCCGCTGGAGAGCAGCGGGTCGAGGAAGCAGGCCGCGTCGCCGGCCACGAAGTACCCGGGGCCGCAGAAGTCGGCCGAGACGTAGGAGTAGTCCTGCTCGACCTTCGCGTCGGAGATCCGGGTGTCACCGGCCAGCAGGGTGCGGAGCGTGTCGGACTCGTCGACGAGCTCGGTGAGCAGGCCTTCCAGCGAGTCGTGCGCCCGGCGCCGCTCACGGAAGGCGGTCTCGTGCATGACGAATCCGACGCTGCGGCGGCCGCCCCGCAGCGGGATGACCCAGTACCAGCCGTCCGGGGAGGAGATGATGTTGCTGCCGCCCTGCGGGGTGCCCGGCAGCAGCTCCTCGCCGTCCCAGTAGCCCCAGATCGCGACGTTGCGGAACACCTCGTGCCGCGTGCGGTTCCTGAAGTGCTGCGCCGTGAGCACCCCGGCGCGCCCCGAGGCGTCGACGACGAAGTCGAAGCGGGTGGTGCGCAGCTCCTCGGGGGCGTCGCCGCTCACCCACTCGGCGGCGACCGGCCGGTCGCCGTCGAACACGATCCGCTTGACGGCGGCGTTCTCGACCACCCGGGCGCCCTGCTTGGCGGCGTTCTTCAGCAGGAGGTGGTCGAATTCCGAGCGGTCGACCGACCAGGACCGTACTTCGGGCCCGAACATCTTGGTCCAGTCCGCGCACCAGTCCTTCTCGGTGCCCCAGCGGAAGAGACCGCCGTGCTTGCTCATGAAACCGAAATCATCGACCTCCTGCACGGCGCCGGCGAGCTCCAGGACCGCCCGGCAGGACGAGGCCAGGGCCTCTCCGATGTGATAGCGCGGAAACACCTCCTTCTCCAGGAGCAGCACGTCCACGCCCGAGCGGGCGAGCAGGGCCGCAGCGAGGGAGCCGGCCGGGCCACCGCCGATGACCAGTACCGTAGCGTCAGTTGAACACAACTCCATGGGGCACTCCATTGGATTGTCATCACCAGAACGGCGCTCACCCTAGAGGCCGAGCCGACTGGTTTCCCACTTGCCACTGGGCCATACGGGTGAACTGGTGATGGTCGTACAGAAATAGGAGTTCGTTCGCAGAGTGAGAACAGAGACTAAACCTCCGCGAGTTCACGCGAATGGATGAAGTGATTGATCATGATGCATGGTCAACTACGGCTATAGTTCTGACTGTTCGCGCACGTCGTTTGAATTCCAGGCGCTGGATGGGCGACCTTTGCGTGAGCATTCGCTGAAGTGTTCGTCCACGCAGAAAGGCGTCGTCTTCCATGATCTCGACCCGACGGCTCGTGATGTCCGTCCTGTGCACCACCACCCTCACCGCTGCCCTGGTCGCGGCCTCCCCCGCCGTGGCCCTCGCCCCGGCCTCGCACCGTGCCGACGCCTGTGGCGCGTCGGCCTCGGACGTCGCAGGGACGTTCGCGGGCATCTTCGACAACAACCCCGCCGCCACGCTCTCGGTCACCTTCACCGCGCCCAAGTCGGTCGCCACGCAGTGGTCCGTCCCGGGCTGGAACGGCTCCGGCAAGGGCGAGTACGAGCTCAGCGCGACCGGGCCGGAGTGGACGAACTCCAACACCGTCGACGGCACTCTCACCGGCGTGGACCAGGAGATCTTCCGCAGCGTGAGTGTCACGTGTGCCAACGGCGACAGCCAGGTCACCACGATCGCCGGCCTCGTCGACTCCGGCAAGGCGGAGATCCCGTTCACGATCAACCGCCAGTAGTCCCGGGCGGCCGTCCGCGCGGAGCGGACGGCCTATCGCCTCACCTCACCAGCTGCACTGTGCACTCCATCGAAAGGCGTTTCCCATGATGTCGATCCGACGGCTCGCGCTGCCCCTCGCGTGCGCCACCGCCCTCACCGGCGCCCTCGTGGCAGCCTCCCCCGCCGTGGCCCTCCAGCCGGCACAGCTCCGCGCCCCCGCCTGCGGCGCTATGGACCAGGACTTCAACGGGGCCTTCGCGGGCACCTTCGACCAAGCCCCCGGCGACACCATCAACGTCTCGTTCGCCGCGCCCCAGTCGGCCGAGACGAACTGGACCGTCGAGGGCTGGACGGGCCACGGCAAGGGCACCTTCGAGCTCACCGCCGGCGGAATCAAGTGGAACAACTCCGACCTGATCGCCGGCCCGGCCACCGGCGTGGACACCGAGCAGTTCCACAGCACGGCCATCAGCTGTGACACCGGCACGAGCGAGGTCAGCACCATCCGTGGCGAGGTCACCGCTCCGACCCCCGACGGCACGGTGAAGTACCCGTTCACGGTCGTCCGCCAGAGTTAGCACGGCGGCGCGTTCACTAGGGCGGGCCGGGTCGCAGCCTCAACGGCGGCCCGGCCCGCCGCAGTTATGTGCCGCGAGGGGTCGATACGTCGGCTGTGACAGTAAGCTGATGGACCATCAGTTCGGCTTGGGAGGATCAGGTGAACACCGAACACCTGGCCGCGGAGGCGATCCTGGCCACCGGGGCGATCACCGCCTTGAGCGCACTCGCCGCGCCACTCTGCCGGCGGCTCGGACAACCCCTCGTGGTAGGGCAGTTGGTCATGGGTGTGGCGCTCGGGCTGCTGCCGGGCCGGCTCACCCGGCTGCTGTTCCCGCCCGACGTCCTGCCGTTCCTCACCGTCATCGCGCAACTCGGCCTCGTACTCTTCCTGTTCTCC
The DNA here is from genome assembly GCF_029892095.1 of Kitasatospora sp. MAP12-44. Taxonomy (NCBI): domain Bacteria; kingdom Bacillati; phylum Actinomycetota; class Actinomycetes; order Kitasatosporales; family Streptomycetaceae; genus Kitasatospora; species Kitasatospora sp. MAP12-44. Next base: position 880,996 of record NZ_JARZAE010000004.1, read on the forward strand.
GTCGGCTACGAGCTCGACCTGCACACCCTGCACCGTCGCGGACGCACCGTCCTGCTGGTGTCGGCGGGCAGCCTCGGGGTGCCGCTGCTGCTGGGCGGGGCGCTGGGGTGGGCACTGTCGGACGCGAAGCTGCTCGGCAGCGCGGCGGGGGTCCGACCCGGCCCGGCCATCCTGTTCGTCGCCGTGGCGCTGTCGATCACGGCGGTCCCGGTGCTGGCCGGCATCATCCGGGAGCGCGCGCTCACCGCGAGCACGCCCGGGGTGACGGCGATGGCCTCCGCCGGAATCACCGACGCGATCGGGTGGTTGCTGCTCGCCGCCGCGGTCGCTGCCGCCACCACCGGCCACCAGTCCGGGTCCGTGCCGCTCGCCTTCGCCGGCTATCTGCTGGCGCTGGTCCTGGTCGTGCGGCCGGCGCTGCGCCGGTGGATGCGCCGGGCCCGACCGGCCGGACGCGATCTGGCGCCCGTGGTCATCGCGGTGCTGATGCTCTCCGCGCGGTGCACCTCCCAGCTCGGCCTGCACGCCGTCTTCGGCGCGCTGGCCATCGGGGTGCTGATGCCGCGCGACCCGGACGGATCGCCCGACCCCCAGCTGCGGCACTCGGTGGAACGGGCCGGCTCGGCCCTGCTGCCGCTCTTCTTCGTGGTCACCGGCCTGACGGTGAGGATCGGCCAACTGTCCGGTCGGGACTGGCTGATCCTCGGCGTCGTCGTGGTGCTGGCGACCGCCGGCAAGCTCGCGGGCGGGGCGGTGGCGGCCCGGATCGGCGGGCTGGGCCGGCGGGAGTCCCTGATCGTCGGGACCCTGCTCAACACCCGGGGACTGACCGAGCTGATCGCCCTGAACACCGGCTGGAGCGCCGGGCTGATCGGACGCCACCTCTACACCGTCCTGGTGCTGATGGCACTCATCACCACCATGCTGACCGGCCCGCTGCTCTCACTGCTCGGCATCCCGGTCCCGAGATCGGGACCGGGATCGGAGCCGGGGTCGGAGCCGGGAGCGGCGGGCCGCCCTGCGGTGCCCCGTGCGCTCAGAGCAGCAGAACGCCGAGCTCGGGCGTGATCTGCTTGGCCGTCAGACCGGTCTCGGCGGCCAGGTCCTCGATGCCGAAGGTGTACCACTCGTGGGTGACGTCGATCTCGCGCACCACGGCACCGCCGCGCAGCACCCGCCAGGTGGCGGACCAGCGCATCTGCTCCGGACCGCACGGCTCACCGGAGAGCCAGGCCTCGTACTCCTGCTCGCCGAGCCGCTGGCGGGCGATCCGCATCGGGGCGACGGTCTGCGGGGTCCGGACGGCCATCAGCTCCACCACGATCGGCGCACCGGCCGGCAGCCGCGAGGTGAGCCGGCTCCAGAACTCGGCGCGTTCGGCCCGGTCCAGGTAGCCGAGCACTCCGCAGATCACCGCGGCCGAGAGCCGGTCCGGCAGCTCCACGTCCTGCGCGCTGCCGGCCACCACGGTGACCCGGCCGCGCAGGTCCTCGTCCCGGACCACCCGGCTGGTCAGCGCGGTCCGCATCGCGGGTGACGGCTCGACGGCCAGGATCCGGGCCTGCGGCAGGGTCCGCGCGATGACCTCGGTCGAGCGGCCGGTGCCGGCGCCGAGGTCCAGCACCGGCCCGTGGCCCGTGTCGGTCCCGGCGAGCGCCGCCGCGAGCAGCGGATCGCTCTGCGTCCAGCGCTGCACTCCGACCAGGTCGTAGAACTCGGCGGTGGGAGAGTAGTAGTCGATCACTTTTGCGCATTCCTCCGTGAACGTGAAGACGTGAAGACGTGAAGAAGCCGACAGGCGGGATCAGCGGGCAGCCGGCACCGGGAGCAGGCAGGCGGCGAGCGCCGCCAGCACGCGCTCGCGGTGCGGCACCAGGTAGAAGTGGTCGCCGGGGAAGGTCCGCAGCGCGAACGGGCCGGTGGTGCAGTGGGCCCAGTCCCGGGCCTGGTCGAGGGTCAGCTCGGTGTCGTGCTCGGCGGCGAACGCGGTCACCGGGCAGCCGAGCAGCCGGCCGGGCGCCGGGCGGTAGGTCTCGATGAGCTGGTAGTCGGCCCGGATCACCGGCGCCAGCAGCTGCCACAGCTCGGCGTCCGCGAGCAGCAGCCGGCTGCTGCCGCCCAGCCGCGCGAGCTCCGCCCGCAGGGCCTCGTCGCCGCCCAGGTGGACCGTCCCGGCGACTACGTGCTCGACCGGCTCGCGTGCGGAGACGACCAGGTGGACGGGCTCGGGCCGGCCGCGGTCGGCCGAGCGCAGCGCCACCTCGTGCGCGAGGGCGGCGCCCATGCTGTGGCCGAACAGCGCGAGCGGACGGTCGTCGAGGCCGGCCAGCTCGTCCGCGAGCGCGTCGGCCGTCGCGCTCAGGTCGGTGAGCAGCGGTTCGGTGAACCGGTCCTCCCGGCCGGGGTACTGGACGGCCAGCAGCTCGATCCACGGCGGCAGCAGCTCGGGCCAGCCGCGGAACGCTCCGGCGCCGCTGCCCGCGTGCGGGAAGCAGACCAGCCGTACGGTGGCGGCCGGGCGGGGCCGGTAGCAGCGCAGCCAGGGGCTGGAGGTCATGCGGGCTCCATGGTCAGGTCGGCGGGGTGGACGGGCGGGGTGTGCGTTCCGCTGATCAGCTCGGGCCTGCCGAGACGGGTCGTCAGGTCCAGCCACATCCGGCTGACCGTCAGGGTGTACTGGCCGCCTGGTGACGCCTGGCCGTCCTCGGCGATCGCCGCGCGCAGCTCGTCCAGCGCCAGGCGGACGGCGGCCGGCCAGAGTTCGCCGAAGGTGCGGCGGAACGGCTGCGGCTGCTCGGCGCCCAGCAGGGTGGTGGTCGGCTGGTCCAGGTGCCCGGTGCCGGGGCCGTCCAGCGCGAGCTGCCCGTCCGCGTCCCGGCCGACGTGCAGCCGCGGGCTCCACAGCACCGGGCCGTGGGTGTCGGCGAGCGTGAGCGTGCCGGCGTCGGTGCCCAGCGAGACGCGGTGCAGCAGGTGCGCGTGGTTGTCGGGGTCGCCCGGGTCGAGCTGGTTCTGCACCCGCAGGGTGAGCGGCACCCCGGCGATCACCCCGTGCACCAGCCGGAAGGGCACCGGCACGCCGGTGGCGGCCCGCACCTCGGCGACCGGCGCCGGATCGGTGAACGCCCACGGGCCGAGCCCGCCCAGCGCCCGCCCGAGGATGTCCAGCAGGGGGAAGAGCACCTGGCTCGAACACGCGGCATCCACGAACTGGACGGTCCGCAGGGCCCGCAGTGACCGGGCGGCGGCCAGGAAGCGGCGCACCGGTTCCACGTGCGGGTAGAAGGAGTTGAGCCGGTAGCGCACGCCGTACGTACGCGCCAGGCGCAGGCAGGCCGCGACCTCGTCCGGGTGGGCCGGCTGCTCCTGGAGCACGTGCACGCCCCGCGCGAGCAGCGCCTGCGCCAACTCGCCGCCCGGACCGCCTGCCACCGCCGAGCGGACCACCACGCAGGCCACGTCGGTGTCCTCGGGGAGCTGGTCGACCCGCGTGTAGTACGGCACGCCGTACTCCGCCGCGCAGGCGCGCGAGCGCGCACCGCCGCCGGCCAGCACCCCCGTCAGCTCGAAGGGCGACGCCGGCGGGGCGGTCCGCAGGGCCTCCAGGTAGAACCGGCCGAACACCGTTCCGCAGACCACCGTGCGCAGCGCGCCCGGCGCCGACCCGGTCACAACGCACCTACGGAGGTGGCGAGTTCGACCGGTCCGTAGGAGACGTCCAGGGTCGCCCCGGCCGTTGCGGCGGCCCGGCCGACGGTCGTCTCGGGGTCCAGCACCTCGGCCGCGAAGTGCAGCCCGGCCGGGACCTCGCCGGCCAGCGTGGCGGCCACCGCCAGCGCGCCGACGGCGGCGGTGAGCCGGTAGCTGTCGCCGGTGCCGAGCACGGCGGTGACCGCCCCGGCCGGCGACTCCAGCGCGAACACCATGCGGTAGTACGGTCGGTGGCCCGCCAGGTCCAACTCGGCCGCGGTGACCAGCCGGTCGGCGGCATCCTGGAGCGGGGCCCCGCCACCGGCCAGGGCCGCGAGCACGGCCGGCACCCGGTGGCCCGGGAACACGTTGTACCAGTCGAGTTCGTCCAGGCCCAGCGCCAGGGCGAGCCGCTCGGACTCCGTGCTCAGGTAGGGGTGCAGGGCCACCGGGGCGGGGAAGAAGGGCAGTTGGGCCGCGTCCTGGGCGCACAGCGCCCGGCTGACCCGGCGGCCCGCGCGCCAGGCCGCCCGCGACTCGCCAAATGGGAGCAGCACCTCGGCCGGATCGCCGCCAGTACCAAGTGAGAGCACCAGGTCGGCCGCCACGGTCCGGCTGCACCGCTCAAGACCGCCCGCCCACACCGTCAACCGCCCGCCGGCGCCGGGCCGTTGCTCGCAGAGCCAGCGCGGCAGCAGCCCGGACAGCCCCGGCAGCATGCCCGCCGACAGCACCGCGCTGCGCCCGAGCGCCGCCAGGTCCGTGCCGCGCAGCTGCTCGTACGCCGGGTCGTCGCCCGCGACGTCCACATAGTCGGCCCCGGCGGCGAGCGCCGCCAGGGCGACCCGCCCCCGCACCTCGTACGACGGCCCCGCGCAGTTCAGCACGACCGCGCAGCCCGCGCAGAACGCCGCCAGGCTCGCGGCGTCCGCCAGATCCACCGCGACCGTCTCGACCGTCTCGACCGAGCTGGTGGCCAGCTGGGAGGCGACCGCCGCCAACGCGTCGACCCGCCGCCCGCCCAGGCGCAGCCGCCGGACCCCGTGCCCGCCCAGCGCGGCCGCCGCGGCCCGGCCGACCACGCCCGAGGCGCCCAGCACCCCGACCGGCCCGGACCCGCTCACGCGGCGCCACCGCCGAGCTCCAGCAGCCCGCGCACCGCCGCCGCCCGCGAGCCGGCCATGCACCCGAAGTGGTCGCCGGCGATGTCCCGCACGCGCAGCTCGCCCAGGCAGACGCGCTGCCAGTAGGCGCTCATGTCCTCCTGCAAACCGGGCAGGAAGCCGTATGTCCCGGTGTGCCGCAGGAAGGTGATGTCCCCGACGTAGGGGTCCGGCCGGTAGCGGGTGACCGCGAACAGGCTGTGCCGGAAGATCTGGTACTGCCGGGCGAGTTGGCCGCGGTCCAGCGGCGATCGGTGGCCGCCGCCACCAGCCGTCGGCAGCAGCTCGGCGGCCTGCGCGATGGCCGCCAGCCGCTCCTCGGGAGAGCGCCCGGCCAGCCGGGCGAAGGCCTCGCCGACCGCCGCCGAGTCGCCGCCGAGGGCGGCCAGCGCACCGGCGCCGAGCCGCCCTGGCGTGCTCGCGAGCACGGTGTCGATGGCCCGGCCCAGCGCCGCCGCGTCCGCCGGGAAGCCGACCGCACCCGGGTCCACGCCCAGCGAGAGCGCGAAGGTGTACTCGGCAAGCAGGTCCTCGTGCACCTCGAAGGCGGGCCGGTAGCAGCTGATAACGGTCAGCTGCTCGACCTCGGCCCCGCCCTCGGCGAGCGCTCTGGCCACCTCCGTGGCGATCAGCCCGCCCATGCAGTAGCCGACCACCTGGAAGCGCCGCTCGTCCCCGGCCAGCAGCTGCCGGGCGTACTCCCCGCCCAGCCGGCTGATCAGCAGCGCCGGGTCCGACTCCAGGTAGCGGGCCGGGGAGCCGGCCTCAAGCCCGATCAGCGAGCCGGTCGCGGGCCGCCTGCGGTACTCCTCCAGCAGGGCCTGGTACGGCAGCAGCGTGCCGCTCCCGTCGTGCACCAGGACGGTGGTCGGCGCGTCCGTCCGGCCCGCGCGCAGCAGGGTCGGCGCGCCCGGGCGGTCGTCGCCCCGGGCCGGCGGGCCGGCGGCGGCCGCGCCGCGCAGGAAGCCCGCGAGCGCCGCCACGGTCGGGCGCTGCAGCATCTGGCGCAGCAGCTGCTCCCACTCCACCCCGGCGGCCGCCGGTTCGCTCTCCCTGAGCCGTCCGACCAGTCGGGCCACCAGCAGCGAATCGCCGCCGAGCTTGAAGAAGTCGTCGTCCCGGCCGACTCCGGTGCGCTCCAGCACCTCGCCCCAGAGCGCGGCGATCCGGCGTTCGAGCTCGTCGGCCGGCTCCGCCGACGCGACCGCGACCGCCTGGCGGCCGGGCGCGGCGGGCTCGGGCAGCCGTCCGCGCAGCAGCGCCCGGTCGATCTTGCCGTTGGGGGTGAGCGGGAAGGCGTCCAGGATCTCCAGGTGGGCCGGCAGCATGTGCTCGGGCAGCAGGTCGGCGAGATGGCGGGTCAGCTCGCCGTGGGTCAGCCGGGCCCGATCGGTCTTCACCCGGGAGAAGAACAGCTGCTGCCCGGCCTGGGCCAGCACGTCGTCCGGCGCGGGGAAGCAGAACTGCAGGTCGGCGCCGGCCTGTTCGAGCAGCCCGGTCCACTGGTGGTGGGTCAGGAAGGTCTGGTCGGCCGCCTCCCGCAGGTCGGTGAAGCCGCCGCTCAGCCCGTCGACGAACTCCATCGACACCAGCAGCGGGTGGCGTTCCACGGTGGCCTCCATGAACACCAGCCACCCGCCCGGCGCCAGCAGCTCGCGCAGCCGGCTCAGCGCCAGCGCGGCGTCCTTGGCGTTGTGCAGGACGTTGGCGCAGAGGATCACGTCGAAGCCGTTGGCCGCCAGGCCCTGCCCGGCGGCGTCCGCGTTGACGTCGAAGAGCCCGTAGCGTACCCAGGGGTAGGGCTCGAAGCGCTTGCGGGCCTCGCCCAGGAAGAACTGCGAGATGTCGGTGAAGAGGTAGTCCACCTCGAAGCCGGCGAGCGCCGGGATCAGGTCGGTGCTGGTGCCCCCGACACCCGCGCCGACCTCCAGGATCCGCAGCGGACCGGGCGCCGCGTGCGAGGCGGCCAGCTCGCGCAGGCCGGCCACGGCGACCTGGTTGAGCGTGCGGCTCACCAGGTTGTCCCGGTACGCGGCCTCGGCCACGTCCAGGTTGCCCTGCGGGAAGAGCAGTTCGAGCGGGTCCTCCTCGCCGCGCAGCAGCTCGGGCAGGTGCTCGCTGCTGGTGCGCACCAGGCGCAGCAGGTCGGCGCCGTAGTCCAGCCGGCGGCCCAACTCCTCGACGCGCTGCCAGCCCTGCTCCGGGTCCACCGGGTCGGTGGCCGGCAGCCCGCTGTAGCGGCCGGTGGCCGGATCGTGGCGCAGCCGGCCCGCGCGGGTGAGCGCGCGCAGCCAGCGGCGGACCGCCCGGGTGTGCCGGGCGTGCGCGCCGAGCGCGGCCGCGGCCTCCGCGGCGGTGTGGGCGGCGGCCGGGTCGGCGAAGAGTCCGGCGGCGCGCAGCGTACGGGCGATGGCGGCGAGTGCGACCTCGTCGGTGAGCGCCAGGAAGCCGGCCAGCTGCTCGCGGTCGACCGCCGCGCCGGCGATGGCCGCCGCCTCCCCTGCGGCGCGGACGACGGCCGCCGGGGCCTGCGGCAGCGGCGGGTCGGTGCGCACGGTGGTGGCGAAGGCCGCCAGCCGCCGGTGCGCCGGATCGTCGCCGCAGACCAGGGCCACCGCCGACGCCACCGCGGGGTGCGCCTCGACGGCCGCGGCGAGTTCGGCCGGCTCGACCCGGTGGCCGCGGATCTTCACCTGGTCGTCCACCCGCCCCAGCAACTCGATGGCGCCGTCCGGGAGATAGCGCCCGAGGTCGCCGGTGCGGTACATTCGCGCGCCGTCGCGGGGGTGGACGCGGAAGCGCTCGGCGGTCCTGGTCGGGTCGCCGAGGTAGCCGAGGGCCAGGCCCGCTCCGGTGATGTACAGCTCGCCCGGGACGAGGTCGGGGCAGTCGAGCAGCGCGGCGTCCAGGACGTGCCAGCCCTGGTTGGCCAGCGGCCTGCCGTACGGGACACTGGGCGCGGTGAGCCGCCGCGGGTCGATCGGGTGGGCGATCGACCAGATCGCCGCCTCGGTCGCACCGCCGAGGCCGACCAGCTCGCAGCCTGGCAAGCGGCCGGCCATGCGCTGAGCCAGCGGGACGGGGATCCAGTCGCCGGAGAGCAGCGCGAGGCGCAGCGAGGACAGGTCGGCGCCCGCGTCAGCGCTCAGGTAGGTGTCCAGCAGCTGCAGCTGGGCGGGGACGGAGTTCCACAGGGTGACCCGGTGCCGGGCGATCAGCTCCGCCCAGTGCGCGGGGTCGGCGCGGCGCCCGGCGTCGGGCAGCACCAGGCAGCCGCCGCGGGAGAGCGGGCCGAAGACGTCGTACACCGAGAGGTCGAAGCCGAGGGCGGCGAGGCCGAGCACACGGTCCTGCGGGCCGACGCCGTACCGGTCGTTGACGTCCAGGACGGTGTTCAGCGCGGCCCGGTGGCTGATCATCACGCCCTTGGGGGTCCCGGTGGAGCCCGAGGTGTAGATCACATATGCGAGGTCGTCCGGCGCGGTCGCGGGGGTCGGCGCCGGTCCCGCCGGCTCCGCCGCCGCGTCGACCGTCAGGACGCGCAGACCGGCCGGCAGGTCGGCCGCCGACCACGGCTGGGTGAGCACCGTCCGGACCCCGGCGCCGGCCAGCATGGCGTTGCGGCGGGCGGCGGGCTGGTCGGTGTCGATCGGCAGGTAGGCGGCGCCGGCCAGCAGGGTCGCGAGGACGGCGACCACCTGCTCCCAGCCCTTGTCCATCACCACGGCGACGACCTGGCCCGCCGGGTCGCCCTCGGCAGCCAGCGCCTCGGCCACTGCGGTTGCCCTGGAGAGGAGTTGACGATAGGTCAGCTCGGTGGCGCCGGCGATCACGGCCGTCCGGTCGGGGGTGGCGAGTGCCTGGGCGAGCACGGCGGCGTGCAGCGGCTGCTCGGGCAGCGGGCGGTCCGTCCGGTTGGCCTCCGCGCGCCGCGAACGCTGGACGGCCGGCAGCTCCACCACGGAGGGCGCCTGCCAGGCCGGGTCGGAGGTGGCCAGCCGGAGCACGGCGGCCTCGAAGGCGGCGAAGGCGGCCTCGGCCAGGCCGTCGGGGAAGACGTCCCGCCGGACGTCCCAGCCGAGCAACAGGGTGTCCTGGTGCTCCATCACCTGGCAGTCGATCCACACGTGCGGGGTGCGGCTGGACCCGAGGACGATCTCGCCCTCGCGCAGCCGGGGCAGCTCCTCGGCCGGCCCGGACTCCCCGTCGCCGAGGCCCACGGTGCTGGTGAACACCACCGGCATCAGCGCGGCGTCCTGGCCGCGCCGCCGGGCGAGCTCGCGCAGCACCTCGACGCCCGAGCACATCCGGTGGTCCAGGTCCTGCCACAGCTGCGCCTGGGTGGCCGCCGCGCGGGAGGCGAAGGAGCCGCCCGCCGACCAGTCCACGCTCAGCAGTTCGACCGAGGTGAAGTCACCGACCAGCCGGCCGGCCTCCGGGTGCAGCGGCAGCCGGTTGAACATCGGCAGGTCCAGGGTGAACCGGGAGCTGCCGCTCCATCGGCCGATCACCTCCGCGTACGCCGCGAGCACGGCGACGGTGGGCGTCACATCGTGCGCGGCCGCCCGGCGGCGCAGCTCCTGCCAGGCGGGCCCGTCCAGTCGGGACTGCAGCCGCTCGAAGCGCGGCATCTCCCCCGCCACTCCTCCTGCCCCGCCGCGCTCGCGGACCGGCAGCGCCGGTGCGGGTGCCAGCGCGTCGGGGGCGTCGGCGTCCAACCGGTTCCACCAGTACGCGCGATCGCGCTCGAACCGGCCCTCGCGCAGCCGCCGTTCGGCCGTCAGGTAGTCCCGGTAGCGCACGGTCGGCTCGGGCGCCGCCGCGCTGCCCGGTCGCAGGCAGAGCTGCTCCAACTCGCCCAGCAGCAGCTGGACACTGGCGTAGTCGCAGATCAGCAGGTCGATCGAGAGATGGACCAGCAGGTCGTGATCGGTCCGGGTCACTCGCAGGTCGTGCAGCGGCCACTGCTCGGGACGGTAGTCGCGGGTGGCGAGAGCGGCGCGGGTGCGCTCGACCTGGTGGCGCAGGGCGGCCTCGTCGGCGCCCCGCAGATCCGCGATCTCGACGGGCAGCTCGGGCACCCGCGCCAGCACCTGCTGGTAGCCGTCCGGGTGCACGACTGTCCGCAGGGCGTCGTGCCGGTCCACCAACTCACGCCAGGCATCCGCTACTTGCTGCGGATCGCAGGCCGGGAAGCGCACCTCCAGGTACGCCTGGCAGCCGACGCCCCCGTACTCGTAGGCGCTGCTGCGGCCGAGCAGGTACGCCGACTGCACGTCGGTCAGCGGGAACGGCTCGTACCGGGCCGCCGGGTCGGCTGTCAGCCGGGGCCCGGCCGCGCCTCGCCGCAGCTCTTCGAGCACGGCCGGCTTGTGCTGCCGCAGGCGCGCGAGCCGCTCCTCGGTCATCACATGGCGCGGCGCCCGGTAGCGCAGCAGGCCGTCCTCCTCCCACAACCGCACGCCGATGTTCTCAAGTTCACCAATGAGCTCAACTACCGTCACAGCTCGCCCTCCTCCGTGTCTTCGGCCTCGAAAGCGAGGCGCTGGCGCTCGATGAACGTCGCAAGTCCTGCGACCGTGGGCTCGCTGAGTAGTTGACGCAGGGACAGCTCGCAGCCGAACCGCTCGCGCACCCGCTGGACCAGCCGTGTCGCCTGTAGGCTGTCGCCGCCCAGGGCGAAGAAGCCCGCGTCGCGCGGTACGGCGGGCCGGCCCAGCAGCTCGCCCCAGAGCTCGGCGAGCGCGGTCTCGACCGGGCCGCGCGGCGCCTGCGCGCCCTGCCCGGCGGCGGCCTCCGGTGCGGTCGGTGGTGGTGGTCTGAGCGCGCTGCGGTCGACTTTGCCGTTGGCGGTCAGCGGGAGCCCGTCGAGCAGGGTGAGGCCGGACGGGCGGGCGTACGGCGGCAACCGGTCGACCAGGGAGGCCAGTAGCTCGGGCGCCTGCACGCCGGCGTGGCCGTCGGTGGTGTCCTCCGTGTCCTCCGTGGTGACGAAGGCGTGCAGCCGGTAGCCGCCGCGCTCGCCGACCGGCACCACCACGGCCTGGCGTACGGCGGGGTGGGCGGTGAGGGCCGCCTCGATCTCACCCAACTCGATCCGATGACCGCTGACCTTCAGCTGATGGTCGGTACGACCCAGGAACTCCAGCCTGCCATCCGGACGGTAGCGACCCAGATCCCCCGTCCGATACCACCGACCACCCCCGTACTCCACGAACTTCTCCGCCGTACGCACCGGATCACCCCGATACCCCAGCGCCACCCCCGCCCCACCGATCCACAACTCACCAGGCACCCAGTCCGGACAATCCCGGCCCTGCGAACCCACCACCCGGAACCACTGATTACGCAACGGAAACCCATACGGAATCGACGGCCACCCGGCCGGCACCCCCTCAACCTCCCACGCATTGGACCAGATCGACGCCTCCGTCGCCCCACCCAGCGCCACCAACCGACACCCCGGCAACCGCTCCTTCAGGTCCAACCCCACCCAGTCACCCGACACCAACGCCAACCGCAACCCCGGCACCGGACCCCGCGCAGCCGCCAACAACATCTCCAACAGCATCGGCACGCTGTTCCACACCGACACCCGATGCTCAACGATCAACTCCAACCACCGCTGCGCATCCCGCCGTTCACCCTCCCCGATCAACACCACAGAGCCACCCACCGACAACGGACCGAAGATGTCGAACACCGAAAGATCGAAATCCAACGCCGACACCGCCAACACCCGATCCTCCGCACCCACCCCAAAACGCTCACTGACGTCCGTGACGGTGTTCAACGCCGACTGATGCGCGATCTCCACACCCTTCGGCTCACCCGTCGAACCCGAAGTGAAGATGACATACGCCAACGCCTCACCCCCCAACTCCACCGGCGCGTCCAAGGGTTGGTACCCGTCGGCCGCGCCCGGCTCCGACAGCGTGATCCGCACGCCGCCGGATGCGAGCATCCGCTCCCGGCGGGCGGCCGGCTGGTCCGGGCCGATCGGCAGGTAGGCCGCCCCGGCGGCGAGCACCCCCAGGACGGCGGCGATCTGGTCGGGGCCCTTCGGCAGCGACACCGCCACCGGTTCGCCCGATCGCACACCTCGCGCGCGCAGCATGGCGGCGATCCGCAGCGCGCGGTCGGCCAGCCGGCCATAGGTCAACTGGCCATGGTCCAGCTGCTCTTCAGTTCCCCAACGCAGAGCGCAGCGGCCGGGTTCGGCGGCGGCCCGCTCGAAGAAGCCCGCGTGCAGCAGCCCGGTCGGCAGCGGCCCGACGGTGGCGTTGACCCGCGCGCGCACCGAGCGCTGGTCCGGGGGCGGCAGCACGGCCAGCTGCTCGGACCAGTCCGCGCGGCAGACCCGGTCGAGCAGCTCACCGTGGGCGGCGAACATCGCGTCCAGCAACCCGCCGGGGAACAGCTCCTCGACCGCGTCCCAGCTGAGTTGCAGGCCGCCGTCGCGGACCATCACCTGCTCGTCGAGCCAGACCTGCGGGGTCTGCGACACGCTCCACACCGGTCGGCGCAGCGCGCTGCTGAGTGCGTCGTCCACGCCCAGGGCGCTGGTGAAGACCACCGGCAGCGAGGCCTCGGCGGCACCGTCGGAGCCCGCGGCCTCGCGCAGCAGTCCCAGGATCGGCGCACCCCGGTGGTCCAGGTCGCGCCACAGCCGGTCCTGCAGACGTCGGACCGCGGACTCGAACGACTCGGCGGGGACGGGCTGGTGGGCCACCGGCAGCAGGGAGGTGAAGTCGCCGAGCACCCGGTCGATGTCGGGGTGCACGTCCCGGCGGTCGAAGAGGGTGAGCGCGACGGTCAGTTCCGGCTGCGCGCTCCAGGTGGCGAGCACCTGCGCGTAGCACGCGAGCAGCACGGCGGACGGGGTGAACCCGTGCTGCCGAGCCCGCGCCTGGAGCGCCTGCCACTGCTCGGGGGCCAGCCGGCTCTCGCGCCGTACGAAGCGGGGGCGGGCGACGGCGGCCGGGTCCACCGCCAGCGGTAGCGCGGGGGGCGGCGGCAGCGTGGGAACCCGCCCGCGCCAGTGGTCGAGCGAACGCTCGGCGTCGGCCGGGGAGGGCGCGAGCTGGCAGACGTAGTCGCGGAAGGACACGCCGATCGGCGGGAGTTGGGCCTGCGGGTCACGGTAGAGCAGGTCGAGTTCGGAGAAGAGGATCATCATGCTCAGTCCGTCGACGAGCAGGTAGTCGAGCCCTACGCAGACCCGCGCACGGCCGTCCCCGTGGCGGACGGCGCGTACGTCGAACAGCGGCCAGCGCGAGGGGTCGAGGATCCGGTGGGACAGCTCCTCACGCAGCGCGTCCGGCCCGGCCTCGGGGGCGTCGAGCACCGGGATGGCCAGGCCTGGCACCTCGGGCAGGATCCGCTGGCTGCCGTCCTCGTCGAAGACCGCGCGCAGCATCTCGTGGCGGGCGATCAGCCGGTCCCAGGCCGCCTCCAGGCGGGCGAGGTCGAGCCCGCTCTCGTCGAACTCGCAGTAGTAGTAGGAGCCCACGCCGCCGAGGGTGAAGGCCGCCGACCGCCCGACCCAGTAGGCGCGTTGCAGTTCGGTGGGCGGGAACGGCTGGTGGCGGGCCGCCGGATCGGCCTCGATGGCGGCGGACGGGACGGGCGGCGCCTGCAACGCCAGCGTGGCGGCGAAGTCGGCGAGCAACGGCGCGGTGAAGAGTCCGCTGATCGCGGCCTGCGCCGCACCCGCCGCGCGCAGCCGGGCCACCACCTTGGTGGCGAGCAGCGAGTCGCCGCCCAGGGCGAAGAAGTCACTGTCCCGCGAGGGCTCGGGCACGCCCAGCGCCTCGGCCCAGACTGTGCACACCAGCCGCTCGGCGGGCGTGCGGGGAGCCTCGCCGCCGGTCGTCGCGACCGGGGCGACCGGGGCGGCGGCGAGCGCGGACCGGTCCACCTTGCCGTTGGCGGTCAGCGGGAGCGCGTCCCAGAGCGTGACGGTGTGCGGCACCGCGTGCCTGGGCAGGCGCTCGGCGAGGAAGGCGAGCAGCTCCCGCGCGGTGGCCGAGCCTTCCTTCGGCACGGCGTGCGCCACCAGGCGCCGCCGCTGGGCACTGTCGTCGGCGGTCACCACGGCCTGGCGTACAGCGGGGTGAGCGGCGAGAGCCGCCTCGATCTCACCCAACTCGATCCGATGACCGCTGACCTTCAGCTGATGGTCGGTACGACCCAGGAACTCCAGCCTGCCATCCGGACGGTAGCGACCCAGATCCCCCGTCCGATACCACCGACCACCCCCGTACTCCACGAACTTCTCCGCCGTACGCACCGGATCACCCCGATACCCCAGCGCCACCCCCGCCCCACCGATCCACAACTCACCAGGCACCCAGTCCGGACAATCCCGGCCCTGCGAACCCACCACCCGGAACCACTGATTACGCAACGGAAACCCATACGGAATCGACGGCCACCCGGCCGGCACCCCCTCAACCTCCCACGCATTGGACCAGATCGACGCCTCCGTCGCCCCACCCAGCGCCACCAACCGACACCCCGGCAACCGCTCCTTCAGGTCCAACCCCACCCAGTCACCCGACACCAACGCCAACCGCAACCCCGGCACCGGACCCCGCGCAGCCGCCAACAACATCTCCAACAGCATCGGCACGCTGTTCCACACCGACACCCGATGCTCAACGATCAACTCCAACCACCGCTGCGCATCCCGCCGTTCACCCTCCCCGATCAACACCACAGAGCCACCCACCGACAACGGACCGAAGATGTCGAACACCGAAAGATCGAAATCCAACGCCGACACCGCCAACACCCGATCCTCCGCACCCACCCCAAAACGCTCACTGACGTCCGTGACGGTGTTCAACGCCGACTGATGCGCGATCTCCACACCCTTCGGCTCACCCGTCGAACCCGAAGTGAAGATGACATACGCCAACGCCTCACCCCCCAACTCCACCGGGCCGTACCCGTCGTGGCCTGCGGCATCGCCGACGGACAGCACGGTGACGCCCTCGGGGGCCTGCTCAAGGCGGGCCGTCGTGGTCAGCACGCAGTCGACCCCGGCACCCGAGTAGAGCCGCTCCCGGCGCGCGGCCGGCTGGTCCACCCCGATCGGCACATACGCCGCGCCCGCCGCCAACACGCCCAGCACAGCCGCGAGTTGCTCCGGCCCCTTGGGCAGGTGCACCGCCACCGCGCAGCCAGGACGGATGCCGTGCGCGTGCAGCAGCCCGGCGATCTGCCGTGCCCGCAGAGCGAGTTCGCCGTAGCCGAGGCGGCCGCCGGCCCATACGCAGGCCGTCCGGTCCGGCGCCTGGCGGGCGTGCGCGAAGAAGCGCTCGTGCAGCGCGGTGCGCGCGAGCGGCCCCGAGGTGGCGTTGACGCGGGTCCGGACGGCGAGCTGCGCGGCGGGCAGCAGGTCCGGGACACCGGCGGTCCAGTCGGACTCGGCAAGCCGGTCCAGCAGATCACCGTAGGCGGCGAACATCGCGTCCAGCACGTCGGCGGGCAGCAGTTGCTCCACCGCGTCCCAGTCGTAGTGCAGGCCGCGCGCCGAGTCGTAGACCTGGTTGTCGAGCCAGGTCTGCGGGGTCTGCGAGACGCCCCAGACCCGGGGCAGCAGCCAGTCGGCGAGGTCGAGCGACAGCGCGCGCGGCGTACCCAGCGCGCTGGTGAACACCACCGGCATGCCCTGGTCCGGCATGCCCTGGTCCGGCGTGCCCGAGGCCCTGGCCAGCTCGCGCACCACCCGGACCGCCGACCAGGCCCGGTGGCTCAGGTCCTGCCCGAGGCGCTGCTGCAGGGCCCGGGCCCGGTCGAGGAACCCGGCGCCCGGCTCGGGCTGGTAGGCGACCAGCAGCAGCGAGGTGAAGTCGCCCACGATGTCGTCGACGCCCGGGTGGACGTCCTGCCGGTCGAACAGCGTGAGGTTGACGGTGAGTTCGGGGCTGCTGCTCCAGCGTCCGAGCACCTCGGCGTAGCAGGCGAGCAGCACGGCCGAGGGCGTCAGCCCGTACGCCCGGGCGCGGCTGGTGACGGCCTGCCAGCGGTCGGCCGGCAGCAGCCCGGACCGCCGTACGAAGCGCGGGGTACCCACCTCGGACGGGTGGGCGGCGAGCGGCAGCCGGGGCGCGGGCGGCAGGTCGGCGAGCCGGTCCTGCCAGTAGCGTCGCGCCGTGTCCGACTCGGCGGCGGGCACCGGCCGCAGCAGGTAGTCGCGGAACGACAGGCCGTCGACGGGCCGCAGCACGGCGTCCGGCGCGTGGTAGAGCTGCTCGAGCTCGGCAAGGACGATCATCATGCTGCGGCCGTCCAGCACGATGTTCTCCAGGCTCACCCCCAGCCGCACGCGCTGCTCGCCGTCGCGCTCGTAGACCAGTGCGCGCAGGTCGACCAGGGGCCAGCGGGCAGGGTCGCGGACCTGGTGGGACATGGCCGCGCGGAACGCGGCCAGCGCCTCCTCGGCCTCGTCCCGCGCCGCGTACCCGACCGGGATCGGCACGTGCGGGACCTCGGCGAGGATGCGCTGCTCGCCGTGCTCGTCGAAGACCGCGCGCAGCATCTCGTGCCGCGCGATCAGCTGGTTCCAGGCCGCCTCCAGGCGGGCGAGGTCGAGTCCGGTGCCGTCGAACTCCGTGTAGTAGTGCGCTCCCACGCCGCCCAGCGGCAGCCCCACCGCTCGGCCGGTCCAGTACGCGCGCTGGACGTCGGTGGGCGGGAAGGGGTCGTGGCGGTGCTCGGGATCGGCGGTGACCGCGTCGGCGGCTGGGCTCGGCGGGCGGGTCGACGGCTGGGTTGCGGCCGCTGCTGCGAGGTCCTTCAGTACGGGGGACGAGAACACCGCGGCCAGGTCCAGCTCAAGACCGGACTCGCGCAGCCGCCGCACCAGGCGGGTCGCCAGCAGCGAGTCACCGCCGAGGCCGAAGAAGTTCTGCTCGCGCCCGACCCCGGTCAGTCCGAGCACCTCGCACCAGGCGGCGGCGATCGCGCTCTCCAGCGGGCCGGACGGCGGCTCGCCGACGGCCGGCCCGGCCGGCACCGTGCTGGAGGTGGGCAGCAGGCGCAGCAGGGCCGCGCGGTCCACCTTGCCGTTGGCGGTGATCGGCAGCGCTGTCGCGCCGAACAGGTGGTCGGGGATCATCGCGGCCGGCAGCCGGGCGGCCAGCCACTCGCGGATCGCCTGCTCGGTCGGCAGGCCCGCCTCGGCGGTCCTGGTGGCGCGCAGCAGCACCTGCCCGTCCATACGGTCGGCGCCGGACGCGCCGGACCCGGCGGGGCGCAGGCCCGCGTCGGCCAGCACCTGCCGCCACTCCCCGGCCGGCAGCAGCGGGGTGCGCCGCGCCCGGCGTACGGGGTCGAGCCGGGTGAAGCCGCGGGTCGGGAGAGCAGCAGCGATCAGGGCGAGCGGCGGGAGTACGGTCCGCTCCAGCGCCAGCAGCAGGCCGCCCGGCGCGAGCAGCAGGACCGCGAGCTGCGCGCCGGTCGCCGAATCGGCGTAGCCGTGCAGGGAGTTGTCCGCCACCACCACGTCGAACCGGCTCAGCAGTTCGGCCGGCAGCAGGCCGGTCGGCAGGCGGTGGTAGGCGAACCGGCCGGGGGTGTCGGTGAGCAGCTCCGCGGCCGCACCGAGCCGGGCGGCGGACTCGTCGAGCAGGGTGTAGCGGTGCTCGCCGGCTCGGGCGGCCAGCCCCAGCGCGGTGCGGCCGCCGCTCGCGCCGAGCACGGCGATCTCCAACACGCCGCTCCCGGCCGGGAGTTCGGAGAGGAGGGCGACCACCGCGAGCTGCGCGCCAGGTGCGACGGCCGCGAGCGCCTCGGGAGCGAGCACGGGGTCGTCGAGCAGGACCAGGGGGTCGAGCTCGCCGCGGGCGACGGCGGCCAGGTCGCCGAGCCGCTGGCGCAACCGCCGTGCCACCGGGGCGAGTTGATCGTCAGGGGTGCCGGCGTCGGCGCAGACGGCGGCCAGCTTGGGGCCCGCCGCGTAGCCGTCCCGCTCGACGGTGAGGACGTCGCGGGCGGCGAGCCAGTCGAACCAGAGTCGGAGCAGCGGTTGCCACTCCTCTGGTGCGCCCCAACGGCGGGCCAGCTCGGCGAGCGGGGCCGGCTCGGCGGTGATGCCCGCCTCGTCGGCGGCCAGGCGGGCGAGCACCCATTCCACCAACTGAGCCTCCGCGCCATGCGGTTCGGCCGACAGCGGCACGTCGCTCGGCGCTGCCGCAAGGGCGGGGACGGAGACAGGACTGGCCGTGATCACCGCCAGCAGGCGCTTGGCCCGGTCCTCGCCGACCGCGGCGACCGTGCAGTGGCCGATCGCCGGGTGCGAGCGGAGTGCCGACTCGATCTCGCCCGGCTCGGTCCGCACCCCGCGGATCTTGAGCTGCTGGTCGATCCGCCCCAGGAACTCCAGGGTGCCGTCCGGCCAGTAGCGCCCCCGGTCACCGGTCCGATACCAGCGTTCACCCTCGTGGGTGACGAACTTCGCCGCCGTCAGCCCGGCGTCACCGAGGTAGCCGAGCGCCACGCCCGCACCGCCGATCCACAGCTCGCCGGCCACCCGGTCGGGGCGGTCGAGGCCGTCCGGTCCGACCACGCGGAAACGCTGGTTGCGCAGCGGGAACCCGTACGGCACGGAGGTCCAGCTCGCGGGTACCTCGGTCACCTCGTAGTAGTTCGACCAGATGGCCGCCTCGGTCGCCCCGCCGAGGGCGACGAAGCGGCTCCCACTCTGCGTCGCCAGCCGGCCCGGCAGGTCGAGGCCGATCCAGTCGCCCGACACCAGGGCCAGCCGCAGCCCATCAACCACCGTCGCCGTACTCGCCGTACTCGCCGCACTCGCCGTGAGCAGCATGTCGAGCAGGACCGGGACGGAGTTCCACACTGTCACCCGGTGGCGCGTGATCAGCTCCGCCCAGGCACCGGGGTCGCGCCGCTGCGACTCGTCCGGCAGCACGACGGCGCCACCTGCGGCGAGGAGGCCGAAGAGGTCGTAGACCGACAGGTCGAAGTCGAGTGCGGACACGGCGAGTACGCGGTCGGACGGGCCGACCGAGAAGCGCTCGTTGATGTCCTCCACGGTGTTCACGGCCGCGCCATGGGAGACCTGGACGCCCTTCGGCTCGCCGGTCGTGCCCGAGGTGAAGATCACGTAGGCGGGGGCCTCCGCGCTCACCGGGACGGGCTCGGCCAGCGGCGGGTGCTCCACCGCCGACCCGAGGTCGAGGACCTGCACTCCCGGCGGCAGGTCGGCCGGGGCGGGCATCTCGGCGAGCAGCAGCCGCAGGCCGGCCCGTTCCAGGATGCGCCGCCGACGCCGGGCGGGCTGGTCGATCCCCACGGGGACGTACGCGCCGCCCGCGGCGAGCACGCCGAGCACCGCCGCGACCTGGTCGGCGCCCCGGGCGGCCGAGACCGCGACGGGCTCGCCCGGACGCAGCCCGCGAGCGAGCAGGGCCGCCGCCACGCCGAGCGCGCGTCGGGCCAGCGAGCCGTAGCCGACCGCCGAGTCCGTACCCCACAACAGCGCCGGGGCGTCCGGTACTTGTGCCGCACGGGCGAAGAAGCCCTCGTGCAGCAGGCGGCCCGAACGGGGTGCGGCGGTGGCGTTGACGCGCTCCCGCACGGACCGCTGCCGGGCGGGCAGGGCCGGCCGCGCCGGGGCGGACCAGTCGGCGTCAGCCGAGGCCTGACGGTCGATCAACTCCCGGTAGCAGGCGAACATGTCGACGACCAGCTCGGGCGGGAAGAGTTCGTCGACCGAGTCCCAGCACAGCTCTACGCCGCCCCCGGACTCGTACACCTGGTGGTCCAGCCAGACCTGCGGGGTCTGCGAGATCATCCATCCCAACTCGCCCAGCACCGACCGCACTTCGTCACCGGCCAGCTCCTCCCCCAGGGTGCAGGCGAACACCACTGGCGCCCGCCGCGGCTCGTCCGGACGCTCCCGGGCAAGGTCGCGCAGCACCTCGACGCCGGAGTACGCGCTGTGGGCGGCACCGGCCCTGAACTCCTCCTGGAGGAAACGGGCGCGCTCCAGGAACGAGGAGCCGGCCGTCAGGTCCACGGTGACCAGCAGCAGATTGGTGAAGTCGGCCACCATGTCGCAGACGGCGGGGTGGCCGCTGTCGCGGTCGAACAGCGGCAGGCTGAGCAGGAAGCGCGGGCTCTCGCTGAACGATCCGAGCACCTCGGCGTAGGCGGCGGCTAGCGCCATCGCCGGAGTCGTCCCGCCCTGCCGGGCGCGGCGGCTGAAGCGCTGCCAGGCGTCCGGCTCCAGGCGGTGGCGGCGGCGCGTGAACCGGGGCGGTCCGAGATCGGCCGGGTCGCAGGCCAGCGGGAGCACCGGTCCGTCGGGGAGGTCGGCGAGGCGGCCCTGCCAGTACGTCCGCGCCTGCTCGCGGGCCTCGGCGCGGCGGCCCGCCTGGTCGGCCAGGTAGTGCGCGAACCCGAAGTCGTCGACAGCCCAGGGCTGTTCTGGGCAGTCCTGGTGGACCCAGGGGTGTTCGGGTGAGCTGTAGGCGTGGGCCAGGTCGGCCAGCAGAATCCTGATGCTCTCGACGTCCGCGACCAGCAGGTCGACGTTCAGATGGAGCCGGGTGGCCCCGCCCGGCAGCAGCGAGAGCTGCACGTCCAGCACCTCGCCGAGCTCGACCCGCAGCCTGCGGTGCGAGAGGGCGTCGCGGACCGAGGCCAACCGCTCGACCGTCGGCCGCTCCAAGGGGTGGCGCAGGTCGTGCACCGTCAGCCCGGGCCAGTTGCCGCCTGGTGCGATCCGCTGGGTGCCGTCGTCCAGGAACACGGCGCGCAGCATGCCGTGGCGGGCGATCACCGTGCGCACCGCGGCTTCCAGCCGCTCCGGGTCGAGGCTGGAGCCGTCGAACTCGAAGTAGGCGTGGCAGCCCACCGATCCGAGGATCTGGTCGTCGCGCCGGCCGATCCAGTAGGCGTGCTGGACCGGGGTCAGCGGGAAGGGCGCGTCCGGATCGAGGCCCGGCGCGGTCGCGCGGCTCCCGGCGGCCTCCGGTGGCGCGGCGTCCTCGGGCGCCCGCTGCTCGGGCAGGCGCGAGCCGACCAGCGCCGACCACTGCGCGATGGTCGGACGGTCGACCAGCTCAAGGAAGGTGACCGGGACGCCCCGCCGGCGGAACCAGCCCGCCATGCTCATCGTCCGGATCGAGTCCATTCCGAGCTCGGCGAGGTTGTCGCTCTCCTGCAGATCCTGCGGTCTGCGGGAGAGCAGGGCGGCGACCGAAAACCTGATTTCGTCCGCTGTCGGTGATTGCTCGACGGACGGCTCCGCGCCATGCCCAGCCGCCGAAATCCCATACCCCGGTGAAAGCATGCATAGCCCATCGCTAGGACCGCAACGGTGTTGTCCGCTGCTTCAGTTCATGGATTAGTGCGCCCCAGAACTAGTACACCAAGATGACGGGCATTGGCAAAGCGCGCTCCGGTCCGAGGGGAATCCCCGATGGCGCTAGAGTGTGGCGGGGGCAAGGAAAACCGGCCGGGCACCCGACCGCACTCCGAGTCACATCGAAGCCATTCGTAGAACATTCGGATTATTGTGATGAATTCCGGCATGAATCACGACGCTCACGACGCCGAGACACTGGATTCCACCCTGCGATCGCAGGCCCGCCACCGCCCCGACCAGCCGGCGCTGGTCGCCGCCGGGCGGGTGACCAGCTACGCCGAACTCGACCGCTCCGCCGATGCACTGGCCGGGCGGCTGGCGGCGCTGGGCATCAGGGCGGGCGACCGGTTCATCGTCCAACTGCCCAATAGCGCCGAGTTTATTGTTCTTATTTTCGCGCTATTCCGACTGGGAGTGATTCCCGTGCTCGCGCTGTCGGCTCATCGGCGGAGCGAGATCGATCATCTGTGTAAGATGACCGGGGCGGTTGCTTACGCCGCCCCTCGCCGGCATGCCGGATTCGAATTCCATTCGCTGGGCGAAGCCGTCCGCGAGGGAAATCCCGGGCTGCGCCACCTCCTGATCGCAGACGATCTCATCACTGCGGACCTCGGCACTGCGCACCTCAGCACGGCTGGGCGCCCGGGGCGTCCGGACCGCCCCGGACCCCGGCCAACCGACGTGGCACTGCTGCTGCTTTCCGGCGGGACCACCGGGGCGCCGAAACTCATTCCGCGGACGCACCGGGACTACCTCTACAACATCCGGGAGAGCGCCGCCGTCTGCGGGCTCGACGAGCACAGCGTCTATCTGACGGCACTGCCCGCCGCGCACAACTTCGCACTCGGCTGCCCGGGCGTCCTGGGGACACTCGCCGTCGGCGGCACGGTCGTGCTGGCTTCGGACGCCGCCCCGGACCAGGCCTTCGAGCTGATCGAGCGGGAGCGGGTGACCGTCGCCGCGCTCACCCCGCCGCTGCTCGCGCTCTGGCTGGCCGAGGCCGCCTGGAGCGACGCGGACCTGTCGAGTCTGCGCCTGCTGCAGGTCGGCGGCGCCCGGTTGCACCGGTCCCAAGCCGCCCGGGTCGGGCCCGAGTTGGGCTGCCGACTGCAGCAGGTCTTCGGCATGGCCGAGGGGCTGCTCTGCTTCACCCGGGCGGACGATCCCGAGGAGATCGTGCTCTCCACCCAGGGCCGCCCGCTGTCGCCGGCGGACGAGCTCCGGGTGGTGGATGCCGACGATCGGGAGGTCGCGCCGGGCGAGGTGGGCCAGTTGCTGGTGCGCGGCCCGTACACGGTGCGCGGCTACTACCGGGCGCCCGAGTACAACGCCACCGCCTTCACCGCGGACGGCTACTACCGGACCGGCGACCTGGTACGGATCACCCCGACCGGCCACCTGGTCGTCGAGGGGCGGGTCAAGGACGTCGTCAACCGAGGGGGCGAGAAGGTGCCGGCCGCCGAGGTCGAGGAGCACCTCGCCGCGCACCCGCTGGTCGCCCAGGCCGCCCTGGTGGGCATGCCGGACGGGCTGCTCGGCGAGCGGACCTGCGCGTACGTGGTGCCCGCAGGCCGGCCGCCCGCGCTGGACGAACTGACGGCCTTCCTGCGCGGTCTGGGACTGGCCGCCTACAAGCTGCCGGACCGGCTGGAGATCCTGGACGCCCTCCCGCGTACCGGCGCCGGCAAGGTCGACAAGCGTGACCTCACGGCGCGGATCGCCGCACAGATGGCTGCGCAGATGACCGCGCAGACCGCCGCACAGATCGGCTCTCGAGAGTGCTGACGCATAACGAAGTCACGACGTCACAAAGCCCGGAAGAAGAGAAAGCAGAAGAGAGCGCAGTGAGCGAGCGACGAAGCGTGATCCCGCGGCAGTCCTACCGGGAGGCCGAGGTCGACGCACCGCACGACCCGTTGCTCACCGCCGCACGGCTGGCGCGAGCCCACCACCGGGACGTCCACCTCCTCTACGAGGCAGGCGCCACCTGGACCTTCTGCGCGGGCGCGGTCGCGGAGATCGTGGTCGACCAGCACCACGTGCACTACACCTGCGGCAGCGACCACCGCAGCATCGCCTGGCACGCCCAACCCCTGCGCGTGGTCGCCGAGCTGCTGGCCGCGTTGCCCCTGCGGGGCTGGCGCGCCTACGGCTGGGCGGCCTTCGAGCTCGCCGTCGCGCAGGCCGGCCGACGGCCGCCCGGCGCGCCAACCCCCCTCCTGCACCTGTTCGTTCCGCGCGACGAGGTACGCATCACGGCGGGCCGCGCGCTGCTGCGCACCACCCGCCCGGACGCGTCCGCGCGGCTCGCGGCCCTGCTGGCCGAGCCGCCGGACCGGCCGGAGCCCAGCGGCGGGGTACCCGGTCTCGACCTCGGCGTCGACGGCGAGCGCTACCGCGAGCTGGTGGCCGAGACGGTCGCCGAGATCGCTGCGGGAGCCTACGACAAGCTCGTGCTAAGCCGGGTGGTCCCGGTACCCGGCCGGATCGACCTGCTCGACACCTTCACCCTCGGCCGCCGCCACAACACGCCCACCCGCTCCTTCCTGATCGACCTCGGGGGCCTGCGGGCGGCCGGCTTCAGCCCCGAGATGGTAGCGACGGTCTCTGCCGACGGCTGGGTGCGGACCCAGCCGCTGGCCGGCACCCGCGCCCGCACCGCGTCCGCCGCCGAGAACCGGAGGCTGCGCGAGGAGCTGCTGGCGGACCCGAAGGAGATCCAGGAGCACCAGATCTCGGTGGCCGCCGCGCAGGGCGAACTCGGCACAGTCTGCGACCCCGGCACCGTCGTGATCGACGAGCACATGGTCGTCGAGGAGCGCGGCACCGTGCAGCACCTGGCCTCGCGCCTGTCGGGCCGGCTCTCGCCCGGCCTCGACTGCTGGGACGCCTTCGCCGCGCTCTTCCCCGCGATCACGGTGTCCGGCGTGCCCAAACCAGCCGCCGTGGCCGAAGCCCAGCGGCTCGAACCCGTGCCCCGCCAGATGTACGGCGGCGCCGTCCTCACCGTCGACGCCGACGGCGCACTCGACGCCGCCCTTGTCCTGCGCGCCGTCTTCGAACAGGCCGGACGCACCTGGCTGCGGGCCGGGGCGGGCATCATGGGCCAGTCCGTCCCCGAACGCGAACTGGAGGAGACCTGCGAGAAGCTCCGCAGCATCGCGGGCTACCTGGTCCCGGCCGCCGACACGGCAGTTGACACCACAGTGGACACCACAGTTGACACGGCAGCCGGCGCGAGCGCAGTCAACCGCGCACCCGCGCTCGCGCAACCCGGTGGCGGTGACGCGCCGAGCCGCGGGTAGGTTCGCTCGGTATGGGACTTCAGCGAACGACCGTGCGGCATGCGGGTCCACGATGAGTGGCTTGAGCTATCCCGAGGTCGGCGCGACGGCGGACGACAGCGGCCAACTGCCCGCCGGCTACCAGCACCTGCGCTACCGCACCCGGCTGGGTACGGGCCGGGAGGCGTTCGCGGCGGCCGGTGAGAGCGTGCTGACCTGGCGGATGCACCGCGCCGTCGGGGTGCGCCTCACGGCGAGCGCGCGACGGGCGGCGCCGGGCGTCACGGTGCGGGTGCTGCTCGGGCGGGCCGGGCTCGGTCCGGCCGGCTCGTGCACGGTGGTGTGGACGCTCGACGAGCCGACCCGGCTCGGTTTCGCGTACGGCACGCTGCCCGGCCACCCGGAGTGCGGCGAGGAGGCGTTCCTGGTGGAACTGGCGCCGGACGGGCAGGTCTGGTTCACCGTCACCGCCTTCAGCCGCCCGGCCCGCTGGTACACCCGCGCCGCCGGTCCGCTCGTCCCGGTGTTCCAGCAGCTCTACGCCCGGCGCTGCGGTCACGTCCTGCGCCGAGTGGCCGCCCGGCTCTGAGCGGCCACTCGGCTACCGCGCCGCCCCCGGACCGGCTCGGGGGCGGCGCGGGGGCGGCGCGGGGGCGGCGCAGTATCCCCACCGAACCCGTGGGACTATTCCGCGTGGCCAGGGTGATGCAGGAGAGCGACAGCGGGCAGGTCCCGGATACCGAGGGCGCGGCGGGCGAGCACGCTTGGAGCACCGTCCGCACCGTCGGCACCGCTGGCACTGCTGCTGGCACCGCTGGCGTCCTCCAGGACGAGCCGCTGCTGCCGGCCCGGGTGCGCCGACCCGAGGCGCTGATCCGCTTCGTCCTCGGACTGTCGCTGATCGGCATGGCCTTGCTGGTCACCGACGTCGCGCGGAGCACCGCCGGCGGCCTGGACACCGACGCGGCCGAGGGAGCCGGTCACCTTCCGCACGTCCTGGTGGCTGCCGCCGGGGCCTTCTCCACCGCCGCGGTGCTGCTGGTGCCGGTGCTCTTCGCCGCCGAACGACTGATGCGCAGGGACGGCCGACGGGCCGCCGACGGCGTGCTCGCCGCGGTACTGGCGTACGGAACGTCGTTGGCCGTCGACCTGTGGGTCGCCGATCTCGCTCCGCACGCCGTCGTCGCCGCGCTGATCCATCCGGTCGGAGGGACCGGGGTGACCGAGCCGGGTTCCGGCTATCTCGCTCCGGTCCTCGCCTACATGACCGCGGGCGGGGTGACGAAACGGCCCCGCTGGCGGTCGGCCCTGGCGGTCGCGCTGTCGCTGAACGGACTGGCCGCGCTGGTCAGCGGCTCCGCCAGCGCACTGTCCATCGTGCTCGCGCTGCTGATCGGCTGGACCGTCGCGCACGGCACGACCTACCTGCTCGGCTCACCGAACGTTCGCCACACCACCGAGGACCTGCTCAACGGCCTTCGCCAGGTCGGCTTCACACCGGCAGCCGCGTCCGCTGTCCCCGACACACCGCCACGGGAGCCACGCCGCTACCTGGTGCAGCAGACGGACGGCCGACCCGAGCTGGACGTCATGGTGCTGGACCGCGAGATATCGGCATCCGGCTTCTTCCGCTCCACGTGGCTCCGACTGCGACTGCACACCGCGCCCCAACGCCGCAACCTGCTGTCGCTACGCCGCTCGCTCGAACGGGAATCACTGCTCTCCTACGCCGCCCGAGCAGCCGGCGTGCGCACCCGGCGACTGCTGGCCACCGCCGAACTCGGCCCGGACGCGGCCCTGGTGGTGTACGAGCAACTCACCGGACGCACGCTGGACCAACTCGCCGACGCCGAACTCACGGACACGCTGCTCGCCGACACCTGGCAGCAGCTGAAGCTGCTGCACACCCGGCAGCTCGCCCACCGCACCCTGGTCCCCACCTCGTTGCTCGTCGACGACCACGGCGCCGTACACCTGGTGAACCTGGAGGGCGGCGACATCGCGGCCGGCGACCTCGCGCTGAGCATGGACCTCGCCCAACTCCTCACCACCGTCGCCCTGCGCGTCGGCCCGCAGCGCGCCGTCGCCTCCGCCTGCCAGGTGCTCGGACCGGACAAGGCCGCCTCGGCCGTGCCCCTGCTCCAGCCGATCGTCCTGTCCCGAAGCACCCGGGCGGCGCTCAAGCTCCAGCACCAACGCCGCCCGGCCGAGCCAGCATCTCCCACGCCCGCCCCTCCCACACCGGACCTGCTCTCGCAGATCCGCGAGGAGATCCTGCGCGCCCACCCCCAGGCACCCGTGGAGGCGGTGCGCCTGGAACGGCTGCGGCCCCGCACCCTGATCACCGTGCTCGGCAGCGCGGCCGCCGGCTACGTCCTGCTGCTCGAACTCTCCAGCAAGACCACCAACCCCCTCACCGCCCTCGCGCAGGCGCAGGCCGGCTGGGTCGCCCTCGCCGCACTCGCCTCGGCCGGCAGCTACCTGGCCGCCACCATGGCCATGGTGGGATTCGTCCCCGAGCGGCTGAACACCCGCCGGGCCGCGCTGGTGCAGCTGGCCGGCTCGTTCGTCAGCCTCTTCTCCCCCAGCGGTGTGGGCCCGGTGGCGATCAACACGCGCTTCCTGCAGCGCGCGGGCATCCCACCGCGCCAAGCGATTTCCAGCGTCGGCGCCACCCAAGCGGTCGGCCTGGCGCTGCACGTCCTGCTGGTGATCCTCTTCGGCTTCCTCGCCAGCACCCGGTACGCCTCGCCGCTGTCGGCCTCGCCCGCGCTCGTCGTCGGTCTGCTGGCCGCGGCCGTGCTCGCGCTTGCGGCCACCGGCATACCGCCGCTGCGCCGGTGGATCGCCGCCCGGCTGCAGCCCCTGCTCACGGGAGTGGTGCCGCGGCTGCTGGACCTGCTGCAGAACCCGCGCAAACTGGCCATCGGGATCGCGGGGCAACTCCTGGTCTCCCTGACCACCCTGGCCTGCCTGTACGGCTGCACCCTGGCTCTCGGACAGCATCCGAGCTTCGCCGGCGTGGCCATCGCCAACCTGGTCGGTGGCGCTCTGGGATCCGCCATCCCCACCCCCGGCGGAGTGGGCGGCGTGGAGACGACGCTGCCGCTCGCACTGGAGCAGACCACCGGAATGTCCGAGGCGACGGCGATTCCCGCGGTCCTGCTGTTCCGCCTGCTGACGTTCTGGCTGCCGGTACTCCCCGGTTGGCTCGCCTTCGTCTGGCTCCAGCGACGCAAATCACTCTGACATTCCGGCATCTCCGCAACACACAGAAGCGTGCGCTGCGCACGCAAGTGATGGTACCGTCGCAGTTATAAGCGTGCAGCGAGCACGCATTTCTTCGACAGGAGACACCCTCATGGGCGCCAACACCGACATCGCCGCCGCTCTCCACGACCTGCTCCTCGCCCCCGGGGTTCCGCTCGACGAGGCCCTCGACCGGCACTTCGCCCCCGACTACCGCCAGCGCACCGACGGCCGCTGGGACGACCGCGCGCAGTTCGCCGCACACATCGCCCACCTGCGCGAGGTGGTGCTCTCGGGGCAGGTCGAGGTCCTGGAGGAGCTGACCGACGGCACTCGCTACGCCGACCGCCACCTCGTCGACGTCACCAAGAAGGACGGCTCCACCGTCCGCATGGAGGTGTACGTCTTCGGCGAGTTCGCCCCCGACGGACGGTTCCGCCGGATCGAGGAGACCACCCTCATGCTGGTCGGCGCCGAGGCGGACCGGGACCTCGGCAGCGCCCGCTGACCACGGCGGCCGGCCGGCCGCCCGTTCAACCGCCGTGGGCGACGGGGTGCAGCGGCTGGTAGATCGGCTGCTGCGCCCCGCTGGGCAGGGTGATCGAGGAGAGCCGCCCCCAGCGCTGCTCGTCGATCGGCGCCACCACGAAGCCCTTGGCGGCGACCGCGGCGAGAGTCGCCTCCAGGTCGTCGCACAGCAGGTAGAACTCGTGCTGGGGACGGTCGGCGGTGGGGTGCACCGCCACCTCGGCCGGTGGCAGCTTGAAGATCAGCCAGCCGCCGCCCGCGTCGACCGCGGAGAATCCGAGGACGTCGCCAAGGAAGGCCCGGTCGGCCTCGGCGTCCTGGCTGTAGAGGACGACATGCGCTCCGTTGATCATGATTCCTCCCAGCTTCGACTCTACGGTCCCGCTCTGCCACCGGCAGCCGCTGGTCAACGCCGGGGCCGTGCGCCACGCGGCCTCCGCCCCGCCCGGGGGACCCGCAGCAGCCGGCTACCGGACCCACCGGACCCGGGGGCTCGGAGGCTGCCTCGATGCCGCGCATGCGGAGCGGCGAACACGCGTAGCCGGGACGGCGTACCCTCAACCGAGTCACCGGTCAGCCAGGTGGCGGTAGGACCGTGCCTGTCAGGGTGAACCCCGCGCCGATCCAACCGCCCATCCCGGCCTCGGACCGGTAGGAAGACCCACAACCACCCCGTCGACCGGCAGCTACGCCGGAGGGCGCCGGTGGCCGTGCCCTGTCACGGCCACCGGCGCCCACGGCTGCCTGCAGCATCGACGAGCTCCACTCCACCAGCACGACCTGACGAGAAGGGACCACGTGTGGCAACCGACTACGACGCCCCGCGCAAGAACAGTGACGACGAGTCCTCGGACGACAGCATCGAGGAGCTGAAGAGCCGGCGCACCGACAAGTCGGCCTCCAACGTCGACGTCGACGAGTTCGACTCGGCCGAGGGGCTCGAACTGCCCGGCGCGGACCTCTCGGGCGAGGAGCTCAGCGTCCGCGTACTCCCCACCCAGCCGGACGAGTTCACCTGCTCGAAGTGCTACCTGGTCTACCACCGCAGCCAGCTCGCGCGCGAGGACAAGGACGGCAAGCCGGTCTGCCGCGACTGCGAGTGACCTGCCGTCAGGCCTGAGTGAACTGCCGTCGGGCCTGAGCGCCCGGCGGGCGCCGGTGGTGCCGGGCACCATCGGTGCCCGGCACAGGCGCGGCGGGCTCAGCGAACCGGTCGGCCCGCAACTCATCGGTCCGCAACTGATCGGCCCGCAACTGATCGGCCCGCACCCGTGACCACCACGCATCCTGACGGTTGATCAGGGCGACACACCCTCGCTCCTGGAAACCCGGAGGCCCCGATGCGCGCTCCCACCCGAATCGTCCGACTCTGCTTCGCCGGCGCCCTGCTCGGCGCCGCCGCCGTACTGGCCGCCGCCGCGACCGCCGCCGCCGTCGGGACGAACCCCTCGGCCTACCCGGCCCCCTCGCACCAGGAGCACACGTACAGCATCCCGGTCGGGGCCGTCACCGACCTCGGGGACCTCACCAAGATCGCGAACCTCGGCTCCGACGTGGCCGGATTCCTCGGCCACTGAGACCGACGGCGCACCGTAAGACCAGCGGTGCACGGTGAGACCCATAGTGCACAGTGAGAGCCATGACGCACCATGAGACCCATGGCGCATGGTGAGACCCATGGCGCATGGTGAGGCCCATGGCGCATGGTGAGGCCAACGACGCACGGTGAGATGAGGACCGCAATGCGAAAGATCGTACTCACGATGGGAGTGTCCCTCGACGGATTCATCGAGGGACCGAACCGCGAGATCGACTGGCACCGGGTCGACGAGGAGCTGCACCAGCACTTCAACGACTGGCTCCGCCCGATGGGCGCGTTCCTGAGCGGCCGGGTCACCCACCAGCTGATGGCCGACTTCTGGCCCACCGCCGACTCCGATCCCACCGCCTCCGGGCCGACGGTCGAGTTCGCCGGCATCTGGCGGGAGAAGCCCAAGATCGTGTACTCCCGCACGCTGGAGCGGGCCGACTGGAACACCACCATCCAGCGGGACGTCGTCGCACACGAGGTCGCGGCGCTCAAGGCGCAGCCGGGCGGCGACCTGGCCCTCAGCGGCGCCGACCTGATCGCCTCCTTCCGGCGGCTCGACCTGATCGACGAGTACCGGGTCTATGTGCACCCCGTCCTGATCGGCCGGGGCAAGCCGCTCTTCCAGCCGTCGGACACCCACGCCGACCTGCAACTGATGGACACCCGCACCTTCGGCAACGGCGTCGTGCTGCTGCGCTACCGGCGGGCCGACCAGGGCCCGGACAGGCCGTAGGACCGACCGGCCTCGGTGCGGCTCGGGATGGTCAGCAGCGTCAGCGCCAGCGCGAGCAGCCAGAGCAGGCCGCCCACGACGGCGAGCCGGTGCAGGCCGGCCACAAAGCCGTCGGGGTCACCGGTCGAGCCCGCGACGGCGCCGAAGACCGCGACGCCGAGCGCGGTGCCGGCCTGCCGGACGGTGTTGATGACGCCGCTCGCCAGCCCGGAGCGGTCCGCCGGCACCGATCCGACGGCGGCCGCCACCACAGGCGCGGTGAACAGGCCATTGCCGATCCCGATGCCGAGCATCATCGGCACCAGCGCGGCGTAGCCGCTGTGCGGGGAGACCAGCAGCAGGCAGAGCTCGCCGAGGCCGGAGACGACGGCGCCCGCGATCATCGGCAGCCGCGAGCCGTGGCGCGCGGTGAGCCGGCCGGCCACCGGCGAGAGGATCGCGATCGGGACGAACATCGGCAGCAGCATGCACCCGGCGCTGATCGCACTGCGTCCGAGCACGGCCTGCAGGTAGAGGGTGGTGACGAAGAGCGTTCCGTTGGAGGCCAGGTTCATGCAGGGCGCGGCGGCGTTGGCGCCCGCGAAGGTCCTGCGGCGCAGCAGCTCGGGCGGGACGAGCGGCTCGGGTGTCCGGCGGGCGTGCGCCCAGCTCGCGACGGCGGCGAGCACCGCGACCGCCCCGGCGGCAGCGACCACCACCGGCGCTGCTCCGTGCCCCAGGGCGATCACGGTGGAGACGACCGCGGCCAGCGTGATCGCGGCGCCGATCGCGCCGCCGACATCGAAGCCCCCCGCGGGCCGCCGGCCCGGCCGGGCCGGCACCCAGGCCAGCACACCGACGACCGCGGCCGCGATGACCACCGGATTGATCAGGAACACCCAGCGCCACCCGGCGGTCGAGACCAGCAGCCCGCCCAGCAGCGGCCCGGCGGGCAGGGCCAGTGACGACAGACCCGCCCACACCCCCAGCGCCCGGGCCCGCGCCGCGGGCTCGGGGTGCGCGTCGGTGATCACCGCCATGCACCCGGGCAGCAGCAGGGCCGCGGCGGCGCCCTGCGCCGCGCGGGCGGCGATCAGCAGCCCGATCCCCGGGGCGAGCCCGCAGCCGATCGAGGCGGCGCAGAAGAGCACCAGTCCGATCAGCACGAGCCGGCGGTGCCCGAGCCGGTCGCCGAGTGCGCCGCTGGTGAGCAGCAGCGCGGCGATCGCCACCGCATAGCCGTCGACCACCCACTGCGCGCCGGCCGTCCCCGCGTGCAGGGCGGCCTCGATGCTCGGCAGGGCGACGTTGACGACGGTGATGTCCAGCAGCACCAGGAACATGCCCGCACACATCACCAACAGCACTCGTATGTTCATCGGCCCACCGTGGCAGCGAAACACTTCCACCCCGCCGGAAGTGTCGTTGCGGGAGGATGAGCGGATGAACCGCACCACACCCGCCGGGGACTCGGACATCGCCCACGCCGCACGGCTGTTCGCCGATCCCACCCGTGCCAGAGTGCTGGCGGCGCTGGCCGACGGTCGCATGCTGCCGGCCGGCGAGCTGGCAGCCGAGGCCGGTGTCAGCGCCCAGGCGGTCAGCGCGCAGCTGTCGCGCCTCAGCGCCGCCGGGCTGCTCGCGGTCGAGCGCTCCGGCCGGCACCGCTACTACCGGCTGGCCTCGCCGCAGGTCGCGGTCGTGCTGGAGGCGCTCGCCGCGCTCGCGCCGGCGCAGCCCGTGCGCTCTCTGCGCCAGGTGAACCGCGGCGCCGCACTGCGCACCGCGCGGACCTGCTACGACCACCTGGCCGGCCGGCTCGGGGTGGCCCTCACCCGGGCGCTCGTCGAGCACGGCGCGCTGACGGCCGTCGACACCGAGCCCGGCGACGCGGCGGGCACCGCGGCGGGCGCCGGGACGGGCACCAAGCCTGTCCCCGCTCCCTACGCGCTCGGCCCGGCCGCCCCCGAGGTCTTCGCCGCGCTCGGCGTCGCTCCCGAGCGGCTGAGCTGCCGCGGCTCCGAGCGCCGACCGCTGCTGCACTTCTGCGTCGACTGGAGCGAGCGGCGCCACCACCTGGCCGGCCGACTGGGAGCCGACCTGCTCAGCGCCATGACCGAGGCGGGCTGGCTGCTCCGCAGACCGCGCCAACGCGCGGTCCAGCTGTCCGACTTGGGCGCGGCGCAGCTCCGCAGCCGACTGGCCTTCACGGACACCGCCGAGTACTGCGCCCGCCCGCCCGTATGAGAGGCTCAGTCGACACCCGGCGCGCGGGACCACCCGTACCCGCAGGCGTCAACTCACCAGAGAACGGCGAGGCGTTGCAGCTCAGGACCACACCCACCCGGCCGGGGACAGCCGAACTCCGTTCCACCGCAGCGGTCTTCAACGGCTACGCCAACGTCGACTCCAGCTGGCTGCGCCTGCTGGAGTCGACCCGCCCCGGTCTCGACCTGGCCCGCGGCGAGCACCGCACGGCGCTGCTGCGCTGGCTCAACTCCTGGGGCTGCCGCATCCGCTATCCCCGCGAGGGCGAGCCCGACCGCTACGATGAGCAGCTCGCGCTCTGGTGGCAGCAGCACGGCGCAGCGCTGCCCTCGGGGGGACTTGCAGAGTTGACGGACAGTCAGATCGACCTGTTGGCGTCGGCCTTCGGCCCGCTCGCCGCTATCCAGGTCTCGGGCGGCAAGGCGGTGCGCACCCTGGGACCGACGGCGGCCGCCAAGGCGCTCTACGCGCTGCGCCCGCAGTCCGTGATGCCCTGGGACGCGGCGATCGCGCAGAGCCTGCACGGCACCCGGGACGCCGCCGCCTTCGGCCGCCACCTGCGCCTGGGGCGCGCCTGGGCGCAGGCCGTACTGACCGAGGCGGGCACTACCCAGGAGGCGCTCCCCGAGCTGGTCGGCCGCCCCGCCGTCTCCCTGGCCAAGCTGCTGGACGAGTACCTCTACCTGGAACTGACGGTCGGCGAACGCTAGAGCCCGGACGTACGCCGGGGCGCGCGGTTGCCCGGCGCGACCCCGCCGAAGGATGATCACCACCGTGAACTTCATCTTCGCCGTGGCGGTCGGCGCCTTCCTGGTCGGGGTCGTCAGGAACCTGACGACCCACCGCCGCGCCATACACCCCGTCTTCGAGCTGTTCGACCCGGTCCCGTACGGGCTCGTTCCCCGCGAGCAGCTGAACGCCGCCCGCCCGGGCCCCCCGCCGCCCGCGCTGCGACTCAAGGAGATGCAGGCGATCGCCGACAGCGCCTGGGAGGGCGACTGGCGCCAGGCAGCCGCCTACGCGGCAGGCGCCGGCCAGGACTGGGACGAGTGCTGGTCGCGCCAGGAGCTCCTACTGGAGATCGCCTGCAGCGGCGACACCTGGTTGGAGGAGTGGCGGATGGCCCAGCCCGGCAACTGCGCCGCGGCCACCGTCGAGGCCCAACTGCTGCTGCACCGCGCGTGGGAGATCCGCGGCAGCGAGTACGCGAGCCGCGTCCCGGCCGACCGGATGGCCCGCTTCAAGGAGCTGCTGCCGGCCGCGTTCGAGGCGGCCCGGCGGGCCGCCCTGCTCGATGCGCACGACCCCGGCCCCTGGGTGGTCATGATCACCGCCGCCCGCGCGATGGGCTACTCCCCCGAGCGGTTCGGGCCGCTCTGGGAAGAGCTCACCGCCCGGGCGCCGCACCACTACACGGGCCACTGGCAGGCCATGCAGTACTGGTGCGCCAAGTGGTCGGGCTCGGACCAGCTGATGCTGGACTTCACCGCGCACGCCGTGCGCCACGCCCCGCCGGGCAGCGCGCTGCCCGGCATCCACCTGCACGCGCTGGAGGAGTTGGAGAAGCGCCCGGGCGCCGCCGCCCTGCTCGCCTCGCCCGCCGCGCGGGCCCCGCTGGACACGGTCGCCCGGGCGCTGCACGACGTCCCCGACGACGACGAGCGGCTGCCCCGGCTGCGCCACCTGCTCGCGCACCACCTACTGCTGGCCGGCCGGCACGACGCCGCCTTGGAGCAGTTCCGGCGAATCGGTCCGTGGTGCGGCGCCGCGCCCTGGACCAGGCACCCCGACCCGGCCGCCGCCTTCGACGACGCCCGGTCCATCGCCGCCAGGAACTCCGGCCTGAATCACGGACGTTGACCGTTACAGTCGGTCAACTCGCAGCCGGCGGCCGGCCCGAGGGGTGTCGGGCGAGCTTGTCCTGCTGCATAGGGGGCTCCCTTGATTTGATTCTCAAACTGACTTTGCGACACACCGCCTCCCACGTCAAGCCGGTATGGTGATCCGATGCTGACGAGCCCTCACATCCTGCTGATCTCCGGAAGCCTGCGAACCGGCTCCTCCAACGAGACGATCCTGCGCACCGCCGAGGCCGTCGCCCCGGCCCACCTGGCCACCGTCCACTACCGGGGCCTGGGCGAGCTGCCGCACTTCAACCCCGATGACGACACCGACCCGCTCCCGGCCCCGGTCGCCGAGTTGCGCGCCGCGATCGCCGCGGCCGGCGCCCTGCTGATCTGCACCCCGGAGTACGCGGGCACCCTGCCGGGCGCCTTCAAGAACCTGCTGGACTGGACGGTCGGCGGCACCGAGATCAGCGACAAGCCGGCCGCCTGGATCAACGCGGCCGCCCCCGGCCGCGGCGAGGGCGCCGAGGCCACCCTGCGCGCGGTGCTCGGCTACACCGGTGCGACCGTGGTCGACGCGGCCTGCGTGCGGATCCCGGTGGACCGCGCGGCGGTCGGCGCGGACGGCGTGATCACCGACCCCGCGGCGCGCGAACGCCTCGCCGAGGCCCTCACCCTGCTGGCCGGCGCATAGCCGATGCAGGGCTCCGGCCGGTAGCACTGAACGAGGCCGCCGCCAGTCACCGTGAGTGACAGGATCCAGTGACAGGATTCTCTGATCGGACACTCCTCCTCCCCTCCCCATGTCAGGGCCACGTCATCAGGTGGTCAGCCGGCTTTGCTCGAATACCGGCTCCGGTCGATACGACCGGGTCTCGATCTGGGGGAATTGCGGCCCGACGCCTCGACGCCGACAGAAGGGGAGACGCGTGACCAGCCTTCAGACCGTACCCTCGGCAATCCGCCCCCGAACCGTCCTGCCCTCGCGCGAGCTGGGCGGCGGGCGCTCGTGCTGCCTGCTCGAGGTGGACCAGGCCCACCCGTTCTTCTTCGACCACCCGCTGGACCACCTCCCGGCGATGCTCCTGTTGGCGGCGCAACTGGACGCCTTGGAAGGCGAGTTGGGTGACCCGGTGGACTCGCTGACAGGTCGGCGGCTGCGGGCCGAGATCGGCTTCGCCAAGATGGCCGAGCTGGACGGCGAGCCGATCCTGCTGGACTGCGAGCCGGCGCCGGCCGCTCTCGGCGGCGGCTGGGAGGTGACCGGGACCCAGCAGGGCTCGGCCGTGGCGGACGGCCTCTTCCAGCTCACCGAGCAGTGGCGCCGCCCGCGCCCGCCGTCACCGGTCAGCCGGCCGGCACGCTACGGCCAGGCACCCAGCGAGCCCGTCCAGCAGCGCCCGGTGCACCGCGTGGACCGGGAGAACGTGATGCTCGGCACGCCGGTCATCGGCGACGGCTGGATGCGCGCAGCAGCGGTGGCACCACACGCCGGCCACTACCTGCGCCAGCGCGCCGGCGACGGCTGGGGCATCGAGGAACTCGTCGAGATCGCACGCCAGTTCGTCACCGCGGCCTGGCACCTGGTGCACCACTGGCCGGTCGGCACGCAGCTGATCCTGCAGCAGCTGAGCTTCGAGCTGCCGATCGGCCTGGACCGCGAGCCACCACTACAGCTGCACGGGCCGAGCTCGCCACCGCGGGTCGGGCGCGGCACCTTCGACATCGAGCTGCTCTCCGGCGAGAGCGAGGAGCCGGTGGGCCGGCTGACCCTGGTGGTCTGCGGCGTGTCCGGCGCCGCGTACCAGCGGCTGCGGGAGCGCACGCGCGCCGCGGGGCGGACCCGATGAGCGGCATCGCGGCCGGCGGAACCGGTCGACCTGCCAGGGCGGCCGGCGCCGGCTGGCTGATCACACCCGGCCTCTTCACCACCGGCGTCGTCATCAACCTCATCGCCCTGGTGCTGCACGGTCGCCACGCCACCACCCGGCCACTGGAGTTGGCCGCCACCCTGCTGATCGCGGCCAACCTGCTCTGGCTGCTGGCCGAGACCCCGATCAGCTTCCGCAAGCCGGACCGGGCGCCGAGCGAGGTGGCGACCCTGCTGCACTACGGCCTGTCCCGGTTCGCCACCGTGGCCGGCGCCCTGCTGGTGCCGACGGTGTGGCATCGGCTGTCCTGGTGGCTGCTGGCACCGGCCCTGCTCTGGGTGGCCGGCGTGCTGCTGCGCACGGTGGCGATCCGGCACCTGGGCCGCTTCTACTCCCACCATGTGATCCGCCGCGGCGAGGACGCGATCGTGCGCAGCGGCCCGTACCGGGTGATCCGCCACCCCGCCTACCTGGGCATGCTGCTGGCCCACCTGGGGCTGGTGCTCTGCTTCCTCAACTGGGCCGGCGCCCTGCTGCTGGTTGTCCTGGTGGTCGCGCTGACCCGCCGAATCCTGGTCGAGGAACGGGAGTTGTCGGCCATTGCGGCCTGGCGCCGGTATGCCGAGGGCCGTCCGCGGCTGATCCCGGGAGTGTGGTGACGATGTCAACGCCCACCACCCTGAGCCCCGACGAACTGCTCTCCACCACCCGCGCGGTGCGCCGCGGCCTGGACCTGGAGCGCCCGCTCGCCCTGGAGTCGGTCAAGGAGTGCCTGCGGCTGGCCCTGCAGGCCCCCACCGGCGGCAATCGGCAGTCCTGGCGGTGGATCGTGGTCGCCGACCCCGAGCGGCGCGCCGCGGTGGCTGAGGTCTACCGGACGGCGTTCCGCCTGCGGCACCACCAGGCCCTCCAGCGGCTCGCCGAACTCCCCACCCAGGAGCGCGACTTGCTCAGCAGTGGGCAGAAGTTGGCCGACCGGCTGCACCGGGTGCCGGTGCTGGTTCTCCCCTGCGTCGAGCTGGAGCACGCCGAGCTGCCCACCGGCAACCAGGCCTCCCTCTGGGCCTCGGTGCTGCCGGCCGCCTGGAGTTACGCGCTGGCCGCCCGCTCGCGCGGGCTGGCCACCTGCTGGACCACCGTCCATCTGGGTCTCGAGCAGGAGATGGCCGAGGTGCTCGGCCTGCCGCCGACCGTCCGCCAGGCCGCGCTGATCCCCACCGCCCACAGCCTGCGCGGGAGTTACCGCCCGGCGCCGCGGCTCCCACTGGAGAGCCTGCTTCACCTCGACGGCTGGGAGCAGCGATGACCACGAACGCCCCACCGACACCCCCCGCCATACCCGCCGTGCTCACCGGCCCCGGCCTGCTGGACGCGGCCCTGACCGGCGGCAAGTTCGCCCGGCTGGAGTCGATGCGCGCGGCCGGCCTGCCCGTCCCGCCGCTGTACTGCCTGCCCGCCACCGCCTTCGACACCGCCACCCGCGCGGTGCGCGCCGCACTGCCCCCGCCCCCGGACCCGGCCGACCCGGCCGCCGTGCGCGGCTGGAGCCGGGCCGCGCTGAGCGCCGCCGCCGGGCTCGCCGCCGAGCCCGCGCTCGTCGCGCAGCTGCTGACCGCCTTCGACCAGGTCATCGGCCCCGAGGGCCTGGCGGCGGTGCGGGCCTGCGCCGTCGCGGGGCCCGACGACCCGGGCGAGGACGCCGAGGGCGACCCGTTCGCCGGGATGAGCGACAGTTTCCTGTACGTCCCTCGCGAGCAGCTCGCGGCGCGGGTGACGGACTGCTGGCGCTCCGCCTGGAACCCGGAAGCGGTGCTCTACCGGCTGCGTCGCGGCGGCGACCCGGCAGCCGCCCGGATAGCCGTGGGCGTGCAGCAGATGGCCCTGGGCGCCAGGTCGTTCGTGGTCTTCACCCGCGACCCGCGCGACGGCGGGCACCGGCACCTGGTGGCCGCCGCGCACGGCATCGGCGAGGGCGTCGTGCAGGAGAAGGCGGACGTGGACCACTTCTTCGTGGACCGCTCCGACGGCACAACGAGCTCCCAACTCACCCGCAAGACAAGGATGATGGTCGCCCCCACCGCCGCCGACCCGGGCCGCCCCGCGATCGCCGAGGTACCGGCCGCCCTCGCGCTGGCGCCCGTACTGGACGAGGGGCAACTGCGCCTGGTCACCCGCCACGCCGAGCTGATCGAGCGTCATTTCGGCGGTCCGCAGGACATCGAGGGCACCTTCACCCCCGACGGCGCGCTGCACATCGTGCAGTCCCGCCCCCTCGTCGTGTCCGAGACCGCGTCCGAGACCGTGTCCAAGACCGCCTCGCCGGCCGCCTCGCCGGCCGCCACGCCCGCGCGGACCGTCCAGTGGAGCAACCACAACATCACCGAGAGCTACCCCGGGGTGTCCGGCGCGCTGACCTTCTCGGTCGCCGAGGAGTTCTACCGCGTCATCTTCACCGACCTGTACCGCCGCATGGGCGTCCCCGAACGCCGCCTGCGCCGCGCCGACCACCAACTGCACCGGATGGTGGGCCTGTTGGACGGCCGGGTGTTCTACCGGCTGGACGCCTGGTACGCGCTGCACCAGCAGCTGCCCGCCTTCGGGATCATCCGCGGCTGGTGGGAGCACGGGATGGGTCTGGCGGCGGACCCCCACCCGCCCGAGCACTCCCGGCCGCGGACCCTGCGGAACCTGCGCGCGGTGCCGGGCCTGCTCACCTGGATGTCCCAGCACCCGCGCGCCGTGCGGGAGTTCCTGCGCTGGTGGGACACCGTTCGGGCGGACGCCACGGCGATCGACGCACACACTCCCGAGGAGCTGGTGGTCTTCTACCGGCGACTCTGGGCCGAGGTCGCCACCCGCTGGGGGGTCACCCTGACCAACAGCGTCTTCCTGGGCGCGGCGGCCGTCGGCCTGGACGGCCTGCTACGGCGCTGGGCCGGCCAGCAGGACCACGCGCTGCTGCTCGGCCTGCTCTCGGGCGGTCCGCAGAACCGCTCGCTCGCCGCGCTGCGCTCAGCCGTGGCGCTGGGCGAGTGCCTGGCCGCCCACCCGGCGGCCCGAGCGGACCTGCTGGGGACCGTCCCCGACCGGCAGTTGTGGCAGCAGCTCACCACCGGCCACTACGGACCAGGACCGGCCCGCGCCGCCGAGCTGCACCTCGCGCGCTACGGCGACCGGGCCCCCGGCGACCTCAAGTTGGAGCAGCCGACGCCCCGCCAGCAGCCCTGGACGGTGCTGGAGCAGGTCAGGCCGTTCGTCCGGCAGGGCTACTCCGTCGAGGCGTCCGTCGCCGAGGAGCGCCAGGTGCGCCGCCAGGCGGAGCAGGAGCTGCGCCTGGCCTGCCCGCAGCCGCTGCGCCGCGCGATCGTGCGGGCGCTGGCGGCCCTGATGCGACGCTTCGTCAAGGTCCGTGAGGACACCCGCTTCTGCCGCACCGAGCTGTACGGCATCAGTCGGCAACTCCTGCTGCGGATGGGCACCGCACTGGCCGAGGCGGCCCAACTGGACGCCGTCGAGGACGTGTTCGACCTGACGGTGGAGGAGGTGCTCGGCGCGGTCGACGGCACCCGGCCCAGCGGCGGGCTGCGCGAGCTCGCCGCCCAGCGGCGCGCCGAACGGGAGCGCTGCGCGGCGCTCCCCGCCCCGCCGTCGCGCCAGCTGACCGACGCCGGCGCGCTGCCCGCCGTCCCCCGGCCGTGGGCGGCGGCGGCCGCGCCGGCGAGCGGCGCGGCCGAGCAGGTGCTGCGCGGACTGCCCTCCAGCCGGGGCGTGGTGCGCGGTCGCGCCCGCGTCGTGCTGGACCCGGCCGAGGCCACCGAGGTGCTCGCGGACCGGATCCTGGTCGCCCGTGAGACCGACCCCGGCTGGCTGTTCCTGATGACGGCGGCCAAGGGCCTGGTGGTCGAGCGCGGCACGCTGCTGTCGCATACCGCGATCACCGGCAGGCTGCTCGGGGTGCCGACCGTGGTGGCCGTCGCGGGCGCCACCACGCTGATCCCGGACGGCGCCTGGGTGGAACTGGACGCCACCGAGGGCACCGTGCGGCTGCTCGGGCAATCCCCGGACGAGCAGCCGTGATCCGCCGGCTCGGCCGGTATGTGCGGGGCAGTTGGCCGCCCGCCTTCTACCTGCCGTACGCGCTGCTCTGGGCGCTGGGCCTGAGCGCCCTGTTCGCCCGCGCCGACCACCGGATCGGGAGCTGGCGCCCGGGGCCGGCCACCGTGCCGGCCGTCGCCGCGTTCGTGCTGGCGCTGCTGCTGATGCGGGCCGTCGACGACCTGCGCGACCTGCGGTACGACCGGGTGCACAATCCGCGCCGCCCGCTGCCCAGCGGCGCGGTCGCGGTGGCCGATCTGGGCGTGCTGCTCGGGGCGGGCTCGGCGGTGGCGCTGCTGCTCGCCCTGGCGGTCGGCCCGGGCGCCGCCACGGTGCTTGCCGCCGTGCTGCTCTACGCGGCGCTGCTGCTGGCGCTGGAGCTGCTCTGGCGCTGGCCCGCGCCGCAGCGGGTCACGCTCAGCGCGCTGCTGGGCCTGCCCGTCCAGCTGCTGCTGAACTGCTACCTGTACGCGGCGGTGCTCGCGCGGGCCGGGCTGCGGCCGGACGGGCAGCTGCTGGCGCCGCTGCTGACCGCCGTCGCCGCGTTCCTGCACCTGGAGTTCGCCCGCAAGACCACTCGCTCGCCGCAGCCGGGTGAGCACAGCTACAGCACCCGCTACGGCGCGCAGGGCACCGCGGTGCGGTCGGTGGCGGCGGCGGGCGCCGCCGTGCTGCTCGCCCTGGCGGTGCTGCGGCCGTGGGCGGGGCACGGCTGGGGCTGGCTGGTGCTGCTGCCGGCCGGCGCGGTGCTCTTCGGCGCGCGCCGGTTCTGGCCCGGGCGCGCCGTGCGCTGGCCGGCCGGCGCGGCGGCGCTCTTCCTGCTCGGCGACTTCGCCGTCTTCCTGCTGCTCGGACTCCTCGGAAAGGCCGCGTGATGCGTACTCCCCCGCGATGCCCCTTCCCCTTCCCGCAAGGGCCGGGCATCGGCGCGCCGACCGCGCACGAGCAGCTGGCGCGGACGCCCGGTCTCACCCCCGTCACCCTGCCCAGCGGCCTGCCCGCCCAGTTGGTGGCCCGCTGGGCGGAGGTGCGCACGGTGCTGAGCGACGACCGGTTCAGCCGCGCCTCCTTCCCCGGCCACCCGCTCTTCGCGCGCAGCTCGGAGTCGCTCGCGCTGGCCGCCAGCGACCCGCCGCTGCACACCCGGCGACGCCAGGCCGTCCGCGCGCTGTTCACCGCCCGGGCCGCGCGGCGGCTGGAGCCCGAGCTGCGCCGACTGGCCGAGCAAGCCCTGGACCGGCTGGTCACACTGCCCCAACCAACGGACCTGGTCGAGGAGTTCACGGTTCCCTTCGCACTGCGCGCGATCACCGGGCTGCTCGGCGTGCCGCCCGAGGACGAGCCGTGGCTGCGCCCCCGGGTGGACCGGATGATGTCCACCACCCGGTTCACCGCGCCGCAGGTGGCCACCGCGCACCAGGAGGCCCGGGAGTACTTCTCCGAGCTGGTGGAGCGCCGCGAGCGGGAGATCGCGGCCGGCACGCCGGGCGCGGACATGCTGACGGCCCTGCTCAGCGCCCCCGAGGAGCGGCGGCTGAGCCGGGCGGAGGTGGTGGTCTTCGGCGCCGGGCTGCTGATGGCGGGCTACGAGACCACCAGCAACCAGCTGGCGATGTGCGCGCTCGTCCTCTTCGGCGAGCAGGGCCCCGGCCTCGCCGACCGTCTGCGCGCCCAACCAGGGGCGCTCCCGGCCGCGTTGGAGGAGCTGCTGCGGCTCAGCTCGCTGGTCGCCACCGGCGGGGCGCCGCATGTGGTGACCGAGGACCTGGTGCTCGGGAGCACCCCGCTGCGGGCCGGCGAGGTGGTCGTCCCGCTCACCGACGCGGCCAACCTGGACGCGGAGCGCTTCGCGCAGCCCACCGCCTTCGACCCCGACCGGGCCGACAACCCGCACCTGGCCTTCGGCCACGGGCGCCACTACTGCCTGGGCGCCGACCTGGCCCGCGCGGAGCTGCGGATCGGCCTGAGCGCGCTGCTCGAACGCTTCGACGGGCTGCGGGTGGACGCGCCGGCGCGGGGCCCGCGCTGGCGCCAGGGCATGTTCATCCGCGGCCCCGAGCAGCTGCCGGTGCGCTGGAGCGGCCTGCGGGCGCGGGGCTGAGGCGATGCGCACCGACGGCGTCTTCCTCGCGGCCACCGGCGTCTTCCTGCCGCCGCGCATGCCGGTCGCGCAGGCCGTGGCCGGCGGGCTCTTCGACGCGGCCGAGGCCGAGCGCGGCGGCTGGCAGTCGGTCGCCGTGGCCGGCGAGCTGTCCGCACCCGAGCTGGCGGTGCGCGCCGCCCGCCAGGCGCTGGAGCGGTCCGGGCACCGTGGCGAGGAGCTCGCGCTGCTGCTGCACGCGTCCGTACTGCACCAGGGCCCGGACGCGTGGCCCGCCCACGGCTACGTCCAACGGCAGGTTGCGGGCGGCAGCGCCCCCTCGCTGGAGATCCGCCAGGGCTGCTGCGGCATCCTCACCGGCCTGGAGCTGGCCGCGTGCTACCTGGCCTCCGCCGGACAGGTGGCAGCGCTGATCACCGGCGCGGACAACTTCGGGACCCCGCTGGTGGACCGCTGGCGCTACACCGCCGGCGCGGGGACCGACCGGCCCTCGGTGCTGGGCGACGCCGGCACCGCCGTGGTGCTCTCGCGCGCGGGCGGCTTCGCCCGGCTGCTGGCCGTCAACTCCTCCTCCGTGCCGCACCTGGAGGAGCTGTACCGCAGCGGTGTCCCGCTCTTCCCGCCCGAGCCGACGCTGGGCCGGCCGGCCCGACTCGGCGAGCGCTTCGCGCACCTGCGGCGCAGCGATCCGACCGGCTTCGTCGCCCTGCTGCGGGACCTCGCGGCCGCCCGCACCCAACTGGCCGCCCACACCCTGGCGGAGGCGGGCATCCGCCCGCAGGACGTCGCCCGCGCCACCCATGTGTTCTCCGGCACCGCCGGATATCTGCGTGCCGTCCTGCAGCCACTGGGCATCGATCCCGCGCGCGGACTACTCGACTTCGGGCGCGGGGTGGGGCACTTGGGCACCGGCGACCATCTCGCGGGCCTCGACCATCTGCTGACGACGGGTCAACTGTCGCCCGGGGAACGGGTCCTGATGCTGGGCAACGGTGGCACCTCGATTGCGTGCGCGGTGGTCGAGATCGAACGACTCCCCTCCTGGGCGCAGGCCGCCGCCTCAGCGGGCTGAACCCACCGCGCCTTCCGCCGCGCCACCGCCCGTGCCTGCGCCTGCGTCTGCGTCTGCGTCTGCGCCCGTGCCTTCGCCCGCGCCTTCGCCCATGCCTGCACCCGCGCCTGCGTCTGCCGCGGCGCCGAGTTCCTCCGCCGACCAGGACAGCCGGCCCGAGCGGAGGTCCTCGACCACCGAGCGCAGCCAGCGCACCTCGGCCTCGGACACGGCGCGCAGGTACTCGACCTCCAGCAGGCTGACCCTGGGCAGGCCCTGCGCGCGCTCGTCGTTCTGCATCGCCTCCAGCGCGATGATCTTCTCCACCATGGCCTGCACCCGCCGCTCCAGAGCTGCGGTGATCTCGACCGGCGTCAGCATCAGCAGATTCGACAGCGCCACCGGGAACTGCGGGAACTCCTGCTTGGGCACCGCCAGCATGTCGACCAGCCACTCCCGGGCGACCTCGCGCCCGGCGTCGGTGACCTCGTAGACGGTCCGCTCGGGGTAGGCCTGGTCGCGCCCGGTCTCCCGGACGGCGACCAGGCCCGCCTCCTGCAGCCGGTCGATCGTGCGGTACAGGCTCGCGCGCTGCCCCACGTTGACGACCAGGTCCTTGCCCCACTCCTTGACCAACCGCTGCAGGCCGTAGGGGTGCAGCGGCTTGTAGTGCAGCAGGGCCAGGACGGTCAGCGCGAGCGGGGAGCTGCGGTGGGTGCTCATGGCGAGATTCTATCCGCGGCGGAACTAGTTGACCAGAGACTAGTTGCAGTGCAACTATTTCCACATGGACACCCAGACCCGTAGCACCCACATCCTCAGCACCCAGAAGACCCATAGCGCGCTGGTCATCG
Organism: Kitasatospora sp. MAP12-44; assembly: GCF_029892095.1. Classification (NCBI taxonomy): domain Bacteria; kingdom Bacillati; phylum Actinomycetota; class Actinomycetes; order Kitasatosporales; family Streptomycetaceae; genus Kitasatospora; species Kitasatospora sp. MAP12-44. Next base: position 925,699 of record NZ_JARZAE010000004.1, read on the forward strand.
GCGGCGGCATCGCCGGCCCGATCGCCGCGATGGCCCTGCAGAAGGCCGGGATCGAGGCCACCGTCCACGAGGCCTACCCCCGCACCGCCGAAGCCGTCGGCGCCGGACTGAGCCTCGCCCCCAACGGCCTGGACGCCCTGGACGCGATCGGCCTCGGCGACCTGGTCCGGCCGATCGGCCTCCCGATGACCGGCATCGTGCTGCAGGACTGGGCCGGCCGCCGACTCGCCGAGTTCGGCAACCCGCCCGGAGTGCCACCGATGCGGTTCCTCTTGCGCGCCGACCTCTACCGCGCGCTCTACGACGAGGCCGCCCGCCGCGGCGTCCGCATCGAGCACGGCAAGCGCCTGGTCGGCGCGGACGAGACCGCCGACGGCGCGACCGCCCACTTCGCCGACGGGACGCGGGCGAGCGCCGACATCCTGATCGGCACGGACGGCATCCGCTCAACCGTGCGCACCTTGATCGACCCGGCCGCGCCCGGCCCCCGGTACGCCGGCCTACTGAGCCTCGGCGGCCTGGTGCACCGGCACCACCTGCCGTCCACGGGCGGCAAGATGAACATGAGCTTCGGCAAGCACGCTTTCTTCGGCTACCAGATCTTCGACGAGTCGCCGGCCGTCTGGTTCGCCAACCTGCCGCACCGCGAACCGATCACCACCGCCGAGGCCCAACTGACCACACCCGCCGAGTGGTTGCCGATCCTGCGCGCGACCTTCGCCGAAGACCGCACGCCGGCCGGGCAGTTGATCGCGGCCACCGACCCGGCCGACCTGCTGGTGGTCGGCCCGATGGAGAACATGCCGAGAGTGCCCACCTGGCACCGGGGCCGGCTGGTCCTGGTCGGCGACGCGGCCCACGCGCCCTCCTCCAGCTCCGGCCAGGGAGCCTCGCTCGCCATCGAGAGCGCCGTCCAACTGGCCCGCTGCCTACGCGACCTGCCGCACGACCAGGCGTTCGCCCGGTACGAGGAGTTGCGCCGCCCGCGCGTCGAGAAGATCATCACCGAGACCACCCGCAAGAACAGCAGCAAGGCCGCCGGCCCGGTCGGCCGCGTCGTCAACGGCCTGGTGCTGCGGGCGGTCGGCAAGCTGGTGAAGCCGGAGAAGTCGGCCTGGATGTTCGACCACCGGATCGACTGGGACGCCCCGGTCTCCGCCTGATCGCCACAAAGCCACTTGCCCTGCTCCGCCAGAGTCCCCCAGATCGAACATCCGCGCGGCAACGCGCAACGGGGCGAGACCGCATAACCACGAACGACGCCGTCACACCCGAAGCCGCCACCCCCGACCCCTGGGCCCCACCCCCCGCGACAGCCGGCGCGCCGCACGCCCCGCAACCCCCCTACGGCGTCTACGGCCCGTACGGCACCGCCCCCGCTCCATCTATCCGCCGACCGCGAAGAGCTGGACGGCGGGCACCCGAAGCAGCGTCTGCTTCCTGCGCGAGAACGGCGCGTCGGACAGCAAGCCCATACGACGCGACGCCACCGACCTGACCCCGGACCAGGTCACGTTCCTGCGGGCCGCCCACGCACGCCGATCATGGCGCCCAGCGCCGACCAGAACGCGCCGACCAGCGGCTCGGGCGGCGGTAGGCACTGGGTCAGCAGTACGGCGGCTGTATCGAGCCCCGGGTACGTGTACCAGGTGGACCCGAGCCCGCCGCCCCAGCCGTACCGCGTGGGGGTGACCTCGACGCCGTAGCCCCAGCCGGCGCCGGCGCTGAGGAAGGCCTCCTCCGAGCGCGACCGCGCCCGCCCGGCGCCGAGCCGGTCGGTGGTCATCAGCGCGACCGACCGCTCCGAGAGCAGGCGCCCCCCGTCGTACCGCCCGCCGTCCAGCAGCAGGCGCGCGAACCGCAGGTAGTCGGGGGCGGTCGAGACGAGTCCACCGCGCGCGTCCGGGAACGCCGGCCGCCGGTGCCACCGGCTGTCCCGCGCGCCGTCGAACACCTCCAAGCCATCATCACCGGGCGTGTAGCAGGTGACCAGCCGAGCACGCGCCCCGGCCGGCACCTCGAAACCGGTGTCCACCATCCCCAGCGGGTCGAGCAGCCGCTCGCGCAGCAACCGGTCCAGCGGCTGTCCGCCGACCCGCGCCAGCAGTACGCCGAGCACGCCGTAGCCGAACTCGTACATCCACTCGGCCCCGGGCTGGTGCATCAGCGGCAGTTCGGCGAACCGCGCCACCCACGCGTCCGGGCCCAGTGGGACGGACGGATCCGGCGGCCCCAGGCCGAGGCCCGCCGCCGCGGCGCGCTCGAAGACCGGGCACGGCGAGTCGAAGACGAAACCGAAGCCCATCCGCAGTGTCAGCAGGTCGTCCACCGTGATCGGACGATCCGCCGGGACGGTGTCCTCGACCGGCCCGTCCAGGCGCCGCAGCACCCGCCGGCCGCCGAGCTCGGGAATCCACCGCTCGATCGGCGCGTCGAGCGCCAACTCCCCGTCCTCGACGAGCATCAGCGTCAGCGCCGCCGCCAGCGGCTTGGTCAGCGAGGAGATCCGGAAGACCGCATCCGCCGCCAGCGGGACCGCGCCGTCGACAGCCGGCGCGCCGACGCTCCCGACGAACCGCTGCCCGCCGCACACCACACCCACCACCGCGCCGGGCACACGCCCACCGCCCACATGCTCGGAGACCACCGCCAGCAGACGCTCCCCGTCAATCGACGCCATCGCGCGCCACGCTTCCCGCTACCCCGGCCGACCCCCCCATCTCTATCAGCCCCCGCCGAAGACCAGCGCGACGAGCCAGCCATCGGTGTCACGGCCCGCCGCGGCGTTGGCCGCGACGTTCACCCACACCCTCACGGACGGTTCCCCGACCCGCCTCGCCCCCGTCCTGCCAGCTCCCGCACCCGTCCACGCCGCGGCGGTTTCGCCAACAGCCGTTCCACGTGGTGCCGTTCGAGCCCCTGCCCGCCATCGATCGCCATCAGCAGCCGATCCCGCCGCACCAGCGAGTTACGCACCAGCCGAAACGGCATGACATCGTCGACCCACGCAAACGGCCGCCCGTCCGCATACCGCAGCAACGGCACCCACTTGGCCCCGGAGAACAACTCCATCAACCGGACCCGAGGATCCCCCGGCTGCCGCCGATACCCGGCAAACCGGACCACCGGCAGCACCGGCAATCCCAGCACCGGCGCGATGTGAACATTGGCGTCCTCCTCCCACGTGGTGGCCCAGCAGAGCTCGTACACCTCCGCCAACTCCCGTAGCCACTCCCCGTGTCGACGCGACAGCAGGACCCTGAACCCGCAGAGCGTATGCACATCGAAGTCCGCCGCCGGACGCGGATCAGCCGGGTTGAGCACCCCGTCGACATCAAGGAACAGCAGCGGCTTCGACACAAGTACTCCCACCCACCAGACAACCCACCCGTCCCCCATCCAGACGACCACCACCCCAATCCAGTTGCGCAGCACCACACCCCGGCAGACTGTCCACCATGACGCTGATCATGACGCCCGATGCGCTCAAAGCCGCCTGCCTGGAACTCAACGGGGCCGAGGAGACCTTCCCGTTCAATCCGGAGACCTCGGTGTTCAAGGTCGGCGGGAAGATCTTCGCGCTCAGCGCGCTGGACGGTGTGCCGCTGCGGGTGAGCCTGAAGTGCGACCCTGAGGTGGCCGTGCGGCTGCGGGCGCAGTATCCGGCGATCACTGGCGGGTGGCACCTCAACAAGCGGCACTGGAACACGGTGACCATCGACGGCTCGGTTCCGCAGCGGCTGCTCCGGGAGATGATCGAGGACTCCTACGACCTGATCGTCGCCCAACTCCCGCGCCGCCAGCAGCTCATCCTCGACTGGCCGGGTGCCCGCACCTGACTGGCGAGCGGGGCGTCCGCCCCGTCGAGTACGGTGTCGGCCGAGCGGTCACCGGGCCCGGTCGGGTCTGGTGCGGGGGGAAGAAGGAAACGACATGGGTCTGCTCTTCGTGGGGTTCTTCGCCCTGGTCTTCGTCGGGGTGCCCGGCGTCGTCGTGCTGAGCATCGTGCTGGCCGTACGGGCCGGACGGCGGTCGGCCGGATCGGGGCAGCCCCCCGGACGTCCGGGGAGGCTCGACTGGCTGCCGGAGCAGGACGACCTACAGCGGCGCGCGCAGTCCAGCGCATGGAGCGACGGCGGCAGCACTGAACACCCGCACGGGCACGGACACGAGCACCACCAGCACCACCACACCCCGAGCCCGAGCCCGAGCTTCGACAGCAGCCCGTCCCCGTCCCCCTCGCACCACCACCCGTGAACGTGACGGGTGCTCAGCGGGCCGGGACTCCGGCGGGCAGGAAGAGCTGTCCGCGCAGGCTGCCCTTGGCCGTCCGGACGGCGACCAGGAGCCAGGCCAGGACCAGCGCCACGTAGAGCAGCCCGGCGGCGGCCCTGAACAGGTCCGAACCGGAGTGCAGAGCGATGCCGGTGGTGCCGGTGACGCAGGTGCCGACCGGGAAGGTGAACGACCACCAGGTCAGCGAGAACGGCAGGCCCGCCCGCACCGCGCGCAGGGTGACGGCACCGGCCAGGCAGGCCCACAGGAACGCGAAGCCCCAGGCCGGGACGCCGTAGACGATGCCGAAGGCCTGCAGCGCGGTCGAGTAGGGCGCGGGCAGCGCCAGGTGCGCGACGCCGCCCAGCAGGTTGGCGGCGGTGATCGACTGGCCGAGCGGGCCCAGCACGATCCACAGCGTCGGCACCATGCGCACCGGTCCGGTCTTGTGGATGGCCAGCCGGTACCAGATCAGCGTAATGACAATGATCGAGGCCAGCAGGCTGAGGCCGAACATCGCGTAGCAGCAGAGCAGCATCGACAGCCGGGTCTGGCCCGCGGGGACGAAGGGGAGCAGCAGCGCCCCGGTGGAAGCGGACACCATCGGTGGCACCACCGGCATCAGCCAGCCGCCGAAGGCGCTGTCCGGGCGGAGGTCGTGCCGGGTGAAGGCCAGGTACGGGACGGCCGCCGCGCAGACCAGACCGGCCGCCGTGCCGACCAGCCAGAGCGCCCAGTCCACGTCAACCGCCGCGCGCAGGCCGATCACGTCCCGGCCCAGCAGCAGCGTGCCGGCGCCGACGGTGAGCATCGCCATCGGCGGGGCGCCGTAGAAGTTGGCCATCACCGGGTCGAGCGCGTGTCCGCGGGCGGTCTTGCGGTGGCGTGCCCAGTGCAGGACGGTGACGACGCTGAGCGCGACCAGCAGGAACGCGGCCAGACCCCACATCACCGTCGCCGCCACCCGCAGTCCGGGGACCTGCTGGGGCAGCGAGGCGCCCGCGACGGCGACGATGCCAGTGCCCATCACCGAGGCGTACCAGTTCGGGGTGATGTTCGACAGCAGCTGGCGCGGGTGGTCGAGGTCGCGCAGCAGGCCCCAGCGCGCCAGCGCGTGCACAGGGGTGTCAGCGGACCCGGAGGGCAGGACAGACCCGGAGGGCAGAGCGGACCCGGACGGCTTGGCAGGCCCGGACGGCCTTGCGGACCCGGTGGGCTCGGGGCCTTCCGGAGTGTCACGGGGGGTGGTCACCGGCAGCATGCTAGTCATGAATTTCATGCTGCTCGGGTGCGACGCTCCGCAGTAGTGCCCACCTCCTTGCAGGGGTACAAGGCGGCCTTGTCACCGCAGGTTAGGGTGGGTGCATGGTCCTGAGCCCACGGATGCCCGAGTTGCGCGCCCTGGAGGTGCTGCTCGCCGTCGCGCGCAGCGGCAGCCTGAACGCCGCCGCGCGCGAGCTGGGCGTCACCCAGCAGGCGGTGTCGGCGCGGATCACCTCGGTCGAGGCGCAGACCGGCGTGCCGCTGGTGCTGCGCACACCGCAGGGCTCAACCCTGACGCCCGCGGGTGTGGTCGCGGCGGAATGGGCCTCGCGCCTGCTTGACGTCGCCGCCGAGGTCGAGCTCGGGCTCGCCGCGCTGCGCCAGGACCGGCGCACCCGGCTGCGGGTCAGCGCCAGCCTCACCATCGCCGAGCACCTGCTGCCCGGCTGGCTGGTGTCGCTGCAGGCGGCCGCGCAGCGCAGCGGGCAGCCGGCGGCCGAGGTGGTGCTGATCGCGGCGAACAGCGACACCGTGATCGACCAGGTCCGCCATGGCCAGGCGGACCTGGGCTTCGTCGAAGGTCCGAGCACCCCGCGCGACGTCCGCAGCCGGGTGGTGGCGCACGACGTCCTCACCCTGGTGGTGCGTCACGACCACCCCTGGGCGCGCCGGCGGCGACCGGTCACCGCCGAGGAACTCAACCGGACCCCACTGGTCAGCCGCGAGCACGGTTCGGGCACCCGGGACGTCCTGGCGGCGGCCCTGAACGCGGCGCTCGGGCCCGAGGCCGTCCAGGGGCCGCCGGTGATGGCGCTGTCGACGACCGCGGCCGTCCGCGCCGCCGTGCTGGCCGGCGCCGGGCCGGCCGTGCTCAGCGAGCTGGCCGTCGCCGACGACCTGACCAGTCGTCGCCTGCACCAGGTCCCGGTAGCTGGGCTCGACCTGACCCGGGTGCTGCGCGCGATCTGGCTCGGCCCGAGCACCCCGCCCGCCGGGGCGGTCCGCGACCTGGTCGCGCACGCCGTCCGCCACCGTGCTCCCGGCCCGCCGCCGAAGTAGCGGCGGCCCAGTCGGTCGGGCCAGTCGGTCGGGCCAGTCGGTCGGCCCGGTCGGTCGGGCCAGTCGGTCGGGCCAGTCGGTCGGACCAGTCGGTCGGCTCAGTCAGTTGGACCAGTCGGTCGGCTCAGTCGGTCGGCTCGGGGTTGGGCTCGGGCTCCGGTGCGTGCTCGGGCACGATGCGGTGCAGGCCCTTGCGGTCGTAGTAGGTGGTCATCGCGAAGCCGAAGACCAGCGCGACCGCCACCCCCACCGCGATCATGACCCAGGCACGGGTCAGACCGGCGTCGGCCCGCGCGTCAAAGTAGAGGATCGCCCTTACACCACCAGCGAGTTGGCGCATCGGCTCGAACTCGGACAGCACCCGGTAGAAGGTCGGCAACGCCTGTAGCGGGACGGTCGCCCCGGACGAGGGCAGCGCGAGGGCGATGAAGACGAACATGGCGATCAGCTGCCCGATCCCGCCGAACGCGGCGAGCAGCGCCTGCGCACCGAGTCCGACCGCGGCCGAGGCGCAGACGGAGAAGATCCAGAGCAACGGCAGGTGCGAGGCGTCCATACCGAGGATCGCGACGCAGCCGAGCATGATCAGGCTGGAGGTCAGCACCGCGATCCCGACCGACATGACCATCGTGATGGCGAGCGTCTGGGTCCGGCTGATCGGCACGGTGGGCCGCTGGCGGCGCCACGGCCCGAGCTCGCTCGCCGCGTAACCGAGCGCCACGTCAACGGAGTTGCCGATCACGGTGGCGCCCAGGAAGCCCGCCAGCACCAGCAGCAGCGCGTAGTAGAAGGCGGTCAGACCCAGACCGCTGTGGGCTCCGATCGGGTGGCCGACGGCGACCACCACCGTTACCGGGTCGGCCAGTTGGAGCCGTTCGGCGTTGCTCGCGGCGGCGCCGCCCTGCGGCAGGGCCGCGGTCAGCTGTCCGCCGATCTGCAACGAGGCGGCGTGCGCGGCGGCTTGGGAGATCGAGCTGGCGAGCGAGGAGGCCAGGCTGCCCGCGCCGGGGTTGGTGAGCACCGTCATCGTCGGGCGCGCCGGTTTCGGCATCCCCGAGGTGCCGAGCGCGAGGACGGCCTGGGTGAAGCCGGCGTCCACCCGGAGCACCCCGTAGAGCTTGCCGGACGTCAACTCGTCCATCGCGGCGGCCTCGTCCAGGCTGCGCCAGGAGATCTGGTGCTGCGAGACGGCGGCGATGCCAGCGGTGGTCCGCGCCCCCAGATCGGTCCGCTGCCCGGCCACCACGACGCCCTGGTCGGCGTTGACCAGTCCGATCGGCAGCCGGCGCAGATTGCCGTTCGGGTTGAGGATCCCGCCCATGTACACCAGCGCGAGCAGCAGCACCACCAGGCTGATCAGCACGGCGGGGAACGCCCAGATCTTCGGGGTGCTCAGCACCCGCCACGCGGTCGTCCGGCGTTCGGGGTGGTTGGAAGACATGGCGCCCAAAGTAGCCGATTTACGACTTTTCGGACGCCCACCGCGCCGCCACCGCCACCCGACGCCGCCTCACCCAGCAGCATCAGTGCCGGCACCAGCACCAGCACCAGCACCAGCACCAGCGGCCGGGATCCCCAACGTCTCGCTACGGATGCAGCGTGACGCCGTCGTCCCACGGCGCCAGCTTCTGGAGCAGCAGCTCGTCGTGCCAGCGGCCGCCGACATGGGTGTGTCGGCGGGCCAGGCCGACCTGCTCGAAGCCGTTGCGCTCCAGGACTCTGCGCGAGGCCTCGTTGGCCGGCCGGGTGAAGGCGTCCACCCGGTGCAGCAGCAGGGAGTCGAAGGCGTGCTCCAGCAGCAGTCCCACGGCCCGGGTGGCCAATCCCCGGCGTAGGTGGTCCGCTCCCAGCCAGTAGCTGACGAACGCCGACCGCAGCGCGCCCAGCGTGATGCTGTTCAGCGAGATCCGGCCGACCACCGCGCCGTCGTGCACGATGACGCCCGGCCACACCCGGCCGGCCTCGTGCTCGGCCAGCGCCCGGACGATCCGCCGCCGCTGCCCCTCCGCGGTGAAGTAGTCCGCCTCCGTGGTCGGCAGCGACTCCCGCAGATGGAGACGGCTCGCGTCGAGCAGCGCCGCGAGGGCTTCGCCGTCCTGCGGCCGCAGCAGCCGCACCAGCAGCTCGGGTGGGCGTGCGGCAACGATCGCGCTCCGGTCATTCATGGCGTGACTCCCCCTGCTGCTGTTCCGCTTCGCCGGCGCTGGTCCCAGCCAGTGATGCACCCAGCCCGCAACGCTCCCAGCCGGTGATGTTGTCAGAAAAACCCGCTGCGCGGCGGGCCCGGCCTGCGGCAGACTTCGCCGATGAACGCAGCCTCCGCCGACGCCGCCGACTCCCCCCACGATCACGCCCTGCGCCATGTCGCCTCGCTGTCCAGCGGGGCGCCGGTGGACGGCGGGCTGCGGATCACGCTCAACTTCCACCCGGACCGACTGGTGGGAGAGCGGCCGATCCTACGGGCGATGGCCGAGGACGGCGTCTACCGCTCGCAGTTCACCACCGGCACCAGTAACGGCGGCCTGACCGCCCACCCCGGCGGCGAGCGCTGGCTCTGGGAGAGCCGGCTCTTCGACGGCGCGTACGACCGCGCTCCCGCCCACCTGCGACCGGTCTACGGTGCGCTGGACTTCCGCCGCCAACCGCTCGGCGCGGCCCCGCGGTTCGGGTCCGCGCACTTCCGGCTCACCGCCGAGGCGCTCGCGCGCAGCACGTTCTGCTACCCGGACAGCTTCCGCGAGCCCACCGACTTCGGTGTCGCGACCGCCATGCCGCTGATCGCCCTGGCCGAGGCCGACCAGCAGGACGCCCTCGACGACTACATCGAGGCGCAGGTGCACGGACCGGTCGTGCTCGACCGCGACATCGAGGCGCTGGTCCTCGACCCGGCCTACCGCGGCACGGCGGTGGAGGACGCGGCCCGCCGGCTGCGCTGCCCGCTGGAGTGGCACCCGGGGCTGGTGCTGACCGTCGACCGGCTGCGACGTCACCCGGACTTCCGCGGCCCGCAGTACGTGGAACTGGGCGCCGAGATCGCGGTGGCCGGCCTGATCGACCCGCGGATCATCGGCGACGCGGCGCGCACCGGCCGCTACGACCAGCAGGCGCTCAAGAAGGTCTGGCACTACCTGGCCCGCTTCGGCTCACCCGCCCGGGCCGACGTGGCAACGCCATGACGCAACGCAACCCGACCTGACGCAAACCGACCTGACGCAACGCGACCTGACCCAGCACGATGCGACCCGACTCGCATGATGCGACATGAAAGTGAGCTTGCATGACGTGACGTCAGAGACAGGAGGATCTCCCTGTTGCGTCGTGCATCGTTGCAGTACGTTCGGTGTCGGTCGTGCGCCGACCGTGCCGACGGGGCCCGGGGCGGGCGGCCGTGACCCCGGAGGTGTGACCGTGCCTGACGGCTCGACAGCTGCCCACCAGCCTGTGCTGATCGGCTCCCCGTCGTTCAAAGCCGACGCCCACGCCGAGTACGCGCGGTTGCGCGAGGCGGGGCCGATCCACCGGGTGCGGATGCCCAGCGGCCTGAGCGGCTGGCTGGTGGTCTCGCACGACCTGGCCCGCGAGGCTTTCACCCACCCGCTGCTCGGCAAGGACCCGGAACCCGCGCAGGCCCACCTGGACGCCGTCGGCTACACCCGCAACCGCACCGGCGTCGGCCTGGGCGGCAACATGCTGACCGCCGACCCGCCGCACCACACCCGGCTGCGCAAGCTCGTCGCCGGCGCGTTCAGTGCCCGGCGGATGGCCGCCCTGGGCCCGCGGATCCAGCAGATCACCGACGAACTGCTCGACGGCATAGCGCCCTTGGGCAGCACCGACCTGGTGGAGAGCTTCACCGGTCCGCTGCCGATGACGGTGATCTCCGAGCTGCTCGGCGTCCCGGAGGAGCACCGCGACCAGTTCCGGCACTGGTCGCAGCAGGCCCTCGGCAACCCGCCGGAGAAGCAGCGCGAGGGGGCGACCAACCTCAACCGCTACCTGGCCGAGCTGCTGGCCGACAAGCGCCGCAACCCCGGCGAGGACCTGCTGTCGGCGCTGGTCGCGGTGCACGACGAGGTGGACGGCCGGCTCTCCGAGGAGGAACTGCTGGGCACCGCCGTGCTGTTGGTGGTGGCCGGACACGACACCACAGCCAACCTGCTGGCCAACGCGGCGCTGCGGCTGCTGCGCGAGCCCGAGCAGGCCGAACTGCTGCGCCGGGACCCGGCGCTGCTGGCGGGCGCGGTGGAGGAGTTCCTGCGCCATGACGCGCCCGTGGACACCACGCCGCTGCGCTTCGCGTCCGGCGACCTGACGCTCGGCGGCGCCGACATCCGCACCGGCGACGTCGTGGTGATCTCGCTGACCTCGGTGGGCCACGACGTCGAGGGCGGAACCGGGCAGCAGCCGCTGGACGTCACCCGCCCGGCGGCCCGCCACCTCTCGTTCGGGCACGGCATCCACCACTGCATCGGCGCTCCGCTCGCCCGGCTGGAGGGGGTCATCGCGCTGGGCACCCTGCTGCGCCGGCTGCCCGACCTGGCCCTGACCGACCCCGAGGGAGAGGTGGCCTGGATCCCGGCGGGGATCATCCACGGGCCGCTCTTGCTGCCGGTCCGCTTCACCCCACAGCCGACGCAGAAGCCCACTCGCGACGAGAGTGCGCTCTCAGCAGAAGGGAGCTCTCTCGCAATGCCTCTCACGATGCCTCATGCAGCTCCGCACGCGACCCCGTACGCGACCCCGCTCATGGACCGTCAGCCGTCCTGACTCCTCGCCGCCGCACCGGTCAGCCGCTCGGCGTCCGCCGGCACCAGCTGACCCGGGAGCGTCGTGGGCTCGGCCGCCGCCCGGCGGCCGAGCAGCAGGCCCACCACCAGCGCGGCGAGCGCCGACACGACGCCACCGAGCACCAGCCCGGCCCGCGGGCCGGCCGTCTGCGAGATCCAGCCGACGCACGGCGCCGCCAGCGGGGTGGTCCCCAGCGAGGCGAGCATGTAGAGGCCTATCACCCGGCCGCGCATCTCGGGGGCGACGGCGAGTTGGAGCCGGGCCTTGGCAGCCGTCATGAAGACCAGCAGCAGCGTTCCGGTCGGCACCAGCATCAGGACGAACGTCGAGAAGTCGGGCATCAGACCCGTCACCGCCTCCAGCACGCCGAACGCCAGCCCCGCGCCCACCAACCGCCGCCACCCGCAGCGGCGAGCCTGGGCGGCGAGCAGCGAACCGGCCACGGCGCCGACGGCGAGCGCGGCGGAGCCGAGTCCGAACGCGGCGGCCCGGCTGTGGAAGACCTTGGTGACCATCAGCGCCGTGGTGATCTGGAAGTTCATCCCGAATCCGGCGACAAAGCCCACCAGCACCAGCGTCAGGCCGAGGTCGGGACGGTTGCGCACATGCCGCAGCCCCGCCCGCACCTGCCCTTTGGCACGCGCGACGACCGGGGTCGGGCGCAGCTCGCGGGTGTCCATCCGCAGCAGGGTGGCCAGCACCACCACGTACGAGAGGGAGTTGAGGACGAAGGCAGGACCGACGCCGAAGACGCTGATGATCGGACCGGCCAGCGCGGGGCCGACCATCCGGGCGAGGTTGAGCACGGTGCTGTTCAGGGCCAGCGCGTTCTGTAGGTCGGTCGGTTCGACCGCCTCGGCGATGAAGGCCTGCAAGGTCGGCTTGTCGACCACCATGGTCAGGCCCAGCACGAGGGAGAGCGCGTAGACGGCGCCCAGGGTGGCGGTGCCGGTCGCCGCCAGCAGCGCCGGGACCAGCGCGAGCACCGCGAGGACCGCCTGGGTCATCAGCAGCAGCCGACGCTTGGGGAAGCGGTCGGCGAGCACTCCCCCGCACGCGCCGAGCAGCAGCAGCGGCAGCAGCTGCAGGGCGGTGGTGATGCCGAGCACTGTGCCGTCGCCGTCCGACAGCCGCAGGACGAGCCAGTCCTGCGCCATCTTCTGCATCCAGGTACCGGTGTTCGAGGCCGCCTGGCCGATCGCGAAGAGCCGGTAGTTGCGTCGGCGCAGCGGACCGAGGAACAGCCCTCGCGCGGGTGAAGCCTCCAAGGCCGACGTTCTCCTCAGCGCTGGTTGGTACGACACCGCCTGGCCGCCGAGCGGTCCAGCGGCCTGGCGACCGGTTACGCGCCGGCGCTCAACCTGGCCGCGCAGGCGGCCACGATGGCCGGGCTGACCTCACTCATGTGCTCGCGCCAGCCGACGTTGGCGTTGACCTCGCAGACCGTGAAGCCGCCGTCCGCCTCGAAGAGCAGGTCCACCCCGGCCACCGCCAGCCCCAGCGCCTCGGCGGCCCGCACGGCCAGCGCCTCGCCGTCGGGGTGCAGGCCCGGGCAGAGCACGGACGTCCCGCCGAGCGCGACATTCGACTTGAGCCCGCCGTCGGCGGCCGAGCGGACCTGGGCGCTGACCGCCCGGCCGTCGACCACCACCACCCGCAGGTCGCGGCCGTGCGAGTACGACACGTAACGCTGGAACAGGTAGGGCGACTCCTCGCTGAGACTGCCGTGGACATCCAGCAGCATCCCGGCGTCGGGCGCCAGGAAGACCTGCCGGCCGCGCTGACCGCGCACCGACTTCACCACGCACGGCTCGGGCACCCCGGCGCGGATCACGTCGGTCAGCACGGCGTCGGCGTAGCTGCGGGTGTCGGGGACGGGCAGGCCCGCCATGGCCAGCTGCTGCAGCTGCCAGAACTTGTTCACGCAGGCCAGCACCGCGTCCATCGGGTTGAGCAGCACCGTGCCCAGCGCCACCAGGTGGCGCAGCAGCGTCATTTCGCGGTCGGTGCTGAGCCGCGGGGTCGACATCCGGGCGTAGGCGACGGCCGGCGCGGCCAGCGGGCAGCCGTCGAGATCACGCAGCGTCAGGCGGCCGCCCTCGATGCCGAGCAGCAGTTCGTCCGTACGCCGGACGGCGTAGCGACCGGGCAGGGCCTGCTCGAAGGCGGCGGTGAGTTCGCCGATGATCCGGTTCCCGTTCAGCCCGGTACCCAGCAGCAGCCAGCATTCGGCGGCGGCCCGGTCACTGCCTGGCCGCACTGTCGGGGCATCGCTCACAGCCACGTCCGGACTCCTCTCCGTTGCCTACCCACGAAGGTCCGATCCTGCCAGCAGGGACCAGGGGTGCGCAGCGATTGCGCTGAATGGCGGCGCGCCCGAAAGATCTGTTAGGAAAACTTCCTAACAACTATTGACGCGCACCCCTCATGGCCACGACGCTGCTACGTCAAGGCAGTTGGCCAGCCTGGACACCCGACGACTTGGAGGCCCATCCATGCGCAGAGGCACGCTGACGACGACCGTCGCCACCGCCTGCACCGCCCTGATCATGACCGTCGCCGCCCTGCTGGCCGGAGCGCCCAGCGCCTCGGCCGGCCCCGACCCCCATTCCTCCGCCCGCTCGTCCGCCCGCCCCGCCGCGCGCCCGGCCGCCGCGACCCAGCAGACCTTCCTGACCTTCTACGGCTGGTGGGACAACACGCCACCGGGCGGCGCCATCTCCTACCCCACGCTGCACAGCACCGCCGGCGGCACCGGCACCTACGCCGACCCGATCACCTTCGCCAGCTCCAAGGCCGAGATCGCGCCGGGCACCAGGATCTGGGTCCCCCGGGTGCGCAAGTACTTCGTGATGGAGGACGGCTGCGACGAGTGCAGCGCCGACTGGAGCGGCAAGGGCCCCAACGGCGGGCCGAAGCTCGCACACTTCGACCTCTGGCTCGGCGGCAAGGGCGGCAGCCCGATGAAGGCCATCGAGTGCGAGAACGCGCTGACCAACTACACCGCGGACAACACCCCCTCGATGGAACCGGTGGTCATCGACCCGCCGGCCGGCGAGCCGTACGACTCCACCCCGATCTTCAACACGGCGACCGGCGGCTGCTACGGCGGCGCCACGCCGACCATCACCGTCGGTCCGTACAAGAACGCCTCGACGGCCACCTGCATCGACGACCCGCACAACAGCGCGAGCAGCGGCGTCCGGTTGGCGATGGCCGCCTGTTCCGGGGCAGCCGAGCAGCGGTTCAGCTTCGACGGCACCTTCCTGCAGCGCAACGGGCTGTGCGCCGACATGTCCGGCAGCAATCTGCTGCTCAAGCCGTGCACCGGCGGGCCGACCCAGCAGTGGTCGGCCAATCCCAGCGGGACCATCTCGGACATCCAGACCGGCAAGAAGTGCTTCCGGGCCTCCGGCGGCACGCTGACCGCCGGCAGCTGCTCGGGGACGCCCGCCCGCTGGACCGTCCCGACCGGGAAGTCGGCGGCCTGACGGCGGGGGTCCGACCTCGGCGGTGGGGCTTGAACATCGGGGGCGCGCGCCTGTTGAATGCCATCTCAACATGTAAGGTGTGATAGCAGATAGGATCTATTACACGGTCTCGGTACGAGGGGTCGGCATGGTGGCAGAACTGGCGCGCGCCTGGGTGGCCGGATGGTCCGTCTCGCGGGGGACCCCGGCGCCCGTCGAGGAGCCATGGGGGCTGCGGATCGAGGTCGGACTGCCGAACCACGTGACCCGGCACGTACTTCCGACCGCCGACGAGAGCACCGTCCGCGCACTCGCCGGGTCGGTCAGCACGCCGGGCACCTGGATCAAGGCGTTCGTCCCACCGGAGACGCTCGGCGGCTGGTTGAGCCCCGACTGGACGCCCAGCGAGCCCGTCTTCCTGATGAGCACCGACCTCCGCCCCGGAGCCACCCGCGCCCCCGTCGGCTACACCCTCACGGCGGACACCAGTCGCGGCGTCACCCGGGTGCGCGTGACGGCGGCCGACGGGTCCGCCGCCGCCCGCGGCCAGGTCGCCACGGTCGGCGCGGCCGCCGTGATCGACCAGATCGTCACCGAGCCGGACCACCAGCGCCGGGGCCTGGGCACCGTCGTGATGCGCAGCCTCGCCAACACCGCGCTCGCCCAGGGCGCCACCCTCGGCGTGCTCGGCGCCAGCATCGAGGGTCGGGCGCTGTACGAGTCGCTCGGCTGGGCCGTCCGGGCGCCGCTGGCCGGCTTCGTCTACCGCTCCACCGAGCCCCGCTGACCGTCGGGGCGCTCAGCGGCCCGCTCGACTGCTGATGCTGACGCCCGCGAGCGGGTCGACTACACCACGTGCTGATCGGCCTACGAAGGGTGGCGGTTCCGTGGCCACCCGGTTCGAATGAGTACTGCCCGTGACGAACCAGGCCGTGGCCGGCGGCTGGTGACTGGTGACTGGTGACCAGTGGCTGCGGGCGGTGTCGGGGTCCGTTCGGTCCCGGTAGGCGTTCCAGACGAGGAGACAGTACGTGAGAGCACGCGTGAAAACAGGGCTGGCAGCAGCCGCGTCCCTGTTGCTCGGATCCGCGGCGGCAGCCGTCGCGGCCCCCACCGCCGACGCCCGCGATACGTTCACGGGCCCCCTGCACACGGTGTCGACGATCGCGTCGACGATCCCCGGCAACGGTGATCAGAACCCCTACGGCACCGTGGCGGTCCCGCAGAGCATCGGTGAGCTGCACCGGGGTCACGTCCTGGTCAGCAACTTCAACAATGCCGGGAACCTGCAGGGCACCGGCACCACGCTGGTGCAGATCAGCCCGACCGGCGACGTGCAGCAGTTCGCCCAGATCGACCCGACGAAGCTGCCCGGCCCGTGCCCCGGCGGCGTCGGACTGACCACCGCGCTCACCATCCTGCCCGGCGGCTGGGTGGTGGTCGGCAGCCTGCCGACCACGGACGGGATGTCCGACACCGCGCAGGCCGGCTGCCTGCTGGTGCTCGACAGCCACGGCACCGTGCGCGAGACGCTGGCCGGCAACGGCATCAACGGGCCGTGGGACATGACGTCGGTGAGCGACGGGCGGCGCAGCGACCTCTTCGTCACCAACGTGCTCAACGACACGGTCGCCGGCGGCGGTGCGACCGTGAACGAGGGCACCGTGCTGCGGCTCACCCTGCAGCAGGAGCGGGACGACCAGCCGCCGCGCCTGGTGTCCAGCACGGAGATCGGCTCGGGATTCGGTGAGCGCACCGACCCCGTCGCCCTGGTGGTCGGGCCGACCGGAGTCGGCCTCTCCCCCAAGGGGACGCTCTACGTCGCCGACTCGGCCGGCAACCGGATCGCCGCGATCCCCGACGCGCTGAAGCGTCGCGACTCGGCCGGCACCGGACGGACCGTCAGCTGCGACGGGAACCTGAACGGGCCGCTCGGCCTGGTGGTGGCCCCCGGCGGCGACATCCTCACGGTCAACGCGGGCGACGGCAACCTCGTGGAGACCTCCCCGCACGGCGACCAGGTCGAGGTACGCCAGCTCGACGCCTCCGGCACCCCGCCGGGCGCCGGCGCACTCTTCGGCCTCGCCGTCCGCCCCCAGGACCACGACACCAGGCCCGAGGACCGAGCCGTCTACTTCGTGGACGACGCCACGAACAAGCTCGACATCCTCACCTCGCCGTAACGCAACCGGCGTCCCATCAGGACAGTCGCCTCGCACGAGGCGACTGTCCTTTCGCGTGCGTACCGGCACGCATCGAACTGCGGCAGCAACCGACCCTACTGGACGACGAGTTCCGCCGCCCAGCGATGCGGCTCGTCGCCCGGACGGCTCAACCGGGGTGCCAGCCAAGCGCGTTGGTCAGCGGTGAGCAGCGGAGCCAGGGCGCGGAAGTCCAGTTCGTCCTTGTCCCGGCCATCCCGGGCCTTGAACAGCAGCACCACCTCGGGGTGAAAGGTACGGCAGCCCGCCGGGCCCCCGGCGGGTGAGCTCGGCCAGCGGACGCCGACTGCGCCGACCCCGGTGGAACACCCAGTCCGCCCCCTCCGCCGCGCCCACCAGGACCTCGAGTCCAGGCGGCCCGTCCGCCAGGCCGAGGGTCTCCCGGCCGGGCTCCACCTCCTGCGGATATGCCCACGGCCGCCGCTCGCCGGTGCGCCGGTCGGTGACCACCAGGCCACGGTCGGCGAAGGCGTCCGAAAACTGCTCCAACTCCCGCGCCAGCACCAACACGTCCACATCCGCGTGGGCTCGCCGCACTCGTCCGACGTGCAGGTCCACCGCCCACCCGCCGGCGATCCACCAGGAGCCCGGGTAGCTCGCGAAGAGCTCACCGACCTGCTGGAGCCGCGTATCGACCGAAAAGCAACCGGCTGGTCCCGCTTCTCTTTCCGTCATGGCCAGTACCATATGACATACCAGAGCCCCCATCAGGCGGTCGGCGACGGAGGGCAGAGGGCAGAGGGCAGAGGGCAGTGGCGCGGGTCGCGCCGGCGGCTGCGGCGGCCGACCGGGGCTGACGTCGGCTAACCGGTGGTCACCGCCCGGCGGGCGCAAGGACCGTACACGAACCGCGCGGCTCAGCAGCGGTAACGTGCTGGCCGTGGGCATTTTGTAGCCTGGTTGTTACACGGGAGCCGGAACATCGGGACCTTTCGTGAGGGTTGGGCTCATAGGGTCGAGGGCATGGCGTCGAAGAATTCCTCCACCAACTCTGGCCCGGTGGGCAAGACCCTCCTGGGTGCACGTTTCCTCCTTGTGAGCGGAACGGCCGGTGTAGTGCTGGCCGGTGTCGCTCTTCCGTTCGTCGGGAGCCTGGGCCTCAGCGCAAAGGCCGCGGCCGACAGTTTCGACAGTCTGCCGGACAACTTCAAGGTTCTGCCGCTCTCGCAGGCGTCCTCGATCTACGACGCGTCGAACAACCTGATAGCCACCGCGTACGACCGCGACCGCACCGTCGTGCCGAGTGATCAGATAGCCCCGATCATGAAGACCGCTCAGGTGGACATCGAGGACAACCGCTTCTACCAGCACGGCGCGATCGACCTCAAGGGCGTCGCGCGGGCCCTGAACAAGGACTCGTCTTCCGGCGGTACCGCACAGGGTGCCTCGACCCTGACCCAGCAGTACGTGAAGAACGTCTTCGTGGACGAGGCCGGCGACGACACCGCCGCCGTCCAGGTGGCGCAGCGGCAGACGATGGGCCGCAAGATCCAGGAGATGCGGTACGCGATCGACGTCGAGCAGACGCTGACCAAGGACCAGATCCTCACCAACTACCTCAACATCACCTTCTTCGGTGAGCAGGCGTACGGCATCGAGGCAGCCTCCGAGCGGTACTTCAGCGTCCACGCCAAGGACCTGACCCTGCCCCAGGCGGCCATGCTGGCCGGTCTCGTCCAGTCCCCCACCTCGCTGGACCCGATCCTCCACCCGCAGGCGGCCAAGGAGAAGCGCGACACCGTCCTGAAGAAGATGGCCCAGTACGGGCACATCACCCAGGCCCAGGCCGACCAGGCCATCGCCACCCCGATCTCGCTGTCCGTCAGCCGGCCCCAGCAGGGCTGCATCACGGCCAAGCAGGGCGAGGGCTTCTTCTGCGACTACGTGAAGAAGGTCGTGCTCAGCGACCCGGCGTTCGGCGCCAGCTCCGCCGAGCGGCTGGCGCTGTGGAACCGCGGCGGCCTGCAGATCCACACCACGCTCGACCCCAAGGCCCAGCAGGCGCTGGACGCGTCGCTCACCAGCAACGCCAACGCCAGTGACAAGCCCGCCGCCGTGATGACCATGCTGCAGCCGGGCACCGGCAAGGTCGTCGCGATGGGCCAGAGCCGCCCGTACGGCGTCGGCGACAACCAGACCACGATCAACCTGAACGTCAACAAGGCGATGGGCGGCGGCCTCGGGTTCCCGACCGGCTCGACCTTCAAGGCGATCGTGGCCGCCGCCGCGTTGGAGGGCGGCATGACGCCCGCGCAGAGCTACACGACGCCGTACAGCATCGACTGGCCCAAGATGAAGGACTGCAAGGGCGGCACCTTCGGGCACGACACGGTCCACAACGACAGCCCGAGCGAGAACGGCACCTTCGACATGCCGACCGCGCTGGCGGCCTCCATCAACACCTACTTCGCCAGCCTGGAGGGCGATGTCGGCCTGTGCGCCACGACGCAGATGGCCAACAGGCTCGGCATCACCCAGCAGTCCGGCGGCACCGCGCTGCAGGTGGTCCCGTCGATGACCCTGGGCGTCAACAGCCTCACACCCATGCAGATGGCCGCCGCATACGCCACGTTCGCCGCGCACGGCACCTACTGCACGCCGGCCGTGATCACCTCGGTGACCGGCCCGGGCGGCAAGAACCTGCCGATCCCGACGGCCAGTTGCTCGCAGGTGATGTCGCCGACCACCGCGGACACCATCACCGCGATGCTCAAGGGCGTGGTGCAGGACGGCGGTACCGCCAACGGCATCGGTCTGAGCGGCCGTGACGACGCGGGCAAGACCGGTACCACCAACGACGGCAAGCAGCTCTGGTTCATCGGCTACACCCCCGAGCTGGTGGGCGCCACGGTGGTCAGCGACACCGCCAACCAGGAGCCGCTGCAGGGACAGCAGTTGGGCGGCAGCCGGATCTCCCAGGCCTTCGGTGCCCAGGTCGCCGGACCGTTCTGGCAGGCGGCGATGAGTGGCGCTCTCGACGGGACGCCCGCCGGGACCTTCCCCCCCATCTCGCTGCCCTCGGCGCCGGCGCAGAACCCGTCGAGCGGCCCGGGCGCGTCGCCCTCCCCGTGACACTCCCCGCACAGGCACGACGGCCCGGAGCGCTGCTGCGCTCCGGGCCGTCGTGGTCTGGCCGGGTGGGATCAGCCGGCGGTCGGGTAGGCGGTCACAGTGACCGAAGGGCTGCTGCCGTAGGGGCTGTTGGCGACCACGGTGATCGGGTAGGTCCCACCGTTGGTCATGTTGCCGAACGTGACGGTCAGCGGGGCATTGGCGGCCACCGTGGCGGGCGTGCCGAAGGTGAAGCCACCATTGCTGGCCGTGACGGTGTAGCTGGTGACGTACGCGGCGCCGGTGGCCGGCGGCGCCCAGGTGACCTTCGCCGCGCCGCTGAGCGGCGTCACGTTGACTTGGGTGGGCACACTCGGCGCGTTCGGGCGGGTCATGGTGTACCCGGCCGGGGCGGAGGTGCTGGTGAGCCCGTTGGCGTCGGTGAAGAGCGCCTGGACCTGCAGCAGCCCGTTGCTCTGCACGCTGAGGGCAGCGTTCCAGACGAGTGCGGGGCTTGAGCCGTCGGAGTTGGTCGCCAGCGGCCAGGCGCTGATCGGCGTACCGGCCGACGTCACGTTTGCCACGGGCAGGTCGGTGAACGCGCCCGAGGTGCCGAGGCGGTACTGATAGCGGACGCTGGTCAGGCCCGGCGCCGAGGTCGCGGTGAGCGCGACGGCCGTGCCATCACCGCTCGACCCGTCCACCGGACCGGTCAGCGCAGCCGCGCCGACACCGAAGCCGTAACTCGCGGTCGGCGAGACCGACCCGCCGGTGCTGGTCGCGGAGTACGCGAGGGTGTGCCAGCCGGCGGCGAAGGTGAGCTGCACGGTGGCGCCGGAGCCGCTACCGGTCACCGTCACCGGGGTGCCGCCGTCCAACCGGTAGGTGTAACTCGCCACACTGACAGAGCTGTCGGCGAAGGTGACGGCGGTCGAGCCGCTCTGCGCCGCGGTCCAGGTGTTGGCGGGGTAGCCCGAGACGGTCACCGTCGGAATGGCCGGCGTGGTGGAGAACGTCACCGGCTGCGCAGCCGACCAGCCGCTGCTGAGCGTCCCGTCGGTGGCCTGGACCTTCCAGGTGTACGCACCGTCCGCCAGCGCCGTCGAAGGCGTCCAGGTCGCCGGGGTACCGGAGTTGACAGACGAGGTGCCCGAGGCCACCACCGTGGTACCGCTCAGGACCTGGAAGTTCAGCTGGACGGGGTCGCCGTCGGGGTCCGTCGCGGTGGCCGAGAAAGTCGGCCGGCTGCTGGTGACGTACATGGTCCCGTTGCTGGTGTTGCTCGGGGTGACCCCGAGCGAGCCCGGGGTGCCGGGCGCGTTGTCGTAAGTGATCGACAGCGACGGGTTGGTCGCGAACCGGACGAAGTTGATGTCGTTGGTCTCACTCGCGTTGACCAGGCCGATGGTCATGTTCGCCCAGTGGCCGCTGGCGGCGCTGGCGGTCAGGCTGGTGAAGTCGAAGGCACCGGTTTCAGGGGATCCGCAGCCGAGGTTGAAGAAGCTCGAGCTCTCCTGCTGGATCAGCGAGGGCTGGTTGTTCCAGTCGGTGCCGGAGTTGATCGCGCCGCTCCAGTAGGCGTTCACCTGCGTGGTGATGGAGCAGGCCGAGGCGAAGACCTCGGTGGCGTCGACCTGGGCGTTGAGCACGGTCGCGCCGTAGATGGAGCTGGGGACGGCCAGCTGGTAGAAGACCCGCTCGATGCCGGTCGGGGCCTGGAAGCCCTGGTAGCCGACGCCGTAGCTGCTGCCGCCCGCGTTGTACTGGGTGGTGCTCGGGAAGGCCTGCTGGACCGGGGCGTAGGCCTGCGTGCCGGTGCTCACCGGGTGGACGGCCGGGTCGAGGAAGATCGGGTACTTCGCGCCCGGGTCGGCCAGCATGGCGTGGTCGGGCACCAGCGCGAGGTCCGAGCCGTGGACTGTGGTGCGAATGGGCGCCACCCGCGCCCCGGCGCCGGGGCCGTGGACATCCGAAACGGTGTTCGTGGCAGCGGACTTGACGGCCGTGCCGGTGCTGCGGGAGTCCCACATCATCGGCGTGGGTGCGCTGAACAGCGCGCGGCCCGTGGCGTCCTTCACGGCCACGTTGCCACTTGCGTCGGCACTCACCGCGAGGCCGGGGCTGGTCTTGGTGGCGAGGGTGAGCGCGCTCAACGCCGGATCCGCCGCAGCGGTGGCGTTCTTGACGACCAGCACCTCCTGGATGCCGCCGTCCTGAGTGGCGCTCACCTGGAGGTCCACGCCGCTGGGCAGCACATTCGGGTACGTCGCCACGTCACCTGCGACGACGGGTGCGGGCAGCGGCGTGGGCCAGCTCAGCGCGAGCTGCTTGCCATCCACCGTCATCGTGGCCAGCGGACCACTACCACCCGCCGACAGCACCAGCGGCGAACTGCTCGCCACCGGCGAGTACCCGTCCGAGCCGCGCTTCAGCGTGGCATCAAGGGAGACCCAGGAGTTGCCACGCTTCACCCACTGCGGCCGCACGTAGGACTGGTAGGTGAATGTGCCGTTCGGGTTGGCGAACGTCCGCGAGGAATCGGTGTGACGGTCCGTCAACTCCACCTGACGGCCGGTCGCGCGAGCCTGCGCGACCGGCGAGTCGGCGACGGCAGCAGCCGTCGGGGCGGCCGGAGCTGCCGCAGCCGCCGCAGCCGGGTGAAGCGGGCTGAGCAGGGCGGCGGCTACCGCCGTGACGGCGACCCGCCCCCCTCTGGATATCCAACTGTTTCTGCGCATAACCGCATGACCCCCTGTGTGGTGGATGGATGTGGGGACACTCTTCTGCCTCGGCTGACATCTCGTCAATCTCCGCGAGAAGAAAGTCGATCTTGCGAAAAATGTCGGCCCACCGTTCCTGACCTGGCCCGCTCAAGTCATCCCGCACGGAAGCTCTGCGCACGCGCGACGGCCCGGAGCGCTGCTTGCGCTCCGGGCCGTCGCGGTCGGGGTGGGGTGGGGTGGGGCGGGATCGACGAGTGGTTGATCTTGGCGCTCTAGACGCCGGTGACGTCGTTGATCCATGTCCTGATGCCAGGAGAAGTGAGATTGCTCATGATCGTGTCCCGGAAGCCGCATTCCGGCCCACTCCCGCGGCTGACGGTTCCGATCAGAAGGAGGCGGCGATCCTCCAACAGCTTCCACAGTGGGCCTCCCGAATCCCCCACGCAGGGTGAGGAGTTCGGCTCGCTCTCGGTGCACAGCTCGACATGGGCATCGAAGTGCCTGCCCGGTTCGGAGCAGTGGACCGGCTCGATCACCTGAGTGTCCAAGTACTTTAGATCCAAGGGAAGATCAGGGCAGTTGAGGCGACCGTCAGCCGGATTGCACGTCCGCCCCCATCCAGTCAGCGTGGCCGGGAACGGAACGGCGGATGCCGCGATCTCGGGGCCGATCACGGCCGGGGCGACGGTCACCACATCGCGGTCGAGTTTGAGCAGGCCGACATCGAAGGGCCCGCCCTTCTCGCCGCCACGGTAGTGGGGGTGTTGGAACATCTCGACGACCCTTCGGCTCTGTCCGTCCTCGCGGTCGATCGATCCGACGTGGACGTCCGTCCAACCTGGACCGAGACCGTAGAACCCGTCGATACAGTGGGCCGCCGTCACAACCCAGTGCGGGGAGATGAGAGCGCCACTGCAGGAGTACGTGCCGTCGAAGACGGTACTGGCCACTGCTGAGACGGTGGCGGGAAAGTCCCCTGGTGCCACTTTCCCGCCGCCGATGATGCGCGCATGCGGGCCGTCGCCGTGCGGCCCCACCGCCGCCGCGACATGGGGTGTGCCACCGGTGATGCCGAGGAGAGCGGCGACACCAAGTGTGACCATCAGGTTTTTGAGGTTCATTGAATCCTCCATCGGAGCTCATCTTTGTGAGGATTTGTACCATTTGAACCACTCGCAGGACGGCTCCGACTCAGAGGAATCGGGCGTATACGCTCTAATTGACGAGCCCGCGGGAGGGTGGTGGCCTTCTTGCCGGTGGCGGTTGCGGGGATGGCGGGGATGGCGGGGAGGTCGCGCCAGCAGGTCGCAGGCCTCGGCGAAGGTGACCTCGATCGACCACCAACGACGCGTAGTTGATCGGGGCTAGCATTTGCGATCATGACGACGACACAACAGCTTGACCAACAATCCGGGTCCACAAAACGAGGCACTGGCACCGAGAACGGGACGAACGGCGCAGCGACCGTCGCAGGAACGAGCGCGAAACGCGGATTATCGAAGATCGGCCCGATCCTGCCGGCCCGCCTGCGACCGATGAACCGCCCCACCCTGTGGATCGAGGTCGCGCTCATCGGCATCGGCTACTTCTGCTACCGGGTGACGCAGAACGCGGCGAGCACCGGGGGCCAGGCCCCGTACCGCCGGGGCCGGGACATCCTGAGTCTGGAGCACGCGCTCCACATCGACATCGAGCATTGGCTCAACCACACGATCGCCAAGATCGACTGGCTGATCGTTGGGATGAACTACTACTACTACGCGACGCTCCACTTCATCGTCACGATAGCGGTCTTCATCTGGGTCTACATCAAGTTCCCCGACCGCTACCGCGCGATCCGCACCGTGATGTTCGCGATGAACGGCGTGGCCCTGATCGGCTTCTACCTCTATGCCGTCGCCCCACCGCGCTTGCTCGACCCGACCCGGTTCATCGACACGTTCTGCGTCCACCACACCTGGGGCGAGCAGACCTGCAGCGGAGTGGCGGGCCTGTCCGGCTCGATGACGAACGAGTTCGCCGCGATGCCGTCCCTGCACATCGGCTGGGCGGTCTGGTGCGCCCTGGCGATCGCCCACCTGGCTCAGCGCAAGTGGGTGAAGATCCTGGGCATCCTGTACCCGGTGGCGACCTTCACGGTCATCATCGCGGCGGCCCAGCACTACGTCCTGGACGCGGTCGGCGGTCTGGTCACCCTGGGTGCCGCCTTCCTGGTCCAGCGCATCCTGCAAGGACGGCCCGTCTACGCCGGGACGTCGCCAGCGGAACCTGTCCGGATGCCACAGCAGGGTGCGGCGCCGGAGGACGACGTCGCCGGGACCGTGGACTTCCCCTCGGGCCACAGGTCTGGGTGATCGGGTCGCCGTGTGCGAACGCGCGACGGCCCGGAGCTCTGCTGCGCTCCGGGCCGTCGCGGTCTGGCCGGGTGGGATCAGCTCGCGGACGGGGTGACCGTCACGCTGACGGGCGCGCTGGTGCCGTAGGGGCTGTTGGCGACCACCGTGACCGTGTAGGAAGCGCCATTGCTCATATTGCCGAACGTGGCGGTCAACGGGGCATTGGCGGCCACCGTGACGGGCGAGCCGAAGGTGAAGCCGCCATTGCTGGCCGTGACGGTGTAGCCGGTGACGTAGGCGGCGCCGGTGGCGGGCGGCGCCCAGGTGACCTGCGCACCGCCGTTCAGCGCCGTCGCATTGAGCTGGGTGGGCAGGCCCGGCGGGCTCGGACGGGTCATGGTGTAGCCGGCCGGGGCGGAGGTGCTGGTGAGGCCGTTGGCGTCGGTGAAGACCGCCTGGACCTGCAGCAGCCCGTTGGTCTGCACGCTCAAAGAGGCGTTCCAGACCAGCGCGGGGCTTGAGCCGTCGGGGTTGGTCGCCAGCGGCCAGGCGCTGATCGGCGAGCCGGCCGACGTCACGGTGCCCACAGGGAGGTCGGCGAACGCGCCCGAGGTGACCGTGCGGTACTGGTAGCGGACGCTGGTCAGGCCCGGCGCCGAGCTCGCGGTCAGCGCGACCGCCGTCCCGTCACCACTCGACCCGTCTACCGGACCGGTCAGCACGCCCGCGCCGACACCGAAGCCGTAGCTCGCGGTCGACGAGGCGGCCCCGCCGGCCCTGCTCGCGGAGACCGCCAGCGTGTGCCAGCCCGGAGCGGGCGTGAGCTGCACGCCGGCACCGGTCACCGTCACCGGGGTGCCGCCGTCCAGCTGGTAGGTGTAACTCGCTGCACTGGCAGAACTGTCGGCGAAGGTGACGGTGGTCGAGCCGCTCTGCGGCGCGGTCCACGTGTTGGCGGGGTAGCCGGTAACGGTCACGGTCGGCGTGGCCGGGGCGGTGGAGAAGGTCACCGGCTGCGCGGCCGACCAAGCACCGGTGAGCATCCCGTCGGTGGCCTGGACCTTCCAGGTGTACGCACCGTCCGCCAGCGCCGTCGAAGGCGTCCAGCTCGCCGGGGTACCGGAGTTGACGGACGCCGAGGTGCCAGACGCCACCACGGTCGAACCGCTCAGCACCTGGAAGTTCAGCTGGACGGGGTCGCCGTCGGGGTCCGTCGCGTTGGCCGAGAAGGTCGGCAGGCTGCTGGTGACGTACGTGGTCTCTTGATCGCGAGGGTGAGCGCGCTCAGCCCCGGATCCGCCGCAGCGACGGCGTTCTTGACGACCAAAACCTCCTGGAACCCACCGGCCTGCGTGGCACTCACCTGAAGGTCGACACCACTGGGCAGCACATTCGGGTACGTCGCCACCTCACCTGCGACGACGGGCGCGGGCAGCGGCGCCGGCCAGCTCAACGCGAGCTGCTTGCCGTCCACCGTCATCGTGGCCAACGGACCACTACCACCCGCCGACAGCACCAGCGGCGAAGAGCTCGCCACCGGCGAGTACCCACCCGAACTGCGCTTCAGCGTCGCATCCAACGCAACCCACGAGCTACCGCGCTTCACCCACTGCGGCCGCACATACGACTGATAGGTGAACGTACCGTCCCGGG
The DNA here is from genome assembly GCF_029892095.1 of Kitasatospora sp. MAP12-44. Lineage (NCBI taxonomy): Bacteria > Bacillati > Actinomycetota > Actinomycetes > Kitasatosporales > Streptomycetaceae > Kitasatospora > Kitasatospora sp. MAP12-44. Next base: position 952,539 of record NZ_JARZAE010000004.1, read on the forward strand.
TTGGCGAACGTCCGCGAGGAATCCGTGTGACGGTCCGTCAACTCCACCTGGCGGCCGGTCACATGTGCTTGCACCACTGGTGACTCAGCGGCCACCGGAGCTGCCGCAGCCGGATGAAGCGGGCTGAGCAGGGCAGCAGCCACCGCCGTGACCGCGACCCGCCCCCCTCTGGATATCCAACTGTTTTTGCGCATAACCGCATAGCCCCCTGTGCGTCGGTGAATGTGGGGGACACTCTTCAGCCCTTGGTGACGCCACGTCAAGATCCTTGGGAGAAAACTCGATCTTGCGAGCAAGCAGCCCACCGGTGGCGCGCTGCAGTCCGCGTCGAGTCACGCTCAAGGGCTCGCCCTCATCATCAGGCGGCCCGCACCCTGGCCACCACGCCCCCGCACCTCATTCACCACCCCAGGGGGAACCATGCCGCACACCGCAAGGCCCAGCGCCGCCGACAGCGGCGCCGACACCGACGGCTACGCCGTCCGGTCGGCGCCGTACGCCCTCGCGCGCGCGAGCGTGCTGCACCAGCCCGCCCAGAGCCCTGCCGCGGCGGCCTTCCGCACCCAACTGGCCTGCCTGGCCGCGCTGGAGGCGCAGGTCGCCGCGCTGCTGCCGCAGCTCGGCGAGGACCTGTACGCCAGCCGGAGCACCCATCAGCAGGCCTTCCACCGCGACGTGGTCCTGCCGCTGCGCCGCGCCCTGCACAACGGACGCGAGCCCCGCCCGGCCCTGCTCAGCCGGCTCGGCGACCTCCCCGCCCGGGTCCCCCGGCTGGCTGCCTGGCTGGCCCTGCGCGGCCGCCGCAGCGCCCTGCTCAGCGCCCTGGACGGTTCCGGCGCCACCGCGCTGGCGGCCGAGCGGGCCGCGCTCGCGGCGCTCTGCCGCGAGCCGGCGTTCGCCCGGGCGATCGCCCTGACCAGCCCCGACCTGCTGCGCGCGGTCGAGCGCGCGGCCACCGGGGCGGACGACCGCAGGGCGCGCAAGGAGGAGCCGAGCGTGCTGCGCTACGCGCTGCGGGCCAGCACCAAGACCAGTCCGCTGTCCTGGTTCACCGCCGTCGGCTGGGGCCCGCTGACGGAGCTGGCCCCGCCGCGCGCCACCCCGCACTGGGGCGAGGCCGGACTGCTCACCGAGCCGCTGACCGCCGTGGTGAAGGCCAACCGGACGCTGGTGAGCGCGCTGTCCCAGGCACTGCTGGACGACCCGCGCCGCAGCGCCCGGCTGCCGCACCGGATGACCAGCACCGGGCAGATCAGCGGCGGCCGCGCGGCCTACGCCCGCAGCCGGGTGGTGCTCGCCGACGGGAGCTACCTGGTCACCGACGAGGACGAGGTCGAACTCGCCGCCAGCGAACCGCTGGAGCTGGTCGCCGCGCTCTGCGAGCCACCCGCGGCGCTCGCTCCGCTGGCCGACCGGCTGGACGCCGCGCTGGGCGCCGCCCGGGGCGGCCCGGCGACCGCGGCCTTCCTGGTCCAACTGACCAGCGCCGGCCTGCTGGTGCCCACCGATCCAGTGGACCCGCAGGACGACAACCCGTTGGCGCACCTCGCGCGCTGGCTGCGGACCCGGCCCGAGGACCGCGGGCCGGCCGAGCGGATCGAGGAGATCGCCCGCCGGACAGCGGAGTTCGCCACGACGGCGCCCGCGCGGCGACCGGCGCTGCTGACCGAACTGGCCAGCTGCTGGGGCGCCGTGCTGGCCGAGGCCGGTCGCCCGCTGCCGCCGGACGTCGCGCCGGCCGTGCTCTTCGAGGACGTGGTGGCACCCCTGCCGCTGCGCCTTGACGGCCTGCTCGGACCGGCCGACCACCAGGCGCTGGGCGAACTGACCGCGCTGGCCGAGGTCTTCGACCTGGGCCACCTGGTGCGGCGGATCACCCGCGACCGCTTTGTGGCGCGCTACGGGCCCGGCGGCGTCTGCCGGCACCCCTGGGAGTTCGGCGCCGAGGTCGCGCTCTGCTGGCAGGAGGCCGGTCGGCTGGCCGCTCTCCTGCCGGGAGAGCAGGGCGAGTTGCCCACCGGCGGCACCGAACTGGCAGCGCTGCGCGCCACGGTGGTCGCCGCCGTCGGCGAGGCGGTGCGCCGCGACGGCGCGCACGGCGCCGCCGCCGACCTGGTGCTGCCCGTCGACCTGGTCGCCGGGCTCGGCGACCGGCTGCCCCGCTGGGCGCTGGAACGCCCGCTCAGCTACTCGTACTTCCTCCAGCGCGACAGCGCCGACGGGCTGCTCTGCGTCAACCACGTCTACGGCGGCTGGGGCCGGTTCAGCAGCCGCTTCCTGGACGCCCTGGACCCGGCGGCCGCCGCCGCGGTGGCCCGGCAGATCCACCGCGGGCTGGGTGAGCGGGCCAAGGCCGCCCAAGTCCGCCCGGTGGGTGGCTTCAACGCCAATCTGCACCCGTTGCTGGTCGCCGACGAGATCGGCCCCGACCGCCGCTGGGCCTCCATCGGGGAGTCCGAACTCGACCTCGTGCACGACGAGTCGAGCGACCAGGTCCGGCTGCGGCTGCGCGCCACCGGCGAGTTGCTCGACGTGCTGTACGACGGGTTCCTCGCGCCGATCCTGCTGCCGCAGCGGATCGCCCCATTCCTGTCCGACCACCCGCACGGCGTGGTCGACTTCCGCGCGCTGGTCCCGCGCCACACCTGCCAGGCGCCCGGCGGGCAGGTGGTGCGGCTGCCCCGGCTGCGCCACCGGCATGTCGTACTGGACCGGCGCCGCTGGCAGTTGGCGGCCGGCGTGGTCCGCGAGCTGCGTGCCGAGCTGGCCGCCGACCGGCCGGTCCCCGCCGCGACCGCGGCCCGCTGGCGTACCTTGCTCGACCTGCCCGAGCAGCTCTTCCTGCACGCGGCCGAGGCCGGTCCTGCCGACCGGCAGTCATCCCATCTACCGGCCCCCAAGCCGCAGTTCGTCGATCTCGGCAACGCCCTGCACCTGCGCTCGCTGGGCAAGTGGCTCTCCCGCCACCCCGACGGCGCGGTGTTCGAGGAGGCGCTCCCCGCCCCCGGCGGCCGCGACCGGCCCCACCAGGCCGTCGAACTCGTCCTGGAGACCTACCGCACCGGGCGCCCGTCATGAGGGCCCCCGCGATGAGGGCCCCCGCGCCACCCCCGCCGCGGGCACCCCGATCACGTGGTGCGCCGAACGGGCACCAACTTCCTCTGGCCGCGTCCCCGGTGGACCAGGCCGTCCCGGTGACCACCGGGTACGACTGGCGCAGCGAGGCGGCCGCCGTCATCGACCCTGTGGAGCAGACCCCATGACAACAGCCCAGTTCATTCCGACCGACGAGCAGACGGTGGTGGCCGCGCCGCGCACCCTCACCGAAGCCCTGTGCCGCGCGGCGGCCCTCGCGGAGAAGGTCGGCGTCCTGGCCGCGCCGCAGCCTGGCGAACTACCGCATCCACCCGCCGCGCTGGTCTGCTGCCCGGTCGCGGGCGGCACCCTGTTCGCCGGCGCGACACAGGTCGACCTGGCCCGGCTCGACGCGGTCTGCCGGGCGGCCGAACTGCGGCTGGGCGCCGGGGATCCCGGCGTGGTGGTGGGCGCGGACCCGGGCCACGCCTGGGGCCGCGCGCTGCGGCGGGCCGCCGAGCCGGTGCTGCCGAGCTGCTCGGCCGGTACCGAACTGCCCGAGGAGCACTGGGCGCAGCACCCGCAGGCGCGGCACTGGTGGTCGGCGGTCACCGCCCGCCTGGGCGTGCGGGCCCGACTGAACGTCTACCCGCTGACGCCGGACGGCTCCGCGTTCCACGCGGTGGTCCGCCGCTGCCCGGCCCCGGGAGCGCCGGATTGGGTGCTGGGACGCGCGGTGGAGGCGACGGCCGGAGACGCTGCCGCCTTCGCGGCGCTGGCCACGACGGTGCACGCGCTGGCCGTCACCCACCAGTTGCGCGACCGCCAGGAGAGCTGGCCCAGCGCCGCGGCGGCCCCCATCGCGGTCGCCGACGTCGAGCTCGCCGGGTGGGAGGACGAGGTCGGGACCGCCGAGTGGCTGGGCGCCCTGGCCGGGCGCGAACCCGCCCTGCAGAGCGCCCTGCGCCAGCTGACCGGGCTGCGCGCCGAGCCGTGGCAGCCGGTCGGCGCGGACGCCGAGGCCGTGGCGGAGGCCCTGCACGGCTGCGGCTTCACGGTGCTGCGGTTCGCCCCGGGCACCCGCTGAGCCCTAGCGCCCGCTGAGCCAGGGCGCCCGGGCTCAGCGGAAGCCTGGGCGCCCGGCCCTGAGGTGTCCTCAGGTGCTCTCCAGCGCACTGGCCCGCAGCCGGGCGAGCAGCGGCAGTACATCGTCCTCGCCGGCGTTCTCGGTGAAATTGAGGATGCCGGTGAGGACCGCACGGGCGATGTCAGCTGACGCCTCGTCAGAGGCGTTGGCGGCCCAGCTCTTCAGGGTCTGGCCGAGCACATGGCACATCCGGGCGGTCACGTCCCCCCGGATCTCCTCCATGACGGCGTCCAGCGCCTGCGGTTCCATCCCCTCGCGGACGCCGAAGGCCAGGGCCACCAGGAAGCCGAGGACCTGCTCCCCGTACTCGGCGACCAGGATCGGCAGCGCGACTTCACCCGGGCCGCGCCGGGCCAGCGCGGTCACGGCCAGCTCGTCGCGCCGCCAGGCCGCCTCCAGGGCGGCCAGCGCGCGCAGGGTCTCGTCCGGTGTCATCAGGTCACCGTACAGCGGCCGCCGCAGACCGGTCAGGAGGACGACCGCAGCGTCCCCCGGACCGGGATACTCCACCCTCGAAACTCGAACAGGCTTGCAATCCAAGGCTGTTAGTACGGAACAGCAGCAACACCGAGCGACGCACCGGAAGGAAACCCAGCCACCCGTGACTGCCATCGAGACCGACCAGAAACGCTGGATCCGCCGCTACAACCCCGCCCCCGACCCCGCGACCACACTCGTCTGCCTGCCGCACGCGGGCGGCTCGGCGACCTTCTTCTTCCCGTACGCGCGGGCCCTGGCGCCCACCCACGACGTGCTGGCCGTCCAGTACCCCGGCCGGCAGGACCGCCGGGCCGAGCCGCTGATCGACTCCATCGACGAGCTCGCGGACCAGCTGTCCGAACTCCTGCTGGACACCACCGCCGGACCGGTCGCCCTGTTCGGGCACAGCCTGGGCGCGATCCTCGCCTTTGAGGTGGCCCGGCGCTTCGAGCAGGCCGGCGTCGTGCCGCTGGCGCTCTTCGCCTCCGGTCGGCCCGCCCCCTCCCACCCGCGCCGCGGAACGGTCCACCGGGGCACCGACGAGGAGCTGATCGCCGAGCTGAACTCGCTCGGCGGCACCGAGCTCGCGGTGCTCGGCGACGACGACATGCGGGAGCTGGTGCTGCCCTCGGTCCGCAGCGACTACAAGGCCGCCGAGACCTACCACTACACCCCGGGCCCCGCCCTCAGCTGCCCCGTGCACGCGTTCGTCGGCGACGCCGACCGGATGGCCTCCACCGAGGAGGTCCGCGGCTGGGCCGAGCACACCAGCGGCGGCTTCACCCTGGACACCTTCCCCGGCGGGCACTTCTACCTCGTCCCGGAGCAGGAGTCGGTCCTGCACGCGATCGCCGACCACCTGCGCTGACAAACGCCGTTAGGCCCGGTGCACTGGGTGCACCGGGCCTATCGGGTCAGTAGCGGGGACAGGATTTGAACCTGCGACCTCTGGGTTATGAGCCCAGCGAGCTACCGAGCTGCTCCACCCCGCGTCGGTAGACCCGACTGTACGGCACCGGACGCACAGCGCGAAATCGCCGTCTACCCATGGCCAGTCGGTCCCGCTACCTTGGTCGAGCCGTGCACACGGGGGGTGGCCAATCGAGACGCCGGCAGAGTTCGCCCGGGAGCTGGACGCGCTGCGCAGGGCGTCCGGCAAGTCCTACCGCCAGTTGGCCGGCGAATGCGGCCTCGGCTTCAACACCGTCGCCGGGTACTGCGCCGGACGGCATCTGCCCCAACTCTCGGTGCGTACACAGTTCCAGCAGCTGCTGGCCGCGCTGGGGGTGCCGGCCGGCGCAGCACGGGAGGTCTGGTTCGAGGCCCTGGCGGGGCTGCGCGCCCGGGCTGGGGCGAGCGCGGCGCCGATCTGGAACCCCTACCGGGGCCTGCGCGCGTTCGAGAGCGGGGACGCGGCCACCTTCTTCGGCCGCCAGGAGCTCACCACCAGGCTGCTGAGCGAGCTGGACCGCTGCCGGGCGCAGGGGGCCCGAGCGCAGGGGGCCCGGGCGCAGGGCGCGACGCTGGTCGTGGTGGGACCGTCCGGGTCGGGCAAGTCCTCGCTGCTGCGGGCCGGCCTGCTCGCGGCGTTGGAGTCGGCGGTGGAGTCGGCGGTGCTGATCACGCCGGGAACGGATCCCCTGCGGCAGTGGCTGCAGCGCGCGCGGTCCGTCGCCGACGACGCCGTGGTGGTGGTCGACCAGCTGGAGGAACTCTTCACGCTCTGCCCGGACGAGGACGAACGGGTCGCCTTCCTGGCCGCGCTGCTGGAGCGCCAGGCACCGGTGGTGGTCGGCCTGCGCGCCGACTTCTACGGCCACGCGCTGCGCTACCCGCAGCTGGCCGCCCTGCTCCAGCGGGCGCAGCTCGTCGTGGAGCCGATGACCGAGGCGCAGCTGCACGAGGTGATCGTCGAGCCCGCGCGGTCGGCCGGGCTCGCCCTGGAGAGCGGACTGGTCGAGCTGCTGCTGCGCGACACCGCGCGGGAGCCGGCCGCCCTGCCGCTGCTGTCGCACACGCTGCACACCATCGTCGAGCTGGCCCGGCGCTCCGATCCGCCGGCCGCCGAGATCGGCGTGGCGCACTACCGGGCCGCCGGCGGCGTGCACGGCGCCATCGCCACAACGGCCGAACTGGCCTACCAGTCCTTGACGGTGGCGCAGCGACAGGCGGCCCGCCGGCTGTTCCTGAGGCTGGTGCGGACCGACGACAGCACGGCGGACACCCGTCGGCGCGTCACCTTCGACGAGCTGGTCGAGGGCCGCCCGGCAGCCGAGGCGGACGAGGTGGCCGAGGTCCTGGACGTCTTCGTCACCCACCGGCTGCTCACCACCGGCCCGCACACGGCGGAGATCGGCCACGAGGCACTGCTGGCCGCCTGGCCCCGGCTGGCCGACTGGCTGGCGGAGGACCGCGCGGGCCACCACCTGCACGGCAGGCTCACCACCGCCGCCCGCGGCTGGCGCGCGGACGGCCGCCCCGCCGAGGGCCTCTACCGCGGTGGCGCCCTGGCCGGCGCGCTGGAGTGGGCGCTGGAACCCGGTCCGTCCGAGGCGCTCAACCCGCTCGAACGGGAGTTCCTCGCCGCCTCCACCGCCGCCCGCGACGCCCGCGCGGCCACCGAACGCCGGCGCCTTCGCCGCGCCTACCAACTGGTCAGCGCCCTGGTGGTGCTCGTCCTGGTCGCCGCCGGCACGGCGCTGTACGCCCGCCAGGTCACGGCGGGCGCCAACCGCGAGACGCAGCTCGCGCTGTCCCGGCAGATCGCGGGGACGGCCGACCGACTGCGCGCCAAGGACCCGGCCCTCGCCGCCCAACTCGCCCTCGCCGCCTTCCGGGCCGCCCCCACACCGGAGGCCCGCTCGGCCGTCCTGCAGTCCTCCGCGACCCCGGTGCCCCGCAGGACCCGTGCGTCGCAGGCGACCGCCGCGGTGCTGGCCTCGGCCGGCACCCTGCTGGCGATGGGCACCGGCGACGGGCAGGTGCAGTTGTGGCGGACCACGGCGGACGGCCCACCCGCGCTGCTCGGCACCCGTCTGACGACCGGCCACGCCGTCGCGGCCCTCGCCCTCAGCAGCGACGCGACCCTGCTCGCCGCGGCCGATCAGGACGGCACGGTGTCGGCCTGGCGCGTCACGGACCCCGGGCACCCCGTCGCGCTGGCGCTGCCCGCCGCAGGCGCCAGCCGCGTCTCACGCTCGCCTTCAGTCCGAACGACGGGCTCCTCGCCGCAGGGGCCGCCGACGCCGACACCTACCTCTGGCGGTTGAGCCCCCGGGGTGCCGACGCGCTGCCCAGCAGGCTGGCCGGCGCCCGCAAGGCCGTCAAGAGCGTCACCTTCGCCGCCGACGGGCGCGTGCTGGCCGCGGCGGGCGACGACGGCACCGTACGCCTCTGGCAGCTGTCCGACGCGCAGCTGTCCGACACGCCGTTGTCCGACGCGAGCCCGCCGTCCGCGCCGTCCCCACCGTCCCCGCCGTCCCCGCTGGCGACCCTCAGCGGCCCCACCGGTGAGATCTTCGCGATCGCGATCTCACCCGACAGCCGCACCCTGGCCGCGGGCACGGCGGCCGACCACGCCGTCTACACCTGGGACATCACGGATCCCGCGCATCCCAGCGTGCTGGGGACGCCGCTGACCGGGCCGGCGAGCTGGATCAACACCGTCGCCTTCAGCCCCGACGGCACCACCCTGACCGCCGGCAGCTCCGACACCCTGAGCTGGCAGTGGGCTCTCCCGTCGCGGCGGCTGATCGGCACCCTGCCGCACCCGGCCCCCGTCACCGCGGCCGTCTACCGCGACGACCACACCCTGCAGACCCTGGCGGGCGACGGCATCGTCCGGACCTGGAACCTGCCAGGACCGATGCTGACCGGCAGCACCCAGCAGGTCTTCTCCGTCTCCTTCGACGCGGCGGGCAGCCGGCTGCTGGTCGGGGCCGGCGACGGCAGCCTGAGCCTGTGGGACACCGCCGATCCGGTGCACCCGCTGCGCGCCGCCCCGCCGGTCCTGGGCGACGGGCCGGGCAACGCCCCGCTCGCCGGCGCCTCGGCGCTCACCCCCGACGGCGCCACCGAGCTCGGCGGCGCCACCGACGGCACGATCCGCTGCTGGGACGTCACCGACCCCGCCCACCCCCGCGCCCTGGGGAGCCCGCTGCCGGTCGCGCACGCGACGATCGAGGCGATCGCGCTCAGCCGCGACGGCAGCACGGCGGCCGTCTCCAGCGACGACGGCTCGGTCCATCTGCTCGACCTCTCCGACCGGGCCCACCCCGTCGTGGTGGCGGCCCTGACCGGACCCAGCGGGGCGGCCTTCGGCGTGCGGTTCAGCCCGGACGGGCAGCTGCTGGCCGTGGCCGGCGGGGACGCCAAGGGCTATCTCTGGAGCGTCCGCGACCACGCGCACCCGCGGCTGCTCACCACGGTGACCGGACTGCGGGGCGCCGCCTACGCCACCACCTTCAGCCCCGACGGCCGGCTGCTGGCCTTCGGCACCGCCGACTACTCCGTCCAACTGGTCGACCTCACAAGGCCGCTGGCGCCGGCAGTGATCGCCACCCCGCTCGTCGGCCCGGTCGGCGAGGTCTACGAACTGGCCTTCAGTCCCGCGAGCGACCTGCTCGCGGTCAGCAGCGTGGACGGCAGCATCTGGCTCTGGCAGCTGGGCTTCCCGTCGGGGGCCCGGGGCCGTCCTGGCAAACCGGCTCTGCTCGCCACCCTCCAGACGGCGGCGGGCGGGCTGTTCAGCGTCGCGTTCAGCCCCGACGGGCACACCCTGGCCGGCGGCGGCAGCGCCGACACCGTGCAGCTGTGGAACACCGACCCCGGCTCCGTCGCCGCCTGGATCTGCGCGAACACCGGCGACCCGATCACCCCCGCCGAGTGGGCCCGGTTCATCCCCGACCAGCCCTTCGACCCGCCGTGTCGCTGAGCAGGCCGTGCGGCTGAGCAGGCCGTGCCGCTGACGGGGTGTACGGGGTTGTACGAGGCCCGTCCGGACCGGTGCGGGACCCTGCGCCACCTCGGTAGACCGGTGGTGGACCACAACCCCGTGGACCGTCGATCGAGGAGGACACGACATGCGCATCGGACACAAGGCCGCGACGATCCTGGCGAGTGCGGCGATGATCGGCGCCGCACTGGTGGGCGGGGCGCCGAGCGCCTCCGCCACCGACAGCGGCGGCAACGGCAACCCCGCCACCGACTGCCCCAACGGCTCCACCGTCGCCTCCACGAACATCTACGACTACAACGGCGCGGTGGTGGGCCTGGTCGAGATGCGCTGGTCCGCGGCCTGCTCGGGCAACTGGACCCGGGTGACGTCGAAATACGGCGCCTACCACCTCGAAGCCGTGATCGGGGAGGGCGTCAACTACGACCCCGGGGCGGTCGCCAACGACATCGCGACCCAGAACTTCACGCCGTACCTGCGGGTGGCGCCCAGTCAGTACATGTGCTCGCTGGGCACCATCGCGGTCACCAACGACATCCAGTACACCGCGCAGGTCTGCTCCAACTGAGCCAACTGAGCCGACTGCGCTGACGGGGGCGGGCGCCGGCGCGCCCGCCCCCTCGTTGCCCTTTACGGCCCTTTACGGACTACGCCTGGGCGTAGAGCCGGCCCGCGAAGCGGCGGGCGAAGGTGTCACCGGTGTTGGCGGTGACCGTGAAGTCGTAGCGTCCCGCGCTGGTGGCCTGCAGGGTGGTGCTGGTGGAGCCGCCCGCCGGGATGGTCACCTGGGTGGAGGCGCCGCCCGCCGGGGCCAGGTAGGCGGCGTTCGGCTTGATGGTGAAGACCGCCGCCACCGAGCCCGCGTTGGTCAGCGTCAGGGTGAGGGTCGCGCCGTTCTTGTTGTCGACGACGTACGCCTCCGGGTGCGCCAGCTTGGTGTTCGACCAGGTCAGCACGTTGCCCTGGAAACCGCGCAGGTAGCCGTCCGGGCCGTGCAGGTCGATGTCGTACAGGCCCGCGCCGTACGTCTTGGCGGAGAAGTAGTCCGAGATCGAGCCGCCGGACGCGCAGGTGTACGGCCAGGCGGCGTACGTCCGGTCGTTGACGGTGTAGGCCGTGAAGGCGGCGCCCAGCGCGCCCGTCGAGACGGTCTTGAACCAGATCCGCCCGGTCGAGGTGTCCGTCCAGGAGGTGGTGTCGAAGGCGTACCCGACGGCCTGCGCGGGACGGTCGCCGGACTCCTGGGCCGGCAGCGCGCCGGCGGCGGGGATCTTGGGCGCCGGCAGCGACTCCTGCTTGTTCGCGGCGGCCACCAGTGCGGCGGTGCTGGGCAGGTTGGTCGGGAACGCCACCGGGCTGCTGCCGAAGTTGAAGGCGCTGGTGAGGTCACCGCTGACCTGGCGGCGCCAGGCCGAGATGTTGCTGCACTGGACACCCGTGACCAGCTCGGCGAACCGCAGCGGCGAGGTGTGGTCGAAGACCTCCGAGCAGACCCGCCCACCGGTGGTCCACGGCGAGATCACGGTCATCGGCACGCGCGGGCCCATGCCGATCGGCGCGCCGCTGATGAACTCGGCCGCCGTGCCGGAGGGGGCGGTGGGCGGCGGGACGTGGTCGAAGAAGCCGTCGTTCTCGTCGAAGTTGTAGAAGACCACGGTCGAGTCCCAGGTCGCCTGGTCGCTCGCGATCGCGGACAGCACGCCGCTGACGAAGTCCGCGCCGTCGGCCGGCCGAGAAGCCGGGTGCTCGGACTGCGCGGTGGGCGAGACCACCCAGGAGACGGTGGGGAAGGTGCCGGCGGCGATGTCCGCGGTGATCGCCGAGTTGATCGAGCCGACCCGGGCCATGCCGTTGACGTAGAGCGGGTCGCTGGTCGAGGCGTTCTGGAACTGGGTGAACCAGGCCAACGGGCGGTTCCTCTGTCGAGAGTTACGACGGACTTCTGATAGCGGTACTACGCGAGCGGCTAGTTCCCTAACAGGAAGTTCGAGAGGGGCCGAGCGAAGCCCCGCCCGGTTGGTGGCCGGACGGGGCTCAGGGGCCTACATGCCGAGCAGCAGGCGGCGCACAGCCGGGGCACAGCTCAGGCATGCCCAGATGGGCCGCGCGGGGCCGCTACCGGTCGGCACGACACCGACCCGCACCGGAAGCGGCGTGGCGTCTTCCTGGCAGCGCATGCAGCGGACTGCCGGGGGCATCAGGGGCTCGGTCATCACGCCACCTCCCCAGTGAGGCATCCGGCGCTGTCGGTGGCGTCGCTGAGCCAGTACACGGGGTCTGGCAGATCGAGCTGTGCGGCGAAGGCACGGGCTCGGCGTTGGCGTTCCTCGTGTCGGATGTGTCCCCGGACTAGCTCCGTTTCGTCCCCCCACAGGGGTTCGGAGCGCTTCGCGATGTGGGCCGGAATCTCGGCCAGCGCTTCCCAGTCTCGGGGCTTAGGCAGTTCGTAGGATCCGAGCTGAGTGCTGCGGAGCACTACCCGGATGGGCTCAGGCTCGGCGGCCTTCTTCGGCTCGCTTGTGATCAGGCAGGCCACCAGTGCCGCAGCACAGAGGGCAATGGCCCAGGCGAAAGCCCAGGCGCTAAGGTGGGTCATGTCGTTCAGCTCCCTTTAGCTGTTCGGCACAGACCCCGGTCGAGTGTTACCAGCACTCGCCGGGGTCGCTTTTTTGTTGTGGGTCGAACGGTACGGCCCGCCCGGATGATCTGTCTAGCCGTCAGGTCCGGGGGCGGACGCCGAAGCCCCGCCCGGACCGGAAATGATCCGGCTGATCCGGGCGGGGCTCTGGTCGCGCGTCGGTCACTCGGCGGTCGGCTTCGGTCGGCCCTTCCACTCACCCGACCCGAGCGGGAGCCAGCCGTCCCCGTTGCAGTCTCGGCACTTCTGGCGCACGTAGGCCGTCCCGGCGGCAACGATCGGCTTGCCGTCGCGTCCCATGACTGACTGCGTAGCCATCCGAGATTTCACGGTGATTCCGCCGTCGCAGTTGGGGCACGCCATGCGGAACTGTGCAAACCCCGGGCCGGTGGGCTGTTCGCTCTCTTCGCTCATGCGATCAGTATCCCCACCTGTAGGCATGATCAGTAGCTGACTTTGCCCGTGCCCCCGCACGTCGAGCACTGAACGACAATGGTCTCGCTGACGCTGGACTGACTCCCGTCGGGGTTGACGACCACCGAAACCTTGGACTCTTGCTTCTGGCCGCCACTGCAACCGCCGGGACACTGCATCTCGGGCATTGGTGTTTCCTCCTGACGCTGTGCCAGCCCAGGGACCATCCCCGGACTGTCGTGCACTTGCAGGACCCGCCCCGGCGTCCGGTGATCTCGCGAGCACTGTGCGAGCTACCGTCCCGGGGCGGGGGTCTTAGGGGGTTAGGCCGCGCGGCTCTTCCGCCGGTAGGCGCTCTGACGGGACGAAGCACCGAGCGTCTTGCCCAGCTCGGACGTGATCCGGTCGTGAACGGCCCGCATGGTGGCGAGTGTGGCGTCCAACTCGGCAACCGTGGCGCCACCGCGACGGGTCACCTGGTGGTCGAGCTTCCGGCCGAGGGCGGCGAGATCGGCCAGCGATCCGAGCCGGTTGAACGGGCGATTGAGGCTACTGCCGGGCGTCCTGTCACGCCGGGCGGTGGACAGCGCGATCACGGCGGCAAGGGTGGGGGGCTTAGCGGGCATCGAGCAACTTCCCTTCACGGCTGGGCTGTTCGGCTTGTCGGTGGTCTGCGTCGGGCGACTGCCCGACAGGGACGAGTACCCGGTAGTGCGGGTGGGGTGGTCCCAGTCCGGCGCGGGCTCGGCGGGCGCCGATGATGGACCCGTAGGGGCCGTACCGGGGTATCTGCATGGGGTCGGTCACGCCACATCCTCCGATGCATCTTCGCTCAACTTCCGCATACAGCGCGGGCATTGGCATACCGGCCACGTGCCGGAGAACGGGCGGCCACACGGGATCTCGGGGCCGTATTCGGCTTTCGCGAGCTCAACTCGCTGGCCGTTACTGGTGATTCGGTAGGTGTGGATCGTCAGGCCCCTATGCGGGGGCGGGTCAGTCAGGCTCATTCGTCGCCCAACTCCATTCGCACAGCGGGCAGTTCGGCCAGCCCAGAGGGCACGATCTCGCCTCGCTGGACCCGACCCATGCAGCGGGCATGCGCCAAGATGAACGCCGTGAGCGCTTGAACCGTCCGAATGTTGCAACCGCCCAGTTCGACATGGACGCCTTCACGGCGAAGCGTGATGATCCGGACGCCCAGCAGGGACGGTAGCTCGGCCACCTTGAATGCGTCGTCAAGCTGGTCAAGGGTTCTCTCGGCCCAGTCGCGTAGCTCCCGAGCCATACGCTGCTCTTCGGTCTCAACTTCGCCTTCCACTGCGGGAGTTCACCCCCTCACGGTCGCCAGGACTTGTGTACGCTCAGCCCCTCCGTAGTCGGCTGACTACCGAGGGGGGTCTACCATCTCGGGTAGCCGGAAGCTTCGCAACTTTCAGAATCTGAAAGGTAAGTTGAGGGAGAGTCAGTGAACTTGAAGCGTCTAGACCCCAGCAAATCCCCCCTTGCGGCCTTCGGGGACCAACTTCGCAGGTCACGGAACGAGAAGGGGTGGACTCAAGATCAGCTCGGGGACCGCATGGGGTGCTCCGGCGGCCACATCTCCGGCCTAGAAACTGCCGCGAAGTCACCCGGACGTAAGTTCGCAATCAGGGCTGACGCGGTCTTCGGCACCGGACTGACTTTCCAAATCTTGTGGCAGGCAGTCAAGAATCAGGCGTTCCTCGAAGGCTTCCCTGAGTACGTGGCGAAGGAGGCACACGCGAAGACACTCCGGTTCTTTCAGACCCGGATCATCCCGGGCCTGTTGCAGACGGAGGAGTACGCAGCTGCACTGGAGTCCGGCTACGTCCAGCGCGGAAAGGCGACTCAGGACCAGGCCGACGGGCGCGTTCGCTTCCTGATGGACCGACAGCGGATCTTGCACGCCACCCCGGCGCCGTCGCTTCACTCGATCATGGATGAGGTGTGCCTGCGCCGTCCGATCGGCGGGCGCGGCGTGATGGTCCGGCAGCTTCGGCACCTCGAAGAGCTGTACCAGCGACCCAAGACGACGATTCAGATTGCCCCTGACTCACTCGCGGAAGCCCACCCCCTGAACCACCCTGTGACCCTCCTCACTCTCCCGGGGCGAGTAGTGCTCGGCTACACAGAGACCCTTCAACGCGGCTACCTGGAGAGGGATAGTGAGACAGTGGAGAGTTGGGCCAGCGACTACGATCAACTCGCAGTCGAGGCACTCTCCCGAGCTGCTTCACTGGCACTGATCCGCAAAATCAGAGAGGAACTTGAACATGGGTGAGTTGGCTTGGCGCAAGAGCACGTATTCCGGTGGTGGGGGTGAGTGTGTCGAGGTCGCCGACGGCATGCCCGGCGTAATGCCGGTTCGGGACTCGAAGGACCCCGAGGGAGGCTTTCTGACCTTCTCTGCCGACGCTTGGCAGGCATTCGTGTCCGGAGTCCAGGCAGGCGACTTCGGGACCGCCTGAGAGCCCTCACGGCCCCGGTAGGCCGATGCGCTTGCCGGGGCTGTCCCATGCCTGCCGCCAGCCCGCGTGAGCTCGGCCGGATTATTACTTTCCGTATCCCAAATTCCGACGCCGGCATCGATTTCGGCATACAGAGAGTGATATTGGAACCCTTCCCTCCGCTTGGGTCGTAACGGTCAGATACGACGAAAGGCGCCTACCGATAGCCGGTAGGCGCCTTCTGGTTATTCAGACTTCGTGCGGTCGGTCAGGTAGATGCCGTAGTTGCCGTAGCCCATGTGCTTCATGGAAACGCCGAATCGCTCGGCCCATCCGGCTTTCGTGATGAGACCGGCCCACATGAGCCAAAGGCCCTTGGCTTCTTCTTCGCCCTTCGCCGAGTCGATCATTTCGACTCGCTTGGACGGCCGGACGTGCAGCGCACCCTGAGTCCAACTGGTACGCGTCAGTAGGTCGGTGGCCATTCTTTCTCTCCCGGACTGAGCTTCGACTAGATTAGTCGAAGCGTCGTTTTGATCACTCGGTCTACGCTGCCCCTTGGACGTACACGTCTTCAAACTGCTTCATGGCGCGAGACCGAGCCTGTTGAACGGATAGCTTCGTGATCCCCAACTCAGCGGCTATGTCGCCGTCACAGTCCGCCCCGTACAGCGGGACGGGATCGATTCCGAATGTGGCCTTGAGGACGAACCGGCGTCGCTTCGGGATGATGTCCAGCGCCCGGTGAACGGATTCCCGGATGACCCGCTGGCGTGCCGTGACAATGTCACTGGCCTGTATCAGATCTTCGGGGATGCCGACAGTGCTGGGCAGTAGCGACCCGACCGTTTCCGGGGTCGATGAACCATTCTGGCCAGGTATCGGCAGATCTAGTGAGGCGACTCCCTGCCACGCCATACGGGCCGCGTAGGCCGTCTCTGGGGACATCTTGTCGGCACCCATGTGTTCGGCCTGCGTGGCCACCTTCTGAGCCTTGTACGGGTCTCCCCCGGCGATCCGCAGCGCCGTCTGAAAGTCCTTCGCGGGACGACGTCCCACACCGCTACGCGTCTCGGCCCATCGTGCATCCATGATGGCCCCGTGGACCGTGCGTTCAATGAAGGCCAGGAACGAGACCGTTCCCGATCCCTCCCACCGGCCGATGCCCTCCCAGACTGCCAGGCGCCCAGTCTGCGCGAGATCCTTCCTGAGTTCTTCGTCCACTCGACCGCTGATCGTCGCGTGGCGAAGTGCTGCCGCCATGACCAGAGGTTCGGTCTCCTCGATCACGGTCGTGATGGCACCAAGGTTGTTGGATTTCGCAGCAGTTAGGGTCTCCTCGGTCAGCATTGCATCCCCCATAGTTCGTAGTTCTTTCCCACCAGGGAGCACAGACGTTGCCGTCTGACGCCCCGTCCCGCCGGTATGTGGTTGTTGATCTACGTTGCCCGCATTCGTGCTGGTCAAGGCCACTTTCGACCGCATGTTCGGGGCGCAGAAGGAGAACCTACGCCCACGCACTGACAGTCAGCAAGGCTTTATGAGAACGACCGCTAACGCGCCCTTTTCCGCATGAGCATTTCAACCTTCAACATCCTGGAGAGCATCGACTAACTTAGGTGATGGTCCGTCAGAAGTCGGCGCCATAGAGCGACCCCCACGACCGGCCGCCGATCTCCGCCTTCGCCTCAATCGGAACTCCGAACAAGGGGAACGTCATGCACTTCTCGATCTCGCGCGCTACCTCCTTCGCCTCACCCTTCGGGGCCGACGCCAGCGTCTCGTCATGAATCAGGAAGCGGAGGTAGGGCAGCAATCCGGCCGCTTCCATATTGAGGACTGATTGCCCGAGAACATCCCTCGCGGTGCTCTGGCATAGGTAATTCACGATCGCGTAACTTCGGTCCCGATCGAGCGGCAAGCGCCTGCCGACTGGCGAGATTGCTACCATGCCGTTCTGAAAGGCTTCCCGCTGCCAGCGACGCGAAGCCCGCTTGACCTCGGGGTAGACCCGATCGTATGCGGCAAGCATTCGACGCACGTCCTCAATTGGCGCTCCGGTCTGCTGGGAAAGGGCGTCGGCGCCACCGCCGTAAACCTTTCCCAGTCCACCAGCCTTGGCTAGCTTCCGATGCTTTGGCGTGTAGTCGGCGCCGTAGATGAGACCGGCCGTGAACCCGTGCAAGTCCTCTCCGGCGGCGATTGCTTCGCGCATTCGCTTCACATCGGCGAGAGCAGCCAAAACCCGTAGTTCGATCGCTTGAAAGTCCGTACTGATGAACACGTGGCCTTCGTCGGCGAGAATGCTCCGACGGATCTCGAAGTCGCCACTTGGGAGGGTCTGTGCGGCAAGTCCGGCGGCCATGCGGCCCGTTCGGGCTTGCAGGGTGTCTAGGGCCGCGTGGATCCGGCCGCTCGAATCGACTTCGCGTAGGAACCGCTCGGCGTAGGTTGTGCGCCAGCGTCCGGCGCGCTTGCTCCGAAGTACCGCGTCCGCCAACGGGTTTGGCTCCCGTACGCCGATGCGCTGCCAATCCTCGTCCAAGTCGGCGAGCGGCAGCAGGACGTTCTTATCAACTTTCAACGCCCCGTTGTCAGTTCGCTCCGTCAGGGTCTCGCCCATGGCACCTAGCGCTTCGGAGATCTGCGCCCCTGAGTTGACGCTAGTCACGCCGTACCGGGCGGCAACACGCGCGAACTTCTCGGCCTGTTCGCCGAGTTGGCCGCTCAGTGTCTCGGTGTATTCGATATCGAGGACCATACCGGCGCGCGTCATGATCGAGCAGATTCGGGCTAGTTCATGCTCATAGGGAACTAGCGTCTCCCGAACGTCCAACCGGGCAAGCTCAGTTCGGAGCTTCGGCGCGAGTCGTGCGGCAAGGATGGCATCAAGTCCGGCGTAGAGATTGTAAGTTGGATGATGGATGCTGATTCCGGCCCAGCCGGTTTCTTTGGTGAAGCCAAGCGAGTTGAAGACTGCCGTCAGACCCTCTTGGGTGTCCGGCGCCGACGGGTCGATGTGCTTGGCACTCAGGGGCTTTAGGGCCGAGCCTAGGCCACCCTCCTTCCGCTCTCTCGGGTCGATGAGCTTGGCCAGGATGCGGGTATCTGTCGTCCGTGGTGCGAGAGCTTCGATCGGCAAACCGGCGTGCCTGTCTAGGACTTGCCAGTCATACGGCGCGTTGTGAATCATGAACGCGTGCGCGTTGTCAAGTACGCATCGGGCGGCGCGTTGGAACTCAGCACCCAGCTCCCAATGGATGACCCACGCTGTGTGCGCATCCCCGAACTGGACCGTGCGCAACCGGAAGCGTGGGGCATAGATGTCCAAGCCTGTTGTCTCGGTATCGAGCCCGAGGGGGCCGCGCCGGGCGGCTTGCTCGGCCCAGTCCGTGAACTGCCGCAAGTCCTCTGGGGTTTGCGGGACATGCACGCTTACTAGGTCCCCGGCCAGCGTCTGGCAGTACGTCTTCATGTCTCCCCCCGAAGGGGCTTCGACTAAGTTAGTCGAAGCCCCCGCGCGCTACTTGTAGAAGTTGCTGGATCCGGCGGCGGCAGGGTCGAGCGTCGCCAGCCGAATCCCGCTCAGCGAAATGCCATTCATCTTCTTCGTTCGACCGATCCCGCGCTCTTCCATCGCGTCATAGAACGCTCGCCGCGTCCATCGTTCTTTGGCGGGAAGGTTCTCGTCTTCACACCAGCCGAGATACCGGTTGAACGCGTCCGTTCCGCTCATTGCGAATGATGCGTCCGCCGGTTCCAGGACTCCCGGAAAGAAGCCTGCGAGAGCGTCACTGGTTTCCCTGTACTCTCGCGTTGCGTGCTGAATGACGCTCGGGTCCTTCAGTCCCTCGGCGTACCATTCGACGGCGCCACGGACGGCCCATGCGGCAATGCCTTCCCGTTCCTTCAAGAGCTTTTCGTCTAGGTCGTACTCGCGTTCATGGAGTGGAAAGAAGCGCAGGAACGGAATCAGCTTCACGCGTCGCCACAGCCCTTCGTCCTGAGATTTGAATTTGGGCTTATGGTTCGTTGCCAGCGCCAAAAGAAATGTCGGCTTGAACTCGAAAAACTCCTGGCGAAGAAATCTCGCGCTGATCATGTCCTTCCCGGTGACGCGCTTGAGCACGGCTTCGGACATCGGGCGTCCCGCTTCACCTTCGCTGGCCATGACCAGCCGGGCGCCGCGCAATGCGGCCACATCATTCGGGATCCCGCCGCTCTGCTTTTCCTCAAAAGTTGCGAATGGAGTTGTTTTGGTAATGCTGCGGAAGACGGCCGTCAAGGTGTCGGTCAATACAGATTTTCCGTTCGCGCCCTCACCCCAGAAAACCGCGAAGCACTGTTCGTCAACGGCGCCAGTGATGCCGTATCCGACAAGTCGGCGCATGTACTCGGCAAGCTCGTGGTTCTTCGGGAAGATCTCGGCGAGAAAACGTTCCCACCTGTCGGCGCGCGCATCCGGCCGGTAGTCCACATCTAGGCAGTAGGTCAGCAGGTCTTCCTGTCGATGCCGGTGCATGCGGCCAGTCCGAAGGTCCACCGTGCCGTTCCTGAAACTCAGAAGGTGCGGTTGTGCATCGAAGTCGGAAGATTTCATGTGGACGCTCGGCACCGAACGAAGCTCGGTCAGCATCGCTTCAATTCGAGTGGTCATCGTGTAGGGATGCGCTTCCCGAAGCTTCCCGGCCAGTACGAGAGCTGCCCCCATCCGGTGAATCTCTTGCCGGATCTTGACTTCTGATCGTTCCCAGACTCGACCGGTCCACACGAAGAAGCCGAGCCCCGGGGCGAACCTGATTCGGTCATCGCACCACGCCACCAGTGCATGCGCATTCATGGCATCACTCGACCCGTACCGCTCCATGAGTCCGGCGAGCACTCGCGCGGCTTCCTGGCCTTCGTCGCGGGTCACGGCGTCGGCGCCCGTACGGTCGCTCAACTCGGCTTCTGCTGCGAGCCGTTGCGCTTCCTCGCTGTACTGAGCCATGTTCACGGCGCGGTGAAGGGCCGACGGGAAGCCCTCGGGGTCACGTGCACGCCATGCCGTCAAGTCGTCGCGAGCGTGCGGGAGTTGAAGCGCGAAGACCTCAACTCCGTTGGCGCGCAAGGCTTCTGTGAGCCGACGCGTGAAGCCTTGTCCGGCGGAGTCGTTGTCCCCGGCAACGATCACTTGAGTGTGCCGGAGACCAGCGGCTAGCTCGGCGGCAAGCTCCGGCATGCTGGCGAGAGAGGCCCCCCGCACGAAGACGACGTCATAGCCGCACGCAACGGCCGTGAGGGCATCTGAGGGCCCTTCCGTGATCAGGGTGACCCCGTAGCCCCCTGAGCCCCTGAAAAAGCCGTAGGCAGCCCACCTAGCCCCTTCGGGGTTCTGTAGGGAGACCCAGCGTCCGGGGCACTTCCCGGATAGGTCTCGCCCCTGAAGGGCCCGCACCACGCCGTCAAAGCCGGTGAAGGGCACCGTGAGACGCGGATAGTCGCTGAACGCCCGTGTCCGGTAGGCGAATTGGTGGGCAGTTCCTCCGGCGTCTACGCCTAGTTCCAGCTCGGCGGCAGCCTCAAAGGTAAGCCCGAAGCGATCAGCGAGGTACTGCCGCGCGTAGTCGGCTGCCGGGTCGCCAAAGGAACCGAGCTGGGCCGACGTGGCGTCCACGTACGTCCGCAGTGCGGCTATGGGTCCGACACCGACCGGCGACGGCGCCACGGAGGACACAGTCAGCCCGGGACCGGTGGCGTTGAACATGTCTCGCTGCCGGAGACCGGCGGCTTTCACCACATCGGCGAACGAACAGCCCGAGCGGCACGTGACACGAACAGTGCCGTTCTCTCCTCCCCAAATCCTCAACGACGGTCGCGTGTCCGCATGGGCAGGACACAGCGCGATGTATCCGCCGTCCGGCTCCTGGCCCAAGTTGCGGAAGTGCGCGAGCACGTCAGTAAAAAGCATTGTTTTCCCTCCGTTGCCCACCATGGAGCACAACGGTTGCCAATATCACTCTCCGTATATCCCGCGGTTATGCCGGCATCGGGTGAACCCGGGCCGAAACGGACATTGCAGGCGCCGCGGAACCTACAGAAAGTAACCAAAGGTCGTGAACCCGAAGGCTGCTCGGAGATCCACCAGCAGGCGGGCGAAGTCGGAGAGCCGGACCGTGAAGTACCAACGCCCCGTATCCAGCCCCCGAGTTGAGAGCGTGAATCCGTAACTCCCGCACATCTCACGAGAGTTGAGATTGAGCATCAGGCGTGCACGTGTCCACGTAGGCACGTCGAAGCACACTCGGCCGAAGGCAGTGCCCTTGCCCCGGGTCTTCAATACCGCGACCCCGTAAGGGTATCCGGCATGCATGGCCTCAACTCGCGCTTGCCGTAGGAAAGTTGGGACGGCCGGTGATGCCACGTCCTTGCACTCAAGCACGAAGGGAACGGCCCACACGTCCCCGACGTCAGCCGCTCCCTCCTGGGCCGGTCGCCGGATGTTCAACGCCGAGAACGGGTCTGCGAACACGCCAGCGTCGTTGAGAAGTCCTAGGCGCTGATTCAGGAAATCCCGCACGGCGCTTTCCCATGCGGTTCCCTTGGCCTTGTTTCGATTAGCCACGGGGGCGCCTCCCGCCCAACTTCCATTGAATGGCCAGCAGTTGGCCGACGACTACCCATAGCGGATCAATGTGCATTCTTGCTCCCTCAAATGAGAAAGGGCCGGACAGTACCCGGGTAGGTACCATCCGGCCCATTGGCCTTAGTCGAAGTCCGGCGCCACGTCGGCAACATCCGGGGTGACTAGCCGCACGTGCTCGGCGGCAATCCATTCCTTGCGAAGCGTCCGGCGCTTCACAAAGCCGGATTCCTGGCCGGTCGGCTGGACTAGCAGCATCGGCCGGAGCCTGCCATCTAGAAGCCGCGTACTGACGCGCCGCACGATCGCGTCAGCCATCCGAACTCGGTTGCCCTGACGGGCCGCGTAGGTGATCAGATCGCCGGGGTAAAGCTCATCCCCGGCGTAGTCGGCAACAACGCCCCTCTTGCCCATTCGTATCCCCTTAGCCCAGGAAGGAAGTCATGAGAACGGCGTGCGGGGTCTCGCGCCCGTCGGTCAGCTTCTCGGCGCGGGCATTCGAGCCGTCCGCCTTGAAGCCGGGGAACAGTGCGTAACCCTCGTCGGATGCCTTCGTGACAAGCTCTAGAGCCTGCCGACGGCCGGACGCCCGGACGATCGCAGCGTCATACTCGCCGATGTCCGCAGCGTCAGTGCGGGTCACAAGATAGAAAGCCATGGAGCATCACCTAAGTTAGTCGAAGGGTTGGTTAGCGGGGGTCGGCAATCGCGTCACTGTGAGACTTAATGACTCGGATCACGGGCTTGAAGTAGCTCACGTGCCGACCCTTCTTCGTCTCATACTCGACATGCTCTAGGGTCAGCTCGCAGAGTGCCGGACCGTCGATGCGGGAAAGGGCAGCGTCGTACTCGTGCAGCACCTCAGCCATCGACCAACTACCGGTTTGGAAACGGAATTTGCCTAGCTCGGTGTCGTCGGCGAGCCGGAAAGTGACGGAGATCGAGGGGGCAGGACCCATAAAGTCGTTGGCTGCCTGCTTGCGCTCGGCGAACAGCTCGGGGCAGCCGCACGGACGCCCCTTCTTTTCCTCTGGGGAAAGGTGCTGGACACCATCACAGTGATGAACCAACTTATTCCGATTCCAGAGCTTCATGTCCGCGTAGATGGCTTCCGGGCCATCCAGGACGGCAAGCACGGAACCCTTCTCGGTGAGAATCTGAATGAAGTTCTCGGAAGTGGAATCGGTCTCTTCCGGAGTTCCGCCGAATAGCTCGGCGATTGCGGCGGCTACCTCCGGATCTCCGGTGGTCACTCGCCACTCGCTGATTGCCTTCGGGAGACCATCGACGGAGATGCCGGAATGGAATCGGCCCACCGTGTCATCACTGAAGGTCTGTCGGGCCTTCGGCCGTGCGTCCGGGTCGGTCTCGAAGATGCGTAGGGCCAAATCAACTCCCGTGGTAGGCACTGAGCTTGCGCTCTTTCTCATCCCCCAGGGAGCACAGTCGTTGCCGAAAACAGCGAAGGCCCCCCGGCAGCCGAAGCCGCTAGGGAGCCTTGCTAGTTGGGTCTTAGGTGACCGGCGAAGTCCACGCGGCAGACCAGGTGACCGGCCCAACCACACCGTCTGCGGTCAGCCCCTTCTCAGACTGAAATGCCTTGCAGACGTTGGCACTTGCCGGGCCGTACCAGCCGTCTGCGGTGATGTTCCAACCCCGGTCCTTCATGCGCTGCTGCCACGTCTGCACGTTGCCGTCATGGAGCATCGGAGACCGCAGGCTCAGGTACTCGCCGGGCCACGCCGGGCCGGACGGGGCAGGCGCCGGAGCGGGGGCCGGAGCGGGGGCAGGCTGACCGGTCAGCTGAGCCGCACGCGCGATGATCTCCGGACGCTGATTCTTGATCGGGTCGCCGGGGCAGCCGAAGTGACCACCCCAAGAATCGCCACCCATTCCGTGCCAGCCAACGCCGGTCCCGTTGGGGTCATCAGTGCTCTGGAGAGGGATGCCGTAGGTCGAGTGCAGCCACGCCAGCAGACGGGCCGCATTCTCGATCTGAGAGGGGGTTAGCGCGTCCGGCGGGGTTCCCTCGTTCTCAATGGAAACCCAGTGCCGATTGCCTGCCATCTCAGCCCACGCGGCATCTTCGGTATCGACCAGCTGACGGAGATTGCCGGTCTTCGGGTTCAGGAAGTGCGCGGAAGCCTGAGACTCAGGATTGGTGAACCATGCCTCGGAACCGGACTCGGTCCCATCCTGAATGTGCAGCACTAGGCCGCGATGCTCCACCATCCCGCCCGGGTAGAGATTCGGGGTCGGGCCAATCCAGTCAGCGCCGGAGAAACGTGCCAAGGGAAATCCTTTTGCAGAAGGGTTGGGGATTACTTGCCGCGCCGCTGGGTGCCGGTCACAAGCCGCTTCGCAGAACGGGCGATTGCCCGACCTAGCACGGTCTTGCTGACATCACGGTCCCAATCGAAAATGCGACGGAGAGAGAGGAAAAACGAGAACACTTCCCAGTCGATTCGAACCGGGATGAATGACCAGCCATCCGGGGTGATATGGAGAACGGCGCCAGCATCCACATGCGGCATAGGATCACTGGTGCCGTTCGGCGAGATCATGCGGTCGGCATGCGCGTAGGCCGAGAGCTGCAACGCGACTTCGGCGTGAGTGTCCTTCGAGGTTTTCCAGTCGCACATGAAGACGTGCGGCTCGCCGGAGCGATCAGGGGTCGGGATGCCTTCGACATCTAGCCAGACGCGCAGGATCGCATCAAATGACCCGGCATACTGATATTCGTCAGACCACGCCACGTCTTCAGCATGGATTAGCTCGGGGTTGACCGTGGCCAGGAAGTCGGCAAAGTGCGCCCGGTACGGCTCTACGTCGGGGTGAACGTGGCCGATTGCCTCACCTCGGATCATGCGCTCGAAAAGGTCGTGAGCGTCAGAGCCGATGTTCGCGCGAATCTTGGTGTAGCGCCTAGAGGCACCCTTGAGATAGTCGATTGCCCCATCTCGGTCTAGCTCGGCCATCCGCTGAATGACCGGCAGCGAGTCTACGGCTAGCTCAGCGGTCATCTTCGCTGCCCAGAAACTCAGGAATGGCTTCGGCAACATATTGATAACCGACGTGACGCCGGGCAGCTTCACGGCGCCGTCTATCGGGGAAATGTAGAAGCGGCTTCCGCCACGCTGAATCGTGCGAACCTTGCCCAAGTGGGCACCCCCTCGGATGGATGATCTGTCATCCACCAGGGAGCACAGTCGTTGCCGACGGGACTCGAAGCATCAACTAACTTAGTCGATGCCTCCCAGAAGCCCTGTGCGCCCGTCTGCGGGCATGAAGAAGCCCCGCCGGACCACAGGGGTCAGACGGGGCTCAGAGGGCCGCTACAGGGCGCCTAGGGGGCCTAGGGGGCCTCTCAGGCTTCGTACGGGGAAGCGTCGTTCAACGTAGCCGCCACGCGTTCGGCTACGTCCCGATGTTCCCAGACACCAACGGTCCGAACGCCACCCTTGGGGCCACGTCGGCGCACGGCGAACCGACCCCCCTGGGGAAGGACTGAATATACGATGCGTGCGGACTTCTCAGTCATCACGTGTCCGCCCCCTCGTCCACATTCCACACGGTGACCGACCCAACTCCGAAAACGAGCCGATCGAAGGACCGCAGCGCCTCGGGGAGATGCGCGTCACAGGCGTACTCATCTACCTTGCTTCGTCCGCTCCCATTCTCCGTCTGTCGGACTGCGCGGAAGGTGGCAGGCTCCCCACAGTCGAAACACACACTTCGGTCGTCTTCGGGGCACTCGCTGCCATCATCCCAATTCTCGGGGATGTGACGGTCTAGATCTGCGTTCTCTCGGTGATCCACAGACTCTCTCCCAGCCTTCGAGGGGCCCGCCCGACCATCTAGCCGGGCGGGTACTGCACGGGCCGCTACAGGACGGCTAGGGGGCTTCTTGCTGGGCTTGCGCGTCCCCTAGGGTCATCTCCCATGACAGTGAGAGACCGCCGGACTTTTCCTCGATCCATGTCAGAAACTCGGGCATGGTGTCGCACCGGCGAGCGGCATCCCAGACCACGAACCACGCAGTCTGCTGTGGGACGCTCCATGGGCTTTGCTTCTCGGTCACTGCTATTCCCCTTCCCTGGGCATCGACTAAGCTAGTCGATGCTCGAAACGCCGGTCACCTGATACTCGAAGTTCCCGTGAATCACGGGCTCTCCGGCGGCCAGCTGCTCTAATAGCGCGGACTCATTTCCCGTCCACCCGTCGGCGCGAAGCATGATCAGTAGAAGTCCCGCCCCTTCGTCTGCGGTGGCGGCAGGCTTCGAGAATCCGCCCGGCCCATTCAGTCTGCGTGCTACTGCCTCAAACATGGGTCTCCCTAGAGAACCGGCCCCGCACCTTTCGCTAGGTACGGGGCCGGTTGCGGGCTCAGCTCTCGGTTTCGGGGGTCTCAAGGATCAGCCGAAGCCGGTTCGCCTTGTCGGCGAGTTCCGCGAGTTCCTTCGCCAAAGCTTCCCGCGCTTCCTTCGTCAGCTTGTGCGTCCGCCGCTTCTCGGCCTTCTTAAGGTCGATCTTGTCGATAGCCTTGGTTGCCTGCGTCAGGGCCACGAATTCCGGAGCTTCGGCGGACTCGTCCGACTCGTCTTCCTGGCCACCGTCGGCGCCGTCACCATCTTCGGGCTCTTCGTCGCCGGAGCCGACAGCCACCGGACCGGTTCCACTGGTCAGCTCGACATTAAGCGACCACTTGAAGTCGTAGAACTTGTGGACGGCTTCCGCCGCGCTCAGCTCGGGGTTCGCCTCAAGAATCTTTGCGTACTTTGCGGCTTCCTCCGGGCTGTGATCCAGAGCGCGAACGTAAGTCGGCATTGCGTTGTTCGTGATTTGGTTCTGCGTGGACTTCTTCAGGCCAGCCAGGTCCCGGCGGATTTCGGCTTCTTCGTCTTCGGTGAACGCGCGCCCGCTCGCTGCTGCTGTCGCCTTCGCGTTCGCGATGATCTCCTCTGCGGACTCATCGAAGGTGGCTGAGAAGCTGTCTCGGCTCTCCTGGCGACGTCCCTTCAGGTCCGGCTCGCCAGTGGGAAGTGAGACCAACGTGCGCTGCTCGATCACCCGATCGGCAAGCTCGCGGGCAAGCTTCGCGGTTTCCTTTACCGCAGCGTACCTAGCGGCAATAGCGCTGGTGTTCCGGTCAACGAGGGTCTTCATTCCCTCGATCTTCTGCCAGCCCGGAACCTGCTCGCTGGCGAGCGTGACCGTGCCCTCAATCACGGCGGGTGCGGTCTCAGGGGCCTTCGCGGCGGCAGCCTTCTTCAGCGCCGCACGGAGCTGCACACGGACACCCGTAGCAGCCTTGCCGATCAGCTTCTCAGTATCCGAAGCGAAGCTCTTCACGTCGTCGCCCGCAACGGCCTTACGGATCATCACTTCCATGTTCGCGATGATCTGCTCGGCCTTTTCCCGCTGAGCCGGGGTGAGCGCGGCGAGCTTCTTTTCGAACTCCTCGGAGCGGAGATCCGACAGGATGGCCGCCGGGATCTCGGCCTCTGCGCTCTCGGTCTCAGCCGGGGTCTCTACGGTGGTCTCGGTCACGGTCTCATCCTTTGTCGGCATGTCGGCTTCCTTGCTCTTCGGGGTGTAGTTCAACCCGGGGATGGTTGCGAGTACCTCACGAGTGGGAAACGGGCGACCGGGCGCCTTCTTCCCGCACGCCTGGCAGATCTTCGTGTCGTCGCCCGGGGTGATCGGGCGCTGAACATACGGAGCATTCTTGCCGCAGACGGAAGTCTCCGACCCCTTCGGCAGCAAGTGCGGAACACCCGAGCGTCCGGGGCTCACATTGGACAGAGCGTGAGTCTCGGCCAAGTGCTCGAAGTGCAGCACTCGATAGACGGCGGGCGCCAGGTTCTCAGCCTTCGGCATTTCTTCCTCTCCAGCTACGGCGGTCTCGGGGGTCTCGCCTTCGATCTTCTTTTCCACAGCAGTGGTGTCGATCCCGGAAGGCACAAGGCCCTTAAGGCACGACTTGCAGTCAACCGGCTTGCCGGTGCTCTTGTACTCCACGGAGCCGCTGTGCTGCGAGAGTTCACGGCACGACGGGAAATTGGCGCCGAGACCTGCACCCCAGGGGGCGTGAACCTTGCCGCCCTTGACGCTTACCAGGTTGTTGGCGCTCATGTTCTCTCCCCCTACCCCGCTCGGCCCGTTGCCGTGCTGTGGGCACAACTGTACGCCCCTGACGTCCCGTCGGCAAGCGGACACGCGTTCGGACCTTCGACTAACTTAGTCGATGCCCAAACGCAAAAAGGCCCCCGCCGAAGCGGGGGCCTGCAATGTTGCGCGGATCGTCAGATCACCTGACTACACGTCAATCCTCGTTCAAGTGACGCGAGTTGAGATCACGCTAGGTGGGACTCGGGGCCC
This sequence comes from Kitasatospora sp. MAP12-44, assembly GCF_029892095.1. NCBI lineage: Bacteria > Bacillati > Actinomycetota > Actinomycetes > Kitasatosporales > Streptomycetaceae > Kitasatospora > Kitasatospora sp. MAP12-44. Next base: position 980,718 of record NZ_JARZAE010000004.1, read on the forward strand.
GAGGGGGTCGACGGACGGACCGGGACGGCAGCCTTCACGTCCCTCTCGACGGCAGCCGCGATGCCGTGCTTGGCCACGTAGCCAGCCACGAAGGTCACTGCCGCAGTGATCACGGACTCAATGAGACCTTCAATGTCCGGCGTGATGGTGCCGTGCCAAATGTGCGGCGCGACGATCGAGAAGACCAGCGTAGAAATGCCGGTCGCTACGGTGCTGGCAGTTACCTTGCCGGAAATGGGGCCGATCATTCGGCGCTCTCCTTTTCTAGGTGAAGCTCGGTCAGCAGGTGGTGAATTCGCTCGGCCATATGCCGGTTCTTTCGTGCCTCACCGTGGGCAGCAGTGGCAGCACCCGCAGCAATGCACGCGCCGATGGCACTTGCAATGTTCGTCCAGTTTCCGCCGATCAGCTCGGAGAATGCGGACGGCCGAAAAGAGCCGGTGCCGGGGATTAGCGGGACGGCGATTAGCCAGACGCCGAGCACTCCGAGAAACAGGATGTGCGCCTTATGGGCGAGAGCCCGGGGAACGGCTTCTAGGGCCCGGTCTACGCGGCTCTTCGGCGGGGTCGGGGGTAGGTCAGTTAGGGACAGGGTTTCTCCTTCTTCGCCCCCTAGGGAGCACAGACGTTGCCGACTGAGAGCGGCTACTCTCCGTACTTTCCGCAGTGGTCGTGATGTCCGTTTCGGCCCGGCTTCACCCGATGCCGGCATAACCGCGGGATATACAGAGAGTGACAAACGGGGCCTACTTGCGCATGGACGAGAAAAGGGCCGCGCCGGTCGCTAGAGCGCCGGAAAAGGCAGCGATCGGCAGCCCGTATTTCCAGCGCTCTAGACCCCTTAGGCGCTCTTCGTGGTCGGTCAGCTGAGTATGAACAGTGACGTTCGTCTGAGTCAGCGTGCGGACGTCGTCACGCATGCCGACGATTTCGTCGTAAATCTCGCGCGCCGAGATGACTACCGCGAGCGGGTCAGGTGGGGGCATGGCGACCCTTCGGTTAGGCGTGCGAGAAGCGGCAATAGAGGGAAGAGCGCATAGTTCCGGTAGCGCCTCCCAGTGCGGCGCCGGACCCCTGCCAACCGGAAAGCTCCACGTAGTCATTCACGTTGAGATAGACATCTCGGGGAGCCGTGAGAGCCGAAGTCTCGAACCCGTTTAGGGCAATGGAATAGTTGCTCATTCCGGGGATGGGATTCCCGTTGACCTGGATTTGCGCCGCTCGAATGCTGGTGTTGTTCGGGACTGTCACGAAGTTGCCGCAGATGGTGTACCACCCGGCGACCTGCGCCGTGTACCGGCTGGGGTTAACCGTGTTGCTGTGGCCGCTATAGGTGTCGATAACCGTCGTATCGAAGCTAATAGGCGTCCACGATGAGTTAGGAAGTGCCTGCGATACCGCTTGCGTCCCGACGAATATCGGAGGATTGAGAAGGTAAGTCAAGCCGTTGAAGACATTCGCGTTCCACAGTGCCCCGGTAATGAACTGCCCGGGGACGGCACTCGCGGGAATGGGTATGGGTAGGTTGCTCAATCGGCCTCCCGTCTAGTAGGCGAATGCAGATGAGTCGAAATGGTCGGCGGAATCCCATGCGGTCGGGTCGGTCACACTCCCGGGAAGTGCTTCGCAGATGACAGCGCCGACCGGGTGCGCAATGGCTGAGGGGGCAGTCATGACGATCACGCCGTACGACCAACTCCCCGGCGTCGTCGCGCCAATGTGATCAACCGTGAAGGTCTCGGCATTCGGAGTGCCGGGCTCGATCACAACCTGTTGCCCGTGGCCGATGATTGCGGCTAGCTGCTGCGAGTTGTCGCCGCGCATCGGGGCGACCGGAAAGCCCCACGTCCCAACCGGCTGGGTGGCCCCGTAGATGGCCGAGCGCCAGGCACCGAAGAGCCCGTATGGCGTCTTATCGACCGGCGAGCATTGGAGCGTTAGCCAGGCTTCTCCCTGGTCATCGAACTGCCAATCCAGGTGCTCCACGAAGGCGTCAAGCTGAATCGGCGGAGCCCCGAACGGTCGCCGCATGATGCGGATTCGGGTTCCTAGCTCCATTGCCAGGCAGGCGGGCCACAGCGCTGGATGAGCCGACGGATGGAGCTTGACACCGGTCACACGGGAAAGCGGGTTGTGGTACCTGCTCAGGAGGTAATTCGCGGCATCCTGGCACTCAAACGGTGAGGCGCTGTTTACCGTCCTGGTCATCGTTCGAGGAAAGTAGACCTGCTGGGAATACAGGTCACTTGCCGTAAACGTCTGGCTGGTCGATGGCTGGGTGACCGTGACGAGATTTGCAAGGTGCGTTGAGTCGTAATCGAGAGTCAATTCCTCGTAAGGGAATTCCCCTAGATCGGCCCGTTCCCCGAAAACATACGTGGCGGTTGTCGAGTTGTACCGGTCAGACCGGCTCTTGAAGACGACTGCCCCGGAGCGGTCTACGAAGTGTGCTCCATTCTCGGTGGCGGTCACTTCTTCGAGCGCGGACAGTGCATCCTGTCCGTCCACCTGTGCCGGTCCCATGGCAGTCGTGAGACCGGTCTGAATGTTGGTCGCACCCGTGTATCCGGCCCACCCGAGAATGCGCGCGTATCGCTGGTCGGTCGAGTCTCCGGCGAAAGCGTTCCGCCAGGCCGTGTAAACCGCCGTGATGTCAGCGTCCGAGAAGAGCCCCGGCCACTCACAGACGTAGGAGATATCCCCTTGAAAGTTGTACGCGGTTCCGTGGCCTACTGCGGGGTCCACGAACGCGCCGACATTGTCGGAGATGAGACCGGTAGGGGTCACATTTCCCGACGTGATAAAGGTCTGTGCGACGGCACCATCCTGGGATGCCATTGCGGTTCCATTAGACGCATTCAGGCCGAAGATCAGAAGGTGCCAATTGCCGTCGGCGCAATTGGTAGCGCCGTCGAAATAGACTGTCGTGGCCTGCCCGGTCGGCCCCTCGATATGGAATACCGGTTCACCATTGGTGAATAGGTACAGGTCGATGCGGGAGCCAGACCCGCCGGGCTTCCCATCCATGCACGACCACATTTGAGCGGCAGCCGTCGGCGTCGGCCCCGTGTATCGAAAGGCAATCATTCGCGTGAACGAACTTGGGGTAGCCGGTCCCTTGATTCCGATGGACGAAAGGCTAATGAAGTTCGCGGCACCGATCACGTTCGATCCCGGGTTTGCATTGGCAATCGACACGACGCTACCCGTTGAGCCCGTATAGATCCCACTCGGGGAAGTCGCCGCAATCTTGTTGCCGGATGTGAGACTGCCCGCGCCATACGTGGAAACCCCGATCGGGGCAGCCGGGTTATTCCCGGTAGAGTCCGCGAAGGCTGTCACGTTCTGGGGATCGTCCAGCGCGTACAGGAATCGCGGGCTTCGCCGGTAGATCTCTTCGGTTAGCGGGGCGCGCAAGAGTCGCTGACTCAGCAGCGCAAAAGCGTCAACCCCCGTGGGCTGGACAACGCCGTAGCTGCCACCCTCAGTCCATGCGGAAGGCCAGCGTTCAACGAATCCGGCATACAGCGGGTAGGTAATCCCGGGTACCGTGAATGTGCTCGGCGTGGCGCCTAGCTCTAGCTGCCAGCCGTCCACCTGGATATTCACACTCGCGCCGGGCGTCGATGCCGCCATGAGCCCAACGACCATGCCGCATGCCCCGATTGGAGCTGTGGCAGTAGCCCAAGCCTGAGTCCAGGCGCCGAAGTGTGCGCCGGTGAGCGTGTAGGTTGCCCCGGTCGCGAAAGTAGACATTCCCATGCCCGGCGTGGAGCCGTACCAGCCAATGAATGGCCATACCTGCACCGACGTGTTGAGGTAGGTATTTCGGATCTGCATTTGCATGGTGTATTGGGCACCGGGGATGACACTCGCGGTATTCGTGTAGCAGATCAGCGACCCAGGGCCCGGCATGGTGGCACTGGGAACATTGAACTGAAAGACAGTCCCGCCTTCGAAGGCGGAAGCCGACCCCACCGAAGCCCCCTGGGAAGGGTCGGTAGTCGAGAAGACGTAAGTTCCATCGGTCCCGGTGGCAATTCCCTGGGCTAGCAAATTGGCCGTGGGTGGGTATTGCATCCGAATTCGGAGCGGCTGAAACGGTGAGATATTGCCATACCAGGGACCGGCGGAGTTGCTCGGATCGAGAAAGCCATCCGTGTTCGAGAGGGTTGCCGATAGGGTTCCCGCCTGAACCTGATCTAGCTCATACTGCCTGCCGCGCTGCACCCCTACGGCCTTCATGGTCCGCCGTACAACGTTCACCATGTGATCGGCGGGAATCGCGCCGCCATTGGCAGTCCAGAGGGGGCCCCATGCGTGTTCGACGTTCGGCCAGTTCGGATTTACCGCCATGCGTGAAGCCCCCTCGGGTCACTCGGGAGCATCGACTAACTTAGTCGATGCTCTTAGCGCCGGAACGGCGCATACGTGCTGGTGTTGCGCGCTCCGTTCTGGAGCATGACGCGTTGAATGGTGTTGGCTAGATCCTGGTCTGCCATCACAGAGCCATTCACGGTGACGTGAACGGTGATCTGCTGACCCGTCGTCCCGCTGGCGTCAGCTGCCCCCAGGGGGCCCGCGAAGGCTGGCTCTAGGCCCGCAAGTGTCGGGCTGCCCAGCTGACCCGTCAGGCTGGCCGCTAGGCCCCCTACGGCGCCCGTGGCGACGCCAGCGTGAGCCGCAACGCCTGCCGCGATTCCATGGGGAATCCACTGGCCGATCTCGTCCGCGAAAACCTTCGACGGCGAGTTGATACCTAGAAATGACTTCACGCCGTTCAAGGCGCCCTTTGCGACACCCTTAAGCGCGCTCAGGACTGCACTGCCACCGGCTTCGATGCCCTTTACGAGACCCTGAATGAGTGCGCCACCGGCGTCCCATAGCAGCGTGCCGAAGCTCGAAACCAGCCCGCCCAGGAAGTTCACGATGTCCGTGAATGCCTGCGAGATCAGGCGCCACACGTCCGACAGGGCCTTGCCCCAGTGGCCGGTGACGACGTCGAGGACAACGGCGATGATATTCTCGACGAAGTGCATTCCGAGTTCGACGGCGTTTGAGATATTCGTCCACACGAATTTCACTACCGCGAGTAGGACTTTCCAGCCGGTAGAGAGCACGTCAACCACGATCGCGATTGCGTCTTTCAGCCAGTCGAAGAGAACCTGTGCCAGGACCTTCGTCTCTTCACAGAGAAGTTTCCAGAATGCCGAGATCTCTGCTGAATGGTCCTTCCACCACGAGACCAGTTCCCTGATTCGCGCCATGACCCATTTCAAGACGTTCTTATCCAGCCACTCGGCGGCTTCCTTGACGGCCTTTACGGATACGTCCCAGACCACGCGGAAGGCGGCCATTGCTACGGCCCACCCTTCCCGGAATGCCTTCACGACCCCGGGCGTCTTGGTCTCAACCCACGAATACACCTCGCGCCAGTGCGTCACGAGATACACAAGTCCAGCGGCCAGCGCCATTACGCCTACCACCAGCCAAGTAACCGGGTTGGCGAGAACGGCGCCAGCGAATGCCAGTGCCGAAGCCGTCGCAGCAGCAAGACCGACCACCAGGACCCCGCCGATAGCCGCCCCGAGAAGGATCACAACCTGTCGGTGCTTCTCCAGCCATGTAACGCCCCGCATGAAGACATCAATCATCTTCTCGGCGTACGGCATGAGCGCCGTTCCGATGCGAATTCCGAGAGCTTCGATAGTTGCCCGCGCCTCGGCAATTCGCTGATTGAAAGTCTTCTGAACGTCCGCCCAACCTTCGACGGACTTACCGCCAGCCTTGACGTGCTCGGCAATGGAAGCGGTGTTTTCCTTGAAGGTCTCCATGTGGTCGCCGGTAAGCTGCAACGCGCCCATCATGGATTTGGTGCCACCGACCATTGTTGCCAGTGCACCGATATACGTCTGTTCGGCAGGCTTCAGATTCGCCAAAGCCTTTTGGTACTGGGTGGTGTTTGCCGACGCCTTGCGAAGCGTCTCAATGATGACGGTTCCAGCGGGCCCCATCTTGCTTTGGATTGCGTCGGTAAGCTCGCCCAGGGTGGCCGCTAGGCCCTTCTTTCCGAGATCCTGCGCGACCTGGGTTGCGTTCAATCCGAGCCCGGCCATTTCCTGCGCGGCCTTCGCGGAAGGGTTTGAAAGCTGCCCGATCGTCTGCCGGAGGTAGGTCGCGGCGACGTCCGCAGAAGTACCCTGAGACGTCATGGTTGCCATGGCGCCGAGGATCTCGTTTAGGCCGACGTGAGCGGCGGAAGCAACCGGAAGAATGGAACTCATGGAGCCCGCGAGAGCTTCCATGTTTGTTTTTCCGGCTGCCTCGGTGGCCACCAGCGCGTTCATCACTCCGGTGGCATCAGTTGCCTTCAGTGAATACGCATTTAGGGCGGTAGTCACTGCGTCGGTAACCGGCCCCAACTCGGCCGCACCGACCCGGGCACCCTGTGCCGAGACCTTCAGAACGTTGAGCGCGTCGGCGCCGTGGTAACCGGCGGATTCGACGGTATAGAGGCCAGTGGTTAGCTGCTCGGTGGACATTCCCACCTGGCCAGCCATGTTCAAAACCCCGTCGCCAACCATCTTCATGTTCCGCGCGGATTCGCCCGCGCCTGTCTGAACACGAGTCATGGCGGTCTGGAAATCTGCCGCCATTTCGATGGTCTTCTCGGCGGTGCCTATGGCTGCTTCGCCGACTGCCTTTAGGGCCACCATGGATATGGCGCCGAGTTGGGCCAGGCTGCCCCCACCCTTGGCCTTTACGTCCTCTAGAGCGCTCTTGACGCTGCTAATGGTCGAGTGAAGGCCCCCGGCGTGTCCTACAAATTCAATGAATACCGGAGGAAGAGCCCCCACTCAGTTACCCCCCAGTTTTTGTAGCCTTCTTCCACGCGTCTTCCCAGACCTTTGCGAACTTCGGCTGAGCCTTGTTCACGCCGGGGGCGAAATAAGGGAACTTCGCCTCTACGCGTTTCTTATAGAGGTTCTGCGGTCCGCCAGCACCACCGCTGAAAACGACTCCACTGAATTCCCCTGTGCCGGTATTGCGCGCCTTCTTACTAGACCGAATGCTCTTGAAAAGCGCACCGGCGAAGGTCCCAGGACCGCCCTGCTTGCTCACGACGTGAGGGCTCAGGTTGAGATTGACGCCCATGGCATAGATCTTCGAGCGGCCACGCCGGTCCCATCGGGGTCGGCCACGCATCCCGCTTTTGATGGATGCCTTAGTGGTGCTCTGAACTTTCCGGATAGCCGCTTGGGAAGCCTTATCAACGCGCTTGCGCATGGCTTCTAGTTCGCTATTCGCACCCTCGATGCCGGTAACGCTTCCGGTGATTTCCGAATCACCCATTGGCCTTCTCCTCAACGGCCCGGCGAGCACGCGTCACAGTGTCATCGACGGCTAGAATCCAGTCGAGTCGGACGGCCGGTTCGCTCTCAAGCTCGGACGGGCGGCAGTGCAGCAGAGTACAAAGCCGCCACGTCCGATATTCGTCGGTTGGCAGATCTTCGGCCGAGTACTGAAATGACCCCTCTAGCGCGTAACCTAGACGCCGGAGGGCACGATAGGGGAATCAGCATCCGGGGTCGGCTCGAAGCTCGGTAGAAGATCCTTCAGGTACGGGGAGCACACTGCCCGCAGCGCGTCTAGATCCCGCCCGGGTAGGTCCTGAACGGCGTCAGCAGAGACCGGGAATCCGTAGGACCAGCCCCGCACCATGGCGGCCACCAGGAAGTCATTTAGGGACTCGACAAGTTCGAAGCTGTCACCCATACCGGCGGCAATGTCTGCCTCCTGTTCCGGGGTCAGGGAGTCGCCTGCAAGCTCGGCGGTCTTGACCGCGCCAACGAATGCCGGACGCGCGGCTAGCTCGGCCTGAGTCCGCTTGATAGGCCGTCGCTGGCGCTCGGTCACGTCGGCAACATCGCGAATATCTGCGGTCGCGCCGGACGGAAGGGTTACGTGCTGAGTCACTTGTAAGTACCTGCCACTACGGAGTTCTGAAGGGTTACCTTGATTGGGGAATAGCCACCCGATGCGCCTACGTCGGTGGCGTTTGCCTTCGCGTTGAAGGTCACTCCGATCTCGACATATTCCTTGCCACGCGAAATGTCGGCCTGCCCGTAAATGACGCTCGACATGTGCAGCTTCAGGGAGACCAGAGACGCGCCCGTTCCGGCCTGAAAGGTGAAATCGAGTGAGGTAGTCGCAGTGGTCAGGAAGTTCGTCAGCTGCGACTCATCTTCCATGACAAGGGTCATCTTTCCGGAGACAGTCACCGGGCCGGACCACAGTGCGTGCGGGCTCTGCGAGCCGTCAACGGTCGGGATGATCGCGACCGAGCGCTTAATCGAAATGCTGCCATCCATGAGCGCATGGAACGGCGAGCCACCGATCTGAACGGCGCCAGTCCATGCGGCAAGCGGCTGCACCGACGTAAACGAAGGCGTCGGGGCAGTCGTCGGAATGGACGCAAGCCCAACCGCCTTCGCGCTGTACGTGATCAGCCCATCGGCATTGAACTTGATTTCCAGGTCACTGAACTTCGAGCCGGGATACTGCCGCGTATTGACCGCGTAGAAGTCAGTCAGGGTGTAAGACGGGGGCTGGCCGTCGTTCGCGTTATAGAGGCTGGCAGCGTGGCTGTACGGGGCTGCCGCGCCCGTGGTGGTCAGGTCGCCGAGAACTCCAGTGACCATGAAGCCGAGAATGTCCGGGTAGGCGTCACCGGAGAAATCGAAGGTGGAACTCTTGACGGTAGGAATCTCGTCGTAGAGCTCGGCCATTGCACCGCGAAGGCCCTTGTCTTCAACAAGCTTCACGACGTCCTTAGGCGTCGGGGCGCCCGTGGTCGGAATGAAGAAGCTCGCGGGAGCCGGAACACCAAAGGCCGATTCCTTCGTGATTCCGGTTAGTGTTAGGTGTGATGGGCGTGCGGACAAGAGACCCCCGGTTAGATTCCTAGGTTGGTCGGGTGGAAGTCAGAAGCCTCGGACGCCTGAATCTCAACCGGTCGCCAGCGACCGTCATTCGGCATCTCGTCAAGCTCGACCGTCAGACCCGGCGTTACGGTCACAGAAAGGGATGGGTAATACCGCTCATCCCCGCCCGTGTAGGTGAAAGCAGGCAAATGCGATCCTTCAAGGGGCATCGACTAAGTTAGTCGAAGGGGTCAGATGCGCTGGAAACACTCAACTTCGAGCGTGGTAGTGGCCTGTCGCCCGGCATGATTCTCTTCCCAGGCAACTTCATGGGTCGAGGAAAGCGGGCGAGCCGTGATGACGTTCCCGCCGAGCGTGAGATCCGACCGGACGATAGAGCAAATGGCGTCACAGAGGACAGCAGCGCGACTGTAGGCCCCTTGCGAGTCGTCGCCACCCCGGTACACGTCGATCGTGATTTCCACGGAATACCGTTCATCAATCCATCCGGCGCCGCCACCGCCAACCATGGCACCTAGGCTCAACTGCCTGGATACCTTGCCGATTGCAACGATGTCGTCCGGCTGTTCGGGGCCCGGTTCGTCATAGCAGACCAGTAGCGATGACGTCTTACTGAGTGGGTCGGGTGCGAGCTGGGCTGAGAGCTGCCCGTAAAGCCATGCTCGGACGGCCGTTGCGGTCGAAGAAGGAACGGTCACTATGCAATCCCCGGGGGTCGTCGGTAGCCCTGCCAGAGCTCTACAACGCGTGTAGGCAGCGCAAAGCCGGTGGGAATGGCCTGCACGTCCCCGTCGTATCCAGAGCCGCCGAATCGTGGCCGCCCGCCCTGCTGCGTGAGCTGCCAGAGGTGCCGGACAAGCTCTAGAACGCCGAGCCGGACCGAGTACGGCACCGTGCCGATTCCAGCCGTGTACACAAGCCGGACGTTCTTGCTGCCGAAGGCGAAGAGCGCGGATTCGCCACCGATGGTCCGGCGGGAAATCTCTCCGGTTGCGTAATCCACCGTAAAGGCGAAGGCGTTCATTTGGGAGCCGAGAGGCTGTTCCGTGAGCGTGAATGCGGCTAGCCCGTAGTACTCGGTGCAGCTGAGAACCTTGGAGACCGGGAGCCAGTCAGGGGAAATGGTGGGAACTCCACCACTGAAGAATTCGGTATGCGTCTCGGGGACGAGGGGGCCGCAGTGATCCCGGGCGATATCGGCAGCCGCGAGAATGAACCCTTGCAATTCGTCATCCTGCCGGGTGTCAGTCGTCGGGATGTTGAGATGCGCTTTCACGCTCGCTAGGTCTACTAGCTGTTCGGCGCCAACCGGGCGAACTTGAAACTGTCCCTCGCTGGCGAAGCCGACACCCGTACCGGTTGCAGTCCAGCGGTAGAGCCAGACGCCCGGGGTCGATACACCGACCACAACGGCGCTGTACGCCCCGCTACCGGCCGAACTGACTGCCGGGGTACTGGTGGCCCCAGTGGGGTCCGTGACAGCCAGAGAGGCCGCCACGGGGCCGCTGGCGGGGTTTCCCGTGTCGTCCGTGACCGTGGCGGTAAGCCCTACGTCTTGGCCGACGTAGTAGATCAGGGTCATTTATCACTCTCTGTATATCCCGCGGGCTCGGCCGGCGGAACCTATGTCCGTTTCTGTCCCGATTCTGAGCCCCCGCGGAAAGTACGGAGAGTGACGACAGGGCATCGACTAAATTAGTTGATGCCCTGTCGCCGGGCTCGGCTAGAAGCTGGGGGCGGCAAGACCGGTCCCGCCGATCACGGACAGACTCTGCGGGAATCGGCCAGCCTGGAATGACATGTAGTTGTAGAGTCGAACGAACACACTCAGCTGGTTGGCGTAAGTCTGAGGGAATGCCTCGGCCCGAATGTTGGACTCCCACAGAATCAGGTCGGCAAGGCGACCGACCAGAATCACATCCTGATTGGTGCCCGCGCCACCATTGGTCGGAATCGTGGCATCCACGTAAACCGGAAGCCCCATGATGGAACCCACGAAACCCTGAGAGACCACACCATCCGCGTTGCCCATGGCGTTCATCGGGCCACCGGCGGACGGGACGACTAGCGGACGGTTCTGGCCGTCAAGCTGAGCAACGATCCATGCCCAACGCACCGGGTGCATCACGATGGTGTCGGGCGGCAGGAAGCGCTTCGTGTGGACTAGCTGAATCGCTCCGGCAAGCTTGCTGTACAGCGCGCCGAGAGTCGGGGTCGCGGAGGTGAAGGCTACCGTGTTGGTCCCGACGAGAGTGAAAATGCCGGTCGGCTGACCATTCGAACCCGTGCCACTTAGAACCATAGTATTCAGCTTCACGGCGTAATCGGCTGCTAGATCCTGGAGTACCAGGTCATCCACGTTTAGCGGACTCTGCTCGATCAGCTGAAGAGATACCGTCTGGCCACCGGCAATGGTGGTGACGCCGCTCGAAACGCTCGCGGTGGTTAGGTCAGTCTGCTGAACGGCGGTGTTCTGCGTGGTCTGCTGGGCAGTCGCAGTACCAGTCTGCACCTTGGGAATGTTAATGCTGTCGGTGCCAGCCGGTAGGTCCATGTTCGGGACCAGGTTGGCCGTAATCCGACCCGGGCGAGCGAAGCGAATAAACGCATCCTCTAGCCACTCGGGGGGCACGAATTCCCCCCCGGCGCCGTTCGCGGTGGAGATAGCGCGCTTCTCCAGGTCGGCAGCGCGACCCCGGTCATTCCGGGAAAGGCGGTCGATCGCGTCTCGATCAGCCTTGTTCCTGGCTAGGTGCAGATCTCGGAAGTACGACCGGCCGCGCGGGCCGCTACGGTAGATCTCCGGCTCGCTGGTCACCTTGACCGAGGGGGCATATCGCCGGGTCATCTCGGCGGCAGCGTCGTCCGCGCGAATCTGCGCGTCTAGCTCGGTCGCCCGAGAGTCGATCTCTCGAACCTCGGTCTCAATCTCATCAAATCGGGCCGACTCGGAATCGGCAAGCGCGCGACTTTCGGACTTGGCAGCATCAATCAGCTTGACCAGTTCCGCACTAAGGGCCGCGCGCTTGGCTAGGAGGTCGGCGACTAGGTCGCGCTTATTCAAGAATTCCCCTATGGGTACAGGGCATCGACTAAGTTAGTCGATGCTCAGTGTGAGAGATTCAGCGCGCGCAAGCGGGCCGAGAAGAGAGCTAGGGCGGCTTCCGTCGGGGTGTCGGCACCCTCCGGCGCTTCGCCTAGTTCGCGCATTACCGCCCGAGTGATGTCCGCTCGGGGGTTCAGTGCGCGAAGAGCCTCGATCAGGTCGAGGCTTCGCATGGTGGCGCCAGCAGTCGCCGGATTGGCGCCAAAATTCACAACGGAGACATCCCCCTTGTGTAGATCCAAATCCGTGATGTCCCGCTGGGTATAGTCCGGGCTCCACTCCTGCTGACGGACCCGAAATCCAAAAGACATCTCGTCAACGTCTTTGCGATCCATGGCAATCTGAAGGTCCCTGACGACGCTCTGCCTGGGGTCTAGGTCCGCTTCGACATGCAGCCCGGTCGAGTCCTCGGCGAGCCGCATAGTGCCGCTGCCAGTCCTCGCGAGGGTCATGCCATCATGGTTGAGCTTGAATGGCACATCGGCGCCTTCGGCGAGCGTGCGAGCGAACGCACCGCGCCGAATCACCTCCGAGTACTCACCCATGTAGTCAGCCACCGTGTACGGCGTGTCAGTGACACTCGCATATCCGGTGAAGGTCAGGGTTTCCCCGCCAGTCCCGTTGGCAATCGACGTGAGCTGAACGTCCCGGAATGCGGTGCTGCGGGTTTCGATTGCGCCTGTCTGTCCAGCGCGCGTGGAGAAGTCGTTCAGAGTACCGCCCCCAGAGCGTCGGCGGTCGGTTGAGACTTACCGGCCTGCATATCCTTCATTGGCTTTACATTGGAATTCAGAGGGGCCGCGATATCGTCGCCACCATCAATCGGGGCGTAATTCTCAAGCGCCCGGATCTCATTCGTCGTGAGAATTGCGGCAGAGCGAGCGGCACCATAGACCGCGTATCGGCCAGCGGCATCCGTACGCAATAGTGCGTCCGTGTTGAATCGGGCAGTCTGCGGAGCGGGCAGCATGGCGGACCAAGCATCCTCGAAACGGCCAAGCCACGGACCTAGCGTGTAGGCCAGGAATCCTAGACTTTGCTGTTCAATGCCGGTTCCCCAAGATGTGGTTTTATCTACTTGGCCGAGCATGTGCGGAGGCACACCAAAGAGCGTTGCCATGTCGAGATTCTGCGCCGCCCTCGTACCCAGGAATTGGGCATCATCAGGCGTGACAGAAATGGCCCTCCAGGAAGCTCCACCGCTCAAAATTCCGACGGTGTGTGAGTTCTCCAGGCCGCCATGGGAGGCGGTAAAGCTCTCCTTGAGACCCCGGGCGCGTTCCTTATCGAGATCGCCGGGAACCTCAACGACACCGGTAAGGTGTGCCCCCTTGGCGAAGAATCGCGAGCCGAATTGCTCAGCGGCGAGGCCGAGCCCGATAGCGTTCCGGGCATAGGCAATTACGCTCATGCCGGTAGCGGACTCGGGGTACGAGAGCCCGATGATGTGCACAATGTCGAAGGCATCGACCGGCTTCCGGTCGATCTGATATGAACGCTCACCAGTGCTGTCGAATTCGCAGCGAACACGGTCCGGGTGAATGACGCGAAGGCGGTTCGGTCGTCCCCGTGCATCCCGGGACAAGACCAGCAGGTACGCGTTCCCCCGTAGGAGAAGTGACACCATGCATTGTGAGAGCCCTAGGCGCCGTGTGGGACGCCGGGTGTCGTTCTCCCCGCCGAAAGGGTCGGAGACAATAGGGGGAGGGGGTTCTAGGGTCTTCCTGACGGCTCCCTCGGACCGCACAGCATCAAACGGGAGTCCCGCCACAGCGTCACTGAGAATGCGCACGCATGCCGAAACGGCAATAAGCTGCATTGCCGAATCGTCCGTAACCGGGACGCCAGCGTTCGTGACTGCTGCGAGACTTCCATTCGACGGGATTGCCCAAGGATCACCGGCGCCGGATGGGATGTAAGCGCGCCGCTCAAAGGCCCGTCTTAGGAGGCTCAACGATCGATCAGCCACCCTAGGACAACCAGACCGACCCCGGTCACTATTAGTCCCGCAAGCTCATTCCAGGACCAGGCTGCCGTGAACAGGCACGCAATTCCTGCGAGGTCGGCAGCGTCGGCAATTGCTTGGCGAACCTTTCGGGGGTCGTGAGATTTCATCAGTGACCCTCCTACAGATCAGCCCAGGAAAAGAATTGCGGAATGGGATCGGATTCCGGCTCGAACGAAGCCCGCTCTAGCCCCATGACCGCAGCAATTGCTAGGTCAATCTTTCGGGGCGAGCCTTTGGAATCCTTGGAAAGGCGAGAGCCGCGTGAATCGGTGCGGATCGCACAATTGGAAAGGTGCCGCGCTAGGCGCTGGTCACCTGAGTGAGTGAGAGACCTATTCAGCACGGCCTCATAAAATCTCGTCGTCGCCGGGATCATTCGAGCCGGAGACTGAGGGAATTCGACCACCGGCAGACCCTCTGACTCCAGAACCTGATAGGTCCTGGCCCAGCGGTAAGGGTCACACACGATTTCTCGCACTTGCCAGCGTCGGCAGGCTTCCCGGATCTCGGCTTCAACGTCGATGATCGGGACTGCCCAGTCATTCCCTACGCCGGTCGGCTTCTCCCATGCAGCTACCACATCAACATGCGGCGGATTCTCGCCCACAGCGGGGCGGACGACTACCAAAGCCGTGCTGTCATTATTGAAGCTGCCGTCAAATCCCAAAACGACGTCTGAGCCATCCGGGATCGTCACGGCGGGGTCAGCGCAAGCGTCCCACGTACCGGCCGGAAGCCAAGCCTGAGCCGTCGCGACCCACTGATTAAGGCGCTTCGTCCTAAATTCAGATTCCGGCGTTCGCAGAACAGAAGATTGGAAATCCTCAAGGCTGACAATGTCGCCTAGGCCGGGATTGGCAGTCGCCCATGAATCCGGCGAGCGGTGGTCAGCTTCGTCCGGGGCACCCCACCAGGAGAAAAAGAAGGCAGGGTCAACAACTTCACCGGAAGCCACTTGGCAGCCGTACTGAAACATCCCATAACACAGGGAGTCTCCGCCGGTCGAGTCGGTGCGGACACCGGCCGTGGTAATGCCGACCATAAGCGGCTCACGGCGTGCACCGGAAGCCAGAGACATTACGTCCCAAAGCTCACGGGTTGGCTGTGCATGGACTTCATCCGCAATCGTTAGGTGCGGATTCAGCCCTTCCTTTGTGAATGCCTCGGCACTCAACACCCGGTAGACGGAACCCGTCGCCGGAAGCTCAATTGCGTCTCGGTAGACCCGAAACATATTCGCGAATTGCGGCTCTAGCTCGATCATTTTCCGGGCAGTGCCGAAAACAATTCTCGCCTGTTCCTTGTCGGCGGCTATCGAGTAGACCTCACCACCGCGCGGACCAAAAGCGAGCCCGAAGATAGCAATTCCGGCCGCTAGGGCACTCTTTCCTTGCTTGCGAGGCATCCCGATGAGCGCCTGTCGATGCCGAAGGAACCCATCCGGGCGCCGTGCGAGCAATTCGCCAACTAGGCGAGTCTGCCACGGGCGAAGCCGTATCAGGCTGCCAGCGTCCCCGCCGATCGAGTCTTTAGTAACCCGTAGGAATTGCTCGGCAAATTCCGTGAAATCAGCGCCGTCGCCAGCTGCGATTTGCTCGGCAGGGACGCGCGTAAGCCACCGGGGCTCATCCAAACTCACTCCCGGGGATTACGGCGAGCTAGCATCTCCTCAAATGCGTTGCGGGCTTTTACTTCCGCTACTCCCATTCGGGTTCGGTCGGTCGGAGTTAGCCCGAGCACCGAGAAGAGCTTGCCTATTTCGGTTTCAATTGTGGAAAGCATTCCGACGACAGGGTGAGCGTAGGCGTAACCCTTGTCGGTATAGAGCACCGCCGAGCTTTCAGCGAGAAGCTGCCGGAAGTCGGCACGGCGGTCTACCTTCTCGCACAGCATCACGAGGGGCGGGCGGTCGGTCTCGGCAAGCCATACGGCGCCACTGACGACGTGATCCCACATGGCGCGACCCTCGGGGCCGAGATGGGCCGGTGGAGCCGCTAGAACGGCGTCCACGGACTCTACGGACTCAAGATCCGGCAGGGTGCGCTGTCCGGGGTTGCCAAGCTTGCGCTTGCGCTCGGCCGGAACCGGCGGGCGACCGGCAACCATGGCAGAACCCCCGTTTCCGATGGGGCATCGACTAACTTAGTCGATGCTCTTCGGGAGCCCCCGAATGTATGCATATTCATACGGACACCCCCCCGGTCATAATTTCGCAGCGGTGTGTGGGGGCATGGGGGCCGGGTCCGGACGGTTAGCTCGCCTAATGAATAACCCACCCCCCGGACCACATACTTATGCAGTCCTGGCGGCTAGCGCCGGTCGCGCTTCCTGGAATTGCACGCTCGGCACAGCACTTGCAGATTGCTGCGGTCATCAGTCCCGCCGCGAGCCTTTGGCACGATGTGATCTACTGTTAGTTGAGTGGTATCTACATAGTGGATATCGACCTGATATCCATTGCAGTAACCACCGTGGGCGGCAATGTAGTCAGCCAGAATCGAATTACGAAGCTGAACCCATCGATATCCGTAACCACGCGCCGTCGCGCTGCCACGCTGCCGATTCCACAGCGAATTGAATTCGCGTTCGTGCAGATCACAACGGCTCGAATTGGTCGTTAGCGTGCCGCATTCGAGGCACGGACGAGAAGGCATCACACCGCCCTTACCAGCCTGTAGGCAACGCCACAGCAACGCCGGGATTAGGCGAACTGTTGGCCGTCGATGGTTCCGGCGTACAACCACAGGTCGGCGGCGCGACGCACGTATTCTGATGAATCCGCGAAGCGAGATCAGCAGTGATCGCATGGGTCGCACATGCCATTACCAGAATGGTCGTGTTGGCTGCCGTCGGCGCGGTGCTGAACGTATTCGCTGCCACAATGGCAGCTAGCTCGGCAGTCGTCGGGCGACGTTTCCACTGGCACACAGCAGGACTTCCGCACGCTCCGCAGGAAAGGCCAACAGGACCGGCAGGGAGAACCGGAGACGTCATATCAGCCCCCTAGAACGGTGGATTGGAGAAATTGAAATCCCGCCGAGTCTTCGCCTTATGGCACGGTCGGCAGAGGATCTGAACATTCTCGGCGGTATCTTCGCCACCTAGCGCGAGCGGACGTATGTGGTCCACATCGGCGGCAGATGGAAGAATGTGGGATGGGCACACAGCGCACTTCACCCAACCGGAACGGCGCATCTCGGCGCGAAGGTCAGCAGCAGCGTTATTGCCTGCCGCTATCGCTTCACGGCGAGTTCGCCGAGCTTGCATGGTGGGACGGGCTTCGTAGAGCGCGAAGTGTTCAGCGCAACGCCCGTGATGCGTGGCTGGCGCCTGACAGTCGATGCAGACGGCAGTCAGAGTGTTCACCAGATCCATGAAGGCATCGACTAACTTAGTCGATGCTCGGTGCCCATCCCCGGATTTGAACCGGGAACCTACGCGTTCTAAGCGCGTCGCCTCTGCCGATTGGGCTAGATGGGCAAGGTAGTCTCTGCCGGATTCGAACCGACGTTACCGGCTTCACGCCAGAGTTCTAGGCCGCTGAACTAAGAGACCTACACGCGAGGCTCAACCGTCGTCGTGCGTTCGCATGTAAAGGGTGCGACCCTCGCGCACCTTGCGGGACTCGAACCCGCATTACCCGACTAGCTGCCGGGCGGCTTTCCAGTTAGCCGAAAGGTGGTTGCACCCTGTGCGGTTCGCTCGGCGGAGAGAGGACCGGCGTTCGCCGCACGGGGGCTCACCCACTAGGGAGCACAGTCGTTGCCGATCTCGGCGAACGCGCTGCATTGGTGGGCTCACCCACTAGGGAGCACAGTCGTTGCCGACCGGCCAGCACGGGGGGCATGACGATATGACGTTCGGCAGTGCCGTTCTGGCTTTCCTTAGATGGACCATAGGGAAACCTGAAATCGTCTAGAACCGTCATACCGTCATAAAGACCAGGTCAGAGGGGGTGTCGAGGACTGACGGAATGACGTTCGGCGCTGCCCGGCTTGCCGCTTGCCCTGTCGGCATGTCCACGCTGATTCAAGCTTTGTGACCCTAAGTGCATCCTTGGCAACTCTCGGTATCGCACAAGTGTTCGAATGAGTAGGCAAAAAAAGGGGCCCGCCCGGAATGATCTCCGGACGGGCTCCGAGGGGACGGCTAGAAGTGGCTCCGGCGGTGCCGTTCCACAGAAGTGGGAACGCGCTCCGGCCACGTGCCGGAATCGTTGCGTTCCTGGATGCAGTTGTCGCACGCCGGTTGCTTCACGCTCCGTGCCATAGCTTCCGGCGTGAAATCGGGGGTGTAGACCGCTTCTCCGTTCACCACGACCACATCCGGCGGAAGGTTGGTTTCGGGGTCAATGCGGATGGTGTTCACGCACTCGGGGCACGCCCAGAAACTCGACTTGCACTGAACGCACTTGAGCAGTGCGGTTGCTTCTGCGGTCTCCGAGAGCCAGGCAAGGAACCCTGTGTCAGTCATGAGGCAAGGCTACCGGCGCGAGCCGACAGGATGCCCTAGAACGGCAGTCTGCGGGCACGGGGGAGCCCCGGCGGTCTCCATGGACCATCCGGGGCTCTCCAGGGGCTCTAGTGCTGCTGTCCGGCCGTGAGGGGCTGTCAGGGAGTCACCATTGCATCCCGTTGATTCCTGCCCAGGTTTGATCCAAGTCGTCTCGGATCCATTGGGCGGCGGCCAACTCGGCGGCAGGCACTCCGGGTTCGTTCAGGTCGGCCTGAAGTGCAGCCTGAATGGTTTTCGGCTCTCCTGTTTCCAGCGCTGCCCGTAGTCGGGTCGAGAGGACAGATCCAGGCGGCGGAGTGCCCGGGGATGGGGGTTCGGCAGGTCGCATGCTCATGTCCAGCAGCGTAGGGCTCCAGCGAGACTCCGCGTGCGGAAACGGCGAAGCCCCGCCCAACCTGGTGACGGGTCAGACGGGGCTCAGAGGGCCGCTACGCGGCTAGGGCGGGGTCTAGCGGCTCGCTAGCCAACGAGAGGACCGTGACGGGCTCTGTGATGCCGTCCGGCGCCTGAGTGGCCGCCTGCGGGCTCGGCACGGCCGTCACGTCCTGGTCGCCGGTCACGTCCTGGTCGGCTTCGCCAGTCGGCACGGCCGTCGCGTCCTGGTGGTCGGCTTCGCCAGTGACCAGCTCGGCACCCGGGCTGTCGGGAATCTCAGCCGTAATCACGATCTGCTTCTTGGCGGAGCGCGGGAACAACTCGACCCGCACACCGTGCTCTTCAAGCATTTCCCGCTTGGCGACGTCGTCCCCGGCGTGCCACTCGTCCGCCACGGTCTTTCCGGTCGGCACGTTGTGCCACCCGGCGGGACGCTCGGGAAGCTTCTTCAGCTTCTCGATTTCCTCGCCCATACCGACATA
Source organism: Kitasatospora sp. MAP12-44 (assembly GCF_029892095.1). Classification (NCBI taxonomy): domain Bacteria; kingdom Bacillati; phylum Actinomycetota; class Actinomycetes; order Kitasatosporales; family Streptomycetaceae; genus Kitasatospora; species Kitasatospora sp. MAP12-44. The sequence continues at coordinate 1,000,149 of NZ_JARZAE010000004.1, forward strand.
CCGAGTGCGGAACCATTCGGAGTCGTCGGCAGAGTCGTACAGTCCGGCGTCACGGTCGGCGCGCAGACGGGCCCGGTTCGCCTCAAGTTCCTTGATTTGAGAGGCGTATGCCGTCCCCGAGTCGTAAACGCGCTCCATGAGCTGACCGGACCCGTAGCGCGCCAGGAACCAAACCTCTGTCTCGGAATCGAGGCGACGAACACCGATGATCGGCGCGGGTCGGCAGTTGGCGGATTGCGGAAGTCCCTTGCTTCGACCGGTGCACGCGTACGCCGGTTCCGTCTTTCCCTTCGGCCCGACAGTGCCGGAACGCTGCAACGGCTCTCGGCACTGCCCACAAACGCCCACACCGGTAAGCCGGTTAATCGACTTCGGGGCGCGACGCCTAGGCACACTGGCGGGCTTCGCTGCGCACTTCTTAACCAGGGCCTCATGCGTCGCGCGGTCCCACAGTGCCGGGCCGACCTTGACCGGCTTTCCGTCCGCGCCGAGAACGGGCCGCTTAGCGTGCATGAGATAGCCCAGAGCGGCCTCACTGGTGAGAATCACAATGAGGCCCTTAGCCGACCACGCTAGCCCCTTTGGTTCCCGCCCATGCTGAACCGCCCGCCAGTCCATCGGGGACAGGATTCCTGCGCGGGTCATCCGCCGCGCTTCGGTCCATGGGGTGATCTTCCCCGTCTTGTCGGCAAGGATGCGCTTAGCCGTCTTCCTGATTTCCTTGCACGACGTCGGCTCGAATTCCCGGCCTTCGACCTTTCCACCCGACCGCCGGATGTGCTGGTATCCGTAGCTGCACTGATTGGCGATCTTTCCGGCATCGCGCGCACGGGTCGATTCGTCTTGGTTCCGCTTTTTGATGTTGCGGTGTTCTATCTGCGCACCGAGAAGCTTGATATTGAAGTTCAGTTCGTCATTGACATCACTCAGGTTCCACCACCCCGGGTGGTCAGCCGTCAGAAGCCTTCGACCCGCCTTCGCGTTCTCCCGGGCCAGGTTCAGCCCCTCGGCCACGTCACGGCCGATACGGTCCACAGCGGACGCTGCAAGCCCGTCGTACGGCCCACGCTTCCCGGCCAGCCACGGGCCGAGCTGGGGACGGGTGTGAGGGTCGGAAGCGCCGGAGACCTCCCAGTCATCCGCCCACCCGATGATGTGCGCGCCTTCTTCGCCAGCGGCCTTCAGGATTTGGTCACGCTGCTTGGTGGGACTGCTAGTTGAGCCCTTCACGCGGGACAGACGGCGCACGCCCAGCAGGCACTTCCCACACCCGTCGTACGGGGTCACAGGGGCGGCGGTCTCGTCGGCGGAGAGTCCAAATGCGTTGGTAGCCACGGGTGTTACCTGCCTAACTAGGTCTGAGGGTCACTAGTTAGGGAGCACAAGCCATGCCGACCGCTGAGCCCGGCGGCAACTTCTCTTAGGCGAACTACCCGAACGGGTTGTCGTCGAAGTTGTCGGCCTCCTGGTAGACCCGCCACGAGACGCCCGCGTCCTGCAGCATCTCCGGGTAGGTGGCCCAGGAGTAGCCCGCCTCGCTGTTGTCGGTGACCGGGCCGCCGGCGGTACCCAGCGGGTCGATCATGCCGGTCCACTGGTAGAGCCGGTTCGGGTTGGTCGGGCCCTGGACCGAGCAGAAGTACTGGTCGCAGATGGTGAACGCGTCCGCCAGGCCGTAGTGGAACGGGATGTCCGCGCGGTTGTAGTAGCCCATGGTGAACCCGGTCTTCTCCGGGATCCAGTTGTTGTACAGCCCGCCGTTCCACGCGCCGTGCGTCCCGGACCACCCGTGGTCCAGGTCGCCGACCTGCTGGGCGTCGGTGGTGGCGGTGTTCAGGTGCCACGGCTGCAGGATGGTGCCGCCGCCGGCGGAGCCCTTGGTCGACTGGTTCCACACGGTCGAGCTCTTGGGGAAGCGCAGCAGCGAGGTGTCGCCGAAGCCGCGGACACCCTGCAGGGTGCCGTAGTAGTGGTCGAACGAGCGGTTCTCCTGCATCAGGATCACGACGTGCTTGACCGAGGAGAGCGAACCGCTGCCGGTGCTCGCCGCCATCGCGCGGCGGACCGAACCGGGAAGCACGCCGAGCGCGCTGCCGGCACCGAGGGCGGCAGCCGAACCGAGCAGAGTCCGGCGGGAGATCGGTGACATGCGGGGACCTTTCGTCAGCGCCGTCGACAGAGCCGCCGACACGCACGGAGGCGGCGGCCGCATGCGGCGTTCGTGGGTCACGACTACCGAGAAGGGTGCTGCAGGGCCGCGTAACTTGTCTGCACAAGTTCGCTGTACGGCACATGACGCGCAGACAACAAAACGGCGAGCAACGGCGAGCACCCACCAGGGCATCATCTTGTTGACGATCCGTCAATTAGCTTGCCCGGAAACCATGCTGCCGCTCTCCACGGCACCCCGATCCCGCGCCTCCCACCCCGCGTAGGCTGCCCATCGTCCCGCCATCCCGACCGCCCACCGCGCCCCCTGGAGTCCGACCTTGCTGACCCTGGACCTGCACCCGGTCTTCCGCAACAACCGCGACATCGAACTCGCCCTGCGCGAAGTGCTCTTCAAGGCGCTGCGCACCGGCGAACCGGTCGTCGAGATCATCCCCGGCAAGGGCACCGGCCAGCTGAAGAAGCGGGTGCTCGCCCTCCTCGCCCAGCGCCACATCAGGAAGCTCTACCTGCGCGTGGAGGCCGACCAGACCAACACCGGCCGCATCCTGGTCCACTTCGCCACCCCCGAACGGCAGGGGTGAGCAGGAGGGGGCGAGCGGGAGGGGTGAGCGGGAGGGGTGAGCGGGGAAGGGTGGGCGGCCGGGACCTAGGGCGGGGCGGTCGACCGGTCCCGGCCGCGGCACAACCGGTGCACAGCCGGCCTGCCGGGCAGCCCCGCTCTTGGGGGGTGGAGGGCTGCCGTGACCCGGAATGCTAGCCCCGCCCGCGACCGGTGAACAGGCCCATGACCAGGCCTTTTTCCGGACACGGACATGCCAGAGCCGCAACGGCGGGCACACGCCCCCGCCCGTTCAGTTCGGACGTGACCGTCATAGTAGGGTCTGACGTATTGTCAGTTCATCTATGGGAGCGGCGATGACGGACCCCGTAGCGGGCGAATCAGACGCGGGTGGGGTATCGGGAAACCACTTCCACGGCCCAGCCGCGGTCTCGCTCGGCAGTGGCCCCCAGAACAACTATTTCCTCGGCCCACCCGCGCCCCCGCACCCCACGGGGAAGAGGAAGCGCATCGCGTTGGCGGCCGCCGGCGCCTTGGTGCTGATTGGCGGCGGAAGCGCGCTCTTGATCAGGTTGCCCATGAGTCCGGACCGAAACCCGTCAACCCCGGTCAAGATCGAACAAGTCGCCCCGCTGAACACCGACCCGAACGAGAGCTTCGTCGCCCAGGGCAGTGTTCAGCTCAGCCCGAGCCAACTCGCCAAGGTGGACAAGTTCGACTCCAAGGGTCTGGCGGCACTGCTCCCGGCCGGCAGCGCCGTCCCGACCGACAGCGGCTTCATCGGCGCCACCCTGATGGGCGCTGCCACCAAGACCGTGACTATCACCGGCATGCACATCCTCAAGCAGTGCCAACCACCGCTCACCGGAACCGACTTCTACAACCCGCCGGCCGGTCTTGACCCCACCATCAGCCTCGGCTTCGACCTGGACAGTCCGATCACCTACGCCCAGGTGTCCCAAGGCGGCGAATACAGCGGCAACTTCTTTCAGCAGAACACCATCTCGCTGGCGCCCGGAGAGACCAGAACGCTCGCGGTCTACGTCACAACTCACCAGCACTACTGCAGGTTCAGCTTCCAGATGACGGTGGCCACCACGTACGGAACGGTCACGGAGAACATCGACAACGGCGGCAAGCAGTTCCAGCTCACGGCCCAGGCGGAGAAGGCCGACCAGTCGGGGGCGGACTTCTCCCACTACCAGGCTGTCTACGTCGGCGGCGTCGTAGTCCACCCCGGCGAAGGGTGGACGCGGGTGAATCCGAAGACCTACGACGAAACCGAGGATCCAGCCTCCTTCCCCCCTCCCACCCCCACCGGCAACCAGCCCTGAGCCCGGCAGCTTCAGCGCGTACGTCACTGGCCGTGTGCGCTCAGCCAGGTGTCGAGGGCGGCGAAGTCCGCGTCGGTCAGACCCCGGCACGGGTCGACGTGGTGCAGCAGGGCCTGTGCCGGGTAGTGCGCACGGACCCAGGCGCGGTCGTTGTCGGTGGTCTCGTCGTCGATCCAGGCGAACGGCCGGCCGGCCGCCCAGTCGAGCAGCGCGCGGGTCTTCCAGTGCAGGCCGGCCCGCCAGGTCTGCTCGTCCTCATCCACCGAGTCCGGCCAGCTCACCACCGGCAGCTCCGGCAGGCCGATCAGCGGGGCGATGAACTCATTGGCGTCCTCCATCCAGGCGGTGGCCCAGACAAGTTCGCACGGCAGCGCCGCCAGTCGGAGCCCATGCTCGGGATTGATCCTGACCAGTAGCGGATTCGCGTCGGCCCACTCCGGTTCGGGTCCCTTGCGGCACGACGAATAGGTCGGATACGCGGGATACGACGGCGCGCAGAAGGGAAGGAGCGGCCCGTCGACGTCGACGAAGAGCAGGGGGCGCTGCGTGGAGCCGGTCATGCCTCCACGGTAGCCGCTCCGGGACGAGCCAAGTGATCTTGGTCTGGGGCGGGAAGACCGCCCAATCCGGTAGCGGCCGTGCCCCCCGTTCCTGCTCGTAGACCCCGGTGGCGTTCGCGAGCGTGGAGCGAGCCGAGACGTGGTGTCGAGTTGGCCCGCGACGACCTACTTACGCCAGCAGACCGACCAGCTGTAGTGCCACGCTGAGCAGAACCGAACGAGGGAAGGTCTAGTGCTCCAGCACCTCATCAACCAGGACGAGGGCTTGCGGATGGTCCCCATCGACCGGAACGAGCTGACCACTGCGGTCGACCAACTCCGCGCGGAGCTGCGAGCCTTGCCCACGGGGTCCGATCTCGCCCGGACTCGGGTCCTGACCAGGTGGATCGGTATCGGCCAGATGAGCCTGGGCAACCACGACGAGGCCCGTACGTTTCTCCGGCAGTCGCTCGACCTAGCCGCAGCGATTGGCAACACCCGAGCAGTCGTCGCTACCGGGCTCAACCTCGGCGACGCTCACCGCTACGCCGGTGACGTACAGACTGCGGATGCGCTCTACCGCAGTGCCCTGAGCACCGCGCGAAGCCAGCACCCGGAACTTGTGGACTTTGCGCTTCAGCACACCGGCAAGCACCTGATGGAGCGCGGCGACCTCGCGGGTGCCCAGGCCCATCTCCAAGAAGCGCTGCGGCTGCGGATCGTCAAGGGAGACGCCGGGCTGGTCGAGTCCACGCAGGCAGCACTCGCCCGGGTGGAACTGCTGATCGGCCAGGCCGACACAACGGCGGCAGACGGCGTGGTGCCGCGCCAGTGGAGCGGCCAGTGGACCTGTCACGAACCTTCCACCGGTCCCTGCGTAGTGCCGGTATGTTCAGCCGAGTGGACGCCCCCGCCGCCGCCTACGTCAAGTCGCGCGTCCAGCCAGGAGACGTCGTCCTGGTGAAGGCTCACGCGGCGGCATGCGCTGGCAGATCGCTCAAGAAACTTCTCGGTCAGCCCGTCACCGGAATGGGCTCTTGGGCCCCCAGTGACACACCCATTGGACTGTCCCGTATGTGCTCTGCCCCGCGTGCATGGACGGGCGGGGCAGCGGACCCCGTTATGGGGAGGCTTGCTCAATAGCGATCCGCCTGACAGGCCGATCGTGCTTGACTGACCGTCAACTCGCCAGCACGGCTGGAGACTGGTCGATGGCGCGACTACGAGATATGAGGATAGACATGTCGCAGGTCAAGTACACCGTGGAGCACGAGTGGCTGCGAGTGGAGGCCGACGGGGTGGTCACGGTCGGCATCACGGATTTCGCCCAGGGCCATCTTGGGGACATCGTGTTCATCCAGCTGCCCGAGGTCGGAGCCGAGCTTGCGAAGGGCGATGAAGCGGCTGTGATCGAGTCAGTCAAGGCGGCGAGCGAGATCATGATGCCGGTGGCCGGCACGGTTACTGAGATCAACGAGTCCTTGGCCGACGAGCCGGGCAAGATCAACGAAGACCCCATGGGGGCCGGCTGGTTCTTCAAGATGCAGGTGACCGACGCGGCCGCGCTCAACAGCCTGATGGACGAAGCCGCGTATGCCGCCATGATCAAGGGGCAGCAGTGATCGCGGTGTAGCGGTACTTGGCACCAGGGAGGCTGTCACACCATCGGAGGTGGCAGCCTCGACGTTTCCCGTTGCGATGGGCAGCCTGGGCCGCCTTGGAGAGGGGCATGTAGAGGACGTGTACCCCAACACCTCGGGACACCGGGTCCCTTTCGCTGCGACGGACAGGTCGGATACGCGGGATACGACGGCGCGCCGAAGGGGAGGAGCGGTCCGTCGATGTCGGCCAAGTGATCTTGGTCTGGGGCGGGCCGCCGGGAGGGGTTACGGCTCCTCGGGCGGTGAGCCGTACGGCAGTTGCTACTGGCAGGTGTAGGTGAAGGTGGTGGCCGCCGACAGGGACTGCGGGGAGAGGACGTCGAGGGTGGCGGTGGCCCGCATGCTCCCGTGGCCGTCGAAGGTCCAGCGCAGGACGACGTCCGTGTGCTTGCTGCCCTTGGCGATCGGCTGGGACAGGTCGTCGGAGAGGGTGCCGTCGCTGCGCTCCCAGCGGTAGCGGACGGTACCGGTCCCGCCGTCGGTCTGCAGGGTGCCGGTGACCACGGCGGTGCCGTTGCATCCGGGGCCGGCCGGGTCGGTGTGCACGGCGACGCCGGTCACCTGGACGGCCGGTGCGTAGCGCTGCCAGGCCAGGAAGGCGAGGACGGCCAGCAGGACGGCGGCCGGGAGCAGCCAGCCGCCGAGCGCCCGGCGGCGGCGCCGTGCGGTGGGGGCGGGCGCGGCGTCCGAACCGTCGGCGAGGGTGGCGTCGCCGTGCCAGACGGCGGCGGCGAGAGCGGGGACCGGGACGGCGAGGGCCGGGACGCCCGGGCCGAAGCGCCGCAGCTCGTCCGGGGCTGGGTGCGGCATGGTGTGCTCGCCGGGCTCTTCGACGGGCACCTCAGCGGCCACGTCGGGCTCGTTCGGCAGCTCGGTTGGGGCCGCCGGGAGCACGATCGTGTCGGCGGCGGCCGGCGCCTCGTCCGGTGCGCGCTTGGCGAGGCTGACGGTGATGACCGGGATGGCGGGGGTCGGCCAGGCCGTGTCGTCGAGCAGGGTCGCGCTGTCGTCGGGGTCGGGCAGTGCGACCGTGACGTCGGGTACCCGGCCCAGGCGGAACGTACGGTCGGGGTTCGGCTCGGCGGGCGTCGGGGGCTGCTGCGGGGTCGTCATGGAGGTTCCCTGGTGCGAGGTCGTCGGGTGAGTGCGAGGGCCGGTGCGCTCAGCCGGGCGGGTTGCAGCGGATCGAGACGATCTTGTTGGAGCCGGACGCCGAGAGCCCGCTGACCTGGAGTCCCCAGTAGGTGGCGGAGTCCGCGTGGCCGAAGAAGTGGCTCACCGAGGTGCCCCTGCCGCGGAGCGGCAGCGCGAGGGTGCCGGTGGCGATGCTGCTCACCTGGCCCGTGGCATTGACGTCGATCCACGACAGCGTCAACTCGCCTGTCCCTGTCCCCGTGGTCACGACCGTGACGGGGACGCTGATCCCGTAGGCGCCGGAGCAGCTCGGCGTGCCCACCGCGAGCCGTACCACCCGCAGGGTCGACGAGGGGCTCGGCGCGGCAGACGTCGAGGGAGCGCCGGTGGGGGTGGACGGCTGGGACGGCGTGCCCGCAGCCGTGGTGGGCCCCGGCGCGCTCGGACCGGGAGGCGCGGCGACGGTCGCGCTCGGCACGGTGGAGGGTGAGGCCGAGGCGGAGGGCGACGGTGACGGCGAGGCCGACGCCGACGCCGATGCCGAGGTCGAATCGGACGGCACGGGCAGCGTAGGCAGCGACGTCGCCGCCGCGGCCACCCCCGGCGTCACGATCGTGGTCAGCACCGGGACCGGCCCGGCCCCGGAGACCACGCTGCTCCCGTTCGAGCTGAGCTCGCTCGCCACCGCGATCCCGCCCACCGCGGCGGTGAGCAGCACCGCCGCCGTGATGCCCGCGGTCAGCTTGTTCCGGCCGCCGAACCGCTCGCCCTCCGCATACCCCGCCGGCTCCAGGTCGTAGCCGGCGTCCGCGCCCGCACCCAGCACGGTGGTGGCCAGCGCCGTGCCGCCCGCACCCGCGCCGCCGCCCGCCGAGGGCAGCAGCAGCGGCAACAGCGCGACCAGGGCGGCGAGTTTGCGCTGCCCGCGCTCCTCCCAGTCCTCGCCGTACGCGGCCGCCGCCACCGCCTCCAGCTCGACCACCAGCTCCGCCGCGCTGGACGGACGGCCCTGCGGCGTCTTGGCCAGCCCCTTGCGGATCAGCGGGCGCACCTGGTCCGGCGCCAGCTCGTCGGGAATCGGCGCCTCGGTGTGCTGCAGGGCCAACTCGACCAGTGTGGTGCCGCCGTAGGGCTTGGCGCCGGTCAGGCACTCGAAGAACGTCACGGTCGCGGCGTACACGTCGGCGGCCGGGGAGGCCGGCTGACCGGCCCACTGCTCGGGCGCCATGTAGGCCGGAGTGCCGGATATCGTGCCCTGGTCACCGCTGCGCACCGCGACGCCGAAGTCGACCAGCTTGGACGAACCGTCCGCCGCCACCAGCACGTTGGCCGGCTTGTAGTCGCGGTGGACGACGCCTGCGGCGTGCGCCGCCGCCAGCCCGAGCAGCGAACCCTTGAGCACCACCAGCGCCGCCTCCGGTCCGGTGGCGCCCTCCTGCTGGAGCAGGGTGCGCAGCGCGACGCCGTCCACCAGCTCCATCACGATCGCGGCGCCGCGGCCGCTCTCGACGTACTCGTAGAGCTGGGCGACGTACGGCGAGCGCAGATCGCCGAGCAGGGCGGCCTCGGCTCGGAATGCCTCGCGGCCCGCCACGGCCTGGCTGAGGTACTTGATCGCGACGGGCGTGCCGGTCGCCTCGTGGCGGGCCAGCACGACCCGGCCGCTCGCTCCCGCACCGAGCTCCCGGTCGTGGACGTAGCCGGGCAGCTCCCAGGGCCCCGGTCTGCGGGGTGCGTCGTTGCCGTTCATCGCCGCTGATTCCTTCTGTCGCTGCCGCTCTGCTCCGGACTGCCGCGCGACCGGCGCCGCCGATCGCCGACCGCACAGTAGTACCTGCCGCAGTCATCGACGTGCGCCGGTCTGACCCGAGTTCCCGGTCGGCGGGTCACGGTTCGGGTGATTCGTACACCACTGCCGCCCGCAGGGTCGGGCAGGCGGGCGGGCGGCGAGGCTTGGTCGGCAGGGATCCGACACGGGTCCGGCGCCGGCGCCGGCGCCGGACACAGCACGGCGAGGACGGGGGCGGGGGCAGGGGCGGGGCAGGGGCGACGCCCGTCGTGGTTGCGCTGGGCGGAGAAGGCAGGATTCGAACCTGCGTGGGCCTCAAGGACCCGACCGGGACCAGAGCCCCGGCCCCCGATCAACCACTCCGGGCACCTCTCCTTGCTCGGCGGGCCCGCCTTCGGTGGGCCCCTCCTCACACCGATGACTATCCAGCACCGCCCTGACGCCGAGCTGACCCCGTCCTGACCCTGCTCCGACCTCTGTTCCGGCCTCGGCTCCGGTGTCCGGGGCGCATCCGCAAACTGGATGGACGCCCTCGACAAATGCGTTGCCATCAGCCCGTACTCCCGATAGAACTTCGTGTCGGATCCATGACTCGACAGGACAAGACCGAAAGGAGGGCCAGCAGATGACCAGCAGGACCATCGCGTTCGGACCCTCCCGGGGTGCGCGGCAGCGCTGACCCCGGAGCGGCCCGGCGCACCTCTCATCGGAGCACGCCTTGACCGCAGTACCGACCAGCCTCGACCTGGCCTTCCGTCCGATCAGCGGACCGGAGGAGGTCGAACTCTTCAATCGGCTCGACTACGTTTTCAACCACGAAGTGGTCGCGGACCTGGCCTCCGGGTCCCGCCGTGCCGCATGGTCGTGGGTCGCCCTCGATGCCGAGGGCAGACTGCTCGCGCGGGTGGCCTGGTGGTGCCGCCCGCAGGGGACCGCACCCCTGCTGCTCGACATCTTCGACTACCTGCCCGGCCAGGACGCCATCGGTGCCGCGCTGTTGCGCACCGCGCTGGCCGCGGTCGTCCCGGTGGGCAGCGCGCCGCCCAAGTACAGCCGCTTCCTGCCTGCCGACTGGCGTGCGGACCCGGCGGTGCGCAGCGCCGTCGAAGGCCGGTTCGGCGTGCTGGAGGAGCTGGGGGCCAGGCTGTTCGTCGAACGGCTGCGCCTGCAGTGGACGTCCGGCACGCCAGTCCCCGCGCCCACCGGGCGGCTGGCGTTCCGCCCGGTCGACGGCGAGGCGGAGCTGGTCGACCTGCTCAGCGAGCTGCTGACCGACACGCTGGACGTCTACAGCCTGGACGACCTGAGCCGGATGACCGCGCGGCAGACCGCGCAGTCGCAGTACGACGACGAGTTCGCGGGCTACAGCAGCCCGCGCGACTGGTGGCGGGTGGCGATCCTGCCGGAGACCGGTGAGCCGGTGGGCCTGGTGATCGCCGCCCGGAACCAGTACCGGCCGATCATCGCGTACATCGGCGTGCTGCCCGCGCACCGCGGTCGCGGGTACATCGACGACATCCTCGCCGAGGGCACCCGGGTGCTGGCCACCACCGCACCCGAGTGCATCAGGGCCTCCACGGACGTCGGCAACGTCCCGATGGCGGCGGCGTTCGCCCGGGCCGGATACGACGTATTCGAGCGCGAGCTCCTGATGACGTGGGCCTGACCTTATGAGAGCGACCTCGCAGGAGGCATGACGAGAGTTGTCTCTCACGAGCCCTTACGAGAGCGAACTCGCAGAATCGTTACGAGAGTTAACTCGCAAGATGCATCGTGAGAGCACCCTCGCAAGACGCCTGCCGACCGGCATCGCGAACCCGCGCCAGCAAGCTGGGAGTCAGCTGAGAGTAGCTCTCCGCTGATCTTGCTAACCTCCGCCCGTGAACCCGGAAGTCGTTCCAGTGGCGGAGGCAAGGATGGGCATGGAGCAGGCGGTGATCCGTCCGATCGGCGAGCCGGGCGACCTGGGCTGGATGGTGATGGCCCACGGGGAGCAGTACGCGGCCGAGTTCGGCTGGGACGGCAGCTTCGAGGCGCTCGTCGCCACGATCGTGGCCGACTTCGCCACCGACCGCGATCCGGAGCGCGACGCCGGCTGGATCGCCGAGTCGGACGGCCGCCGGGTGGGCTGCGTCCTCTGCGTGGGCGAGGACGAGGCCACCGCCAAGCTGCGCATCCTGCTGGTCGACCCCGTCGCCCGCGGGCAGCGGCTCGGCGCCCGGCTGGTGGAGCAGTGCGTGCGGTTCGCCCGGTCCGTGGGCTACCGGCGGATCCGGCTCTGGACCAACGACCCGCTGGTGGCGGCCCGCCGGATCTACCTGGCGGCCGGCTTCCAACTCGTCGAGGAGGAGCCGCACCACAGCTTCGGCGTCGATCTGGTCGGCCAGGTCTACGAACTGGACCTGACCCGCCCGGCCTGAACCCGCTCTCACCCCCTCAGCTCCGCACGCCCCGCGCGCCTCGCCCGCCCCGCCGCCGCAGGCGCTCGCCGCGGGCGAAGCGGCGCAGCCGGCCCATCCCGGTGAAGCGCTCGCGATTGGCCACCGAGGCCCGGTCCAGCTCCTCCATCAGGCGCCGCGAGCGGTGGTCCAAGTCCAGCTCGTCCAGGATCCGGTCGATCTCGGCCAGCAGCGATCCGTGCAACTGCCAAGCCTTCGGGTGCTCCTGAACCCGCCGCAACAGCAGCTGCGCGACCTTCTCCCGCTTGGCCCAGGCGGCGGTGAGCTCCGCCGCCAGCCGGTTCTCCGCCTCCGCCGCATTGCTGCTCACCTGCGTGGTCACCAGCACCGCGAAGCTGACCAGCGCTCCCCCGATGTGCGCCAGCAGCTCCTCAAGGGCCACCGCCACCTCCGGCGGAAAGAGCTCCTCGCCCTCCTCTCGCCGCTTGGCCAGGTCGGTGAGCGAGCGGGCCAGCACCCGCACCACGACCACGCAGATCTCCAGGGTGTCGAGCCCGGTACGCAGCACCAGCCGGGAGACCAGGCCCTCGGAGATCCGCGGGTTCAGCCGCAGGCTGTCCTCGGCCTGCCGCAGCGCGCCGTCCACGTCGGCGATGGCCTGGTCCAGTCGGCGCGCCTCGTGCAGCCGGGCGGCGGCGCGCTCCACGGGGGTGTGGCCGCTCAGCTCCTCGCCGATCCGCAGCAGCAGGTGCCGGGCCCGCCGGGCCAGGTCCTCGATCGACTCGCCGGCGGTGTCCACCCAGACCGGCGGCGCGAACAGGAAGTTGAAGAGCAGGCCGACGCCCGCCCCGATCAGGGTCTCCAGCACCCGGTCCCAGGCCTGCGAGGCCAACCGGGTGACGCCGAGCACCAGCATGGCGCTGATCGCGACCTCGTTGACGAACTCGTCCACCCGCACGAACCGACCGATCGTCAGCGACGCCAGGATGATCAGCCCCAGGCTCCACCAGGAAAGACCCACCACCGAGCTGAAGCCGACGGCGATCAGCACCCCGACCACGACGGAGTTCACCCGGCGGATGCTGGTGGTGAGCGTCGAGTACAGGGTCACCTGGACGACCAGCAGCGCGGTGAGCGGCGCGGTCAGCGGCGCCGGCTCGCTGCTCACGTGCACCGCGACGACATAGGAGAGCGTCGCGGCGACCGTCGCGCGCACCGTCTGCACGACGACCGGCTCATTGAGCCGGCGGCGGAGCTCTTCAGGCAGGGCGGCGGCGGTAGCGGTTGCGCGGAGACCAGGCATCCTCCCCTTCTTCCCGCGCGAGCACCCCGTCATCGCCAACGCCGCATCACGCACCCGGATGAGCCGTCAGATATCGGACAGCGGACCGCCGGTGGCCGAAAGGCGTCGGTCGGCCGTGACGGGTCATGTGACGGTCATTGCCTCGCCACACTGCGCGCTGTCATGATCACACCAGCTGATATCGGGCCTACCTCAAGGACTCCCATGCCACTGCGCCGCCTGCTCGTCCTGCCCGCCGCCGCAGCCCTGATCGGATCCGCCCTGTCGCTGGCCGCCGCCCCGACCGCCTCGGCGACCCGCTCCGGCGCGGCGCCGCGCGTCTCGTCCACGGCAGCCGCTCCCACCATCCGGACGGCGGCCCGACTGCGGCACACGGCCTCCACCGGCGACCCGGTGCTCCCCGCGCCGCTGCCCACCAGCACCTGCCTGACCCAGCTTCAGCGCGCCTGCTACTCGCCGCTGCAGTACCGGACGGCCTACGACCTCAACCCGCTCTACAGCGCGGGGATCACCGGCAAGGGCCGGACCATCGTGATCGTCGACTCGTACGGCTCGCCGACCATCCAGCACGACCTGGACGTCTACGACGCGCAGTACGGCCTGCCCGGCACCCAGGTCCAGGTGGTGAAGTGGGGTCAGGTCCCGGCCTTCGACCCGACCAACGCGGACATGGACGGCTGGGCCGGCGAGACCACTCTGGACGTCGAGGCCGCCCACGCGGTCGCACCCGGCGCGAACATCGTGCTGCTGGAGACCGGCGTCTCCGAGACCGAGGGCCCGGTCGGCATCCCCGAGATGATGAGCGGCATCAACCACCTGGTGAACGCCGGTCAGGCGGACGTCGTGTCGATGAGCTGGGCCACCAGCGAGGCCGAGTTCCCCGGCTTCGACGTGGGCGACTACACCAGCCTCACCACGCTGCGCTACGCCTTCACCAACGCGGCCCAGCACGGCGTCACCCTCACCGCGAGCTCCGGCGACGGCGGCGGCGACTCGACCAAGCTGGACGCCGCCTGGCCGGCCGGCGACCCGCTGGTCACCGCGGTCGGCGGCACCGAGCTCCAGCTGAACGACCAGGGCCAGCGCACCGCGCCGGACACCGCCTGGTCGGGCAGCGGCGGCGAGCGGTCCAAGGTCTTCGCCCGCCCGGGCTACCAGGACGTGGTCCGCTCGGTGGTCGGCGACCAGCGCGGCACCCCGGACGTCAGCATGGCGGGCTCGCCGAACGGCGCGCTCTGGCTCTACTCCAGCTTCGACCCGGCCAACACCGGCTGGACCGCCGACGGCGCGGGCACCAGCGAGTCCTCCCCGCTGTTCGCCGCCGTCGTCGCGCTGGCCGACCAGGCCGCCGGGCACCGGCTCGGCCAGATCGACAACGACCTCTACCGGCTGTACGCCCAGCACTCCGCCGGCATCGTCGACGTGACGACGGGCTCCACCGGCACCGGCGGCTACACCGCCGGCCCGGGCTACGACCAGGCCACCGGCGTCGGCACGGTGGACGCCGGCAAGCTCGTCCGCACCCTGGCGCACCAGCACTGACGATCTGTCCGGAGCCGCCCGCGATCCGTCGCGGGCGGCTCTGCGTGTCCGGAGACATCACCACAGGTCAGAAAATTTCCCGCGTGGATCAAAACGAACGAACAGAGCCACAACACTGGGCCCTGCCGGTAGCCTCAAAAACCGCGGTGGCCCACCAGTGAACTGGCAGGCCACCGAGATATCCGGCCGCAAGCTCTCTTTAGAAGAAATTCCAGTTAATACCGCCGGCATATTCCATCGGAAGATGGCAGTTCAGAATCCCATTGTGGTTTCCAGCGTAAGCCGACGGGTCTCGGTAGCCGATTGCATAGTCACCGACCCAGGGGAGGGCCGGGGTGCTGCACTTCACATTGATGTCCAGGCGGCGCGCAGTGGCGGTGTAACAGGTGAAGTGAATCCTGCCCGCATTTCCCCCGTACGAATTGATGATGTCACATCCGCCATTCGATGCCGCCTGGGCCGAAGCCGGCAGGGCCAGGGTCGCGGCGAAGGCGATTGAGCTTGCCACTGCGGCAAGCTTGGCAATGCGATTCATATTTTCTCCAATTGGAACAACTGTCAATTCTTCTCGCACAGCTCCCCCAGCTGCACTAGAAATAATCTTATGGCGAGGTCATCGGTGGATCAAGTCCTAGGTATGCGAATTGAGGAAGATATGAGCTTGCAGTGAAGAAAATATGGGCACATGTCCCATATTTGGATGATTTCTTTGATCATTTGGAGGCGACGCTGGTGTTCGCGGACGGTCCACCGACCGCGAACACCCGACGCTCACCGGTAGCCTCGGAGCGGTCCCGGCAATGACGAGCAAAGGACGCGACGACGATGGTGCACGCACGAGCCGGCGAGCCGGCCGGAGCAGACGATCTGGTGGACGTGGCCAGGCTGGTGACGGCCTACTACACGCTGCGCCCCGACCCGGCCGAGCCGGACCAGCGGGTCGCCTTCGGCACCTCCGGGCACCGCGGCTCCGCCCTGGACCTCGCCTTCAACGAGGACCACATCGCCGCGACCACCCAGGCGATCTGCGACTACCGCCGCGCCCAGGGCACCGACGGGCCGCTCTTCCTCGGCGTGGACACCCATGCCCTCTCCGAGCCCGCCCGCGCCACCGCGCTGGAGGTGCTCGCCGCCAACGGCGTCACCGTGCTGGTCGACAGCGCGGACGGCTACACCCCGACGCCCGCCGTCTCGCACGCGATCCTCACCCACAACCGCGACCGCGACCGCAGCCGCCCGGGCGGCGCGGCGGACGGCATCGTGGTCACCCCGTCGCACAACCCCCCGGCGGACGGCGGCTTCAAGTACAACCCGCCGCACGGCGGTCCGGCCGGCTCGGACGCCACCGGGTGGATCCAGGACCGTGCCAACGCGCTGATCGGGGCGGGCCTGACCGACGTGCGCCGGATCCCGTACGAGCGCGCTCTGCGCGCCGAGACCACCGGCCGCTACGACTTCCTGGCCCGCTACACCGACGACCTGCCATCCGTCCTGGACCTGGACGCCGTACGCGCGGCCGGCGTGCGGATCGGCGCCGACCCGCTCGGCGGCGCGTCCGTCGCCTACTGGGGCCGAATCGCCGAGACCCACCGGCTCGACCTGACGGTGGTCAACCCGCTCACCGATCCCACCTGGCGGTTCATGACGCTCGACTGGGACGGCAAGATCCGGATGGACTGCTCCTCCCCCTACGCGATGGCCTCGCTGATCGGCCGCCGCAGCGAGTACACCATCGCCACCGGCAACGACGCCGACGCCGACCGGCACGGCATCGTCACCCCGGACGCCGGGCTGATGAACCCCAACCACTACCTGGCGGTGGCGATCGACTACCTCTACCGCCACCGCGCCGACTGGCCGGCCGGCGCCGCGATCGGCAAGACCCTGGTCTCCTCCTCGATGATCGACCGGGTCGCCGCCGACCTGGGCCGCGAACTGGTCGAAGTCCCGGTCGGCTTCAAGTGGTTCGTCGACGGGCTGCTCAGCGGGGACGTCGCCTTCGGCGGCGAGGAGTCGGCCGGCGCCTCCTTCCTGCGCCGCGACGGCAAGGTGTGGACCACGGACAAGGACGGCATCCTGCTCGCCCTGCTGGCCTCCGAGATCACCGCCGTCACCGGTCGCACCCCCTCCGAGCACTACGCCGGCCTCGCCGAGCGCTTCGGCGCCCCCGCGTACGCCCGGGTGGACGCCCCGGCGAGCCGCGAACAGAAGGCGCTGCTGGGCAAGTTGAGCGCCGACCAGGTCAAGGCCGACGAGCTGGCCGGCGAGCCGATCACCGCCGTCCTCACCAAGGCCCCCGGCAACGGCGCGGCGATCGGCGGCCTCAAGGTCTGCACCGAGAACGCCTGGTTCGCCGCCCGCCCCTCCGGCACCGAGGACGTCTACAAGATCTACGCCGAGAGCTTCCACGGCCCCGACCACCTCAGCCAGGTCCAGGAGGAGGCAAAAGCACTGGTGGGACAGGTACTTGGGGTGGCAGGCTGACGCGGTGACCAAGGATCTCGTGGACTGGCCGGCGCTCGCCGCCGAGGACTTCCCCTTCCCCGGCGGCGTCCCCCTCGCCCGACTCGGCGACGAGTTGTCGGCGATGCTCGTCTCCCCCGATCCCGTGGTCCGGGACGAGCACGCCTACACCGCCGCCGCACGCTGGATCCGGGACGGGCAGCTGGACGAGATCCTGGTCGGGTTCGGCGACGCGGCGGCGACGCGCCTCCAGCACCCCGAGATCCAGGCCCGCACCTTCGCTCCGCTGATCCTGCGCTGCGTGCTGACGCGCTCCATCGCGCTGGGCACGGCGCCGCAGCCGGCGGAGCGCTGGTACGCCGCCTTCGCCGCCTGGTTTCCCGCCGAGCGCGACACCCGCGGCCGGGACGACACGCTCGGCTGGCTGCACGCCGTCGCCCACGGCGCCGACGCGGCCGCGGCCTTCGCCCAGGCCCTGCCGGCCCGCCGCCCCGACCTCCTTGAGCTGTGCGCCCACCGGATGACGGCTCCGCACGCCGACTACCGCTACGCGCAGCTGGAGGACGCCCGGCTGGCCCGCGCGATCACCCTCATCCTGCTCACCCCTGGTCCGAAGCCCGCCCTGTCCCCCGCCCTGTCCCCCGCTCTGGCCCCCGACCAGGCCCCCGACCTGACCGTCGACCAGGCCACCCGTTGGCTCTCCGTGCTGACCACCGCCCTCGAAGGCGGCGGCCCCGGCGCGGTGCCCCCGTGGGCCTTCAACACCTTCGCCACCCTGCAGTCGCTCCACCTGCACCTGACCCGCGGTCTGGCCGACGGCGGCATCCCCCCACACGCCGAGCTGGTCGCCGCCCGGGTCACCGACCTCCTGCGCCTGCCGTACAGCTGGCTCGGGTAGCAACCGCAGGTCCGGGCCCACGGGCCGCAGCGCGTCGTACTCGCCGCCTCCACCGATCGGCGACTGACGTGCGAGCAGCGGCAGTTCCTGTGGTTCCCGTGAGCCGCCAGGGCGACGGCCGCAAAGAGCACGCAAAGCAACCGGGGGCGGTGTTCTCGTTCTCAGGACTTAGGTATACCTTAGCTGCGCTGCCCCGGTCCGATATCCGGTCCGGAGGCGGCGCAACCCTCCGTTGTAGCTCAGGGCATGCCGGCTTTGCCGTGCCTGCTTCCGAAAGGCAATCCCCCATGCGACGTCCTGCCATGAGATCCGTCGGCCTGATCGCGGTCGCGACCCTCGCAGCCGCCGTCCTGACCGGTTGCTCCGGCTCCTCCGGCTCGTCCGGATCGGCGGGCTCGGCCGGCGCGCAGACCCTGACGCTCTACAACGGGCAGCACGAGCAGACCACCGACGCCCTGGTGGCCGCGTTCACCAAGAAGACCGGCATCAAGGTCAGCGTCCGCAGTGACGACGAGGACGTGCTCGCCAACCAGATCGAGCAGGAGGGCTCGCACGCCCCCGCCGACCTGTTCTACACCGAGAACTCGCCGGCGCTGATGAAGCTCCAGGGCAAGAACATGCTGGCACCGGTGGACAAGGCCGCACTGGCGCAGGTGCCCGCGCAGTACGACTCGCCGCAGGGCGACTGGATCGGTGTCTCCGCCCGGGTCAGCGTGCTGATCTACAACACCAAGCTGGTCACCCCTGCCCAACTCCCCACCTCGATCACGCAGTTGTCCGACCCGCAGTGGAAGGGCAAGCTGGCCCTCGCGCAGGGCGAGACCGACTTCCAGCCCATCGTGACCTCGCTGATCAAGGCCCACGGCGCCGACTACACCAAGACCTGGCTCACCGCGCTGAAGAACAACGCCGGCTCGAACCTGTACCCGGGCAACGAGAACGTCACCTCGACGGTGAACAGCGGCAAGGCCGCCATCGGCGTCATCGACCAGTACTACTGGTACCGGTTGAAGGCCGAGAACAAGGGCGTGATGAACTCCGCGATCGCCGCCTTCGCGCCGCAGGACCCCGGCTATGTGCTGGACGTCTCCGGGGCCGGGATCCTCGCCTCCAGCAAACACCAGGCCGCCGCCCAGCAGTTCATCGCCTTCCTCGGCTCGGCCGAGGGGCAGCAGATCATCGCCACCAGTGACAGCTTCGAGTACCCGATCGGCTCGGGGGTGACCACCGCCCAGCCGGAGACCCCGCTGGACCAGTTGAAGCCGACGCACCTCACCGTCTCCGACCTCGGCGACGGCTCCCAGGCGGTCAGCCTGCTCCAGCAGGCCCAGCTCCTCTAGGACGGCGTCCGATCATGCCAAGCGCCTCCACCATCGCCGGACCCCGGGCGGCCGACCGGCCGCCCCGGGCCGGCCGCCGGCTGCCCTGGCTGCTGACCGCACTCTCGGTCGTGGTCGCGGCACTGCTCCTGCTGCCGCTCGGCTTCCTGCTGCTCCAGGCCGGGCAGGCCGGCTGGTCCACCGTCGGCGGGCTGATGTTCCGCCGACTCACCTGGGACCTGCTGTGCAACACCGTTGAGTTGGCCGTGATCGTGACGGCCGGCTGCGCGCTGCTCGGCACCGCCGCCGCGTACTGCGTGGAGCGGGTGGCACTGCCGGGCCGTCGGATCTTCTCGGTCCTGCTGGTGCTGCCGGTGGCGGTGCCGGACTTCGTCGTCGGTTACGCCTGGTCCTCCTGGGTACCGTTCGCCCACGGGCTGACCGGGGCCGTGATCGTGATGACCCTCTCGCTCTACCCGCTGGTGTACCTGCCGGTCGCCGCCGCCCTGCGGGCCGGTGACGCGGGGCTGGAGGAGCAGGCCCGCAGCCTGGGCCGCACCCCGTGGCAGGCCTTCCGCGAGGTGACCCTGCGCCAGATCCGGCCGGCCCTGCTCGGCGGCTGCCTGGTGGTCGCACTCGCGCTGCTCGCGGAGTACGGCGCGTTCGAGGTGCTGCGCTTCCAGACCTTCACCACCGAGATCTTCACCGAGTACCTGCAGGGCTTCGACGGCCCGGCGGCCTGCGCGCTCTCGCTGGTCCTGGTGGTGCTCAGCCTCGCGGTGCTGCTCGCCGAGTACGCGGCCGGCGGCGGCGGACGGGTGGCCCGGCGGGTCGCCGTCCGCGCCCCGCGCCTGGCCCGGCCCTCGCTGCCGGCCGGGCTCGCGATCGGTCTGGGGCTGGCCGCGCTGAGCGCGCTCGCGCTGGCGCTGCCGGTGGGGACCCTCGCGTACTGGTGCGTCGTCGGGGGTTCGACCACCCTGCCGCCCGCCTCGGTGCTCGACGCGGCCGAGCAGAGCGGGCTGTACGCGCTGGCCGCCGCCGCGCTGACCACGGCGCTGGCACTGCCGGTGGCGCTGCTCTCGGTGCGCCACCGCAGCCGGCTGTCGGTCCTGCTGGAGCGCAGCACCTACCTGGTGCAGGGCCTGCCGGGGCTGGCGATCGCGCTGGGGCTGGTGTTCTTCGGCATCCGCTACGTCTTCTCGCTCTACCAGAGCCCGGCGCTGCTGGTCGTCGGGTACGCGATCATGTTCTTCCCGCTGGCGCTGGTCGCGCTGCGGTCCTCGGTGGCCTCGGCGCCGGTCGGCCTGGAGGAGATCGGCCGCTCGCTCGGCCGCTCCCGCTGGTCGGTGGCACTGCGGGTCACCCTGCCGCTGGTGGCCCCCGGGCTGGCGGCGGGCTTCTGCCTGGTCTTCCTCTCCGTGGTCACCGAGCTGACGGCGACCCTGATCCTGGTCCCGACCGGTGTGCACACCCTCGCCACCCGGTTCTGGGAGTACGAATCCGACCTCGCCTACGGCGCCGCGGCACCCTACGCGGCCCTGATGGTGGCGATCGCCGCCGTGCCCAGCTACCTGCTGGGCCGCTGGTTCGACCGCGTCCGAGCACGACAGGAGCAAGCCTCGTGACCAGTCTCAAGCTGAGCGGTGTGGTCAAGTCCTACGGCCGCCAAGGCGTGCTGCACGGCGTGGACCTCGACATCCCGGCGGGCTCACTGGCCGCCGTGCTCGGGCCCTCCGGCAGCGGCAAAACCACGCTGCTGCGGGTGATCGCCGGCTTCGAGCGGGCCGACTCCGGCGCGGTCAGCCTCGGCGGCAAGCTGGTGGACGACGGACGGCGCCAACTCCCGCCCGAGCGGCGGAAGATCGGCTACGTCCCGCAGGACGGCGGCCTGTTCCCGCACCTGACGGTGGTCGGCAACGTCGCCTTCGGGCTGCCCGGCCGAGCTCGCCGGCACACCGCGGCGGTCGGCGAACTGCTGGAGCGGGTCGGACTTGCGGGCCTGCCGGACCGCTATCCGCACCAGCTCTCCGGCGGGCAGCAGCAGCGCGTCGCGCTGGCCCGCGCCCTCGCCATCCGGCCGGAGATCGTCCTTCTCGACGAGCCCTTCTCCGCGCTGGACGCGGGGCTGCGCGCCAGCATCCGGGCCGATGTGCAGGCGATCCTGCGGGAGTTCGGGGCCACCGCCGTCCTGGTCACGCACGACCAGGACGAGGCCCTGTCGATGGCCGACCTGGTGGCGGTGGTCCGCGACGGACGGATCGCCCAGTGCGCCACCCCGCGCGAGCTGTACCAGCGGCCCGCCGACGCGGGCCTCGCCGCCTTCGTCGGCGAGGCCAACCTGCTGCCCGGCACGCCCGCCGCCACGGGCGAGGTGCGAACCGCCCTGGGCACGCTGGCGCTGCACGACGGGGTTGCCAGCGGGAGTCGTGACCTGACGGTGCTGCTCCGACCCGAGCAGATCGAGGTCCACCCGGCCGACCAGGAGGGCGTGTTGACCGCCGTCGTCACCGAGTGCCGCTACCACGGCCACGACGCGGTGGTCCGCTGCGCGCTCGACGGCTCGGCGGGACCAGGCGAGATCACCGCCCGGCTGACCGACGCGGAGGTCTGGGAGGTCGGCAGCAAGGTCGCCCTACGCGCCCGCGGCCCAGTCACCGCCTGGCCGACCACACCCGACGCCGCCACCCCGGCCCCCCGGCTCGACGACCGCCAGCTCGCCTGACGCCGCCACGCCCGCCCCGGGCGCATGCTAGGGCCATGCCCGAGGGTGACTCCGTCTTTCGCACCGCCGCCGAGCTCCACGAAGCGCTGGCCGGCCGGACCCTGACCGTGGCCGACCTGCGGGTCCCGGCGCACGCCACGGCCGACCTGACCGGACGCCAGGTCCTGGAGACGACCGCGCGCGGCAAACACCTGCTCACCCGGCTGGCGGGCGGCCTGACACTCCACACCCACCTGCGGATGGACGGTCGCTGGCAGGTCTACGGCGCCGGACAGCGGTGGACGGGCGGGCCCGGGTGGCAGATCCGGGCCGTCCTCGGCACCGCGCAGCACACCGCCGTGGGCTACCGCCTGCCGGTCGTCCAACTGCTGCGCACCCGGGACGAGTCGGCCGTGGTCGGCCATCTCGGTCCGGATCTGCTCGGCCCGGACTGGGATGCCGCGCTGGCGCTGCGCAGGCTGACCGCCGACCCCGCCCGCCCGATCGCCGAGGCTCTGCTCGACCAGCGCAACCTCGCGGGCATCGGCAACATCTACGCCACCGAGCTGTGCTTCCTGGGGTCGGTCACCCCGTGGACGCCTGTGCGCGAGGTTCCGGCGCCGGACCAGCTGCTCGACTGGGCGAGGACGCTGCTGATGTTCAACCGGCTGCGCCCGGGTCATCTGACCACCGTCGATCTGACCACCGTCGACCTGACCACCGGTGAGCCCCGGGCGGCCCGCGTCCGGGAGCGCAACTGGGTCTACGGTCGCGGCGGGCGCCCCTGCCTGCGCTGCGCCACCGTCGTCCGGACGGCGCAGCGCGGCGCGCCGCCCCAGCAGCGGGTGACGTACTGGTGTCCGAACTGCCAGCACGGGCCCGTGCCGGGCGGCTGAGGTGGAGCACCGGCGCGGGGGGAGGCCGATCAGGCAGTATGACAAGCGACGGACGGCGAGGGAGGCGGGCGTGTGATGGGTGGACCCCGGAGGTATGGGCGGGCGGCGGCCGTACTGGCCACTGTGCTGGTCGTCTGGTTCCTGGTGCGCGGCGGCGGGCACGGCGCGGGCACGGGCCCGGCTCCGGCGCAGTCGCGGCCGGGCACCTCCCAGTCGCCCTCCCCCACCGGGCCGTCCCCTTCCGCGTCCGCATCCGCCGCGAGCGGCGCGTACGACCCGGCGCAACTCGCCGCACCGGTGCGCAAGTACGCCGGCCAGGCGGGGATCGACCCGCAGCTGCTGATGGCCATCCTCTACAACGAGTCCTA
This sequence comes from Kitasatospora sp. MAP12-44, assembly GCF_029892095.1. NCBI lineage: Bacteria > Bacillati > Actinomycetota > Actinomycetes > Kitasatosporales > Streptomycetaceae > Kitasatospora > Kitasatospora sp. MAP12-44. Next base: position 1,023,226 of record NZ_JARZAE010000004.1, read on the forward strand.
CAAGCCGCACGACCCCGCGGTGGAACGCGCCTGGCAGCAGCTCAAGCCCGACGCCGCCTTCGGGGTCGCCAATATGCACCGGGCCGCGTTCGACGAGACCAAGCAGGGCCGCGACTTCGCCGGCCGGAACTGGGAGGAACTGCCCGACGACCGCAACCTCGCCGTCGAGGCGGCGGCCTGGTACCTGCACGACCTGGCAGCCCAGCTGCCGGCGCACCGGTCCGCGCCGTACACCGAGGACGAGTTGATGGCGCTGGGCTACAACACCGGCCCGGGCAACATGCTGCTCTTCGCGCGCGGCACCTCGCCGGGCGCCGCCGCCCGCTCCTACCTCGACCAGCTGCACGGCAACTGGGCGAAGGCGGGCGCGGCAGTGCAGGGCTGAAACATCCTCCAGAACCCGGGTCGCCGGGATCCGCTAGCCCAGCGGCAGTGCGCGGGCCAGGGCCGCCGCGATCAGGCGGACGTCCGGCTCGCCGGTGCGCCAGTTGCTGAAGGCGGCGCGCAGGGCGGGGGTGCCGGCGTAGACGGTCGGGGTCAGGAAGACGGTCTCACGGACCGACTCCGCGAGGTCCGCGAGGCGCTCGGCGGTGGGCCGCTCGGCGAGCGTGAAGCAGACGACGTTGAGCCGGACGGGGGCGAGCAGGCGCAGTCCCGGCGTCGCGGTGATGGCCTCGCCCAGGGAGCGGGCGCAGCTGACGCACCGTTCGACGATCTCCTGCTGCCCCTGGCGCCCGTAGGCGCTCAGGGTGAACCAGGCGGACAGCGCGCGCAGTCGGCGGGAGTTCTCCGGGGTGAGGTGGACCAGGTCGGGCTGCTCGCCGTGGGGGACCCCCCGGCCGGAGGCTGGGGAAGGTCCGAGGTAGGCGGCGGCGTTCTGGAACACCCTCGCCTGCAGGTCGTGGCGGCGGGTGAACTGGACGGCGCTGTCGTAGGGCACATTGAGCCACTTGTGCAGGTCGACGCAGACCGAGTCGGCCAGGTCGAGCCCGTCGACGAGCTCGGCGTGCCGGGGTGAGAGCGCGGCGAAGGCGCCGAAGGCGGCGTCGGTGTGCAGCCAGAAGTCGTACCGCTCCTTCAGCGCCGCGATCGCGCGCAGGTCGTCGAAGTCGACGGTGTTGACCGTGCCCGCGTTGGCCACCACGATGCACGGGCCCTCACTCGCGCGCAGCGCCTGCTCCAGGGCCACCAGGTCGACGGCCTCCCGCTCGGGCAACGTGGGCACCCGAACCAGCGCGTTGCGCCCGAGGCCCAGCACGGCAAGTCCCTTGGCGATACTGGAGTGCGGGCTGCCGGAGAGCACCCGGACCCGGCCGAGCGCGCCGACGCCGTCGTCGGCGACCGAGACGCCCAGGCGCTCGCCCAGCCACTCGCGGGCGATCGCCAGTCCGGTGGCGTTGGACATGGTGGCACCGCTGACGAAGGCGCCCTGGTGGTCGGCACCGAGGCCGAAGAGGTCGCGGAGCCAGCCGACCGTCTCCCGTTCGAAGTCCTGCCCGGCCGGGTCCAGCACGGAGTTGGAGTTCTGGTCGTAGGTCGAGGTGAGCCAGTCCCCGGCCAGCGCGGCCGGGGTGGCGCCGCCGGTGACGAAGCCGAGGTAGCGCGGTCCGGCGCTGGCCGAGAAGCCGGGTTCCCAGCGGGAGGCGAAATCGGCCAGGGTCTGCTCGAAGCCGACGCCCTGCTGCGGCAGCGCGACCGGGGCCGCGACCGGGGCCTGTGCTGCGGTCTTGTACGCGGGCAGCACCGGGCGTTCTTCGATCCCGTCCAGGGCGGCGACGGCGTGCCGGCGGACCGTCTCCAACAGGGCGGGCAGGCGCGCGAGATCGGCGGTGAGCAGCGGGTGCATGCGGGTGCTTCCTGTCGTCGGGGTCGACTCGAAGCTAGTCGGCGGGTACGCCGGTGTCCCGGTCCACTTGGGGGCAAGTGGACTGGTCAGGCCTCCGGGCCGGCGTCGGCTGCGGCGTCCAGGGCGTGGGTCAACTGTTCGAGCCTGGAGCGCAGTTCGACCGCGTCGGCGGCACTGAGGCCGCTGGCGGCGATGATCTCCAACGGGATCCGCTCGGCCTGGGCGCGCAGGGCCGCGCCCTCCCCGGTCGGGCGGACGATCACCGAGCGCTCGTCGTGCGGGCTGCGCTCGCGCTGGACCAGCCCGGCGGCGTCCAGTCGCTTGAGCAGCGGGGAGAGGGTGCCGGAGTCCAGCCGGAGCAGCTCGCCGAGCTGCTTGACGGGCATCGCACCGTGCTCCCAGAGCGCCATCATCGCCAGGTACTGCGGATAGGTGAGGCCCGTGTCGCGCAGCAGCCGCCGGTAGACCCGGTCGAAGGCGCGGGAGGTGGCGTGCAGCGCGAAGCAGACCTGGAGGTCGAGCTGGAGCAGGTCTGTACCGGGCGGCGGCAGGAGCTGCTCCGGGGAGGTTTCCGGGGACTGCGATGTCGTGTGGGCCATGACTCCAGAGTACAACTTGATTGCGCACAACTCAGTTGTGTGCAACTATTGCGTTGAAGCACGGAAGCACAGCACGGACAACACCCCGCACCCACTCCAGAGGATGGTTCTCGATGGACGCGCTCTACACCGCCGCCGCCACCGCCAACGGCCGCGAAGGCCGCACGGTGAGCTCGGACGGCCGACTCGACCTCCAGCTCGCCTTCCCGCAGGCCCTGGGCGGCAACGGCGAGGGCACCAACCCCGAGCAGCTGTTCGCCGCCGGCTACGCCGCCTGCTTCGCCAGCGCGCTGGGCGCGGTCGGCCGGATGCAGAAGGTGGAGACCAAGGACGCCTCGGTCACCGCCGAGGTCAGCATCGGCAAGGAGGAGGACGGCGGCTTCGGCCTCGCCGTCACCCTGCGCGTCGAGCTCCCGGAGGAGCTCAACAACGAGGCCGGCCACGCCCTGGTCGAGCAGGCGCACGCCTTCTGCCCGTACTCCAAGGCCACCCGGGGCAACATCCCGGTCTCGCTCGTCATCGAGTAATCACGCACGCACAAACGCACGTACGCACGCGACGGCGGGCGTCCGGCGGCCGATCGGCCTGCCGGGCGCCCGCCGTTGCGCTGTCGCGCTGTCCGCTCAGCGTGCACTCAGCTACGTCTGCCACAGTGGCCGCGCAGCGACGGCGAGCGGAGAGAGCGAGGCAGCGGATGGTCCGTGGTTCCGGTTCTGGTTCGGGCTCTGGTTCCGGTTTCGCAGCGGCGAGCGTCGACTCCGAGGAGCTGCGCGAGCGGCTGGTGCTGGCCGCGCTGCGGGTGGCGGGCGAGCACGGCCTCGCCGAGCTGACCGTCCAGCGGATCGCCCAGGCCGCCGGGACCTCCGCGATCAGCGTCTACACCCGGTTCGGTGGCCTGGCCGGGGTGCTGGAGGCTCTCTACCGGCGGACCTTCGCGATGCTCGGCGAGGCGTTCCGCGCGGTGCCGCGCACCGGCGGCGGCGATCCGCTCGGCCACCTGCTGGCGCTGGCGATGGCCTACCGGTCCTTCGCACTGGCGGTCCCACCCCGCTACGCGTTCATGTTCGACCGTCCGGTGCCGGACTTCGAGCCCGCGCAGCCGCTGCGCGCCGAGGCCCTGCAGGGCGCCTTCGCGCCGCTGATCGACGCCGTCCGCGAGCTCGCAGGCACCGAGACGGAAGGCACCGGGACCGAAGGCACCGCGCTCGCGGGCACCGAGCCCGCAGGCGTCGGGACCGCCGATGCCACCCGCACGGCATACCTGCTCTGGTGCGTCATGCACGGCATGGTCGGGCTGGAGCTGGCGGACGTCCTGCGCACGCCGCTGCCCGGCTGGGGCATCGCCGTGCCGGACGAGAGCGCGGGCGAGCAGATGTACCGGGCGGGCGTCCGGGCGATGCTCAACGGCCTCGGACACCCCGGGACCCGTACGCCCTAGCGGCGGGCCATCGGACGGCGCGGAGCCCTCGGCAGGCTCCGCGCCGTGGTCCGGGCGAGCGTCAGCCGCGCAGGATCCCGCCCACGATGCCGCCGATCCCCGCGCCCTCCGCGCCGGCCGAGGCCGCGTCACGGGCCAGGTACGGCTCCAGCGCGTGGGCCAGGCCGGACAGCGGCATGCTCTGCAGCCAGATCTGGCCGGGGCCGGTCAGCGCCACCAGGTGGTAGCCGTCGCCGCCGAAGATCTTGTTGGCGATGCCCGGCACCCTGGTGATGGTGAACTGCACCTGCTCCTCGAACATCCCCACGTGGCCGGGGTGGACCAGCATCGTCTGGCCGGGCCCGAGGGTGTACTGGGTCAGCTCGCCGGACAGCTCGATCCAGGCGCGGCCCTGCCCCTGCAGGCGCTGGAGGATGAAGCCCTCGCCGCCCCACAGTCCGCCGCGGAAGGACTGCTGCAGACCGACCGTCGGGCTGATCCCGGGCGTGCCGCAGACCCAGCCGTGGCGGTGCACCAGCACACCGCGACCCGGCGTGATGTCCACCGGGATGATGTGGCCGGGCACCTTGGCCGCGAAGGCCACCAGTGCGGGGCCGCCCTGCGCCTGGTACTGCGTGAGGAATATGCCGCCGCCGCCCACCGCGCGCTTGATCGCCCCCATGAACCCGCCGCCACCGGGCCCACCGGTGTTCGTGGTCTGCGACATCTGCATGTTGGACGACATCCAGGAGAGCTCCCCGTGGGTGGAGATCACCGTCTCCCCCGGCGCGAGTTCGATCTCCAGCACCGGCATCGTGCTGCCCTTGACCACTGCCTGCATGTTCTCGGTCCCTCCCCCAACTGACCCGGCCGATCGCAGCCGGGGTTCGAACGGTCCGTCGCCGTCCACCGGCCGCACGGTACCGCTGGATCCCGCAGCCGACCAGGGCGGGGGCCGCCCTGCGCGCCTGCACCGATCCCGCGCCGGATTCGAAGACGATCGTTGGGATCCGACCGGTTCCCACCTCGCGGAAAGCCGCGTGACGGTGACGGAGAACGGCGACGGAGCACGGCGACTGAAAGGACGATCCATGTTCGGCAACACCAAGGCGTTCAGCGGTTTCTCCGTGGACGACCTCCAGCGGGCCAAGCAGTTCTACGGCGAGACCCTGGGACTGAACGTCTCGGAGGAGCACGGGATGCTCCACCTGCACCTGGCCGGCGGCGGCGAGGTACTCGCCTACCCGAAGCCCGGGCACACCCCGGCGTCGTTCACGATCCTCAACTTCCCGGTCGCCGACATCGACCAGGCCGTCGACGAACTCGCCTCGCGCGGCGTGCAGTTCGAGCGCTACCCCAACCTGCCCGCGGACGAGAAGGGGATCTTCCGCGGCGGCGGCCCGCTCATCGCGTGGTTCACCGACCCGGCGGGGAACATCCTCTCGGTGCTCCAGGAGAGCTGACTCCCGGGCGTCCGGCGAGGGGTCCGGGCGAGGGGTCCGGGCGGCAACCGGACCCCACCCGTCCACCTGACTGTCCGAGGCTGCCGCTATGCTTCCCCCCACCGCACCGCGGGTGGTCGGGGCAACATAGGGGGACGCGTGCAGCAGCGGGGTAACGAGCGGGACATGACGGGTCTTCAGGCTGATCGCCCGCACCCCGCCCGGATCTACGACTACTGGCTCGGCGGCAAGGACAACTTCCCGCCCGACCGTGCGGCCGCCGAGCACGCCATCAGCGTCTCGGCCGACATCCCGGCCGCCGCCCGCGAGAACCGCGCCTTCCTGCAGCGCGCGGTGCGGATGTGCGCGCGGGAGGGGATCCGCCAGTTCATCGACATCGGGGCCGGCCTGCCCTCGCCGGGCAATGTGCACGAGGCGGCCCAGGAGATCCAGCCGGACGCCCGCGTGGTCTACGTCGACAACGACCCGATCGTCCTCACGCACGGCCGTGCGCTGCTCGCCGACAACCGCTCGACCACCGTACTGACCGGGGACGTCCGCGAGTTGGACGAGCTGCTGGACCGCCCCGAGCTGCGCGCCCTGATCGACTTCGAGCAGCCGGTCGCCATCCTGCTGGTCGCCGTCCTGCACTTCGTCAGCGACGAGGAGGCCCGCGCGGCGCTGGACAAGGTGTTCGCCCGGGTCGCGCCGGGCAGTTACCTGGTCCTCTCCAACAGCACCCACGAGGGCAACCCCGAGCGTGCCGCGGCTGCCGCGCGGACCTGGGAGAAGACCTCCTCGGGCATCAACCTGCGCGGCCGCGCGCACGTCGAGACGTTCTTCGACGGCTGGGAACTGCTGGAGCCGGGCGTCGACTTCGTCCCGCTCTGGCGCCCGGAGGGCCCCACCGAGCAGAGCACCCGCTGGATGTACGCGGGCGTCGGGCGCAAGCAGGCCTGAACACCGTTACGGGTGCTTTGAATCACGGCTGCCGCAACTCACGGCTGCCGCAGCTCAGGGCAGCCGCAACTCAGGCCTGCCGCAACTCAAGGCAGCCGTACCGGTCCAGCACATAGCGGCCGCCCTCCAGATTCGCCGCGAAGCGCTCCAGCAGCTCCTGCCAGCTGTTCGCCACGACGTCGACGGGGATCAGGTTGTCCAGGCCGATCACCTGTCCGTGGCGTCCGGCCGGAGCCGGGTCCAGATCCAGCGCGGTGCTGCTGTCGTCGTCGATGGAGACGGGGATCCAGCCCCGTCTCCAGCCGTGGTCGCCGCGGATCGCGGCGCCGACCGGGTCGGGCCGATCACTGCTCCACTCCTCGCCCAGCCATTCCCGGTGCGCCGCAAGCTCGGTGACGTCCTGCTGGTTCGGCATCCCCGCCACGAGATCGCCGAAGGTGATGCTGCGGTGGACCAGGCACGAGGCGACGAAGTCGACGGGCAACCGGTCGTCGAGCTCGGCCTCGCACGCGGTGATCTCGTCCATCGTCGCCGGAGCGCCCAAGGACACCGGGAAGGCGGGGAAGCGCTCGGCGAGTTCGCGTTCGATGCGCTGCCACGCGCCGGCCACCGCGGCGTGCGCAGCCGCGAGTTCGTCCGCCGTTCGCGGCGGTACGCGCAGCCGGGGAGCCAGCGGATCCTGCACACCGGCGTCGGCCAGGAACCGCAGCGCGTCGTCCCGCTGGGAGGGCTCGACCAGGCCGAGCTGGTACGCCGCCCGCCACCGCGGGCCCGCTCCGAGGGCCGTGGAGCGCACCAGACCCCACAGCACGTGAGCAAGGCGATCCCGGTAGGCCGGCCCGCAGGCCATCACCTGGCCCACCACGTCCGCCACCCGGTTCAGGTCGGCCTTGGGGTCCTCCGGCCGGTAGGCCAGCCGCCAGTCCGGGCTCTGCTCCAGGGCCCGCAGCTCGCTGTCGACCAGGGCCGGCAGCACCCGCGGTGCGGCCGTGTGCAGCGGACGCACCAGGCGTGCCGGAAACTCCCCGCGCTCGGCACACGTCCGGAGCACCGCGAGGACGTCCTCGAGCCGCTCCAGCCGCAGCAGAGCCCGCACCGCCTCGTCGGCCACCAACCGGAGGGCCGGCGCGGTCGCCACGACATCCCGCAGCCGCAGCACGGCTTCGTCCCGCTGCGCCGCTCCCAGGCCGGCGTAATCCGCACTCAACTTCGCGGTGGCGAACGGGCGTGCCGCGCGATACGCCTCAACGGCGGCATCGAGATGCGAGCGATCCATGACCGCCATCGCCACCGCCGTGCACAGGAGCTCGGCGTCATCCGGCGGCTGCTCCTGGTAGAACGCCCCCTGCGCGCTCGGATCCGCTGCCGGGCAGGCGAGATACCCCGCCAACTGCCCGGCACCCGAGGCGGCGTGGTCCGGCGCCAGCTCCACGATGGCGCGCGCGACGGCCGGGCGCTCCCAGAAGCCGTGCGTCAGGAGGTGACACAGAGCCCGTCCCACCACCGCCCGTCCCACCACCGCCCAGCGCGCCACCCCGGCCACCCCGGCCACCCCGGCCACCCCGGCCACCTGCCCGCGCAGACCGTCGCCGGCGCCGCCCGGTCCCAGCGCCCTGCGGGCCGCGGCCACGACGTCCTCGACAGCCAGGGACGCCGGCGCCAGCACCGCCGCAGGGCAGATCCGGCCCGGACAAGCCGCGCTCCCACCGTCAGACCCTGGCACAGCTCCTCCTTCGCCAGCAGTCCCAGCGCTGCAGTGGCACGCCGGGCACATCGGGCGCCGAGCCTATCCGGCTGCGCCGACAACGGGCTCGGGGGCGACGATCCGCTGACGAGCGAAGGCCGCCCGTTCGGCCGAACCTGGCACCCTGCGTGTCCTTGCGTCCGCGCGGCGCACGCCCCGCGACCTTAGCCTTCGTCTCGTGACGAGAGGCGAGCCGAAAGAGCCGGAAGAGCCGAAACAGCAGTCACCAGGCGATTCTGACGGATCGTCAGACGATGTTCGCGGGCGGCGGCTGTCCGCCGACGGGACGCTGTGGTGGGTGCAGGGCGTGCTGCTGGTGGTAGCGGCTGCCCTGCTGTCCACGCCGCTGGGGGTGTGGCTGCTGGTCGATCACGCGGTCATGGCGGGGGCGATGCTGGTGGTGGCGGCCGGGGCGCAGGTGCGGGCGGCGGCGGCGCCGCAGAGGTGGTGGGCGGCGATCGAGGCCGCGCTGGTCGGTGCGCTCGGCCTGCTGGGGTTGGCCGGTCTGGCGATGCCGGTCGCGGTGTCGTGGTGGTGGATGGGCGGGTTCTGGATCGTCGTCGCGCTCTGCGAGCTCCTCGCCGGCCCGGCCCGGGACGATCCGCTCGCGATGTCCCTGCCGGTGGTGTTGTGGTTAGCGTTCGCGGGTGTCGTGACCCTGACGCTGCCGTACCGCCTCGGCACCGACCTCGCGCTCTGCTCGGTGGTCTTCCTGCTGGTGGCCGGACTCTCGCTGGTGGCGCGCGGGGTGCGGCTGGAGCTGGCTGCGCACCGGGCGCGGGCCGGGCGGCCGTCCCGGGCGCGCCGTCGCTGGGTCCGGCGGACCGCCTTGGCCGCGCAGGTCGTGGTGCTGATCGTCGCGGTCGGCGGGTACGCGGCCACGGTCACGGTCGCCGCCGGCTTCCAACAGGGCCAGCGGAGCGTGGCCGATTTCTACCGGCCACCGTCCGGGTCGGCGCCGGCCGCCCCGGGCACGGTGATCCGCACCGAACCCGTCCTGGCAGCGTCCGCGCACGGCAGCGGCCGGCGAGTCCTCTACTGGTCGCAGGACAAGGACGGGCGGCCCACCGTCTCCTCCGGCATGGTGTGGACGCCCTCCCAGGGCAGCCCGCAAGGGCGGCCGATCCTGGACTGGACGCACGGCACCGTCGGCCTCGACCCGCAGTGCGCGCCCTCGCGCCGCGACCTCCCGCTGCAGAGCATGACCTGGATCAACCACGCCCTCGACCGGGGCTGGGTGGTGACCGCCTCGGACTACGCCGGGGCGGGCGGCACCGCGGGCCCCGACGACGGCGAGGCCTACTTCGTGCTGGTCGGCGAGGGTCGCGACGCGCTGAACATCGCCCGCGCCGCCCGGTCCATGCCCGGCACCGGCGCCGGCGACCAGCTGACGATCTTCGGCGCGTCCCAGGGCGGCGGCGTCGCACTGGCCGCGGCCCAACTCGCCGCCGCCTACACCCCCGAGCTGCACCTGGCCGGGGTCGCCGCCTCCGCACCCGCGGCCAACGTGAGCCTGCTGCTCCAGGACCAGGCACCGGATTCGGTGGGCTCCTGGTGGGTCGGCTCGATGGTGGTCCGCAGTTACGCCCGGGCGTACCCCGCCACCGCGCCGAGCGCACTGCTGTCCGACGCCGCGCGACTGCGCCTGCCGGAGACCTCGCAGGCCATCTGCGACAGCGAGCCGTGGCTGCTGCTGCCCCGGCTGGTCGAACTCACCATGCTGGGCACGTTCTTCTCCCACCCGCCGCAGTCGGATCCCGCCTGGCGGCAGGCATTGGCGGAGAACCGGGCCCCGCTGATGACACCGGGCGTCCCCGTCTTCCTCGCGCAGGGACTGAGCGACCCGCTGCTCCTGCCCAAGTACACCGCCGGGCTGGTCCAGCGCTACTGCGCGGCGGGGACGGCGGTCACCACCGACTGGATGCGCGGGGTGTCGCACGACGGCTCGGTGGAGTCGGGACCGGCCGCGATCGCCTGGCTGGCCGACCGGGTGGCCGGCCGGCCCGCCCCGAGCTCGTGCGCCGACCCGCTCCCGGTCACCCCGGAGTCCGCCTGGTAGCTCAGCTGGTCACACCGGTTCCGTCTCACTCACGGCTTCACGCACCGCCTCGTCGTCCACCTTCGCCCACCGCTGCTCGGGGCGGGTGAAGAGGTACCCGGCGGCCGCGGCCACTGTGACCGCCATTCCCACCAGCACCACCCTGAAGTCCACCGCGGCGATCAGTGCGGCGCCGACGGCCATCGCCAGCACCTGCGGCACCGTCATGATGAGGGTGAACCCGGCGTAGACCCGCCCGACCAGCTCCGGCGGCGTGTGGCGGAAACCGATCGTGGTCAGCCCGATCGCGATCCACGGCATGCTGGCCCCGCACAGCACCATGCCGGTCGCCACCACGGCCACCGACGGCACGGTCTGCAGCAGCGCGCCGAGCCCGAAGGAGGCCATGCCCGCGGCGACCAGCGGGCCGTCCCCGATCCGCCGGGCGATCCGGCCTGCGGTCAGCCCGGCCAGCACCGCTCCGGCCCCCTGGCCGACCAGCAGCACGCCGAGGAAGGCCGGCGGCCGCCCCAGCCCGTCACCGACCACGGCGAGCCCGACCGTCTCGGCCAGGCCCATCCCCACCATGGTCAGCGCGCAGCCGATGCTGAGCTGCCGCAGCACGAGAGTGTTCGCCAGATGCCGGATGCCCTCGGTGATGTCGGTGCGCCACCCGCTGCCGCTGGACGACGGCGCATCCTCGTGCAGTCGCACAGCCAGCAGGGTGGCCGCCGCGACCAGAAAGGTACCGGTGTCCACCAGCACCACGGCATGGGCGCCGAGCGCGGCGAACAGTCCGGCCCCGGCCAGCGGGGAGACCAGCCGCAGCGACTGCTTGGCGGTCTGCAGCAGGCCGTTGGCGTCGCCCAGCCGCTCCTCGGGGACCAGCACGCGCAGCAGGCCGGCCTGCGCGGGATCGAGGAAGCTGTTGGACAGGCCGTAGAGCAGCATCACCAGGTAGACCAGCCAGACCCGGCCGCTGCTGTGGACCAGCAGCAGCACCGGGAGCACGGCGGCGGTCGCCAGGTTGAGCACCAGGAGCAGCCGGCGCCGGCGGTAGCGGTCGGCGACCATGCCGCCGAGCGGGGCACAGAGCGTGCCGACGATCACCAGGAAGAAGGCGAGCGCGGCCGCCGAGTTGCTCCCGGTCAGCTCCTTGACCCAGATCCCGGCCACCAGCCAGAGCATCGTGTCACCGAGCACCGAGACGAGTTGTCCCAGCAGGAACCAGCGGACGTTCCGGTCGGCCAGCAGCGGCCTGATGCCCCGTCGGCCGTCCGTCGGGTCGCCGGCCACGACATGCCGGTCTGTCGGGTCACGGTCTGTCAGGTCACGCGTCATGGCCGAGCCTCTCGGTGAGCATCCGGCCGAGCCCGGCCAGGCCCTCCGGCCCGAGCAGCTCGGCGTGCCGGCAGTCGACGCGGTACTCGTGGATCTCGCCGGTCAGGTGCGCCTGCCAGGCGGCGCGCGCGGTCGGCGCGTCGGCGGGGCGACCGGCGGTCGCCGTGACGAAGACGAGGTCGCCGTCCACCGTGCCGGGCACGTGGTCGAGCACCAGGCGGCTGCTGTGCACCGCTGTGTCCAGCACTGCGGCCACCTCCTGCTCGTCCACCTGGAGCCGTCGCGCGTGCTCCTCGCGCAGCAGGGCCAGGATCTGCTGCCGGTCGGCGCCCTGCTCCACCAGCTCGTGTACGGCGGGCCCCGCGGCGGGCAGCAGCGCGGCCAGTACCTCGTCCACCGCCTCCGCGTCGCGGGCGTCCGGGTGCGGTGCGACGGCGGTCGGGTAGGAGTCGAGCAGCGCCAGGAACGCCACCTGCTCGCCGTCACGCTGGAGCAGTTCGGCCATGGCATGGGCGACCGTGCCACCCAGTGACCAGCCGAGCAGGTGGTACGGGCCCGAGGGCTGCACCTCGCGGATCCGCGCGACGTACTCCCGCGCCATCGCCCTGATGGAGGCCGGGCGGGCGTCCGGCCGGCGGATGCCGTTCGCCTGGAGCCCGTACAGCGGTCGCTGCGGGTCCAGCCGGCTCAGCAGGGCTGCGTAGCCCCAGCTGAGGCCCATCACCGGGTGCACGCAGAACAGCGGTGCCGCGGTGCCACGGGCGCGCAGCGGCAGCAGCAGGTCGAGCGGATCGCCGTCCGACTGCCGGCCGTCCGAGCGCTGACCGTCCGACTGCCGGCCGAGCCGGGCGCTGAGTCCCGCCGCGGTCGGCGTCTCGAAGAGCGCGCGCAGGTCGAGCCCGGCACCGAAGGTCCGCTGGACGGCGCTCATCAGCCGGACGGCCAGCAGGGAGTGGCCGCCGAGGGCGAAGAAGTCATCGTCCGGGCCGACCTCCGGCACGCCGAGCACATCGGCGAAGAGGGCGCAGAGCACGATCTCCTGCGGATCGGCCGGCACCCGGCCCGGGGCCGTCCGCTCGATGCCCGGGGCGGGGAGAGCGTGGATGTCGAGCTTGCCGTTGCGGGTGACGGGCAGGGTGTCGAGTCGGACGAAGGCCGAGGGGATCATGTACCCGGGCAGCAGCGCGAGGGCGTGGGCCCGCAGCCGGTCCGGGTCGAACGCCTCGCCCGTGGGGACGACGTAGGCGACCACACTCCCCCAGCCTCCGGCCGGGGGTGCCCCCTCGTCCCCCTCGGCGGCCTCGCGCACCACGACGGCGACCCGACTGACGTCCGGATGTCCGGCCAGCACGTGCTCGATCTCGCCGAGTTCGATCCGGAAGCCGCGCACCTTCACCTGCCGGTCGGCGCGGCCGACGAAGAGCAGCTGCCCGTCCGCACCCCACCGCACCAGGTCACCGGTGCGGTACATGCGGGTACCCGGGGTGAACGGGTTGGCGACGAAGCGTTCGGCGGTCAGGTCGGGGCGGGCGAGGTAGCCGCGGGCCAGGCTTTCGCCCGCCACGTACAACTCGCCCACCACACCCGGCAGCACCAGCCGCAGACCGGCGTCCAGCACGTACAGGCCGGTGTTCCGGACCGGTCGGCCGATCGGCACCAGAGCACCGGAGAGGCTAGCGGGTGTGCCGGCTGTGCCGGCGGTGATCTGGATGGTCGTCTCGGTCGGTCCGTAGAGGTTGACCGGTTCGACACCCCAGATCTGGCGTACTTGGTCGGCGAGTTGGGCCGGAAAGGCCTCGCCGCCCACGAACACCCGCCGCAGACCGGAGACCTGGTGGGCCTGCGGTGCCTCGAGGAGTGCGGCGAGCAGGGTGGGGACGAACTGGGCCACGGTGACTCGCAGTTCGCTCAACGCGCGGACCAGCTGCTCGGGATCCTTCGCGGTCCGGTCGTCGACGAGGACCACCGTCGCGCCGGTGAGCAGGGGCAGCCAGGTCTCCCAGACGGCGGCGTCGAAGCCGGGCGAGGTGCGGGCCAGGACACGGTCGCCGTCGCCGATGGGGAAGCGATCGGCCATCCACAGCAGCTGGTTGGCCACCGCGCGCTGCGACACCAGCACGCCCTTGGGACGGCCGGTCGAGCCGGAGGTGTAGATGACGTAGGCCGCCTCAGAGCCCGGCACTGGCACCGGCACTGGCACCGGCAGGTGCACCGGCGCGTAGGGCGGTTCGGGGGCCCTGTCCAGCAGCAGCTTCGGCAGGCCCGGCGGGAGCAGGTCCGCCGTCGCGTCCACCGCGACTACCAGCGCCGGGGTGGCCTCCTCCAGCACAGCGGCGATCCGGCCGGAAGGCAGGCCCGGGTCCAAGGGCAGCCAGGCGGCTCCGGTCAGGGTGACCGCGAGCTGAGCGAGCACCCAGTCCACCGAGCGGGGCAGCAGCAGGGCCACCCGGGCCCCGGGCCGCGCACCCATCTCCATCAACCGACCAGCCAACTCATGGGCTTGAAGCGCCAGTTCACTGTACGAGAGCTCGACACCCCAGCCGATCACGGCCACCGCATCCGGCGTCGCCGCCGCCCGCGCCGCGAACAGCGAGCCCAAGGACTCTCCCTCCGGCATCGCCACCTCCGAACCCGCACCCTGCCGCAGTACCTCGGCGCGGTCCGGCGCCGACAGCAGCTCCACCCCACCGACCCGCCGATCGGGCACAGCCACCACCGAACCCAGGAACCGCACGAACGAGACCGCCAGGAACTCCGCCGATTCGCGGTCGAACAAGTCCGCCGAGTAGTCGAGTTCACCGTCGAGACCGTCGAGACCGAGAACACCATCCCCGTCGCCGAAGCGCTCGGCGAGGGTCAGCGACAGGTCGAACTTCGCAGCCGCGCCGGTCACCTGGACCGGCCGGGCCGTCAGGCCGTCGAGCTCGATCCGAGCCGACGCGGTGTTCTGCAGCGCGAGCATCACCTGGAAGAGCGGATGCCGTGCCATCACACGCCGCGGGTTCAGCACCTCAACCAGCCGTTCGAACGGGAGGTCCTGGTGCGCGAAGGCCGTCAGGTCGGCCTCCCGCACCCGGCCGAGCAGTTCCCGGAACGTCGGGTCGCCCGACAGATCGGTACGCAGTACCAGCGTGTTCACGAAGAACCCCACCAGGTCGTGGACCGCCTCGTCGGTGCGGCCGGCCACCGGGGTGCCGATCGGGACGTCCTCGCCGCCACCCAGCGCGCTCAGCCAGCCGGCCATCGCGGCCTGCAGGACCATGAAGGCGGTGGTGTGCGTCCGGCGGGCCAACTCGACGATCCGCGCGTGCAGTTCGGCCTCGATCCGCACCGGCACCGTACCGCCCTCGCCACTCGGGTAGGCCGGGCGCGGGCGGTCCGCCGGCAGCGGAAGTTCATCCGGAAGGCCGTCTAGTTCCTGCTGCCAGTAAGCGAGTTGATGTGCCGTCAGGCTGTCCGGGTCGGACTCGTCGCCGAGCAGCTCGCGCTGCCACAGCGTGTAGTCCGCGTACTGCACGGGGAGTTCGGCCCACTGCGGGGCGCCGCCCCCTCGGCGGGCCGTGTAGGCGGCGGTGAGGTCGCGCACCAGCGGTGCGGTCGACCAGCCGTCGCTGACGATGTGGTGGGCCACCAGGAGCAGCACGTGCTCGTCGTCGGCGGTCCGGAACACCCGGGCCCGCAGCGGGGCTTGCGCTGTCAGGTCGAACGGACGGGTCGTCTCCGCGGCCACCAACTGGTCCAGCGACGCGGCAGCAGCAGCAGCAGCGGCGGACAGGTCGAGGAGGGGAAGCTCGATCCGTACGACGTCGGTGGGGAGGACGACCTGCTCGGGCTCGCCCGCGACCTCCGGGAAGAGCGTGCGCAGGCTCTCGTGGCGCTCCAGCACGTCGTTCAGCGCGGCGGCCAGCGCGGCGGTGTCCAGCTCGCCGGTCAGCCGCAGGACGAGCGGCATGTTGTAGGCGCCGCTGTCCGGTTCGAGGCGGTTGAGGAACCACAACCGCCGCTGCGCGAAGGAGACCGGCAACCGCTCGGGACGCACCACCGGCCGCAACGCCGGCCGGGCACTGGCTTCCTCACCCTCCAGGGCCGTGGCCAGGGCAGCGACCGTCGGGGCCTCGAACAGCGCACGCAGCGGCAACTCCACTCCCAGCACCGAGCGCACCCGACTCGCCAGACGGGTCGCCAGCAGCGAATGCCCACCCAACTCGAAGAACCCGTCGTCGATCCCGACCCGGTCAACGCCCAGCACCTCGGCGAACAGCCCGCACAGGATCTCCTCCCGCGGGCTGCGCGGACCACGACCGGCCCCCACCGCCGCGAACTCCGGCTCCGGCAACGCCCGCCGATCCACCTTCCCGTTCGGCATCAACGGCAACGCCTCCACCAGCACAAACGCCGACGGAACCATGTAATCCGGCAGCACCCGACCCAACCGCTCCCGCAACCCCGCCACGGTCTCGCTCGCAGTGACCACATACGCCACCAGACGCCGCTCCCCCACCGCGTCCTCATGCAGCACCACCACCGCCTGCGCCACCCCCGACAGCGCGTAGATCGCAGCCTCCACCTCACCCAACTCGATCCGGAAACCACGCACCTTCACCTGGCTGTCCGCCCGACCCAGGAACACCAACTGCCCATCCACACCCCACCGCACCAAATCACCGGTGCGATACATCCGGGCACCGGGGGTGAACGGGTCGGCGACGAAACGCTCCGCCGTCAGCCCCGGCCGACCCAGATACCCCCGCGCCAGACCCTCACCCGCCACATACAACTCACCCACCACACCCGGCGGCACCAACCGCAGACCCGCATCCAGCACATAGACCCGCTTGTTCCACACCGGCCGACCAATCGGCGGAATCGCCGCGCTGGAGATCGGATCGCTCATACTCGCGCACACCGTCGCCTCGGTCGGCCCATACGAGTTGATCATCCGCCGACCGCGCCACCACCGCTCCACCAACGCCGGAGAACTCGCCTCACCCCCGACAATCAACGTCCCACCATCCGGCAGCGAACCCTCCGGCATCACCGCCAAACCCGCCGGCGGCAAGTCGATATGCGTAATACCCTGCTCCGCCACCAACTCCACCAACGGCTCACCCGGCATCATCCGCTCCAACGGCGCAACCACCAACCGGCCACCACCGAGCAACGCCGCCCACACCTCGGAGACATGACTGTCGAAACTCAACGACGAGAACTGCAACACCCGACTCTCCACCGTCGTCGCATACCACTCCACCTTCGCGTGCGCGAGACTCGGAATACCACCGTGCGCAATCACCACACCCTTCGGACGACCGGTGGAGCCGGAGGTGTAGATCAGGTAGGCGGGGTGCGCCGCCAGCAGCGGGCGGGCCCGCTCGACATCCGCGACGTCGGCCTCGGACTGAACGGCCAACTCGGCCAGGACGCCAGCCCGGTCCAGTACCACCACCGTCCGATCGCCCGGAGGCAGCTGGTCGGCCACGGCGGAGACCGTCAGCACCAGGGCCGGCGCGGCGTCGTCCAGCATGTAGGCGATCCGGTCGGCCGGATACTCGGGGTCGACGGGGAGATATGCCGCACCCGACTTCAACACCGCCAGCAACGCCACCAGCATCAACTCACTGCGCGGCAACGCCAGCGCCACAAACCGCTCCGGACCGGCGCCCTGCGCGATCAGCAACCTCGCCAGGCGATTCGCCCGCGCGTTCAACTCCGCATACGACAACTCGGTGCCCTCATAGGCGACCGCGATGGCGTCCGGCGCCGACCGGACCTGCCGCTCGAAGTGCTCATGGATCAGCCCCGGTGGGACGGGTCGCGCCGTGTCGTTCCACCGCTGCAGGACAAGCTCGCGCTCCGCCGGCGTGACGAGGTCGAAGTGGCCGATGGGGTGGTCGGGTTCGGTGCCGACCGCGGTGAGGAAGGCGGCCAGCCGACCTACGAAGGAGGCAGCGGTGTGCTGGTCGTAGAGGTCGGTGGAGTAGTCGAGGATGCCGTTGAGACCGGCGGGAGTACCGGCCTCGAAGCCTTCCGTGACGTCGAGCGAGAGATCGAACTTCGCGGTGGCGCGGCCCAGGAGCTCTGCCGTGACCGCGAGTTCGGGGAGACCGAGGGTGGGCAGGGCGGTGTTCTGGAACGCCAGCATGATCTGGAAGAGCGGGTGGCGCCCCATCGAACGCGGCGGGTTGAGTGCCTCCACCACCCGTTCGAAGGGGAGGTCCTGGTGCGCGAAGGCCGCCAGGTCGGTATCCCGTACCCGGGCCACGAGTTCGCGGAAGGTGGGATTGCCGGAGGCGTCGGTCCGCAGGACGAGGGTGTTGACGAAGAACCCGACGGCGTCTTCGAGGGCTTCGTCGGTGCGGCCGGCGATCGGGGAGCCGATCGGGATGTCCTCTCCGGCGCCGAGTCGGGCCAGCAGGCCGGCCAGCGCCGCCTGCACCACCATGAACACGCTCGCGCCGCACTCCCGGGCCAGCCGCACCAGGGTCGCGTGTGCCGGGGCGGGCAGGGTGAACGGCACGCTCGCGCCCCCGCCTTCGGTGCCGACGGGTCGCAGGCGGTCGCCGGGCAGGGTCACCTCGTCGGGCAGGCCGGCCAGGGCCTTGCTCCAGTAGTCGACCTGGCGGGCCAGCACGCTGTCCGGGTCGGACTCCTCGCCGAGGAGTTCGCGCTGCCACAGCGCGTAGTCCGCGTACTGCACCGGCAGCGGCTGCCAGGCGGGTGCTGTGCCGGCGGTCCGGGCGGCGTAGGCGGTCGAGACGTCGCGGGCCAGCGGGGCCAGCGACCAGCCGTCACCCGCCACATGGTGCAGCACAAGGAGCAGCACATTGACGTCCGTCCCGATGTCGAACAGGTGGACCCGCAGCGGCAGTTCGGTCGAGAGGTCGAAGCCCTGGTGGACGGCCGCGTGCAGTGCAGCCGGCAGCTGCGCCGCGCCGATCTCCCGTAGGTCCAGCGGGACGGTGGCCGCGGCGGCGCTTCGCACCGCCTGCTCCGGCTCGCCGTCGTGCTCGGGGAAGACCGTGCGCAGGCTCTCGTGCCGCTCCACCACGTCCGCCAGTGCCGCGATCAGCGCGGGCCGGTCCAGCTTTCCGGTCAGTCGCAGCGCCAGCGGCATGTTGTAGGCGCCGCTGTCCGGAGCGAGCCGGTTGAGGAACCAGAGTCGGCGCTGGGCGAAGGAGACCGGCAGGTGTTCGGGGCGGACGGCCGGCAGCAGTGCGGGCCGGGCACCGGCTTGCTCGCCTTCCAGGGCGGTGGCCAGAGCGGCGACGGTCGGCGCCTCGAACAGTGCGCGCAGCGGCAGTTCGACCCCGAGCACCGCACGCACCTTGCTCACCAGGCGGGTTGCCAGCAGCGAGTGTCCGCCCAGCTCGAAGAAGCTGTCGTCGACCCCGACTTGGTCGACTCCGAGCACATCGGCGAAGACGCCGCAGAGGATCTCCTCCCGCGCGCTGGCGGGTCCCCGCCCGCCACCGCGGAGGGCGTAGTCGGGCGCGGGGAGGGCCTTGCGGTCGAGCTTGCCGTTGTCGGTCAGTGGGAAGGCGGCCAGCACGACAATGGCCGAGGGGACCATGTAGTCGGGCACCATCTGCCGTAGGTGTGCGCGGAGTTCGGCCGGGTCGACCTCGGTGGCGGCGGTGGCATAGCCGACGAGTCGGGAGTCTCCGGGGGTGTCCTCGCGGAGGAGGACGGTGGCCTGGGTGACGGTCGGGTGGGTGGTGAGGGCGGCCTCGATGTCGCCGAGTTCGACGCGGAAGCCGCGGATCTTGATCTGGTGGTCGGTGCGGCCGAGGTAGTCGAGCGTGCCGTCCGCCCGCCAGCGGGCGAGGTCGCCGGTGCGGTACATCTGGTCGCCCGGTGCGCCGAAGGGGCAGGCGATGAAGCGTTCGGCGGTGAGGGCGGGCCGGTTGAGGTAGCCGCGGGCCAGACCGTGGCCGGCGAGGTAGAGGTCGCCGGCCACGCCGGTGGGGACGGGGCGCAGAGCGCTGTCCAGCACGTACGCGCGAGTGTTGGCGATGGGTCGGCCGATGGAGGGGTTGCCCGTGATCGATGGCCGATCGAGTCGGTGGGTGGTGGACCAGATGGTCGTCTCGGTGGGGCCGTAGAGGTTGGTGGTCTCGCCGATGGGCCGCAGGGCGGCGGCCAGCGGGGCGGGCAGCGCCTCGCCGCCGACCAGAACGCGCAGCGGGGGAAGGCTGGTTGAACTGCCGGCCGACTGAGCCAGCAGCGCCTGCCACAGCGAGGGGGTGGCCTGCATGATGGTGGCGCCGGCGTCGTGCAGCAGTGTGGTCAGCGCTGCGGGGTCGAGCACGGTCGGGCGGTCGGCCAGGACGACGCGGGCGCCGCTGATCAGCGGCAGGTACAGCTCCAGTGCGGCGATGTCGAAGGCGACGGTGGTCACCGCCATCCACCGGTCCCGCTCGGTCAGCGGGAACCGGGTGCCCAGGTCGGTCAGGAAGTTGGCCAGGGCCCGGTGCGACACCACAACGCCCTTGGGGCGGCCGGTGGATCCCGAGGTGTAGATGACGTACGCGGGGTGCGCAGGGCGCAGCGGCCGGCAGCGTTCGGCGTCCGTGAGGTCGTGGCTGTCGGTCTGCTCCAGCGCGGCCAGGGTGCGTGGGTCGTCCAGTGCCAGCAGCGGTCCCTCGGCGCCCGGCAGGGAGTTCTGCCGGGTGATCGTCAGGAGGGGTGCGGCGTCGGTGAGTGTGTGCGCGATGCGGGCGGCCGGGTAGTCCGGGTCGATCGGCAGGTACGCTCCGCCGGCCTTGAGGACGGCCAGCAGCGTGACCACCAGGTCGGCGGACCGGTCCATCGCGACGGCGACCAGTGACTCCGCCCGCACCCCGCGCTCCAGCACCAGCAGCCGGGCCAACCGGTTGGCCCGGGCGTTCAGCTGACGATAGGTCAGATCGTCTCCGTCGAAGGCCACCGCGACCGCGTTGGGCGTGCGGGCGGCCTGGGCCTGGAACAGCTCGGGCAGCGTGGCCTCGGGCAGCTCGCGGGCGGTGTCGTTCCAACTCCCCAGCAGCGTCCGGCGCTCGTCCGCGGTGAGGATGTCGGCGCGGGTGACCGGGCGGTCGGGCGTGGCGGTGAGCGTGTGCAGCAGCTCGGTGAAGCGATGGGCGAGCTGCGCGGCGGTCTCGGGGTCGAAGAGGTCGGTGGCGTAGGTGAGGGTGCCGGTGATGCCGGCGGGGCCTGTTTCGGGGTCGAACTGCTCCGAGAGGTCGAAGGCGAGGTCGAACCTGGCGGTCGCGGTGCCGATGGCCTCGGGCCGTGCCGTCAGCCCGGTGAGTTCAAGGCTGGGGACGGTGGTGTTCTGGAGGATGAGGAGGGTCTGGAAGAGGGGGTGGCGGGCGAGCGAGCGGGTGGGGTTGAGAGCCTCCACGAGGTGGTCGAAGGGGAGGTCCTGGTGGCCGTAGGCAGCCAGCAGGGTGTCGCGGGTCTGCTGGAGCAGGTCGCCGAAGGTCGGGTTGCCGCTCAGGTCGGTGCGGGTGACGAGGGTGTTGACGAAGAAGCCGATCAGGTCATGGGTGGCTTCGTCGGTGCGTCCGGCGATGGGTGTGCCGATGGGGATGTCGGTACCGGCGCCGAGGCGGGAGAGCAGGGTGGCGAGGGCGGCGTTCAGGCCCATGAAGAGGGTGGCGCCGTGGGTGCGGGTGAGTTTGGCGAGCTGCTCGTGGGTGTGCGCGGGGATGGCTACGGGGACGGTGGCGCCCTGGTGGGTGGCGACGGCCGGCCGGGGGCGGTCGGCGGGGAGCGTGAGCTCGTCGGGCAGGTCGGCCAACGCCTGGCGCCAGTAGTCCAGTTGCTCGCTCAGGCGGCTGTCGGGGTCGGTGGCGTCGCCGAGCAGTCGGCGCTGCCAGAGGGTGTAGTCGGCATACTGGATCGGCAGCGGCTCCCAGGTGGGGGCGCGGCCTTCGCAGCGTGCGGAGTAGGCGGTGGAGAGGTCACGGGCCAGCGGCATCAAGGACCAGCCGTCTCCCGCGATGTGATGCAGTGTCAGCAGGAGGACGTGCTCCTCCGCGTCGATCGCGAAGAGCGTGGCGCGCAGCGGGAGTTCGGTGCTCAGGTCGAACCCGCGGGAGTCCTCGGCGGCGAGGGCCTCGGCCAGTGCGGCGGGGGTGGTGTCGATCGTGATGAGCGGCAGGTCGACGGTCGAGCCCGCCAGGATCTCCTGCTGGGGCTGCCCGTTGCCGAACGGGTAGATGGTGCGCAGGAGTTCGTGGCGGGTGACGACGTCGCCCAGGGCGAGGCGCAGAGCGTCGCGGTCGAGGGGACCGGAGAGGCGGCAGGCGGCTGGGATGTTGTAGGTGGCGCTGGGGCCTTCGAGTTGGTCTTCGAGTTGGGCGAGGAACCAGAGGCGCTGCTGGGCGTGCGAGAGCGGGATGACCTCGGGGCGGGTGACGGCTGCCAGGGCCGGGCGGGTGATGGCGTCCTGCGTGAGGCAGCCGGCGAGGGCGGCGACGGTGGGGGCTTCGAAGACGGCGCGCAGGTCGACTTCGGTGCCGAGGACGGTGCGGATGCGGCTGACGAGTCGGGTGGCGAGGAGGGAGTGGCCGCCGAGCTCGAAGAAGTTGTCGTCCACGCCCACGGTGTCGAGTCCGAGCAGGTCGGCGAAGACGCCGCATAGGATCTCCTCCGTCGCGCCGGCGGGCGCCCGGTGCGG
Source organism: Kitasatospora sp. MAP12-44 (assembly GCF_029892095.1). Taxonomy (NCBI): domain Bacteria; kingdom Bacillati; phylum Actinomycetota; class Actinomycetes; order Kitasatosporales; family Streptomycetaceae; genus Kitasatospora; species Kitasatospora sp. MAP12-44. The sequence continues at coordinate 1,045,276 of NZ_JARZAE010000004.1, forward strand.
GGTGCCGGTCATCGGAACGGGGACGGGCAGCGCCTTGCGGTCCAGCTTGCCGCTGGGCGACAGCGGCACCTCGTCGATCGGCACGAAGACCGACGGCACCATGTAGTCCGGCAGCGCGGCGGCCAGGTGCGCCCGCAGTTCCGCCTCGGCGCAGCTGCCGTCGGAGACCAGGTACGCGGCGAGGAACTGGTCGCCCTCGGCGCGCTCGTGCACCAGGGCGGTCGCCCAGGAGACGCCGGGGGCGCCGGCGAGCACGGTGGCGATCTCGTCCAGTTCGATGCGCAGGCCGCGCAGCTTCACCTGGTGGTCGGCGCGGCCGAGGAAGACCAGGGCGCCGTCCCGGTTCCAGCGCACGAGGTCGCCGGTGCGGTACATCCGGGTGCCGGGGGTGAACGGGTTGGCGACGAAGCGCTCGGCGGTCAGCGCGGGCCGGCCGGCGTAGCCGCGCGCGAGCTGGTCGCCGGCCAGGTAGAGCTCGCCGGCCACGCCGGGCGGCAGCGGCCGCAGGTCGCGGTCCAGGACGAAGACCCGGGTGTTCCACACCGGCCGGCCGATCGGCACGGTGCCTCCGTTCTCGCGGTCGGCCGCCCGGTGGTAGGTGACGTCGACGGCCGCCTCGGTCGGGCCGTAGAGGTTGTGGAGGTCGGCCCCCAGAACGTGGCGGTAGCGGGACAGCAGGTCGGTGGGGAGGGCCTCGCCGCTGCACACCACATGCCGAAGGCTGGTGCAGCCGGCGGCGGCGGGCTCGGCGACGAAGGCGTGCAGCATCGACGGCACGAAGTGCGTGAGGGTGACGCCGTGGCGCCGGATCTCCGCGGCGAGCCGGGCCGGCTCGCGGTGGGCGCCGGGCGGGGCCACCACCAGGGCGGCGCCGGAGAGCAGCGGCAGGAAGAACTCCCAGACCGAGACGTCGAAACTCGACGGGGTTTTCTGCAGCACCCGGTCGGCGGGGCCGATGCCGTACTGCTCGCGCATCCAGAGCAGGCGGTTGACGATCGCGTCGTGCGGGACGGCGACGCCCTTGGGGCGGCCGGTCGATCCGGAGGTGTAGATCAGGTAGGCGGGGTGGGCGGGCAGCAGCGGCGCGGTCCGCTCCTGGTCGCCGAGGTGGTGGTCCTGGTGGTGTGCGTACGTGGCGGCCTCGGCCGGGTCGTCCAGCACCAGGCGGCGACCCCCGGCCGTTGGAACAGTGGCAGGCAGGACGCCGGCCAGCTCGCGGCAGGTGAGGACGGCCACCGGCGCGGCGTCCTGCAGCATGTAGGCGATCCGGTCGGCCGGGTAGTCGGGGTCGACCGGCAGGTAGGCCGCGCCCGACTTCAGCACCGCGAGCAGCGCGACCACCAGCTCGGGTGAGCGGGGCAGCGCGACGGCCACGGTGCGCTCGGGGCCGGCGCCGAGGCCGACCAGGTGGCGGGCCAGGCGGTTGGCCCGAGCGGACAGTTCGCGGTGGCTGAGCACCGTGTCGCCGAACAGCAGGGCCGGCGCGTCGGGGGTGCGGTCCGCCTGGGCCTCGATGAAGGACGTCAGGGTGCCGGCCGGGACGGGGTGTGCGGTGTCGTTCCACTCGTCGCGCACGAGGTGGCGTTCGGCGTCGTCGGCGAGGTCGAACCGGCCGATGGTGTGGTCCGGTTGGGCGGTCAGCGCGGCCAGCAGGGCGGACAGGCGGTCCGCGAAGGCGACAGCCGTCTCCCGGTCGTACAGCTCACCGGCGTAGTCGACGCAGCCCTCGATACCCGCCGGCGCGCCGGCCTCGAAACGCTCGGCCACATCGAGCGACAGGTCGAACTTCGCCGCCCAGCGCTCCACCGGCTCCGCCGCCACCCGCAGGCCCGGCAGGTCGAGTTCGGGCAGAGCAGTGCTTTGGAACGCCAGCATCACCTGGAACAGCGGGTGGCGGCCCATCGAACGCGGCGGGTTCAGCACCTCGACCAGGCGTTCGAACGGGACGTCCTGATGGGCGAAGGCCGAAAGGTCGGCCTGCCGCACCCGGGCCACGAGGTCCCGGAAGGTCGGGTCGCCCGAGACATCGGTGCGCAGTACAAGGGTGTTGACGAAGAACCCGACGGCGTCTTCGAGGGCGTCGTCGGTGCGGCCGGCGATCGGGGAGCCGATCGGGATGTCCTCTCCGGCACCGAGGCGGGTCAGCAGCGCGGCCAGCGCCGCCTGCACCACCATGAACACGCTCGCCCCGCACTCCCGGGCCAGCCGCACCACCGAAGCGTGCACCTCGGCGGGCACCGCGAACGGCACACTCCCGCCCGCACCCCCGGCTACCGCGGGCCGCAGCCGGTCCCCCGGCAGCGACACCTCCTCCGGAAGATCGACCAAGATCCCACGCCAGAAATCGACCTGACGTTCCATCAGACTCTGCGGGTCACTCTCCTCACCCAGCAACTCACGCTGCCACAACGCATAGTCCGCGTACTGCACGGGCAGCGGCTGCCAGACGGGGGCGGTGCCGGTGGTCCGGGCGGTGTAGGCGGTCGAGACGTCGCGGGCCAGCGGCGCCAACGACCAGCCGTCACCCGCCACATGGTGCAGCACCAACACCAGCACATGCACCTCGGGCGCCAGCGCGAACAGCACCGGCCGGAGCGGCAGTTCACTGGTGAGGTCGAAGGCGCACCCCGCCTCGGCGGCCAGCCGCGCGGTCAACTCCTCCTCGGTGCAGTCCTGCTCCGCCAGCGACAGCGCCACCCGCGCCATCGGCAGGACGAACTGATGCGGCTCGCCGTCACGTTCGGGGAAGACCGTGCGCAGGCTCTCGTGCCGCTCCAGCACGTCGTTCAGCGCGGCGGCCAGCGCGGCGGTGTCCAACTCGCCGGTCAGCCGCAGGACGAGCGGCATGTTGTAGGCACCGCTGTCCGGTTCGAGGCGGTTCAGGAACCACAACCGCCGCTGCGCGAAGGAGACCGGCAACCGCTCGGGACGCACCACCGGCCGCAACGCCGGCCGGGCACTGGCTTCCTCACCCTCCAGGGCCGTGGCCAGGGCAGCGACCGTCGGGGCCTCGAACAGCGCACGCAGCGGCAACTCCACTCCCAGCACCGAGCGCACCCGACTCGCCAGACGGGTCGCCAGCAGCGAATGCCCACCCAACTCGAAGAACCCGTCGTCGATCCCGACCCGGTCAACGCCCAGCACCTCGGCGAACAGCCCGCACAGGATCTCCTCCCGCGGGCTGCGCGGACCACGACCGGCCCCCACCGCCGCGAACTCCGGCTCCGGCAACGCCCGCCGATCCACCTTCCCGTTCGGCATCAACGGCAACGCCTCCACCAGCACAAACGCCGACGGAACCATGTAATCCGGCAGCACCCGACCCAACCGCTCCCGCAACCCCGCCACGGTCTCGCTCACAGTGACCACATACGCCACCAGACGCCGCTCCCCCACCGCGTCCCCATGCAGCACCACCACCGCCTGCGCCACCCCCGACAGCGCGTAGATCGCAGCCTCCACCTCACCCAACTCGATCCGGAAACCACGCACCTTCACCTGGCTGTCCGCCCGACCCAGGAACACCAACTGCCCATCCACACCCCACCGCACCAAATCACCGGTGCGATACATCCGCTCACCCGACGCGAACGGGCACGCCACAAAACGCTCCGCCGTCAGCCCCGGCCGACCCAGATACCCCCGCGCCAGACCCTCACCCGCCACATACAACTCACCCACCACACCCGGCGGCACCAACCGCAAACCCGCATCCAGCACATAGACCCGCTTGTTCCACACCGGCCGACCAATCGGCGGAATCGCCGCGCTGGAGATCGGATCGCTCATACTCGCGCACACCGTCGCCTCGGTCGGCCCATACGAGTTGATCATCCGCCGACCGCGCCACCACCGCTCCACCAACGCCGGAGAACTCGCCTCACCCCCGACAATCAACGTCCCACCATCCGGCAGCGAACCCTCCGGCATCACCGCCAAACCCGCCGGCGGCAAGTCGATATGCGTAATACCCTGCTCCGCCACCAACTCCACCAACGGCTCACCCGGCATCATCCGCTCCAACGGCGCAACCACCAACCGGCCACCACCGAGCAACGCCGCCCACACCTCGGAGACATGACTGTCGAAACTCAACGACGAGAACTGCAACACCCGACTCTCCACCGTCGTCGCATACCACTCCACCTTCGCGTGCGCGAGACTCGGAATACCACCGTGCGCAATCACCACACCCTTCGGACGACCCGTCGAACCCGACGTGTAGATCAGATACGCGGGATGATCAGGCAGCAACGGCACGGCCCGCTCGAAGTCGTCCACATCAGCGTCCGACCACAACGCCAACTCCGCCTCGACACCGGCGTCATCCAGCACCACCACCGCCCGGTCACCCAGCGCCAACCGGCCCGCCACCGCGGAGACCGTCAGCACCAACGCCGGCGCCGCGTCCTCCACCATGTAGGCGATCCGGTCAGCCGGGTACTCAGGGTCCACCGGCAGATAGGCCGCGCCCGACTTCAACACCGCCAGCAACGCCACCAGCATCAACTCACTGCGCGGCAACGCCAGCGCCACAAACCGCTCCGGGCCCGCGCCCTGCGCAATCAGCAACCTCGCCAGGCGATTCGCCCGCGCGTTCAACTCCGCATACGACAACTCGGTGCCCTCACAAGCCACAGCCACCGCATCCGGCGCCACACCAACCTGCCGCTCGAAGTGCTCATGGATCAACCCCTCCGGAACGGGACGCGCCGTGTCATTCCACCGATGCAGCACCAACTCGCGCTCATCCACTGTCACCAGGTCGAAGTGGCCGATCCGGTGATCCGGTTCAGCGGCCACCGCAGCCAGGAATTCGGCCAGCCGGCCCGCGAAGGCGACAGCCGTCTCCCGGTCGTACAGCTCACCGGCGTAGTCGACGCACCCCTCGATACCCGCCGGCGCGCCGGCCTCAAAACGCTCCGCCACATCGACCGACAGGTCGAACTTCGCCACCGATCGCGCCACGGGCTCCACCGCCACCCGCAGGTCCGCCAGATCGAGATCGGGCAGCGCGGTGTTCTGGAACGCCAGCATCACCTGGAACAGCGGGTGGCGGCCCATCGAACGCGGCGGGTTCACCGCCTCGACCAACCGCTCGAACGGGACGTCCTGATGTGCGAACGCGGCCAGGTCGCCCTGCCGCACTCGGCCGAGCAGCTCCCGGAACGTCGGGTCGCCCGACACATCGGTGCGCAGCACAAGGGTGTTGACGAAGAACCCGACCGCCTCCTCCAACGCCTCCTCGCTGCGACCCGCCATCGGCGAGCCGATCGGCACGTCCTCGCCCGCACCCAGTCGGGTCAGCAGAGCGGCCAGCGCCGCCTGCACCACCATGAACACGCTCGCCCCGCACTCCCGGGCCAGCCGCACCACCGAAGCATGCACCTCGGCGGGCACCACGAACGGCACACTCCCGCCCGCTCCCCCGGCGACCGCGGGCCGCAGCCGGTCCCCCGGCAGCGACACCTCCTCCGGAAGGCCCGCCAACGCCCCGCGCCAGAACTCGACCTGACGTGTCATCAGACTCTGCAGGTCACTCTCCTCACCCAGCAACTCACGCTGCCACAGCGCATAGTCCGCGTACTGCACCGGCAGCGGCTCCCAATCCGGAACCCCGCCGGCCACCCGCGCCGCATACGCCCTCGACACATCCCGCGCCAACGGCGCCAACGACCAGCCGTCACCCGCCACATGGTGCAGCACCAGCAGCAGCACATGCACCTCGGGCGCCAGCGCGAACAGCACCGGCCGCAGCGGCAGCTCACTGGTGAGGTCGAAGGCATACTCCGCCTCCGCCGCCAGACGAGCAGCCAACTCCTCTTCGCCGCACTCCTGTTCCGCCAGCGACAGCGCCACCCGCGCCATCGGCACGATGCGCTGACGCGGCTCACCGTCACGCTCGGGGAAGACCGTGCGCAGGCTCTCGTGCCGCTCCACCACATCGTTCAGCGCGGCCGCCAGCGCAGCGGTGTCCAGCTCGCCGGTCAGCCGCAGCGCCAGCGGCATGTTGTAGTGCGCGCCCCCGCCCTCCAGGCGGTTCAGGAACCAGAGCCGGCGCTGTCCGTACGAAAGCGGGATCACTCGTCCTCCTCGGGACGCGGCATCCGGCGCAGAGTGGGGCGCTTGGGGATGCCGGACTGTGCGGCGGCGGCCTCGGCGAGGCGCGCCACGGTGGGGTGTTCGAACAGGGCGCTGAGCGGCAGGTCCACTTCCAGCGCGGTACGGATCCGACTGATCACCCGGGCGGCGACCAGGGAGTGCCCGCCCAGGTGGAAGAAGTCGTCGTCGATGGTGACGCGGTCGACGCCGAGCACCTCGGCGAACAGCCCGCAGAGCAGCTCCTCCTGCGGGGTGCGCGGTGCGCGGCCGGCGGCGGAGCCGGTGAGCTCGGGGCGCGGCAGCGCCTTGCGGTCCAGCTTGCCGCTGGGCGTCAGCGGCCACTCCTCCAGCAGCACAAAGGCCGTCGGCACCCAGCCGGCCGGGAGGTGCTCGGCGAGGTACCGCGTGAGCGTCGCTGCCAGTCCCTCGGCCTGGCCCACCGGCCGTACGTACGCCGTCAGCCGGGAGTCCAGCGCGGTCACCGCCGCCTGGGCGACGCCGGGGTGGCGGCCCAGCGCCGCCTCGATCTCGCCCAGCTCGATCCGCTGCCCGCGGATCTTGACCTGGTGGTCGGTCCGGCCGGCGTAGCGCAGGCAGCCGTCCTGATCCCAGGCCCCGAGGTCCCCGGTGCGGTACATCCGGGTGCCGGGGGGGCCGTACGGGTCGGCGACGAAACGTTCCGCCGTCAGGCCGCGCCGCTCCAGGTAGCCGCGAGCGAGCTGGACGCCGGCCAGGTAGAGCTCGCCGACGACCCCCGGGGGCACCGGGCGCAGCGCCGCGTCCAGGACGTGGATCCGGGTGTTCCAGACCGGACGCCCGATCGGTACGGCCGCCGGTGTGCCCTGCGCGGGGCAGCTCCAGTGCGTGACGTCGACCGCCGCCTCGGTGGGCCCGTAGAGGTTGAACAGCGGTGCGGCGCAGACGGCGTGGAAGTCGCCGACCAGCTCGGCGGGCAGTGCTTCGCCGCTGCTGAAGACCCGGCGCAGGCTGGTGCAGGCCTTGGTCGCCAGCTCGTCCACGAAGGCGCGCAGCATCGAGGGAACGAAGTGCGCGGTGGTCACGCCGGCGTCCTGGATCAGCCGGGCCAGCCGGTCGGGCTCGCGGTGCGCGCCCGGCGGGGCGACCACCACGGCCGCACCGCTGATCAGCGGCCAGAAGAACTCCCACACCGACACGTCGAAGCCGGCTGGGGTCTTCTGCAGCACCCGGTCGGTGGCGTCCAGCCGGTACCGGTCCTGCATCCACAGCAGCCGGTTGACGATCGCGCGGTGCTCGACCACGACGCCCTTGGGGCGGCCGGTGGAGCCGGAAGTGTAGATGACATAGGCCGGCGAGCCGCCGTGCGGTCGGCCGAAGGCCGGGTCGGTCCGCGGCTGCGCGCGCAGCCGGGCTTGGACCTGCTCGTCATCCAGGACCAGCGCCGGAAGGTGGGCGGGCACCGCGGCGGCCAGCGCCGCGCTGGTCAGCACCAGCAGCGGCGCGGCGTCGGCGAGGATGTCGGCGGTGCGTGAGGGCGGGTAGTCGGGATCGAGCGGCAGGTAGGCCGCGCCGCTCTTCAGCACGGCCAGCAGCGCGAGCAGGAGGTCCGCCGAACGCGGCAGGGCGACGCCGACCGTGGTCTCCGGGCCCGCGCCCAGCTCGGCCAGCAGGTGCGCCAACTGGTTGACGTCGGCGCTGAGTTGCGCGTACGTCCGGCTGCCGCCCGGGCCGTCCAGGGCCGTCGCGTCGGGGGTGCGGGCGGCCTGCCGCTCGATGAGTACGGGCAGCGTGGTGTCGGGCAGCGTCGTATCGGGAAGGTCAGGAAGTGGGTGCGCGGTGCTGTTCCAGCTCTCCAGCAGCTCGCGCTCGTCGGCCGTGAGCAGGTCGAGACGGGCGACCGGGCGCCGTGGGTCCGCCGCCATGGCGGGCAGCAGGCGGTGCAGGCGCTGCGCGATCCGCTCCACCGCCGCTCGGTCGAGCAGGTCGGGCCGGTAGTCGAGGGTGATCTGCAGCCGGGTCCCCGGCACCACGAGCAGGCGCAGCGGGTAGTGGGCGGAGTCCCAGACCTGGACGTCGGCAACGGCCGGACCGCCGGGCAGCCGCATCGCCGCCAGGTCCACGGGGTAGTTCTCGAAGACCAGGAGGGTGTCGAAGAGGGCGCTCTGGCCGGTGACGGCATGCAGGTCGGTGAGGGCGGTGTGGTGGTACGGGGTCAGCGCCGCCTGCTCGGCCTGCACGGTCGTGAGCAGTTCGGCCACCGTCTCGTTGCGGTCCAGGCGCACCCGGACCGGGACGGTGTTGATCAGCAGCCCGACGATCTCCTCGGCCCCCGCGAGCTCCGCCGGACGGCCGGAGACGGCGGCGCCGAACAGCACGTCCGAGCGGCCGGTGAGGGTGCCGAGCAGGATGCCCCAGGCGCCCTGCACCAGCGAGTTGAGGGTCAGCCCGTGGCTGCGGGCCGTGCCGAGCAGCGCCTGGGTCTGCTCGGCGGAGAACTCCAGCTCGACCCGCTCGGGCCGCTGGGCCACGGCGGCGTGCTGCTGCCCGGCCAGCAGCGTGGGCTCCTCGACCCCGGCGAGCGCGGAGCGCCAGGCGTCGAGCGCCTGCTGCCGGTCCTGCTTGCCCAGCCAGCCGAGGAAGTCCCGGTACGGGCGGACGGCGGGCAGCGCACCGGCCGCTTCGCCTGCTTCGCCGCGTGCGTACAGCGTGAACAGCTCGCCCATCAGCTGCGCGGTGGACCAGCCGTCCAGCACCAGGTGGTGGTTCATCAGGACCAGCACGTGCCGCTCCTGGTCCAGGCGCAGCAGGCTGAACCGGACGAGCCGGGGCCGGCCGAGCTCGAAGCGGTGGGTGCGGTCGTCGGCGAGCAGCCGCTCCAGCCGCGCACCGCGCTCCGCCGAGGGCAGCGCGCTCAGGTCCAACTCCCGCCAGAGCAGCGGCGCGTCGGTCGCCACCACCTGCACCCACTCGCCCGTGGGGCGCTGGCGGAACGCGCTGCGCAGCGCCGGGTGACGGCGGACCACGGCCTGCGCGGCGGCCCGCAATGCCGCATGGTCCAGCGGTCCGTGCAGCTCGAAGACGAACTGCGCGGTGTAGACGTCGGCCGAGCTCTCGTCGTACAGCGCGTGGAAGAGCAGCCCCTCCTGGACGGGCGTGACGGGCAGGATGTCCTCGATCGCGTTCTTGCTCACCGGCCGGTCCCCCATGCGTCCTCGTCCCCGTCCTGGTCCCACTCGTCGCCCCGGGCCGCGTCGGCGGCGAAGTCCGCCTCGAAGCCCTCGATCTCCTCCTGCGCCAGCTCCACCAGCGCCAGGTCCGACGGGGTGTGCCCGCCCGCCCGGGGCGATTGCCCATGGCGCACCAGCACCTCCAGCGCCCGCTGCCAGGTGTCGGCCAGGTCTGCCACCTCGTGCTCCTCGAGGAGTGCGCGTGGCCAGCGCCAGCTGACGCTCAACTCGCTGCCGTGCGGCCCCTCCTGGGCGACCGCGTCGATCTCCAGCAGGTGGCCGAGCGGCATCAGCGGATCGCCGCCGCCGGCGAGCGCGCCGTCCTCGACGGCCACCGACCAGTCGGCCTCCATCTGGGATGTGCGGCCGAGGTAGTTGAAGCAGATCTGCGGGGTCGGCGCGGCGGCGAGCAGCGGCCCGGTCCGCGGGTTGAGGTGGCGCAGCAGGCCGTAGCCGAGACCGTGCCCGGGCACCGCCCGCAGCTGCTCCTTGACCCGCTTGATCAGCGCGCCGGCCGCCGGGCCCGCCGCCCAGGCGCCGGCCGTCTGCGCGGCGCCGGTGACCAGCCGCACCGGATACAGCGCGGTGAACCAGCCGACCGTACGGGTCAGGTCGGCGCCGTACCGCTCGCCCTGGCGGCCGTGGCCCTCCAGGTCCACCCGGACCGGGCCGTCCGGGCGGCCGTGCCGCTCGCGCCAGTCGGTCACCGCCAGCGCCAGGCCGGCGAGCAGCACCTCGGTGGTGCCGGTGTAGAAGGCTGCCGGCACGGTGGTCAGCAGCGGCTCGGCCAGCTCGGGCGCCAGGGTGCGGGTCAGCCGGGCCTCCGTGGCGACGACATCGCGCGCCGGGTCCGGCCGGCCGCGGCCCAGCAGCGGCTCGTCGCCGGCCGACTCCTGCTGCCAGTAGGCGAGTTCGGCGACCGTCCCGGGCTGGTCGGCGGCGGCCGCCAGCTGCTCGGCCCACTCCTTGAGCGGGGTGCCGACCGGGTCCAGGCGCGGCGCGGCGCCGGCGCTCTCCGCCTGGTACGCGGCGACCAGTTCGGGCACCAGGATCCGCCAGGAGACGCCGTCCACGCAGAGGTGGTGCAGCACCAGCACCAGCCGACCCGGCAGGTCGGGGCCGCGGTCCAGCCAGACCACGCGGACCAACGCGCCGTCCTGCGGCGCCAGTTCGCGCGCGGCCCGGAGCCGGGCCTCACGCACCAGGTCCGCCGTCGCGGCGCCGGAGCCCTCGACGTCGACCCGGCTCACGCACGCCTTGCCGGACACCTCGCCGCGCTGGGCGACCGACAGCTGCCAGTCGCCGTCCCGGACCGGCCCCAGGGCCTGTCCGGGCCCCAGCCGCAGGCGCAGCGCGTCGTGCCGGTCCAGCAGGTACTGCACCGCCCGGTGCAGCGTCGGCTCGTCCAGACCGGCCGGGCTGCGCAGCACCACGGACTGGTGGTAGCCGTCGATCGGCCCGCCGAGGGCGCGCAGGTGGTGGACGATCGGGGTGGCCGGGACCGGGCCGATGCCGGCGTCCGGGTCGCGCTCCCGGGCCGGCTCCGCCTGCTCGGTGCGGCAGACCCGGGCCAGCGCGGCCGGCGTGCCGTGCTCGAAGACCTCCCGGGGCGTGAACACCAGGCCGGCCGACCGGGCCCGGCCGGCCAGCTGGATCGCCATGATGCTGTCCCCGCCGAGCTCGAAGAACCCGCCGTCCGCGCCCACCGAGGCGAGGCCGAGGACGTCGGCGAACAGCGCGCACAGGCTCGCCTCGGTCGCAGTCGCCGGGGCCTGCCCGGCGACCTCCAGCGCGCCGAAGTCCGGTGCGGGCAGGGCACGGCGGTCCACCTTCCCGTTGCCGGTCAGCGGCAGCGCGTCGAGCCGCACAAAGGCCGCGGGCACCATGTAGGACGGCAGGGTGGCGGCCGCATGGGCCCGCAGTGCCTGCTCGGGGGTCTGCGCCACCAGATAGGCGACGATGCGCTTGTCCCCGCGCGGCCCGGTGCGGATGTCCACCGCCACCTGGCCGACACCGGGGCAGTCGGCCAGCGCGGACTCGATCTCGCCCGGCTCGATCCGGAAACCGCGGATCTTCACCTGGTCGTCGCTGCGCCCGACGAACTCCAGCTCGCCGCCGCCGTTCCAGCGCACCAGGTCCCCGGTGCGGTACATCCGCGCCCCTCCCCCGGCTCCCGCGGCTCCCCCGGCGAACGGGTCCGCCACAAAGCGCTCGGCCGTACGACCCGGGTGCCGGACGTAGCCGCGCGCCAGGCCGATGCCGCCGGCGTACAACTCGCCGACGCTGCCCGGCGGGACGGGCCGCAGCCGCTCGTCCAGCACGTAGCAGCGCATCCCCTGGAACGGCCGGCCGATCGGCACCGGGTCGGGCACCGGGTCGGTGGCGGCCAGCCGGTGGTAGGTGATGAAGGTCGTCGCCTCGGTCGGACCGTAGCCGTCGACGACCACCAGCGCCGGGCAGGCCTCGCGCAGCCGGCGCACCGTCGCGGCGGGCACCACGTCGCCGCCCGCCCAGAGCTCCCGGAGCCCGGCCAGGCACCCCGGGTCCTCCTCGGCCACCAGCCGCAGCAGCCCGGCGGTGAGCCAGAGCGCGGTCACCCGGTGCCGCGCGAGCGCGGCACCGAGGGTGGGGATGTCCAGTTCGCCGGGCGGCGCGACGACGACCTGGCCGCCGTTCAGCAGCGGCACCCACACCTCGTAGGTCGCCAGGTCGAAGGCGGCGGGCGAGTGGAACAGCACCCGCCGGTGCGCCTCACCGTCCCAGACGGCGTCCAGCGCCAGCCCCAGGATGTCCTCGTGCGAGATGGCGACGCCCTTGGGCGTGCCGGTGGAGCCGGAGGTGTACATCACGTACGCCAGCTGGGCCGGCCGGCAGGTCACGGCCGGCTCGGTGGCCGGCGCGTCCTGCCAGGTCCGCGGAGCGTCGACCGCGACCACGGGCAGCTCCAGCTGCTCAGCGAGCTCCAGGGTGCCGGCGTCGCAGAGCACCAGCAGCGCGCCGCTGTCGCGCGCCGTGGTCCGCAGCCGCTGCACCGGGTGCCGGGTGTCCAGCGGCAGGTAGACGCCGCCCGCCTTGATCACGGCCAGCATCGAGACCACCAGGTCCGGGGTGCGCTCCTGCAGCAGCACCACGGGCGTCTCGGCCGCCACCCCCGACGCGAGCAGCCGGTGCGCCAGGCGGTTGGCTCGCAGGTCCAACTCCCGGTAGCTGTACCGGATACCGTCGGAGCTCAGCGCGGTCGCGTCCGGCGTGCGCGCCACCTGGGCGGCGAACCGCTCGGTGAGCGTGGTCGCCGTCGGATCCTCGCGGTGCGAGGTGGCCCTGCCCTGGACCAGCACCCAGCGGCGCTCGGCCGGCGTCAGCAACTCGGTGCGGCCGACGGTGCGTTCGGGATCCGCAGCGGCCGCGCACAGGAAGGCGGCGAGCCGCTGCTGGTGGCCGGCCACCTCAGCAGCCGGGTAGCGCGACGCGTTGGCCTCGACCTCCAGCATCAGGCCCTCGGTACCGTGGTCCTGGAGCACGACGGACAGGTCGTCGACCGGCCCGGCCAGGTAGATCTGGGTGCCGGTGGCGGCACCGAACCGCAGCCCGCTGCCGGCCGGCAGGATGTTGACCTGGGTCGCGAACAGGCCCTCGGTGCGGCCCAGTTCGTCACGGATGTCCAGTTCGGCGCGCATGTCCTGATGGAGGTAGCGCTGGTGGCGCAGCGCCCGCTTCATCTCGGCCGAGGCGGCTCGCACCAGCTCGGTCCAGCGCAGGTCCGCGCCGACCTCCAGGCGCAACGGCACGATGTTGGACACCATGCCGGGGGTGCCGCGCAGCACCGCGTTGCTCCGCGCGGTCACCGGCAGGCCGAGCACCACACTCGACTCGCCGGTCATCCGCTGGATGTAGGCGGCCACCGCGGCGACCGCCAGCGCGGGCAGGGCGGTCCCGGCCCGGCGGGCCGCCGCGTGCACGGCGGCCGTCTGCGCGGCGCCGATCCTCCCCGTCCGCCGGGTCGCGCCGGCCGCCCCGCTCATCAGCATCGAGCCGGTCGGCCGACCGGACAGCGCGACGGGCCGGGGCAGGTCGCTCAAGTGCGCCTGCCAGTACGCCCGGTCCTCCTCGAAGCGCTCCGAGGCCCGATAGGCGGCGTCCTGCTCCAGCAGCTGGGTGAGGGTGCCGAAGGAGTGGGCGGCGGGCTGCTCGCCGCGTTCCAGCGCGGTGTAGAGCTCCGCGATCCGGGCGCTCACCAGGGAGCCGCTGAAGCCGTCCGTGATGATGTGGTGGCCGCCCACGTAGAGGAAGTGCCAGTCGGGCGCGAGCCGGAGCACGGCGGTGCAAAACAGCGGCCCGGCCAGCAGGTCGACCGGCCGCTCGACCGCCTCGCGCATCCAGCGCTCGGCGGCCTCCCGCGGCAGCCGCTCGCCGCTCAGGTCGACCGAGTCCAAGGGCCGGCTCGGTCCGTCGTGCGGCACCTGCAGTGCGCTGACCCCGTCCGGCCGCAGCCGCACGTGTGCGGTCTCCACCTCACCGACCAGTCGCCGGACCGCCCGGTCGAGCACCGAAAGCGTCAACGGCCCTCGGATGTCGGTGTACTGAGCCAGATTGTAGGCGCTGCTCGTCGGATCCAGCTGTTGGGCCAGCCAGATTCCGTGCTGTGCTCGGGAAAGCGGCACCAGGGCCGACTCGTGCGCGGGCATGGCTTTTCTCTCACCCCAGGGGTTCTCGGTCGGTGAACTCCGTGCGTCAGTGCACGCGTCCGTTACGACACGCGTGTGTCAGGACAACGCGTCCATCTCGCGGACCAGGCTGAGCGGGCGCATGTCGGTCCAGTGCTCCTCGACGTAGCCGAGGCACTCCTCGCGCGGCGACGGGCCGAACCGCGCCACCCAGCCGGCCGGCACCTCAAGCGCCGCGGGCCAGAGCGAGTGCTGTCCCTCGTCGTTGACCAGAACGCAGTACTGGGCGTCGTCGTTCTCAAATGGATTGGCCATGGCTTCACCTTTTCGATTTCTGCTGACGGGAATGCGGCAGCGATCACCGACCGATGTCCGCCGGGCAGGCGGTAGCGGCCGCGCATTCAGCGGTGGGAAGAATCTCGGAAACCGGACGGGAGCCGGCCTGCGCAGTGCGCACGGCCCGGCAATAGTCGCCTGTCTGACGTTACGTCAGCGCCTTTGCGGAGCCTTCAACCTAGGATCTCGGCGCGATAACTGTCAATGTACGAAAGGTCACTGACCATCCGTCAGTCACAACTCCGGTTTGCGTTCGGGGAGAACCGCACGAGCGCAGCGAACGACGTCCGGAGACGATGAGCCTACGGAGTCCGCAACTTCAGAGAGGTGTCCTGGTGAGGGGTTTCCAGGTCCGGTCTCGAGGAGGGAATGCTTGTCCCAGCGGCGTGTGTCGCACGCGGGCCCAAGGTCCAACTCGGCAGCAGGGACGGCACCGTGGCGACCACGGTAGCGGTGGCGGCAGTGGCCGGCGCTCCGGCCCGGGGCCGTCGGACAGGTCGTAAAGAGGCCTGCTGGGGCAAGGTCTCACTCCATCGCTGGGCGGGGCCCGCCTCGAGGAGGGGCGGGCCGGCGGCTCTCGCACCGCTCAACGACTAGGAACGCTTCGAACCTGATGATTGGTTGCATCGATCCGTGATCTCCCGGCCCGCCGCTACTCGATCGCCGGATCGGAGCACGCCATTCCGCTCCCTGTCGGGGGCGGGTACCGGTGTCAGTACGTGAGCCGGCTGCACGCGAGGGACCCGAGCTGGTTGCTGACACCAGCTCGGGTCCCTCGTGTGCAGCCGGCTCCCGTACGTACGCAGGTCAGTAATGACTGGGCATGGCCGCTCGTGCCGGCCGCCCGGCCTGTTCGCGCCGAACGCCCCACGCTCCCGCCGCGCGGCCGCTCGACTGCGACCGCGGCTGCGACTGCGACTGCGACTGCGACCGCGGCTGCCCCGGCGCCCTGTTCCACTCGGTCCGCGCGCTGGGCCAGCCCGCCGCCGAGCGGCCGGGCGGCGGGCTGGAGACAGCCGCCGAGACGCGCGTCCAGTCGATCCGCCGGACGATCTGCGGCCGGCTCAGCAGAACATGGTGGACCTTGCCGAAGACGCCTGCCTCGCTCCACCGGCACAGTCGGCGCCAGCAGGTCTGCCCGGAGCCGAAGCCGAGTTCCCGCGGCAGTTGCTGCCAGGTGATACCGGTGCTGAGCACGAACAGGATGCCCTGCAGACAGAGCCGGTCGGCCACCGGCCGAGGACCCGGTGCGCGGGCCGGCCACGGCGGCAGCAGCGGCTCGATCAGTGCCCACACCTCGTCGTCCAGCAGCCAGGGCGCGACCGCACCACCGCTGCCTCGCGTCGGCCAGCCACTGCCGGCGGCGGCCGCCGGCCGTGATGAATCGATCATGCTGTTCCCCCATGAAGGTGATGGAGCACCGGATGCCCCGTCACCTCGCGATCGGCCGCGGCATCGGGCCCGCGCGTACCTGCGGGCAGCTGGCACTCCGGGCCCGCCGGATCGCGGCGGGCCACAGTGGTTGTCCGGTGAGCCGGCTCAGGCCTCGTCAAGGCCTTGGGCCGGGCGCCATCAGGGGTGCGCGCCCGCCCGGAAGTCGGGAGGCGGCAACGGACGGGCCGTCCATGCCCGCAGGGAAGGGGAGTTGACGATGGCCCGGTTGCACAGGGCGAGGGCCATGGCGCCGCTCGGTGCCCGGCGCGGGTCGGCGCGATGGAACAGGGCCAGATCGATGGTCCCGGCGTGCGGACCGGCACGGGCGTGCACGTATTCCAACCGGTCGTCCGGCACCGCGTTGGCCCAGATGACGTCGGTCGCCAGGGTGGGCACCAGGTACTCGGGCTGCTGGGTCCGGTCGGCGGGCGACGGCGACGGACCCGTCAGCCGGATCAGGACCATCTCCACGTCACGCCCCCGCGACCCAGCACAGGCTGCACGGCAGGCCAGGGGCGACCGAGTCCGTCGCGGCGGCAGCAGCAGCGGCGGGGCGAGCGGTACCGGCGTCACTCGGCGTGCCGTTCCAGGCGCCGGCACCGACGGCCAGGAGCGCGGCCAGGGCCAGGGCGGCGGCGGTGCGGCGAGCGGTGCGGGCCGTTTTCGACATGGCGGTATCCCCCAGAGGCGTCAGACAGGTGATGGTTCTGGACCGGGCGGCCCGGTCTGCCGGTATCCATCGGGCCACTCCCGGGGCCGGCTGAAAGAACCATCGCAGCCGCCGACCTGCGCCGGAACGGGTGCGTGCTGGCAGCATCCCCGCTGGCAGCTTGGTGCCAGCAGCGGTGCAGACCACCTCCCTGTGGGCGCAAGGGCGTTGGCCGGCGGCAGGCGCCGCGGTGCGTCGCCCGCATGGGCAGCACACGCGGTTGATCGGACTCACCACGCGGGAGGGCCCGAGATACGTGCGAGATACGCTGATCCTGGAGGATCGCATCAAGACGCAGCGGGGATCTCGCCAAGTCGCAGATGCACGGGGAGCGCAGATGCACGGGGGACGTATGGGCGCACCAAGAATGGTCGAGACGGCCACGCTCGTCGGTCTCGGACTGGAGCAAGGCGCCGCACGGGTGTGGCAGGCGATGCATGCCGTACCCGATGCGGGAGTTGACGACCTGGCAGCCCTGCTGGGGGTCACCGCGGACGAGGTCGGGAGCTGCCTGACCGCACTGGCGGACCTGGCCCTGATCAGGGCCTCCATGGAGGATCCGCAGCGTCTGGTGCCCGTTGCCGCAGAGGCCGGCCTTGAGCTCCTGCTACGCCGCCAGGAGGAGCAACTCGCCGAACAGCGCCGCCAGGTCGAGGCCAAACGCGACCAGATCACCGCCCTGATCGCCGCCAGGGTGTCCGCCGGCGGTACGACCCAGGAGCTTGAGCACCTGGTCGGCCTGGACGTCATCCAAGCCCGGTTCGAGCGGTTGGCGTACTCCATCAAAGAGACCGTGGACAGCATGCTCCCCGGCACCGCGTTCCCGGCCGAGATGCTGGATGCCGCCAGGCCCTTGGACGAGGAGGTGGTGGCCCGCGGGGTGCGCATGCGCTCGCTCTACCAGACCGCGATCCACAACGACACCGCGACTCTGAGCTACGCCCGGGCGATGGCGGCCCGCGGCGCACACATCCGGACCGTGCCGGTCCTGGATCAGCGGCTGTGGCTGGGCGACGGCCGGATCGCCATCGTGCCGTTGGAGCCGGCCAATCCGCGCGCCGGTGCCGTGCTCGTCACGGCACCGGGCATCATCGCCTCGCTGTCCCAACTGTTCGAACACACCTGGAGCAACGCCGCGCCACTGGTGGTCGGCAACCCGGTGGAGCCGGCGACCGGCCTGACCGACACCGAGCGTGAACTGCTCACCATGCTCGCCGCCGGCCTGACCGACGAAGCCGCGGGCAAGCGACTGGGCGTCTCGCTGCGCACCGTCCGCCGGATGATGGCCGACCTGATGTCCCGTCTCGAAGCCGGTTCACGCTTCGAAGCCGGCATCAAGGCCGCCAAGAGAGGCTGGTTATAGGACGCCGTGCCCGCGAGCGACTCAGATCGAGCAGCCTTAAAGCCCGCCGCCCGCGTTGACGGTGGCCGCGTTCCCGACCACAGCGGCGATGCCCTGCTTCACCTGGTTCAGCCGGCCGAGGTTCGCCTGGATCGCCTGGTCCTCGTAGGCGCTCTCCACGGTGAACCAGGTGCCGATGACGTTGGTCTGCTGCCGGCACTGCGCATCCGCGGTGGCGGTCGCGATCTCCGCGGCGGACGCCGTGGTCGTGCCCTTCCACCGCTTGTCGTTCGTCGCGTCGTTCGGTGTCGGGTACGCGTAGCCCTTGGCCTTCATGCAGTCCGACCACTGGCTGAAGACGGCTCGCAGCCGATCGTCCGTCATCGAGTGCTGGTAGTCGTCGAAGTTGATGTCGACCGCCTGCGGAGAGTCGGTCATCGAGCCGCCCTGCGCGGTCAGCTTCGCGTCGGCCGCACCGAGGCAGCCACCCTTGGGGATCGGCAGGCCGTGGAACGTGGTGATCGGCTTCGAGTTGCCGGGGACGTCGCCGGCCAGCACGGTGATCTCCTCGGGCGCCAGGCGCGCCGGCGGGGTGGACGCGGCAGGGGCAGGGGCGGATTGCGGCACCCGGTACCCGTCGGCGGGATCAACCACGTCGTACCGGTGCGCCGCCTGGCCGCCCTGCCGAGGCTGTGGCTGGGGAGCCGGCGTGTACGAAAGGCCGAAGCGCTGCATGCACTGCACGGTCAGCTTGTCCCGCGCGGCGGTCACCTGCTCAAGCTGTTCCGCGGTGAACAGATACGCCTCGATCGGCATCGACCTGCCGACCGTGCTGTCGACGACCGGGATCACCCCGACCGGCGGGCGGGCCACCGGCGACGCGGGGGCGGCCGCATGGGCCGGCACGGGTTTCGCCGGCGCTGTGGTGGACACCGAGCAACCTGCGGTCAGTACGCCGACCACCGCGAACAGCGCGGCAGCCGACCGGAGTTCAGACGGACGGACGGGGGCCATGCCCAGGACTTCCTTTGCGGGTGGCGGACAGGTCGTGAAACCGAGGGGGAGGGCGTACGGCGCTACGGCCAGGCCAGCCAGTGGCTGACCTGGCCGTAAGCAGAGGCCCGCTGGGGGCGCAGCTCTAGAGGAAGGACTGCGACGCGTTCTGGTTGTAGACCACGGTGCCGACCAGGCTCGCCTCCGTGTAGCCCGAGATGTCGAAGTACGGGCCGCTCCAGTTGGAGTTGTAGAAGATCCGGACGGTGTTCGGGTTCATGTTGTACATGCTGCCGGCGTTGTTCTTGACGGCCTGGCCGTCACCGTCGCAGTTACCGCCGGCGCAGCCCTCGTAGTACCAGGCCGCGAGGTAGTTGTCGTGACCGCCATCGCCGTTGAAACCACCGGTGAAGTTCGAGTGGTAGTAAATGCAGTTGTCGGTGCCCCACACGCACCCACCCGGGCTCGCCGAGGCCGGCGACGCTCCCAGTCCGACGAGCACGGAGCCGAGTGCGGCAACACTCACGGCGGCGGCGGAAAGCTTCCTGCGGATGTTCATCGGGATCCTCTTCTGTCGTGGAGAATTTCTCGTTCTGCGGCCGGCAGAGCTCGGGCGACCTAACCACCTGGAATCGTGCAAGGAATTCCATCCACGATTCCGGAGAGTTTCTCTTCGCCTTGGCGCTGGTCACAAGAAAGAGTCTGCGCGACGCCCGAATAGGCCGTCAACGCTGTCCGAGGAACACCGGAGCATGGCGATACCGCCCGATTTGCGGCCTATTTTCCGGTCGCCCGGCAGCTCGTCGGGCCAGGCAAACTCGGACATCTCCCACCGAAAGCATTGCCGCGCGTTATCGGTTCGTTATTAGATGAGGATGATGATCGTGTTACCGCTGCAATGGAATTCCCCGCCGCCCTGAGCTGGCCGAAACCGGCACTCGAAGCGGCTGTTTCCGCAAGTTCGCACGTTATTGTGTTACAGCTGGACAGGCCCATGATCGTGTTATTGCAGGCACTGATTGTGTTATAGCTCGTTCCGCCGCGCTCGGGCGGCAGAGGCTCACCGGTCTCGGCATCCGTGCAGTGCGCATCGAAGACCTCGGCCGCCGTGAGAGGGACCAGCCGGCCTCCGCCCAGCGCCCAACCTCGAAGCTCCTTCACGGGAATCGCGCACCTCGCATCGGTCGTGAAGGCGACGCGGTCGGTGAAGGTGCGCAGCAGGACGCCGTGTTGACCAGGTTGCGGACTTGGTGGCAGCGCGGCGCCCTGGTGCGGCAGGATGATCCGCATGAGTCGTGCGTCCATACCCCAAGCCTCCGTGCCGAGTCGGCTCGGTCGGCTCACCACCGCCGAACGCCGGGTCTGGGACGCCTTCCCGCAGGGTGCGACGGTTGATCTGCGGACCGGCGATCCCGGCGCCGACGCGCCGGCCGAGGCCGGGCACTGGCCGTCCGCGCGCACGGTGCGCGGCGAGGTGATCGCCGCGCTGCTGCTCGGCGCCTGCCCCGCCGCGCCGGGTGCGGTGGCGGCGGTGCGGCTGGTCGGAGCGCGGATCACCGGTCCGCTGCGGATCGACCACGGGCAGGTCAGCTCACTCCTGCTACTGCGCAAGTGCCGGTTCGAGGGGCCGATCGACCTCGACGGCGCCACCACCGAGTCGATCGACCTGCGGGGCTCGTGGCTGACCACGCTCAGCGCGTACGGTGCCCAGGTGCGCGGCACGCTGGACCTGCGCGACACGGTAGTGGCCGGCGGCGGCCAGGCCATACACGCCGACGGCATCCGGATCGACGGCAGCCTGCTGGCCAACCGCACCGTGGTGACCGGCTCGTTCGACCTGATCAACGCGCAGATCAGCGGCCAGGTCACGCTGATCGAAGCCGAGTTGTCCAACCGGACCCTCGGCGGCCACTCGCTCAACGCCGGTGGCATCCGGGTCGGCCGAAGCCTGCTGGCCCAGGGCCTGCGGAGCGAGGGCGAACTGCGCCTGCCCGGTGCGCACATCGGCAGTTCGCTGCTGCTGAAGGGCGCGACGCTGGACGGCCGCGGCGGCTCGGCGCTGCACGGCGACTCGCTCACCGTCGCCAGCGAGGCCGACCTGCGGCCCTACCTGCCCTCCGCGCGCAAGGCCGGGCAGGAGCGGGCCGGGAAGCAGGCGGCCGAGCAGCGGGAGGCGGAGCAGCAGGCGGCCGAGGGCCAACAGGCCCAGCAGCAGCAGTGCTTCACCGCGATCGGCACGGTCCGCCTGCCGGGAGCGCGCTTCGGCAAGGGCCTCGACCTCGGCGGCGCCACCCTCGCCCCCACCCCGGAGCAACCCGCGCTGCTCGCCGACCGGATGGTCGTCGAGGGCAGCCTGCACCTGGGCGACGACTTCCGGACCGAGGGCGAGATCCGGCTCTCCGGCGTCCGGATCACCGGCCACCTCGAACTGGTCGGCATGGACTGCCCCAAGGCCCTGCTGAACCTCTACGCGGCCTCCGCCGAGGGCGGCGTCCGCGACCAACTCTCCTCCTGGCCGGAGCGGTTGAACCTCGACGGGTTCACCTACGGACCGTTCAGCGCCTACATCGAGTCCGAGCAGCGGGTGCTGCTGCTCAAGCGCCAGGCCCGCCGCTCGGACGACCTGATCGGCGGCTTCCGCGCCCAGCCGTACGAGCAACTGGCCTCCTACTACCGCTCGCTGGGCAACGACGGCGAGGCCAGGACCGTGCTGCTGGCCAAGCAGCGGGCGCTGCGCGGCAAGCTGCCGTGGCGCCGCCGGATACCCGGCTATGTGATCGACCTGCTGGTCGGCTACGGCTACCGCCCGCTGCGCGCGGTCGGCTGGGCGGCGGGTCTGCTGGCGGCCAGCAGCCTCTACTTCGACCAGGTCCGGCCCGAGCACGTCAGCGCCGAGGACACCTCGGTCTTCAACCCGGTGCTCTATGCCGCCGACCACCTGATCCCGGTGATCCACTTCGGCGAGCCCGACGTCTGGCAGTACCACGGCCTCCCGGAGGTGGTCACCGCCGTGCTGACCGTCCTGGGCTGGACCCTGGGCATCGCCATCGCGGCCGCCGCCACCCGCACCTTCACCCGGAACTGAAACCGGGCGGAACCCGAGCAGCAACCGGCGGAACCCGAGCAGAACAGCAGCGTCGTAAGCTGTCTGTCCAGATGAGACGCAAGACAGAGCTTCCCCCCTCCCCCCTGCCGCAGCGATCGGGGATCGACCCGGTGCGCTTGCGGCTGCCCGCCGACGGCCCGTGGTCGACGGTGCGCGGCTATCTGCTGGACCACTTCCCCGAGCGGCTGGGCGAGCAGGTGGACGTGATGCTGCGGGAGGGGCGGTTCGTCGGCGTGGACGGGCCGATCGCGCCGGCTGCGGCGTTTCGGCCGCACGCCTATGTGTGGTTCCACCGGGACCTGCCGGACGAGGTCCCGGTGCCGTTCGGGATCGACGTGCTCTACCGCGACGAGCGGCTGCTGGTGGTGGACAAGCCGCACTTCCTGGCCACCATGCCGCGCGGCCGGCACGTGACCGAGACCGCGCTCGCCCGGCTGCGCCGCGATCTGGAGCTGCCGGAGCTCAGCCCCGCCCACCGGCTTGACCGGCTGACCGCGGGGCTGGCGATGTTCGTCATCACGCCCGAGCACCGCGGCGCCTACCAGATGCTCTTCCATGACCGCCTGGTCCGCA
This sequence comes from Kitasatospora sp. MAP12-44, assembly GCF_029892095.1. NCBI lineage: Bacteria > Bacillati > Actinomycetota > Actinomycetes > Kitasatosporales > Streptomycetaceae > Kitasatospora > Kitasatospora sp. MAP12-44. The sequence continues at coordinate 1,067,741 of NZ_JARZAE010000004.1, forward strand.
AGGAGTACGAGGCGATCGCGCCCTACCGCCCCGAGCTCGCGCTGCCGAGGACCGTGCGCAGCCGGATCGTCAAGGAGCGCGGGGTGATCGCCGCCCAGGAGGTGGCGGGGGAACCCAACAGCGAGAGCCTGGTCGAGTTGATCGAGCACCGCGGCGGGCTGGGCCGCTACCGGCTGGTCCCGCACACCGGGCGCACCCACCAGTTGCGCCTGCACATGAGCAGCCTGGGCATCCCGCTGCTCGGCGATCCGGTGTACCCGGTGGTGCTGGCCGAGACGCCACTGGACGACTTCGGCAGTCCGCTGCAACTACTGGCCAGGCGACTGGAGTTCACCGACCCGGTGACGGGCGAGGAGCGCAGCTTCCGCAGCCGGCGCACCCTGGGCGCCTGGATCTCCTAAGGCTGGATCCTCTAAGGCCTGTCCTGACCCTTGACCACGATGGTGTGCGCGGCGCCCGCAGCGCCGGAGCCGGAGTGCGCGTGCGCGCAGGCGTCGAACCCGATCTGGAGGGCCACCACGCCGACCAGGGCGACGACGCAGACCACCGTGCGACGGGCCAGTTGGGGAGCGCCTTGGGTCACGGGATGGTGCATGCTGAGCTCCCTCTCGCGGCACACGGAAACCGGCCGCGCTGCTGCGGACCGGCGGACCGATTGCCACGGTACCTGGGAAGGGGTCCGACCGGACCCCATGAGCTTCACCAACTTCTATTTTCTTTACGGTAGTTGATGAGTGATCCGGGACGCCGAACCGGAGTTGTTGTCATTGCTCGTCAGGGACTCGACGGCGTTGCTCGCCAGGCCGAGCACCAGGAACAGCACCAGCAGCGCGGCGCCCGCGGTGCTGAGCCGCAGCGGCTGGGTCGCCGAGTAGGTCGGTCTCTCATGCCCGGACAAGGCCGGCTCGCCGTCGCCGAACAGGGCCTTGGGATAGGCCGAGGTCAGCATCAGCGTGTAGGCGCTCAGTCGCATCGCATAGCGCGCGGTGGCGGCACTCGCCTCGAACAGCGGTCGCGGCATCCGGCCCGCGATCAGCACCACCAGCCAGATCACCAGCGCCACCACGCACCACCCGCTGGTCGCCAGGCTCTCGATGATCACCGCGGGGATCATCAGGATGATCCGGAACAGCACCGCCAGCCGGTTCAGCCGCCCCGGGCGCAGCTCGATCTGCACGGGGTAGCCCGCCGGGGCGCGCAGCGCGAACGGCGGGTAGCGGTCGACCAGCAGCATCGAGCTGGCGAGCACCCGGGTGTGGTAGCCGACGTAGCCCGCCAGGAAGTCGGCGATCGGTACCGGCAGCCGGCCGGTGAAGAGCGCGGCGAACCAGCCGACGACGGCCGCGAAGAAGGCCACGAAGGACAGCACGAAGAGCACCACGAAGTGCGGGACCAGCAGGAGCACCCGCAGCAGCACGGTGAGCCGGCGCTGGCGTGCCGGCTCGGGGATGTCGAGCACCGGCAGCCACTCCACCGGCCCGGTCGCGATCGGCACGCTCCACCCGCCGCCAGCAGTCATCGGCTCTTCCTCCGCTCGGATCCACCGCCACGGCCGCCGTTCATCCAAGCCGTCCAAGCACCACGCTGGCAGCTCCGGCGCGCACCGGCCTGATTTCAGGGCCGTCCAGGTGGCGCGCGAGTTGACGTCATGATGACGATAACGGGTTGCCGGTGGCCGCGCACCGGCGTTCTTCCTGGTCATGGCTGACGTATCGACAGAAAGGGCTTGCGGGCGCGCAGGGCGCGGTGGTTGGGTTCGGACGGACTGTCCCTTTTGCGTGATGGAGTCTCCTCTTGCCGATCCGGATCACCCCGCTGACCGACCCCGAGCACAGCTCCGCCGGCCACCGGCTGGCCTGGCTGGCCTCTGACGCCGCCGGCAATCCGCTCGGGGCGGCGTTCCTGCGGATCTTCACCCGGCCGGGGCAGGACCACCTGGCCGAGCTGGAGCTGCGCGTCCACCCGGCGGAGCGGCGCGGCGGCGTGGGCAGCCGGCTGCTGGAGGAGGCCGTCACCGCCGCCCGGATAGCCGGTCGGCGCAGCCTGATCACCCAGGCCGAGGCCGACACCCCCGGCGACTACTTCCTGCGCGCCCGCGGGATGCGCAAGGTGCTGGCGCTGACCTTCGCGCGCCTCGAGCTGGACCAGGTGCACCCGGCCGCGCTGGCCGCGCTCGTCGAACAGCCGCACCCCGGCTACCTGTTGACGTCCTGGGACGGGATCGTGCCCGACCTGCTCGCGCAGAGCTTCGCCGACTCGCGGCGGGCGATGGACGACATGCCGATGGACGACACCGACTACGGCACGGTCAGCTGGGACGTGGAGCGGGTGCGGGCCGCCGCCGACGCCGTCGAGCGGCGCGGCGACCTGCTGCACACGGTGGCCGCCGTGGACGCGCTGGACGGAACGATCGTCGGCTTCACCGAGCTGGTCGTGCCCGGCGGCGGCAGCGGCGACGGGCAGCACTACGGCACCGGCGTGCTGCCCGAGCACCGCGGGCGCGGCCTGGGCCGCTGGATGAAGGCCGCCTCGATCGAGCACGCGCACCGGCGCCACCCCCGACTCGGCGGCCTGCTCGCCGACACCGCCGACAGCAACACCCCGATGCGCCGGATCAACGACGCCTTCGGCTACCTGCCGACCCACCGCTCGCTGGAGTACCAGCTCGATCTCTAGAACGGCGTGCCGGTCAGCGGTTCGACCGGGTGGGCACCCCGAAGTCCGAGCCCTCACCCGTCCGGCTCGGCAGCCGTCCAGGCCAGCAGCCGACCGGCGCTCCAGCTGGTGACCACCCGCTCCGCCGGGATGCCGGCCCGCGCCGCGCGGGCGCAGCCGTACGGTTGCCAGCTCAGCTGGCCCGGCGCGTGGGCGTCGGTGTCGATCGCGAAGAGGCAGCCGGCCTGCTCGGCCTGGAGCAGCAGCCGGGACGGCGGGTCCAGCCGCTTGGGGCTGCAGTTGATCTCCACGGCCGTCCGGTGCTCGGCGCAGGCCGCGAAGACCGCGGCGGCGTCGAACTCCGACTCCGGGCGCGGCTTGTCCGCCGCGATCAGCCGGCCCGTGCAGTGGCCGAGCACGTCCACCAGCGGGTTGGCGACGGCGGCGGTCAGCCGCCGGGTCATGGCGGCGGCCGGCATCCGCAGCTTGGAGTGCACCGAGGCGACCACCACGTCGAGTTGCGCCAGCAGGTCCTCCTGCTGGTCGAGCGAGCCGTCGTCCAGGATGTCGCACTCGATACCGGTGAGCAGCCGGAAGGGCGCCAGCCGCTCGTTGAGCTCGGTGACCACGGCGAGCTGCTCGCGCAGCCGGTCCGCGCTGAGACCGTTCGCCACGGTGAGCCGCGGCGAGTGGTCGGTCAGCACCGCCCAGTCGTGGCCAAGCTCGCGGGCGGTCCGGGCCATCGCCTCGATCGGGCTGCCGCCGTCGGACCAGTCGGAGTGCAGATGGCAGTCGCCGCGCAGCGCCTCGTAGAGCCGGCGGCCCGCCTCGTCCAGCTCGGCCAGCGGCCCGCCCGCCCGCTCCTCCAGCTCGGCCAGATAGCGCGGAGTGCGGCCGGCCAGCGCCTCGGTCACCACGGCGGCGGTCTTCGGGCCGATCCCGGGCAGCGCGGTCAGCCCCACGGCTGTGCGCGGCAGCTCGCTGTGCTCGGCCCGCAGCTCGGCCAGCAGCTCGGCGGCCTTGCGGAAGGCCTGCACGCGGTAGGTCGAGGCGTGCTCGCGCTCCAGCAGGTAGGCGATCCGGTCCAGCGCGGCGATCGGGTCCATGGCTCTCGCCTCCGTCTCCATCGAACTGCCTCCATCGAACTGCGCGCCGGGCCCGCGCGCAGTTCGATGGAGACATGCCCGACCCCAACGCCACCGTCACCGAGGTCGAGGGCCGCCGCCTGCGACTGACCCACCTGGACCGCGTCCTCTACCCCCGCAGCGGCTTCACCAAGGCCGCCGTCCTGCACTACTACGCGCAGGTCGGGCCGGTCATGGTGGCGCATCTGCGCGGCCGGGCGGCCAGCTTCCTGCGACTGCCCGAGGGGGTGGAGGGCGAGCGGTTCTGGGCCAAGCGGGTGCCGCCGGGGGCGCCGGACTGGGTGGCGAGCCTGGACGTCGTGCACCGCGACGAGACGCTGCGCCAAGTCGTGGTCGCCGACCTGCCCACCCTGCTGTGGGCGGCCAACCTCGGCTGCCTGGAGATCCACGTCCCGCAGTGGCGCGGCACCCCGCAGACCCACGACCGCCTGATCGTCGACCTGGACCCCGGACCGGGGACCACCGTCGTGGAGTGCTGCGCGGTCGCACTGGCCGCGCGCGAGCTGCTGGCCGGGGACGGACTGCGGGTCTGGCCGAAGACCACCGGCAGCAAGGGCCTGCACCTGACCGTCCCGCTGGTCGAGACGCCCGCCGACCAGGTCGGCGACTACGCCCGCGAGCTGGCCCGCCGGCTGCGCCTGGCCCGCCCCGAGCTGGTCGTCGACAAGATGGCCAAGCAGCTGCGCCCCGGGCGGGTCTTCGTCGACTGGTCGCAGAACAACAGCGCCAAGACCACCGCCGCCGCCTACTCGCTGCGGGCCGGCGCCGAACCGGGCGTCTCGACCCCGTTGACCTGGGCGGAGGTCGGCAGCTGCGAACACCCGGAGCAGCTGGCCTACACGCCCGCCCAGGTCGCCGCCCGGGTCGCCGCCGACGGCGACCTCCAGGCACAGCTGACCGACCCGGCAGCAGCCGGCGAACTGCCAGGGTAGTCCCTATTCGGCACGGAAAGTCATATCTCCACCAGCTGCCATTATCTGACGATTACTCAAGTAAATGAGAGTGCTTACCGATACCCGTCCGTACGAATTCCGTTTGTCCGTCAGACAGCTCGGCGAAAGCAGCCCCACCCAGGCGGCCGACGTCACGATTCGCTCTCTTTTCCGCAGCACGGAGGCGAGATGGGCGTTCTGTCCGCTATTGGGGCCCTGATCTGGGCCGTTATAGATTTGCGGAGAGCTGGCGAACTCCGATATTCCTAGGGCTTGCGCTCGTCAGGTGAAAACACCTGAAGCCCCGTCCCCTAAGGATTCAACGTGTCCATACCGGACCAGCAGAACGCCCCTGAGGCCCAGTCACAGCAGCAGCCGTACGGCTGGGTCGCGCCCGTCCCGGAGCAGGGCAAGAACGGCTTCGCCGTCGCGGCGCTGGTCTTCGGAATCCTCGGCGGCATTCCCCTCGCGCTGATCTTCGGCATTGTCGGCCTGGTCCGTTCGAAGAAGGCCGGCAAGGGCAAGGTCATGTCCTGGATCGGTATCCTGCTGGCGCTCCTGTGGATCGTCCCGATCGCCCTCCTCGTTCCGCACGTGCTCAAGGCAACGGACGCCGGCTGCCTGTCGGCCACCGCGTCGGTCACCTCCTCCGCGGACAAGCTCAACGCGGACGGGAACGACCCGGCCGCCATGAAGGCCGACCTCCAGAACGTCGTGACCCAGCTGAACGGCGACGCCGGCAAGGCCGGCAACTCGGCCGCGCGCACGTCCATCCAGGCGCTGGCCGGCGACTACCAGCAGCTGCTCGACAGCCTCACCAACGGGACCGCCCCGAGCAGCGACCTGACGGACCGCATGACGGCGGACGCCAACAAGGTCGACTCGGCCTGCGGCAAGACGGTCAACTAGTCACCGCACCCCGCACACCCCGCGAAGCCTCGCAGCCGGCCCGCCGTCAGGAGACGGCGCGCAGGCGGCGGGGCTTGGCGGGTTGGGTGGCTTCTAGGGCCTGCTGGAGTTCGTCGCGGGTCATGCTGGAGCGGCGGGGGATGGCGCGTTCGGTGGCAAGCCGGTAGAGCTCGGCCTTGCTGAGCTCGGACAAGTCCGACGGCGCGGCGGGCTCGCGCTCGGCCCCGCGCTTGGCCCTGGGCTCGGCCTCTGCCTCGGACGGGCCTGCGGGGTCGGCCGGGTGGGCGACGGCGGCCTGCTGGAGGCTGCGTTCCAGGACCTCCATCAGGTCCACCACGTTGGTCGAGTCCGGCGCCGCCTCGGCCGTGACGATCTCCTTGCCCTCGAGCTTCGCCTCGACCAGCTCGCGCACCTGGGCGGCGAAGCTGTCCTGGTACTCGTTCGGGTCCCAGTCGGCGCTGAGCGCCTCGATCAGCTGGCGGGCCACGGCGAGCTCGCGCTCGGTGGGCTCGACCTTCTCGGGCAGGCTGTCGATCTCGCGGTGCGGGTCGCGGACCTCGTCGGCGTAGTGCATGGTCTGCAGGACCAGCACGTCGCCCTCGGCCCGGACCGCGGCCAGGTACTGCTTGCCGCGCATCACGAAGTTCGCCAGCCCGGCCCGGCCGGTCTCGGTCAGGGCGCGGTGCAGCAGGCCGTAGACCTGGGTGAACTCCTTGCCGCGCGGACCGAGGTAGTAGGTCTTGTCGAAGAAGATCGGGTCGATCTCGCCGAGGTCCACGAATCCGGTGATCGCGATCGACTTGGAGCGCCCGGGCGAGATCCGCTCCAGCTCCTCCGGCTCGACCACCACGTACTCGCCGTCGGCCAGCTCGAAGCCCTTGACGATGTCGGCGTAGGCGACCTCTTTGCCGGTGCGCTCGTTGACCCGCTGGTTGCGGACCCGGTCGGAGGTCCCGCGCTGCAACTGGCGGAAGTGGATGGCGTGGTCCTCGGTGGCCGAGTAGAGGCCGACCGGCACGGCGACCAGTCCGAAACTCAGCGTGCCCGTCCAGATCGGTCTGGCCATCGCCGTGCCACCTCCAGGATTCCGCGCTCGCGCTCGCCGGGCCGCCGCCCATGCACTCCGGGCTCGGCGGCCTGCCTCCGGCTTTCCATGGTGCTCTCGTTTGCGTCCCGGCGCTGGTCACAGGGCCGGAAGGAGCAGCCGGGCGGGCGGGGTGGGCCCGGCGGGCTGGCTTAGACTGCGGACCTGTCGTGCCACGCGGCGGCTGTGGGTGGGATTAGGGGGCGCATCGGCATGGGCATACGCCTGCTCGGTCCGGTCGAGCTGAGGCGGCCGGACGGCGGCCTCGCCGAGGTGGCCGGCGCCAAGCGGCGCGCGGTGCTGGCCCTGCTCGCGCTCGAACTCGGCCGCAGCGTCGCGGTGGAGCGGTTCTTCGGGATGCTCTGGGGCGAGGAGGCTCCCGCGCAGGCCCGGGCCGCACTGCAAGGGCACGTCGCGGCGCTGCGCAAGGTGCTGGACGGCACCCCGTTCGTCCTGCACACCCGGGCGCCCGGATACCTGCTGACCGGGGACGCCCGATTGGTGGATGCGCGGCGCTTCGAGGAGCTGGCCGCCCGGGCCGCCGGGCTCGACGACCCGGCCGAGGCGGCCGCGCTGTACGAGCGGGCACTCGGCCTGTGGGGCGGCTCGGCGCTGGCCGACCTGCCCGACACGGCGCTGCGCCGCTCGCTGGCCGAGCGGCTGGACGAGGGCAGGATCGGGGCCCTCACCGGCTGGGCGCAGTGCCTGCTGCGGCTCGGCGAGGGGGGCGCGGCGATCGCGGCCCTGGAGCAGCAGGTGCGCTCCGACGAGCTGCGCGAGCAGACGGCGGCGGTACTGGTGCGCTGCCTGCACCAGGCCGGACGGTCGTCGGCCGCGGTGAACGCCTACCACCACACGCGCCGCAGGCTGGACGAGGAGCTGGGGATGCCGCCGGGGCCCGCCCTGCAGGCGGCGCTGGCCGCCGTCCTCACCACCGAGCCTGCCGTGCTGACCACCGAGCCGGCCGTACTCACGACTGAGCCGGCAGACGCCGACGCCGCGCAGGCCTCCCCCGCCGACGTACCTCCCGTCGACGCACCTCCCACCGCCGCGCCTCCCGTCCGGTCGCTGCCCCGGCAGCCGCTGGGCTTCGTCGGCCGCGGGGCCGAGTCCGGGTGGCTGGACCAGGAGTGCGGGGCCGAGCGGGTCGGCAACGGGCTCGCCGTGCTGATCGGCCCGGCCGGCGTGGGCAAGACGGCCACCGCCGTGCACTGGGCGCACGGCGCGGCCGCCGGCTTCCCCGACGGGCAACTCTTCGTCGACCTGCGCGGCTTCGACCCGGCCGGACCGGCCGATCCGGACGACGTGCTCAGCGGGTTTCTGCGCGCGCTGGGCGTGGCACCGGACGCGATCCCCCGCGACCCGGCGGCCCGGGCCGCGCTCTACCGGGAGCAGACCGCGCGGCGGCGACTGCTGGTGGTGCTCGACAACGCCCACTGCTCGCGCGAGGTCTCCGAACTGCTGCCGGCCGGTCCTGGCTGCGCCACCGTGGTCACCAGCCGCAGCACACTGGAGGAGCTGGTGGTCACCGAGGGGGCGACCATCCTGCGCCTGGAGCCGCTGTCCACCGCGGACGCGCTGCACCTGCTGGAGCGGGTGCTCGCCCCCGACCGGGTCCGAGCCGAACGAGCGGCGGCCGAACGGCTGGTGGCGCTCTGCGACCACCTGCCGCTGGCGCTGCGGATCGTCGCCGCCAAGCTCGCCGCCCGCCCCGCCTGGTCGCTGGCCGACCTGGTGGCCGAGTTGCACGACGAGCGGAACCGGCTGCTGCTGCTGGACACCCCGGGTGTCGCGGGCGTGCGGACCGGACTTTTTCTGACGTACTGTCAACTTCCGATAGACGCAGCCAGGTTGCTGCCACTGCTGGCGGTCCATCCGGGGGACGAGGTGGACGCGGGTGCGGCGGCCGCGCTGCTCGACAGCTGCCTGCGGACCGGGCGGCAGGCGCTCGGAACGCTGGCCGCCTACCACCTGCTCGTCGAGAGCGCGCCCGGCCGCTACCGGCGACCGGACCTGATCCGGCTCTACAGCGAGGAGTTGAGCGCCGCCCGCGGGGCCGAGGCGCATCGGGCAGCCGGCACCCGGCTGCTGGAGCACTACCGGGCGGCCGGTCAGGGTGATCCCGAACACGCGCTGCGGATGGCCGAGTTGTGCGCGGTGCTGAGCGGGCTGGGACCGCCGGGGTGAGCTGCTCGAACCTGACCGCGGCGGCTCAGGCCGCGGCGGCGCGGGCGGCAGCGACTCAGGCCGTGGCGGCGCGGGCGGCGAGGACCGGCCGCAGCGCCCGAAGCGCGTAGAAGTTACGGGACTTGACCGTCCCGGCCGGCACGCCGAGCAGCACCGCGGTGTCCGCCACCGAGCGGTCGTTGAGATGCAACTCCACCAGCACGTCGCGGTGGTGGGGCTGGAGCTCGGCGAGCAGGAGCTCCATGTCCCTGGCGGCCAGCACGTCGTCGAACGGGTCGCCGACGGCTGTGCGCTCCTCGGGCGCCTCGTCGGCGACCTCCTGGGCCCGGGCGGCGGCCATCCGGAAGTGGTCGATGGCGATCCGCCGCGCGACCGTGAAGAGCCACGGACGGCTCTGCTGCGCGCCGCGCGAGATCGCCTCGGGGTGCTGCCACGCACGCAGCAGCGTCTCCTGCAGGATGTCCTCGGCCTTGCCGCGGTCGCCGCTGGTCACCCGCAGCAGCGCGCGCAGCAGGTAGGGGCCGTGCAGGCGGTGGATCTCGGCCAGTACCTCGGGGTCGAGGGTGGCCCGCGGTGCGACGGACGCCGCCCCGGTGGTGCTGGTGGATGTGTTGAGGGTCTGCATGGTCACCGCTCTTTGCTTCACGCCGGCTCGAACCGCAGCTGGGGAGCCCAAGGGCAAGCGCGCGACGATCGGCGACTCCCTTGGCCTGACGCTGGAATCGTGTCGGGCGCCGCCAACGGTGCACCAACGCTTCGCCAACGTTCGCCAAAAGTCCGGCCCGGGAGGTTTCAGAGGCGGATCGTCAGTGCGAGCAGCAGCCGCTGCACGCCGTCCTCGCCGTAGCGCTCGATCAGCAGCGCCACCCAGTGCGCCGCCGAGCGGCGCTCCGCCGGCGTCCAGCCGGCCGCCGACGGGTGCTGGTCCACCACCAGCGCCTGGGCCAGTCGGCGCAACTCGGCGGGCGGCACGCCGAGCTGTCCCCGGCCGACCCCACGCCGGGCCAGCGACTCAGCCGCCGCGATCACCTCGGCCGCCCGGGCGGCGGGCACGGCGAGCCCGCCGCCGAAGTCCAGCTCGTCGGGCCGGAGCTCGTCGAGCCAGAGCTCGGCCGAGGAGGAGTCAGCCGACGGCTGCTCGTCCAGCAGGTGGGAGATCAGCCTGCGGGCCTTCCGTTCGCGCTCGGCGCGCTGGTCATCTTCGGACGGCACGCCTGCCGCCCCGCTCCAGCTCCGAGCCCCACGCCGAGCCCACGAATGACCACCGTCTCCCCATGCCGCCCGAGTTACCGCTACGGGTAGAACGTGCACAACGTGCACCAGGTTCACGCCAGGGGTTCACCGGGCCGCCTCAGTCCGCCGGCTCCGGCGGTGTGCCCGGCCGCCACCCCCTGCGCCGTCCGCGCGGCAGCACCAGCCCGGCGGCGCCGACCAGTACCGCCAGCCCCAGCGCGCCGCCCGCGACCGCCGCCGCCTGCTGCCCGGCCGAGCCGGACGCCGCGGGAGGCATCACGATCGACGCGGCGCCCGGCCGCGGGCGTTGGGCGACGCCGTGCTCCTCGGGGAGCAGCGCGCTGACGGCGGCCACCGGGTCGACCGTGCCGTAGCCGAGGACGGCGTCGGGCAGCGCGGTGCCGGGGTGGTAGGCGGTGGCCTCCAGCCGGTGGGCCAGCTGGTCCCTCGTCAGGTCCGGCCGGTAGCCGAGCACCAGGGCGGCCGTCCCGGCCACCAGGGCGGCGGCGAAGCTCGGCCCGGAGCCGGTGAAGTAGCCCACGCCGCCGGGGCCGACGCTCATCACCGAGTCGCCGGGGGCGACCAGGTCGACCCGTCCCGTGCCGGAGCGGGCGGACGGCACCGTGCCGCCGGGGCCGAGGTCGCCGACCGACAGGACGTCCTGCTCGGTCGGCACCGGGGCGGCGGGCGCCGCCGAGCCGGCGGCGGAGGGCGCAGCGGAGGCATCCGGGGCGGCGGGTGCGATCACCAGCGCGCCCTTGGCGTCGGCGTACTGCAGCGCCGCGGAGAGCGCGGCGCTGCCGGTCGGCAGCGGCACCGCCACGTCGATCACCCGGGCGCCGCCGTCGACGGCCGCGCGGATGCCGGGAGCGAGCTGGTCGGCACCGGTGACGCCGCTGTCGTCGGTGACGGCCACCGCGAGGATCCGGGCCTGCGGAGCGATCCCGGCGAAGCCGAGGCCGTCCTGGCGCCGGGCGGCGACCAGTCCGGCCAGGAAGGTGCCGTGCCCGACGCAGTCACGGCCGGAGTCGCCCGGCCCGTACTCGCGCGGCCCGAGGGCGAGCCGGCTGTCGAACACCCCCGAGGCCCCGTCAACGCCGGAGCCGACCACCGCCACCGTCACCCCCGCGCCCTGGCTGAGCGGCCAGGCGGCGTCCGGGCGCAGAAAGGTCTGCGCCCAGGGGGTGCGGTCGGTGCGGCTGGCCGAGGCGGGCAGGCAGCCCTGCTGCTGGACGTTGGGGTTGGTCTGCCCGACGGTCGGCAGCGAGGACGGCTCGGCACCGGCCTGCGCGCCACCCGCCGGCTGGCCGCCCGCCAGCTGGCCGCCCGGCTGGGCGGGCTGACCCGACGAGAGCGGTTCGCCGACGCGCAGGGCCGGCACCTCCGCACCCGGGGTGAGGGTCGGCGCGGGCGAGTCGGCCGACGCGAGCCCGGGGGCCAGCGGCACCAGCAGCAGGCCGCAGAGCAGTGCGGCGACCGCGCCCGGCCCGGGCCCGGGCCCGGTCAGGCGCCGCGGGTCAGTCAGGCGCCGGGGGCCGGTCAGGCGCCGGGGACCGGTCATGCCGCACTGCCCGTGCGCTGCACCGGGATGTCCTGCGGGAGCAGCAGGCTGAGCTCGGACAGGTCGTCGATCTCCAGCCTGCTGAGCCGCCCGGCCTGCCGGGTGATCATGCTCTCCAGGGTCTGCCGGGCCGTGCGGCCGTTGCCGAACGTGCGGTCGCGCGGGAGCTCCCCGAAGAGCGTGTGCAGCGCCGCCAGCGTCTCGGGCGCGCAGACGTAACCGGCCGACTCGGCCTGCAGTCGCACGATCGTCACCAACTCGTCGTCCGCGTAGTGCTCGAAGGCGATCTGGCGGGAGAAGCGCGAGGCCAGGCCGGGGTTGGAGGCCAGGAAGCCCTGCATCTCCTCCTCGTACCCGGCGACGATCACCACGACCTCGTCGCGGTGGTCCTCCATCAGCTTCATCAGCGTGTCCACGGCCTCCTGGCCGAAGTCGTTGCCGCTGCCGCCGCGCGGGGTGAGGGTGTACGCCTCGTCGATGAAGAGCACGCCGCCGCGGGCCCGTTCGAAGGCCTCCTTGGTGAGCTGCGCGGTGTGGCCGACGAAGCGGCCGACCAGGTCGGACCGGGCGGTCTCGATCAACTGGCCGCCCGGCAGCACGCCGAGCTCGGCCAGCAGCCGGCCGTAGAGCCGGGCCACCGTGGTCTTGCCGGTGCCGGGCGGGCCCGCGAAGACCAGGTGGTGGCTGATCTTGGCGGTCGGCAGGCCGGCCTCCTCGCGCCGGCGCACCTGCTTGATCAGGTTGACCAGGTCCTCCACCTGCTCCTTGGCGGCGGGCAGGCCGACCATCGAGCGCAGCTCGTCGAGCAGTTCGGTGCGGGCCGCGGCCGGCGCCTCGCCCGCCAGCTCGGCGAGCGCGGCGGCCACGGCGGCGGCGGCCTCCGCGCCGACGTCCTGCGGCATCAGCACCGCGAGGTCCGCGTCGCCCAGCTCCGCGACCTGCGCCAGCCGGGAGGCCTGCCGGTCGACCATCTCCTCGAAGACCTTGCGGGCGGCCCGGCCGTTGCCGAAGTCGGCGCCCTTGGGCATCCGTTCGAAGAGCTCGGCCAGCGCGTCGCGGGTGCCGTCGGCCAGTTCGTAGCCGTGCGCGTCGGCTGCCCGCTCCACGATGGTGGTCAGCTCGGCCGGCGCGTAGTTCTGGAACTCGACGGTGCGGCTGAAGCGCGAGGCCAGGCCCGGGTTGGAGGACAGGAAGCCCTGCATCTCCTCGGAGTAGCCGGCCACCACGACCACGATGTCGTCGCGGTGGTCCTCCATCAGCTTGACCAGGGTGTCGATCGCCTCCCGGCCGAAGTCCGGTCCGCTGCCGCCGTTGGAGCCGGCCGACAGCGCGTACGCCTCGTCGATGAAGAGCACGCCGCCCAGCGCCTGCATGAAGACCTCGGTGGTCTTGATCGCCGTGCCGCCGATGATCGCGGCCACCAGGTCGACCCGGGCCACCTCGGTGAGGTGGCCGCTGCGCAGCACGCCGAGTTCGGCCAGCACGGCGCCGTAGAGCCGGGCCACCGTGGTCTTGCCAGTACCGGGCGGCCCGGCGAAGATCAGGTGCCGGCTCATCGGCAGGGCCGGCATCCCGGCCTGCTCGCGGCGCTTGGCCAGCTTGTTGAGGTTGACCAGGGTGGCCACCTGCTCCTTGACGCCCTCCAGACCGACCAGCGACTCCAGCACCGCCAGCGGGCCCTTGGGCTCCTCGACCGCGCCGGCCTGCTCGCCGCTCTGCTCCTGCCCCTCCCCCTGCTCCGAGCCCGACCCGCCCGACCCGCCGGGCTCGGCCTGCGCGGTCGCGCTGCCGTGCGCGTCGGTGCTCGCGTTCTCCGCGCTGGTCAGGTTCTCCACCGCCAGCCGGTTGCTGGGCTTCGTCTGGCGCAGCCCGGCGCCCCGGTTGCCGGTCACCGTGCAGTCGGTGATCCGGACCGCCTCGACGGACTCGATCCGGATGCCGTCCAGGGTGTTGTCCGTCAGCTCGCAGGTGTTCAGGGCGGCCCGGCTGCCGTCCGCCAGCAGCGCGCCGTGCCGGCGGCTGCCGCGCGCCAACGTGCGGGTGGCCGTCAACTCGCCACCGTGCTCGACCAGTAGGCCCTCGGCGCCGGAGTCGATCACGTCGCAGTCGCGCAGCGCGCCGATGCCCTCCGCTCCGACCGAGACGCCGGCCCCGCCCGAGCCGCGCACCGTCGTCCCGCCCAGGTAGGTGTTGCCGCCGTCGGCGATCCGCACCCCCGCCAGGCCGGCCGAGGTGATCTCGGACGCCTCCAGCCGGCCGCGCCCGTCGGCCAGCACCTCCACGCCGTGGCCGCGCGCGTCGACCACGTTGAGTCGGCGCAGCAGCGGGTTGGCCCCCTCCCGGATGCTCACCCCCGGGCCGGCCACGTCGCGGATCTCCACGCGGTCGAACTCGGCGGCGCTCTCGCCGACCAGCTCGACGCCGGCGTCGCCGCAGTCCCGGACGGCGGTGCGGGTCAGCGAGGGGCTCGCGGACTCCCCCACCCAGATGCCGGTGCCATCGGCCCCGTTCACCTCGCACTCCTCGAAGGTGCCGCGCGAGCGGCCGCCGATGTGCAGGCCGTGGCCGGTGCTGCGGGCGGTGCGGCAGCGGCGCAGCACCGGGTCGGTCCCGGCGGCCAGCACCACGGCGTGGCCCTGGGTGCCGGTGATCGTGCAGTCCTCCAGCGTCACCCGAGCCGAGGAGCTGACGTAGACGCCGACCGCGGTGTCCCGGACGGCGGTACGCAGAACGCGCGTCGAGCTGTTCTCCTCCAGTGCGACGGCCGGCTTGTCGGTCGCCGAGATCTCGCAGTCCTCGATCACCCCGCGCGCCTCGCCGTTGGCGCAGACGCCGTTGCCGCGCGCGTCGCGCATGACGCAGTTGCGCACCACCGGGTTGGCCCGCTCGCCGATCACCACGGCGGAGGTGCCCAGGTGCTCGATCACGCAGTCCTCGATCACGCTGGCACCGGTGGAGGTCTCCACGATGCCCGCCCCGACCGGGTTGACCACCCGGCAGCCGCGCATCGCGAGCGCGCCCTGCTGGCGGGTCAGCACGGCCGTCCACGAGTTACCGACCACCTCGCAGTCCTCCAGCGCCGCCTGCCCGCGCGGGACGTCGATGGCCGGCAGCTCCTCGTCCTGCCCCTGCAGCACCAGTCCGGTCAACTGCACGGCCTCGGCGACCACTTGGACCACCGCGCCGCGCCGGGGGGAGATCCGGACGCTGCCGCGCACGTCCTCGGCGGTGATGGTCACCATCTTGGTGATCACCAGGTTCTCCTCGTACCTGCCCGGCCGGACGCTGATCACCGCTCCGCTGCGTGCCGCCTCCAGGGCCTCCCCGATCGTGCGGTAGCCGCCGTCCCGCTGCTCCGCACAGACCGTCAGCACATGGCGCGTCATGCTCGTTGTTCCCCTTCGTCGGTGGTGATCAGCTGATCAGGGTGTTCCGGGTGGTGATCAGGTGTTCCGGGTGGTGATCGGTCAGCCCGTGCAGTTCGCCCGGACGGCGGAGGCCGCGTCATGGGCGTAGGTCTTGGCGGTGTCCGTCCAGTCCTGCCCGCGGTCGTGCATGGTCACGGCGATCTTGCCGTTGCTCACCGGGAACGTCCCGGCGCTGACCCAGGAGCCGCGGTTGCCCACCTGGTTGACGTTGAACGAACCGGCGGAGCCGCTGCCGTTCTGCACGGTGTAGTAGGCCGGGGCCCCGCCGACGGCCTTGATGTCGCCGTCGTCCGGAACGTAGACCGAGATCGTGCAACTGCCGCTGCTGACCGACCCGGTGTTGAAGGTCCAGACCACCGAGTTGCCGGCGTCCTTGTTGGCCGCGCCGGACATCGGCATCGAGGTGAAGTTGCCGTTGCAGCCGCTGCCCGCGTAGCCGCCACCGGAGTTGACCACCCAGCCGGCCTGGCCCTGGTCGAACCAGCCGTTCTGCTGGAAGGTGGTGCCGGCGTTGCTGCAGAACGGACCGGCCACGCCCGCGTAGCTGGGCGCCGCCGGGGGCGCGGCCTTGGCCGCCGCGGCCGGCGGGGCGGGCTGCTGGGGCGCGGGCTGCTGCGGCTGGGCGGGCGGCTGGGGCTGGGTCTGCGGTTGGCCCGGCTGCTGCGGCTGGGCGGCCCCGCCCGATCCGCCACCGTGGGACGACCCGACCGGCGCTCCCGCTCCGGACCCCGTGCCGGCACCGGCGCCGGCCCCGGCAAGCGCTGCTGCGCCCGCCACGCCGCCGGTGCCGCCACCGCCCGTCGTGCCGCCGTCCGCTCCGCCGGTGCCGCCCTGCGGCGGCTGGCCCGGCTGGCCCGGCTGACCCGGCGCCTGCGGGCCGGGGCCGATGTCACCGTGCGCGTCGGCCTTCGGGACGAATCCGTCGCCGCCGCCGCTCTGCTGCGTGTAGCCGGCCGGCCCCGAGCCCAGCGGGCCGCCGTGCGAGCCGCCCCCGCCGAGGTGGGAGAGGATCAGCGGCAGGCCGATCAGGACGACACCGGCGGTCGCCGCGGCGGCGATCATCGGCTTGGAGATCCGGCCGGGCCGGGAGGACGTGCCGCCCTGGCCGGCGGCCGCGGTGGCCTTGGACGCCGGGGTGGTGGCCAGCAGCCCGGTGGCTGCGGCAAGCGCGGCGGTGTCGCCACCGTCGGCGGCGCCACCATCGGCGGCGCTGTCCGGTTCGGCCTCGGGCTCGTGCTCGGCCTCGGGCTTGGGCTCGTGCTCGGCCGAGGGCTCAGCCTCGGATCCGATCGCGGGTGCCCGGCTCTCGCGCGCGGCAGGTGCCTTCGCCACCGGTGCGGCCGGCGCCTCCTCGGCGGTCGGCGGCTCCAACTCCTCCACCGCCCAGGCAACCGCGGGCAGCTGGTACCCGCCGGCCTCCGGCTCGCCCGCTCCGCCAGATCGCCCGTTCTTTCCGTGCCGGTCCTTGCCCACCTTGGTCCCCTGGCCCTTCGACGACTGTCCACCACGGAACACGCCCGGCCGGACCCCACCGGGCCGGTCGACGAACGCATCCACCCGGTGTGACGGGCGGCGCGGGCCCCGGGGTTCACCGGGGCGCGAGCGGAGTCAGTCAGAGCGTTTCGTCGGAGCCGCCGAGGGTCCAGACCGGCTCGGCCTCCTCCTCCGGCGGCGGCGTGAGGATGAAGGCCACCGCGCGCTCCAGCACGTCCGCGTCCGCGTCGGCGCTCGGGCCGACGCCCGCGCGTACCCGCTGCCGGAGGTGCGCCAGCAGGCCCGGCTCGGGGGCGAGCCCGTACTCCTCCAGGTAGTAGGTGATGGTGTCCGTCCAGATCCAGACCCCGTCGGTGCGGTAGCTCATCGGCACCCGGCCCAGGCGCGACGGCTCCAGGACGTCGTCCATCAGCATCGGGGTCATCAGCACGGCCGGCCCGGCCCGCAGGTAGTCGAGCAGGGCGGTCCGCTCGGCCGGGTCGGTGATGCGCGGGTGGTCCGCGGCGAAGCCCGGGCCCGTCACCGGGTCCACGGTGTCGAACACCGCGGCGAGCTCGAATCCGTGTTCCGCCTGGGCCATCGCGCACTCCTGTCGTTCCCCGCCCCACTCGTCCGCTGGGGCGTCCTCACACAGCCAGAACGGGCCGGACCCGCCCCGGCGTTCACCTGGCGGGCCGGCACCGCCGGGAAAAGATCCGGCGTCAACTGCCCTGCTCCCCTACGCTGACCGCATGTCAGCCACGCCAGCCGCATCGACCGGCGACCTCCAGCGCATCGCGGCGTTCCGCGCGTCATTCGCCCGGCGGCAGGCGGCCGAGACGGTCGAGGTCCCGGGCGGCGTGCTGGTACTTGACCCGGCGTACGAGGCGTCGCACGAGCACAACCAGGTGGTCATCACGTCCATGCCGTCGCCGGCCGGCCTGCGCGAGCTCCCCGCGCTCGCCGATGCCGGCCTCGGCCACCTGCGACACCGCCGGATCTCGGTCCTCGACGACGCCGTGGCCACCGCCTGCGCACCCGCCCTCACGGCGGCGGGTTACGAGCACGACGTGGAGCTGGTGATGACGGGTCCTGCGCTCACGCATCCCACCGTGCCGCCAGTCGCGCACCCAGCCGTGCACCCGGCGGCCGCGCACCCCGTCAGCCTCGCCGAGCTGCGGCCCGCCGTCCTCGGCCAGTTGCGCCGCTGGATGCCGCAGGCCCCCGACGCCGTACTCCGACAGCTCGCCGATCGCCGGGCGGCTCGGCTGCACGGCGCGGACCAGGTCCGCTTCCTCGCCGTCCGCGATGAGGAGGGCGTCATCGCCAGCTGGGCCGACCTCTACCTCGACCCGGAGGACGGGATCGGCCAGCTCGAAGAGGTCGTCACCAGCGACACCCACACCCGCCGCGGCTACGCGGACGCACTGCTCACCGCCGCCCGCCGGGACATCGCCGACCACGGCCTGCTCTTCCTGGTCGCCGACGCCGACGACTGGCCCCGCCACTGGTACGCCCGTCGCGGCTTCACCGCCATCGGCCGCTCCCATGTCTTCACCAGGACGACGAACTCGCCGACCGCGCCGGAACTTCCCGCCCGCGCGCCGTCACTGGTCGAGCTCGACCTGACGCACGAGGCGACCGCGCTCGCGGTGCACCGGGTCGGGCGGCGCGCGTACGCCGTCGAGGCAGAGCTGATCGGCTTCGACGACATCCCCGCCCTGCGCGAGAGCCTGCCGGAACTGCGCTCCGGCGCAGGGCGGTTGCGCTGGCTCGGCGCGAGGACGCCGGAAGGCCGGCTGGTCGCCTTCGTCGCCTGGCAGCAGCTCGCGGGCGAGCGGGCCGGCGACATCGACATCGACCGGGTCTGCGTCGATCCCGACTGGTTCCGCCGCGGCCTGGCCTCCCGCCTGCTGCGCCACCTGCTGACCGAACTGGCCCCCGACGGCGACGCCCTGGTCAGCACCGGCGCCGACAACCTCCCGGCCGTAACGCTCTACAAAGGTCTGGGCTTCTCCCCCACCGCTGTCGTGGAACCCGTCCCCGGCCTGCGGCTGGCCCGGTTCCGCCTCACCCGGGCCGACCGTTGACGGCCGGGCCGGTGGAACGTCTCGCACTCTTCGATCTGGACAACACGCTCGCCGACCGCAGCGCCGCGTTCGCCCGCTGGGCAACGGAGTTCGCCTCCCGGCACGGGCTCGACCCCGGCGCGGTGTGCTGGCTGACCGCACTCGACGCGGACGGCCTGCGGCCCAAGGGCGAGTTCTTCACCGCCGTACGGGCCCGCTTCGGCCTGGCCGCCTCCGTCGAGGTGTTGTGGGCGCAGTACCGGCGCCGGCACGCGGAGTTGATGCGCTGCGAGCCGGCGGTCCTGGCGGCGCTGGCGCGGCTGCGGGCGGCGCGCTGGCGGGTCGGCGTGGTGACCAACGGGAACCACGAGATGCAGCTCGGCGCCCTGCGGCACACCGGGCTGCCCCCGCTGCTGGACGGCTGGTGCATCTCGCAGGCCGAGGGCCTGCGCAAGCCCGACCCGCGGATCTTCGCCCTGGCGGCCGAGCGCTGCGGCTTCGGCGCCGGTCGGCCGCCGCGCGCCGGGTGGATGGTCGGGGACAGCATCACCGCGGATGTGGGTGGGGGCCGGGCAGCGGGCCTGCGGACCGTCTGGATCCGCCGCGACCGCCCGTGGCCCGCCACCGAGGCTCCCCCTGACCACACGGTCGACCAGGTCACCGAGGCCGTCGCCCTCCTGCTCCGGGAGTCCGGCTCGCCCTCTTGAGGACCTGCTCAGCCGCGCCGCAGCACGCAGTCGCCGCACAGCGCCCCGGCGCCGCCGGGTGCGGCGCGGTAGATGAGGCAGCAGCTGCGGCGGCGGAACGGGCCGCCGTCGCCCACCCCCGTGCAGGTGTCGCGCAGTTGCGGCTGCGCCAGCACGAGCCCGGCCAGCAGGCGGGCCCGACCGGCCAGCTGCGGGCGGGAGTTGGCGAGGGCGACCGCAGCCCCGTGCACGGCGGAGGCCACGTTGCCCCATAGGATCTGCGGGGACGGGCAGAGCGGCAGGGTGGCCTCCACCATGGCACGGCACGGGCCGTCGAGCAGCTCGACGCCCAGCGCGGCCGCGAGTTCGGCCGGGTCGGCCACCGGGACCAGGGTGCGACGCGGCAGCGAGAGCGGGAACATGCCCCCGGGGACCGGCTGCCACCTGGCCTCCCGCAGGTCGAGCGGCAGCACCGCGCCGTAGCGGGTGGCCACCGCCAGAGCTGGCGAGGCCAGTCGGGCGGTCAGCCCCAGGTGCATCACCGAAGCGGCCACCCGCAGTTCCACGCTCTCGACCGGCCGCCCGCCCGCGAGATGACCGCGCACGTCGGCGGCCCGCCCCGCCAACACGGCCGGGTCGTCGACCAGTTCGGCCATCTCCCGCCAGGGCGCCCGGGCGGGCCCGTCGCCCTCGTGCACCTCGAAGGCGAAGAACGGCCCGAGCGCCGCGATCTCGTTCACTCCACTCACCATGCCGCGATCTTCGCAGGCTCCCCGCCGCGACGGACTGGTCCGGCTATGAGCCCGTGATGACCGGCCGCGTCGCCTCCTCGTACCAGGTCTCGATGGCGGCGAGCACCTCCTTGCCGGCCTTCCACGGGAGGGGCTGCCCACTCATGTACTTCTTGAAGTCCATGGAGAAGGTGTTGGTCGACTTGCCCTTGTAGGTGGCGGCAAATTCATTGAGCAGCTTCACCACTCGGGCATTGAGTTCCCTGTTGATGGTTTCGACGGCCCTGGCGGGGGCGGCAGCCTTGGCTGCGGCAGCCTCCCTGGCCGCCTTGGCAGCCTTGGCCGCCTCGGCCTTGACGGCGGCCTCGGCCTTGAGACTCTCCGGCGTGTCGGGCCCGAGTCCGAACTTCCGGTCCCGGTAGACGACCTTCTGATGGCTCTTGCTCGGAATCGAGACGGCCAAGTCGTTCATCTCGGTCCAGCCGTAGTCAATGGACACGCCTCCCCGCTCGCTTTTGGAAACCGTCCCAACGGACTTACCAGTGAAGTAGCTCACGTAAATCCGAATATTGGTGTACTCCCGCGCGAACTCCCCCACGACATGCTTGCAGCTGTCACACGTCCCGCGGTTGGACATGAGCCCCAGCGCGCCGGACACGGGGCTGCCCGCCCGGTACTTCTGGCTGTCCATGAACCCACGCAACCTGTGGACGAGATGCGGCTCGGCGTCATTCACCTGGTAGCTCTTGCCGTCAACCTTCCAGACGGCCGCGTCCTTGTACGCCCTGCCCTCCGCATACCTCCTGCCCTCCGGGATGTACCTCTCATCCGAGGCATCATTTTTGTCCCCGTTGTTATGACGGCCGGATTTCCACTCCTTCCCGTCGTCCAGCTTCAGAAAGGCAGCAGCATAGGTCTTCGTCGGATCCGTGCCCCCCGCAACGATGGGGACCAACGAATTCAACATGACCTCGACCTCGGGTGGCCCTTCCTTGACCGGCTCCTCCTTGGCTTGCTCGACCTTGACCGGCTCGACCTTGGCCGGCTCCTGCTCCTTGGGGAGCGGTTCGGAGGTGGCAGGCGTGGTCGACGTGATTTCCTCGCCTGCCTTGCGCGTCCGATTCTTGTTCGCGCCGAAGACCGGGGCTTCCGACCCCAGCAGCTCGCGGTCGATCCGGCCGGGCAGCGAGTTGCCGTTGCGGTCCGTGGTCGCCGCCCAGACCCGGGTGTCCTCGGTGAGGTCGCGCGGGAGTTCACCCAGGCCGAGTTCGGCGACCTCGTGGGTGCTCGCGTCGGCCCAGCGCAGGATGCCGTCCTCGCCGTGGATCAGGGCCAGCACGTGGCCCTCTTCGCCCGGGCGGGCGAGCAGGACGGTGGCGAAGGTGCCAGGGCCGGACTCGCGCACCCGGTCGACCAGTTCCTCGATGGCCTGCCGGCCCTCACCGTGGGCGAGCGGCAGGCCGTGGCTCTTGAGCAGGGTCCACGCGGCGCGCTCCTCCGCGACGGCCCGCAGCGGACGGGCGGACACGCGCGTCGTGCCGTAGTGGGTCGAGCGCAGGGCCTCGGTGGCTTCCAGGCAGTGGTGCAGGCTGCCGCCGTCCGCACTCTCGGTGTACGGGTTGATCCGCTCCAGCAGTTCGCTGGTGACGAGGTGGAACTTCGTCGTACCGAGTGTCGCGATGTGCGCGTCCAGAGCCGGCTGGTGCTCGGGCGCGGGCTTCAGACCGCGGTCGGCCAGCACCCCATCGGTCCGCTCGTAGGCGGGAGTGCGCTGCCGCTTGGTCGGCCTGCCCGACAGGATGTCCACGATCTTGTCGGACTCGGACCTGGACTCGGACCTGTACTCGGGTTCGGGTTCGGGTTCGGCCTGGTACGGGCGCGTCGGGCCCGTCGGGCTCAAGCCCATCTCGACATCGCCGTCCGCGTCCAACGTCGGCTCAGGCTCCGGGGAGTCGACGTCCATCATGTCGTCGCCGCCGTCCTTCGCCGGTTCGGGTGTGGGGACGTAGTCGACGATCACGCCGCCCTCGACCGTGACGTCCATCCGCAGCCCGGCGAACTCGCCACTCACGACGACCGGGCCCGGACCACTGACCACGGTCCCGGCGGCGACGGCCTGCTGGACGACCTCGACCGCGGCGAACTGCAACTCCTCCGGCCTCCAGTGCGCCGGGAAGCCGGCCGTGGAGCTGGTGCGCGGTGCGCTCGGGTCGAGCAGCGCGGCCACGCGCGCCCTCTGGTCCGCCATCCCGGTGGTCACCGGCTCCGCGGAGGCACCGGAGGCCGTGGGGTCGGGCTCGCGCAGCGTCGTCGGCCCGTCCAACGGGTGGGCGGCGTCCAGGGCGTGGCGCAGCGCGGTCGCTGCCGTCGCGGACGAGTCGCCGGTCGTGGGCAGCCAGGCTCCCCGGCCGGCCGGCTCGGGCAACCGCCCGGCGAGCAGCGCGAGATCGCCTGCGACGGGGTGCACACCGAGGACGCGGTTGAGCAGGGCGGCCTGGAGCTCCACGTCGGACGGTGCCACCGGCGGGACATCGAGCGACTGGTGCGCCTGCGCGGCGGTGGGCACCACGGCGACCGCCACCCGCACCAGCGGCTGTCCGTCCACCCGTGCCAGGGAGTTGTAGTACTGGTCGACGGTGTCCTGCATCCGTCGGGCCACGGCGTCGACCATGTGCGGAAGGGTGCCGGGCGCCGCGGGCAGGTGCACCCGCGCCGTCAGGACGATCCCCCGGTCCCCACTCGGGAAGAGCACGTGCTCGGCGGCCAGCGTGATGCCGCGCGCCGGGTCGACGGCCAGCTCCACGCTCGCCGTCCGACCGACCGGCTGCTGCGCCGCCCGGGTCGGCCAGCTCGCGTGCGGCGGCTCGGGCTGGGCGAGGGTGGGCCGGTAGACCGCGTGCTGGCCGTCGCGGACCAGGCCCTCGATCCGCACGCCCCCGCTCTCGCCCACCCAGCGGTGGTTGTCCGGGTCCGCCGAGCTGATCGTCCCCCGGGCCACCGCCGAGGCGTGCGCATCCGCCACCCGGTGCAGCACCTCGTCCGAGCTCCACGCCTGCGGGAACATCGTGTGGTCGGTGCCGTCCTCGTGCAGGCGCCAGCGGCTCGGGAGGACGCGCATCGGGTCGTCGGGCCGCAACTGCGGTTCCAGGAAGTGCACGGTGGCCCGGTAGGTGCCGTTGGCGTGCGGCTGGCCCTGCGGCTGGATCCGCAGCCCGTGGAAGTGCTCGATCCGCTGGCTGGGTGCGTGGTAGACGCCGGTGCGGGTGCGGCGGTCGCCGTAGCGGGCGACGTCCTCCACCCGGCGGCCGAACTGCGGCCGGCCGGCGAGCGCGCGGGTGTCCCTCGGCAGGTAGCGCGGGGCCGGCAACTCCGCGCCGGACGCGTCGAGTTGGTTGTCAGCGGGGCGGAAGCCGGTGAACCGGCCGAGCCGCAGCTCGCCCTCGATCCGGACGCCCGCGTACTCGCCGACCCAGTGGTGGACGCCCACCTGACCGGGAGCCGGCACCACCGCGCCCTGGCGCAGGGCGTGTTGGTACGCCTGCTCGGCGGCGTAGACGGCGTCGTCCGCCGACCAGTGCTCGGGGAACATCATCCGGCCGGGCCGAGCGGGCTCGGCGGGCGGCTGAGCAGGGCGGCCGGGCTGGCGGCTGGGCTGGTGGATGGGCTGGTGGATGGCCAGGTCCAGCGCCTCCTGGCTCCGCGGTGCGCGCGGGGGCGGCGGCACCGGCCGGCTGGTGCCGGGCGCGCCGTCGTCGGCCCGGTAGGTGCCGTTCGCGTGGACCGTGCCGATCAGGCGCGGGCGCGGCCGGTCGGCCAGCCGGGTCGGCGGCAGGTGGCCGCCGGCGCCGTCATCGCGACGCTCGGCACCGTAGAGCACCTCGCGCCGGGTCTCCAGCGAGAAGTGCGCGCGGGACGGGAGCCGATCCCGGCGGGACATCAGGTCGTCGGCGGTGGTGAACACCGTGCCGCCCTCGGACCTGCGGGTGGCGCTGCCCAGAGCGGCGTCGACGCTCGCCCCGAGCTGGCGCAGCTGGCGCGGCGGGATCCACTGCCGCCCGATCCAGTCCCGGTACGCCGGCGCGGCGTTCTCGTCCATCGACGGGCGCCCCCGGGTGTCCTCGGTGAACGCACCCATCAGGCCGCCGTCGTCATAGACCACCCGTCCCCGGAACTCGGCCTCCCGGTACTCGTCGTGGAAGCCGAGCAGGTGCCCCATCTCGTGGGCCAGCACGACCTCGCTCAGATCAAGCCCCCAGTGCACGGACTCGGGGCGGGGGACGGTGGCCTGAAGGCTGACCTCGTGGTGGGTGATCGCGCCACCCGCGACGGGGGCCGCCACCGGCGCGCCGGGTTCGACGAACTCCACCTCCACCCGGAGCAGATCGCCGTTGGGAAGCCGGGCGCCGGTGTTGTAGTAGGTGTCCAGCCCGCGCTGGGCCCGCTGCTGGAGCGCGGCGGTCTCCTGCGTCCTGGCAGCGGTGATCTGGTCCGCCGTCAGCGGGCTCCCCGAGGCGTCGTTCTGGACGAGGCGGATCCGCAGCACCAGCCGGGTCTCGGTCTCACCGTCCGGCCGCTCGAAGCGCTGCACGTCGAACATCCGCCGGAAGAACGGGGCCCGGTTGGCCCCCGCTGCGCGGGTCGCGTCCGTGACCGGCGCGACGTGGACGCGCTCGGAGAGCGGCCGGACGGGACCGGCCGTCTGCGCGGGCGCGGCGGACGGTGCGGTGGACGGCGCTGCGGGCGCAGCACGGGTGGGCGGGGGCGCGTAGGCGGGTTGGGTCGGTGCGTGGGCCGCGTCCTGCTGGTGGTCGTAGCGGGGGCGGCTCGACCGGTCCTGATCGTCCGCCATCTCCTCGTCGGAGTCCTCGCGCCCGCGCTTCTCCATGGCCGATTCGGGGGACGGCTGCTCCCGGTCGAGGAGGTCGTAGTGGTTGCGGTGGTACCGCACACGGACCTCCGCCAGACCGTTCAGGTCACCGGACGCCAGCCGGTCGAGCGGCAGGAAGTGCTGGGACGCCACCCCCGGCCGGTCAGGCTGCTCGACGACAAGGCTGATGCCCAAGGCCGAGGCCATGATCGGCATCACCAGGTCACCGGAGTCGGCGGCCCACTCACCGGGCGTCCGGATCGTCCTGGCCAGCTCCTGGAACGCGGCATCCGCCCTTCCCACGGGAACCGTCGGCGCCAGCCACTGCGTGACCTCCACGCGGCGCGCCTCCATCCAATCGGCCACATGGGCACGGAGCTCGGCGGCACGGGCCGGCGAGGGCACAGTGCCATCCCGCGACAGCAGAACGGAGTTGTAGAGGCAGTCACCGTCCGCCGCGATGAAAGGCATCACCTGACGCTGCCCACGGCCCGGCAGGTCGACGACCACCGGCCCTCCCCGCATCGTGGCGGCGAGCCGTGCCGCCACGTCACCGGCCGCCCAGACCTCGCTCTCCCCGACCACACCCTCCGCCACCCGGCGGCGCCAACTCGTGCCCGCTCCGAGCAGGTCGAGCAGGACCGGCAGCTGAACCCCCGCCCGCGACACCTCCTCGGTGACCTGGTCGAGATTCGCCAGCGACCAGCTCAGCAACTCCTGACGCACCGCCCTCATCTCCAGACGGCGCGCCCGCGTCTCGCTGAGCGCGGCCCGGTACTCCAGGCCACGCGCGTCCGCCTCCTGACCCGCCGCGCGAAGCCCGGCCGCCCCGGCGCGACCCGCCTCGGCGTTCTGGTAGAGCGCCCCGGCATCCGCATACAACGCGGCGGTGTCATGCTCCATCGCCCTGCGCTCAAGGTCGAGACCCTTCCTCCTGGCCTTGTCCGCCTCGGCGTGCTCCTTCTTCGCCTGCTTCTCCAGCGCTTCTGCCTGGATCTTCTCCGGCGACTTCTCCTTGCCCTTGCCCTTCGGCTCGGCAGCGACCTTGGCGAGCAGGGGCTCCGCTTCGTCGCGCAGCCGGAGCGCCGACTCGTTGCGCCGCTGATACTCCGCACGGGGTCCCTGGCCGGACTCGAACCTGAGTGCCGCACGCCTCCTGCGGTTCTCCTGAGCGAGCTCCCGGAACTGCGCACGGCGCTCCTGCGGAGTACCACCCGACACGGCTTCGTTGGGGAAGGTCCCCTCCCGGCGCACGCGCTCCAGCAGGACACGGTAGAAGTCGTGGAGCCCGTACGAGCGCTCCGGGCCGGACACGGTACCGCCCAGTCGCTGAACGGCGGACCGCTGCTGCTCCCGGACCTCCTCGGCCAGGCGCGGCGGCTGAAAGAGCAGGTACTCGAAACTGCGGCCCAGCTCGATCCTCGGCACGGACCGGGTCAATCCCTGCCCGACCAACGCCCGCTGCTCGGGCGGAACGCCGGCCGTGACGTCGCTGAACTCCCCGCCCAGCCGAGCCGAGATACCGGCCGCGAGCTGCTGGTGCGGGCGGCCGCCGATCCCGTCCGCCAACTCCCGCGGCAGGGCGTTCGCGGCATCCTGGGTGTGGCCGAGCCGGCGGTTCTCGGTCTGCTGGTAGTCCCAGAAGTCCCCGGGGTAGTAGGTCTCGCGGTAATCGGTGGTCCTGGTACCGCGCAGGGCCCCCCTGGAGTTGTTCCCCTCGTCGGCGCTGAAGAGACGGTTCTTCACGGTCGTCAACGCACGGTGGTCCTGCAGCAGGCTCGTCCGTCCCCCCTCGTCCTGGCGGATCAGATCGACTCCGAGGCGGGAGAGGTCGGTGAGCACCACCGCGTCCCGGTAGTCCACCAAGAAGGCTTGACCGCGGTGCCGCATCCGGTTGTTCTCCGTCTCCGTCCGTACGTGCTCGACGAGTTCGTCCCGTCCACGGGTCAGTGCCAGGTCTTCGTCGTGCCACTCCCGGTCCGTGAGGACCTCCACGTGCTCCGGCAGGGCCAACAGGTCGGACTCGTAGGACTGGCCCGACTCCCACGCGTTGAGACGGTTCAGCGAGCGGCCGAGCCCTTCGTACTCGGCCTGGCCCAGGCCGAACCTGAGCGCGGCCGTGCCGTTCTCCTTGTCCTTGTACTTGTAGTCCGGGTCGTCGTACGACAGCAGGACGGCAGCACCATCGACGATCAGGTTGGGCTCAGGGGCATACGGCAGCTGCGGATGCTGACGGGCCTGGCCCACCCGCGCGAGCATGTCGTCCTCCACCAACCGCTGCAGGTGGTCGATGAACCTCTGCGCCCTTGCCGGATCGTCCAGTTCCGCCAGCAGAGCCGTCTCGGACGGCAGGAGGCGCGCCCTGATGTCCCGGATCAGCAGCGCACGCTCCTCGACGTCCTCCCGGCCGGGCACCCGGTAGCCACCCGCCATCATCAACGGCCGTATGACCACGCCCTGCGGGTCGTCCGGACGGGGGTCGAGCTGCCGCTCGAAGTACTCGAAGATGTGCAGGTCGCCCGGGACGCGCCGACTGCCCGCGTCGTAGTCCTGGATGGCGACATACGGGTGGTAGTCGGCGGACAGGCCGGCGATCGCCTCCCGGTTCACATCGTGCCGCAGGATCTCGTTGCGCATGGTCCCGAAGGGGAAGTCCCCGGTGAAGGGGGTCTGCGCGACCAGCTCCACCCGGGGCCAGTGAGCGGGTCGGTTGCTGTCCAGCTGAGCCTGGGCCTGAGCTATCGACGCCGTGATCTGCGCCGTGGCAGCGGCCTCGAGTGCCTTCTTCACCGCAGCTGTCAGCCTCACCTTCTTGCCGTCGGCGCCCTCCGGCACGTCGTACTTGGCGTTGAGGCCGACCACGATGACGATCCGCTCCCGCCAGCTCGGGGGAAGCCCCTCGATCAGGCTCTCCACAACGGCGGGGAACTGGTCCAGCTGGGTGTGCGGGGCCATCGTGTGGATCACGAAAGCCAGCGGGCGAGGGGTCTCGTTGCTCCGCTCGACGTAGTCGACGTAGTCCCGCTCCCCCAGGCGCGGCGCCAACGGCTGCGGGAGGTCGAGCCCGCCCATGAGAGTGGTCAGGCCAGTTGTGAGCGGCGCGGGCCTGTAGCCCGCCGGGCCCGTGTTCCGGTTCGGATTCAGCGGCGCCTGAGCGCCAGGGTGGGTCAGCGGCTCATCCGGCGGCAGGACATCGACGCCCGCATCCGGGTGCTCCGGCGCCGTCAACGGATGGTCGCGCAGCAGCGTGCCGTCATCGCTGACCCGCTCGATCACCTCAAGCTGCTGATCGGTCAACACGAGGGAAGGCAACTGCTCGACGCTCGCCATCAAGCCATCGGACGCCTGCCCGACTCCCCCCTCCGACCTTGACGCCCACGGGTACTCGTCGTGCAGGCCCGCATAGTGCAGCAGTTCGTGCAGCAACTCCGCGTCACTGTGCTCCACATCGAAGTGGAACTGGTCGGCCCGCTTCGGTGCGGCGGTACGACCGCCGCCGTCCGGGCCGGTGAGCTCGATCGCCCGAGCGTGACCGGGAGCCGGCGTGAACCCCGCCTCGAAATGCACCTGGTCACCCGAGCGCGGCAGAAGCAGCCCGGCGTTCAAGTGCTCGTCGAGCAACGAGCTCACCCGCTCCTGGAACTCGCCCAGCCGCTCGGGCGACATCCCGTCACCCAGCCGCACCGGCAGCTCGAAGGAGATCAGACGCACCCAGCGACCGTCATCCGCCTGGATCCGACGGACCGTGTTGCTGACCACCACACTGCGCCCGGCCAGCAGCCCGGGCTGCCAGGCAGACGCCTCGGACGACGGCCGGAAGCCGCTCTCGGTATCGCGCCGCGCTCCCAGTGCGCCGGCGCGGCGGGACTGCCATTGGTCCGGAGTGATGGGGGGCAGGGTGGGCTGCTCCTGATCCGCGACGTCGGTGGTGTCGGTGGTGTCGGTGGTGTCGGTGGTGTCGGTGGTGTTGGTGGTGTTGGTGGTGTCGGTGGTGTCGGTGGTGTCGGTGGTGTCGGTGGTGTCGGTGGTGTCGGTGGTGTCGGTGGTGTCGGTGGTGTCGGTGGTCTGGGTGACCTCGACGACCTCGGTGGTGTCGGGCGTCCGCTCGGCCAGCAGTGCCTCCAGGTCACCGGTGCCGGGGATCGCGGTCGCATCGAGGTCAACGGTGTTCCGGTCCGTGTCCGTGTCCGTGTCCGCGCCGGTCGTGCGCTCCGCGTCCGCGTGCTCGTGGGATCGCGGATCCGCCATCAACTGCTGCTGATCCGAACCGGGTTCACGCCGGATTCGAGGGCTCGGCAGGGGATCGGGGTCGGGGCCACGGTCGGCACGGTCGGCACGGGGGATCGGCTGGACCGCGGGCTCCGGCAGCCGGGGCGCCGGGGTCTCGTCTACGGGTACCGGCAGGTCGAGCAGCTCGTCGGCGTTCTCCGGGACCCGGTTCCCGGCGTCGTCCGGCAGCAGGTCGGGGGTGGACAGCGCGTTCTCGGTGATCCGGTTCAGACGCTCGGCGTCCTCCGGGCGCGCCAGCGGCTGGCCCCACTCCTCGCGCAGCTCACTCGTCCGCTCGTCCAGCGTCTGGCGCGCGGTCAGGCGCTGCCGCACCTGCTCGATCCGGCCGTTGGTCTCGGCGATGGCTCCCCAGTCGTCGCCTGCCAGGTGCTCGGCGAGCTTCTCGTGCAGCGCGTCAAGCTCCTGTCGGTCGGCCCGCAGCTGCTCCTGCCGGTCCGCCTCCCGCTGCTGCTCGTGTGCGGCGAGCAGGTCGTGGGCGCGCCGGCTCTCGGCGGGTGTGGTGGCGTCGAGGGCGGCGCGGCGCAGCTCGGTGGCCCGCGGGTCGTCCGGCCGGTCGGCCAGGGCGTCGAGGCGCCGGCGCAGCTCCGCGTCCCGGTCCGCGCCGGGGTCCGGGGCATTGGCCGATCCGGGCCCGAGCCGGTCGAGGCGGCGCTGGAGCCGCTGCTGCTCACGGTAGTCGTCCAACTCGTCCAGCACGGCGCGGGATTCCGCTTCGGTCCGGGCCTGGTCGATGCGCTGGTGCAGTTCGGTGGCGCGCGGGTCGTCGGGCTGGTCGGCCAGGGTGTCGAGGCGCAGGCGCAGCTCCGCGTCCGGGTCCGGGGCGGCCTGCGGGTCGTCGTTCTTCAGCCGGTCGAGCTGTCGCTCGAAGGCGCGGAACTCCAGGTGATCGGCCAACTGCTGCTGAAGATAGGTCTTTTCCTCAGGGTCGTCGGTGCTGAGCAGACGGCGTCGGAGCTCGGCCTCCTCGCTGTCGGGGCCGTCGGTCGAGCTGAGCGCGGCCAGGCGCCTCTGCAGTTCCTCGTCCGTGACGGGCGGCGTCGCGGGTTCGTTCTTGAGACGGTCGAACTGCCTTTCCAGCTCGCGGAGTTCCTGGTGCTGGGCCAATTCCTGCCGGAGGGCGGCCTGCTGGTCGGGGTCGTCGCTGGAGAGCAGGCGGCGGCGCAGCACGGCCTCCTCGCTGTCGGGGCCGTCGGTCGAGCTGAGCGCGACCTGGCGCTCGCGCAGCTCGCCCTCCTCCCGCAGCTTCGCCAACTGCTCGCTCAGCCGGGTCCGTTCGGCGGGGTCGTCGGTGGTGGTGAGGCGTCGGCGCAGCTCCTCGACCCGCGGGTCGAACGGTCGCGGTGCGTCCTCGCCGGTGAGGGCCCGCGCCGGCAGGTGCTCCTCGACGTAGGCCGTGTACTCCCGCAGGTGGCTGTCCAACACCTCGGGATCGGCGCCGCGCCGGGCCTGCTCGACCGCGTCCACGCGCTGCTGCCACTGGGAGCGGTCGGCGCCCAGCTCGCCGAGGCGGTCGAATCCGCCGTCCGCGTGGGAGCGGAAGCCGTCGTAGCGCTGATCGAGCAGCCGCTGCTCCACCGCCTGCCGGAACTCGCCCAGGTGCCGGGCGGCCGCCTGCCAGTCGTGCGCGTCGGTGGCCTCCCGGACGGCCCGGGCATGGGTCTGCCGCTCCTCGCGCGACATCCCCGCCTCGCGTGCCAGGCGGCGGAGTTCGCCGGCCCGGTGCTCGATCGGGTCGGCCGGCGAGTGCAGCGGGGTGTGCGGCGCGTCCGGGGCCAGGTCGATCGGGGAGTCGTGCGGCGGCAGCGCGGGAGCGTCGTCCAGCAGGCGCGTCAGCTCGGCCTCGCGGGCCGCCTCGTCCACGGCGCTCCGGGCGTCCGGGGCCGGGTCGATCGGGGAGTCGTGCGGCGGCGGCGCGGGAGCGTCGTCCAGCAGGCGCGTCAACTCGGCCTCGCGGGCCGCCTCGTCCGCGCCGGTCGGGGGACCGGAGAGCGTCTGCGTGATGACGTCCGCAGTCTCCGATGCGGCATGCTCGGGGAGCGGCGGCGTCGGCACGACAGGCGTGGTGTCGGCCGGCGTTTCGGCGGCCGGTGGCGGCGTCGGCTCCTCGTCCGGGTGGAAGAACGTGGTCCGGTTGGCCGGCACCTGCACAGCGGTGGTGTGCGACTCGGGGATGTCGATCTCGATCGGGATCACGGCCTTCTCGACCACGGGATCCCCGTCACCGTCCCGGATGGTCAGCGTGACCAGCGCATGGCCTTCGTAACGGGCCATCTTCGTACCGAACTTGGCATTCGACATGGTCCGGCCCGCGGTGCTGTCCGCCAGCCCGGTGCGCCCCTGGTGCTGCCCCCCGAGGCTGAGCTGGAACGTGCCCTCCGTCCCGGGCCCGACGTCCAGCTTGGCGCCCACCTGCAGCTGGCCGCCCGTCAGGCCGAAGTGCAGCTGGGTGTGCTGCCCGACGGTGGACGTCTCGTTGGCCGGGCTCAGCTCGGCAGCGCCGTCCGTGCCCTTGTACTCCAGGCCCACCACCCGCAGTTCGGCGTCGACGCTCGGTGTGGAGGTCAGCAGGCGGCGCCCGGACGACGGCGTGCCGATCGACACGCCGCGGGTCGCCGCCCCGAGGCGGCCGGAGAGCTGGCTGTGTCCCAGCTCATTGCCGTCGAACTCCAGCCCGTGCCGGGCCAGGAGGGCCTTGACGCCGGCGACGTCGCCGACCCAGCGCAGCACGTCGGTGTCCTGCAGCCCGTGGGTGAACACCTCGACGGGCGGCTTACGCACGTCGATCGGCTCGGTCGGCCGGTCGGCCAGCGGTGCGTCCCCCAGGCGGTCCTTGGTGACCGCCGTGAACTGCCCGGGCTTCTCCGTCTCGGCCTCGGCACTGTGCTCCACCAGCGTGTGGAAGCCGACCTTGACGACGCTGAGACCGCGCGAGGGGGTGCCGAGCAGCCGCGCCTCGCGCACCCTGGCCCCGAACCACCCGGCCGCGCCGTCGGCACCGCTCCCGGCCGGCCTAAGAATCCGCTCCTGGTCGCCCAGCGGCACCAGGGCCCGCCGCTCCATCCGGACCGTCAGGCTCGCCGTACCGGCGTACGTGGCGCCGAGCAGCTTGGACTTCGTGGACATGCCCGCGTTGACGCTGGTCGCCTTGACGTCGACCGTGTCGCTTCCCCAGGAGCGGGTGCCGCTGACGCCGCCCACCACGGCAGGCCCGATGCCGATCGGGTCGGAGGTGGCGAGCAGCGAGCCGGTGACGGTGTTCCCCGTGCCCCGGGTGGTGGATCCGTCCGTCTCGGCGAAGGAACGCTGCACGCTGGTACCGCTGTTGAACTCGCTCTTCGCGCTCTCACCGGTGTGCGTCAGGCTGGAGACGTGGGCCGAGATCCGCACCCGGCTGCGTCCGTGGGTCAGCACGATCTCGTGGCCCGCCATCATCGCCTTGAGCTGCGGTTGCAGCCGGTCGACCGCCAGCGCGGCGATGATCTTCTTCTCCATCCCGGACCAGTCCCCGCCCAGGGTCCCCCTCCCGACGGAGGAGAGCGAGGCCACGGTCTGCTCCAGCGACTCCTCGGCGCCCGGGCGCTGCCCGATCGGGAAGACGTCGGTGACGATGTCGGAGGAGCCCAGCCGGTAGGTCCGTTCGATCCGCTGCGGCACGGGCAGGTGCCTCGCCAGCGGCGCCGGCGCCCCCGTCGAGCGCAGGGGCGCCTCCCGCAGCGGGACGGCCACCACGGCCGCCTCCACGGACACCACGGGCTCCGCGTCGGCGAGCGAGCGGCCGAACTTCTTCAGGTTGTAGTGCACGGTGAAGTCGGCCGTGCCCTTGAACAGCGCGGCCGCCTCGACGCTCTTGCCCCGGCTGGCCGAGCCGCCGACGCTGTCGACCGTCAGGCCCTTGGAGCGGTCCCAGTTGCGGGTGTAGACGACGCCGATGTCGGCGTGCGAGATCTTGAACTTCCCGCCGCCGGTGGCGCTCCAGCGGGTCCGTACGTCCTGGGTGGTCCCCGCCGAGGCGCGCAGCTGGGTGCCCAGCTCGAACTCGAACTCCTTGACCGTCTCGACGTGTTCGAGATCGCGGAGCTTGGCGGTGACGCTCACCTCACCGTGCCAGCCGCCGACCGAGACGCGCTCGGAGATCGCCCCGCCCCGGGTGAGCTTGGAGAGCTGGGTCTTGAGCGCGACCGGGTCGAAGCGCTCCTGGAGGCGCCGCCCGAGGTCTTCGGGGAGTTCGGCGCCGCCGTTCTGGTCCCGCAGGCGGGCGGTGATCGCCTTCAGCACGCGGGTGTCGTGGCCACCGAGGCTGTGCACCACGTGCGAGGCGCCCAGCGCCCCGTTCGCCAGCCGCTCGGGGGCGTCGTGCAGCACGTCGGGCTGCTTGGGCGTGCGCGGCTGTCCGTGCACCGTCCCGTCGAAGACGCCGCTCCCGGTGTCGGGCACGGTGAGCTCGCCGGTCTCCCGCTTGTCGAGGCTGAGCTCGGCGTCGAGCGCCACCCGGGTGGGCTCCGGGAGCTCGTTGCCGTGGACGGTGAGCTTCAGGTCCAGCCGCACCCGCGCGTCGAAGACCGCCTGCGGGCTGAGGTACTTGCCGCTCGCGTAGACCTTGCCCGAGCTGCCGTCGCGGGTGCCGCTGCGATCGCGGACCTGGCGGCTGAGGGAGCCGGTGAGGTCGACCGAGTCCTTGAACGGGACACCGTTGACGAGCTGCCTGCCGATCGTGGCGTTGCCGCCGCCCTGCCCCTGGAGGGACGTGGTGTCCGACAGCAGGCGGCGGTCGGAGCTGAAGGTGCTGGTCTCACTGACGGAGTTGAGCTCGGCCTTGTCCTGCTCGCGCTTGAACTCCATCTCCACCACCCGGGCGGTGGCCGAGATCTTGATGCTCCTGCCCGGGCCCGCGGTCAGTGCGGGCGTCTCCAGCGGCAGGCCGCGGGTCATCGCGGTGAGGCGGGCGGCCACCTGGGCGTGGCTGAAGGTGGCCAGGACGTGGTCCCGGACCTGTCGCCAGCCGGCTGCGCCCAGCTGCTGCTCGCCGATGCCGTCCAGGGTGCGGTGCAGCTCCCTGACGTCCGGCAGGTCGCGGACCGTCACGGTGTCCGTGAGGCCGCCGCCGTCGTGCCCCGGTGCGGACCAGACGCTTGCGGGCGGGCTGGGGATCGTGCTGCCGACCGCGTACCTGCGCGGACGCGTCAGGGCGGGCGGGAGCTCCTCGCCGGGCCCGGGGACCCTGACCGCCTCGGCCTGCTCGACCAGCGTGCGGAAGCGCAGGTCGTAGTCGTGCTCCGGGCCCGGGTCGCTCCCCAGCGGCCCGCTCTTGTGGAACCCGATCCGCAGCACGGCGGTGCCGTCGAAGATCGCGCCCGGAGCCTTCACCTTGGTCGTGACCGTCGACTCGTGGCTGCTGCCGGTGATGTGCACCAGATCGCGCGAGCGCGAGGCTCCGCCGGCGCCCCCGGCGATGCCGGGCTTGCTGCCGGTGAAGTTGCCCGAGGGCAGCGGCAGCTTGACGGTGTCGCTGTCGGTCTGCTGGGCCGCCTTCGAACGGTAGCTCCCGGTACCGACGTTGAACTCGGTCGTCTCGGTGTTGCCGACATGCTCCAGGTCCCCGCGGACGGAGGCGGTGAGGTCGATCCAGGCGTGCCGCACCCCCAGGGCGTCGCTCACCTCGATCCTGGTCGCCTCGCCGGCCATCAGCCCCTTGAGGTCCTGCTGCAGCCCGGACACGCCCACCTCGGAGAGGATCGCCGCCTTGAGCTTGGGCCACAGGTCGCCGAAGTACTCCTTGCCGTCGTCCTCCATCCGGGCGACGATCTCGCCCATGCCGCGCGCGCTCGGGTCGCCCGAGCGGTGGTCGGTCCAGACGTCGGTGACGACGTCCGAGCCGCCCAGGCTCCCGCGGTCGAGCACCCGCTGCGGGGTGGTGAACCGCTGGGTGAGCTCCGGCGGCGCGCCCTCGGCGTCGAGGGTGTCGCGGGTCGGCACCGCGACCGTCGCGGTGAACTCCAGGTGCTCGTCGAAGCCCTTGCCCGCGGGCTCGAACTTCACGCCGTTGGAGGAGAGTTCGGAGAAGGTGGCGGTGAGCTTCAGCTTGGCCTCGAAGACCGAGGCGGGCTCGGCGGTCTTGGCGCGGGCGATGGTCCGGCCGGCGTCCACCCGGGTGTCGCCGCGCGTCCAGTCGTGCTGGTAGGAGAGCGCCTCGGTGAGGTCGCCGCCCGAGAACTTGAACTTCGCCTGGAAGCCCGCGTTGAGCTGCTTGCGGGTGTCCCCGGAGAAGCCGACGGCCGACTGCTGCTCGGAGCCGTTCTCGAACTCCATCTTCGGGTGTGAGCCCTGGAAGGTGAGCGAGTCGACGTCGACCCGCACCGCGACCTTCCCGGACCAGCCGTCGGCCGAGAACGGCACCTCCCAGAGTTCGCCGCGGGAGAGCGCGGAGATCTTCGGCCGCAGGGTGGCGGAGTCGAACAACTGGTCGGCGAGCGTGCGGGCGGCCCGGGCGTCGCCGTGCAGCACCGTGGTGAAGTGCTCGGTGAACGTCGCCTGCACCGCGCTGTGGTCGAGGTGCAGAGCGACCAGCAGGTCGGAGGCCGAGAGCCGCTTGTCCCCCGTGATCCGCACCGGCGCGCTCCGGACGTCCGCCGGGGCGATCTCCTCGGGGCGGCCGAACGGGCGTGGGAGGCGCGCGAGGTGCTCCCCGCTGCCGTCGTAGTGGTCACGGCCGTTGTGGAAGACCGTGACCGTGTCGCCGCCGGCCGGGCCGAAGACGTCGCGCGTCCTCGGCGAGCCCGGGTGGTCGTCGACGACCACCCGCAGCCGCAGCCCGAGCGCGTGCGCGAGCAGCGGCGGGAACGCCTCCCCCGCCGTCCCGTCCCAGGACTCCTGCCAGCTGCCGACCTTCTGCCGCAGGTCGGCGAACTCCCGCTCGTCGAACGGCCGGTCGCGCTGCACCCGGTCCCAGGCCTGGATGTCGACCAGCTGCTCGCGGTTCAGCCCGTCCAGGCCGATCGCGACGCCCCGCTCGCGCAGGTAGGCGAACTGACGGGCGGGGGAGAGCGACTGGTGCTCGCTGAAGTTCCAGCCGAGCTGCCCCTCGATCTCACCTCGAACCGCCGCCGGATCGATCGCGCCCTCGCCCCGGCCCTCGCCCTCGCCCTCGCCCTCGCCCTGGAGCCGCTCGGTCACCCGGGCCTGGACATACTGCTCCCGCAGGAGGTGCTCGGCCTCCTGCGGCGACTGGCTCCGCGCCCAGAGGTAGTCGATCGCCTCCTGCCGCTTGGCCCTGTTCGGGAACCCCCAGGCCGACTCCGCCTCGGCCTGCCGTCGGGCCTGCCCCTCGTCACCGGTCGCCTCGGCGTTCTCCCGCGTGCGCTCGTTCACGTATGCGTCGTGCAGCACGCGCGCCGGCACCAGCACGTGATGCGGGATCGCGTCCACCCCGCGCTCGGCGAGGTCGTCCCGCAGCTCCTCGGAGTTGAGCCGGTCCAGGCTCTCCCGCACCTGCGGCAAGGTGCTCTCGCGGTAGGCGAGCCCGACCTCGCGCGGCAGCGTGCGGTCGGTGGAGCCGGGGTCGGCCAGCGGCGCACGGTCCAGGTAGTCGAGCACGGCGTCACGCAGCGCGTGCGCGTCCGACACCCTGGGCGCCCGGCCGGCCGGTCCGAGCAACCGCTCGACGCCGCCCGGGGTACTGACAGCCACCGAGTTCAGCAGGCACAGGCCGTCCCCCTGGACGACGATCCGCCGCCCCGCCGGGCCGAACTCCCCTGGCTCCTCGGCCCCGAACTTCACGGCGCCCGGGATGTCGTCCAGCTGGGCGGCCTGGGTCTCGATCACCGGTTCGCTCTCGCGCGGGACATAGCCTTCCGGAGCCGGCTCGGAGCGCGGCAACGCGCCGCCGTCGACCACCAGATGGCCACTGTGCTCCTCCACCCGCACCTGGTCCGAGCCGTGCGCCACCGTCAACTGGAGCCAGTGGCCGCCCGGCGCGAACCTCGGCCTGCCGGACGCGTCGAAGCCGACCTTCGAACTGACCAGCAGCTCGCCCTGCCCCGCCCCGGCCGCCTGCCCGTCGGCCGCCTTCGGCAGGAAGTACAGGACGGTGTCCGGCGCGAACGCCTCGATGGTGGCGTCCGGCAGCAGCCTGCGCAGCTCGCGCACGGTCTGCGCCGCGAACGACTGCTCACCCCCGCGCCCGATGTTGCATGTGGCGAACTGCAGCGGCTTGCTGTCGTCCCAGCCGCCCTCCTTGCCGTACCTCCCGGCCAGCGCCCCCGCGAACTCGGCCGGCGTCACCGACCTGCCGTTCCACACCAGTTGCCCGTCGGCACGATCGGAGTGACCGGCCACGGTGAAGAACCGCTCGTCGACCGGGAAGCGCTCGACCGCCTGCGCGATCCGCGCCCGCTCCTCGGCGTTCGCCCCCGGGTCCTCCAGCCAGTGAACCCCGGAACCGCGCTGCACCGACAGTGCGACGACCAGCTCGGCGACCCGCTCCGGATCCGCCGGACCGGACCCGCCCGCGGGGCCCTCGTGGGCTGCCTCGGACCCGAAGGGCGCGGCTGCGCCGCGGTCGTGCGGGCCGTCCTGCGGGCGGTCGTGGCCGCCGGCCGCGGTGTCGGCGCCCGGCCCCCCGAGCGGGTCGCCCACATGGCTGCGCGGCGTCGGCGGCTCCTCGCGGGGAGCGGGGGCGTCCTTCGACTCGGCGCGCCGGGGCAACGGAGGGTCGGGGACGAGCGTGGACCGGTCCGTGCGCTCCTGGGTGGGACGAGGGGTCTGCTGCTCCCTCCCGCCGAACGTCGCGGCCTGCGTCGGCGTCGGCTCCTGCGCGGGGTCGACCTCCTCCCGCTGCGGCGTACCGGTGTAGCCGGTGCCAGTGGTCCGCACCGGGGTGAGGACCGGGAAGTCGAGCGACTCGTTCGGGTCGACGGGCGTGTAGGCGGGCGGCAGGTCCCGGTACGCGGGCGGCAGCTCGCCGGGCTCGTACGGGGGCGCCGGGTCGGATATCTCGTCCCCGGACGTTGCGGGGCCCGAGGACTGCGTCGTACGGGGCGTCGGCACGTCGATTCCCAGCTCCGCGCGGGCCCGGGGCCCAGGCGGCCGCGGGATCAGCAGCGAGGTGGGGTGGCCGGTGAAGTTCGCCAACAGCGCCAGCAGGACCCGCGGGTGGAGCGGACCGTAGTACTTGTCGTCACTGGTCTTCTCGGACTGCGCATCCCACTTCTTCACCTGGTCGGCGAACTTGATCCTCAGCGGCTCGACCGCCAGGTGGCCGCCGTGGCCGATGAACCCCATGATGACGCCCGCGTAGAAGGACCCGGCGCTGACCGTGAACCCGTCGCCGTCGAAGATCAGGCCGTTGAAGCCCGAGGTCAGGAAGTTGTGCAAGCCGCCCTTGAGGTAGCCGCCGATCCCCTCGCCGAGCTTGTAGAGGATCTGGAGGCCGTTCTGCACCCCGAGGTGCTCGGCGGTGGCCATCGCCTGCTCCGCCAGGGCCCTGATCGACAGCTCCTCCTCATGCGTCACGTCCCCGAGGACGCTGCGCAGCAGCTTGGTGATGGTCGCCTGGTCGACGGCGTAGCGCGCCGAGTCCTTGGCGAGCGTCCTGGCGAAGTCCTGCCCGGCCTGCCTCGCGACATCAGCGCCGACCAGGTCGCCCAGGTTCCGCTCGAAGGTTTCGCCCATCTCAGCGGTGAACTTGGCGACCTTCTTGCCCACACCGTCCGCCGCGCCCTCCAGCGCGCCCTTGGTGACCTCCTTGAAGCCGTCCTTGACAGCGCCGCCGATCAGGCCCTTCCCGAGGGACGTCGCCCCGCTCTTCGCCAGGTCCCCGAGGACGTTCTTCGTGAGGTTCTTCTCCATCCCCTCCAACCCGCGCCCCAGGCTCTTGAGGTCGTTCTGCAGCAGGTCGCCGATGCCCTTGCCCAGGAGCTTCCCGAAGAGCTTGCCGAACCCGAAGCCCAACAGCTCCAGCGGCCCGGCGAACAGGCCGTTGATCGCGCCGAACTCGACGGCCTGCAGCGTGGACTTCCAGTCCCAGCTGCTCTTGTGGCCGTCGGCGATCTGGATGGTCTGGATGATCACGTCGAGCAGCACGCCGCCCGTGATGCTCAGGAACTCGTGCAGGAGGAGCTGCCTGAGCAGCCAGTAGAAGACCCGCTTGATGATCTGGCTGACCAGCACCTCTTCGGCGAAGATCGTCGCGAGCGAGGCGCCGAAGGTGATCGGAATCGCCGCGATCGCCCAGGCGATCTCGACCGCGAGCTGCACCATTTGGGCGATCATCATCCACTTGGTGTACTCGACCTGGTTCGCCGTCTGGTGGGCATAGTCGCCCAGCTGCTTGGCCATCGTGGCGGCCGAGCCCAGGTAGTCGGTCCCGCCGCTCTCGCCGGTGAACCGCCGCATCTCCAGGACGAAGGCGTCGCGCGCCTGCCCGTCGAACTGGGTCAGGCAGACGTTCACCAGTTCGTCGATGTAGCCCTTGAGTACCGGGATGTCCGTGGCAATCGCCAGGTAGTCGTCACCTGCCGTGCGCAGCTTGTCCTCGTCGGCCTCGGGCCACGTCATGCCGGTCACCACCCCGAAGAGCTTGGCCAGTCCCTCGGGGAGCTCGATCGACATGGTGCTGCACTCCTGACGTTACGTCAGAATCAGGCTAGGCCTGGTTCTTTGCGTTCTCATCGGCGTTGTTGAGCAGATCGGAGGTGTTCTTGCCCTGCTGACCGAGGTTGTCCACGGTGTCGCGGACCTGCTTGAGCAGATCGCTCAGGTCACTGGTCGGCTTGTCGACCTGGCTGTGGTAGGTCTGACCGATTTCGTCACTGCCGGCCGAGCCCTTGTTGTACGCGGTGATCTGGTCGACGTTCTTGCGCATCCTGTCGATGGTGTCCGACATGCTGCCGAAGTCCGCGAAGGACTTCTTGAGGTCCGCCAGCGCCACCAGCTGCTCAGCCACGGAACTCCTCCTGCCGGGTGCGCTTGCGCCGCTCCTCCTCCTCGGCGAAGCCGGGGCGCATCGAGCGCAACGGGGCCAGCAGCTCGTCCAGTTCGGTGCCGCCGGTCATCGAGGTCCGCAGCGCCTCGCCGATCCCGCGGAACGAACTCATCGACTCCATGACCCGATCGCCGATCTCGGCGCGCGCCTCGT
Organism: Kitasatospora sp. MAP12-44; assembly: GCF_029892095.1. Classification (NCBI taxonomy): domain Bacteria; kingdom Bacillati; phylum Actinomycetota; class Actinomycetes; order Kitasatosporales; family Streptomycetaceae; genus Kitasatospora; species Kitasatospora sp. MAP12-44. The sequence goes on from NZ_JARZAE010000004.1 coordinate 1,108,122, forward strand.
TCAGCACGTCGGTGAGGATGCCGGACAGCTGGGCGGGCGCCATCGAGCGGTAGGCGGTGGTGTGGAAGGTCAGCGAGATCACCTGGCCCTGCGCACCGACCTTCGCGGTGACCATCCGGTCCTTGGAGGTCACCGAGGCGGTGGCCGCCGCGAGTTCCTTGGCCACCTCGGCCATCCTGGTCTGCTGCTCCTGCAGGTCGGCCATCGCCTGCTCGATCTGCTCCGCGAACGGGGTCGTCATCGCGGGCACCTCCATCGTGTCTGCGATCTGCCGCGGGCCCTGGAAGCAGGGCCCGCGGCAGATCGGCGTACAGGTCGTCACTTCCCTCTACGGACGGACGGGCCCCGGAGGTTCGGTTCCCGGCGTGACGACCTGCGCACACACGCTCTCAGCGGCCGATCACACCGCTCACCGCGCCGGACTCGGTGCCCCAGACCTCCTCGTCCTCGGCCAGCCAGGTGGTGCGCTGACGGTCCTGGCCGCCCTGCCCCTGCGCACCCGCGCCGCCCATGCCGGCGCCGCCCATCGGCGGCATCATCTCGCCGCCCGCACCGCCGGTGGTCGCCACCGACTGGCCGGTCAGCTGGGCCTCCTCGGCGGCGCTCGCGGCGGCCGCGGCCTGCTCCTCCGCGGCGGAACCGGTCGTCGGTTCCGCGGACAGCGCACCGCCCCCGACGTCGCCGCTGGCGACCCGGCCGCCGACCCCGAACGTGGGCCCCACAGCCGTAGAGCCACCACCGGTCGACAGCAGCGCGGAGCCGGAGCCGCCGGACGAGCCGCCGCCGTAGCCGCCCAGCCCGCCCACGCCGCCCAGTCCGCCGACGGTGATCGGCGGGCCGAGGTACCCACCCGTCCCGCCACCGCCACCGCCGCCGGTCTGCACGCTGCCGGGCGGAGCGGCGAAGGCGTGCTCCTCGTCGCTCAACAGCTGGTCCGTCTCGGAGACCGGCTTGCCGTTCGCATCGAGGACGCTGCCGTCCGGGCTGATGGTGTCGCCCTTGGCGAGCACCACCGGGTTGCCGTTCACATCCAGCAGCGGCTTGCCGTCGGGGCCGGTCACCGTACCGTCTGCGTTGAGCTTCGAGCCGACCGGAAGCCTGAGCACAGGACCGGACGGCGACAGGGCCGCCTGGCCGACCGTGGTGCCCACCGGCACGTACCGCGGCTTCCCGTCCGGACCCAGCAGCGGCTTGCCGTCGGGCCCGATCAGCTCGCCCTTGTCGTTGACCGTGGTGCCCGCCGGTACGAACTCGGGCTTGCCGCTCTTGTCGACCAGCTGCTTGCCGTCCTTGCCCAGCAGCGGGACCTGGCTGCCGGGCCCACCACCGATGCCGATGCCACCGCCACCACCGCCGATACCGACGCCACCACCGCTGACCTTGGGCGGGCCCGGCGGGGTGACATCGTTCTTGGACGACGGCGGCGGTGGCGGCACGGTCCCGCCCCCGCCGTCCTTGGGACCGCTCGTACCGGGGGGAGGGACTGCGCCGGGGGGATCGACCGGAGGATCGGTCGGCAGCACCATGGTGGGCTGGATGAGCTTGGGCATCAGCTTGGCGGCGTCGCTGTAGCCCTTCGCCAGGTAGGTGGTCACATGGTCGTTGGCCGGCTTCTCGAGGTCAGTGCTCACATATCCGAGCCATTTGGCCTTGGCCGCCTTGTCCAGCGCCGTCATGAAGGCGGAGGCGTTGTCAGGGGCGACCCCGCCCGAGAACGTTCCAGTCTTACCCGCGGGGGTGGTGGGGTCGGTCGTCAGCGTGAGCACCGACATCATCGTCTGGAACGACTCCAGCAGGGAGGTGTACGGCGACGCATGGGAGTAGAGCTTCGGCGGCTGGATCGTCCACCCGCCCATGGTGATCTTGTCTGTTGCGACCCATCCCTTCCAGGCGTCCACGGCATTCGAGATACCCGAGAGGGTGGACCAGAGATCGCTGGAGGCCGTGCTGATGGCCTGCGAGATCGGACCGGCGCTCCCCTTGGTGTAGTCCCCCATCTGAAGGTAGATCTGCTGGAACTCACCCTTGATGCCGAGCAGGGCCTCTCTGAGCCGACCGGCCGCGCTGCCCTGGAAGTCGGTGTCGTCCCCGTCGACCGTACTGGCCCATCCGTCGGCGAGCGCGATCTGGTCGTTCAACCAGCTGTCCGTCTGGTCCATCAGGGCGGCCGCGTTGATGAAGCTGTTGCCGTCGACGGTTCCGTTCCCCACCGGCCAGTTCCCCAACAGCGGGCCGATGATCGTCCCCGACGCGTTGCAGAAATTGGACCATGGAGAGTTCGAGCCGTCCGTGGGATCCCACATGCTCCAGGGCAGGTCGATACCGACGACGGTGCTGCACGGCGTTTTGCCTACGGTGAACTTCCACTCGGCCCAGAGGTCGAAGTCGCGGTTCGCCTTGGCGGTGTACCCGGTCTTGACGGACGGGGTGCCGACCCAGGTGGCGACCTTCGGGCCTGCGGCGTCGCCGCGGTCGATGACAGCGTCACTGTTCGTCGACCCGGCGAACGTCCTGAGGATGTTCTCCCAGCTGTACGGCCCTGCCAAAACTGACTCCCGGTGAACTTGTTCGGTAAGGGGACGACGAGGATGCGCCGGGTGGAGTGCGCCTGCTACGACACCCCACCCGGCGCTGCCTTAGACCGACCGGTCTTAGGCGGGCGGAGCCGGCGCCGGGGGCGTCACGCCACCCAGCACGTCCTGAAGCACGGTCATCATCTGTGCTGCGGTGAGTTCGTCATCGGCGTTGTTCAGTTTCTGGCTGGCCATCTGCAGGTCCATATAGATCTTGCCCAGCGTCGAGTCCACCGTGCCCAGAGCCGTGCCGAGGTCGTCGCAGAAGACCTTGTACGTGTTGATCAAGCCCGTGACCTCGGTGATGACGCTGCTGGTGTTCCCCGCCAACAGGACGTCGCTGCTGAGCAGCTGGATCTGCTTGGCGAGCTCGCTCCGGAATTCCTTGAGGGTCGCGGAGAAGTCCTTGAGACCCTGGTCGGTCATCGAGATGGTGCCGCTGCCCATCCGCGCCGCCTCCTTTCGCTCAGTCGCTCAGCCACTCAGTGCGAGTAACCGGCGGCAGCCTGGTTGTCGGCGGTCACCATGGTCTCGTGCATGGTGCCCAGGCACGACGCGGCGGCCGCGATGTCCTCGGTCATCTGCGTCTCGTTCTGGTTCACCGCGGCGAGGAAGTCCGTGAACGCCGTCGCCGCCGCACCCTGGAAGTGCTCCTGCAGCGGGGTCAGGACCTGGACCAGGTGGTCCATGTCGTTGCGCATCGTGTTGCCCGCCGCCTGGAGTTCCTGGACGGCCTGGTTGATGGTCTCGTGGTGGAGCGTGAGGTCTGCCATGGGAGTGTTCCTTTCGGTCCGTGCGCCGTCAGTTGCCGCTGAGAGCCTTGAAGACAGGGTCCGAGGCGCCCCAGTTGCCGCCGATCAACCCGGCCTCCTCCTCGGCCTGGTTGAGGACCTGGTTGGCCGAGCCGGTGCTCTCCATCAGCTTCTCGAAGGCGTTCATGACCACCTTGTAGCGCGTGATCCAGTCCTCGATGTTCTGCTGGAACTTGCTGCTCGCGCCGGAGATGTAGCCGGCGTTGATCTCGGCGTTGATCCGCTCGACCGTCAGGGCGGAGGTCATCATCTCCGAGATCTTCGAGTCCAGCCCCTGCATGGCCTGCTGGATCGCCGCGTCGTCCTTGTTCAACACTGGTGTGGACACCGGTGCTCCCTCCTCGGTCCGCCGGGCCGCACGTCGCAGGCCCGTACTCGCGTCATCTGGTTCAACGGGCCCGTCCGGCCGCCCGGTTCAGCCACAAGGGGCAGTTCCTGCGACCGCCGTCACCACCACGCCGCCGCTCGCCAGCGGCGCCGGGTCCAGGCTCGGGCCGGTGGGCAGCAGGGCGAGCAGGCCGTCGGGGACCGCCGCCGGGCTGACGGCCGCGTAGCCGAGCTGCTTCACCACCGCGGCCGAGGCCAGCGGGTACTTCACGCCGGCGTCGGTCACCAGGTAGTCGGTGCTGCCCGTCCCCGCGCCCGAGAGCGCGCGCACCAGCGCGCCGCCGCCGGGGTGCACCGCGATCCGGTCGGCGGTGGTGCAGGAGACGGACACCCCGGGCTGGGCGGCGGGCGGCTGGGCGGCCGACGCGGTGGCCGCGTCCAGCACGGTCACCGAGGCGGCCGGCGCGCCGGAGCCCACGTGCAGGTCGGCGCAGACGGCCTGGGCGGGCCCGGGTGCCAGCAGCGCGGGCGGCGCGGACGGCAGGGTGCTCGCGAAGCCGTTGCCGGGGGCGGTGTGCGCGGCGAGGTCGTCCGGGCCGATCGCGGCGGGCCCCGTCGCCGCGCCCGCATAGGCGTCGCGCTGGGTGCGCAGGTCGCCGCGCAACAGGGCGAACTGCGTGTCGGTGAGCGGCACCAGGCCGGCCTGGGTCAGCACGTAGTGCGCGCCGCCGGGGGCCTGGAAGAGCTGGCCGACCCGGCTCGGGCGGCCGGCCAGCACCGGGCCGGGCGCACCGCGCCCGGGGATGTCGGGGGAGGCCAGATCGGGGCCGGCGGGGAGCGAGTCGAGGAACCCGGCGGTGACCGCGAAGGGCGTGGTGCCGCCGTAGCCCAGCGCGTCCAGCGCGCCGTCCTTGGTGTCGGCGCGCAGCCGCTGCCCGTGCCAGAGCAGCTGCACCGAGCCGTCCGGCGCGCCGACCAGCAGGCCCTGGCCGGGGGCGAGCGCGCCGCCTTCCTGGCGCGGCCCGACCAGCAGGCTCAGGCTCGGCGCGAGGCCGCCGGCCGCCGTCGGCTGCAGCGTCCCGCAGGCCAGCCAGGCTCCGGCGCCCAGCCCGGCGGCGGGCGGCAGCCCGTCCGGCGCGCCGAGGATGCCGACCGGCCCGCCGCGCGGCGCCCCGGACAGCGAAGCCTGGCCGACCTGGTCGACCGTCAGCTGATCGCCCGCCAGCAGCTTGGCGCTGGTCTCGTTCAGCACGGGGTGCAGCAGGCCGCCCGCGTAGAGGAAGCGCGCACCGGTCTCGTTGACCACCACCAGCGTGCCGGACTTGGCCCAACCGGTGTTGCCGCCGGGCTTCATCACCCCGTAGACGGTGGTCCCCAGGCCGATCAGCACCGCCAGCGCGAGCCCGGTCAGCGCGCCGCGGGTGGTGCGGCTGGTGGGGGTGTCCGGCGCGTCGGGCTCGGCCCGCAGCATGCCGGAGGCGAGCCTGCTCATCACGAACAGGTGCGCCTGCACCTGGTCGCGTCGGGACTGCATCCGGTTTCCTCCTGGTCATCGAACTGGTCGTAGAGAGTTCGGTCGGGGCGTGCTCAGCCGTTCATGGCGCGCAGCATGTGGTAAACGCCGAGCACCAGCAGGCTCAGCGGCAGCAGGGTGACCGCGGTCAGCGTGTGCAGCAGGTCGGCGGCCCGTCCCCAGTACGGCAGCAGCCGGCGCCCGGGCACGGTCCAGGCAACCACCAGCAGCGCCGTCGCCACCGCGAGCAGCCCGGCCAGCACCAGCAGCCGCCCGCCGGTGGACGCGCCGAGCGTCAGCCGGGCGGTCAGCAGCGCCAGCCCGTACGCGCCGGGCAGCAGCACCGCGAGCCGCTGCGTGATGCTGCCGATCGCCCGGCTGTGCAGCAGGAGCAGCACGCCGAGCGCCGCGGACAGCGCGCCCGGCGCCCACCCCGGGCCGAAGGCGAGCAGCGTGAGGCAGCCCGCGCAGGCCGCCCCGACCGTCAGGTAGAACGCGGTCAGGTAGTCGTCGGCCAACCGGCTGCGCTCCAGGACGCCGGTCGCCTCGAAGGGCTCGATGCCCTCCTGCAGTTCGTCGGCGTTGCGCGGCAGCGCGGGCAGCCGCAGACCCGACAGCCGGAAGGCCAGCGACGGGACGAACGCGCCGAACAGCACCACGACCACCGCCACCAGCGCCGCCGCCTGCTCCGGCGACTGCCCCGTCAGCGCGAGCACCCCGGCCAGCACGCCCAGCAGCGCCAGCAGCACCAGCGCCAGGAAGAGCGGCGCCGAGCAGGCCACCGCCGCCAGCCCGAGCACCGCCGCGCCCGCCGCCGCCGAGGACCCCGCGAGCAGCCGCGCCCCCGTCAGCTCGTCGCCCGCCGGACCGGACGGCAGCAGCACGCCCGCCAGCGCCAGGTACGGGACGGCGGCCGCGGCCAGCGCCGTGCCGACCCCGGCGTCGGCCATCGCGCGCGAGGCGCTGGCCGCACCGAGCAGCAGCAGCAGACCGGTGACGGCGGCCGCCGCCTCGCGCAGCTGCTGGGAGCCGGGCAGCGCGAGCAGCAGGACGCCGCCGAGCAGCGCGACCAGGCCGAGACCGACGGCCAGGTGGTGCGTCAGCAGCGGCCGCCAGGAGTCGCCGCGCTCCTGCATGCCGGTGGCGACGCCGTCCACCAGGTCGTCGAAGTGCACCGGCGGCAACGCGGCCCGGCGCGGGCGAAGGTAGAGCTCGTCGCCGTCGTGCAGGCCGAGCACCTCGGCGGTGAGCTCCTCGTCCAGCGGGTCGCCGCCGAGGTTCTGCAGCACCCAGCCGCCGTGGTCCAGGCCCTGCTCATCCAGCTCGGGACCGGCGTAGCCGATCACGGCGGGCAGCAGGTCGGCCAGCGGTACATCGGCCGGGACGGCCAACTCGAAGGCCGAGCCAGGTGCCTGGAACCTCAGGCGGCACAACCCCGCGACGGCACTGGTGTGCACGCGTCCTCACTCTCCCGCTGCTGATCCGGTGGTGGGGTGCCGGCGCACCCCACCCGGCTGAACGGGCGCGGTGGCGAATTGAGTTCACCGGTCGGCCGGTGAACCCCGCGCGCCCGCCGAACCGTCCTCCGAGGGGGCGGCAGTCCCCAGCTGTGTCGTGAGGTGAGGAGCCTTCAGTTGAGCGTGGTCCTGGTCAACCGCACGCCCCGGCGCCCCGGGCCGGAAATGCCGGACGGGGAGATGCAGTTGCAGGAGCCGCCCGTCCTGCCGGAATCGCAGAGCGGCATGTCCAGCATGGTCAGCATGGCGCCGATGGCGCTGGGCTCACTGTCGATGGTCTTCATGTTCCTGCGTCCGAGCGGCCAGGGCGGCGGCGCGATGACGTACATCGGCGGCGGCATGATGGCACTGTCGGCGGTGGGCATGCTGCTCACCTCGTTGATCCGCGGCTCCAGCGACCGCAAGCAGCAGGTGCGCGCCGAGCGCCGGGACTACCTGCGCTACCTCTCCCAGATGCGCAAGCAGGCCCGCAAGACCATCGTCGGCCAGCAGGAGGCGCTGGCCTGGCGGCACCCGGCCCCCGGCGAGCTGTGGACGCTGGTGCGCACCTCGCGGCTGTGGGAGCGGCGCGCGGCGCACCCCGACTTCAGCGACGTCCGGATCGGGCTCGGCCAGCAGCGCATCGCCACCAAGCTGGCGCCGATGTCCACCAAGCCGGTGGAGGACCTGGAGCCGCTCTGCGCGCACGCGCTGCGCCGCTTCATCCACGCCTACGGCACGCTCGACGACCAGCCGATCGCGATCCACCTGCGCGGCTTCGCCCACCTGCTGGTGCGTTCGGAGGACGACCCCGAGCAGGCCCGTTCGCTGGTCCGCTCGGTGCTCGCGGGGCTGGCCCTGCTGCACGCCCCGGACGAACTGCGGATCGCCGTGGTGACCGACGGCCCGCGCCGGGCCTCCTGGGAGTGGGCGAAGTGGCTGCCGCACGCCCTGCACCCGACCGAGACGGACGGCGCGGGCGCGCTGCGCCTGGTGGCGAGCACGCTGGCGCAGGCCGAGCAGCTGCTCGGTGAGGAGTTCGCCGCCCGTCCGCCGTACGAGCGGGACACCGTCCCGGGCCGCGACGAGCCGTTCACCGTGATCGTGCTGGACGGCCCTCCCGCGTCGGGCATCGGGCGCCCCGCGCAGGCCGGCTACCGCAACGCGATCCTGATCGACCTCGGCGAGGCGCTGGAGTGGAAGGCGTCCCGGGTCACCCTGCGGCTGCGGATCGCGGACGGGCGGCTGGCGATGGTCGGCGCCGACCGCAACCGCAAGGACGAGTTCACCGACCTCGGCCGGCCCGACCAGCTCGCGCTGCCGGCCGCGACCCGGCTGGCCGCGCTGATGGCGCCCTACCGGATCGGCGACTCGGCGGACGCCGGCGAGCCGCTGGCCACCGACTTCGACCTGACCGCCCTGCTGGGCATCCGCGACCTGCGCCAGCACGACGTGGCGCAGCACTGGGCGCAGCGGACCCAGCACAACAAGCTGCGGGTGCCGCTGGGCCTGGGCGCCGACGGCAAGCCGGTGGACCTGGACATCAAGGAGTCCGCGCAGGGCGGCATGGGCCCGCACGGCATGCTGATCGGCGCCACCGGCTCGGGCAAGTCCGAGCTGCTGCGGACCCTGGTGCTGGCGCTGGCGATCACGCACTCCTCCGAGGTGCTGAACTTCGTCCTGGTCGACTTCAAGGGCGGCGCGACCTTCCTCGGCCTGGACGCGCTGCCGCACACCTCGGCGGTGATCACCAACCTGGCCGACGAGGCCTCCCTGGTGGACCGGATGCGCGACACCCTGCACGGTGAGCTGGTGCGCCGCCAGGAGCTGCTGCGCTCGGCCGGCAACTACTCCTCGCTCCTGGAGTACGAGAGCGCACGAGCCGCCGGCACGGCGCTCGACCCACTGCCGACACTCTTCGTGGTGGTCGACGAGTTCAGCGAACTGCTGGCCGCACACCGGGACTTCATGGAGCTGTTCATCATGATCGGCCGACTCGGCCGCTCCCTCGGGGTGCATCTGCTGCTCGCCTCGCAGCGGTTGGACGAGGGCCGGATGAACGCCCTGGAGTCGCACCTGTCCTACCGGATCGGCCTGCGCACCTTCTCCGCCATGGAGAGCCGCGGCGTGCTCGGCGTGCCGGACGCCTACCAGCTGCCCTCGCAGCCCGGCAACGGCTTCCTGCGCAGCGACACCTCCACCCTGACCCGCTTCAAGGCCGCCTACGTCTCCGGCCCCTACCGCCCGCGCCGCCGCCCGGCCCAGCAGGCGGCGATCGCCGGCCAGGTCGTCGCGTACGGCACCGAGTACGTGCTGCCCCGGCACCGTCCGCTCATCGAGGAGGTGGAGCCGGCCGTCGAGGAGAGCGGCTCGCTGCTGGAGATCGCGGCGAGCAAGCTCTACGACGCGGGCCCGCCGGCCTACCGGGTCTGGCTCCCGCCGCTGGGGGTGCCGCCCACGCTGGACGAGCTGCTGCCGCCGCTCGCCCCGCACCCCGAGCGCGGCCTGACCACCGAGGGCGCCGGGCGCGGCACCCTCACCGTCCCGGTCGGCCTGATCGACCGGCCCTTCCACCAGCTGCGCGACCTGATGGTGGCCGACCTCTCGGCGGCCGGCGGCCACGTCGGCATCGCCGGCGGTCCGCAGAGCGGCAAGAGCACCCTGCTGCGCACCCTGATCACCGGGCTTGCGCTCACCCACACCCCGCGCGAAGTCCAGTTCTACTGCCTGGACTTCGGCGGCGGCGCGCTCTCCTCGCTGCGCGGCCTGCCGCACATGGGCGGCATCACCGGGCGGCACGACCCCGAGCGGGTGCTGCGGACCGTCGCCGAGATCAACGGCATCCTGAACCGGCGCGAGCAGCGCTTCGCCGAGCTGGGCATCGACTCGATCGACTCCTTCCGGCGTCAGCGGGCAGCCGGCGAGCTCACCGACGACCCGCACGGTGACGTCTTCCTGGTGATCGACGGCTGGAACACCATCCGCCAGGAGTTCACCGACCTCGCGCCGGTGCTGACCCTGATCGCCCAGCGCGGCCTCAACTACGGCATCCACCTGATCGTCGGCACGACGCGTTGGGGCGAGATCACCGGCGCGCTGCGCGACCTGCTCGGCACCCGCTTCGAACTGCGGCTGGGCGACCCGGTCGACTCCGTCATCAACATGCGCGCCGCCGCCAAGGTGCCCAAGGTCCCCGGGCGCGGCCTGACGGACGAGCAACTGCACTTCCTGACCGCGCTGCCCCGGATGGACGGCTCCGGCAGCACCGACGACCTCGGCGAGGGCGTCGCCGACCTGGTGGACGCCATCGCCGACCACTGGACCGGCCCGCGCGCGCCCGAGGTCCGGATGCTCCCGCTGATGCTGGACGCCGCCACGCTGCCCGCCCCCGAGGGCCGGCTGCGGATCCCGATCGGCCTGGAGGACACCGCGATCGCCCCGCTCTGGCACGACTTCGAGGAGTCGCCGCACCTCATGGTGGTCGGCGACAGCGAGAGCGGCAAGACCAACCTGCTGCGCCTGGTCACCGCCGCCGTCACCACCGGCTACACCCCCGACCAGGCCAGGATCATGCTGGTCGACTACCGGCGCGAGCTCTACGAGGCGGTGCCGGAGGACTACCGGCTCGGGTACGCGGTCGGGGTGGACGTGCTGCGCCAGATCGTGGACGGCGCGGCGCGCGCGATGCAGAACCGGGTGCCGGGCGCGGACATCTCGCCCGCCCAGCTGAAGCTGCGCGACTGGTGGCAGGGCCCGGAGCTGTTCATCGTGGTCGACGACTACGACCTGGTCGCCGTCTCCGGCGTCAACCACCCGTTCGCCGCGCTCTTCGACCACCTGGCGCAGGGCACCGAGCTGGGCCTGCACCTGATCGTGGCGCGCGGCGCCAACGGCATCGGGCGGGCGATGAGCGACCCGCTGCTGCGCAAGCTCCAGGAGATCAACACCCCTGCGGTGCTGCTCTCCTGCCCGCCCAGCGAGGGGTTCCTGTTCGGCAACGTCAAGCCCCGGCAGTTCCCGGCCGGGCGCGGTCTGCACATCACCCGGCGCCGGACCGTGCAGGTGCAGACCGGGCAGCTCGCCAAGGCGGAGTGAACCGGGCGCGGCGCGCGGGACGTAGTTCCCGGTGGGGTCCGGCGGTTCCAGCGCCATGCCCCCAACCGACCCGTCATCGAGCAGTGGAGGCAGGCGATGCCCGCGTCGACCCCGCACGTCACCGGGGAGCCCGCCGGCGCCCCGGCATCCCGATCGCCGCTGCGGACCCTGCGGTCACTGGGACGGGGGCGCGGGCGAGCCCCCGTCCCCGCGACGCTGCGCGCGGTGGGCCCGCACTTCGTCATCAGCGGCCAGGACGACGACGGGCTGACGGCGGCGCTCGGCCGGCTGCGGGCCGACCCGGATGCCCTCGTCCTGGTGGCCGCGGCGGCCGACGCGGCGCCGGTGCTGCGCGAGCAGCTGCCGGAGCTCGCCCGGGTCGCGGCCACCAGGGGCGCCGGCCTGCTGGTGCTGGCCGCGTCCGGGCTGGCCGCCCCCGGTGCGGACGGCGGCCCCCGGGGGGCCGAGCGCGTCGCGGAGCTGGCCGGGCTGCCGGTCGTCGCGCCGGACGGCCCGGTCTCGATCCAGCCGGACGGCACGCTGCTGGCGACCGGCTCCTGGTGGCGCTGCCCGCCCGGCAGGCCGGCCGAACAGCTGGGCGCACGCTGGCCGTTGCCGCACCCGTCGGCGCATCCCTCGGCACATCCCTCTGCGCTGCCGACGCCGGCCACTCCCCCGGCCTCTCTCCCCTCCAACGAGCCGCCCAGGCGGCCGGACGCCGAGCCGGACTGGACCGAACTCCTCGGCCCAGACGGCCCCTTGGTCTCCCGACTGCCCTCCGGATACTGGCTGCGGGCCTCGGATCCCGCACCGGGCTTCCACTCCACCGCACTTGAGGCCGTGTCCGCCGCACCGGGCAGCTACGCCCTGGTCGTCGGCCATCCGACCGACCCACTGCTACCAGCCCACCAACTCGCCACCGCCGCACGCCACTTGTCCGCGCACGGCGGCGCTCCGCTGCTCAGCGCCCCCTGGGCCGGCCCGGTGGAGCTGATCGCGCTGGCCGCCGAACTCGCCGACCAGCTGCGCCGGGACGTCCGGGTCGCGGTCGGCCTGCCGATGCGGACCGTGGACGGCCGGTCGTCCCGGCTGCTCCACGCCGACGGCAGCCTCGGCTGGGAGCCCTTCCTCGTCGAGCTGACCGCCTGCGTCGACCGCCAACAGGTGGTCCCCACCGCGTGGCGCAACCGGCCCGAGCGCTGGATCCCGTGCGGACCGGCCCGCTTCACCGCCATGCCGGGCTGGCAACTGGAGGCCGTACCGGCCGGGCTCTGGCTGCGCCCGGACGACCCGCAGGACTCGGCGCCCCGGCTGCTCGCCGCCGACCCCGGCCGACCGCTGCTGATCGTCGGCACGCGGGACCTGCCGGTCGGCTCCGAGGTGTGGGAGGAGCTGGGTGAACTCCTGGGCGGGATACCCAAGTTCGGCGACGCCCGGCTCGGGCTGCTGGTCGTCGGCAGCATCGCCGACCCGGCGTCCGAGGCCATCGCCCGCTTCAGCGCCCGGCTGCACAAGCTCGACTGGACGGACCCCGAGCCGCTCCCCGCTGCCCCCGCAACCATCCCCACCCCTCCGCCGGCCCCCGAACCCACACCTGCGCCCGAACCCGAACCCTCACCCCCCGCCCTGCCCACTCCTTCCCTCCCCACTCCCCCCGCTCCCCCCACCCTCCCCATCCCCGCCTCCCCCACCGCCACAGCGCCGCGCACCAGCACCCCCGCCGAGCGCACCGCCGTCAAGTCCCTCCTCGGCGAACGCTTCCAGCGCCTCGCAAGCCGCGCCGACCAGGCCGCGACCCGGCTCCCCTCCCTGCGCTCCTCCTTGCACGACGACCTCAAACCCGACCTGGTCGCCGTCCTGCTGCACCACCTCGACGCCGACGCCCCGGGCTCACGCGCCGAACTCGCCCTCGCCGCAAGGAACTCCGCCCCCGGACCGCTCACCCCGGTGCTGGCCTGCCTGTCCTCCGGACTGCGCCGCTTCCCCAGTCACCACGGCGCCGTCCTGCTCGGCGCCCACGCCGGCCCTGACGAGCTGCGCCACTACACCCCGGGGGCCACCCTCACCGAGCCCGCGCCACTCTCCGGATTCCCCGCCCTCGACGTCGAGTTGGGCACACCCATCGAGTTCGCCGCGTGGTCCGTGACCGGCCGCCGCACCGCGGTCTTCGCAGCGCTCGGCGCGGAGCCCGAGGTGGTCTTCGCACCGGGCACCCGCTTCTCCGTCCTGGCCGTCACCCCGGGCTCCACCCCCGAGCACCCCACCCGGGTGCTGCTGCGCGAACTGGGCCCCAGCGCACCGGAGTCCGCCGAGCAGCACCCCGCCGTCCGCGACCAGCTCGCCCTCGATCGCCTGCTCGGCTGGCTCGCCCGCCGCGACGCCCTCGCCCCCGCCGAACGCCGCCCCCTCCCCCACCCGTCCCGCCAACTCCTCACCCCCGGCGTCGCCCCCGCTTGACGCCTCAGGCTTCACGCTCCCGCAGCGTCTTCAGTCAAGTCCCTTGTCCCAATTGGTGCGGGATCCTCGTCAACCGCCTCACCTTCAGCATCCAGACCATCACCGCCTGCCCCCCATTCCCGGCTCGGCAGGCGCCCTCCCCACGAGCTGCACCCTCACCAAGCAAGGGTCACCCCTCTACTGGACGCTCGGGGTCACCCTCGCCTACGCCGCGACCGCGTTCTTCTACATCCGCCGCTCCAACAACCGCGGCGTCGGAACCCCGATCCGGCCCTACGTCCTCGCCGGGATCGCCCTCGTCGCCCTGATGGCCGCCACCGAGTTCTGGGCCGGCCGGCACGGGACGCCGCCGCCCGGCGCCCCGCTCGACTTCTGGGGCCTGCACCTCGACCCCGCCGCCGGGCCGACCCAGTTCCTCGAACGGTTCACCGGAGCGGCCGCATCCGTCGGACTGCCGCTGCTGGTGCTGTCCTGGGTGAAACGCAGCCGCGCCCTGCTGCTCGTCGCCCTGGCCTACCTGGCAATCGAACTGGCGCCGATCTCCACCGGCTGGGCGGGAATCGCCCCCACCTCACCCTGGTCGACCCTGCCCCGCCTGGCCGTCCCCGGCGTGTTCCTCCTGCTCGGCGCCCTCGGCTTCGCCCTGACCCAGCTGCCCCGTCAGCGCGACGCGTCATGACCACCGAGCCCACCACCGAACCCGATCAGCACCCCGTCAACAGCCTCGACGACGTGGTCCACCAGCGCATCCGCCTCGGCATCCTCACGGTCGCCCACCAGGCACGCCGTGTCGAGTTCGGCTTCCTGCGCACGGCACTCGGTCTCACCGCCGGAAACCTCAGCCAGCACCTGGCCGTCCTGGAGAAGGCCGGACTGATCCACATCGAGAAGGGCTACGAGGGCAAACGCCCCCGCACCTGGCTCTCCCTCACGCCCGCCGGCAGCGAGGCCCTCCAGGACGAAGTCACCCACCTCAAACGCCTCATCCACCAGATCGAGCAGGAGATGCCTGTGCCGTGACAATCGCAGGGGCCCGCGACCACGACACCCAAACGCCGTGGCCTGCGGATCCCCGATCGGGATCCGCAGGCCACGGGAGAGAGCGGTGGCGGTCAGGAGCCGAAGCCGGACCACTGACCCGTGTTGCCAAGCATGTAAATACCACTGTCAGCGAGGTGGCCGGTGCCGTCGTTGGTGTAGAGCTTGAGGTTGTTATTGGCATCGATGCCAGCGATGTCAATGTGGCCGTCACCGAGGAAATCACCGGCGACCACGCTGCGGAAGCCGGACCACAGACCGGTGTTACCGAGCATGTAGATACCGCTGTCGGCGAGGTGGCCGGTACCGTCGTTGGTGTAGAGCTTCAGGTTGTTGTTGGCATCGATGCCAGCGATGTCAATGTGACCGTCACCGAGGAAATCACCCGCAGTGATCTGCTTGAAACCGGACCACTGACCAGTGTTGCCCAGCATGTAGATACCGCTGTCAGCCAAGTGGCCCGTACCGTCGTTGGTGTAGAGCTTCAGGTTGTTGTTGGCATCGATGCCAGCGATGTCAATGTGACCGTCACCCAGGAAATCACCCGCAGTGATCTGCTTGAAACCGGACCACTGACCAGTGTTGCCCAGCATGTAGATACCGCTGTCAGCCAAGTGGCCCGTACCGTCGTTGGTGTAGAGCTTCAGGTTGTTGTTGGCATCGATGCCAGCGATGTCAATGTGACCGTCACCCAGGAAATCACCCGCAGTGATCTGCTTGAAACCGGACCACTGACCAGTGTTGCCCAGCATGTAGATACCGCTGTCAGCCAAGTGGCCCGTACCGTCGTTGGTGTAGAGCTTCAGGTTGTTGTTGGCATCGATGCCAGCGATGTCGATATGGCCATCACCGAGGAAATCACCCGCGGCCAGGCGGGCCATCCCTGTCGAATTGCCGACGGTGACACCGATCGCGGCGTAGGTGTGGTTGGCGTTGTCGATCTCGTTGGCGACGGGCTGGACGGAGTAGCTGCCGGCGGCCAGGGCGGCGGTGCTCCAGGAGTAGGCGTACCCGGTGGTATTGGGGCTGGTGGGTCCGCCGCCGGCGCGGAAGGTCTGGTTGTATCCGTTCGGCCCGGTGATGGTGTAGTTGAGGTAGTTGATGAAGCCGTTGGCGGTGACGGTGGAGGTCAGGTTGACCGTGCTGCCGCTCTGCTGGGCGTTGGCGGTGACGTTGAATCCGGCGGGGATGGCAGGGGCGAGGTTCTTGGAGCGCAGGAGTTCGTAGGAGCTCTTGGCGTAGCCGTCGATGGAGCTGTCGCTGGTACTGGCGGCGTATTCGCCGGTGAGGACGCTGGAGTTGTCCTCGGCGATGTAGTTGAAGGTGCCGGCGGACTGGTTGATCCAACCGGCGAAGAGGTTGATGTGCTGTCCGGCGACAGCGAGTGCGTCGCCGGGCTGCAGCTGGGACCAGCTGGTCAGCTTGGTGCTGTAGGTGGAGGCGTCGATGCCCGGGGAGGGGTTGGTGACCGCCGGGCTGCTGGTCAGCTGCCAGGCCATGTCGACCAGGCCACCGCAGTCGGTGCGGTAGGGGCCGCCGACCTCGGCGTCGGAGAAGGACTGTCCCTGGTTGTAGGTCACCTTGTGGGAGACCCAGTCCAGGGCGCGGGTGACCATCTGAGCGCCGGTCAGCTTCGCGCCGACCCCGGTGCCCAGCGTTCCGGTGGAGGTCGGGGTCATGCTCCCGCTGCTGTAGTAGCTGCCGGTGTCGGCTGAGGCGGGCCCGGCGACGATCAGGCCGGCGGCCACCGCGATGGCGGCGAGGGTCGCGGTGCGGGAGCCGGCACGAGGAGAGATCTTGATGCTCATGGCAGTGGAGTCCTTCGGTTGATGGTGGAGGCGTTGGCGACGGCCGTCCTGCAGGTACGGCGGTCGCGTGACGGCACAGGGATGGCCGGTGCCTGGCGGTGAGTGCGGAAACGTGAAGCAGAGGGACCGGGTCGGGGCGGCTGGAGTTGCGGCTGCCCTGCAGGAGCAGCCCTCGACAGCGGCCGCGGTGGCGGCTCGGCTCGGCTCGGGAGGTGCGGGGGACGCTGTCCTGCAGGACAGCGGTCACGGGGCGGCCGTCAGAGCCGGGTGGCGACTGGCTCCACCGGCGGAAGGTAGCGGCGTTGCATGAGCGGTGAACCTTGGTGGCTGCGGTGCAGGAGTGCGGCGGCGCGCCGTTCGGCGCTGCCGTCCTTGTCAGCACCGTCGCAGGGGAGGAAGAAGAGGAGGAGGTCGACCCGGTTGGGTTCGATGCCGCCGCCGGCGTGTTCGAGGCGGTCCTCAGGGGCCGCGTGTGCCCACAGGACGTCCACCACCTCGCCGACCTCGGCCCCATGAGGCCTGTCATCAGCCGCCTGGCGGCGCATCAAGGAGGCGTAGACGATGTCCATCCGAGGTCAGCCCCAGGTGCCGTTGCCCGGAGTGACCGTCGCGGTGGGCGTGGTCGCGGCGGCGGCCTGGGCGGTGATCGCGGCGGCGGCGTTGGCGGGCTGGGCGACGGCGGCGGAGGACATCAGGGCGACGGTGCCGATGGCGAGGGCGGCGACCGCGGCGGCCTGGGCGATGCGGGTGCGGATCATGGCGATGATTCCCTTTCGGGTGGAAGCGACGGGTGTCTTGTCCCGGATTTCGCACCCCGCGGTGGCGCTTGCTCCGGTCGCCGTTGGGCCCGTTTCCGTTCCCTGCTGGCGATGAACAGCTTCGCCGCAGAACAACGCCTCCGGAAGGAGTTCACGGCGTCACCAACTCGCCTGGCGAGATCCCGACATATTGTCATGGCCACGTCGGACTGCTGCCGGTGCGCCTGACCTGCGGCCGCCTGCAAAGCAGCGGTGCGAATCTTGATGCAACGCCGGGCGGCTGCGACCATGACCCCGTCAGGCGCGACCACGGGGGGCGTGCCGCCGTCACGAGGACCCGACACGATGCTGGAAGCACTGGGCCTGACCACCACCGCAGCGGCCGTCTACCGGGCCATGCTCGACCACCCCGGCCACGGCGTCGGCCAGCTCGCGGACCTCACCGGCCTGACCCCCGGTCAGGTCCATGACTGCCTGGACGAACTCACCCACCTCATGCTCGTACGCACCTCCAGCGAGCATCCCGGCCAGCTCCGCGCCGTCTCCCCGGAAGTCGGCCTGGCCGACGTACTGGCGCGTCAGGAGGCCGACCTGGCAGCGCGCCAAGCCCAGCTCGCCTTCTCCCGCGCCGCCGTCACCCGCCTGGTCGCCGAACGCGCCGACTCCCGCTCCGGCTACGGCGAACGCCTGCTCGGCATGGACGCCATCCAGAACCGGCTGGACATCCTCATGCGCAACGCGGCCACCGAGTGCGTCGGCGTCCACCCCGGCGCCGCCCAGCGCCCCGAGGACCTGGCCGCCGGCCGCGAAGGCAACGCCGCCGCGATCGCCCGCGGCGTCACCGTCAAATCCCTCTACCAGGACGCCACCCGCAACGACCCCCACACCACCGCCTACGCCCAATGGCTGCTGAGCCTGGGCAGCGAAGTGCGCACCGCACCCGTCCTGCCCCAACGACTGGTCATTGTCGACCGCGCCCAGGCCCTGGTCCCCATCGACCCCGCCGACACCCGCAAAGGCGCGCTCCACGTCACCGAACCAGGCATCGTGGGCGCCTTGGCCGGCCTCTTCGAACAGGCCTGGGCCACCGCCGTCCCCCTCGGCGCCACCCGCGCCGAAGACCCCAACACCGGCCTGACCGACACCGAACGCGCACTCCTGCGCCTCCTCGGCACCGGCCTCACCGACGAAGCCGCCGGACAACGCCTGGGCATCTCCGCCCGCACCGTCAGCCGCCACATGGCCTCCGTCATGGAACGCCTCGGCGCCACCAGCCGCTTCGAAGCCGGCATCAAAGCCGCCCAGCTCGGCTGGCTCTGACCTCGCCCATGTGCCCGTGCAGGACACCGGATCCTCGTACGCCAACGAGCGCGGGCCGGTGGCAGGGCCCGCCGAAATCTGGCACGATCTCCCGGTGAGTCGATCCGCAGTGACCTTGCGCAAGCTCGCGCTGGACGACCGCCAGGCGGTGCACTCCTGGGCCGGCCTGGAGCAGGCCTGCCGCTACCAGCCGTGGGGGCCGAACAGCCAGGAGCAGACGCACGCGTTCGTCCAAGCCGCTGTTGACGCCTGGTCAGACGCTCCTCAGCGCAGGTTCGCCTACGCCGCCTGCATCGAGGACGACGTCGTCGGCATGGGTGAGCTGCACATCCGCAGTCACAGCCACCGCCAGGGCGAGATCACCTACATCGTGCACCCGCGGGTCTGGGGTCGCGGCGTGGGCACAGCGATCGGGCACCAGCTCCTCTCGCGCGGGTTCGAGGACCTGGGACTCCACCGCATCCACGCAACCTGCGACCCGCGCAACCTCGCGTCGTCCCGACTGCTGGGCAGGCTCGGCATGACGTACGAGGGGCGGCACCGACACACCGCGCTGCTCCGGGACGGCTGGCGGGACTCCGAGGTGTTCGGCATCCTCGACACGGAGTGGGACGGTCTCGGCGTGGTGAACCCTCCCCCGAGCCCCCGCTGATGCCCCGCTGATTCCCCCTCACACCGCCAGGCGGCGCAGGCGTTCGGTGTCGGTGAGGCGTGGGCAGGTCAGGCAGGTGTCGGCCGGCCGGATCGTGTAGTAGAGGCAGCAGCCGAGCCGGGTGCGGGTCAGCGGGCCAGGGTCGGCAGCGGGGGCGTCGGCCGGGAGGCGGCGGAAGGCGGCGGCGCCGGGGAGCGGCGGGGTGGCGCCGGGCAGTACGGCGCAGGCGGCCGCCACCGCCCGTTCCTCCTCCCCGAGCATCCGGCCCAGGTACCAGATCCCGGAGACCAGATCGTCGGTCACCATGCCCCAGAGCGCCCGGTCCCCGCGCTTGACGGCCGGGCGGAACGCCTCCAGCACCGGCGCCGCATGGGCCACCACCGCCGCTCGCAACTCCGCGCGCAACTCCTCCTCGGAGGACACCTCGCCATCGCCGGACCATCGCAACTCACCCACCCGGTCTCCCGCCATCCGGGTGAGCCGGCCCGGCCGGACGGCGAGGTCGCCGGTCGCCGCTTCGATCCAGATGTCCGCCGGACGCAGCCTCGGCACCCGGCGATCGAGGTACCAGGGGCCGCTGATCAGCAGGCAGGCCGACCAGAGGTAGTGGTGCAGCAGCCGCGACGCGGCCACATGCCCCGGCACCGCGCAGCCGTACCGGGCACTGATCCGCCGCGCCTCCGCCTCGACCAGCCGGTCCCGGCACTGCGCCAGTTCGGCGACGGAGCACCAGCCCTGATCGGCCGACGGCGCCGGCTGCCCGGCCTCCAGCACCGAGAACCGCAGCGCCTCGCAGACATCGGCCAGACGTCGGTAGCCGCCCACGAGCGGCTCCCCGGAACGAGCCGGGATCGCCTGAGCGTCGAGCATGTGGTCCCTCCCGCAGCACAGCCAACAGCAGCCAAGGATTACTAAGGTGAGCCTCACCTTATAGCCAGTCAGGCGCCACTCGATCATCACTGGAGTGCGATTGATCTCTTGGGCGAAACTTGACTTACTTAGGTATGCCTAACCTAAGCTCTGGCTCGTGCTGAGAATCGATCCACCGGCCTCCACCGCCCCGACGAGGCGATCTCCGACAGTCCGGCGTTCCCTGCTGCTGGCTGCCGGGCTCTGCCTGCTGACGCTCTGCCTGCTCCTGAGCCTGGCTCTCGGATCCCGCCCACTCCCGCTCTCCACCGTGCTGGACGCCCTCACCGGCAGCGCCCACGGACGCGACGCCGAGGTGGTCACCGGACTCCGGTTGCCGCGCACGGTGATCGGACTGGCGGTCGGCGCCGCGCTCGCAGTGGCCGGGACGGTCGCCCAGGGCGTCACCCGCAACCCGCTCGCCTCGCCGACCACGCTCGGCATCAACGCGGGCGCCGGCTTCGCCGTGGTCACCGCGATCTACGCCCTGCACCTCACCCGACCCGTCGAGTACGTGTGGTTCGCGATCGCCGGAGCCGCCGGGGCCGCCCTCGCCGCCCAGGCGATGGCCCGCCGCGGCGGCGAGCTGGACCCGACCCGGCTCGCGCTCGGCGGCACCGTACTGGCCGCCGTGCTGACCTCCTGGACGTCGGCGCTGATGCTCGCCAGCCGCCGTACGTTGGACGAGGCGCGCTTCTGGCTGGCCGGCTCGCTGAACGGTCGCGGGTTCGAAGTCCTCGCCCCGATCCTGCCGTTGATCGTGCTGGGCCTGGTCCTCGCGTTCGCCCTGGCGCCCTCGCTCAACGCGCTGGCACTCGGCGACGAGACCGCCGCCGCGCTCGGCGTCCCGGTCACCCGGATCCGGGTCGCCGGCGGACTGGCCGTCATCCTGCTGGCGGCGGGCGCCGTCGCGGTGGCCGGGCCGGTGGCCTTCGTCGGGCTGGCCGCACCGCACCTGGTGCGCCTGCTGCTCGGCAACGACCACCGCTGGCTGCTGCCCGGCGCCCTGATCGGCGGTCCGATTCTGCTGCTGGCCGCCGATGTGCTGGGCCGCGTGGTGGTCCGGCCCTCCGAGCTGGAGGTCGGCATCGTCACGGCCTTCCTCGGCGCCCCCCTGCTCGCGGTGCTGGCCCGAAAGGCGGCCCGATGACCACCCTGACCCTCCCTCGGGTCACCGGCAGCAGGGCCCGCGCGCGCCGCCGCACCCTGCTGCTCTGCGCGCTGGCACTCGCCGCCCTGCTGGCGCTGACCGCGATCGGCCTGGCCTGCGGGCAGGTGCCGATGGCCCCCGGCACGGCGCTACGCGCCCTGGTCGGCCTCGGCGACGCGGGCGATGTGCTGGTCGTCCAGCAGTTCCGGGCGCCGCGCGTGCTGGCGGCGCTGCTCGCCGGAGCCGCGCTGGCCGTCTCCGGGTCGCTGCTGCAACGGCTGCTGCGCAACCCGCTCGCCTCGCCCGACGTGATCGGGGTGACCGGCGGCGCCTCGTTCGGCGCGGTACTGCTGCTCGCCACCGGAGCCTCCCAACTCCTCACCCCACTGGCCGCGTTGGGCGGCGGACTGCTCGCCGCACTGGCGCTCGGGGCGTTCTCCTGGCGCTCACGGGTCGCGGTCGGCCGACTGGTGCTGGTCGGGCTGGCGGTGCAGGCCGGACTGGCGGCGGCGGTCAATCTGATGATCGTCCGATTCCCCGCCGAGCTCGCCTCCTCCGCCCTGCAGTGGACCACCGGCTCGCTGTACGGCAGCACCTGGCCCGAGATCCGGGCCGGCGCTGCCGCCGTGGGGCCGGCGCTGGTCGCCGCGTTCCTGCTGACCCGCCGGCTCTCGGTGCTCGACCTGGGCGACGACCCGGCCGCCGCGCTGGGCCTGCGCCCCTCTCGCGCCCGGCTGCAACTCCTGCTGCTGAGCGTCGTGTTGGCCTCGCTGGCAGCCGCGCTCAGCGGACCGGTCGGGTTCGTCGCACTGGCCGTCCCGCACCTGGTGCGGCTGCTGGCCGGACCGCCGACCCACGGCACGCTGGCCCTGACCGCGCTCAGCGGAGCCGTCCTGCTGCTGGGCGCCGACCTGATCGTGCTGCACCTGCTGCCAGTGCACGGCCTGCCGGTCGGCGCGATGACCGCCACGCTCGGCGCGCCGTGGCTGCTGGTCCTGATGATCCGCCAAGCCGACTGGAGCTCCCGTTGACCACCAACCAACTCGCCGCCCAGGGACTGGCCTTGCGCTATGGCCGCCGCACAGTGGTCGACGGCCTCGACCTCACGCTGCCCGGTGGCGCGGTCACCGCGATCGTCGGTCCGAACGCCTGCGGCAAGTCCACGCTGCTGCGCGGCCTGGCCCGGCTGCTCACCCCGGCCGCCGGGACGGTCACCCTGGACGGCGCGGACGTGCACCGGATGCCCGCGCGGGCGCTGGCCAAGCGGCTGGGACTGCTCCCGCAGCAGCCGGTCACCCCCGAGGCGATCACCGTGGAGTCGCTGGTGCGCCTGGGCCGCTACCCGCACCAGCGCATGCTCAGCCCGTGGTCGGCCACCGATCAGACCGCCGTGGAGGAGGCGCTGACCCGCACCGGGACGGCCGAGCTGCGCGACCAGCAGGTGGACCGGCTCTCCGGCGGCCAGCGCCAGCGCGCCTGGATCGCCCTGGCACTGGCCCAGGACACCGAACTGCTGCTGCTGGACGAGCCGACCACCTTCCTCGACCTCCGCCATCAGCTCGAAGTCCTGGACCTCGTAGCGGACTTGAACGCCGAGGCTGGCCGCACGACGGTCATGGTGCTGCACGACCTCGGCCAGGCGGCCCGCTACGCCGACCACCTGGTCGTGCTGCACGAGGGCCGACTGGCCGCCGCCGGACCGCCCGCCGAGGTGCTGGACGCCGAGCTGGTGGAGGCCGTCTTCCAGGTCCGCTGCCAGGTCGTCCCCGACCCGGAGACCGGCACCCCGCTGGTCGTCCCGCGCGCCCGCGCCAGGCGCCCCGCCACCGTCTGACCCACCAACCCCGGCACACCGGCCCGGCCGCCCCAAGGCCCCGCCGCTGCCTCGCCCTGCCCTGATTCCGTACCCGCCACCACCCACCACCACGCAGAGAGACCCCCCGTGAACCAGCGCACCACCACCCTCCGCCTGCCCGCCGCTCTGCTCACCGCGGCCGTCAGCGCCGCCCTGCTCACCGGCTGCGGCGGCTCAACCGGCACCGCAGCCGGCACCGCCGCGAGCTCCCACCAGGCCGTCGCCGACGCCGGCGCCGGCTTCCCGCGCAGCGTCAAGCACGCGATGGGCACCGCCGAGATCAAGACCCGCCCGCAGCGCGTCGTGGTGCTGGACAGCGGCGAGTTGGACGATGTCACCCTGCTCGGGATCACCCCGGTCGGCGCGGTCTCCCCGCATATGAAGACCGAGGGCGGCTTCCCGAGCTACCTCAAGGGCGCGCTCGGCGGCACCAAGGACGTCGGCCCGATGGCCGAGCCCAACCTGGAGCTGATCGCCTCCCTCAAGCCCGACCTGATCCTCTCCTCCAAGGTCCGCCACGAGAAGGTCTACGCCCAGCTCAACGCGATAGCGCCGACCGTCCTCGCCGAGACCACCGGCTACCCGTGGAAGGCCAACCTGGCCCTCTACGCGCAGGCGCTCGGCAAGGAGGCCGAGGCCACCAAGGCGCTGGCCGACTACCAGGCCCGGGCCGCCAGGCTCGGCGCCGAGATCAAGGCCAAGGACGGCGGCAGGATGCCGACCGCCTCGGTGGTGCGCTTCGTGGCCGGCCCGACCCGGCTCTACCAGAAGGCCTCCTTCAGCGGCACCGTACTTCAGGACGTGGGCCTGGGCCGCCCGGCCTCGCAGGACGTGGACGGCTCGATGCTGGACGTCAGCGCCGAGCAGATCGACAAGGCCGACGCCGACCTGGTCTTCGTCACCGTCGCGGACGACCCCAGCAAGACCCAGCAGAGCCAGGTCCAGTCCACCCCGGTCTGGAAGAGCCTGAACGCGGTGCGGAACAACCACGTCTTCAACGTCCCGGACGAGACCTGGATGTCGGGCATCGGCGTGCAGGCCGCCGACCAGATGCTCGGTGACATCGCCAAGGCCGCCGGGGTCCCGGCCCCGCAGTAACCCATGCCCATGCCCACGCCCACCGCTGGAGGAGGACCACCATGCGGCTCTACCTGCTCGCCCTCAACCCGACCGACTCGGTCACCCAGGGCTTCCTGCCGGCCGCGGCCCGGCTCGGCCTCGATGTCACCGTCCTGACCGACCAGGTCGCCGCGCACCGCAGCGCCTACGCCGAACTGCCCTCCCCACCCGAGGTACTGGCCTGCGAGGTACGGGACTTCCGAGAGGTGGTCGGGCTGGTCTCCGGCCACCACCCGCCGGACGCGCTCTTCAGCAACAGCGACCACCTGCAGACCCAGACCGCGCTGGCCGCCGGGTACTTCGGGCTGCCGGCCAAGGACTGGCGGGCGACCCTGCGGGCCAAGAACAAGGCCGAACTGCGCCGCCACCTGGCCGCAACGGGCCAGGACACCGTCTGGTCCACCGAGTTGGCACCCGGCCGGCACCCGGCCACGCTGGCCGACCCGCCCTTCCCCTGCGTCCTCAAGCCGCGCGAGGGGGTGGCCAGCGAGGACGTCGCCCTGGTCGCCGACGCGGCCGAACTGGCCCTGCGCCACCAGGAGATCAGCCGCCGCAGGCCCGGCGCAACGCTGGTCGTCGAGGAGTTCCTGACCGGCGACCTGCACACCCTGGAGACGCTCGGCGACGGGCGGCGCCGCCAGGCGCTCGGTGGCTTCCGCACCCGGCTCTCACCGCCGCCGCACTTCATCGAGGAGGTACTGGAGTTCGTCCCCGCCTACCCGCCGGCCGTGCTGGATCAGGTGCTCGACCAACTGGACGCGCTCGGTGTGGGCCTGGGCGCCTGCCACACCGAGTTCGTCCTTCAGGCGGACGGCCGGGTGCGCCTGATCGAGGTCAACTACCGTGCCATCGGCGACCAGTGCGATCTGATGCTGGCCGAGATCCTGCAGATCCCGTTCTTCGAGCACGTGCTCGCCGCCCATCTCGGCCGGCCGCTGCCCGACTTCACACCGCGCACCGACCGCCGGGCCCGCAACGAGGCGGTCTGCGCCGACCGCGCCGGCACCCTGACGGCCGCGCCGGGCCCGTTCGACGCCGAGACCGCCGGCAGACGGCTGGCCTACCGCCCGCTGCGCCCGGTCGGCGAACGGCACGAGCGCTACCGCACCAACCGGGACTACCTGGGCGTGGTCTGGGCGATCGGCCCGGACCAAGCCCAAGTCGACTTCGCGGTAGCCGACTTCATCGCTGCCCACAGCTGGGAGATCACCCCGTGACCCCCCACGACGCGTTGGCACTGCGGGTGCTCGGCGCCCTGCTCCGCGAGGACGTACTCGGCCTGCGCACCCGCAGCACCCCCGTGGATCGGGCGGACGGCCGCTGGCTGCGCCTGGACGCCCGGCCGACAGCCGTCTTCGCGCTGGCGGTGGCCCCCGACGGCTTCCAGTGCGAGTACGCCGTGCGGCGCCCGCTGCTGGAGGTGGACGGAGTCCAACTGACCGACCTGGACGCCATGCTGGCCGCGCTGGCAACAGCGGCCGACCCGGCCGACCGGCCCGGCCACCTCGCCTTCGCCGAGGAGTGCCGGCAGACCCTGGCCACCATGCTGCTGCACGAGGGGCACCAGCCCGACGTGCACGAGCAGTTGGCCAAGCGCTACGGCTCGGACCCCGCCGACTGGACGGGTCTGGGCGACAGCCTCGCCTTCGACACCCTGGCCGCCTTCCTCGATCACCCGGTCTACCCGACCGCGCGCGGCCGATCCGGCCTGACCGACGACCAAGTGGTAGGCTACACACCCGAGTTCCACCCGTCCTTCGAACTACGCTGGCTCGCCGTACCGCAGGGTGCGCTGACCGTTCACGGCGACGCGCCGCTACCCGACTGGTGGCCGACCCCCGCCACCCTGGGCCTGAGCCGGCTCGGCGGCGACCACCTCACCATCCCCGTCCACCCCTTGTCGGTCGGCACGCCGCTCACCCAGGCCCTGGCGCAGGCGGGCCTGACAGGCAGGGCGGTGCTCGCCGAGCGCCCGTACCTGGAGGTCGTCCCGACGCTCTCCACCCGCACCGTCGCAGTGGCCGCGGACCCCGCCGTCCACCTCAAACTCCCCCTGGCCACCGCCACATTGGGCCTGCGCAACCGCCGCACCATCAAGCCCGGCACGCTGCGCGACGGCGCGGCCGGACAGCGGCTGCTGGCCGCGGTGATCGAGCGCGAACCCCGCTTCCGGCCCAGCATCCTGCTGGCCGACGAGCAGTGCTACGCGCACGCCGACCACGAACTCCTGGCGGTCCTGGCCCGGCGCCAACCGGCCTGCCTGGCAGACTCGGTGACGCTTCCGCTGGCCGCGCTGGCCGCCCCCGCACCGTCCGGCCGGCTGGTCCTCGACCACCTCGCCGACCGGTTCCACGCGGGCGATCCGATCGCCCTCTACGACGACCTGCTCACCCTGCTGCTCGACTGGCAGACCACCCTCTTCGGCTACGGGATCGCGCTGGAGTCGCACCAGCAGAACACCTCCCTGGTGCTCGACCGGCACGAGGGCCGCACCCGCATGCGACTGCTCTACAAGGACAACGACGGCCTACGCGTCCACACTCCGCGCGCGCTCGCCAGGCTGGGCCAACAGTCCCTGGCAGTGCAGGAGTTCGACGACGCGCGGATCTTCGGCACGGAAGACCGGGCGCTCACCGACCTGTTCGCCACCATCACCGGCCACCTGTGCACCGCCTCGCTCGCCTTCGCGCTGGCCGAGCCCGGCCGGTCACCGCTTGAGCACACCCTGGGCCTGCTGCGCGCCCGGCTGACCGAGGCACTGGACCGGCTCGGCCCGGCCGGCGACCCACTGCGCGCCGCACTGCTGACCGCCGACCGGCTGCCGGTCAAGGCGATGGTCACCGCCGGCACACTGCTCAGCAAGGAGCGTTCGGGCGCGACCGACGTCAACAAGCACTACACCACCGGACCCAACTACCTGCTCATGAGCGGCACATGAGGACCGCTACCGCACTGGCGCCGGCGCTACCCCGCTCGGCGGGCCTGGAGCGCAGCCAGGTGCACGCCGTCGCGGCCTGCTACTTCGTCGCCTCCTTCGCCGCGCTCGGCCTGCCGCCCTACCTGACGGCGATCCTGCCCGGGCTCGGCGACCCGCACGGCTCGTGGGCCGGACTGCTCTACATCATGCCCACGGTCTTCAGCGCGCTGGGCGCACCGCTCTGGGGCCGACTGGCCGACCGCTTCGGCCGCAAGCGCCTGCTGCTGCGCGCCCAACTCGGGCTCAGCGTCTCGTTCCTGCTCGCCGGAGCGGCCGGCAGCCTGTGGTCCTTCGCGCTCGCGCTGGTCCTGCAGGGCTTCCTCGGCGGCACCTTCGCCGCAACCAACGGCTACCTGGCCGCCGCGCTCGAAGGCCCGCGACTCTCCAAGGCACTCACCCTGATGCAGGGCAGCGCCCGGGCCTCGCTGGTGGCCGCGCCGATCCTGGTCGGCGCGCTCTCCCCCTGGATATCCCCGCACCGCCAGTACCTGCTGATGGCCGTGCTCCCGCTCGCCGCAGCCGCCCTGCTGGCCCGGCTGCCCGAACCGGGCCGCCCCCTCGACGCCGCCCCGCGCAGCGACGCGGCGCCCACCACACCAGCAGTCGCTCCCGTCCCGATCTCCCTACGCCCGCTCTACCTCTACGAGTTCGCATTCGTCTTCGCCACCATCATCTCCTTCCCCTATCTGATCGCGCTGGTCGACCAGCGCCTGCCGGGGGTCGACCCGACCGTCTCCGGCCTGCTCTTCGCCTTGCCGCACCTGTGCTACCTGCTCTTCGCCTCGCGCGTGCACAGCGCCTTCGCGCACCGGCCGCACACCGGTCTCGCGCTCGGCTTCGCGCTCGTCGCGGCAGGCCTGGCCGGGCACGGCCCGGCGCACTCGCTGGCCGCGTTCGTGCTGGCCCGCGCGGTGCTCGGCGCGGGTCTCACGCTCGGCCTGGTCTGCCTGTCGGTGCTGGCCGCCGACGCGGCCCGCGGCCGACCGCCCGGCCGGATGTTCGGCACCCTCGAACTCATCTCCAAGGGCGGCGCGGTGGCCGCCGGCGTGGTCGCCATGCTGGTCAACGCCGGCTACGGCGCGGCCGCACCCGTCCTGGTCGGCACCGCCGCCGCGCTGGTCACCGCGCTGGTCACCGCACTGGCCACCACCGTCCCCCGTCTGCTCGCCCACTCCCGTTGGAGCCGCTGATGTCCGCTCTCCCGCTGCCCGCGCCCCGCGAACTGCCCACCCCTGACGAGGCGGTGGCGCACACCCTGCTCAACTGCCTGCTGCGCGAGGTCTCCGGGCCCGAGCGCCAGACGGCCGTCACGGCCGGTCGGCTGCTGATCCGGCTGCCCCGGCGCGGGGTGCTGCTGCGGGTGGCGCTGCGCCGCACCTCGCTGCTCGGCGCACACCGCTTCCGCGGCCCGGTCTACGAGGAAGTCGCGGACGGCTGGCGCGAGTTGGACTGGCGCGAGCTGGCCGAGCACGCCCAGGGCGAGCTGACGCTGCGCACCGGGGTGGGCAACAAGGAGTTCCTGGCCCAGCTGGCCTCCAGCCACCAGGGCATCGCGACCGCGCTGGCCGGCCGTCCGGCACCCGGCGCCGAGCGCTATCTGGAGTCCGAGCAGGCGCTGCTGCTCGGCCACCGCTTCCACCCCGCGCCCAAGTCCCGCTCGGCCGGCCCGGAGGCCTGGGCCGCTTACGCGCCGGAGGCCCGGGCCGTCTTCGCACTGCGCTACCTCGCGGTGCGCGAGCACCTGCTCGCCGAACAGAGCACCGACCCGGCCGCCACCGCCCTGCTGGACGGCCTCCTGAGCAGCAGCGAACTCCCGCCCGGCTACCGCCTGTTGCCCGCGCACCCATGGCAGTACGAGCTGCTGCGCGACAACCCCGCCCTGCTGGCCGCGATCGAGCGCGGCGACGTGCTCGACCTGGGCACCGGCGGACCGCGGTTCGCCGCCACCGCCTCCGTCCGCACCCTGCACGGCGCGGGCGCCTTCCTCAAGTTCAGCCTGAATGTGCGGATCACCAACTGCCTGCGCAAGAACGCCGCTTACGAGCTCACCGGCGCCGTCGAGCTGACCCGCCTCCTCGAGCCCGCGCTCGCCGATCTGGCCGAGCGCTTCCCGGCAGCCGCGATGCTGCGCGAGCCGGCCTTCCGCACCCTGGCCCTGCCGGGCCCGGACGGCACCCCGGACACCACGCTCTTCGAGGGCTTCGGCCTGATCGTCCGCGAGGACCTGACGGCCCGGCTGCGCCCGGGGCTCACCCCGCTGCTGGCAGCCGCCGTCGCCGACGAGTACCCGACCAGCTCCGCGCACATCTCCCGGCTGCTGGCGGGCGCCGGCCCGCAGGAGCTGCTCGGCTGGTGGGCGGGCTACCTGCGGCTGCTCCTGCCGCCGGTGCTGGCCGCCTACTTCGACCACGGCGTGGTGCTGGAGCCGCACCTGCAGAACGTGCTGATCGGAGTGGACGCCGCCGGCCGGCCGGCCCAGGTGCTCTTCCGCGACCTGGAGGGCACCAAGCTCGTCCCGGAGCGCAACGCCGCGCTGCTGGCCCAGTTGCCGCCCGAGGTGGCCGGCCCGATCGGCTACGACGCGCAGCGCGGCTGGGACCGGGTGGTCTACTGCCTGCTGGTCAACCACGTCTCCGAGCTGCTGGCCGCCCTCGCCGACCAGGCCCCGCAGCTCGAAGCGGAGCTCTGGGAGCTGGTCCGCTCGACCCTGCAGGGCTACGCCGACGAGCACGGCTGCCCGCCGCGGCTCAGCGCGCTGCTCGCGGGCGTGCCACTGCCGGCCAAGGCCAACCTGCTGACCCGCTGGGAACGCAAGGCCGACCGCGAGGCCGACTACGTCCGACTGCCCTCGCCGTTCGCCACCGACGTGCCCGCCCAGGCCCCCCGCACCCCCGCGCCGGGACGGCTGCACAGCCGGATCGCCGCCCCCGCCCACCTGCCCACCCGCACCCCCGCGCGGAGCACCCAGATCGCCCGGAGCACCCGGAGCGCCCGGTGAACCCCACCCCCGCCGTCCTGGCCCGCGCCCGGGCGCTGGCCCCCGACGCCCTGCCCGCCTACCTCTACGACCTCGCGGCACTGAGCCGCCACGCGGCCGCCGTACGGGCGGCGCTGCCCGAGCGGGTCGAGCTGTACTACGCCGCCAAGGCCAACCCGGCGCCGCCGCTACTGAGCGCCCTGCATAACGCGGTGGACGGCTACGAGGTCTCCTCCGGAGGCGAGTTGGCCCATGTCGCGGCCGCCGTCCCGGGCGCCCGGCTGGCCTTCGGCGGCCCGGGCAAGACAGCCGAGGAGATGACCGTCGCGCTGCGCCTGGGCGTGCACCGCTGGCACCTGGAGAGCGAGCAGGAACTGCACCGGCTGGCGGCCCTGTTGGCACCGACCCCCGACGTGGTGGTCGACGTGCTGCTGCGGGTCAACCTGCCGATCGGCTCGGGCGCGCTGGACGGCGTCGCGCTGGCGATGGGCGGTCGGCCCACACCGTTCGGCCTGGACCCCGAACAGGTCGAGCGCTGCGCCCGGCTGCTCGCCGAGCCGCGCTTTCGCCAACTGCGGCTGCGCGGCGTGCACGCCCACCTGGCGAGCGGCCTGGACGCCCCCGAGCAGCTCGCCGTGGCGGCCCGGATCATCGACTGGGCCGCCGAACTGACGAATCGTCACCAGATTGCCAAACCCGAGGTCAACGTCGGCGGCGGGATGGCCGTCGACTACGCGGACCCGTCCGCGCGCTTCGACTGGTCCGCGTTCGGCGCGGGCCTGGCCGGACTGCTGGAGCGCCACCCCGGCCTGCGGCTGCGGATCGAACCGGGCCGCGCCCTGAGCGCGTACTGCGGCTGGTACGCGACGGAGGTGCTGGAGGTGAAGCACAGCCACGGCGAGGAGTTCGCGGTGGTCCGCGGCGGCACCCACCACCTGCGCACCCCCGCCACCCGCGGGCACGACCAGCCCTTCGCCGTCCTGCCGGTCGACGCCTGGCCGCACCCCTGGCCCCGCCCGCGGGTGCGCAGCGGCCGGGCCACCCTGGCCGGCCAGCTCTGCACGCCCAAGGACGTCCTCGCGCACCGCGCCCCGGTGGCCGCCCTGCGCGCGGGCGACCGGGTGGTCTTCCACCTGGCCGGCGCGTACGCCTGGAACATCTCGCACCACGACTTCCTGATGCACCCCCACCCGGGCTTCCACTACCTGGACCGGCCCGAGTGACGACAGAGCCCCCGGCGCACCGAGCGCCGGGGGCTCTGTCGTCACTGACCGAGGGCTACGCGCGCCCGGCCGCCCGCTGGGTGCGACGGGAGAGCGAGTCGATCACCACGGCCGCCAGCAGCACCGCGCCGGTGACGATGAACTGGATCGCGTTGCTCAGCCCCTGGATGTTCATGCCCGACTGGATCGAGCCGATCACCAGCGCACCGAGCAGCGCCGACCAGGTCTTGCCGCGCCCGCCGAAGAGGCTGGTGCCGCCGATGACGGCCGCCGCGATGCTGTTCATCAGCAGGTTGCCGCCGCCGGAGGTCTGACTGGCCGACTGGATCTGCGCAGCCAGGAAGAGACCGCCGACCGCCGCCATGGTCGAGCAGATCATGAAGACCGAGATCCGGGTCCAGGAGACGTTGATACCGGCTCGCCGGGCGCCCTCGATATTGCCGCCCAGCGCGAAGATCCGCCGCCCGTAGGTGGTGCGGCGCAGCACGAAGTCCAGCACCACGATGAAGATCAGGAAGACCAGCAGCGCCAGCGGCAGGCCCTTGTACTGGTTGAGCGTGTACGCCACCACGAAGGAGACCGCCGCGAGCAGCACGGTGCGCACCGCGATGTCGGCCGGCGGCCGGAACGGCACGCCCGCGCGCCGGCGCCGGTTGGCGTCGAAGAGCATCGATCCGAGGAAGAGCAGCACACCGACCGCGGCCAGCCCGTAGGCCGCGATCTGCTGCCCGTAGATGGTGCTGTAGAGCCGCGAGACGATGTCGTGGCCGGAGAGGTTGACCGTGCCGTTGGCGCCCAGGATCTGCAGCATCACGCCGTTCCAGGCCAGGTTTCCGGCCAGGGTGACCACGAAGGCCGGCACGCCGACCTTGGCGAAGAACAGGCCCTGGATCAGACCGACCACCGCGCCGCCGACCAGCGCCGCCAGCAGCGCGACCCACTGGTTGACGCCGTGCGTGACCTCCAGCACCGCGTAGATCGCCGCGCACAGGCCGCTGACCGAGCCGACCGAGAGGTCGATCTCGCCCAGCAGCAGCACGAAGACGACACCGATCGCGATCATGCCGGTGCCGACGATCTGCTGCGAGAGGTTGGAGAGGTTCTGCGCCGACAGGAAGCTGCTGTTCAGGCTGCCGAAGACGGCCCAGATGACGATCAGCGCGAGCACCACGGGCAACGAGCCCAGCTCGCCGCTGCCGATCCGGCGGCGGAACTCGCCCAGGTAGCCGGCCACGCCGTGCTCGCGGACGATCAGCCGCGGGTCGACGACCGGCGCCGCCCCCGGCGCCACCGGGACGGGGGCGTTGACGCCGCCGGTGGACATGTGGTCCTCGGGCAGGTCGGCGCGGTGGAACCCGTCGTCCCCCGGGGTGTTGTGGTCGCTGCTCACTCGTTGCCCTCCGTGCCACGGGCCTGACGGCGGGTCACGGCGTTGTCCGTGGCGCCGGTGATGGCGGAGATGATCTCTTCCTGGCTGGTCGAGCGCCGGTCGAAGACGCCGTTGTTGCGGCCCAGGCGCAGCACCGCGACCTGGTCCGCGACGGCCATCACGTCGGCCATGTTGTGGCTGATCAGGATCACCCCGAGGCCCCGGTCGCGCAACCGCTCCACCAGGTCGAGGACCTGCGCGGTCTGCTCCACGCCGAGGGCCGCGGTGGGTTCGTCGAGGATGACGACCTTGGGCTCGCCGATCAGCGAGCGGGCGATGGCGACGGTCTGCCGCTGCCCGCCGGAGAGCGAGGCCATCGGGATCCGCACGCTGGGGATCCGGATCGAGAGCGTGCTGAGCAGCTCCCGCGAGCGCTTCTCCATCTCGACCTCGTCGAGCACGCCGAAGCGCCGGATCTCCCGGCCGAGGAAGAGGTTGCCCACCACGTCCAGGTTGTCGCAGAGCGCCAGGTCCTGGTAGACGGTGGCGATGCCGAGCTGCTGGGCGTCCTGCGGCCGGTGGATGGCCACCGGCCGCCCCATCCACTCGATGACGCCCTCGTCCGGTTGGTTCACCCCGGCGACCGACTTGACCAGCGTGGACTTGCCGGCGCCGTTGTCGCCCACCAGGGCGACCACCTGGCCCGCCGGGACCTCCAACTCGATGTCGGTGAGCGCCTGGACGGCACCGAACCGCTTGGAGATCCCGCGCAGTGCCAGGACCGGCCCGGCTGCCGTGGATGGGACTGTCACGGGTACCAACTCCCTTGTCCGACCGGGGGAACGGACTACTGAGGGGGAACGGACTACTGAAGGCCGGCGGCGGTGCAGGCCGAGGCGTACTGCGGCGTGCAGATCTCGGCCACCGTGTAGAGGCCGTCGGCGACCACCGTGGTCTTGATGTTGTCCTTGGTCAGCACGATCGGGGTGATCAGCTCCGAGGGCACCGACTGCCCGCTGCCGCTGGTCGCGGTGGTCGGCGTCGCGGAGGCGGGCACCGGCTGGCCCTGGGCCAGCGCGACCGCCATCGTCCCGGCGGTGTCGGCCTCCGGCTTGTACGGCTTGTAGATGGACATCGTCTGGGTGTCCACCAGGATCCGCTGCACCGCGTCCAGCTGGGCGTCCTGCCCAGTCAGCGGCACCTTCAGGTTCGCCGCGCTCAGCGCGGTGGCGATGCCGGCCGCCATGCCGTCGTTGGCGGAGTAGACGCCCACCACGTTGGGCCCGCCGATCGCGGTGATACCCGCGGCGGCCTCCTGGTTGGCGTTGTTGGGGTCCCAGTTCGGGGTGTCGTACTCCTTGCCGATGGTGAGCTTGCCGTCGATCGCGCTGTGCGCGCCCTGCTTGAACTGCGCGGCGTTCGGGTCGGTCGGCGAGCCATTGATCATGATGATCTTGCCGGTGGAGGCCTTGCTGCCGACCGCGGCCACCAGCGCCGACCCCTGCAGCTCGCCGACCTTGACGTTGTCGAACGAGACATAGGCGTCCACCGGCCCCTGCGCCAGCCGGTCGTAGGCGACCACCTTGACGCCCGCGTCATGCGCCTTCTGCACGGAGGACTGGATCGCCTTGGCGTCCACCGCGTCCACGATCAGCACCTTGTCGCCCTTGGTCAGGGCGGTGTCCACCTGGGTCTGCTGGGTGGTCGCGTCCTGGTTCGCGTTGTAGTAGTCGATCTGCGCGTTCGGGTCCAGGGACTTGATCTGCGCCTCGATCAGCGGCTTGTCGAACTGCTCGTAGCGGGTGGTCTTGGTCTCCGGCAGCAGCAGCCCGATCTTGATCGCCGCGGTGGACGATCCGCCCGAGGCGGTCGAGCCGCCGGAGGAGGACTGCTTCGCGCTGCTGCACGAGGCGGTGACGAGGGCGAGGGAAACCACCGTGGCCGCGATGGCGGCACGAGAAAGGCCGAGCTTCAAGGGAACGCCTCCAGACGTCGGGCCCCCCGGGCTCCGAGTCTCTGACGCCCCGTCGGTTCCTGCCACCGGTGCTCGGCCGAATGTGCGTGCCGGTCCCCCGCAGCCCTCGGCGCCCGGCCGAGCAGCCGGGCGCCGAGGGTTGACCGGGCATTAGACCGGTCGGTCTTACTCCGGCCCGCGCAGCAGGTTCAGCCGGCGCTGGTACTCCTCGTCGTCGATCTCCCCCCGGGCGTAGCGCTCACTGAGGATCCGAGCCGCGTCGGGCCCTCTGCGGCCCGCGTCGGGCGGCGACCAGTGCATCGGGGAGGAGCCGGAATTCGCCTGGCGGGCGCCCTGGCGCCGGTAGACGAGCGCGATCAGCACGACGATGGCGATCAGGAGCAGGACGCCGAGCGCCAGCAGGCCGAAGCCCCAGCCTCCCCAGCCGCCCATCAAGCCGGCATGGTGGTGGAATCGCACGAACATGGCGCGCCGCCTCCTCGAAGTCCACTGCGGGGGCGGGCACGTCTCCGCAGCACCTCCAGTGTGCTCCGGGGCTCTGACCGGCGACGCTCAGCCGGATGAGAAGTTCGTGAACCCTGTGTTCTATGCCTCGCCCGCGTGCCAGCGCGGCCACTCTCCCGGGCGGTCGGCCCAGTGGACCTGGTGCGGGTCGTCGAGGTCGATGCCGGGGAAGAGCTGCTTGAGGCGCGGCTCGAACTCCTCGGGAGCCAGCGGCTCCCATCCCACCCCCTTCAGGTGCACAAGGCGGTAGCGGCTGTCCGTGCGGAACTCCGCGACCTCGACCAGGACGTCGCGCGGGCTGCTGGTGCTGTTCATGCAGCCAAGCCTGTGGCGAGCCGCCCCGCCCTGCACGTTCTGCGTCCGTACGGAGCAGCGGCCGGTGTCCAGCGGCGGGCACCCCGACCAGAGGAACACCCGCAGCTTCGGTGCGATGATCGGAGAAATGAACGGCGTGCGGCCGCACGCCGCCCGCCGAGCTCGGCAGGAGGGACGATGGCCCAGGACGAGCCGCGGACTCCCGCCCCGACCGTGCTCGGCGATCAGGAGGCACAGGCCCTGCTGGCGGCGCTCGGCACCGCGGAGCTGGCGGCCGGGCTGCTCCCGATGCTCGGTGACTACCACCTGGTCCGCCAGATCCTGGACCGGGCGAGCCTGGGCATCGCCGTCCTCGACCCCGAACTGCGCTACCGCTACGTCAACCGGACGCTGGCCGAGATCAACGGCGTGGCCGCCGCCGACCACCTCGGCAAGTGCCTGGAGGACGTCGTCCCCGGCATAGACGTGGCGGCCGCCGAGACGGCGCTGCGCTCGGTACTGGCCGACGGCGAGCCGCGGGTGCACACCGTCGAAGGCACCACCGCCTCCGGCCCGGCCACCGAACCGCGCTGGTGGCACAACGCCTACCACCGCCTCGAGGGCCCCGACGGCGAGGTGGTGGGCGTGGTGGCGATGGTCCTGGAGATCACCGAGGACCGCCGGATCCGCCAGGCGCTCGCCCGCGCCAGCACCCGGCTGGCGCTGCTCGACGAGGCGGCCACCCGGATCGGCACCACTCTGGACGTGGACCAGACCTGCAAGGAGCTGACCCGCCTGCTGGTGCCGCGGCTGGCCGACCTCGCCGTCGTCGACGTCCTGGAGACGGACGGACCACCGGCCGGCGCCCGCCCGCCCGCCCCGCTGCGGATGCGCCGGCTGGCGCTGAGCACCACCGGCGCGATGGTCAAGGCGGGCCGGCAAATCGGCGGGCCGGGCTTCCAGTTCACCGCGCAGCCCTCCGCCGCCGCGGCGCGCTGCCTGGCCGAGCAGCAGCCGGTGCTGTTCAACTTCCCCACCGACGAGGAGCTGCGCCAGGGCATCTCGGACGCCGCCCGGGCGGCCCGCTACCGCCGCCTCGGCCTGCACTCGGCGGTCTTCGTGCCGCTCACCGCGCGCGGCCAGGTGGTGGGCGTGGTCGTCCTGGTACGGGCCGGCGACTCCCCCGGCTTCACCCCCGACGAGGTGGAGCTGGTCGCCGAGCTGGCCCGGCGCGCCGCCGCCAGCATCAGCAACGCGCAGCGCTACGCCCACGAACACGAGACCGCGCTGGCCCTGCAGCGCGCCCTGCTCGCCGAGCCGATGACCCCGCACCCGGACGTCGAGTGCGCCAGCCGCTATCTGCCGGCCGGCGCCAGCGCCGAGGTGGGCGGCGACTGGTACGACACGGTGGCCCTGCCCGGCGGCTCGACCCTGCTGGTGGTGGGCGACGTGATGGGCCACGGCCTGGACGCCGCGGCGACCATGAGCGAGTACCGCACGCTGCTGCGCGCGCTGGCCCTGCAGGGACGCCGGCCGGACGAGATCCTGCGCGAGGCCGAGCGGATCGTCGAGGCGCTGGAGGTGGAGCGGGTGGCCACCTGCCTGCTGGTGCTGATCGACCCCGCCGCCGGAACCTCCTCCTTCGCCAGCGCCGGCCACCTGCCGCCGCTCCAGCTGGAGCCGGGCCGGGCCGGTCGGCTGCTGGACGTGCCGGTCGGCCCGCCGCTGGGGACGGGCTGCGGCGGCTACCTGCAGCTGACCATGCCGTACGCGCCTGGCTCGACCCTGCTGCTGTACACCGACGGCCTGGTCGAGCGGCGCGGCACCGACATCGAGGAGTCACTGGCCGGCTTCGCCGCACTGGCCCTGGACCCGGCCGACCCGCTGGAGCACCTGATCGACACCGCGCTGACCGCCCTGGCGGCCGGCCACGGCGAGGACGACGTCGCCGTCCTCGCCGCCCGGCTGATCAGCCCCGGGTGATCAGCCCCGGGTGAGCTCCACCTCCGGTGCCACCGGCAGCGGCGTGCCGCCGGACCGCCCGCGCGAGCGGTGCGAGAGGCCCAGGTAGACCAGCGCCGCCACGGCGCCCGAGAGCAGGAAGCTCACGTCGATCCCGCCGGTCAGCCCCAGCAGCGGGCCCTGGTAGACGGGCGTGTCGACCGAGCAGAGCCCGACCACCCCGCCCAGCACCCAGGCGACAGTGGCGGGGACGTTCCAGCCCGCGCGGTACCAGTAGATTCCGCCGCGGGTGCGCTGGTTCAGCACCTGCAGCGAGGGCCGGTCGTAGTCGCCCCGGCAGCGCCGGAAGCCGATCAGGGTGATCACCGCCCACGGGGTGCCGATCGCGGTGAGCACCAGCACGAAGGAGGTCACCGCGTCCTGCGCGCTCCAGACGAAGTGGCCGAGGAACACCAGCAGGGTCGCCATCCCGGCCACCACATAGGTGGCCTGCAGGCGGGTGGCGCGCGGCAGGATCGCGTCCAGGTCCAGGCCCATGCTGTAGAGCATCAGACCGGAGTTGCCCGCGCTGCCCATCAGCCCGTTGAGCAGCAGCGGCAGCAGGAACCAGGCCGGTGCGCCGGCCAGCAGCCCGCTCACGTAGTTGTCGCCCGCGCCGGTGGCGACGGCGGTGAAGGTGCCGAACAGCTGCGGGATCAGCAGGCCGAGGAAGAGCCCGCCGCAGGTCGCCCAGAGCACCTTGCGGCTGGAGTGGCGCACCGGCGAGACGTACCGGGTGTAGTCGCCGAGCAGGGTGATGAAGGCGATCGGGCCGCTCAGCCCGGCCGAGACCACGGCCAGCAGCCAGGTCTGCCAGAAGCCGCCCAGCAGGTAGTGGCCGTGCGTGGAGGCGTTGAAGTGCGGCAGGAAGGCGAACAGGCCCAGCACCAGGAGCACCGACATGCTCCACATCAGCCACTTCTCCAGCTTCAGCAGCAGCTGGTAGCCGAAGACCGCGAAGGTCGCGCTGAGCGTGGCCAGCACGGTGTAGGTGACCACGTACGCCGGGCCGTGGGCCGGCAGGCCGATCATCCGGTTCAGCGCGCCGACCACCACGTCGCCGCCCACCCACAGGGCGAGCGCGGTGTAGCCGAGCGAGAGCAGCAGGCCCACCACCGAGCCGATCAGCCGCCCGCGCACCCCGAAGTGCGCACCGCTGCTGGTCGACAGGTTGGTGGCGGTGCGCAGCGAGACCAGCGCCAGCGGCGCGACCAGCACGATGCCCACCGCGGTGCCCAGGATCAGCGAGGTGCAGCTGGCCCAGAAGGAGAGCCCGAA
Organism: Kitasatospora sp. MAP12-44; assembly: GCF_029892095.1. NCBI lineage: Bacteria > Bacillati > Actinomycetota > Actinomycetes > Kitasatosporales > Streptomycetaceae > Kitasatospora > Kitasatospora sp. MAP12-44. The sequence continues at coordinate 1,146,602 of NZ_JARZAE010000004.1, forward strand.
GGAGACCGGGAGCCAGCCGAAGACGACCACGCCGAACGCCAGGTTGGAGCCGATCAGGATGCTCAACACGTCCCGTGGGGTGCTGGTGCGCTCCGCGTCGGGGATGGTGTCGACACCGTGCTGCTCGATGAGGCTGTGGCTTGGACCGTCCGCCGTGGAGCTTTTGTTCATGCGTGCCAGCGTGACGTGCGCACAGGCATGGGCGAAACCAGCCGAATGTCTGATTTACACCGGCCGATCCGCCGCCCTCCCGTACGTTTCTCCAGCTCAGACGTCCCCCTGCTGTTCGCTGCGGACCGCCTCCTCCGCCGCCGTCTGGGCCGCCTGCACCTCCGCCGCCACCTCCTCGGCCGGACGGCGCACGACGGTGCCGCCGTGCCGCAGGGCGATCGCGTCGACGGCGTCGGGGCTGTGCTCGCGCAGCTCGGCGATCAGCAGGCTGCCGCCCTCGGTGAGCCCGCGGCTGTAGACCATCAGCCCCTCGGCGGCGTCCTGGAAGTGCTGGATCTCGGCCGCGCCGCCCAGCATGGTGCCCGCCGTCCAGCCGAGGAAGACGCCGATCGGACCTCCGATCAGCCCGACCAGGCCGCCGACAAGCCCGCCGGCCACCGTCGTCGCGCCGGCCCCGCGCACCCAGCTCTCGGGCACGTCGAGCAGCCCGTCCGCCGACCGTTCCAGCACCGCCGCCTGGCGGACCCCGTGCAGCTCCTTCACCTCCTCGTACGCGGCGCGGACGCTCGCCTGGTCACGGAAGGTGACGAACAGCATGGTGTGGGACTCCGGCATCGGACGGCCTCTCGACGTGCCTGGCAGTACACCGAGCACCCTAGGGTCTGTCCGCGACCGGTGCGACACGATCGATCGGGTGCGTCCGCACCGTAGTGATCAAGGCCCTGCGCGCCCGACAATCGGATCATGTCGCTGCGAGCCGCCTTCTCCGACCCTGTCCGGTACGGCGCACTGGCCGCGGGCACGCTCCCCGTGCTCTCCTTCCCACCGCTCGACCTGGAGGCGCTGGCCTGGGTCGCGCTGGTGCCGGGGCTGCTGCTGATGCAGCGCGCGCCCAGCGCCCGGGAGGCCGGTGTGCGCGGCTGGTGGTTCGGCGCCGGATTCGTGCTGGCCGCGATGTACTGGCTGGTCCCCACCGTCGGCCCGGGCCTGCTGCTGATCGCGGCGCTGTTCGGCGCGCTGCAGGGCGGGGTGGGCCTCGCGGTCTGGACGCTGCTGCGCCCGCCGCTCACGCCGGGGCGGGCCGCGGCGGCGCTGGCGGTGATCCCGTCCGCCTGGGTGGTCAGCGAGTTCGCGCGCTCCTGGCAGGCGCTCGGCGGGCCGTGGGCGCTGCTCGGGGCCACCCAGTGGCGCCATCCCACGGTGCTCGCGCTGGCCTCGCTCGGCGGGGTCTGGCTGCTCAGCGCCGCCGTGGTGGCGGTCAACACCGGTGTGCTGATCATCCTGCTGGCCGACCGCACGGCGGTACGGGCCGTCGGCGCGGTCAGCGGCGCGCTGGTCCTGCTGGCCGGACCGGCGCTCTTCGCGCTGCGCGCCGGGCCCAGCCCGGTCCGCACCGAGACCGTCGCCCTGGTGCAGCCCGGCATCGTCGCGGACCCCGCCGCCCGGCTGGACGCCTCCGCCAGGATCACCGCCGACCTGACCGCCGGCCATCCGGATCTGATCGTCTGGGGCGAGAGCAGCGTCGGCACCGACCTGGCCCGCGACCCGGCCACCCTGGGCCGGCTGCGCGCGCTGTCCGCCGACGCCGGCGCGCAACTGATCGTCAACGAGGACGCCCGCAAGGCCGACGGGCACATCTCCAAGGACGCCGTGCTGATCGGCCCCGACGGCATCCGGGCGCGCTACGCCAAGATGCGCCTGGTGCCGTTCGGGGAGTACATCCCGCTGCGCCCGCTGCTCGGCTGGATCGCCGGGATCAGCCGGGCGGCCGGTGAGAACCGCACCCCAGGCGCCGACTTCCACCTGCTGCACCCCACCGACCAGGCCGGTCGCCCGCTGCCGCTCGGGGTGCTGATCTGCTTCGAGTCGGCCTTCCCGGACATGGCCCGCACCGCGGCCGACCAGGGCGCCCAGCTGATCGTCTACCAGTCGGCGACCTCCAGCTTCCAGCACACCTCGGCCCCCGACCAGCACGCCTCGCTGGCCGCACTGCGCGCCGCCGAGACCGGGCGCCCGGTCGTCCAGGCGGCGCTGAGCGGCGTCTCGGTGGCCTTCGACGCCCAGGGCCGCCAACTCGCCCGCTACGGCACCGGGCGCACCGGCGCCCTCACCGTCCGGCTGGCGCTGCCCGACCCGCGCTGGCGCACCTGGTACGACCGGCTGGGCGACGTCGTGCCGTGGACAGCCGTCCTGGTCAGCGCGTGCGCTGCGGCCTGCGCGCGACACCCGGGCCGGCGCCTGCCCGGCGGGCCGGCCGACGACCGGGCGCCGAGAAGGCGTCAGCTCCTGCGCGCCCGGCTGGGCTGAACCCGCGGCGGCTCGCCCGGCGCCTTCGGGTGGTCGGGCGGGTACGGCAGCTCCCCGAGCCCCTCGTCGTGGGCCTGACGCGCCGCCAGCTCCAGCACCGACCCCAGGCCGAAGGCGTGCTCGGCCAGCTCGGCGTAGGGATCGCCGAGCGCGGCCAGCCGCGGCGGCACGGTGCGCAGCGTGAAGTCCTGCGGCCCGGCGTCGTCCAGCTCCTCCCAGCCCAGCGGCGTCGAGACGGTGGCCTCAGGCCTGGCCCGCAGCGAGTAGGCGGAGGCGATGGTGCGGTCGCGGGCCATCTGGTTGTAGTCGACGAAGACCTTCTCGCCGCGCTCCTCCTTCCACCAGGCGGTGGTGACGGCCTGCGGCAGCCGCCGCTCCAGCTCCCGGCCGAGCGCGATCGCGCACCCGCGCACCTCGGGGTACGTCCAGTCCGGCCGGATCGGGACGTAGACGTGCAGGCCGCGGCCGCCGGAGGTCTTGGGCCAGCCGCGCAGGCCGTGCTCGCCGAGCACCGCGCGCAGCTCGTGGGCCGCCCGGACGGCGTCGCGGAAGTCGGTGCCGGGCTGCGGGTCGAGGTCCAGGCGCAGCTCGTCGGGGCGGTCGGTGTCGGCGCGGCGGACCGGCCAGGGGTGGAAGGTCAGGCAGCCGAGGTTGGCCGCCCACAGGACGGCGGCCGGCTCGGTCGGGCAGATCTCGTCGGCGAAGCGGCCGCTGGGGAAGGCGATCCGCGCGGTGGGGATCCAGTCCGGCAGGTTCTTGGGCGCCCGCTTCTGGTAGAAGAACTCGCCTTCGACGCCGTCCGGGAACCGCTGCAGGGTGGTCGGCCGCTCCCGCAGCCCGCGCAGCGCCGCCTCCGCGACGGCCTGGTAGTACTGGGCGACGTCCAACTTGGTGAACCCCGGCACGGGGTAGTACACCTTGCCCGGGTTCGAGATCCGTACGGCCCGCCCGCCGACCTCCAGCTCCACCACTTCAGCCATGCATCCACCGTAGGCGCGAGCCCGGCGGGCGGCGCGGCGTGCGGCGCCGCACCATCGGAGCATGGACCTCCCTCTGATGCCGCCGGTCGAGCCGATGCTGGCCAAGGCGGTGGACGACATCCCCGCGGGCATGCAGTACGAGGCCAAGTGGGACGGCTTCCGCGCGCTCGTCTTCCGTGACGGCGAGGCGGTGGAGCTGGCCAGCCGGACCGGCAAGTCGCTGACCCGCTACTTCCCCGAGCTGGTGGAGGTGCTGCGCGCCGAGCTGCCCGAACGGTGCGTGCTGGACGGCGAGATCGTGATCGCGCACGACGGGCGGCTGCACTTCGAGGAGCTGCAGGAGCGGATCCACCCGGCGGCCTCCCGGGTGCGCACGCTGGCCGAACGCACCCCCGCCTCGTACATCGCCTTCGACCTGCTGGCGCTCGGCGACGCCTCGCTGGCCGACCAGCCGCTGGCCGCCCGGCGCGCCGCGCTGGAGGCGGCCCTGGCCACGGCGCGCCCGCCCGTGCACACCGCCCCGGCGACCACCGACCGGGAGCTCGCCCGGAGCTGGTTCACCCGCTTCGAGGGCGCCGGACTGGACGGGATCGTGGCGAAACCACTCGACCAGCCGTACCGGCCCGGAGTGCGCTCGATGTTCAAGATCAAGCACGGCCGGACCGCCGACTGCGTGGTGGCCGGCTACCGCGAGCACAAGGACGGCTCCGGCGCCGGCTCGCTGCTGCTGGGCCTGTACGACGCGGCGGGCGTACTGCAGCACGTCGGCGTCTGCTCCTCGTTCACCGCGGCCCGCCGGCGTGAGCTGACCGAGGAGCTGGCCCCGCTGCGGATGGCCGATCCGGGCGGGCACCCGTGGGCGGCCTGGACCGAGGAGGCCGCGCACGAGAGCGCCCGGCTGCCCGGCGCGCCCAGCCGCTGGAGCGGCGGCAAGGACGCCTCGTGGGTGCCGCTGCGCCCGGAGCTGGTCTGCGAGGTCGCCTACGACCACATGGAGGGCACCCGGTTCCGGCACACCACCCGGTTCCGGCGCTGGCGCCCGGACCGGACCCCGCAGAGCTGCGACTACCGCCAGCTGGAGGAGCCGGTCGGCTACGACCTGGCTCAGCTGCTCGGCAGCTAGGGCGCGGATTTGGCACCATCGTTACCAGGGGGCATGACCGATGAGGTGAGCGCGGATGTCCAACGACGCGATCGTGCTGCTCAAGGAGGACCGCAAGGAGATCCTCCGGCTTTTCGGGGCCTACCGGGCATATCTGGCACAGCGGGACGCCGGCGGCGCCGACCACGCGGCCGGGGCCGACCTCGCCGACCGGATCGTGCACCTCCTCACCGTCCACACGTATCTGGAGGACGAGGTGCTGTACCCGCGGCTGCGGGCCCTGCTGAGCGACCCCGAGCACGAGGTGCTGCGCAGCTACCAGCAGCACCGCACCGCGGACCAGCTCTGCGAGGAGCTCTCCGCCCAGCCGCCGGACGGCGAGCCGCCCGAGGTCCGCGCGGCGCGCGACGCCCGGATCGTCGAGCTGATCGACACCGTCAGCCGGCGCATCGAGGAGGAGGAGCGCGAGTGGTTCCCGCTGGTCCGGGGCGCGGTGAGCCGCAAGGCGCTCCAGGACATCGGCACCCAGCTGCTCGCGGTCCGCGAGACGGCCCCTCGCCCGTCTTCGAGCCCCAGCGGTTTCCAGGACTCCCCCGGGGGCACCCGGTAGACGAGGACGATCGGCACCGAGGAGGCACAGCCATGCGAATCTCCGACTTCCCGCCCGGCACTCATCAGGGGATCGCGGCCGGCGACCTCATGGGCGACCGCCTGCTGCACGAGCTGGAGCAGCTGCACCGGACCAGGCACGAGACCTTCCTGTACGGCTCCGACGACGCCCTGCGGCGGCACACCGAGCGGACCGCGGAGCTGGAGGCCGAGTACATCCGGCGCTTCCCGATCCGGATGGTGACGGCCGGACGCACCCGGGCCGGCGCCCGTGCCCGGGAGGCCGCCGCCCGGGCCGAAGCGGCCCCGCACTGAGGCGGCGCGCGATGACGCCCGAGACCACCACCCGGCTGCAGCGCGAGGTGCTGCGGCTCTACAACGAGGCGCTCGCCTCGTTCGGCCGCCGGGTGCACCTGGTGGCCGCCAACCAGTGGTCGGTGCCCACGCCGTGCGTCGCCTGGTCGGTGTACGACCTGGTCAACCACCTGACCGCCGAACAACTGTGGGTACCCGAACTGCTGATGGGCGCGACCCTGACCGAGGTGGGCGACCGTTTCCACGGCGACGTGCTGGGCGGCGGGCTGAGCCGGCCGGCGGACGGCTGGACGGCCGCCGCCAACGCGGCCCGCGAGGCCTTCGCCGTGCCGGGCGCGCTCGACCGGACCGTCCACCTCGCGCGCGGCGACCGCAGCGGGCTCGACTACTGCGCGGAGCTGATCCTGGACACCACCGTGCACACCTGGGACCTGGCCCGGGCCACCGGCGGTGACACCCATCTGGCGCCCGAGCTGGTGGAGTTCGCCCTGCACGAGGCGAACCGACTCGCAGAGCACCCGGCCGGCACCGGCCGCTTCGGCCCGGCCCTCACCTCGGCCCCCGACGCCGACCCGCAGACCCGCCTGCTGGCCCTGCTCGGCCGCGACGTCGGCACCTGCTCCGAGGTCGACCCGGAGTTCACCTGGTAGACCCCCGCCCAGTTACAACGACGGTGGCCCCGCCGCCCGACAGCTCTGTCGGGCGGCGGGGCCACCGCTTCGGTCATGGCCTGGCTTGCGCAGGCCGGGGCGATCAGTGGATCGGGGTGACCTGCGGGTCGAGGGCACCTACCTGGTTGTCACTCAAGGCGTAGTTCCAGACCTGGACATCGCTGACCTTGCCGGGGAAGAAGCCGGTCTGGACACCGTTGACCTGGCCCGAGCCGATGGTGAGGGTGCCGTTGGCGGACCAGGGGGTGACGCCGAACTCGCTGGCGAAGATCCCCATACCGTCGTCGTAGAGTTCGGCGGTCTTGGTGGTGGCGTTGTAGCTGACGACCACGTTGGTCCAGTCACCCGGGACGAGGCCGTTGTTGGTGGCGAAGCAGGCGGGCGTTCCCACCACGGTGGCGTTAGCCGTGTCACTGGAGGTGAAGTCGAAGCAGTAGGCCCCCTGGGTCACGTCGTACTGGATGGCGAAGCTGGCGGCCTGGCTCCCGTTCTGAGCGACGATGGTGGCGTTCGAGGTCGGCGTGGAGCTGAGGTTGACCCAGGCGGACACGGTGAAGCTGCCGCTTGTGTTGACGACAGGTCCGCTGCTGGCGGCGTAGCCGCTGGTCCCGTCGAGGTTGAGGACGGTGCCGGTGCCCTGGGTGGGGTCGGCGACCCAACTGGCGCCGCCGTTGAGTGTGACGGGGTTCTGGCCCACGGCGGGGTTGGCGGCCAGGTAGGCGTTGCCGGTGTTGGAGGCTGTGTCAGTCCCGGTGGGGCTGGAGTTCCCATCGTTCAGAGGCCAGGTGTCCTGTGCTCCGAGGACGCCGGAGGCGATCGCGCCGTAGCCGGAACTGTTGAGGTTCGCGTTGTCGGTGTCGAAGGCTGCGTTCGGGGTGAGCTTGACCTCGCCGATGTTGGTGGTGTCGGGGGTGCCGAGGAGCTGGTCCGGGTCGATGTAGTTGAGAGCGGGGGTGCTCCACGGGGCCAGACCGAGGGGGTAGCTGTTGAGCCAGGTGTTGATGGTGGTGCGGTACTTGTCGATGCTGCTGGTGCACGGGTCGTTGGCACCGGTGGCGCCATCACCGGCGTAGCCGTCGCAGGGAGTGAGGCCGACGGCGATGACGTTGACGCCCGAGGCCTGGAGATAGGTCAGCAGCTGGGTGTAGCCGTTGCCGGTGAGGTTGTCGGAGCTCTGGCCGTGCAGGATGTCCTCAAGGCCCTGCTGCAGGACGACTGCGTTCAGTCCGGGTTGGTCGAGAATGTCGCGGTCGATGCGGGAGAGCGCCGATGCGTTGACAGTTCCGGCCGGAGTGTCCGTCATGATCTGGTTCGCCTGGATGCCCTCGTCGACCGTGCCGTAGGGGTTGGTGGTGGAGGGGCTGGCCTGTGCCAGGTCTGCGGCCAGGTGGACGGCGGCGGTCGCGGTGACCTGGGTCGTGTTGGGCTGTCCGGGGTCGACCAGGCCGTCGCCCAGGACGGCCTGAGTGGGCACGCCGGTGGTGGTGACGTCGACATCGGTGAGGAAGTCGGTGTAGGCCGACCCGGCTGTGGCACCGGCGACGGAGAAGGCGGTGTCGGCGGTGTCGGCGGCGTGGTCACCGGACCCGGGTGCGGAGATGAACCCGTAGGAGGTGTTGGAGGCCGGGTTCATCGGCATGTAGGACATCGTGTTGGTGACGTCGAAGGAGACCAGCAGGAACTGCTGTGCCTGGACGTTGAAGGGCAGCGGATCGCTGTAGACCATGCCGCCTTCCGGCACCGTCACACCCTGGCTCCCCCCGAACTTCAGGTCCGTGGTGGCACCGCCCGGGACAGCGGCGGAGACGAAGGTGTTGGCGGCGGCGACGGTGGCGTGTCCGATCACCAGGGGGTACATGCCCATCGCGTTGTCGAGCTTGATGCGCACGGTATTGCCGGACATCGACGGCGTGATCTCCGTACGGAACGTCTGGTTGCCGTTGCTCTGACCGGCGACGATCGTGTAGTCGGCCACCGTCGGGCTGCCCCAGGCGCCGGTCCAGGACTGGCCGTTGGGTGCGGCCGCGGTGGCGCCGTTCGCCTCGGCAGTGCCGGTGGTGGTGTTGCGGGTGGACAGTCCGAAGATGTGCAGGCCCTGGATACCTGCCTGGTTCCCCACGTCGGGCAGGGTAACCGAGGCGACGGTCTTGCCGCGGGTCAGCGGGATCGAGAACGGGTAGATCTTCGGGCTCGCCGCGACCTGCCCGGACGGCCTGTTCTCGTGCGGAAGGCTCATCGCCGCCAGCGAGACGGGTCCGGTGATCCAGTCCGGGGCAACGAGGGAGTAGGGCTGGGTGGAGTTGTCGGTGTACTTGATCACGCCGCTGGCAGGGCAGTACGCCGACGGGTTGGTGGAGTCGAAGCAGTACGTGCCCGACACTCCGGTGCCGGCCGGCACGTAGGGTGCCGCCTCGTTATTGACGGCGCCTGGGGCCGCGAGGTTCGCGTTGGTGGAGGTCGCCAGGAACATCAGCGCGCTGCCGCTACTGGCAGGAGCCGCGGCGTTGACGGTGATGGTCTGGTTGGCGGCCAGCACATTGTCCAGCTGGCCGCTGCCGAACGCGGGAAGGGTGAAGGGCGCCCCGTTGACGGTGACCTTGCCGCCGGAGGTCCAGCCGGCGTTGGCCAGGTCGGTGGCGGAGAAGCTGGAGAATCCGTCCGCCGCGCCGCCGCTCATGTTCGCGTCGGCACTGATCGCGGTGTTGTTGAAGCAGGCCGCAAGGCTGGCGCAGGTGGTGTTGGCGTGACCGGCGGCCATGAAGCGGTAGGCGTTCATGCCTGACAGGTCGTTGGCAGAGTCAACGGCGGCGACCCACAGCGTGTGCGGACCCGCCGACTGCGGCGTGACGCTGACGCTGGCCGCGTTGTTGGTGGCCGCGATCGTCTGGTTGGCCGGCGTGTTGCTGGTGGCGGGCTGCTGGTCGAGGCCGTAGATGAACTTCGCCGCAGCCGCACCAGTGGTGGAGCCGTTGATGACGAACGTCGCGTTGGTACCGGCGGGGGCTCCGGTCTTGCCGCCCTTGTCGGTGTTGGGGTAGGTGGGGTTGGGTTGGACGGTGGGGTTGTCCGGGCCGGTGGGCTCGGCGGTGAAGTGGCAGACCGGGGACCAGCCGGACCAGGCCTCACCGTCGGTGACCTGGGTCTGCCAGTCGACGGTCTTGCCGTTGCTCAGCGAGGAGATGAAGGAGGAGGGCAGGGAGTAAGCCGCCGTGCTGCCGTTGGCGAGATTGTCACCGGACAGGCCGCTGGCGCTGGTGGAGGAACCATCCACCCAGTACTTGAAGTTGGCCTGCAGCGCGTCGCCGTCGGGGTCGGAGATGTGGGCGTTCAGGACGGGGGTGTTGGAGGCGATGGTCTTGCCGATGTACGGGTACGGAGTGCTGGTGGCGCAGCCCGCGTTGTCCGCTCCGGTGACGGCCGAAAGGTCGCTGGCGCCGGGGGTGTTGGGGTGCAGGTTGTAGAAGATCTGCAGGCTCGGGTTGTCGGAGAACCGGGAGAAGCCCAGGTCGTTCCGGGAGGACTCGTAGGAGTCCTCGGTCAGGGCCGCGGTGAACTGGCCCCAGTGCCCGGACGCGGACTGCGCGATCGGGGACGTGACGTCCAGCCCGTGGGTGACCGAGCCGTTACCCGGGCAGAAGTTGGCGTTGTAGGAGGGGCCGAACTGGGCGCTGGAGATATCACCGCCATAGCCGGGCTGGTTGTTCCAGTCCGTACCAGAGCCGATGCCGCCCGCCCAGTGCAGGGAGACGGTCGGATTCTCACTGCAGGACGCGGAGTAGACCTTGGTGGCATTCACCGTCGCGGAGCTGATGTCCGCTCCCCAGATCACCGTCGGCAGCGACCACTGGTAGAAGGTCCGCATGATGCCCTGACACGTGCTCCAGCCGTTGACGCCGACACCGAGCTGCCCGCCGTCGCCGGCGGAGCCGGTGTTGTTGAAGAGTGAGCTGCCGTTGCAGGGCGAGCCCTGCTTCACCTCGTCGAAGGCGGGTGAATTAGCCGACGCGGGGTGCCAGTTGAACGTCGGGTCGATGAACTCGGGGAACGCCGCAGCGGCGTTGGTGAGGAACTTGGCGTCGGGGATCAGGGTCAGCGAGTGGGCATCGGCCTTGGTGGCGACGACGGCGATGCGGGCGGCGGCGCCGGGATGGGCGGCATCCGAGGCATCGGGGGCGACCTTGGCAGTCACCGCCTGACTCTGAGTCAGGGCGCCTGCGCGCGCCGCGCTCTTGGCCTGCGGAGCAGCGGCGGCGGGCAGGGTCGTGTTGGAGTCCCACATCATCGGCGTGGCCGACTCCAGCACCGCGCCGTCCGCGCCGCCGGTGACCGCGACCCCGTCCTGCGCCTTGGCGGCGGCCAGCTTGCCACCGGCCACCTGCGCGGCCAGTTTGAGCCCGGCCAGCGCCGGATTCTTCGCGGCCTGAGCGTTCTTGACGACCAGTACGTCACTGAAGCCGCCGCTCACGGTGGCCGACACCGTCAGGTCGACGCCCGGCAGGACCTCCGCGTACGTCGCCGTGCCGCCGCTGACAGTCGGCGTCGGCAGCGCGGTCGGCCAGGAGACCGAGTAGCTGGCGCCACCGGAGGACGTCACCGCCAGCGGAGCCCTACCGCCACCGGAGAACCGCACCGAGCCGTACGCGGTCGCCACCGGCGACAGCATGCCGTCCGCGCCCTTGCGCAGCGTCGTGTCGACGGGCTTCCAGACGCCCGACTCCTTCGTCCGCACCGGCTTCGGACTACCCGTCAGCGCGAACCCGCCCTTGGGCTGCGCCACCACCTGCTGGCTCTCGGTGGTCAGCGCGTCCACCACGACCGGCTTGCCGCTCGTGTGCGCCTGGGCGGCAGCGGCGACCATGGCCGCCTTCTCCGCCACCGTGGGCCCCTGCCCGCTCTCCATCGCGGACAGATTGGTCGGCTGCTCGGGGGTGGGTGCCGAGGGCGGCGCGGGCACTGCGGGCGCCGTATGGCGGGTAGGCGCTCCTGCGGGCGAGCCCGGGGTGGCGGCGAACGCGGCCGGAGCCGCGCCGAGCACGGTGGCGGCGAGTACTCCCGCGGCCACGAATGCTGTCGCCTTTTTACCAACCGGAGAATATCCGATCTTTTTAGTGCTTTTGCTGGACACGAAATCCTCTTTGCTAGATATTTGCAAAGCCCCTGCTGCGACGGGTCGCAGTAGCGGCAGGTCGAGACACTACGGTGCCGGTAAATCAGGGGGCAAGGTGCGTCCGATATGGCACCATCTGGCGCGATTGTCGCCAAAACCAGCAGGTCAGCGAGGGTATGAGGTGACCCCTGACGCCTTGTCACCCTTAGGGCCAAAAGTCCACTTGACCGCATTTGCTGGCTGGCTGAATAGATCTGCGAGGGCGACTCGGAAATTGTTTTCCCGACTTCTCTTCTCTGATACCGTCGCGCCCTGACTGGCATGATCATCGGGCATTGTGATGGCGAGGGGCGGGGACTGTGGTATTCGGCATGGGCCGGACCGGGAAACGCGATACAGCGACGTGGGCGGGAAGTCTGCGTGGATCGGCGCGTGCCTCCCTGGTCGCTCTGGTGGCGGGTGCGTTGACGGCTGGGAGCGTGGTGGCGGCGCCGGTGGCTTTGGCCGCCGGGGTGCATCCGGCGCCAGCTGTGGCGCACGACAAGTCGATACCGGTGGCGGCGGTGAAGGACCACTACCAGCAGCCGAAACCGATGCCGAAGTGGCAGCCGACGAAGACCGTCTGGCCGTCGGGCAGTGCGGCCGCGGTGCTAGCGGCCCCAGGGGCCAAGGCGAGTGCTGCGGTGCAGGCCGGTTCGCTGCCGGTGCGGGTGGGGCAGGCGGTGGGGCGTGCGCAGGGGGTTCCGTTGAGCCCGTCCGCGCTGGCGGCTGCCTCGCCGTCGAGTGTGCAGGTGACGGTGGCGCCGCGTGCGGCTGCTTCGGCTGCCGGGGTGAACGGCGTTTTGTGGTCGGTGCAACGCGGTGACGCCGGGGCGGTGTCGGGGGCGGCGCATGTGGCGCTGTCGTACGGTCAGTTCCAGGACGCCTTCGGTGGCGACTGGGCCTCGCGGCTGTCGCTGGTGGAGTTGCCGGCGTGTGCGCTGACGACACCGAGTGTGGCCACGTGCCGTGTGGAGACGCCGGTCGCTTTCCACAACGACGTCAAGGGCCAGAGTCTGGAGGCGGACCTCGCGGTCCCACCGGCCGCCACGCAGACCACCGCGCAGAGCGGTAAGGCGGCGGGGGCGAGCGCGTTCGCGGTCAGGGCGGCGGCGGCGCCGATGGTGCTGGCGGCAGCCGCGAGCGGCTCGGGTTCGGGCGGGGGCGGCGGTGATTTCACGGCCACCAGCCTGAAGCCGTCCGGCTCCTGGCAGGCCGGCGGGTCCGCGGACGCGTTCAACTGGTCCTACCAGCTGCCCACCCCCGCGGTGCCGGGCGGGCTGGAGCCGAAGCTGGGCCTGTCCTACGACTCGCAGGGCGTGGACGGGCTGACGTCCTCCACGAACAACCAGGCCTCACTGGTGGGTGACGGCTGGCAGCTGCCGCAGTCCTTCATCGAGCGGTCCTACGCCTCGTGCAGCCAGAACCCGGCCGGCCCCACCCAGACCGGCGACAACTGCTGGTCCAACAGCAACACCCTCACCCTGTCGTTCGATGGCAACACCACCACCCTCATCAAGGACGACACCACCGGCACCTACCGCGCCCAAGGCGACTCGGGCGACCGCATCGACTACTTGACCGGTGCCGCGAACGGCGCGCAGGGCGGGGAGTACTTCCGGGTCACGACGACCGACGGCACGCAGTACTACTTCGGTATGAACCAGCTGCCGGGCTGGGTGTCGGGCAACGCGGCGACGAACTCGGTGTGGACCGAACCGGTGTACGCCACCGCCGCAGGGCAGCCCTGCTACAACGCGACCTTCGCCAACTCCTCCTGCCAGCAGGCCTACCGGTGGAACCTCGACTACGTCGTGGACACCCACCAGGACGCGGTCTCGTACTTCTACACCACCGAGCAGGGCTCCTACGCGCCCGACCTCACCACCACCGCCAGCGCCTCCTACACCCGCGGCGGCTACCTCTCCAAGATCCAGTACGGCCAGCGGGCCGGCCAGGTCTACGCCACCCAGCCCGCCGGCCAGGTGTCCTTCACCGTCAACGGGCGCTGCAACACCTCCCCCACCGGCTGCGACCCCTCGACGCTGAACAGTTCGACGGCGGCGAACTTCCCCGACGTCCCCTACGACCTGAACTGCGCCAGTGGCGCGGCCTGCCAGACGCAGTCGCCGACGTTCTGGTCCCAGGAGGAGCTGACCGGGGTGCAGACCTCGGCGCTGGTCGGCTCCACGCTCACCCCCGTCGACTCCTGGGCGATGACGTACTCCTTCCCCGCCACCGGTGACTCCACCACGCCCTCGCTGTGGCTGAACTCCATCACCCACACCGGCCAGGACACCAGCGCAGGCGGTTCGAGCAGCGCCATCACCATGCCGCCGGTGGTCTTCACCGGCCGGCCGCTGTCGAATCGGGTGAATGTCACCAACGGCTACCCGCCGCTCACCCGCCAGCGCCTGACCGGCATCACCACCGAGACCGGCGAGAACATCACGGTCGGCTACTCCAGCGCGGCCTGCGCCGGCGGCACGCCCTCGGACGCCTCGCAGAACGGCTCGCTCTGCTTCCCGGACTACTGGACACCCACCGGGCAGACCACGCCGATGCTGGACTGGTTCAACAAGTTCATCGTCACCGCCGTCACCGAGCAGGACCCCACCGGCGGCTCCGCCAACGACACCGTGGTCACCAGCTACACCCCGGTCGGCAACCCCGCCTGGCACTACAACGACAACCCGCTCACCCCCACCGCCCAGCGCACCTGGGACCAGTGGCGCGGCTACCAGGGCATGACCGTCTCCACCGGCACCGCCCCCGACCCGGTCACCCGCACCCAGTACACCTACTTCCGGGGCATGAACGGCGACACCCTGCCGAACTCCGGCACCCGCACCGCCACCGTCTCCGACTCCCGCGGCGACCCGGCCGTCACCGACTCCGACCAGTTCGCCGGATCGACGTACGAGACGCAGGAGTTCAACGGCTCCGCCACCGTCACCGACACCATCACCGACCCCTGGACGTCGCCAGCCACCGCCACCCACACCCTGACCGGCGGACTGCCCGCCCAGCAGGCGTTCCTGACCGGCACCGCCGACACCAAGACCTACACCCCACTCGCCGCAGGCACCACCCGCACCACCGAGACCGACTACACCCACGACGCCTACGGCCGCGTCACCGCCACCAACGACCAGGGCGACACCTCCACCACCACCGACGACCTCTGCACCACCGTCAGCTACGCCGACAACACCACCGCCTGGATCCTCGACAAGACCGCCGAATCCAAGACCGTCTCCGTCAACTGCACCACCACCCCCACCCTGCCCGCCAACGCGGTCAGCGACGACCTCACCTTCTACGACTCCTCCACCACCCTCGGCGCCCCGCCCACCATCGGCGACGCGACCATGACCCAGCACGCGACGTCCTACACCGGCTCGACCCCCGTCTACACGACCATGCAGACCACCACCGTCGACCAGTACGGCCGACCCACCGCCGCCTACGACGCACTGGCCCGTAAGACCGCCACCGCCTACACCCCGGCCACCGGCGCCGAACCCACCTCGGTCGCGGTCACCGACCCGCTCAGCCACACCACCACCACCAGCTACGACCCGCTGCGCGACCTGCCGCTCGTCAAGACCGACCCGGCCGGCTACGTCACCACCCAGCAGTACGACGCACTGGGCCGCCTCACCGCCGTCTACCAGCCCGGCCAGAGCGCACCCAGCCCACCCAACCTCAAGTACACCTACACCGTCTCCAACAGCGGCCCCTCCGTCGTCGACACCTACACCCTCAACGACGACGACTCCTACCGCCTGACCGAAGCCCTCTACGACGCGATGCTGCGGTCCCGTGAGACGCAGACGCAGACCGTGGATGGCGGGCGGACCATCACCGACACGATGTACAACACCGACGGCTGGCAGTCCGAGACCACCGACCCGTACTACAACTCCGGTGCCGTCTCGACCACTTACGTGCAGGCGCAGGTCGGCCAGGTCCCCTCCGAGACCGGCTACAGCTACGACCAGGCCGGACGCAAGACCGCCGCCATCGCCTACGCGCTGGGCACCCAGACCTGGCAGACCACCACCAGCTACGGCGGCAACTTCACCACCACCGTCCCCCCGGCCGGCCAGACCCCCACCACCGTCGTCACCGACGCACGCGGCCAGCAGACCGACCTGATCCAGTACAAGACCGGCATGCCGACCGACTACGTCAACGACCCGGCCGCCGACTACACCGACACCAAGTACACCTACACCCCCGCTGGCAAGCAGGCCACCGAGACCGACCCGGCCGGCAACACCTGGTCGTGGAACTACGACCTGCTCGGCCAGCAGACCGACGCCTACGACCCCGACACCGGCCACGGCCAGAGCACCTACGACGCCGCCGGACAGCTCACCGCCTCGACCGACGCGCGCGGCAAGCAGACCACGTACACCTACGACCTCGACGGCCGCAAGACCGCCAGTTACGACACCAGCACCACCCAGACGCTCTCCGCCTCCAACAAGCTGGCCGCCTGGACGTACGACACGCTGAAGAAGGGCCTGCCCACCGCCACCACCTCCTACTCGAACGGCGACACCTACACCAATACCGTCCTGGCCTACAACAACCTCGGCAAACCCGCCGCCAACCGCATCAACCTCACCGGCGAGGGCACCGCCCTGGTCCCCACCGCCGGATACATCACCAGCTACGGCTACAGCCTCACCGGCCGCCTCACCAACCAGAACGACCCCGCAGAGGGCGGCCTGCCCGCCGAGAACCTGTCCTACCAGTACGACCAGTTCGGTGAGCCCACCACGATGAGCTCCGGCAGCGGCGACTACGTCCGCGCGGTGGGCTACGACGAGTACGGCCAGCCCGTGCAGTACTCCTTCGGCACCTCCGGCAACTTCGCCACCGCCAGCTACACCTACGACCCGCAGACCCGCGACATCACCGACATCCAGACCAGCGCCTCCACCGTCTCCGGCACCATCGACGACCTCAGCTACAGCTACACCAACGCCACTGTCTCCAAGGGCGCCGGCCTGCTCGTCTCCACCACCGACAAGCAGAACGCCGACACCACCACCGACACCCAGTGCTTCAGTTACGACTACGCCGCCCGCGCCCAGCAGGCCTGGACCGCCACCGACAACTGCACCGCCACCCCCAGCACCGGCAGCAGCGCCACCGTCGGCGGCCCCATCGCCCCCTACTGGCAGTCCTGGACCTACGACGCGGCCGGTAACCGCACCACCCAGACCGACCACGACACCACCGGCAACACCACCAACGACACCACCACCACCTACCAGTACCCCACCGCCGGATCCAGCACCGACCAGCCCCACACCCTGACCAACACCACCGCCACCGGCCCCGGCGCCACCGCCAACACCGCCACCTACACCTACGACGCGGCCGGCAACACCAGCACCATCAACGGCGGCGCCCTCGGCAACCAGACCCTCACCTGGAACAACCAGGGCAAACTCGCCAGCGACACCACCGCCGCAGGCCTCACCACCTACGTCTACGACGCCGACGGCAACCAGCTCCTGCGCCGCGACCCCGCCAGCACCACCCTCTACGCCGGCGACACCCAACTCGTCCTGACCGGAACCACCGTCACCGGCACCCGCTCCTACACCATCGGCGGCAAGACCACCGCGCTGCGCACCAGCAGCAACACCGTCGACTACCTCGCCCCCGACCGCCAGGGCACCGACCAACTCACCATCGACGCCACCACCCAAGCCGTCACCCGCCGCCAATACCTCCCCTTCGGCCAAACCCGCGGCACCACCCCCACCACCTGGCCCGGCGACAACGGCTACATCAACGGCCACAACGACACCACCACCGGCCTCGAAACCCTCGGCGCCCGCGTCTACGATCCCGTCTCCGGCCGCTTCCTCAGCAACGACTCCGACTTCCAAGCCAACGACCCAACTCAAGTTAACGGCTACGACTATGCCGGCAACGATCCGGTAACTGGCGCAGACCCGACAGGGTTGTCGCGCGATCCGGACTTGGGAGACAGGGTTCTGAGCGATGGCGAGAACGCGACAGACGAAGATCTGATCGCTGCGGCTAAAGTTGACGGCACAGAATACAAGCCAGTCAGCTCGTGGAAGGGGCGATCTGCCGATATCCTGAGGCGCGACCAGAGTGCGGACGGAACGTGGGACTGCTGGCGCTGCGGCTACAATTTCTCTGATCCGAAGGATGTCGCAGCCGGCCATCGGAACTATCCTCGTTCCAAGGGTGGGAACCTGTCCGATAAGAACCTGTGTGCAGAAGGCTGGGCATGTAATAGCAGTGCACAGGACCGTGGGCGACCCTCTCCCGGAATGTCATGTCGGGAGAGGTATGCTTGTGGTAGCCCCAACCCGCCGTCCCAGCGCAGGCTAAACCGCAATCAAAACTGGTTGGACCGACAAGCCGCCAGGGATGCGGCGGCAGGCTCAGACGCCGGTTCGATCAGCATTCGAGGTGCTTTCGGAATGCTAGGTGTCGCCGTGGCAGTCGGATTTGCCGCTAAAGACGTCGAAGACGCACCGCAAGGCCAAAAGGTCAAAACTGCAGTCAATGACTCGGCGGGTATTGCAGGAGGCCTTGCGGGAGCCGCCTACGGTGCTGAGGCAGGGGCTGCCATTGGCACCATGGTTCCGGTGGTCGGAACCCTTGTCGGAGGAATAGTCGGAGGAATAGTCGGCGGCTTGATAGGCAGCAACATCGCCTCCTCTGCAGTTAGAGGAATTGAAGACTGGTTCTGAGCACAAGTCTGGTGCCAGACAGGCCAAATGCCAGGCATGCTATAGACTCGAAATCGCCCGAGTTGCCACGGAATGATTTGACCGTCTCCATGTCTAAGATATTTTCAATTAACATCGGCTTCCTAGCGAAGAACTCAAACTGATTGCACCGAGCGTGGGCTGGTCGCGGCGGCAGACGCAACCGTGACTAGCCCCGTTCGGGCCCTAGCTGCCCTCTCGAGCCCTAGTAGAGGAGGCACCGGGGCATCGAGGCATCGACAGGAGGATCGACAAGGTTGACATGACCGTGCGAAGCTCAGTTCCGGAAGCCACGCAGCTACTGGGGGGATCGTCAGTTGGATCAGATGCCAGCTCTTCCCTACGCTGCATCCTCGGCAGCTGCCAGCGCCTGGAGCCGACCCCGGGTGGTCTCGGACCGTTTCGATAGCTTCACACTGAACCGCTACCGCAGGGTTGCGTGTTTGGCGACAGTACCCAGTCACGCCAAGGTTGTCCTCCAGGCCGTAAGCTCCACAGCGAGCCGACTGAGTCCAGGCGTCAGAATTAATTAGTTTGTCGTATATAGGAAAACAGCCGACAAGGGGATGAGATGGCCCATACGTATGCACGCGTAGTGGGATTTGGTGTGGCCGTTACGCCATTGCCACCGTTTTCTGCCGACCTTATAAAGAGCCCTGCGGGGACGGTGGACATTGAGGTCGTCAGGCATTTGCGCGATGGATCTGAGCGGCGTGCCGTTTTCAGTGGTTCCGACGATGGCTCGACGGTGCCAGCTGGTGCCGATTCCGCGATTCCGGTCGCCGACGTGCTGCCTGTGCCGTACCAATCGCACTGGCTGATCCAGACCTCTCAGTATTCGATTCCCTGGCCGACTGGTTTTACGCTTGAATCTCCTCCTCCGGGTGAGAGTCCGCCATTCCTGCTTTGGGGTCAGGAGTCAGAGCTGATCTTCATCCAGGGCCCTGTATCCGGCGATGAGCTCGCACCATTGTATAGCTTGGCCACGCCCGGTCAGACTGTTGTATCTCACGCATCGACTCCGGAAATGGAATCTGTAGAATTTGCATACCAGCACGAAGGGGTGGCATGGCGTCAGATTCTTGTGAAAACAGCACATGCCGCAGGTGCCTTTGTCGTAGTAACGGGCCAGGCGCCGGCTAGTCGATCGGAGTGGATGGGCAAGGCGGTTGCGGAGATGGCCAGCGGGCTGCTGGTCGATAACTAGAATAGAATTGAGGGGTTGTGCCGACTATGAAGACCATGATTGACGTGGCGAAATTCCTGCCGGCTGCGGATGCGCTCAGACGGATCTGCGTGGCTCTATCCGTGTTGGATATCATCGTTAGCGCACCAGATCCCCTCAGGCAGGACTACGCTTTCGAGCAAGAGTGGGCCCTGGGGATCGATATCGCAACGATGGAAAATGGTGGAGGGGACGGCTATCTAGTTGCCTTCGGTCCGTATGGCGTAATAATCTTGGGATTTGATCACGAATCTGAAATGAGCCCGTACTCATCTACGCCAGTAGCGCCCTGGCCGGGCATGCTGGAGTTTATTCCAGAGGCATATTCGGAGATCCTCGCCGACCTGCCAGAGTTTCTGCACGATGGCGTTCCGCTCGTAACGTGCTGTGCGTGGCTGCCAGCAGGCGAGGCGAAGTGGAGAACGGGCGATATCGGCTTCCCGTCAGATTCTGGCGACACTTGCCCGGATGGCTCAGTCATGCTGTTCGGCTTCCTAACGGACCCGGATCCGTCGGCCTATGTGGAAACCCTTTCGGTCAGTTCCCCGCCCTTGGCCATCGACGCAGTCGGCAAAATCCTGCAGCTAGCCAGGATTACACCAGAAATGGTCGTGGCGCTGAACCCTGAGTGCTCACTTGAAGCGGTAGTCGATGAGATCGCAGCAACTGGCTACCCCACTTCGTGAAACAATCTGTAAGTCCTGCCTATTTCATGGCCGATGTACTAGCTAGAAGCTACTGAACTTAATCAGGTGATGTCGGGTTGTTCGCCGGACAGCGCGCAGGTGGCTTCGGTAGTCCTGGTGGGGTGAGATATCCGCAGGGTGGTGGCTTGACTGACGCTGAGAGGGCCGCGCGGGAGCGGGTCCGGCTGCGGGCCGTGGCGTGCTTCGAGGGCGGGGAGAAGAATCGGGCGATCGCTGCTTTGTTGCGGGTCTCGGAGCGGTCGGTGGAACGCTGGCGGCGCCAGTGGCGCGAGGAGGACCTGGCCGGGGTGGCGTCGAAGGGGTCGCCCGGCCGGCCTCGACTGTCGGACATACAGATAGCCAGACTGGAGCGGGAGTTGGAGCGCGGCCCGCTGGCCCACGGGTGGACCGACCAGCGGTGGACGCTGGCCCGGGTGAAGACGATGATCGGCCGCCTGTTCCACGTGTCGTACACCGTGGAGGGGACGTGGCGGCTGCTGAGGCGGCACGGCTGGTCCTGGCAGAAGCCCGCCCGACGTGCGATCGAGCGCGATGACAGCGCGGTGGAGCTGTGGAAGCGGGAGGTCTGGCCGCGGGTAAGAGCACCGCGGTGGTGAACAATGCCTGGGTGGTCTTCGAGGATGAAGCCGGCCAGTCGATGACGCCGCCGCGCGCCAGGACTTGGGGCCGCCAAGGCAGTACCCCGGTCGTCCATGTGCGCGGACGTGGTTCGGGCCGAGTCTCCATGGCGGGGATGACCTGCTACAAACCCGGCGAGCGGTCCCGCCTGATTTACGCGATCCGCGAGTACCGGGGCCGCAAGGACGAACCGAAGGGCTTCGGCTGGAAGGACTAGCGCGACCTGGTCCTCCGCGCCCGCGCACAGCTCGGCGGCCCGATCGTCCTCGTGTGGGACTACCTGCGCATGCACCTGGTCGCGCCGCTGCGGGAGTTCTTCGAGGCCAACACCGACTGGCTCACCGTGTTCCAACTGCCGACATATGCCCCGGACCTCAATCCGCAGGAGGGCGTCTGGTCGCTGGTCAAATGCGACATCGGCAACCTGGCCGCCGCCGACCTCAGCCAGGTCACCCGCGCGGTGAAACGCAAACTCAAGATGCTCCAGTATCGGCCGGAGGTCATCGACGGCTGTCTCGCCGGCACTGGCCTGAGCATGGATCTGGCCCCTGACCGTTGCGGTGATGCAAATGCCCGACCGCTGACGGCGCCAGGTGTGGCAGCATCATCGCCATGTCTCTGCTGACCTGGGACTACGACCGTGATCTGTTCTGCCTCAGCGAGGCCCGCATGCTTCCGGGCGGAGCCTCTTCTATGCCTGCTTCACCGGCTCCAGGGCCGACCGCCGTGACAGTGCTTGCCTACGCACCCGAGGAGGAGAAGCCGGCAGAGGTCTACTTCGACGCAACGCAAACGCTGCCGTTCGCCGTCCTCCAGCGCTTCGTGACGCTCGTCGCCTCACGCCTGGCAAGCACAGGATCGTAGAGCAGCCGTCCTGGCAGCACGGCGAGACCCTGGGCCGACATCACGAGTTGAAGCTCAGTAGCTAGGGCACCGACCAACTCGCCGTCGACTCCATCACCGAGGCCATCACCCCGGAAACGGTCGCCTTGGGGCATCGGGACTTCTTTCTCAGTCCTTGTGCTGCACAGCACCCGCAAGACACCACATCCGCACGGCCAGCGTGCACTCAGGAGACACGGGGGCTCCGGTCCGGCCGCGACCAGGGCCCAGACCGTCCGGCGGCTCGCGTCATGCCATCGCGTTGTGCCAGCTCACCACACCACCCGGTCGGAGTGACGCCAGCTCAGTCATGTACCGTCTCACGGTCTTGAGGTACTGCATCGGTCGCGCTTCGAAGCGCTGGACCGGCTTGCCTCAGGATCAGCACCTACCACGTTCCCAGGGAGCAACGCTCAGTGCACCGATCTCTTCGCAGGACGCTTCCGGCGCTCGCAGCCGCCGGTATAGCCATCGCCGCTCCGCTCCTCACCATCACCCCCGCCCAGGCCGAGGCTTCGGGCCCGTGCTCGTCGGTCGGCATCGAGTACTCGACCGACGGCGGCCAGAGCTGGACGCAGTCGCACTCGAACGACGGCGGCCAGACCTGGTCGCAGGCAGGCCATCTGCACGACATGGCCACGAAGTTCGTCGTCCGCCTCACGGGCGAGACGTCCGACGGGTGCGAGTACCCGATCTCGCTCGCCTCGTACAGCACCGAGGGATCAAGCTGGGCAACCTCCGGCAACCAGACCTTCCTCGGCTGGGACACCACGACGCTCGACAACAAGAACCCGAAGGCGACGCTCGACGTCAGCAGCAACACGCCCAAGTGCTACGGCCAGATCGACCTCTACGGCACGGGCGTCAAGCACGACGGCATCGCCGGGCCGCTGCCCAAGTACCCCAACGCGGTGTTCCCGCACGCTCTGATCACCGCGTGGAACGGCGGCACCGCCTGCACGTCGACCCCGTCCTCCCCGCCGCCGGTGAACCCGACCAAGCCTGCGCCGGCCGGCCCGAAGACCACGCCGCCCGCATCGCCGTCGGCGTCGGCGTCGGCGTCGGCTTCCACCGTGGCAACCGCGCCGACGGCTAGCCCGAGCACCCCGGCCTCCACCACCACGAAGGGCCTGGCCTTCACCGGCACCAACGGCTCGGCGCTGGCCGAGGTCGCGGCCGGAGCGGCCGGTCTGCTGGTGCTCGGCGCCGGCTCGGTCGTCTTCGCTCGCCGCCGGTCCGCCAAGAGCTGACCCGCAGCACCCCGCACCACCCCCGTACCACCCCGCAGCCACCGGCTCTCCGCCGGTGGCTGCGGGTTTTGTGCGGGCCGTCTCAGGTCGTGTAGCCGGAGTTGAGCTCCACATAGCCGGGCGTCAGGTCGCAGCCGTAGACGGTGAACTCCCCGTCCGCCAGGCCGAGATCGATCCGGATCAGCACCTGCGGCGCGGACAGCTCCAGCCGCGCGGCCGCCAGCAGCTGCTCGGTCGGCTCGGTCGGGAACATCTCCAGGTCGCCGTAGTGGATGGTGGTCCTGCGCGGGTCGAGATCGGTGTCGTCGTCCAGCTTGCCGATCGCCATCGCCACCCGGCCCCAGTTCGGGTCGGCGCCGTAGACGGAGGTCTTCACCAGCGGTGAGTTGACCACCGCCTTGCCCACCCGCTTGGCCTGCGCCGTGTCCCGGGCCCCGGTCACCCGCACCTCGATGAGCTTGGAGGCTCCCTCGCCGTCGGAGGCGATGTCGCGCACCAGGGTCAGCGCCGCCTCGTGGAGCACCTCCTCGAAGCGGGCCGGATCCACCGGCCCGGCCAGGCCGTTGGCGAAGACCGCGGCGCTGTCGCTGGTGGAGGTGTCGGTGTCGATGCTCAGCGCGTTGAACGTGCGGTCCATCACCCGGCGGAACAGCGCGTCCAGTTCACCGGCCGGCAGCTCGGCGTCGGTGAAGAAGAAGGTCAGCAGGGTGGCCATGTTCGGCTCGATCATCCCGACGCCCTTGGCGATCCCGACCAGCACCGCGTCCCCGCAGGTCAGCCGGACGCACTTGGAGCGGGTGTCGGTGGTCATGATGGCGCGGGCGGCGGCCTCGAAGTCGGCTGCCGGGGCCGGCTCCTGGAGGTCGGCGATGCCGGCTCGGATCGACTCGATCGGATAGGGCCGCCCGATCACCCCGGTCGAGCCGATCACCAGCTGCTCGGCGGCGAGGCCGGCCCGCCGCGCCACCAGCCGGCGCACCTCCTCGGCGTGCCGGGCACCGTCAGGTCCGGTGGCCACATTGGCATTACGAGAGATCACTATCATCCCGCGAGCATCCTGACGTCCTGCATCGGTGCGACTCAGTACGACGCTGGGCCCGGCAAACCGGGACTTGGTGAAGACGGCGGCCGACACCGCCGGAACCTCCGAGAAGACCGCAGCGAAGTCGTCCTCGCGATCCTTGAGGCCCATATTCGCCGTCCAGGAACGAAACCCCTTCGGTACTGGCAGCTCCATGACGTATCCCCTCCCATAAAGTCCTGCATATATATGCGTCGCTCAGCATATATCACAAGGTCGGGGCCACCACCGCCCGGATCGCCCGCTCCCCCAACTCCCTTAGATGCCAGGCCAGTTCCGGGGGCTCCTGGACGGTGAACTCGCACCCGAGCATCAGCAGCCGCGCGGCCAGCCACTCCAACGCGTCAGCCTCGGTGCGCAGCACGCAGCGCCCCTCGTCGAGTTCCTCCAGCTGCAGGGCCGCCGCGGCGCCGCCCAACCGGCGCTCGGCCTCCACCCGGGGCAGCTCCAGGACCGCCACCGCACGGTAGGTACGGGCGCGGCTCTGCAGCTTGCGGCTGACGAACTCCGCCGCGTCGTCCGCCGGGAGGGTGCGCGGCACCGCCCGCACACCGGTCGAGCGCGGGTCGCTCAGCCGGTCCACCCGGAAGATCCGCCAGTCGTCCCGGTCGTTGTCGAAGGCGACCAGGTACCAGCGGCGCCCGGCCGCCACCAGGCGGTGCGGCTCGACCAGCCGCCGACTGGCGGCGCCGTCGCCCGCCCGGTAGTCGAAGCGCACCCGCTCCCGCCCGGTCACCGCCGCGGCCAGTACCGTCAGATGCTCTGGGTCCACCCGCGGCCCGCCGCCGGCCAGCGGGACGGTCGCCGCGTTCAGCGTCCCCACCCGGCGGCGCAGCCGCGCCGGCAGCACCTGCTCCAACTTGGCCAGCGCACGCACCGAGGCCTCCTCGATCCCGGTGACCGCCGCCCCCGCCGCCGTCCGCAGGCCGACCGCGATGGCCACCGCCTCCTCGTCGTCCAGCAGCAGCGGCGGCATCGCGGCGCCGGCCGCCAGCCGGTAGCCGCCGACCGCGCCCAGCGTCGCCTGCACCGGATAGCCCAGGTCCCGCAGCCGCTCGATGTCGCGCCGGATGGTGCGCGGGCTGACCTGGAGCCGTTCGGCCAGCTCGCTGCCCGGCCATTCGCGCGGTGTCTGGAGCAGCGAGAGCAGATTCAGCAGACGTGCGGGGGTGTCGGTCATACGGTCCAGTATCGCGGCCATCTGGGACAGGAACTGTCCTAGATGGGGTCTACCGTCGGACCCCGAACCGTCGGAGCCGACCCCCCGCCCCGGAAAGGCCGCACCCAATGACCGCCACCATCCCGATAGCCCCCGCCGAACCGGCGCTCGCGGCCGGCGACCGCCGCCGCTGGATCGCCCTGGCCGTGGTGATGACCGCGTCCTTCATGGACCTGGTCGACGTCACCATCGTCAACATCGCCGTCCCGAGCATCCAGCACCACCTCGGCGCCTCGTTCAGCGCGATCCAGTGGGTCACCGGCGGCTATGCGCTCGCCTTCGCCATCGGCCTGATCACCGGCGGCCGGCTCGGCGACATCTACGGCCGCAAGCGGATCTTCCTGATCGGCGTCGCCGGCTTCACCCTCGCCTCCGCGCTCTGCGGCCTGGCCGGCGACCCGGCCGTTCTGGTCGCCACCCGGATCCTGCAGGGCGCCACGGCCGCGCTGATGGTCCCGCAGGTCCTGGCGATCATCCATGTCACCTTCCCCGCGCACGAGCGGGGCAAGGTCTTCGGACTCTTCGGTGCGATGATCGGCCTGGGCGCGGTCTCCGGCCCGCTGCTCGGCGCGCTGCTGACCGAGTGGAACCTGTTCGGCCTGGAGTGGCGGCCGATCTTCCTGATCAACCTCCCGGTCGGCATCGCCGGACTGCTGCTCGGCCACCGCTACGTCACCGAGTCCCGCGCGCCCAAGGCGCTGCGGCTGGACCTGGTCGGCATGGCCCTGGCCGGCCTCGGGCTGCTGATGCTGCTCTACCCGCTCACCCAGGGACGCGAGTCGGGCTGGCCGCTGTGGGGGTTCGTGTCGATGGCCTGCTCCCCGCTGGTCCTCGCGCTCTTCGTCCGCTACGAGCGGATCAAGACCCGCCGGGACGGCTCCCCGCTGGTCGAGCTCTCGCTCTTCAAGGTGCGCAGCTTCGCGGCCGGCGTCGGCGTGCAGCTGACCTTCGGAGTGGTCTGCGGCATCTTCTTCCTGGTCTGGACCCTGTACATGCAGCTCGGCCTGGGCTGGAGCCCGCTGCGCGCCGGAACCACCGGCATCCCGTTCTCGATCGCGGTGTCCGCCGCCGCGGGGCTCTCGGTCGCCAAGCTGGTCCCGCGCTTCGGGCGCAAGGTGCTGCAGGCCGGGTCGCTGGTGATGGCCTCCGGAGTGCTGCTCTACCTCGCCGAGGCCAACCGGTACGGCGCCGGCATCCACCCGTGGCAGATGGCGCTGCCGCTCGTCGTGATGGGCACCGGCATGGGCCTGATCGTCGCGCCGCTGACCGACGCGGTGCTCTCCGAGGTGCCGCGCGAGCACTCCGGCTCCGCCTCCGGTCTGATCAACACCACCCAGCAGCTGGGCAATGCGCTGGGCCTCGGCCTGGTCTCGGTGGCCTTCTTCAGCGTGGTCGACCACGCCGACCTGGCGCACCAGCCGGTGAGCGCGGTCTTCACCGACGCCTTCACCCACGCCATGTGGTGGGTGGCCGGCGGCCTGCTGCTGCTCTTCGTCCTGCTGCTCGCGCTGCCGCCGAAGTCCCGCCCGCACAGTGACCAGGACGCCGACTAGCCCCTCAGTGCGGCCCGGCGTCCCGGTGCAGCAGGAGCAGCGCCGCGTCGTCCTCGGCGTCCAGCCGCTCGCTCAGCGTGTCGCGGACGTGGTCGGCGAGCTTGGACAGCCGGGTGGGCCCGGCCGCGAAGACCTCGGCGAGCCGGTCCAGGCCCTGGTCGAGGTCCTCGCCGGGCCGCTCGACCAGGCCGTCGCTGTAGAGCAGCAGGGTGTCCCCGGCGGCGAGCCGGAACGTCGTCCGCGGGTACGTCACCGGGCCCCACTCGGCCGGCAGGCCCAGTGGCGGCCCGCCGGCCACCTCGATCCGCTCCACCGTGCCGTCGGCATGGCGCACCAGCGGCGGCAGATGCCCGGCGTTCGCGGCCCGTACCTCGCCGGTGGCCATCGACACCTGCGCGTACAGGCAGGTGGCGAACCGGTCCGCGTGCAGCTCCGTCAGGAAGGCCGAGGCCCGCTTCAGCACGCTCTCGCTGCTGTGCCCCTCGGCCGCGTACGCCGTCATCGCGATCCGCAGCTGCCCCATCACCGCGGCCGCCTCGGTGTCGTGGCCCTGGACGTCGCCGATCGCCACGCCCACCGCGCCGCCCGCCAGCGGCACCGCGTCGTACCAGTCGCCGCCGATCCAGGTCCCCACCCGGGCCGTCCGGTAGCGCACCGCCAGCTTGCCACCGGGCACCGACGGCAGCCGGCGCGGCAGCATCGCGCTCTGCAGCCCGGCCGCGATCTCCCGGGACTGGTCCACCAGCATCGCCCGCTGCAGGGACTGCGCGATGGCGCTGGACAGCGCGGTCAGCAGGGTGCGGTCCTCGCTGCTGAAACCCCGCTTGCCCTCGTAGACCAGCGCGATCGCGCCGATCGGGCGACCCTGCGCGATCAGCGGCAGGAAGGCCGCCGCCGTGGCGTGGCTGTCGCCCACGTACGGGGTCAGCACCGGGTAGTGGCGCAGGAAGACCGAGCGGGAGGTGAAGAAGAGCGGCTCGCCGCTGCGCACCGCGTCGTTCAGCGGCCAGGGCTCGGACAGCCGGGCCCGCTGCACCTCGCGCACCCGCACGTTCACCTCCCCCACCGCGCCGACCAGCCGCACCCGCCCCTGGTCCACCACGCCCAGCGTGATGCCCTGGACGCCCAGGCGCCGCATGCTCTGATCGCCGGTCAGCACGCCCACCACGTCCTCGACGGTGAGCGCCTCGCCCAGCGCCTGGGCCACCTCGCGCAGCTCGTCCTCCTGGCGGCGGCGGTCGTCCTCGGCCAGCAGCCGCAGCGCCGAGTGCGTCAGCTCCCGGGTGGCGTCGCGCACCACGCCCACCACCCGGATCCCGGGGCGGCCGGGATCGTGCACCACCTGGCCCTGGGTGTGCGTCCAGCGCAGCGTGCCGTCCCGCCGCTGGATCTTGAAGTAGCTGCTGTAGGAGTCGCTGCGTCCCGCGATGATGTCCTCGACCAGCGAGAACAGCTGGGTCTCGTACTCCACCGGAATCCGCTGGGCGAGGTCGGCGGCGGTGCCGTCGTACTCGCTGGGGCGCAGGTCGAAGACGGCCAGGCCGCCGGCGTCCAGGGTGAACCGGCCGGTGGCCGGATCCCACTCGAAGCATCCGATCCCGGTCGCCGCCATCGCCTCCAGCGGGTCGACATGCGGGGCGGGCACCTCACTCATCACACCCAGAACGTACCCCGCGACCGCCGCTCCCGCCCGGCTCGCAGCCGCACCGCGGAGCGGTGATCCGGCCCAGCGGGTAGCGCCGCGCCGCCAAGTCGCGCAGGATCGGGACGTGAACATCCGACGGACCGACGCCACCCCGGCCGGCAGCATGCGCCTGAGCAGCCGTCAGGGCCACTGGGTGGTGGCGGCCGCCGCGGCCGGCTCCGGCATGGCGATGCTCGACGGGACGGTCGTCAACGTCGCGCTGCCGCGGATCGGCGCCGACCTCGGGGCCTCGCTGGCCGCCCTGCAGTGGACGCTCAACGCCTACCTGCTCACCCTGGCGGGCCTGATCCTGCTCGGCGGCTCGCTCGGCGACCGCTACGGGCGCCGCCGGGTCTTCGTGATCGGCGTCTGCTGGTTCGCCGCCGCCTCCGGGCTCTGCGCGCTCGCCCCCACCGTCGGCGTGCTGATCGCCGCCCGCGCCCTGCAGGGCATCGGCGGCGCGCTGCTCACCCCGGGGTCGCTCGCGCTGCTGCAGGCCACCTTCCACCCGGACGACCGCTCCGCCGCCGTCGGCGCCTGGTCGGGCCTGGGCGGGGTGGCCACCGCGATCGGCCCGATCCTGGGCGGCTGGCTGGTGACCGGGCCGGGCTGGCGCTGGATCTTCGTGATCAACCTGCCGGTGGCCGCCGTGGTCGCGCTGGTGACCCTGCGCCATGTGCCCGAGAGCCGCGACGAGCAGGCGACCGGCCGCTTCGACGTCCCCGGCGCCGTGCTCGCCGCGCTGGCGCTCGGCGGGGTGACGTACGCGCTGACCGCCGCCGGGGGCGGGGCGTCCGCGGGGGTCTGGGTGGCGGGCGCAGCCGGGCTGCTGCTCGGCTGGGCGTTCGTCCGCGTCGAGCAACGCAGCCCGCAGCCGATGCTTCCGCTGGAGCTCTTCGAGTCGCGGCTGTTCACCACCGTCAACCTGGTGACGCTGGGCGTCTACGGGGCGCTGGGCGGGGTGTTCTTCTTCCTGCAGGTGCAGCTGCAGACGGTGGCGGGCTTCGAGCCGCTGGTCGCCGGGGTCGCCTTCGCGCCGGTCACCGTGCTGATGCTGCTCTTCTCCGCCCGCGCGGGCCGGCTGGCCACCCGGATCGGCCCGCGGGTTCCGCTCACCGCGGGGCCGCTGGTCTGCGCGGCCGGCGTGCTGCTGATGCTGCGGATCGGCGCCGGCGCCTCGTACTGGGCGGACGTGCTGCCCGCCGCGCTGGTCTTCGGCATCGGGCTGACGCTGCTGGTCGCCCCGCTGACCGCGACCGTGCTGGCGGCCGTGGACGTCCGGCGGGCCGGGATCGCCAGCGGCGTCAACAACGCGGCCGCCCGCGCGGCCGGGCTGCTAGCGGTGGCGGCGCTGCCGCTGCTGGCCGGGCTGAGCGGCGAGCAGTACCGGCAGCCGACGGCGGTGGACTCCGCCTTCCGCACCGCGATGCTGATCTGCGCGGGCCTGCTGGCGGGCGCCGGGCTGCTCGCGGCGGCCACCGTGCCGGGCCGCCGTCCGGCCGTCGAGGCCGAGCCGGACACCTCCTGGTACTGCGGCACGACGGCCCCGCCGGTGGACCCGGGACACGGGTCACCGGCGGGGCCGGAACCTACCTCTTAGAGGATGTCGCCGGGCGCGTACTTGGCGGCCTCGGGGTGGCTCGCGGCGACCAGCTCGACGCGGCGGACCACCTCGGCCACCTGGGCCCCGGCCGCGCCGGTGAAGGAGAGCCGGTCGGCGAGCAGCGCGTCCAGCTGCGCCCGGTCAAGCGGCATCCGCTCGTCGGCGGCCAGCCGGTCGAGCAGCTCGTTGTGCCGCGCGCCGGCCCGCATCGCCAGGGCGGAGGCGACCGCGTGCTCCTTGATGACCTCGTGCCCGGCCTCCCGGCCGACGCCCGCGCGCACCGCGCCCATCAGCACCTTGGTGGTGGCCAGGAACGGCAGGTAGCGGTCGAGTTCGGCCTCGATCACGGCGGGGAAGGCGCCGAACTCGTCAAGGACGGTCAGGAAGGTCTCCAGCAGGCCGTCGAAGGCGAAGAAGGCGTCCGGCAGGGCCACCCGGCGCACCACCGAGCAGGAGACGTCGCCCTCGTTCCACTGGTCGCCGCCCAGCTCGGCGGTCATCGAGGCGTAGCCGCGCAGGATGACGGCCAGGCCGTTGACGCGCTCGCAGGAGCGGGTGTTCATCTTGTGCGGCATCGCGGAGGAGCCGACCTGGCCCTCCTTGAAGCCCTCGGTGACCAGCTCGTGCCCGGCCATCAGCCGGATCGTCTTGGCCAGGCTGGAGGGCGCGGCCGAGAGCTGGACGAGCGCGGAGAGCACCTCGAAGTCCAGCGAGCGCGGGTAGACCTGGCCGACGCTGGTCAGCACGTTGTCGAAGCCCAGGTGGCCGGCCACCCGCTGCTCCAGCTCGGCGAGCTTCTCGGCGTCCCCGCCGAGCAGGTCGAGCATGTCCTGGGCGGTGCCGACCGGGCCCTTGATCCCGCGCAGCGGGTAGCGGGCGATCAGCTCCTCCAGTCGGGCGAAGGCGACCAGCAGCTCGTCCGCGGTGGTGGCGAAGCGCTTGCCGAGCGTGGTGGCCTGCGCGGCGACGTTGTGCGAGCGGCCGGCCATCACCAGTTCGGCGTGCTGCGCGGCCAGCCGGGCCAGCCGGACCAGGACGGCGACCGTGCGGTCCCGCACGTGCTCGAGGGACTGCCGGATCTGCAGCTGCTCGACGTTCTCGGTCAGATCCCGGGAGGTCATCCCCTTGTGGATCTGCTCGTGGCCGGCGAGGTCGCTGAACTCCTCGATGCGGGCCTTCACGTCGTGCCGGGTGATCCGCTCACGGCGGGCGATCGACTCCAGGTCGACCTGGTCGAGCACCCGCTCGTAGTCGGCGACGGCGGTCTCGGGGACGGCGATCCCGAGATCCTGCTGGGCCTTGAGGACGGCGAGCCACAGGTGGCGTTCGAGAACCACCTTGTGCTCGGGGGACCACAGCTGGGCCAGGGTCGCCGAAGCGTACCGGGAGGCCAGGACATTGGGGATCTGGGGCTTCGCGCTCACGCTTCGGAAGCCTAACAGCCGAGGTCAGCGACTCCGGCCCCGCGGTGGGCCCGACGGGCGGTGTCAGGCCGCCAGCAGCGGGAGCACCTGGCGGCACAGGTCGTTGAGGGCGGTGCGCTGCTCGGGGCCGAGCGCGTCAAAGGCCTGGTGGGTGCGGTTCATGTCGGCCCGGATCGCGCGCAGCACCTCGGCGCCCGGCTCGGTGATCGCGACGATCTTCACCCGGCGGTCCGCGGCGGCCGCCTCCCGGCGGGCGTAGCCGAGCGCCTCCAGCCGGTCGACGATGCCGGTGACGTTCGAGGCGTCGCAGCCGAGCTTCCCGGCCAGCGCCCGCATCGGGACCGGCTCCAGCACCACGGCCAGCGCCTTGGCCTGCGAGGAGCTCAGCCCGTGCCGGCCCGCGCTCGCGGCGAAGTCCAGGAAGTACGCGGCGCCCACGGCGGCCACCGCCTCCATGAGCTCGGCGGTGGTCACATTCGGTGCGGCGGCGGTCGTCATCGGAGCCATGCGATCAGGGTACGCATAAAAGCTTTAATGACTCCATTTTCCACCGCGCGCAGCTACCGCGGCAGCTACCGGACCAGCTGCTCGAAGAGCCGCTCCACCTCGGCCACCGCGTCATCGGTGAGCCCGGTGTGCACCGGTCCGGGCTGGACGACGGCGCTGCGCGGCGCGGTCAGCCAGCGGAACCGCTTGCCCGCGCTGTCCTGCGCGGCCGGCCCGGCCGCCGCACCGCCCGCGCAGATCCCCTCGATGCCGCGCAGCGCCCGGGCCACCCCGGCCAGGTCCACCGCCGGGTCCAGCGCCAGCAGCTTCTGCGGCACCAGCAGCGTCCTGGCCTCCAGCCGGACGGCCTGCCGGCAGTACAGCAGCACGCCGACGTTGACGCACTCGCCGCGCTCCACCCGCGGCACCGCGCGGATCACCGCGTACTCGTAGTCGTGCAGCTCGCTCACAGCGCCACCTCGCTCGGCACGGGGAGCCAGTCGCGCGGCCCGGCCACCCGTGCCGACAGCTGCGCGACATAGCCGGCCCGTACGGCGTCCGGGCTGTCGAAGCCCGGCTCGTCGATCAGGAACTCGTCGGGGACCAGCGCCGCGGCCGCCGCGAACAGCTCGGCGGTGGCCAGCGGGGCGAGCGCCCGGTCGGCGGCCACGAGGTCGGGGGCGAACCGCGCGAGCGCGTGGTCCCCGGCGTCGTACGGACGCCGGGTCCAGTTGGCCGCGCCGGACCAGCTGTGGTGGAAGATCAGGCTCGCGCCGTGGTCGATCAGCACCAGCCGGCCGCCTTCGACCAGCAGATTGGGGTTGCGCCAGGAGCGGTCGACGTTGCCGATCAGCGCGTCGAACCAGAGCACCCGCCCGGCCAGTTCGCCGTCCACCTCGAAGCAGAGCGGGTCGAAGTTGAGCGCGCCGCTGACGAAGGCCAGGCCCACGTTCAGCCCGCCGCTGGCCCGCATCTGCTCCTGGATCTGCTGCTCGGGCTCGCTGCGCGCCAGCACCGGATCCAGCTCGACCCGCACCAGCTCGGGCACCGGCAGGCCGAGACCGCGCGCCAGCTCGCCGGCCAGCACCTCGGCGACCAGCGCCTTGCGGCCCTGCGCCGCGCCGGACCACTTCAGCGCGTAGAGCCGGTGGTCGTCGGCCTCCACCAGGCCCGGCATCGAGCCGCCTTCTCGCAGTGGCGTCACATACCGGATCGCCGTTACCTCTCGGAGCACGCGCCCCACCCTACCCATCGGCAGTGTTGCGGTGGCGGGGCCCCTGCACCCGTGCCAGGGTGGCGAGCAAGCGGCCGGAGGGACAGACCATCAGCGCCCGGCCGGCACCGGACCGGCATTGTGAGGCACACGTCATGGAACGACCTCGGATCCTGGTGGTGGGCGGCGGATTCGCCGGACTGGAGTGCGCCCGTCGGCTGGAGCGCAAGCTCGCCCCCACGGAGGCGCAGATCACGCTGGTCGCCCCGTTCAGCTACCAGCTCTACCTCCCCCTGCTGCCGCATGTGGCCGCCGGGGTGCTCACCCCGCAGTCGGTCGCGGTCTCGCTGCGCCGCACACTGCGCCGGACCGACATCATCCCCGGCGGTGCGATCGGGGTGGATCCGCGGGCCAAGGTCTGCGTGATCCGCAAGATCACCGACGAGGTGGTCGCCGAGCGCTACGACTACCTGGTGCTGGCTCCCGGCAGCGTCACCCGCACCTTCGACATCCCCGGCCTGAGCGACTACGCCCGGGGCATGAAGACGCTGGCCGAGGCGACCTACGTACGCGACCACGTGATCGCCCAACTCGACCTGGCCTCCGCCACCCTGGACCAGCACGAGCGCGAGTCGCGGCTGCAGTTCGTGGTGGTCGGCGGCGGCTACGCGGGCACCGAGACGGCCGCCTGCCTGCAGCGGCTGACCACCGCCGCGCTGAAGCGCTACCCGCGGCTGGACCCGCGGCTGATGAAGTGGCACCTGATCGACATCGCGCCCAAGCTGATGCCCGAGCTCGGCGACCACCTCGGCAACCGGGCGCTGCAGGTGCTGCGCAGGCGCGGCATCGAGGTCTCGCTCGGCGTCTCGGTGGCCGAAGTCGGCCCGGAGTCGGTGAAGTTCACCGACGGACGGGTGCTCCCCTCGCGCACCCTGATCTGGACGGCCGGGGTCGCGGCCAGCCCACTGATCGGCACCCTGGACGCGGAGACCGTACGCGGGCGGATCGCGGTCACCGCCGAGCTGCGGGTGCCGCAGTTCGAGGGCGTGTTCGCGCTGGGCGACGCGGCGGCGGTGCCGGACCTGTCCAAGGACGACGGCGCGGTCTGCCCGCCGACCGCCCAGCACTCGGCCCGCCAGGGCAAGCGGGTGGCCGACAACCTGGTCGCCACGCTGCGCAACCAGCCGCTGCAGCCGTACTTCCACAAGGATATGGGCCTGGTGGTGGACCTCGGCGGCAAGGACGCCGTCTCCAAGCCGGTCCACGTGGAGATGACCGGCGTGCCGGCCCAACTGGTCGCTCGCGGCTACCACTTGATGGCGATGCGGACCAATGCCTCGAAGTTCCGGGTGGGCGCCAACTGGCTGCTCAACGCGACCGCGGGCGACGACTTCGTGCGGACCGGCTTCCTGGCCCGCCAGCCCGCCCGGCTGCAGGACTTCGAGTACACCGGCGCGTACCTCACCAAGGAGCAGTGCCGCGAGCGCGCCCAGGAGCTGCTGTCCAAGCACTGAGCCACTGACCACTGAGCCGAAGGTGGGGTTCGGCACCTCCCCTCGGTGAGCCGACCGGTCGACGGCCGGAGCGGACGGCTACCGTCCGGTGCCCATGCGCCCCCTGCCCGCACGCCCCGTCCCGCTCCCCCGCCGCCGCGCCGTCCTCGGTGCGGCGGCGGTCGCGTCCGTGCTGCCCGGCTCCACCGGCCGAGCCTCCGCCGCCGCAGCCGCCGCCCCGTACCGGCTGCCGCCCGACGCCGAGGTGGCCCGCCAGGTGCGGGAGGAGTTCCTGCACGCCTGGGAGGGGTACCGGCGCGCGGCCTGGGGCTACGACGAGGTCCGGCCGCTCTCCTGCGGGCACAACGACTTCTTCGCCGACGGCCAGACCTTCGGCCTCTCCGCCCTCGAGGCGCTGGACACCCTGTACCTGATGGAACAGGACGCCGAGGTCGCCCGGGTCGCCGACTGGATCGAGGCGCACCTGGACCCGGCCGTCGACGCCGAGGTGCACGTCTTCGAAGCGGTGATCCGACTGGTCGGAGGGCTGCTCGCAGGCTATCTGTGCACCGGTCGGGAGCGCCTGCTGGCCCGCTGCCGCGAGCTGACCGACCGGCTGCTGCCGGCCTTCACCGCCTCGCCCACCGGCATCCCGTACACCCACGTGAACCTGCGCACCGGCGCGGTGTCGGGCACCGCCCCGCCGCTGGCCGAGATCGGCAGCAACATCCTGGAGTTCGGCCTGCTCTCCGAGCTGACCGGCGACAGCCGCTACTACCAGGCGGCCAAGCGCGCCTACCGCGCGGTGCTGGAGCGCCGCTCCGCGCTGGACCTGCTGGGCACCAGCCTGCACACCGAGACCGGCCAGTGGCTGGACACCACCTCCTGCGCGCCCAACCCGCCGGTGGACTCCTTCTACGAGTACCTGCAAGGCGGCGGCGAGCTGCTCGGCGACCGTGAACTCACCGACTGGTACCGCCTGCTGACCGACGCGGTGCTGCGCCACCAGCTGGTCCTGCGGGCCGGGCTGCCCTGGTTCCAGCAGGTCAGCGCCACCGACGGCACGGTGCTCGGGTACGGCCAGTCGGAGCTGGCCGCGTTCTACGCCGGACTGCTCGGCAAGGGCGGCGACCTGGCCACCGCCCGCGCCTACTTCCGCTCATGGACGGCGGTGCTGGAGCGCCACCCCGTACTGCCCGAGGAGCTGGACTTCGCGAGCGGCGCGCTCACCTCGGTCCGCGACGACCTGCGCCCGGAGTACGCCAACTCGGCGTTCGACCTGTGGCGGCTGACCGGCGACGAGGAGTACAAGCACTGCGCGTACCGCTGGTTCGACGGTCTGCGCACGCACCTGCGGGTGCCGGGCGGCTACACGGTGGCCGAGGACGTCAGCAGCTCGCCGATCAGGCTGGGCGACCTCACCCCGGGGTACTTCTTCGCCGAGAACCTCAAGTACGTCTATCTGATCTTCGCCAACACACCGCGCTTCGACTACCGCAACGGCCTGCTCTCCACCGAGGGCAAGGTCCTGCGCGGCGCCGTCCGCCCCCGGTGAGGTGGGGCGGGCGGCGCCGCAGGGAGTGGCAGGTCAGGAGACGGGGCTCAGGTACATCCCCGAGGCGTCCTGGCCGGGCGTGTTGCGGCAGGCGTAGTTGCCGCTGGTCTGGCCGTACATCAGGGTCAGGCAGCGGCCCAGGGCGAGCTGGCCGTAGTAGTTCGGGTGCATCGACTCCTGGGTGGTGCCCTGCGAGGACGACAGGCCCTCGTCGACGAAGCGCGCCCACTCGCTGGTGACGGCGGACGGCGCGACGCCGGGGGCGGCCATCTGGTCAGCGGTGGAGCAGACCTCGTGGCCCTGCAGTACGTCCTGCAGGTCCATGAACTGCACCCCGCGGTCGGCCGCGACCGCGGCCAGCTTGCCGGCGACCTCCGGCACCATGGAGTCCCGGGCCCAGTCCGAGTCGGCGTTCCCGAACGGGCAGCCGCCGACGTCGACCCGGTCCCAGCCGCTCTCGGCGTAGCGGTTCTCCGCGCTGCGCGCGATCGGCGAGGGGTAGGACTGCAGCACGATCCGGTAGGACGAGGCCGGGTAGCCGTCCGCGGCCATCACCGAGCGGATCTCGTCGATCGACTTGCCCACGCCCGCCATCGCGGCGGGCATGGCGGCGTCGATGGCGGACTGCTCGTCGCTCTGGCAGCTGGAGCCCCAGAAGATGTAGTCCTTGGCGCAGGTGGTGATCACGTCCGAGAAGCCGAGGTCGTTGCCGCCGATCGAGAGCGTGATCAGCGTGACCTTGTACTGCTTCGCGACGGTGGCCAGCTGGTCGGCCTGCGGGGCCTCGCCCTTGAGGCCCTGACCGCCGTCAGCGGCCGTGAACACGTTGGCCGTGGTGGCGCCGGAGCAGGCCAGGTTGATCTGGTTCTGGGCGATGCCGGTGGCGCTGCGGACCTCGGCCGAGTCCGAGCGGTCGCACCCGCTGGCATAGGTCGATCCGTAGATCTCGGCCGGGTCGTACGAACTGCCGTTCCAGGAGCGGTCGGTGCCGTCCCGGCTGCCGTCGGCGGTGTCGCTGTTGCCCTGCCAGCGGCCCGCCTCCCCGGAGATGTAGCTGTCGCCCATGCTGACGCTCGCCGTGGGAAGCGAGGCGGCCTGGGCCGGGACGGAGAGCGCCAGCAGGCTGGTGGCGCAGAGCGGAAGGGCAAGCAGGCCGGCCAGCACTCTGCTGGACCCGAAAACGCGCGTGGTGCTGCTGAAGGTTTCGAGCACGGCGGAACTCCTGCGATCAGCGCCGCCCTGGTGTGGGGTAGGGAGGCGCTACGAGTGAGGGTGAGCCGCCGGCCGGTGGCGCTGAGAATGTGACATGCCCGCGGTTGTTACCGCTAGGTATCTGCAGCACTTTTCTCGCTTTGTTACCGGCCGGTTCAGCTGAGTCACTCCGCCGCCGCAGCCGCCGCCTCTTCAGACAAGGCGCGAGGTCGCAGCCGCGGAACCGAGCACCTCGGCGATGGCGGCGGCCAGCTGCGGCACCTCGGCGTTCTCCAGCCCGGCCACGGTGACCCGCAGTCCGGGCGGCGACTGGAGGCGGAACCGGGCACCCGCTCCCACCACCCAGCCGCGCTGCGCCAGACCCAGCACCGCGCCGGTCTCGTCCGGCACCGGGATCCAGACGTTCACCCCGCTCACCCCCCGGGCGGCGACGCCGTACCCGGCCAGCGCGTCGATCAGGGCCTCCCGGCGCTCCCGGTAGGCGCCGGCGACCCGCGCCACCGGCGCCGCGTCGCTCTGCCACAGCTCGGCCGCGGTGCGCTGGAGCAGGTGGCTCACCCAGCCGGTGTCCAGCCGCTGGCGTCCGAGCAGCCGGTCCACGGTGTCCTGATCGCCGATCAGCACGGCCAGCCGCAGATCGGGGCCGAACGCCTTGGCCATCGAACGGATCACCACCCAGCGGGTGGTGACGGTGCGTCGGTCCTGATCGCAGGAGAGTGCCTGGAAGGGCAGGTCGACGATGCCGTGCCCGTGGTCGTCCTCGATCAGCAGGGTCGCCGGGTACTGCGCCAGCACCGTCCGCAGCTCGGCCGCGCGCTCCGCGGTGAGCGCGGCGCCGGTCGGGTTCTGCGCCCGGTTGGTGACGATCAGCGCCCGGGCGCCGGCCGCCAGCGCCGCCGCCAGCGCCGCCGGGTGCGGACCGCTGTCGTCCAGGGCGACCGGGACGGCCCGCAGCCCGTGTGCGGCCAGCAGGTCGAGCAGACTGCCCCAGCCCGGGTCCTCGACGGCCACCAGGTCGCCGGGGCGCAGCTGGGTGGCGAGGATCCGGTCGATGGCGTCCAGGGCGCCGGCGGTCACCGCGAGCCCGCCGTCCGCCAGGCCGTCGCCGCGGAACGCCGCGCCGGCCAGCGCGAGCAGCTGCGGCTCGGCGGCCGGGTGGCCGTACAGCACGGGGTCGCGGTCGAGCGCGGTGGCGGCCGCCGCCACCGCCGGGGCGAGGGCCGGCAGCAGCGCCGGGTCGGGGTTGCCGGTGGCCAGGTTGCGCGCACCGGGCGGGACGGGCACCCGCAGCTGATCGCGCGGCGCGGTGGTGGGCCGGGAGCGGATCCGACTGCCCTTGCGTCCGGCGGTCTCGATCACGCCCCGGTCGCGCAGCAGGCGGTAGGCGGCGGCCACGGTGTTGGGGTTGACCCCGAGCTCGCCGGCCAGCTCGCGCAGCGGGGGCAGCGCCTCGCCGGGGCGCAGCTCACCGGCGGCCACCGCTCGCTCGACATCGGCGGCGATCTCCGTGGCGCGACGTCCCTGAATCCGATACTCTCCTAGCACAAACACCAGTATGCACTAGTACATAGAGGTTGTCATGTCGACCGAATCCTCGGCGAGCGCCGCAGCACCGGACGCCGCCGCCCAGTACGCCCGCACCGCGCGCACCACGCCCACCCGCTACAAGGAGCGGGCCAGCTGGGAGCGCGAGGAGATCCACGCCGTACTGGACAGCGCATGGGTCTGCCACCTCGGCTTCATCGCCGACGGCGCCCCGGTTGTCCTGCCGACCATCTTCGCCCGGGTCGACGACCGGCTCTATCTGCACGGCTCCACCGGCAGCCGCCCGCTGCGCGGCGCCGGGGCCGACGAGGGCATGCCGGTCTGCGTGACGGTGACCCAGGTGGACGGCCTGGTGCTGGCCAAGTCCGCCTTCAACCACTCCGTCAACTTCCGTTCCGTGGTGGCGCACGGCGTCGCCCACCAGGTGACCGACCCGCAGGAGCGGACGATCGCGCTCAACGCGCTGGTCGAGCAGGCGGTGCCCGGCCGCTCCGCGGACTGCCGCCCCGGCAACACCAAGGAGCTGGCCCAGACCGCGGTGATCCGGCTGGTGCTGGACGAGGTCTCCGCCAAGGTCCGCGCGGACCTCGCCAACGACGACGAGGAGGACCTCGAGCTGCCGTACTGGTCGGGCGTCGTCCCCGTCACCACCGTCTACGGCGAGCCCGTTCCGCACCCCGGGAGCAACCCCGAAGTCCCGGACTACCTCAAGGACTTCACGTCCCAGGAGCCCGGGTGCTGATCCGCTCCTGGGATCGCGGCAGCGAGGCCGAGTGGCGCGACTGGCTGGCCGGGCGCGACTTCGGCCTGCCGGCCGCCAACTCCGCCGAGGGGCCGCTGCTGGTCCCCACCCGCCCTCCTTGCCCGCCGACGGGCAGGAGGGGCCCGCCCTGCTCGACGCCGGCGCCCGCACCCAGCTGCTGCGCCGCAACGCCCTGCGGGCAAGCGGCTGCCCGCAGGACCTTTCTCCTACCGCCCCGGACGTGATCCACGACACGCCGACGGGCGATCCGGACTGACGGACACTCACCTCCCCGCCCGCATAGCATCGTCCCCGCGGGCCGCCAGGCCCGGCCGCTCGCGCTGTGCGCGGCGCCGCTCCGCCGCGCTCGCGGCTCACCAGGAGAAGCTCCCGATGGCCGACTCCGCCGCCGCCCGGCACCATGTCACCTTTCCCGGCGACGGAGGCCGGGCCCACGGGTACCTGGCGCTCCCGCCGAGCGGGCAGGGGCCCGGCCTGCTGATCATCCAGGAGTGGTGGGGGCCCACCAGCCGGGTCGCCGACCTGATCGAGCGGTTCGCCGCCGAGGGTTTCGTCGCCCTCGCACCCGCGCTGCACGACGAGGACGGCGCTCCCGACCCCGGCGGCGCCGCGACCGACCCGGCCGGGCAGGTCCGCGACCTGCACGCCGCCGTCGACTTCCTGCTCGACCAGCCGGAGCTGCAGGGCGACGCGGTGGCGGTGGCCGGCTTCTGCGCCGGCGCCGGCCTCGCCCTGGAGCTGGCCGCGCGGGAGGGCGACCGGGTGGCCGCCGTGGTCCCCTTCTACGGGCTGCCCGCCGATCCCGACTACGACTACCGCGGCCTGACGGCGCACGTCCTCGGCCACTTCGGCGAGCACGACGACCAACTCGCCACGGCCGCCGTGGACGAGGCGGCGATCCGGATCGGCGAAGCCACCGACCTGCGCCCCGAGTTCCACTTCTACCCTGCCGGACACGGCTTCATGAACGACGAGAATCCGCACGGCGACTACGACGCGCTGCAGGCCCGCATCGCCTGGCGGCGGACTCTCAGCTTCCTGCGCGGCCACCTCGGCTGACCGGAGCACCTGCCCCGACCCCTGCGAGCAGCGCACTCCTGCCCGCCGATGATCGGGGGCGGGCCTGATCCAAGGTCGTTCGCACCGTGGACACAGACCTGTGCCCCCGTCATAGTCGAACGGGTGGCGAACCGAACCGACGAAGACCCGACGACCCGTCGCTTCGGCTGGGCCGGGCGCAGCTACCTGATCCAGACCGGCGCGACGGTGGTCAGCGGCCTCGGCAACGCCGGCGCACCGATCGCCACCGCCTTCGCGGTGCTGCACCTGGGCGGCGGGGCGAGCCAGATCGGATACGTCACCGGCGCCCGGCTGCTGGCCACCCTGGTCTTCCTGCTGATCGGCGGCGCGGTGGCCGACCGGCTGCCCCGGCACCGGGTGATGGTGGCCGCCAACGTCGGCAACGCGCTCTCCCAGGGCGCGCTGGCCGCGCTGGTGCTGGCCGGCTCGGTGCAGCTGTGGCAGCTGGTGCTGCTCTCCGGGGCGGGCGGGGTGGGCCAGGCGTTCTTCGCGCCCGCGGCCGAGGGCGTGATCATGGAGTCGGTCGACCAGCGGCAGGCCCCGCGCGCGTTCGCGCTGTTCCGCACCGCGCTGAACTCCTCACTGATCGGCGGCGCGGCCCTCGGTGGCGCGCTGGTGGCGGCGGTCGGACCGGGCTGGGTGCTCGCGCTGGACGCGCTCTGCTTCGCGGCGGCGGGCGCGCTGCGGCTCTTCTTGCGCCCGAGCGCGCCGCCGCCCCGGCGCGAGGCGGGTCCCGGCATGCTGGCCGACCTGCGGGACGGCTGGCACGAGTTCACCTCGCGGCGCTGGTTGTGGACGGTGGTGGTCCAGTACGGCGTGGTGAACGCCTGCCTGTTCGCCGCCGAGTCGGTCCTCGGGCCGATCGCCGCCGATCAGCGGCTCGGCGGGGCCGGGCCCTGGGGGCTGGCGAACGCCGCGATGGGCGCGGGGCTGGTGGCCAGCGGGCTGCTGATGGTGCGCTGGCAGCCGCGCCGGATCCTGCTGGCCGGCAACGTCGGCGTGCTGCTCTTCGCGCTACCGGCCGGCGCGCTGGCCGCCGGGGCGCCGCTG
Source organism: Kitasatospora sp. MAP12-44 (assembly GCF_029892095.1). Classification (NCBI taxonomy): domain Bacteria; kingdom Bacillati; phylum Actinomycetota; class Actinomycetes; order Kitasatosporales; family Streptomycetaceae; genus Kitasatospora; species Kitasatospora sp. MAP12-44. The sequence continues at coordinate 1,188,319 of NZ_JARZAE010000004.1, forward strand.
CCCGTGCTGGCCTGGGCGATGTTCGCCTCCGGGACCGGCGGGACGCTCTTCGGGGTCTGCTGGATGATCGCGCTCCAGCAGGAGATCCCGGCCGAGAAGTTCTCCCGGGTGGCGGCCTACGACTGGTGCGGCTCGGTGGCGCTGGCCCCGGTCGGCACGGCGGTGGCGGGCCCGCTGGCCGGCGGGCTCGGGCTGGACGGAGCACTGTGGGCGTGCGCGGGGCTGATGACGCTGCTCTCGCTGCTGGTGCTGACCGTCCCCGAGGTCCGCCGGCTTGCCCGCAGCTCGCCGCCGGCCCCGACCCCGGCCCCGACCCCCGCACCGGCCGCTGCCGTCCCGGCCAAGGTCTCGGTCGGCGCAGCCTGAACGTTTCGCCGCGCGCGCAACCTTCCGTACGCAACGCTGGTCCAACCAAGCGGCGTTGCACCACTCCGGGAGGGAGACCCGTTGCCAAGAGCCGTTCTCTGCTTCACTATTGACGATGCGTCAGCACCAGTCGACGCCTGCTGGCTGGTCGAGCTGGCCGGCGTCGACGGCCGCCGCTACACCTACCGCGTCTACGCACCCGAGGACGCCCTGCCCGGCGACCTCTTCTGGTCCGCGCTGCACCACCACGACGCCGGCCCACTGCCCAGGGCGCTGGATCTCTTCGACAGCGCGCGGATCCGCCCGCTCACTCCCATCGGATACCGCCCGGCCGGTGAGCCGGGCGGCTCCCGCCCGGATCAGGAGGGGATGTAGTCGAACCTCGGGGTCAGCGCGCCGAACATGGAGTCGGCCGGCCGTTGGCGATGACCTCGGCCGGGGTGGTGTAGGCCAGCAGCGTCTCGGGGCTGACCTCCGCGCCGTTCACATGGACGCCGACCGAGTAGCCGGGCTGCGGTACGAGCCGGATCCAGGTGGGCACGAGCTCGATGTGGGTGGAGGTGCTGGCCTGATCGAGGGTCATCCCGCCGGGGTAGAAGATCCGACCTTGAGCGTCCAGATGGTCACCGGCAGGGTCAGTTCTCCAGAGGCAACAGAGGATTGGTACTTCGTTGACGAAGCAGCGCCAGATGTACGGCACGCACGGCTCGTGCGCCAGTTCGTTGCACCCATCCCATGGAACCTGTCACCCGTTCGGCCAGTACGGCCGTGACCTGCCCGATCCATGATCGACAGCGGCCGGCCGCCGGAGCCGAGGTGCCGCGAAGGCCCTCAGCCGGGTGCGTTATGGTCTCGCGTGTCGGATCGTCAGCAACACGCACCTAGACAGGGAGACATCGTGCGCGAGTTCTATGAGCGCGAGGAGTTCATCGAGCGCGACCGCGGCCTCTTCGGCGGCGAGGAGATCATCGAGCGCGAGCAGATCGTGGAGCGCGACCGCTTCGGTCGCGAGCGGATCATCGAGCGCGAGCAGATCATCGAGCGTCCGGGCCTCTTCGACGGCCTGTTCGGCGGTGGCCGCGAGGAGATCGTCGAGCGCGAGGAGATCATCGACGGCGACTTCTTCTAGGCCCCGGAGCCGACTGGCCCCTGCCGGTTGCCGGATCGGCGGGGAGCGGCCGCTCCCCGCCCACTCACCATTTGCCGGTCGGTCTAAGCTCAGCGGATGCGGATCAAAATCATCGACGCGTTCACCGAGCGCCCCTTCGCCGGGAACCCGGCCGCCGTCTGCCTGCTGGAGGGGCCGGAGTGGCCCGCCGAGCAGTGGATGCGCCAGGTGGCACGCGAGATGAAGCATTCGGAGACCGCGTTCGTCCGTCCGCTGCCCGCCGAGCAGGCCGCCCAGGTCGGAGCCGAGTGGGCACTGCGCTGGTTCACCCCGATGACCGAGGTAGCGCTCTGCGGCCACGGCACGCTGGCCACCGCACACGCGCTGCGCTCCGAGGGCCTGATCGACAGCGGCCCGGCCCGCTTCACCACCCTCAGCGGGGTGCTGACCACCACCGCCCCGGGCGACGGCACCGTCTGCCTGGACTTCCCCGCCGCCCCCCTGCTGCCCGCCGAGATCCCGGCCGGCCTGGAGGAGGCGCTCGGCTCGCGCGTCACCGGCTGCTGGACGACCGGACCGCTGGACGTCCTGCTGGTGCTGCTGCGCAGCGAGCACTCCGTGCGCGGGCTCGCCCCCGACTTCGCCGGCATCACCCGCCAGGACACCGGCGGCATCGCGGTCACCGCCCGCGCCGAGGACCCCTCGGGCGGCTACGACTTCGTCTCCCGCTACTTCGCGCCCGCCGCCGGTGTCGCCGAGGACCCGGTCACCGGCAGCGCGCACACCGCGCTGGCGCCGTTCTGGGCCGAGCGGCTCGACCGCCTCGACGACACCCTGACGGGCTACCAGGCCTCGCCCCGCGGCGGCCTGATCCGCTGCCGGCTGCACGGGGACCGGGTGCTGCTCTCCGGCCACGCCGTCACCGTGGTGGACGGGATCCTGCACAGCACCCCCTGAGCCGCCGGCCGCCGGTCGTCACCCCGCCAGTCGTCACCCCGCCGGACGTCACCCCGCCGGACGTCAGCCGGTGGGCAGCCAGCTGACGTGCCCGGCCAGCAGCACGTAGCCGACGAAGGCCACCGTGTCGATCAGCGCGTGGGCCACCACCAGCGGCATCACCCGCCCCCAACGGCGGTACAGCAGGCAGAAGACGGCGCCCATCACCATATTGCCGACCAGCCCGCCGACCCCCTGGTACAGGTGGTACGAGCCGCGCAGCACCGAGCTGGCGGCCACCGTGGCGGGCCATCCCCAACCGCGCTGGCCCAGTCGGCGGACCAGGTAGCCGAGCACGACCACTTCTTCGAGCACGGCGTTCTGGCACGCCGAGGCGATCAGCACCGGGATCCGCCACCAGACGTCCGGCAGGCCGGAGGGGACGACGGTGAGGTTGAAGCCGGCCGCCCGCGAGCCGAGGTAGAGCGCGAGCCCCGAGCCGCCGATCACCGCGGCCACTGTCGCTCCGCGCCCCAGATCGCTGAGCTTGCGTCGCAGGTCGAAGCCGATGGCGCGCAGCGAACTGCCCTCGCGCACCAGCAGGTACCCGACCAGCACCACGGGCATCAGGCCGCGGCCGATGTAGTAGAGCTGCCAGGCCAGGTCGATCCACGGTCGACCCGGCGCGAAGGAGGAGTTGAGCGGCGCGATCTGCTGGGCGAGCGCCGTCTTCCTGGTCGCCGAGTCGACAAAGCTGATCACCGCGCCGAGCCCGCTGGCGCCCAGCGAGAGCCCGAGGACGATGAGCAGCTCGATCCCGAGCAGTCTGCGCGACGGGGGACACGGCTGGGCGTCCGCGGGGTGCTCGGTCGGTGCGATCGTCATGGCCGATGATCCTGTCACACCGGGATGAGACGCCCCTGTACGGCCTTGGCGACCTCAGACCACCTCACGCCACCTCACGCCACCGGCCAGCTGTGCACCGGCTCCCCGCTGCGCGAGTACTCCATATAGCGGCGCGTCATGCTGGCCAGCGCGGCCGCGCGGTCCATCCCGTACCGCTCGCGCAGCAGGTGCACGGTGGCCGCCTGCCAGGACGCGCCGTTGGTGCGGCGCAGGCAGCGCTGCTCGATGATGCCCAGGTAGCGGTCCCGGTCGGCCGGCTGCACGCCCCACTCGTCCAGGCCCTGGTGGGCCAGCGGCAGCAGCTCGCCGAGCACCAGGTCGACCACCGGCAGCTCGGTCAGCCCGCCGCGGCCCGCCCGTCCCTGCCGGGGCCAGGCCAGCGACGCCTCGATGCCGTAGCGGGCGGCGGTCTCGAAGTTGCGGTCCGCCCGGTCGAAGGGCAACCGGTTCCAGACCGGCCGGGGCTGCTCGCCCAGCGCGCGGACCAGCCCGTAGTAGAAGGCGGCGTTGGCCAGGGTGTCGGCCACCGTCGGGCCGGCCGGCAGGCAGCGGTTCTCCACCCGCAGGTGCGCGACCCCGCCGGCGACGTCGTACACCGGGCGGTTCCAGCGGTAGATGGTGCCGTTGTGCAGGCGCAGCTCGGCGAGCTGCGGGACCCCGCCGGAGGCCAGCACCTTGATCGGGTCCTCGTCGTCGCAGATCGGCAGCAGCGCGGGGAAGTAGCGCAGGTTCTCGGCGAAGAGCTCCAGCGCCGAGTCCACCCAGCGCTCGCCGAACCAGGTGATGGGCCGTACGCCCTGCGCCTTGAGCTCGGCCGAACGGGTGTCGCAGGCCTGCTGGAAGAGCACCGGCCGGGTCTCCCGCCACAGCTCCCGCCCGAACAGGAACGGCGAGTTGGCCCCGAGCGCCACCTGCACGGAGGAGATCGTCTGGGCCGCGTTCCAGACCGAGGCGAAGCGGTCGGGGGTGACCTGCAGGTGCAGTTGCAAGGAGGTCGCCGCGGCCTCGGCCACCATCGACACCGAATCGAGCATCAGATGCTCGACGCCCTCGATGTCCAGCGCGATGTCCTCGCCGCGGGCGGCCATGATCTGGTCGCTGAGCAGGGTGTAGCGGTTGTTGTGCGACATCGCGTCCAGGCCGGTGTGCTCGACGCCCAGCGTCGGCAGCACTCCGACCATGACGATCCGGGCCCCGGCCGCGGCGGCCTGCCGGTCGGCATAGCGCAGTCCGGTGTCGATCTCCTCGCGCAGTTCCTCGAAGACATGGCCGGTCAGCCGGTGCGGGGCGATGTTGACCTCGATGTTGAACTGCCCCAGCTCGGTCTGGAAGTCGCTGGAACCGATCGCACCCAGCACCTGGGTGTTGCGCATCACCGGCAGGCCCTGCTCGTCGGCCAGGTTCAGTTCGATCTCCAAACCCATCATGGCCCTCGGGCGGTCGAACCGGCCCTCGCGCAGCATCCGCTCCAGTGCCTCCAGGCAGGACTGCAGCTTGCGCCGGTACTGCTGCCGGTCCGACAGGTCCGCACGACTCGCGACGACCTTCTCCCCCATGGGTGTGCCCTCCTCGGCCGGATCCACCGTGCATGCATCATGCCCAGCCGGAAGATCGATACCCGATGCGGGTGAATGCCGTGCACCACACGGGAGCTGACGATGCGTCAGCCGTTCCCCGACTTGCCGGTCCGAACGGAAGGTGATAAACAGGTCACCCTGCGCACTTGTTCGAGTAGACTGCGCGCTGCAAGCCGATCCGGCCCCGAGCCGGCCCGGCCCCCTTGCGTGCCGCGGAGTCCACTCCCGCGCCCAGCCACGCGATCACGCCCAACCGGACCCGGCCCTGTCGCGCCACGCCGGTATGCCGCATTCGCACGCCGATCTCGCACGGAGAGGCGACCAGCCATGACCCTGCAAACGCCCCAGCCCCCGCCCAGTGCCCTGCGCGCCGTCCTGGCCGCGCTGACCTCCGACGCCGCGCTGCGGCAGTCGGGGGCCGGCCCGCTGCGCAGTCCCACCGGCCCCCTGCTGCCGGCCCATCCCCTGGCCGTGCACCAGCTGCCGCCAGGAGCCGGCACGACGCGCGCGCTGGACTCGGCGCCGCGGACGGGCTGGCGATTCCTGATCAAGCACGGCGGCGAGGTGGTGGCCGCCGCCGAGGTGGTGCGGGCCGCGGAGGGCCACACCTTCTCGCACTTCGCCGCCGGCCCCTACCTGGACTCCACCGTGCAGGCGCTCGCACAGGCCTGGCAGCTGGCCCACCCGCTGCGCTCCCGCCACCAGCCCCGGCTGCTGTCGATGCCCGGCCACTACGCCACCGCGCTCTGGCTGCACTCCACCGACACCGCACCGGACGGTGATCTGCTGATCCCCCTGGCGCCGGCACCGCTCGGCGTCACCGCCCACCGCGCCTACCCCGCCGCCGAACTGCTCGCGCTGCTCGCCCGGCCCACCACGACCACGGTCGCCGCCGCCGCACCGCTGGCCGCCGTCCCGGCCTTCTAGCGCACTCAACGGTCTGCACTGACTTCTGGCGCACTGCCCGAACGGGCTACCCAGGGCCATCCGGTCGGATCACCGACCGGGTGGCCCGTTCGTCATCCCAAGGCCCCGCAGACCATCTGAATGGGTGATCTCTGCCCCGGAGTTGTGGCGCAAGTCACCAAACCGCTGCGGGATCGCCCCAGGACACCGACACTGGGAACCAGCGTGGAAGGACAGACTTCCTACCCACTGAATTGCCGACTCACACCTGGGCCGGCCGGACAGGATCCGATCATCGGCACGGCAACGCGGCCCCCTGGGGCACGGCGCCGCTGCGGGGGCGAGGATCGCGAACAGAGCGAGGTACGAAGATGTGCCAGCACCGACCTGAGTGCCCGTCGGCCGAGTCCGCCGACCGGGAAGCGGCCATCCCGGTCGCCCGTCACCCCGAGCAGGGCTGGAGCCTGCTCTGCAACGGCGTCCTGCTCTTCGAGGACACCGGCGAGCTGCTGCCCGACGGCCGGGTGATCGCACCCCACCGCCCGCTGGCGATCGCCGCCTAGCGCCCGGACAGGCCCCAGCCTCCCCGAACGCACCGTGGGCCCGGCGGAAGGACTTCCGCCGGGCCCACGTCATGCCTGCCGGACCACTCAGGCGTCGTACTCGTCCATCGGCGGGCACGAGCAGACCAGGTTGCGGTCACCGTAGGCGCCGTCGATCCGGCTCACCGGCGGCCAGTACTTGTCCGCCGGGTTCACACCCGCCGGGAAGACCGCCTCCTGACGCGAGTAGCCGTGCGCCCAGTCGCCGGCCATCGTGGCGGCGGTGTGCGGAGCGTGGTGCAGCGGGTTGTCGACCGCGTCCCACTCGCCGCTGCCGACCTTCTCGATCTCCGCGCGGATCTCGATCATCGCGGCGCAGAACCGGTCGATCTCGTGCAGGTCCTCGGACTCGGTCGGCTCGATCATCAGCGTGCCGGCCACCGGGAAGGACATCGTCGGCGCGTGGAAGCCGTAGTCGATCAGACGCTTGGCGATGTCGTCCACGGTCACGCCGGTCGCCTTGGTGAGCGGGCGCAGGTCGATGATGCACTCGTGCGCGACCAGTCCGCCCGGGCCGGTGTAGAGCACCGGGAACGACGGCGCGAGCCGCTTGGCGATGTAGTTGGCGTTCAGCACCGCGACCTGGGTCGCGCGCTTGAGGCCCTCGCCGCCCATCAGCCGGACGTACGCCCAGGAGATCGGCAGGATCGCGGCCGAGCCCCACGGCGCCGCCGAGATCGGGCCGACGCCGGTGGCCGGGCCCGCCTCGCTCTGCAGCGGGTGGTTGGGCAGGTACGGCGCGAGGTGCGCGCGCACCGCGACCGGGCCGACGCCCGGGCCGCCGCCGCCGTGCGGGATGCAGAAGGTCTTGTGCAGGTTCAGGTGCGAGACGTCCGCGCCGAACTTGCCCGGCTTGGCGAGGCCGACCAGCGCGTTCAGGTTGGCGCCGTCCACGTACACCTGGCCGCCGGCCTCGTGCACGGCCGCGCAGATGTCGGTGATCTGGGTCTCGAACACGCCGTGGGTGGACGGGTAGGTGACCATCAGCACCGCGAGCTCGTCGCGGTGCTTCTCGATCTTGGACTGCAGGTCCTCGACGTCCACGTCGCCGTCGGTCAGCGTCTTGACCACGACCACCCGCATGCCGGCCATCGCGGCGGAGGCCGCGTTGGTGCCGTGCGCCGAGGCCGGGATCAGGCAGACGTCACGCTGGGTGTCGCCGTTGGCGTGGTGGTAGGCGCGGACGGCCAGCAGGCCGGCCAGCTCGCCCTGCGAACCGGCGTTCGGCTGGATGGAGACCGCGTCGTAGCCGGTGACCTCGACGAGCTGCTGCTCCAGCTCGCGGATCAGCGTCAGGTAGCCCTGCGCCTGCTCGATCGGGGCGAAGGGGTGCAGCTGGCCGAACTCCGGCCAGGTGACCGCCTCCATCTCGGTGGTGGCGTTGAGCTTCATGGTGCACGAGCCCAGCGGGATCATGCCGCGGTCCAGCGCGTAGTCCCGGTCCGAGAGGCGGCGCAGGTAGCGCAGCATCGAGGTCTCCGAGCGGTGGCTGTGGAAGACCGGGTGGGTGAGGTACTCGTCCTCGCGCAGCAGCGCGGCGGGCAGCACGTCGGCGCTCTCGTCCACCTCGGCGCCGATCACGCCGAACGCGCTCCACACCGCGTCCAGGTGCTCGCGGGTGGTGGTCTCGTCGCAGGAGACCGAGACCAGGTCGGCGCCGTCCTGGTAGAGGTTGACGCCGGCCTCGCGGGCGGCGGCCACCACCTCGGCGGCGCGGCCCGGGACGCGGGCGGTGACGGTGTCGAAGAACTCGCCGTGCAGCAGCTCGACGCCGCCCGCGCGCAGGCCGGCCGCGAGCGCGGCGGCGTAGCGGTGGGTGCGGCGGGCGATGTCGGCCAGGCCGTCCGGGCCGTGGTAGACGGCGTACATCGAGGCCATCACGGCGAGCAGCACCTGGGCGGTACAGATGTTGCTGGTGGCCTTCTCGCGACGGATGTGCTGCTCGCGGGTCTGCAGGGCCAGCCGGTAGGCGCGGTTGCCGTCGGCGTCGACCGAGACGCCGACCAGGCGGCCGGGCAGGTTGCGGGCGTACTCGGCGCGCACGGCCAGGTAGCCGGCGTGCGGGCCGCCGAAGCCCATCGGGACGCCGAAGCGCTGCGAGGTGCCGCAGGCGATGTCGGCGCCCAGCGAACCCGGGGACTTGAGCAGGGTCAGCGCCAGCAGGTCGGCGGCGACCGCGACGACCGCGCCCAGGCCGTGCGCCTGCTCTATCACGGCGCTCAGGTCGCGCACCGCGCCCGAGGCGCCGGGGTACTGGAGCAGCATGCCGAAGACGCCGCGCTCGGCGATCTCGGCCGGGATGCCGCCGGACAGGTCCGCGACGACGACCTCGACACCGGTCGGCTCCGCGCGGGTCTGGATCACCGCGATGGTCTGCGGCAGCGTGTCGGCGTCGACCAGGAAGACACCGCCCTTGACCTTGGTGACCCGGCGGGCCAGCGCCATCGCCTCGGCGGCGGCGGTGCCCTCGTCGAGCAGCGAGGAGCCGGAGGTGTCCAGACCGGTCAGGTCGGAGACCACGGTCTGGAAGTTGAGCAGCGCCTCCAGGCGGCCCTGCGAGATCTCCGGCTGGTACGGCGTGTAGGCCGTGTACCAGGACGGGTTCTCCATGACGTTGCGCAGGATCACCGGCGGCGTGAAGGTGCCGTAGTAGCCCAGGCCGATCATCGGCGTGAGCACCTGGTTGCGGCCGGCCAACTCGCGCAGCTCGGCGAGGACCTGGGCCTCGCTGCGGCCGTCGGGCAGGTCAAGACCGGTGATGCTGCGGATCGCCTCGGGCACCGCGGCGGCGGAGAGGTCGTCGAGCGAGCTGTAGCCCACGTGCGCCAGCATCTTGGCCTGCGCGGCACTGTCGGGGCCGATGTGGCGCGACTCGAAGGGGCTGGCCTGCTCGAGCTCGCTGAGCGTGGCGGAGCTGTGGGGGCGACCGGCGGTCGGCTGGGCATTCATGGTGGTCGAGGCCTCCTGGTCACGGACCGGCGGGGGCACGCACGCCGGTAGGCCGTCGCCGCTGCGCGCAGCGGATCGACCCTGGGACGGACGAGCCCGACAGGCCTCCCCCTCTGTCATCGGGACCTGAGAGCTTCGCCCGCGCGGGGCGGTCGCCCCGTCGGCTTGCACCGTCGGTGAGGGTGGTGGCCGTCGGCTCCCTCGCCGGCGGTCCTGCCCTTCTTTCCAGAGTGACCTATCCCACACGGTACGGATGCCTGAGAGATTCCGGGGAGGAGTTGCTCCTTCGGCGCCTCGATCCCCTCCTTTTCGAGGGGCGAGGACTCTCCCGAGCGGGTTCGGCGGTCGCGCCCAGGGTACCAGCGGAGACGCATTCGATCACCGCTGAGGTGAGCGAGACCACTCACCTGAACAGCCCAGTTCACGCCCGGACGGCGGCGCTCCGCTCGCCGCTGTCCGGTTCATGGCTTTTGGTGTGAACGGAGGCCGTAGCAGCCCACAGGAGGAATAGCGTGCATACCGACATCGACCCCCGAGACCTGATCGGCCACAAGGCCGTCGACCGCAACGGCGACAAGATCGGCACGGTGGACGAGGTCTACCTCGACGACGCGACCGGCGAGCCGGAGTGGGCCGCCGTGCGGACCGGGATCTTCGGGCGGGACGCCTTCGTCCCGCTGACCACCAGCGAGTTCTCCGGCGAGGAACTCCGGGTCCCCTACGACAAGTCGCTGATCAAGGACTCCCCGGACTTCGGCGTCGGTCAGCACCTGTCACCCGCCCAGGAGCTCCAGCTCTACCGCTACTACGGCCTGGACTCCCCCGGCGCCGCCCGCCCGGCGAGCGCCGAGCCCGTGGCCGCCGGCCGGCGCAAGCAGGAGGATCTCGACTTCGGCGCCGTCCCGGCGGGGGCCGCGACCACCATGGCCCGCCCGCTGGCGAACGCCACCTCGACGTCGCACGCCGCCTCGGCCACGGCCCCGCCGCCCACCGTCGGCCTGGACAAGCCGGTCAGCCAGAGCCGGACGACCACCCCCGACCCCGTGCACGCCACCGCACCAAAGGCCGCCACCACGGCGGCCGTTGCCACCGACGCCACCCACAGCCGGGCCACCATGCCGCCACCCGGCCCGGTCGAGCTGACGCTGCGCGAGGAGCGTCTGGAGATCACCAACGAGTGGCACGTGATCGGCACCGCACGCCTGCGCAAGTACGTGGTGACCGAGGCGGTGGAGCGCCGGGTGCCGGTGGTCCGCGAGCGGGTCCGGGTGGAGCGGGTGCCGGTCGGCGAGGCCGAGCAGGCCGCCCTCTCCGAGCAGGAGATCCTCGAGGCGGTGGAGGAGGTGACGCTGCACGAGGAGCGTCCGGTCGTCCGCAAGTACGTCGCGCCGATGGAGCGGGTGCGGCTGATGGTCGAGCGGTACACCGAGGAAGAGGTGGTCCGCGACGAGCTGCGGCGCGAGCAGGTGGAGATCCACGACGGCGGCCCCACCTAGCCGAAAGCCACCGCCACGGCCCGGACCTGCACCGTCAGGTCCGGGCCGTGGCATGTCCGTTCCCTGGGGGGAGAAGATTCACCGGTAGATATTTGACATGGTGAAGCATTCTCGGCATGGTTACTTCAGTTCATTGACTTTCACCAGCTTCAAGCAGCTCGCTCGAAGCACATGCACTGGAGGATTCACCGTGAGTGAGGCACCACAGCCCACCGCGACGGCCGAGAAGCAGAGCACCTCCCGGGTGCTCCCCGCCCTGGTACTGGCGATGCTGGCGTTCAGCGTGGTGCAGACGGCGGTTGTCCCGATCCTGCCGTCGCTGGCCCGGGAGCTGAACGTCCACGGCTCCACCATCACCTGGCTGATGACGGCCAACCTGCTCTCCGCCGCCGTCCTCACGCCGCTGCTCGGCCGCTTCGGCGACCTGCGCGGCCGCAAGCCGATGCTGCTCATCTCGCTCGGCGGCCTGGTGCTCGGCTCCGGCCTCGCGGTGTGCACCCACTCCTTCACCTGGCTCGTGGTCGCCCGCGTGCTGCAGGGCGCCGGCGGTGGCGTGCTGCCGCTGGCCATCAGCATCGTGCGCGACGAGCTGCCCAAGCAGAAGGTCACCGGCGGCGTCGCCGCGATCAGCGCCAGCATGGGCGTCGGCAGCGGCCTGGGCCTGGTGGCCACCGGCCTGCTGCTGGAGCACTGGAACTACAAGTCCATCTTCTGGATGGGCCTGGTCTTCGGTCTGATCGCGCTCGCCCTGGTCGCCCTGCGCGTCCCCAAGGACCCGGTGGTCGACAAGGCCGGCGGCGCCGACCCGCTCGGAGCGATCACCCTGGCCGGCTGGCTCTCCGCGCTGCTGATCGCCGTCAGCCAGGGCAACGAGTGGGGCTGGACCTCCAACAAGACCCTCGGCCTGTTCGCCGTGGCCGCCGTGATCGCCCTGATCTGGGGCATCATCGAGACCCGGGTCAGCCACCCGCTGGTCGACATGAAGATGATGGCCCGCCCGGCCGTCGCGTTCACCAACATCTCCGGCCTGCTCATCGGCTTCGGGATGTACGGCTCGTTCCTGGTGATCAGCAACTTCACCCAGACGCCCGAGAAGATCGCGCACTACGGCTTCACCGCCACCGTGCTGCACGCCGGCGTCATGCTGCTGCCCTCCGCCCTCGGCTCGATGGTCGCCGCCCCGCTCGGCGCCCTGCTCATCGCCCGGCGCGGTCCGCGCCTGCCGCTGGTGCTCGGCGGCGTGTTCGGTTCGGCCTCGATGATCTTCCTGGCCCTCCAGCACAGCCAGCAGTGGAACATCTACCTCGCCTCGGCGGTCTTCGGCCTCGGCGTGGGCATGGCCTACGCCGCGATGCCCGCCTACATCAACGGCGCCGTCCCGGCCGAGCAGAGCGGCATCGCCAACGGCATGAACGCGGTGCTGCGCACCGTCGGCGGCGCCATCGGCACCGCGGTGATGGGCGCGATCCTGACCGGCGACACCATGAAGCTGCCGATCCCGCTGCCGATCCAGATCCCGACCCTGGACGCCTACAAGCACGCCTACTGGGTCGCCGCGGTGGTCTGCCTGGTCGCCGCCGCCGTCCCCTTCGCGATCCGCCAGATCCGCCCGGCCGCCCCGGCCGCCGCGGGCCAGGCCGACCGCGAGCCGGTCACGACCGGCGCCTGACCAACAGCACTCCCCCACTGCGGCGCCCCCCGGACCACCGGGTGGCGCCGCAGTGCTGTGCCGGCCCTCAGGACGGCGGGCGCAACGGCAGCGGGTCGGAGGGCGCCAGCAGCGGATCGTCCACCAGGAAGGTCCGCACCCGGCCCGGCGCGCTGTCCGGCGTCTCGAACCGTACGGTGACCCGGCCGACCCCGCTGCCCTGCACCCAGCCGGGGCCGAAGCCCTGGTGCGTCACGTCCTGGCCAGGCAGCCACATCCGGTGCGCGGACGCCGCCTCGGGCGCTGCCGCCGGCTCCGGCGGCCCCTCGCCCGCCGACGGCTCCGCCTCCGCCGCCTCCTCCTGCGCCTCGGCCGCAGCCTGCGCGAACAGGTCCTCCTGGGTGAACTCGGCCAGCTGCGAGACACCGACCCCCAGCAGCCGGATCCCGCCCGTGATGTCGACCTGGGAGAGCAGCCGGCGCGCCGTCCCCATGATCACCCGCTCGTCGTCGGTGGGACCGCGCAGCGTCTCCGAGCGGGTCAGCGTGCTGAAGTCGAAGCGGCGCACCTTGAGCACCACCGTCCGCCCCGAGCGCCCCGCCGCCTTGAGCCGGTGCACGCACCGCGCGGCCAGCACGTCCAGCTCGCGCAGCACCACCGCCCGGTCGGCCAGGTCGACCGCGAAGGTGTCCTCCACCGAGACCGACTTGGCGTCCCGGTCCGGCACCACCGGACGCTCATCCAGCCCGCGCGCCATCAGCGAGACCCCGACCCCGTGCGCCTTGCCGAGCAGCTGCACCAGCTCCTTCTGCGGCAGCTCGGCGATGTCGGCGACGGTGTTCAGGCCCACCCGGCGCAGCACCTGCTCGGTGGCCGGGCCCACGCCCGGCAGCGCCCGCACCGACATCGGACCGAGCACCGTGCGCTCCTGGCCCGGTATCACCAGCACCAGCCCGTCCGGCTTGGCCTGCTCCGAGGCGATCTTCGCCATCAGCTTGGAGCCGGCCGCCCCCACCGAGGCGGTCAGGCCGGTCCGCTCCTTGATGTCGGCCCGCAGGTCCTGGGCGATCGCCCGGATCAGCTCGACCGCCTCGCCCGCCCCCGCCGCCTCCAGCGCGGGACCGTACGGACCGGCCTCCAGGTCGACGTACGCCTCATCCACGCTGAGCTGCTCCATCAGCGGCGAGAGCCGGCGCACCATCGTCATCACCTGCTCGCTCAGGCTGCGGTAGGCGGTGAACCGCGGCACCAGGAACGCCGCGTTCGGGCAGAGCCGGCGCGCGGTGGCCATCGCCATCGCGGAGTGCACACCAAAGACCCGCGCCTCGTACGAGCAGGTGGAGACCACCCCTCGGCCGCCCAGACCGCCGACGATCACCGGCTTGCCGCGCAGGCTCGGCTTGGCCGCCTGCTCCACCGAGGCGAAGAAGGCGTCCATGTCGAGATGGATGATGCTCGGCATTGTCCGCACGCTGCGATCATCGCGCACGGGTCCGACAGAACCCGGTCAGTCCTGTCGTGCCGCGTCCGCCAGCGCCCGCGCCACACCGCTCTCCGGCCGGCCCAGCAGCGCCGGGTCGGGGTGGAACAGCGCGTCCAGCGCCGCCTCGCCCGCTCCCGGGATCTCCCGCAGGTTGCCGTAGTACCAGGTGGCGTCGTGCGTCTCGGCGGCGCCGACGGCGTAGGCGTCGATCCCGGCCGCCCGGCAGTCCGCCAGCGCCCGGCGCACGTGGTAGTCCTGGCTGACCAGCACCGCGCGGTCGACGCCGAAGATCCGCCGGGCCCGGGTGCAGGAGTCCCAGGTGTCGAAGCCGGCGTCGTCCCGCACCACCCGCACCGCGGGCACGCCCCGGGCCACCAGGTACGTGTACATCACGCCCGGCTCGTCGTAGCCCTTCCGGCTGTTGTCACCGGTCACCAGGATCGCCTGCACCTTGTGCGCCCGGTAGAGCGCCAGCGCGACGTCCAGGCGGTGCGCCAGGTAGTCCGAGGCCACCCCGTTCACCTCCCCGGCGCCGAACACCACGGCCACCGGCTCGGTCGGGGCATCGGCGACGGTCCGGATCCGGCTGCCCTGGCTGCCGTACAGCCAGGCCGTGGGGGCAAGCGCGACGGCGCAGAAGAGCACCAGCGCCTGGAACGCCCGCCGCTGTCCGCGCCGCCCGGCCACCAGCCGTGCCACCGCCCGCATACGCCCTCCCCCGAGGATCCCGGTGATCCACTCACGAAGGCGGACGACGGCAGGGCCCCGAGCGGTTCCCCGCCCGGGGCCCTGCCAAGGACACTCCGCTGCTTCAGACAGCCCGGTTGCGCCGCTGGGCCAGCTCGTCCGCCGGGTCGTTGCCCAGCAGCGTCTCGCCGGTGTCGGTGCGCTCCGCGTGCAAGCGCCCCAAGGTGGCGTCCAACTCCTGCCAGACCGCGCCGACGGCGATGCCGAAGATGCCCTGACCGCCCTTCAGCAGATCGACCACCTGCTGCGGCGAGGTGCACTCGTAGACCGTCGCGCCGTCGCTCATCAGGGTCAACCCGGCCAGGTCGGACTGCTCACTGGACCGCAGATGGGTGACGGCCACTCGGATGTTCTGCAGCGACACCCCGGCGTCCAGCAGCCGCTTGACAATCTTGAGGACCAGGACGTCGCGGAAGCTGTAGAGCCGCTGCGCGCCCACCGGACCGGCCGTGCGGACACTGGGCTCCAACAGGCCGGTACGCGCCCAGTAGTCCAGCTGACGGTAGGTGATACCGGCCGCGGCGCAGGCCGTCGGCCCGCGGTAGCCCAGCAGCGCAGATGAGGGGGTGATCCGCTCGATGGCGGGCTGGCCGGCCTGGACGGCCGGAAACCGGCCGACCCGCGGCAGCTCGGCCACCACTTCGGGCTCGGGCTGCTCCCAGGAACGGCCGATCGGCGTACGGTTGCCGCGCGGCATGTGGAGGGCGCACGGGCCTCCCACGGCCGCTCCATCGCCGGTGCTGCTCATGCCAACCTCCGTCCAGTCGTTCCCCGGGTGCCGGGAGTGCATCCCGGTAGGCCACCCCTGACGGTAGGCAGTCGTCCGAGACGCGTCAACGATCGCCACGCCGGGCTGGCGAAACCGTGTCACTCCAGAGAGTGGTTTCGCGTGCCCCCAGTGTGGGTAGGACCGAACAGTTTTGGCAAAACGGCGCACATTACTGGGCGTTGCCTTACTGGGCGTTGCCGCCGAAATCCTCCGGCGAGACCTGGTCGAGGAACTCGCGGAACTTCTCCACCTCGTCCTCCTGCTCGTCCGGGATGGCGATCCCCGCCTCGGCGAGCACCTCCTCGGCACCGTAGATCGGCGTACCGGTACGCAGCGCCAGCGCTATCGCGTCCGAGGGGCGCGCGCTCACCTCCACACCACCGGTGAAGACCAGCTCGGCGTAGAACACTCCCTCGCGCAGGTCGGTGATCCGGACCTCGGTCAGCTGCTGGCCGAGCGCCTCCAGCACATCCTTGAAGAGGTCGTGCGTCAGCGGCCGCACCGGCGTCATGCCCTGCTGGGCGAAGGCGATCGCCGTCGCCTCACCAGGGCCGATCCAAATCGGCAGATACCGATCACCCCCCACTTCGCGCAGCAGGACGATCGGCTGGTTGGAGGGCATCT
Source organism: Kitasatospora sp. MAP12-44 (assembly GCF_029892095.1). Taxonomy (NCBI): domain Bacteria; kingdom Bacillati; phylum Actinomycetota; class Actinomycetes; order Kitasatosporales; family Streptomycetaceae; genus Kitasatospora; species Kitasatospora sp. MAP12-44. Next base: position 1,204,436 of record NZ_JARZAE010000004.1, read on the forward strand.
CCACCCGGACACCTACAACGTCGAGCTCATTCACAAGGCAACCCTATGGCCCCTCCACCAGATATGAAAGCGCGGCCCTCCCCGACGCGGCCTGCTGAGGCCAGTGCGCAGCCGTTCGGGGTGCCCGCGCTGCCGCTACTGCGGCCGTACCCGCAACCCCGCCTGGACCATCGTGGCGTGCAGGCGGACCGCCAGGGTGGCCAGCTCGCGGGCCGTGGTCTCGGCGTGCGCCCGGGTCTGCGGATTGCGGTGCCGGCGCAGCGGGGCCACCACCTGGTCCACCAGCGCGATCTCGCGCTCCGCGGCGGCCTTCACCTGACGAAGGTGGCGCGGCTCAAGACCGAACCGGCCGAGCTCCGCGACCAGCCGGGCGATCTGCAGGGTCTCCGCGTCGTAGCCGCCGTCCGCGCCTGCGACCACCAGGCCGTAGGACTCCCACTCGACCAGGTCCCGCTCCTGGGCGCCGGCCGCCGCCAGCAGCTCGGCCCGGCCCAGCCGCACCCCGGACGGCGCGACGGCGGCGGCGACCAACTCGCGGTCGGCCTCCTCCAGCGGTCCGGGACGGGCCTCGGCGACGGGCAGCGCCGGGGGCGCCTCACCCCGCTCGATGGCGTCCAGGTGCTCGCGGATCACCCGCAGCGGAAGGTAGTGGTCGCGCTGCATCCGCAGCACATAGGCCAGCCGCTCGACGTCCGAGGGCCCGAACTTCCGGTAGCCCGAGGGAGTGCGCTGCGGCTCGACGAGGCCCTCCGCCTCCAGGAAGCGGATCTTCGAGATGGTGACTTCGGGGAAGTCGTCGCGCAGGAAGGCGAGCACCGCCCCGATGCTGAGCAGTTCCTGCCCGCGGCGCTCGCCGGAGCGCCGCAGCGTCCCGGGGGCCTGCCTGGGTTGGGTCACGGTCTGATTCGCGGTCACTCGGGCTCTCCTGACGACGTCGTGGTGAGGGACCCCCGCCTTGAGTGCGACCGGACCTGCGGTCCGGGCCCGCCTGGGCCCGGACCGCGGACATGCCCTAGTAGCGGTGCGGTCCCGCGAAGAACACCAGCCGGTACTTGCCGATCTGCACCTCGTCGCCGTTGTTCAGACCAACCTCGTCGATCCGCTCACGGTTGACGTACGTCCCGTTCAGGCTGCCCACGTCGGCCACCGAGAAGCCACCGGGCTGGCGGCGGAACTCCACGTGCCGGCGCGAGACGGTGACGTCGTCGAGGAAGATGTCGCCCTGCGGGTGCCGGCCCGCCGTGGTGATGTCCGCGTCCAGCAGGAAGCGGCTTCCCGAGTTGGGACCGCGCTGCACGATCAGCAGCGCGGAACCCGGCGGCAGCGCGTCGATCGCGGCCAGCACCTCGGAGGACAGCGCCGGCGTGGCGCCGGTGCTGGTCGCGTGCGGGTCGTACGACTCCAGGCCGGAGATCGAGATGGTGGAGGTGGTCTCGGCGGGCAGCTCCGGCGAGCCGGGACTGCGCAGCGGTGAGCCGCAGTTGTTGCAGAACCGGGCGGTGGCCGGGTTCGGGTTGCCGCACCGAACGCAGACGATCGGGCCGGTCATGTTCGCAGCCTCCTGGCGCGGCAGTCCCGCTGGGACATGCCCGGCGTAGGGATCCGGGGCAAACCCTCCACCAGAGGTTGAGGGTCCTGACTGGAAACCTATGCGCGGCGAACCCGAGGGGTCAACCGACGCGCCGTAGCCCCCCTCACGGAACAGCGGACGGTCGCCGACCGCCTGGTAGCCGTCCTGCGACGGGCTCCTCATGCCCGGCACCGAGCCGGGGCCCTCCTCATCCCGGCGGTGGCGCGCGGTGGGCATCTCCACCGCCGCAGCACTGCGCTTGTTGCGACCGAACAGCTTCGAGAACAGACTCACGGGCGAATCCCCTTGCGTGAAACAGACCCGCCCGCGGGGCAGGGTGAGAACCTCGGACAGGCTGCGGGCCCGGCATCGGGCCGGGACTGCGGGAGTGGTACTGAACAGTGTGGCCGACGCGCTCTGTGCACTTGGCACCGGGGGCCACTCGCAGGTGAGAGGCCATGGGGCCGACGAACCGTCAGCCGAGACAAGCGGCCCGTCACTGCGCCGCCGGCTTGCCGTACTGCGGCGGCCGGGGCGCGGCCAGCGCGTCCACGGTCACCTTCTGCTGCTCCGTGATCGACGTACCGACCTGCTCACGCTCCAGCGTGCGCACGATGCCGCCGGGGATGTTCAGGGCCGGCGTCAGATCCTGCGCGTTGCCGATCACCGTGAAGCGGTACGGCTGCGTCACGCCCTTGCCATCGATCTGGACACCGCCTGACGGCGCGTCGGTGAAGTAGGTGTCGGCCACCACACGGACATCGTTGATCTGAATCGCCTCCGCCCCCGCCGCTCGGAGTTCCTGCAGGGTGTCGAGCAGCATATCCGCCTTGACCTGCCCCTGCGGGTCATCGACCGTCAGTACGATCCCCGGTCCGGTCGCCTTCACCGTACCTGCCAGCACGCCAAGTTCCGCTTCCTTCTGGCGGGTCTGCTGCTCGGCCTCCTTTGCCTGGTTCGAGCTGCTCTCCAACTGGGCGTAGGACTGGTCGAGTTGGGCCTTCTCCTGCTGAAGGCGCTGCTGGCGGCTGTCCAACTCGTCCAGGATCCGGACCAGATCGTCCTGGCGAGCACCGCGCAGTGCGCTGTGGTCGTTGGTCGAGCGCACCTGGATGGCCAGGCCCAGGCCGAGCGAGAAGAGCAGCAGCGCGACCACCAGCTGCCCGCGGGACAGCCTCGGCGGCCAGAGCGCGGCCCGGAGCCGCCGACGTCCGTCGGACGCCGGCACGGGAGTGGGAACGCGCTCAGCAGCGGGCTCGGAGACCTCCTTCTCGGTCTCCTGCTCGTCCTGTTGCTGCTCCATCGCTTCCTTGGTCATCTGCGGCACTCCGTCCCCGGTCTCAGGCCCGGAACACATGGCGCCGGATGGCGGCCGCGTTGGAGAAGATCCGGATCCCGAGCACCACGACCACACCGGTCGACAGCTGCGAGCCCACCCCGAGCTGGTCACCCAGGAACACGATCAGTGCCGCCACCACCACGTTGGAGAGGAAGGAGACCACGAAGACCTTGTCGTCGAATTTCCCGTCCAGCATCGCCCGCACCCCGCCGAACACCGCGTCCAGCGCCGCCACCACAGCGATCGGCAGGTAGGGGACGACCGCGCTCGGCACTTCCGGTTGCGCGAACAGCCCTACGACGACGCCGGCCACAAGGCCCAGTATGGCGATCACGGTGTTGATGCTCCTGTCGAAGAAGGGCCGGGAGAGACGGACGGAGACGGCAGGACGACGTCGGGCTGGGCCAGCCGCAGCGTGAAGCCCACCGCGGCCGGCAGGTCCAAGGAGTGCTGGGCGGCGACGCTGTACTTGATGCCGTAGCTGGTCTGCAGGACCCGCAGGTACTGGCCGTCCACCCCGTTCTGGAAATCCGCGGTCAACTTCCGGGAGTCACCGATGGAGAGCACCGTGTAGGGCGGCACCAGCGGCCGGTTGTCCACCAGGATGGCGTCCCCGGCGGCGCGGATCGCGGAGAGCGCGGTCAACCGCTGGCCGTTGATCGAGACCGCTTCGGCGCCGGCCTGCCAGAGTCCGTTGACGACCAGCTGGAGATCCCGGTCGTGCAGCCGCCCGCCACTGAAGCCGTCGGCGGTGCGCGGGTCGACAGCGCTGGCGTTGTCGGTGCCCGCCGCGTCGTCGATCACCAGTTTCAGGCCGGGTCCGCGGAGCGCTCCCGTGCCGACCGAGCCGGCGAGGACCGCCAGCCCCCCGTCCCCACCGGCCGACTTCAGAGCTCGCTGCTGGGCCTGGTCCACCTGGTCGCGCAGGGACTCCACCTGGTGCTGCAACGTGTCGGCCGCAGTGGTCTCGTCGGTGACCCGCTGGACGAGCGCGTCATGCTCCTTCGCCAGCGTCGGACGGTCCTCGTTCGCGTCGACCGCGCTGATCGTCACCACCGCGGTCACCAGTGCGAGGCCCAGCGCCAGCACCAGTCGCCCCTTGGTGCTGCTGGGTATCCGACTGCTGCCCACAGCGCCGCGAGCCGCGGCGGCCTCCGCGTACCCCTCGTCCAGGCTGTGGTCCATCACGCTGGTCAGCAAGGACATCGAGGCGTCCGGACGGGAGAACCGTCCCTCCGGGTCGCTCGGCGGTCGCTGCGCTGACATGCGCCACATCGTCCCATGGCCCCGCAGCAGCCCGTGAACAGCCCCCGGCCGCCGTTCCCAGCCCCAGAACGGACGGTCGGCCGGACGACCCCATTGGGGGTGCCCGGCCGACCTGCGGTACCCGGCCGACTAGCGTCCGGCGCCGTTCACCACCCCGGCCCACTCGTCCAGCAGGCCCTGGGTCGCCTCATCGTCCGGCCCCTCGGCCCACAGGTGGGTGATCGCCTCCGCCGGGTCCGGCAGCACCAGCGTCCAGCGCCCGTCGGGCTCGACGACCCGGACACCGTCCGTGGTGTCCAGGCGCCGGCTCCCGGCCGCCTCGACCACCGAGCGCATCACCATGCCCTTGGCCGCCCACGGCGTGGCGATGTCACGCCGCTGCATGTGGGCATGCGGGATCCGCGCGTCGATCTGGCTCAGGGTCAGCTGAGTGCGGGCAACCAGCCCGACCAGCCGGACGAACGCGGCGGCGCCGTCCAGCAGGCCGCTGAACTCGGGAACGACGAACCCGCCGCGCCCGTCACCACCGAAGATCGTCTCCTCGGAGGCAGCCGCCTTGGCCAGGTCGTCCGGCGAGGTGGACGTCCAGCAGACCTGGGTGCCGTGGTAGGCCGCCACCTGCTCGGCGATCCGCGTGGTGGTCACCGGCAGCGCCACCTGGCCGCTGCGGCGCTCGGCCGCCACCAGGTCCAGCAGCACCAGCAGCGCCCGGTCGTCCTCGATCACCCGACCGAGCTCGTCCACAAAGGACACCCGCTCGCCGACCGGGTCGAAGCGCACCCCGAAGGCCGCCCTGGAGGACGCCACCAGGGCGCCCAGCCGGGCCAGCCCGGCGCGTCGCTCCTCGGCGTCCTCGGTGGGCCTGGCCTCGTCCATCCCACCGCTGACCGTCAGCGCCTCCACGCCCAGGCGCCCCAGGATGCTCGGCAGAACCAGACCGGCGCTGCCGTGCGCGGTGTCCACCACCACCTTGAGCCCGGCCTCCCGCACCCCGGTGGTGTCGATCGCCCGCAGCAGATTGCCCGCGTAGGAGTCGAACACGCTGGACGGGAAGGTCAGGTCGCCGATCTCGCCCGGGAAGGCCCGCCGGTACTCCTGCCGTGCGTAGACCCGGTCGAGCTTGCGCTGGCCGGCCTGGGAGAGGTCGGCGCCGCGCTCGTCGAAGAAGAGGATGTCCAGCGAGTCCGGCACCCCCGGCGTGGTACGCAGGAAGATGCCGCCGGCGCTGCCTCGCGCGGTGTGCTGGCGGGCCACCGGCAGCGGGACGTTCTCCAGGTCCCGGACGTCGATGGCGCTGGTCTGCAGCGCCGAGATCATCGCCCGTTTGAGCGCACGGGCACCGCGTGAGTGGTCACGCGCGATGGTGACGGTGGCGCCCTTCTTCAATGTCGTCGCATACGCGCCGGCCAGCCGCACGGCCAGCTCCGGGGTGATCTCGACGTTGAGGATGCCGGACACCCCGCGCGCCCCGAACAGGTGCTCCTGCCCCCGGGACTCCCAGATCACCGACGTGTTGACGAAGGCGCCGGCCTCGATGGTCTTGAACGGATAGACCCGGACGCCGCCCGCGATGATCGACTCCTCGCCGATCAGGCACTCGTCCCCGATCACCGCGCCGTCCTCGATCCGGGCCGCGCGCATCACGTCGGTGTTCTTGCCGACCACACAGCCCCGCAGATTGGTCTGCGGCCCGATGTAGACGTTGTCGTGGATCACGGCCTTGTGCAGAAACGCCCCGCGCTTGACGACCACGTTGCTGCCCAGCACGGTGTGCTCGCGCAACTCGACGCCGGCCTCGACCTTGGCGTAGTCGCCGATGTAGAGCGGACCGCGCAGGATCGCCTCCGGATCGACCTCGGCGCCCTCGGCCACCCAGACCCCCGGAGAGATCTCGAAGCCGTCCAGCTCGACGTCGACCTTGCCGTCCAGCACGTCCGCCTGGGCCTTGCCATAGCTCTCGTGTGTGCCGACGTCCTCCCAGTAGCCCTCGGCCACATAGCCGTAGACGGGCTTGCCCTCCTTGAGGAGCTGCGGGAAGACGTCACTCGACCAGTCCACCGACTGCCCGGCGGCCACGTAGTCGAAGACCTCGGGCTCCATGACATAGATGCCGGTGTTCACCGTGTCGGAGAAGACCTGACCCCAGGTGGGCTTCTCCAGGAAGCGCTCGACCCGGCCCTCGTCATCGACGATCGTGATTCCGAATTCCAACGGGTCGGGAACTCTGGTGAGACAGACGGTGACGAGCGCACCCTTGCGACGGTGAAAAGCGATCAGATCGGAAAGATCGAAATCAGTGAGCGCGTCCCCTGAGATCACCAGAAAGGAGTCGTCGCGCAGTGCGTCCTCGGCGTTCTTGACGCAGCCGGCGGTGCCGAGCGGGACCTCCTCGTTGGCGTAGGTGAGGTTCATCCCCAGATCCTCGCCATCACCGAAGTAGTTCTTGACCAGGGACGCCAGGAACTGAACAGTGATGACGGTGTCGGTGAGGCCGTGCCGCTTGAGCAATCTCAGCACGTGCTCCATGATCGGCCTGTTGGCCACGGGTAGCAGCGGCTTCGGCATACTCGAAGTCATCGGTCGGAGACGAGTTCCCTCGCCTCCTGCCATCACAACGGCTTTCATTGCGGGTGCGTCCTCCTTCGCGGCAATGGACTCGTCGTCCATCAAACCGTTCCAGGAGACCTCTACCCGGCAGAAATGATCCGACGCGCGGATGGACCGTTTAACTGGGCCGCGGTTACAGTGCGTCAGCCAATCACCACGGCGTCGGCCTTGATGATCTGCCGCGCCTGCACGGCATAGAGGATGCCGGCCCACCAGTAGAGGACGGTTCCCCACCAGATGAACGCCCAGCTGACAGCGGCGGTCGTGGAGTGGAACCAGCCCTCGCCCTGCCCCAGCAGCAGAAGCGGAAAGGCGTACATCAGATTGAAGGTGGCCGCCTTGCCGAGAAAGGTGACCTGCAGCGGACCGTAGTCGTGCCGACGCAGGATCAACAGCACGCCGAGGACGAACGCCTCACGGGCCACCAGGATCGCGGTCACCCACCAGGGCAGGATCTCCCGCCACGTCAGGCCGACCAGTGTGGAGACCACGTAAAGCCGGTCCGCCGCCGGGTCCAGCAGCTGGCCGAGCCGGCTGACCTGACCCCACCTCCGGGCGAGCTTCCCGTCGAGGTAGTCGCTGACGCCACTGGCCATCAGAATCGCTACGGCCCAACCGTCGTGGTTGGGCCCGCCGAACTGCGGCCAGAGGATCAGCCAGAGGAACACGGGAACGCCGACCAGGCGGGCCATGCTCAGCAGGTTGGGGATGGTGAGGACGCGGTCGGTCTGGACGCGCGTCTCCTGGACCTCCACCCGGGGGCCTCCTGTCCGGTACGACGTAAGGTGCTCGGCTGACTTTACCCGGCCGCCGCCGGTGCGGGCGACAGCCTCACGTGCGACAGCACAACGCAGTGAAGCCCCTTTCGGATTCGAAAGGGGCTTCACTGGTATTCAAAGATTGTTCGGCGGCGTCCTACTCTCCCACAGGGTCCCCCCTGCAGTACCATCGGCGCTGTGAGGCTTAGCTTCCGGGTTCGGAATGTAACCGGGCGTTTCCCTCACGCTATGACCACCGAAACACTATGAAACTGTCAACCGCACCGCCCCATGGCCATGGGACGGGGTCGTTGTTTCAGAACAACACAGTGGACGCGAGCAACTGAGGACAAGCCCTCGGCCTATTAGTACCGGTCAGCTCCACCCATTACTGGGCTTCCACATCCGGCCTATCAACCCAGTCGTCTACTGGGAGCCTTACCCTCTCAAGGAGGTGGGAATACTCATCTCGAAGCAGGCTTCCCGCTTAGATGCTTTCAGCGGTTATCCCTCCCGAACGTAGCCAACCAGCCATGCCCTTGGCAGGACAACTGGCACACCAGAGGTTCGTCCGTCCCGGTCCTCTCGTACTAGGGACAGCCCTTCTCAATATTCCTACGCGCACAGCGGATAGGGACCGAACTGTCTCACGACGTTCTAAACCCAGCTCGCGTACCGCTTTAATGGGCGAACAGCCCAACCCTTGGGACCTACTCCAGCCCCAGGATGCGACGAGCCGACATCGAGGTGCCAAACCATCCCGTCGATATGGACTCTTGGGGAAGATCAGCCTGTTATCCCCGGGGTACCTTTTATCCGTTGAGCGACGGCGCTTCCACAAGCCACCGCCGGATCACTAGTCCCTGCTTTCGCACCTGCTCGACCCGTCGGTCTCACAGTCAAGCTCCCTTGTGCACTTACACTCAACACCTGATTGCCAACCAGGCTGAGGGAACCTTTGGGCGCCTCCGTTACTCTTTAGGAGGCAACCGCCCCAGTTAAACTACCCACCAGACACTGTCCCTGATCCGGATCACGGACCCAGGTTAGACATCCAGCACGACCAGAGTGGTATTTCAACGTCGACTCCACGACAACTGGCGTTGCCGCTTCAAAGTCTCCCACCTATCCTACACAAGCCGAACCGAACACCAATATCAAGCTATAGTAAAGGTCCCGGGGTCTTTCCGTCCTGCTGCGCGAAACGAGCATCTTTACTCGTAATGCAATTTCACCGGGCCTATGGTTGAGACAGTCGAGAAGTCGTTACGCCATTCGTGCAGGTCGGAACTTACCCGACAAGGAATTTCGCTACCTTAGGATGGTTATAGTTACCACCGCCGTTTACTGGCGCTTAAGTTCTCAGCTTCGCCTAGTCGAAACTAGACTAACCGGTCCCCTTAACGTTCCAGCACCGGGCAGGCGTCAGTCCGTATACATCGCCTTACGGCTTCGCACGGACCTGTGTTTTTAGTAAACAGTCGCTTCTCGCTGGTCTCTGCGGCCACCCCCAGCTCAGAGTGCAAGACTCATCACCAGGAATGGCCCCCCTTCTCCCGAAGTTACGGGGGCATTTTGCCGAGTTCCTTAACCATAGTTCACCCGAACGCCTCGGTATTCTCTACCTGACCACCTGAGTCGGTTTGGGGTACGGGCCGCCATGAAACTCGCTAGAGGCTTTTCTCGACAGCATAGGATCATCCACTTCACCACAATCGGCTCGGCATCAGGTCTCAGCCTTAATGAGTGACGGATTTGCCTATCACTCGGCCTACACCCTTACCCCGGGACAACCACCGCCCGGGCTGGACTACCTTCCTGCGTCACCCCATCGCTCACCTACTACAGACTTGGGTCACCGGCTCCACCACGTCCCTTCGTCCGAAGACTCCAGGCCGGCTTCGCGGGCTTAGCATCATCTGGTTCGACGTTGGCGCTTCAAAGCGGGTACGGGAATATCAACCCGTTGTCCATCGACTACGCCTGTCGGCCTCGCCTTAGGTCCCGACTTACCCTGGGCAGATCAGCTTGACCCAGGAACCCTTGGTCAATCGGCGCAAGAGTTTCCCACTCTTGTATCGCTACTCATGCCTGCATTCTCACTCGTGAACCGTCCACAACTGGATTCCTCCGCTGCTTCACCCGGCACACGACGCTCCCCTACCCATCACAGCCCCCGTTGGAGGTATTGCTGCAATGACACGACTTCGGTGGTGTGCTTGAGCCCCGCTACATTGTCGGCGCGGAATCACTTGACCAGTGAGCTATTACGCACTCTTTCAAGGATGGCTGCTTCTAAGCCAACCTCCTGGTTGTCTGTGCGACTCCACATCCTTTCCCACTTAGCACACGCTTAGGGACCTTAGTCGGTGTTCTGGGCTGTTTCCCTCTCGACCATGGAGCTTATCCCCCACAGTCTCACTGCCACGCTCTCACTTACCGGCATTCGGAGTTTGGCTAAGGTCAGTAACCCGGTGAGGCCCATCGCCTATCCAGTGCTCTACCTCCGGCAAGAAACACGTGACGCTGCACCTAAATGCATTTCGGGGAGAACCAGCTATCACGGAGTTTGATTGGCCTTTCACCCCTAACCACAGGTCATCCCCCAGGTTTTCAACCCTGGTGGGTTCGGTCCTCCACGAAGTCTTACCTCCGCTTCAACCTGCCCATGGCTAGATCACTCCGCTTCGGGTCTTGGGCGTGCAACTCAAACGCCCTATTCGGACTCGCTTTCGCTACGGCTACCCCACACGGGTTAACCTCGCTACACACCGCAAACTCGCAGGCTCATTCTTCAAAAGGCACGCAGTCACGAGACACACAGCAAGCTGGTGTCCGACGCTCCCACGGCTTGTAGGCACACGGTTTCAGGTACTATTTCACTCCGCTCCCGCGGTACTTTTCACCATTCCCTCACGGTACTATCCGCTATCGGTCACTAGGGAATATTTAGGCTTAGCGGGTGGTCCCGCCAGATTCACACGGAATTTCTCGGGCTCCGTGCTACTTGGGAGAAGCTCAAGTGAGCCGCACAGATTTCGTCTACGGGGGTCTTACCCTCTACGCCGGACCTTTCGCATGTCCTTCGACTATCCATACGGTTTCTGACTCACCCAGCCGCCGGCAGACGACTGAAGAACTTTCCCACGACCCCGCATTGGCAACCCCTGCCGGGTATCACACCAATACGGTTTAGCCTCATCCGGTTTCGCTCGCCACTACTCCCGGAATCACGGTTGTTTTCTCTTCCTGAGGGTACTGAGATGTTTCACTTCCCCTCGTTCCCTCCACATACCCTATATATTCAGGTACGGGTGACAGCCCATGACGACTGCCGGGTTTCCCCATTCGGAAACCCCCGGATCAAAGCCTGGTTGACGGCTCCCCGGGGACTATCGTGGCCTCCCACGTCCTTCATCGGTTCCTAGTGCCAAGGCATCCACCGTGCGCCCTTAAAAACTTGGCCACAGATGCTCGCGTCCACTGTGCAGTTCTCAAACAACGACCAGACACCCACCTACACAACCCCTTGACAGGGCAGTGTCCGTGGGACCGGCACTGAAGCAACGACCATAACCGGCCGCTCCCTCAGGACCCAACAACGTGCCCGACACACCCGACCGCAACCATGCTTTCCACGCGCCGAAACGCAGTACTCGCAAAGAGCAACCGTGTGTGCCGAATAGTCAACGTTCCACCCATGAGCTGACCGTGCGAGACATTTGCTCACAATCGGCCGTGTGCTCCTTAGAAAGGAGGTGATCCAGCCGCACCTTCCGGTACGGCTACCTTGTTACGACTTCGTCCCAATCGCTGGTCCCACCTTCGACGGCTCCTCCCCTTACGGGTTAGGCCACCGGCTTCGGGTGTTACCGACTTTCGTGACGTGACGGGCGGTGTGTACAAGGCCCGGGAACGTATTCACCGCAGCATGCTGATCTGCGATTACTAGCAACTCCAACTTCATGGGGTCGAGTTGCAGACCCCAATCCGAACTGAGGCCGGCTTTTTGGGATTCGCTCCGCCTCGCGGCATCGCAGCCCTTTGTACCGACCATTGTAGCACGTGTGCAGCCCAAGACATAAGGGGCATGATGATTTGACGTCGTCCCCACCTTCCTCCGAGTTGACCCCGGCAGTCTCCTGTGAGTCCCCATCACCCCGAAAGGCATGCTGGCAACACAGAACAAGGGTTGCGCTCGTTGCGGGACTTAACCCAACATCTCACGACACGAGCTGACGACAACCATGCACCACCTGTATACCGACCACAAGGGGGCGACCATCTCTGGCCGTTTCCGGCATATGTCAAGCCTTGGTAAGGTTCTTCGCGTTGCGTCGAATTAAGCCACATGCTCCGCTGCTTGTGCGGGCCCCCGTCAATTCCTTTGAGTTTTAGCCTTGCGGCCGTACTCCCCAGGCGGGGAACTTAATGCGTTAGCTGCGGCACCGACGACGTGGAATGTCGCCAACACCTAGTTCCCACCGTTTACGGCGTGGACTACCAGGGTATCTAATCCTGTTCGCTCCCCACGCTTTCGCTCCTCAGCGTCAGTAATGGCCCAGAGATCCGCCTTCGCCACCGGTGTTCCTCCTGATATCTGCGCATTTCACCGCTACACCAGGAATTCCGATCTCCCCTACCACACTCTAGCCTGCCCGTATCGAATGCAGACCCGGGGTTAAGCCCCGGGCTTTCACATCCGACGCGACAAGCCGCCTACGAGCTCTTTACGCCCAATAATTCCGGACAACGCTCGCACCCTACGTATTACCGCGGCTGCTGGCACGTAGTTAGCCGGTGCTTCTTCTGCAGGTACCGTCACTTGCGCTTCTTCCCTGCTGAAAGAGGTTTACGACCCGAAGGCCTTCATCCCTCACGCGGCGTCGCTGCATCAGGCTTTCGCCCATTGTGCAATATTCCCCACTGCTGCCTCCCGTAGGAGTCTGGGCCGTGTCTCAGTCCCAGTGTGGCCGGTCGCCCTCTCAGGCCGGCTACCCGTCGTCGCCTTGGTAGGCCATTACCCCACCAACAAGCTGATAGGCCGCGGGATCATCCTGCACCGCCGGAGCTTTCCACCCACCCCCATGCGAGGACAGGTCATATCCGGTATTAGACCTCGTTTCCAAGGCTTGTCCCAGAGTGCAGGGCAGATTTCCCACGTGTTACTCACCCGTTCGCCACTAATCCACCCGAAGGCTTCATCGTTCGACTTGCATGTGTTAAGCACGCCGCCAGCGTTCGTCCTGAGCCAGGATCAAACTCTCCGTGAATGTATACCCGTAATCGGGTGACACCCGCGTTGAGCGGCACGACAACCACCGGAATAGGGCGGTCACGTGCACTGCGTCCTCGCTGTGTATTACTTCAAAAGGAATCTCCAACCCCGATCCGAAGATCAAGGCCGGGGATGTCAACATATCTGGCGTTGACTTTTGGCACGCTGTTGAGTTCTCAAGGAACGGACACTTCCTTCGAACTGCCTTCGCAGTATCTCCGGGCGCTTCGTTCTTCGTGTCCTCAGCGTATCAGACTTGTTTCATTCCGATTTCACTCGGACTTCACGTTGCTGACTCGCTGTATTCACCATCACCTCGCGGCGACCTGAGTAACGATAGCCCCTCTGTGGCGGTGCGCCTAATCGAGCGTGGCGGCCGTCGTGTCGGTGTGGGGGGTGGGGCCCGTGCGGGAGGGGGTCGGGGGCAATCGTCGGGCTCACTCGGATGCCGTAGAGTGCGGCGCGTCCGGCAAGAGGACTAGACCACTTGGGATCCGAAACGGTCTGACCGGCCCGGAGTCGGGTCCGTGACCGACGGCGAGGCGAGTACCGCTCGTCGGGTGCGACCGACCGGGAGCTGTGCTGCTTCTGTCCCGAGATGTCCAAAGTTGGCATGATTTAGGCTTCAGACCTCGCTGTACTCCGCACCTGGGAGGCTCCTCCATGACCACTGTGACGTCGCCGCTGACCGGCCGCGCCGTTGGGCTCGCCGCCGTGCCCGACCCCGTCTTCTCCGGCGCGATGGTGGGTCCCGGTACCGCCATCGACCCGGTGCGTGAGCCCACGTCGGCCGTCGCCCCGGTGGACGGCCTGGTCGTCTCGATGCACCCGCACGCGTTCGTCGTGATGGACGAGGACGGCCACGGGGTGCTCACCCACCTCGGCATCGACACCGTGCAGCTCAACGGCGAGGGCTTCGAGGTGCTGGTGAGCAAGGGCGACCAGGTGAAGCGCGGCCAGCCGGTGATCAAGTGGGACCCCGCCGCGGTCGAGGCCGCGGGCAAGTCGCCGATCTCGCCGATCGTCGCGCTGGAGGCGGCGGTGGATGCGCTGGGCGATGTCGCCGAGGCCGGTGACGTCGCCAGTGGCGGCACGCTGTTCACCTGGAACTGAGAACAACCCCCTCGAAGCAACGACAGGACTGAAGCATGGACAGGACGCTGCGCGGCGTAGGTGTCAGCCACGGGGTGGCGATCGGCCAGGTACGGCACATGGGCACCGCGGTGCTGGAGCCGCCGGCCACGCAGATTCCGACCGCGGACGCGCCGCGTGAGCAGGCCCGCGCCCAGCAGGCCGTGGACGCGGTGGCAGCCGATCTGATCGCGCGCGGCAATCTGGCCGGCGGCGAGGCCCAAGGGGTGCTGGAGGCGCAGGCCCTGATGGCCCAGGACCCCGAGCTGATGGCGGACGTGCGGCGCAGGATCACCGTGGGCAGCAGCGCCGAGCGCGGCGTCTACGACGCCTTTGCCGCCTACCGCGCCCTGCTGGCCTCGGCGGGCGAGTACCTGGCGGGCCGGGTGGCCGACCTGGACGACGTCCGCAACCGGATCGTCGCGCGGCTGCTCGGTGTGCCGATGCCGGGCGTGCCGGACAGCGACGAGCCGTACGTGCTCTTCGCCCGGGACCTGGCGCCGGCCGACACCGCGCTGCTGGACCCGGCGCTGGTGCTCGGCTTCGTCACCGAGGAGGGCGGGCCGACCAGCCACAGCGCCATCCTCGCGCGGGCGATGGGTGTGCCGGCCGTGGTCGCGCTGCCCGGTGCGACCAGTGTGGCCGAGGGTGTGGTGGTCGCGGTCGACGGCAGCAGCGGCGAGGTGCTGATCGAGCCGGGCGAGCAGAAGCAGGCCGAGCTGCGGCGGGCCGCCGCCGAGCGCAAGGCCGCGCTGGCCTCCTCGTCCGGTCCGGGGCAGACCTCGGACGGGCACCGGGTGCCGCTGCTGGCCAACGTCGGCGGGCCCGGCGACGTGCCGGCCGCGCTGGCTGCGGGGGCGGAGGGCGTCGGGCTGTTCCGGACCGAGTTCCTCTTCCTGGACGACTCGGCCAAGGCACCGGGCGAGGAGCAGCAGGTCCAGGCGTACCGGAAGGTGCTGGAGGCGTTCCCCGAGGGCCGGGTGGTGGTCCGGGCACTGGATGCCGGGGCGGACAAACCGCTGGACTTCCTGACGCCGGCCGACGAGCCGAACCCGGCGCTGGGCGTGCGCGGGCTGCGCACGCTGCTTGAGCACCCCGAGGTGCTGGACACCCAGCTGCGGGCGCTGGCCAGGGCGGCCGAGGGCCTGCCCGTCCACTTGGAGGTGATGGCGCCGATGGTGGCCGACCGGGTGGACGCCCGGGCGTTCGCGGACGCCTGCCGCAAGGCGGGGCTGCAGGCGAAGTTCGGGGCGATGGTGGAGATCCCGTCGGCCGCGCTGCGGGCGCGCTCGATCCTGCAGGAGGTCGAGTTCCTGTCGTTGGGGACCAACGACCTTGCGCAGTACACCTTTGCGGCGGACCGCCAGGTCGGCTCGCTGGCGCGGCTGCAGGACCCGTGGCAGCCGGCGCTGCTCGACCTGATCGCGGCTGCCGCCGACGCGGCGCAGGCGACCGGGCGCAGCTGCGGTGTCTGCGGCGAGGCGGCCGCCGATCCGCTGCTGGCCTGTGTGCTGACCGGTCTTGGCGTGACCAGCCTGTCGATGGGCGCGGCGTCGATTCCGTACGTGCGGGCGTCGCTGGCGAAGTACACGCTGGCGCAGTGCCGGCGGGCGGCCGAGGCGGCCCGTGCCACGGACGGCGCGGACGAGGCGCGCGCCGCGGCGCAGCACGTGCTGTCCGGGGAGTAGGGGGAAGGGGCGAGGAGGGCGTTCCCCGGGTGGGGGACGCCCTCCTTGGTGTCAGCTGCGGCGGTCGCGGCCCAGCTGCTCGAAGAAGCGCAGGTGGTCGAGGTTGTCGACGGAGCCGGGGTTGACGGCCTGGTCGAGCGGAGTGCCGGAGAGCAGGCGCTTGACCGGGACCTCGATGCGCTTGCCGGTGAGGGTGTGCGGGAGGCCGGTGACGGCGATGACCTCGTCGGGGACGTGGCGCGGCGAGAGCTCGGTGCGCAGCGCGGTGTGGATCCGGGCGCGCAGCTCGTCGTCGAGGGTGGCGCCGGGGGCGAGGACGACGAAGAGCGGCATCCAGTAGGCGCCCTCGGCCTCCTCCAGGCCGATCACCAGGGACTCGGTGATCTCGGGGAGGCGCTCGACCACCTCGTAGATGTCGGAGGAGCCCATCCGGACGCCCTGGCGGTTGAGGGTGGAGTCGGAGCGGCCGTGGATGATCACCGTGCCGCGCGAGGTGGCGGTGATCCAGTCGCCGTGGCGCCAGGTGCCGGGGAACATCTCGAAGTAGCTGTCGTGGTAGCGGACGCCGTCGGGGTCGTTCCAGAAGCCGGTGGGCATCGAGGGGAGCGGCTTGGTGACCACCAGCTCGCCGACCTCGTCGGTGTGCGGCTTGCCCTGGACGTCCCAGGACTCGACGGCCGCGCCGAGGCAGGGGGCCTGGATCTCGCCGAGGTACACCGGGAGGGTGGGGACGCCGCCGACGAAGCAGCTGCAGACGTCCGTGCCGCCGCTGACCGAGGCGAGCCAGACGTCCGGCTTGACCTCGTCGTAGATCCAGCGGAAGCCGTCGGGCGGCAGCGGGGAGCCGGTGGTGCCCAGGCAGCGGACGGCGCTGAGGTCGAGGTCGCGGCCCGGGTGCAGCTCGGCCTTGCGGCTGGCGATCACGTACGCGGCCGAGGTGCCGAGCACGGTGGCGCGGCTGCGGGCGGCGACCTGCCAGAGCGCGCCGGTGTCGGGGTGGCCCGGGCTGCCGTCGTAGGTGACCACGGTGGCGCCGACCAGCAGGCCGGCGACCAGGAAGTTCCACATCATCCAGCCGGTGGAGGTGTACCAGAGGAAGCGGTCCTCGGGGCCCAGGTCCAGGTGCAGGCCGGTCTGCTTGAGATGCTCGACGAGAATTCCGCCCTGGCTCTGCACGATGGCCTTGGGCAGGCCGGTGGTGCCGGAGGAGTAGAGCACCCAGAGCGGGTGCTCGAACGGGAGTTGCTCGAAGACCGGCTCGGCGTCGCCGGCGGTGAGGTCGTCCCAGTGCAGGGCGCCCTCGGGGGCCGGCGAGCCGAGCAGCGGGACGTGCACGACGGCGCGCAGGGTGGGCAGTTCGCGGCGCAGCTCGGCGACCACGTCGGTGCGGTCGTGGGCCTTGCCGCCGTAGCGGTAGCCGTCGACGGCGAACAGGACGGCGGGCTCGATCTGCTGGAAGCGGTCCAGCACGCTGCGGGCGCCGAAGTCGGGGGCGCAGGAGGTCCAGATCGCGCCGACGGCCGCGGTGGCGAGCAGCGCGGTGATGGCCTGCGGGATGTTGGGGAGGTAGGCGGCGACCCGGTCGCCGGGGCCGATGCCCAGGGCGCGCAGCTGGGCGGTGAGCGCGCCGACCTGGCGGCGCAGCTCGGCCCAACTCAGCGCGATCGGCTCGTCGGTGGTCTCGTCGAGGTGCAGGATCGCGGGGCGGTCGGCGTGCGCCGGGTCCTCGGCGAAGCGCAGCGCGTGCTCGGCGTAGTTGAGGCGGGCGCCGGGGAACCAGCGGGCGCCGGGCATCGCCGGGTCGGCGAGGACGGCCTGCGGCGGGGTGGAGAAGCGCACGTCGAACCAGTCGGTGACGGCGGTCCAGAAGCGGTCGAGGTCCTCGGTGGACCAGCTGTGCAGGGCGGCGTAGCGCTCGGCGGCGGTGGCGTCGTCGGCCACCGGGGCCAGCGGGGCGGCCGGCGCGCCGTGGTGTTCGGCGGCCCAGGCCTGGAACGCGACCAGCCGGGTGCCGGCGGCCGCGGCGGGGTCGGGGCGCCAGAGCGGCTCGCCGGGCGCCGGGGCGTCCGGGTGGTTCTGGTCCTGGGGTGGGGTGCTCACGGTGGTGGTCTCCCGGCCGAGGTGAGGGCGGGGTGGGCGCTGGTGGCGCGGCCCGTCCATTGCGTACTGACGGTGCAAGACCCTGCCATGTGATCGTCGGGTGCGCCAGGGGGGTACGGGCGTCAGGCCAGGTGGGCGTAGTCCCCGTCGAACCAGGATTTGGTGACCCGGGTGTGGAAGGGGAAGGCCAGCTCGACGGGGGTGTCGATGAGCTGCCAGCCCTCGGTCTCGTCGGTGGGCTTCGACGGCGGCAGGTCGGCGCGGTCCTGGGCGGGCAGCAGGGCGAAGAGGCAGAGGAAGCCGCCGGCGTTGTCCGAGTCGGTGGCCACCAGCGCGACCTGGTCCGCGCGGGCGTGGATGCCGGTCTCCTCGCGCAGTTCGCGGACGGCGGCCTGCTGCCAGCTCTCGCCGTAGTCGACATAGCCGCCGGGCAGGGCGAGCAGGCCGTAGCCGGGCTCGATGGTGCGGCGGATCACCACCAGGCTCTGGCCGCCGTCGGGGCGGTTGACCGGGAGCAGGGCGACGGTCACCGGCAGCGGGTTGCGGTAGCTGATCTCACCGCAGCCGGGGCAGGTGCGCGGCCAGGCCGTCGTCCCGGCCGGGTAGGCGGTGCCGCACCAGTGGCAGTGCGCACCAGGGGATTTGGCGACCTGGGCCTCGTGAGTGCTCATGGGGTGGATGGTAGCCGTCAGGTCCGAGTGGATGGCTGGGTCGAGTCGGGGCGCAGCAGGGCGGGGTGCAGGAGTCGGGCCGCGCCGGCGCGGTAGGTGCGGGCGCGCGGGCCGCCGCGGCTGCCGCCGCGTTCGGTGGTGGCGCCGGTGCTCTCGACGAAGCCGGGGACGGAGAGCACCTTGCGGTGGAAGTTGCCGGGGTGCAGCTTGTCGTCCCAGACGGCCTCGTAGACCGCGCGCAGCTCCGGGATGGTGAAGTCCGGTGGCAGGAAGGCGGTGGCGAGCGGGGTGTACTCGAGCTTGGCGCGGGCCCGGTCGAGGGCGTCGGCGAGGATCCGGGCGTGGTCGAAGGCCAGCTCGACGGGCGGCGCGGCGGCCTCATGGGAGGGGACGGGGTGCCAGGCGGCCGCGGCGGCGTCGCTGCCGGCCTGCGGGTCGGGCAGGTCGGGGGCGAAGGCGAGGTAGGCGACCGAGACCACGTGCATCCGCGGGTCGCGCCCGGGTGCGCCGTAGGTGCCGAGCTGTTCGAGGTGCACTCGGCCGAGGGCGGCGTCCTCGGCGGCCAGGCCGGTCTCCTCGGCCAGCTCGCGGGCGGCGGCGGTCGGCAGGTCCTCCTGCCCGGCGCGCAGGAAGCCGCCGGGCAGTGCCCAGCGGCCCTGGTACGGCGGGGCGCCGCGCTCCACCAGCAGGACGTGCAGGGCTCCCTGACGGAGTGTCAGGGCGACCACGTCGACCGTCACGGCGACCGGGGTGAAGGCGCGCGGGTCGTAGGCGGCGAGGAAGGCGCTCTCGTCGGGAGCGTCGAGGGTGGGCTCGTGGTCGGTGGGCTCGTGATCGGACATGGCGCCCCTTGCTCAGGTTGTTCTCGTCCCGAGGGCAACCTAGCAGGACCTAGAGTTTCGGGAGGGGGAGCTGGGAGGCGGTGGTGTGGTGATGCCGGTGTCGGAGAGCGGGTTCGCGCGGGCCCTGCTGGGCGGGCCGCTGGTGCTGGACGGCGGGTTGTCGAACCAGCTGGCCGCGGCCGGGTACGACCTGGCGGACGAGCTGTGGTCGGCGCGGCTGTTGGCGGACGCCCCGCAGGCGCTGGTGGCGGCCCATCGGGCGTACTACGCGGCGGGCGCCGAGGTGGTGATCACGGGCAGCTACCAGGCGAGCTTCGAGGGGTTCGCGCGGCGCGGCGTCGACCGGGCCGGGGCGGCGCGGCTGCTGGCGTCCAGCGTGCGACTGGCGCGCGAGGCGGCCGGGGAGCGTGCGACGGGGCGCGCGCGCTGGGTGGCGGCGTCGGTCGGTCCGTACGGGGCGGTGCTGGCGGACGGGTCGGAGTACCGCGGCCGCTACGGGCTCACGGTGGCCGCCCTGGAGCGGTTCCACCGGCCGCGGATCGAGGTGCTGGCCGCCGCCGGGCCGGATGTGCTGGCGCTGGAGACCGTGCCGGACCTGGTGGAGGCCGAGGCGCTGGTGCGCTGCGTGCGCGGTCTCGGGGTGCCGGCCTGGCTGTCGTACAGCATCGCGGGCACCCGGACCAGGGCCGGCCAGCCGCTGGCGGAGGCGTTCGCGGTGGCGGCCGAGGCGGCGGAGGTGGTGGCCGTCGGAGTGAACTGCTGCGCCCCTGAGGACGTCGGGCCGGCGGTGCGGATCGCGGCGCGGGTCACCGGGAAGCCGGTGGTGGCCTACCCGAACAGCGGTGAGGGCTGGGATCCGCAGGCGCGCGCCTGGTTCGGCGCGCCGACCGCGCCGGCCGGCGCGGCCCGCGGGTGGGTGGCGGACGGGGCGCGGCTGGTGGGCGGGTGCTGCCGGGTGGGGCCCGATCAGATCGCCGCGCTGGCGGCGGAGATCGGCGTGGACAGTACCCGAGCAGGGTGAAAGAAGCCGGGAAACGGCAGGCGACGTGCGTGCGCGGGGGTCGGCCTGGCAGACTCGGGTCGATGCCCTCGCAGTCGACATCATCACTACCTGTGCGACATTGTCGACCGCCCGTCAGTGGAGGTCCCCATGCCCGGCCCGATCCAGTCGCTCTCCCGAGCCGCCGCGATCATGCGCCTGCTGGCCGGCGGCGAGCGGCGGCTGGGCCTGTCCGAGGTGGCCACCTCGCTCGACCTCGCCAAGGGCACCGCGCACGGCATCCTGCGCACGCTCCAGATGGAGGGCTTCGTCGAGCAGGACCCGGAGAGCGGCAAGTACCAGCTCGGCGCCGAGCTGCTGCGGCTGGGCCAGAGCTACCTGGACGTCCACGAGCTGCGCGCCCGCGCCCTGGTCTGGGCCGACGACCTGGCCCGGGCCAGCGGTGAGACCGTCTACCTCGGCGTGCTGCACCAGCGCGGCGTGCTGATCGTGCACCACGTCTTCCGCCCCGACGACACCCGCCAGGTGCTGGAGGTCGGCAGCATGCACCCGCTGCACAGCACCGCGCTGGGCAAGGTGCTGCTGGCCTACGACCCGGTGGCCCGCGGCGAGTTGGGCGAGGGCCCGCTGGAGGCGTACACCCCGCGCACGCTGACCGATCTGGGTGACATCGATGCCGAGTGCGCGCTGATCCGCGAGCGCGGCTGGGCGGACGCGATCGAGGAGACCTGGGAGGGTGTGGCCTCGATCGGCGCGCTGATCCAGGACCGCCGGCGCAACCCGGTCGGCGCGGTCTGCATCAGCGGTGCGGTCGAGCGGGTCTGCGAGGACGGCTTCGTCCGCCCGCAGCTGGTGGCCTCGGTGCGCAGCGCCGCGCGGGCGATCTCCCGCGACCTGGGCGCCGGGCGGTTCTGAGACCCTGCGAAGCACTGTGGACGGCCGGGCGGCACTGCTGCCCGGCCGTCCGTGTTTTGCCCGCTATCAGGCTGGTTTGGGCAGGTAATTCCCACTCGTCGGCATCCTCCGCCGAGAGGGCCTGGTCACAGGGCGGTCACCGGCCTTGACGTGGGGGCCCATACCAGGGAAAGCTTCCGCATAGCGGTCGACAATGTCGAACGGTGGCCGCGGAGACCTCACCCCACGGAAGGTCCTCCGCCCGCCGGTCGCCACCCCCAACCGCAGGGACCCCTCCCAGGGACGGGACGCCCGCCCCGCCACGGTTCTCCCCCACCGTGGCGATCCCCCACCCGCCTGCCACGGGCTCGACCCACAAGGCATCGGCCATACGGACAAAGGAGTCTTTGTGTCCGCCTTCTCGAACGGCGACATCTTCGTCGGCGAAACGCTCGGCACCGCCGCGCTGATACTCCTCGGCGGGGGCGTCTGCGCCGCCGTCACGCTCAAGAAGTCCAAGGCCCAGAACGCCGGCTGGCTGGCGATCACCTTCGGCTGGGGCTTCGCGGTCATGATCGCCGCCTACATGGTCGCGACGAAGTCGGGTGCCCACCTCAACCCGGCCGTCACGCTGGCCCTCGCCGTCAAGAGCGGCGACTGGAGCCAGGTCCCGCTCTACCTCGGCTCCCAGCTGCTCGGCGCGATGATCGGCGCCGTCCTCGTCTGGGTGGTCTACCTCGGCCAGTTCCAGGCCAACGAGGAGCCCACGCTCGGCATCTTCTCGACCGGTCCCGAGATCCGGAACCCGATCCAGAACCTGCTCACCGAGGTCATCGCCACCATGGTGCTCTGCATGGCGATCCTCACCCAGGGTCTGAGCAAGGGTGTCGGCCTGTCCGGCATCGGCGTGCTGATCACCGCCTTCACCGTGGTCGGCATCGGTCTCTCGCTCGGCGGCCCCACCGGCTACGCCATCAACCCGGTCCGCGACCTCGGCCCGCGCATCGTGCACTCGCTGCTGCCGATCCCGAACAAGGGCGGCTCCGACTGGAAGTACGCCTGGATCCCGGTGGCCGGCCCGGTCATCGGCGGCCTGCTCTCCGGCCTGCTGTACAAGCTCTGCTTCTGACCGGTCGCTCGACCGATCGGCGCCCGGGCGGGGTTTGCGCCTCACCCGGGCGCGGGGACTGAGACTGCGTCAGCCGCACCGTCCCCTCTCCCCCTCAACTTCCCTCACACGAGCCGAGGACATCATGACCACGGGCAACACCGAGCTCACCGGCAACTACATCGCCGCGATCGACCAGGGCACCACGTCCAGCCGCTGCATCATCTTCGGTGCCGACGGCCGGATCGTGGCCGTCGACCAGCAGGAGCACAGCCAGATCTTCCCGCAGCCGGGCTGGGTGGAGCACGACGCCGCGGAGATCTGGACCCGGGTGCAGTCGGTGGTCCGCGGCGCGCTGGAGAAGGCCGGCCTGACCAAGGACGACATCCGCGCGATCGGTATCACCAACCAGCGCGAGACCACCGTGCTGTGGGACAAGAACACCGGCGAGCCGGTCCACAACGCGCTGGTGTGGCAGGACACCCGCACCGAGGGCCTCTGCCGCGAGCTCGGCCGCAACGTGGGCCAGGACCGCTTCCGCCGCGAGACCGGCCTCCCGCTGGCCAGCTACTTCGCCGGCCCCAAGATCCGCTGGCTGCTGGACAACGTCGAGGGCCTGCGTGAGCGCGCCGCGGCCGGCGACATCCTGTTCGGCACCATGGACACCTGGGTGATCTGGAACCTCACCGGCGGCGTCGACGGCGGCAAGCACGTCACCGACGTCACCAACGCCTCGCGCACCATGCTGATGAACCTGAACACGCTGGCGTGGGACGAGAAGATCGCCGACTCGATGGGCGTGCCGCTCAACGTGCTGCCGGAGATCCGCTCCTCCGCCGAGGTCTACGGCCACGCGGTGGGCGACCTGGCGGGCGTCCCGGTCGCCTCGGCGCTCGGCGACCAGCAGGCCGCGCTGTTCGGCCAGACCTGCTTCGACAAGGGCGAGGCCAAGAGCACGTACGGCACCGGCACCTTCCTGCTGCTCAACACCGGCGAGACGGTGGTCCACTCCTACAACGGGCTGCTGACCACGGTCGGCTACCGGATCGGCGACCAGAAGCCGGTCTACGCCCTGGAGGGCTCGATCGCCGTCACCGGCTCGCTGGTGCAGTGGCTGCGCGACCAGCTCGGCATCATCTCCACCGCGGCCGAGATCGAGACGCTGGCCAACACCGTCGAGGACAACGGCGGCGCCTACTTCGTGCCGGCCTTCTCCGGCCTGTTCGCCCCGTACTGGCGCTCCGACGCCCGCGGCGTGATCGCCGGCCTGACCCGCTACGTGACCAAGGGCCACCTGGCCCGCGCCGTGCTGGAGGCCACCGCCTGGCAGACCCGCGAGGTCATGGACGCCATGGAGAAGGACTCCGGCGTCGAGCTGAAGGCACTCAAGGTCGACGGCGGCATGACCTCCAACAACCTGCTGATGCAGAACATCGCCGACGTCCTGAACGCCCCGGTCGAGCGCCCGTACGTGGCCGAGACCACCGCGCTCGGCGCCGCCTACGCGGCCGGCCTCGCGGTCGGCTTCTGGCCCGACCTGGACACCCTGCGGGCCAACTGGCACCGCGCCGCCGAGTGGACGCCCCGGATGGACGACGCCACCCGCGAGCGCGAGTACAAGAAGTGGCTCAAGGCCGTCGAGCGGACCATGGGCTGGGTCGAGGAGGACGACGAGAGCTGAGACGTCCGCCGGCCGGGGCGCTCCGACGCCCCGGCCGGCGTGTTCCCCGGCCTCTGAGGAGGCCGTACCGCACATCGAGAGGAGAAACGGCGCCCGCCCGCACCGAGCGCCGTAAACACACACCATGGCAACCATCCCGACCCTGGGCGCCGAGCGCACCCCCGGCCGCACCGCTTCCCGCGCCGAGACCCGTGAGCTGCTGGGCAAGGCCACCTACGACCTGCTGGTGATCGGGGGCGGCATCCTCGGCACAGCGGTCGCCTGGACCGCCTCGCAGGCCGGCCTCAAGGTCGCCATGGTGGACGCGGGCGACTTCGCGGGCGCCACCTCCAGCGCCTCCTCCAAGCTGGTCCACGGCGGCCTGCGCTACCTGCAGACCGGCGCGGTCAAGCTGGTGGCCGAGAACCACAAGGAGCGCCGGGCGCTGGCCACCGACGTGGCCCCGCACCTGGTCAACCCGCTGACCTTCTTCGTGCCGGTCTACAAGGGCGGCCCGCACAGCGCCCCCAAGCTCGGCGCCGGCGTCTTCCTCTACTCCGCGCTCTCCGCCTTCCGCGACGGCATGGGCCGGGTCTCCACCGCCGCGCACGCCGCCCAGCAGGTGCCGGCGCTGCGCACCGAGGGCCTGCGCTCGGTCGCGGTCTACGGCGACCACCAGATGAACGACTCGCGGATGGCCGTGATGACGGTGCGCGCCGCCGTCGACGCGGGCGCCGTGGTGCTCAACCACGCCGAGGTCACCGGCCTGCGCTTCACCGGCACCCGGGTGACCGGCGCCGAGCTGAAGGACCGGCTGGACGGCAGCGAGTTCGGCGTCAACGCGCGGCTGGTGCTGAACGCCACCGGCCCGTGGGTCGACCACCTGCGGGCGATGGAGGACAAGGGCGCCGCGCCCAGCATCCGGCTGTCCAAGGGTGCACACGTGGTCGTCAAGCGCCGCACGCCGTGGCGCGCCGCGCTGACCATCCCGATCGACAAGTACCGCGTCTCGTTCGCCATCCCGTGGGAGGACCACGTCCTGCTCGGGACCACGGACGAGGAGTACACCGGCGACCCGAAGGACGTCCGGGCCACCGACGCCGACATCGACCAGATCATGGACGAGGCCGGCCACGCGATCAAGGACGAGCACCTCGACCGCGACCTGATCACCTACTCCTTCGCCGGCCTGCGGGTGCTGCCCGGCGGCCCCGGCGACACCGCCGCCGCCAAGCGCGAGACCGTGGTGACCGAGGGCCGCGGCGGCATGCTGTCGGTGGCCGGCGGCAAGTGGACCACCTACCGGCACATCGGGCGCACCGTGCTGGAGAAGCTCGCGCATGTGCGCGGCACCGGGCTCTCCGAGGACATGTCGCCGATCCCGGCCACCGTCCCGCTGCCCGGCATCGGCGCGCCGAACGCCGTCGCGCACCGGCTGCTGATCGACCGCGAGCCCGGCTCGCGGATGGAGCCGCTGGTGGCCAGGCACCTGGCCAGCCACTACGGCACGCTCTCCTTCGAGATCGCCAAGATGATCGCCGACGACCCCGCGCTCGGTGAGCCGATTCACCCGGACGGCCCGGACGTCTGGGCGCAGGTCGCGTTCGCGGCCGACAGCGAGTGGGCCTACACCACCGACGACGTGCTGCGCCGGCGCACCACGATGACGGTGCGCGGGTTCGACACCCCGCAGATCGAGCAGCAGGTGGCGGACTTCCTGGCCAAGCGCGCCGGGCGCACGCAGGGCTGAGGCTGACGGCACGTCAAGGGCGGGCGTCCCGGGGGGATGCCCGCCCTTGACGTGTGCCAGGGCATTGGGGCAGGGCCTAAGGGCAGGGCCTAGGCTCGGGGCAGGATTCCCCTTCTTGAGGAGGCTCATCAGCATGCCCAGGCCACCCCTTCCGCACGAGTTCCTGCGCCCGGTCCCCTCGTTCACCCTGCACAGCGACGACGTGCCGGACGGCGGGACGCTGTCCCAGGCGCAGGTGCTGGCGGGCGGCGACCTCTCTCCGCAGCTGCGCTGGGAGGGCTTCCCGGCGGAGACCAGGAGCTTCGCCGTCACCTGCTTCGACCCGGACGCCCCGACCGGTTGCGGCTGGTGGCACTGGGTGCTCTTCGACCTGCCCGCGGACGTCACCGCATTGCCGGCCGGCGTCGGCAGCGGCGACTTCCCCGGACTGCCGGCCGGGGCGATCCACGCGCGCAACGACTACGGCAGCAAGAACTTCGGCGGTGCCGCCCCGCCGGCCGGGCACGGCCCGCACCGCTATGCGTTCACCGTGCACGCGCTGAGCGTGGACAAGCTGGGCCTGGACGCGGATACCTCGCCGGCCGCGGTCAGCGGCACGCTGGGTTTCCTGGCGGTGGGCCGGGCGAGCATCATCGCGACGTACGAGAACGAGTAACCGGCCTGCCGGCGGGGCGAGGTGAGGCCTCGTCCCGCCGGTCCTCGTCCTCTCGGCCCTCGTCCTGTCGGCCCGGTCTTCGCGAGGTGTTCAGTCGGCTGCCGCCGGTGGTACACGGGCCGCGCCCATCATGGCGCGTGCACCGATCCGCCCCAGCAGCTCTCGGGAGACCTCGTGACTCGACGTTCCGTTCGACGTGCCGCCGTTCTCGGCATCGCCGTGGCCCTGGCCGGCGCCACCACCGCGCAGGCGACCGCCGCCACGGCGGGCGCCGGCCACCGGGCGCCCGCCAAGCACGTGCTGCTGATCTCCGTCGACGGGCTGCACCAGTCGGACCTGGCCTGGTACACCTCGCTGCACCCGCACTCGGCGCTGGCCCAACTGGTCGGCGGCGGCGTGGAGTACACCGATGCCAAGACCACGACGCCGTCCGACTCCTTCCCCGGCATGGTCGCCCAGGCGACCGGCGGCGGCCCCGGCACCACCGGCGTCTACTACGACGACACGTACAACGCCGCGCTGCTCCCGGCCGGCACCACCCACTGCGCGGGCGTCAAGCCGGGCGTGGAGGTGGACCTCACCGAGGACCTGGACAAGAACAAGGCCTCCATCGACGCGGGCCAGGGCCTGGCGAACCTGCCGGGCAGCATCCTGTCGATGACCGGCGACCCGGCCTCGCTGATCAACCCGAGCACCCTGCCGGTCGACCCGCACACCTGCAAGCCCGTGTACCCGCACTCGTATCTACAGGTCAACACCATCTTCGAGGTGGCCCGCTCGGCCGGCCTGCGGACCGCGTGGTCCGACAAGCACGCCGCGTACGACATCCTCAACGGCCCGTCCGGCGACGGCATCCAGGATCTCTTCACCCCCGAGATCAACAGCGACGCGCTCGGCTACCCGGCGGGCAACGACTGGACCACCGACAACAAGGCCACCGAGCAGTACGACGGCTACAAGGTGCAGGCCGTGCTCAACGAGATCGACGGCTACGACCACAGCCGCAGCCAGCGGGTCGGCACCCCCGCGATCTTCGGTCTCAACTTCCAGTCGGTCTCCACCGCGCAGAAGCTGCCCAGCTCCGAGGGGCTGCCGGGTGGCTACACCGCCAAGGACGTCCCCAGCCCGCTGCTGGCCAAGAACCTCGACTTCGTCAACATGGAGATCGGCGCGCTGACCGCCGAGCTGCACAAGGACCACCTGGCCTCGGACACCACGATCATCCTCTCCGCCAAGCACGGCCAGTCGCCCACCGACCCCGCCGCGCTCACCCGGGTCAATGACGGTCCGCTGCTGGACGGCCTGAACGCCGCGTGGAAGAAGCTGCACCCGACTGCGGGCGACCTGGTGGCGCACTCGGTGGACGACGACGGCGTGCTGCTGTGGCTGAACGACCGCTCCGCGGCGGCCACCTCCTTCGCCCAGAACTACCTGCTGGCGCAGAGCGGCACCGGGACGGACGTCAACGGCGCACCCAAGGCCTTCACCCACGGCGGGCTGAGCAAGGTCTACGCCGGGGAGGCCGCAGCCGACTACTTCGGCGTGAAGCCCGGTGACGCGCGGGTGCCTGACGTCTTCGGGATCGCCCAGTACGGCGTCGTCTACACCGGTGGCACCGGCAAGGTCGCCGAGCACGGTGGCGCGCACGCGGACGACCTGGACGTGCCGCTGGTCGTCTCGGGCGCGGGGACGCCCGGTGGCGTGCGGGACTCCGCACAGGTGCAGACCAAGCAGATCGCGCCGACCATCCTGCGCCTGCTGGGCCTGGACCCGCGGGCCCTGCAGGCCGTCCGTAAAGAGAACACTCAGACGCTGCCGGTACGCTGATTCGACCCCCGCCAGCCCGGGTCGTGCGTACGCGTAGCCGTGCGCGCGCCCGGGCCCGGGCAAGCACAGCGCGACGACTTCCTCACGTCGAGTAAGATTCTGCGCGTCCCCCGTCACCGGCAGCTCGGAACAACATGCCCACCAGGTGGATCGAGTCCTTCGTCGTCCTCGTCGTCTTCTGCGGCTGGATGGCGATCCACTACCAGTGGCCGGGCGGGCGGCAGTTGAGATCCGCGGCGCGCGCCTCCTGGGTGTGGGCCAGCGCCAATCCCGCCACCGCCACGCTCTGGGTGCTGGTCGCGCTGCACTCCTGGATGCTGGCCGGCCTGCCGAACAAGCTGGGCGAGTCGGTGCTGCGGGTGCATTCGACCAACCTCTCCGGGCTGAGCCACGACCCGGTGACGGTGCTCTTCGCCTCGGCGATGTGGACCAACGCCTCCGACCTGCTCACCCTGACCATCACCGCGCTGCTGGTGCTCGGGCCGGCCGAACGCTGGCTGGGCACGGCGCGGTTCGTCGGCGCCTTCCTGGCCGGGCACATCGGCGCGACGCTGCTGACCGCGATCTGGATCGAGTACCAGGTCGCGCACGGGCATCTCGCCCCCTCGATCGCCCGCACGGTCGACGTGGGCGTCAGCTACGGCACCTGGTGCGTGGCCGCGCTGCTCTGCTACCGGCTGGCGCTGAGGTGGCGGCTGCTCGGATTCGCGGCGCTGGCCGCCTGGTTCATCTCGCAGTACGTGGAGAGCCACACCTTCACCGACCTCGGACACTGCCTGGCGGTGGCGATCGGCACGCTGCTGTACCCGCTGAGCCGGTCCCGCAGCGTCCGCGCCCGGACGAACGGCCGCTGGGTCCGGGTGCCGGTGCTGCCCCGGGTGGACTCCCCCAGCAGCGCTGCGCCGCACCGATTCCTGGCGAATCACGGGCAATAGACGGGGAGTTGAAGTCGACGGTTTGCCCGGGGCCCGCCTGGGCAGAACTGGGCGGGGTGCGCTGGAGACACCCCGCCCGGACCTGGGGGGTCGCCGACGATGCCCGCTGCACGCCGCCGGATGGCGGACGAGGTGCGCTCAGCCGCCGTACGGGCGGTGCTCTTTCTTGCGCTCACGCTGGTCTTGCTGACCATCACGGCGCTGGCCTCGTTCGCGCACAGCTGGGTGCTGACGCCCGGGCTGATGGCCAGCGGAGTCGGCGTGTTCGCCATCGCCTACTGCCTGTTGGACATCATGGTCTCCCGGCAGATCGCCGAGCAGCGCCGGCGCGGACCGGGCCGCGACTCGCCGATAGCCCAGAGTCGGGCGCGCGGCTCGCGGCGCTGACGCTCGGGCGCGCGGCGCTGACGGGCGGCTCCGGGTGGTGTGGAGCCGCCCGCTGTCAACGTCAGCCGCGGCGCGCGATCGCCCAGCCGTACTGGGTGGGCCAGTTGGTGTCGGCGCCCAGCTCGATTGCGGCGCGGTGCGGCCAGTACGGGTTGCGCAGGAGCTCGCGGCCGAGCAGGACCACGTCGGCCTCGCCGCTGGTGAGGATCTGCTCGGCCTGGCTCGGGTCGGTGATCAGGCCGACGGCGCCGGTCGGCAGGCCGGTGGCCTGGCGGACCTCGGTGGCGAACGGGACCTGGAAGCCGGGGGCGGCCGGGATCCTGGCGTCCGGCACCAGGCCGCCGGTGGAGACGTCCAGCAGGTCGACGCCGGCCGCGGCCAGCTCCTTGGCGAGGCGGACGGTGTCGGCGCCGGTCCAACCGTCGCGGCCGTCCTCGGGGTTCTCGGTCAGCCAGTCGGTGGCCGAGGTGCGGAAGAGGACCGGCAGCTCCTGCGGCCACACCGCGCGCACCGCGCGG
Source organism: Kitasatospora sp. MAP12-44 (assembly GCF_029892095.1). Taxonomy (NCBI): domain Bacteria; kingdom Bacillati; phylum Actinomycetota; class Actinomycetes; order Kitasatosporales; family Streptomycetaceae; genus Kitasatospora; species Kitasatospora sp. MAP12-44. Next base: position 1,234,420 of record NZ_JARZAE010000004.1, read on the forward strand.
ACCACCTCCAGGGCGAAGCGGGTGCGGTTCTCGAAGGAGCCGCCGTACGCGTCGGTGCGGCGGTTGGAGACCGGGGAGAGGAAGGAGTGCACCAGGTAGCCGTGCGCGCCGTGCACCTCGACGACCTGGAAGCCGGCCGCCAGGGCCCGGCGGGCGGCGTCGGCGAAGGCCTGGACGACCTCGGCGATCTCCTCGACGGTGAGCTCGTGCGGGGCCGGGTTGCCACCGAAGGGCTCGGCGCTCGGGCCGACCGTCTGCCAGCCGCCGTCCGCGACGGTGACCGGGGTGCCGCCGAGCAGCGGCGGGTTGCAGGAGGCCTTGCGGCCGGCGTGGGCGAGCTGGATCGCGGCGACCGCGCCGTAGCCGCGGATCGCGGCGGTGACCTTGGTCAGCGCCTGCTGCTGGCGCTCGTTCCACAGGCCGAGGTCGTGGGCACTGATCCGGCCCTCCGGCAGCACGGCGGTGGCCTCGGTCATCACCAGGCCGGCGCCGCCGGCCGCCCGGGAGGCCAGGTGGGTGAGGTGGAAGTCGGTGGCGACGCCGGTCTCGGGGCCTTCGGCGGCGGCCGAGTACATGCACATCGGCGCCATCCAGGCGCGGTTGGGAATGGTCAGCTCGCGCAGGGTGAGGGACGAGAACAGGGCACTCACGACGACTCCTCGAAGGCATGGCAGAAGGTGCTGGCAGCAGGGTTGGCAGAAGGGTTGGCAGCAGGGCTGCACTGCCAAGTACGAGATTTACCGTACTACGAGAAGCGTCATACTACGAGCGCTGTCGTACGATGAGACCGTGACCTCCGAGACCGAAGCCGACAGCGCCCTCCCCGAGCCGGCGCCCGCAGAGATCCGCCTGGCGACCGTGCTGCACGCGCTGGCGGACCCGGTACGGCTGCGGATCGTACGCGAACTCGCCGCCGGGCACTGCGAGATGTCCTGCATCGCGTTCGGCCTGCCGGTCAGCAAGTCGACCAGCACGCACCACTTCCGGGTGCTGCGCGAGGCCGGGGTGATCCGTCAGCACCGGCGCGGGACGTCGCGGATGAGCGTGCTGCGCAGCGGCGAGCTGGCGGCGCTCTTCCCGGGCCTGCTGGACAGCGTGTTGAGCGGGGCGGCCGGCGAAGAGGCCCGCGCGCCGGGCGAGTTGGCCGAAACGCCCACGATGGGGTGACGACCTTGGGCGTGGTGGGCACGGCGGTGCTACTTCTGACCCATGGTTTCCTTCCGTATCCGCGCGGCACTGGCCGCCGCCGTGTTCGCCGTGCTCTCCTTCCCCACCCCCGTGCAGGCGCTGCCGGCCGGTCCGCCCTGGCGGCTGACCCTGGCCATCCAGGACGGCGGCACCCGCGGCGACCGGCGGGTCGAGCTGATCTGCCACCCTGCCCTGGGCAGCCACCCCAAGGCCCAGGACGCCTGCGACGCGCTGGACCGGGCGAACGGCGATCCGGACAGGCTCACCGGCACCACCGGGACGTTCTGCAACCAGCTGTACCAGCCGGTCACCGCCAGTGCCACGGGCAGCTGGGCGGGGCGCCGCGTGCAGTGGCAGCACACCTTCGCGAACAGCTGCGGCCTGCACACCAGGACCGCGGCGGTCTTCGGGTTCTGAGGATTCTGAGGATTCCGGGCCCTGGGGCACTGATCGGTGTGAGCTGAGTCACATCGTCGACTTTTGAACTGACGGGTCGTCAACTCGACTGACGGTCCGTCAGCATCCCTTGCTGGGCAGGATCGTAGAAACTGATGATCTGTCAGTTTCCATCAAGAAACGCCCAGTTGGCGCCATGATCGGCCATCGTCCCAGCTCAGAACCGGAGTACCATCGATCAGGTTGTTGTGCTCAGGACCGGAGCAGAGCGCCGGAGCATGCGGATACCGCAGGTCGTGAGGCGTCCACGCCGGTCGTGGTGGGGGACCGAGGGACGAAGGACCGTATGGCAGTGATGACGCAGACCAGCACGCCGGGCGACCGCGAGGAGCCGAGCGGCGCACCCGCCCTGCCCGCCCTCTTCGGCGGCCGCCCGGCGCCCGCGCCGCGCACGCTGGTGGACATCCTGGACGCCGCCGTCCGCGACCACCCGCAGGAGCCCGCGCTGGACGACGGCAGCACCGTGCTCAGCTACCGCGCGCTGGCCGCCGAGATCGACGGGCTGCGCCGCAAGCTGGCCGCGGCCGGCGTCGGCCTGGGCGACCGGGTCGGCATCCGCGTCCCGTCCGGCACCAACGACCTGTATGTGTCGATCCTGGCCGTGCTGGCCGTCGGCGCCGCGTACGTGCCGGTGGACGCCGAGGACCCGGACGAGCGCGCCGAGCTGGTCTTCGGCGAGGCCGAGGTGCGCGCCGTGCTCGGCGCCGGGCGCTCGCTCACCGCCACCCGCGAGGGTTCGGCCCCCGCGGGGCGTCCCGGGCCCGAGCAGGACGCCTGGATCATCTTCACCTCCGGCTCGACCGGCAAGCCCAAGGGCGTCGCCGTCAGCCATCGCAACGCCGCCGCCTTCGTGGACGCCGAGGCCGCGATGTTCCTCCAGGACGAGCCGATCGGCCCGGGCGACCGGGTGATGGCCGGGCTCTCGGTGGCCTTCGACGCCTCCTGCGAGGAGATGTGGCTGGCCTGGCGCTACGGCGCCTGCCTGGTGCCCGTCCCCCGCTCGCAGGTGCGCAGCGGCGCCGACCTCGGCCCGTGGCTGGCCGAGCAGGAGATCACCGTGGTCTCCACCGTGCCGACGCTGGCCGCGCTGTGGCCCGCCGAGACGCTGGGCGACGTCCGGCTGCTGATCTTCGGCGGCGAGGCCTGCCCGCCGGAGCTGGTCGAGCGGCTGGTCACCGAGGGCCGCGAGGTCTGGAACACGTACGGCCCGACCGAGGCGACCGTGGTCGCCTGCGGTGCGCTGCTGACCGGCGAGGGCCCGGTGCGGATCGGCCTGCCGCTGGACGGCTGGGAGCTGGCCGTCGTCGACGAGGCCGGGCGGCCCGTCGCGATGGGCGACAGCGGACAGCTGGTGATCGGCGGCGTCGGGCTGGCCCGCTACCTGGACCCGGCCAAGGACGCCGAGAAGTACGCGCCGCTGGAGTCGCTGGGCTGGGAGCGCGCCTACCGCAGCGGCGACCTGGTCCGGGCCGAGCCCGAGGGCCTGGTCTTCCTGGGCCGCGGCGACGAGCAGATCAAGCTCGGCGGGCGGCGGATCGAGCTGGGCGAGGTCGACGCGGCGCTGCAGGCGCTGCCCGGCGTGGCGGGCGCCGCCGCCGCGGTGCGCACCGCGCGCGGCGGCAACCAGCTGCTGGTCGGCTACCTGGTCACCCAGGACGGCTGGGACCAGGCGGCCGCCGTCAAGCGGCTGCGCGAGGAGCTGCCCGCGGCCCTCGTCCCGCTGCTCGCGCCGGTCGAGGAGCTGCCGACCCGTACCTCCGGCAAGGTCGACCGCGACGCGCTGCCCTGGCCGCTGCCCGGCCTGCAGACCAAGGGCCCGGCCGAGCAGCTCTACGGCACCGAGGCGTGGCTGGCCGAGCAGTGGAGCGAGATCCTGGGCGTGCCGGTGACCAGCGCGCAGGAGGACTTCTTCGCGATCGGCGGCGGCAGTCTGGCCGCCGCCCGGCTGACCACGCTGCTGCGCACCCGCTACCCGTCCGCCGCCGTGCTGGACATCTACCAGCAGCCGGTGCTGCGCAAGCTGGCCCGGCTGCTGGAGCGCTCCGCCCAGGGCGACGGCTCCACCCGGACGATCGCGCGCACGCCGCTGCGCGCCAAGGTGGTGCAGCTGCTCCTGCTGCTGCCGCTGTTCACGCTGGTCGGGCTGCGCTGGACGGTGGGGCTGCTGGCGCTGGGCAACGTGCTGGGCTGGTTCGGCTCCTATCCATGGGCGCCGACCGCCTCGTGGTGGGTGGTGGGCGCCGGCGCGGTGCTGCTGTTCAGCCCGCCCGGGCGGCTGGCGATCGGCGCCGGGGGCGCGCGGCTGCTGCTGCGCGGAGTGAAGGCCGGCAGCTACCCGCGCGGCGGGGGTGTGCACCTGCGGCTGTGGGCCGCCGAGCGGCTGGTGGAGGCCAGCGGCGCCACCTCGCTCTCCGGCGCGTGGCTGCTGCGCTATGCGCAGGCGTTGGGCGCCAAGGTCGGGCCCGAGGTGGACCTGCACGCGCTGCCGCCGGTGACCGGGCTGCTCAAGCTGGGTCGGGGCTGCGCGGTCGAGGCCGAGGTGGACCTGTCCGGCTACTGGCTGGACGGCGACCGGCTGGAGATCGGCACGGTCAAGATCGGCCCGGGCGCCGTGGTCGGCACCCGCAGCACGCTGTTCCCGGGGGCCCGGGTCGGCAAGGGCGCGGAGATCGCGCCGGGATCGGGCGTCACCGGGCAGGTGCCGACCGGGCAGCGCTGGGCGGGCGCTCCGGCGGCGAAGCTGGGCAAGGCCGAGCGCGGCTGGCCCAAGCGGCGTCCGCCGCGTCCGAGGCGCTGGGCGGCCGTCTACGGGGCCACCGAGATCGTCCTGACACTGCTGCCGGTGCTGGCCGCGCTGCCCGCGCTGCTGGTGGCGAGCCTCTTCGTGCGGCCCGGCGAGGGGCTGGGCTCGGCGGTAACCGGAGCACTGCTCTCTGTTGCGCCTGCTGCTCTCGCTTACGGCTTCAGCTACGCGCTGCTGGTGCTGGCCGCCGTCCGCCTGCTGAGCCTGGGCCTGCGCACCGGCTACCACCCGCTGTACGGGCGCACCGCCTGGCAGGCCTGGACGGTCAGCCAGCTGATGGACCTCTCGCGCGAGGTGCTCTTCCCGCTCTACGCCGGGCTGATCACGCCGGTCTGGCTGCGCCTGCTCGGCATGAAGGTCGGCGTCGGCGCCGAGGTCTCCACCGTCCTCGCACTGCCCAGCCTGACCACCGTCGGCGACGGCGCCTTCCTCGCCGACGACACCCTGATCGCCCCGTACGAGCTGGGTGGCGGCTGGCTGCGGATCGGCCGGGCCGAGATCGGCCGCCGGGCCTTCCTCGGCAACTCCGGGATGACCGCGCCCGGCCGGGCCGTCCCCGACCGCGGGCTGGTCGGCGTGCTGTCCGCGACCCCGAAGAAGGCCAAGAAGGGCAGCTCGTACCTCGGGATGCCCCCGATGAAGCTGCCGCGCGCGGCCGCCACCGGCGACCAGAGCCTGACCTACGACCCGCCGGCCCGGCTGCTCTGGGCGCGCGGCCTGGTCGAGCTCTGCCGGCTGCTGCCGGTGTTCTGCTCGGCCGCGCTCGCCGTGCTGACCCTGGGCGCCCTGTGCGCGGTGGGCTCGCTGGGTTCGGCGGGCTCGGCGGGCTCCGCGGGCTCGGCGTGGTTGGTGGCGCTGCTGGGCGGTGTCGTGCTGCTGGGCGCGGGCCTCGTCGCCTGTGTGGTCTCGGCGGCGGCCAAGTGGCTGCTGGTCGGCCGGTTCCGGGCCGTCGAGCACCCGCTGTGGAGCGGCTTCGTCTGGCGCAACGAGCTGGCCGACACCTTCGTCGAGGTGCTCGCCGTGCCATGGCTGATCGGCGCCGTGCCGGGCACCCCGGTGCTCAACGTCTGGCTGCGCGCGCTCGGCGCGAAGATCGGGCGCGGCGTGTGGTGCGAGAGCTACTGGCTGCCGGAGGCCGACCTGGTCACGCTGGGCGACGGCGTCACCATCAACCGCGGCTGCGTGCTGCAGACCCACCTCTTCCACGACCGGATCATGCGCATGGATACTGTGATCCTCCGCGAGGGCGCCACGCTGGGCCCGGGTGGAATCGTGCTGCCCGGCAGCACCATCGGGGCCCGCAGCACGCTCGGGCCGGCCTCGCTGGTGATGCGCGCGGAGTCCGTCCCGGCCGACACCCGGTGGCTGGGCAATCCGATCGAAGCCTGGCAGGCATAGCCAGATGCTCGGTACGGCACAGGAAGCGGACGAAGCGTTGAGCTCCCCCAAGCAGGTCGATCCCTACTTCCCGGCCAGCGGCGATCCGCGCTACCGCGTGCACCGCTACGAACTGACCCTCGACTACCGCCCCGGCCCCAACCGGCTCGGCGGCACCGCCCGGATAAGCGCGCTGGCCGGTCCCGAGCCGCTGCGCGAGTTCGCGCTCGACCTGGCGGACTTCCGGATCGGCCGGGTGCTGGTGGACGGCAAGGCCACGCACTACACCCACCGGGCCGGCAAACTGCGGATCCGGCCGGCCCGGGCGGTCACGGCGGGCGCGGCGTTCACCATCGAGGTGCACTACAGCGGCAACCCGAAGCCGGTGCGCAGCCAGTGGGGCGGGCTCGGCTGGGAGGAGCTGACGGACGGCGCGCTGGTCGCCAGCCAGCCGGTCGGCGCGCCGTCCTGGTACCCGTGCAACGACCGGCCGGCCGACAAGGCCTCGTACCTGATCTCGCTGACCACGCCGTCGCCGTACGCGGTGGTGGCGGGCGGGCGGCTGCTCACCCGGACCACCCGGGCCAGCAGTACCACCTGGGTCTACGACCAGCCGGCGCCCACCTCCAGCTACCTGGTGGGGATCGCGATCGGCGCGTACGAGCGGGTGCTGTTCGGCGATCAGGACCCGGGCACCGTCCCGCAGAGCGGCTATGTGCCGGCCGGCCTGACGGCGCGCTTCGCCGCCGACTTCGGGCGCCAGCCGCAGATGATGCACCTGTTCGAGGAGCTGTTCGGCCCGTACCCCTTCAGCGAGTACGTGGTGGTGATCGCGGACGAGGAGCTCGACGTCCCGGTCGAGGCGCAGGCCATGGCCGTCTTCGGCACCAACCACCTGGACGGCGTGCGCGGCTCCGAGCGGCTGGTGGCCCACGAGTTGGCCCACCAGTGGTTCGGCAACAGCGTCACCGTCGCGGACTGGCGGCACATCTGGCTCAACGAGGGCTTCGCCAAGTACGCGGAGTGGCTCTGGGCCGAGCGGTCGGGCGGCCGCAGCGCGCAGGCGCACGCCGCCGACGCCCACCGGCTGCTGAGCACGCTGCCGCAGGACATGCGACTGGCCGACCCCGGGCGCAAGTTGATGTTCGACGACCGGCTCTACGAGCGCGGCGGCCTGACCGTGCACGCGCTGCGTACCGCGCTGGGCGACGACGCGTTCCACCGGATGCTGCGGGACTGGGCGACCGGGCGGCGTGACGGGGTGGTCAGCACCGCGGACTTCACCGCGCACGCGCAGCGGTACACGGAGCAGTCGCTGACGGAGCTGTTCGACGCCTGGCTGTACCGGCCGGAGCTGCCGCCGCTGCCTGGGGGCGGCAGGGGCTTCCGGGTGCCGGCCTGGCCGGCCTGGCGGTAGCTTTTCGAGAGCACTCGTTAGGTCTTAGGTGCTGGCACCTAAGTGCTGCTACCCGCAGGGCAGTTCCTGGCGCAGCTGCGGCGCAGCTCCACTGCCGGGTAGGGCGTCCGCTTGGACACCTCGACCAGGCGGTGGCGGAACTCGCCCATCACGACGGCCGTCGCGGCGTGCCGGGTGAGGGTCGCGGCGGCGGGGGCGGGGAGTCCTTCGGGCCGCCTGCCCTCGGCCCAGTCACGGACGAACGGGGGCAACTGCCCGCCGGTGCTTGCGGTGCTTGCGCCGAAGCGCTTGGCCAGGTGGCGGTTGACCAGATGGGCCCCCGTCAGGGCGCAGTCGTAGTCCTCGTGCAGGGTGAGGAACTCACGTTCCTCGATGGACAGTTCGAAGCCGGAACTGAGGGCGAGGCCGAAGTCCGTGAAGTACAGCCGCCGGCCGTCGGTCAGGATGTTCTCGAAGTGCGCGTCGAAGTGGACCAGGCCCTGGCCGCGCATGAAGGCGACACCGGCTGCCACCGCCTCGTCCACCTGCGGGTAGGCGTCAGGCTGCTGGGCGGCCAGCCAGCTGCCGAGCGTCTGCGGCACGTACTCAAGGAAGAGCACCAGGCTCGCGGTGGCGTCGCGCAGGCCCTCCAGCCGGCGGCGGACGGCCGGCGAGCCGTCCCAGTAGTCGACGAGGCCCGCCAAGTCGTGGGCCTTCGCGTCGACTTCGGCGGTAGTGGCCATCGGTCGGCCCGGCAGCAGCCGCCAGTGGTGCAGCAGCGGAAAGCCCTGGTAGCCGTTCCCGAGCACCCAGTTGGTCGTCATGAGGTGCACGGCCAGCTCGCGCCAGACGCCGAAGCCCGCCGAGCCCACGCCGTACTGGTAGAAGCCCGGCAGCTCGAAGACGTTGGCCGTGGACCTGAGGTTCTCCGGGCGCAACTCCAGCTCGGTGACCGGGATCTGCTTGACGAAGACCGGAAGACCCGCGACCTCCAACCGCGCCGAGGACCCACCGATCCCCTTCCCCAGGGGAGTTGCTCCAGCCAGCAGCTCCACCAGGCGTCGATCGCTCAGCAGGGCGAGGTGGGTGGAGGCTGCCAGGTGGGCCGCCGTCCGCGTGCTGAGCAGCGACTCCGGGGCGGGATGCGGGGCCGAGTGCGGGGCCGAGTCCGGGTGGGTCATGGGTGCGGGCTCCTCGGGGTAACGGGCCGGTCCAACCGGCCCACTCTGACGTTGATCAGAGCCGACCGCCAGTGATTTCGCGCCCGCGGCGACCCGCCGACGCTCGGTTGTCACTCCTCGCCCTTCGGCGGACACTGAGCCGAGGAGGTGATGCGCGTGACCGGAGTGAGCGGCTCCCGCTCCCAGGGTCGCCCGGACGATCGCGGCATCCTCGGCCGCCCTCTCGAGGCGGTCCCCAGGGCAGCTGCGGGCGGTCACGCCGTCGTGCGGCTCGCCGACGGGCGCAGCGGCGGTCGGCTCGCCGACGTCCGGCCCGCGCGGGTGGGCCTGCTGCGGGTGGCGCTGGTGCTGGCCTGTCCCGGGGGTGTGGTCGCCGCGAGCGATCTGCGGGCGCTGGTGACGGCCGACATCCTGCAGCGCACCGTGGAGGCGGAGGGGCTGCAGCTGTTCCATGTGCTCGCCGGCCCGGCCCTCGCACCGGAGCAGGCGAAGGTCCTCAACCGTGCGATCACCGCGCTCGGCGTCCACCCCCCGCTGGACTCGGCTCCGCTCGGCGGCGCACCCGACGTCCACGTGATCGCGGACGGCGCCGACGTCCAGGACCTCACGACGGCAGGCGTGCAGGTGCGGGTGGGCGCGGTGAGCGGTGCGCTCGACGGAGCCGACAGCGCTGGCGACGCCGGCGGGCTCGCCAACGGCGACACCGACCCGTCCGCCCTGCGCCTGGCGCTCCTCACCCAGCCGTACGCGCAGCCCATAACGCTCACCCGGGCGGTGCTCGCCGACGCGGAACAGACGGTCCTGCGCTGGCGACACCGGGTCGCCGAGTGGGCGCGGTCCCCGTCGCAGCCGGTACCCCCGGAGCTGCAGCGCCAGGCCCAGGCTGCGTTCACCCGCGACCTCGACAGCCCCGCCGTCCTCGCCCTCCTCGCCCAGGTCGAAGCGACCGCGGACCTGGCCGACGGTGCCCGCTTCGAGACCTTCGCCTCGATCGACCGCGTACTCGCCCTGGAGCTCACCCGCAGCATCGGCAGCGTCTAGCCACCACCTCAGCCGAGCGGGAACCCACCCGCCTTGACGCCGACGACGAACGCCGACCACGCGGCCGCGGGAAAGGCGAGCGCGGGGCCGTGCGGGTCCTTGGAGTCACGGACGGCCATTCCACCGACGGCGGTGCGCCCGGTCTCCACGCAGTCGTTCGCCTGAGCGCTGTAGCTGCTCTTGTACCAGTCCTGAACGTCGGTCTCCGGCACGGTCATGTGCTCACCCCTTGTCCGATCTTGCACTCACGGCTCTGCCGCGATGCTGGAGATCATATCCAGCGACTTCGCGGGGCTGAGTGCCGCCGAGCGAAGGTACTCGAAGACGAGCCCGTACCCGTCCAACTCGGCTTCCTGTTCAAGGTAGTGGCTGCTCGTCAGCGTCTCCAGGAACACAGCTCCGGGGGTCGGCGAGTCAGTGAAACCGAACATCACGAACGCACCGCATGCCCCTGCGGTAGCACCGACGTCCATCGGTACGACCTGGAGCGTGACGTTGGGGAGCTGTGCCGCCTTCGTGAGCTGATCCAACTGGGCGCGCTGAACGTCCCTGCCGCCGACCGGGCAACGGAGCGCCGGCTCCCAGATGATCGCCCAGAAGCGGGCCGGGTCCGATTTCGAGAGAACGTCCTTCCGTTCCATCCGCACTCTGACCAACTGGTCGATACGTTCCGGGCGGACAGCGGCCGGATTAGCCTCCAGCAGGGCGCGGGCGTACCCCTCCGTCTGCAACAGCCCTGGTACGACGAGGGGTTGCCACGTGCGGATGTAGCGGGCATCCCCTTCGAGGCCGAGGAAGTCGGCGTAGGCCGGCGGGATCGTGTCGCCGTAGTCGTGCCACCAGCCACGCTTCCTGCTGTCACGCGCCAGTGCTTCGAGGGAGTCACGATCGCGCTGTTCGGTGACGCCGTAGAGATCCAGCAGGATGCCGAGATCGAGCCTGCGGATGCCGGATGCGCCCGTCTCTATCCGGCTGATCTTCGCGCGGGAGCACTTGAGCGCCTGTGCGGCGTCCTCGGTCGTCTTGTTCACGGAGTCGCGCAGTCGACGGAGTTCAGAGCCGAGACGGCGCCCGCGCACAGTCGGCCTGGGTTCCTCGGACATGGTCGGTTCCTCTCTTGATTTTGCTCAGTCTCCCCGCTGACGAGGCGTCAGGGTCTACTGGAGCCAATATTGCATGGTTGCAACTGTTTCGGTTGCGAGTTGCACTGCAAGAGGCGCATGCTTACCGACAGTAGGCCACTACGCCACGATCAGTGATGCTGATGGCCCGTCACTCGGGCATTCCCATGCTCGCTGTCGGCCGTCATGCGAGCGCACTCTGCTCGATCCCTGTCGGTGGCCCGGTACCCGAGGGAGCTCTGCCATGTCCGAGTCGCAGCGCAAGCCGCTCGCACCCACCCTCCAGGAAAGCTGCTGGCTGCCGCGCAGCAACCGCTCGCCGGGGATCGCCCGGCAGTTGCTGCGGGAGCTGCTGGCGCGCATGCAGGACGGCGAACGCTTCACCGAACACGGGGAGTTGGTGCTATCTGAGCTGGTCACCAACGCGCTGGTGCATGGCACGCGGCGCGGCCAGTTGGTTCGGGTGAGCTTCGAGGCGGGCCGCGACCGGCTCTGGATCGGGGTGGAGGACGCCGACAACAGAGCGCCCCGACTGAGTCCCGCGCCGCAGGGTGAGTCCGGGCGCGGGTTGCTGCTGGTGGACCAGCTGTCCGCCGACTGGGGCTGGGCACCGCGTCAGGGCCTTGGGAAGCAGGTCTGGTCCGTACTGGCCCCGGCGGGCGGGATCCCGGAGCAGCTACCGCTGAGCCAGTCCGCGCTACAGCGGTAGCGGCAGCGGTTGCGGCAGCGGTTGCGAACCGCCGGCCGCGCGCCCCAGGGTCCCACTGCGCTCCGGCCCTGCTGCAGCGCCCGTTCGAAGCAGAGCGAGCTCTCCGCGTCCGCGTACGCTCCGTAAAGCGCCCAGCAATGACGGATTCGGGCTGGGGCCGTCTGACGGGGTCGACTCGCCAACCGGGTTCGCAGCCTGGGTGGCACAGTTGACGGAGAAGTCGGATCCGCCGACGTTGGCGGAGCCTGGCCACCCGGGCGTCGAAGGCGTGTGGGACACCGAACACGGCCCCGCACGGCGGTACTGGATCGAGATCTAGCGTGACAAATGCACTGGTATTCAGGGGGAACATGATGAGTCGATTCGCCGTGCAGTACATCGGTGGCCCGAGTGCTGTGCTGGAGATCGGTGGGCTGCGGCTCCTGACCGACCCCACCTTCGACCCGCCCGGCGAGTACCCGATCGGGGCGCGGGTGCTGGTGAAGAACGCGGGGCCGGCGCTGACAGCGGACCAGGTCGGCGCGGTGGACGCCGTACTGCTCTCGCACGACCAGCACCCCGACAACCTCGACCGGGCGGGCCGCGACTACCTGGCCGGCGCCGCCGTGGTACTGAGCACCGCCTCCGCGCAGCAGCGGCTCGGCGGCGCCGTCCGCGCGCTGGCGAACTGGGAGAGCGTCGAACTGCCGCGCCCGGATGGCGGGTTGCTGCGGGTCACCGGTGTGCCCGCGCAGCACGGGCCGGACGGGAGCGAGCATCTGGTCGGCGAGGTCACCGGCTTCGTGCTGACCGGTGAGGGGCTGCCGTCCGTGTACGTCAGCGGCGACAACGCCTCGCTCGCGGTGGTCCAGCGGATCGCCGACCGCCTCGGACCCGTCGACATCGCGCTGCTCTTCGCCGGCGCCGCCCGGACCCCGGTCGCCGACGGGCCGCTCACCCTGACCAGCGAACACGCCGCCACCGCGGCCGGGATCCTCGGCGCATCCCAGGTGATCCCGCTGCACTTCGAGCACTGGGGCCACTTCACCGAGGGCGCCGACACGCTGCTGAAGGCCTTCGAGCAGACGGCCACCACCGCTCAGCTGCACCTGCCGCGCCCGGGCGACCGCCTGGAGCTCTGAGACGGAGCACGCGGAGCTACTCGTCGTTCCGTTCCAGGACCAGGCTGACCGAACCGTCCTCGAGCCCGTTGCTCTCCTCCAGATGCAGGTGGCTGCCGTCCGGGGTGCCGTCCTGGGCGAGCGTCAGGAGGTGGCCGGCGAGGGTGCGCAGGCCGGCGGCGTTCGCCTCGATGACGAGCTCGGCACCGAAGCTCCGGACGCTGATCCGCGCGTCCTCCTCCCAGCTGTACGTGCGTGACACACCGTCGGTGCTCGCGGTCACGGTGTGGCTGGCGGTCGGGGGCTGTCCCTGCGCGGCTGTCATGGACCCATACTGCCCGCCGGCCGTCGTCGCCGGGCGTGGAGTACGAGGACGGCGGCGGCCGCGGCGGCGAGGACGGTGGTGAGGGAGTCGGCGGGAGTGCGGTCCTGCACGAGGGTGAAGGAGAGGGCGGAGTACGGGCCGTAGACGATCCCGGCCGCGGCGAAGCCGGCCAGTGAGGCGGCGGCTGCGTTGGTGTGCAGGGCGAAGGGCAGCAGGGCGAGTCCGTGGCCGGCGATGATGCCGAGCATGACCGGCCACAGGAGCAGGCGTCGGGCCAGGTCCAGGCCGAAGGCTCCGAGGACGCCACCGGCGCCGAAAGCCGCCCAGTAGCACCCGAGGAGCCCGGAGCCGGCGTGTAGGTCGTGGGTGACGAAGAGGGGAAGCGCCACCTCGACCGGTCCGAAGAAGAGGTTGAAGAACCAGGTGACGGCCAGCAGGCCGAGTAGTTCGCGCTGCCGCAGGAGTATTCCGATCCCCTGGCGGGTACTCCCACCCGCCGCGTGGCGCGAGGCGGAGGAGGAAAAGGAGGAGGGCGGCAGCGGTACGGCGCCGGCCTGGAGGGCCAGCACGGCGAAGGTGAGGGCGTCCAGTCCGATGATCAGAGCCGGGGAGACGGCGTCGGCCAGCACCCCGGCCGGCGCGGGACCGACGATGACGGACGTCCAGACGCTGGTGCTCAGCACGGTGTTCGCGGCCAACCGCTGGTCGTCGGGCAGCAAGGGCGCGAACAGGGCGTACTTGCCGGCCTTGCCCCAGGCGTGCAGCAGCGACGACCCGGCCAGCAGGCTGACGTACAGCACCGGTGTGAGCGCCCCGGCTGCCCAGGCGACGGGGACCGCGCCGAGCAGGACGGCGCGCAACCACCCGTCGACCACCAGGAGTTGCCGCGCGGGCAGTCGGCGCATCCAACGGCCCAGGGCCAGCGCGCCCAGGACGCCGGGCAGGATGTAGGCGGCCACCGCGGCGCCCACCAGCACGCCCGGCGCGGAGGCGGGGGCCAGCGCCAGGGCGAGCCAGGCGACCGCGACGGTGCTCATCCCCTCCCCGAGGTCGGACAGCGTGAACACGGGCAGCAGGCGGCAGAAGCGCCGGTCGGCGAACAACGGGCGGTGGGCCCCGGGCAGCAGGCGGATCAACGACGAACCCGCCGTGGTGAGTTGACCCATGTCCGGCGCGGTCCGGCGCGGTCCGGCGTGATCCCGGCGCGGCGAGCCGGGTTGAGGTGTTCATGAAGTACTCATGCCGTGAGCCTCGTTATTTGCCGGGCCGCCCACTAGTTTGGCGGGATGCGGATCGAGCGACGGCATCTTGAGGTCGTGCTGGCCGTATCCGAGGTGGGGAGCATCTCCAGGGCCGCGGCGGCACTGCGGATCGCGCAGCCGGCGCTGACGGCGCAGTTGGCGCGCATCGAGCAGGCCTTCGGTGGTCGGCTGTTCGAGCGCGGGAGTGCCGGGGTGACGCCGACTCCCTTGGGGCGGGAGGTTGTTGCGCGGTCGCGGGGGATCCTGGAGCAGTTCGAGGAACTGTGCCAGGCGTCCTGGTCACTGGCGGCGCAGGCCAAGTCGACGCAGGACGTACGGATCGCCGGCGTGTCCAGCGCGTTCACCACGGTGCTGCTGGCCCAGGCGGTCCAGCGGCGGTTCAACGGGTGCCGGATCGTCAGCCTCAGCGGGATGCCCAGGTCGGCGATCATCACCATGCTCGACCGGGCCGAGGTCGACGCGGCGATCCTGCACGAGATCCCCGGCCATCCGCTGGTGCTGCCCGAGTCCGTCGCCAGCACGCAACTGCTGGCGGCCGAGCCGAAGTTCGTCATCGTCCGGAGCACCCACCCGCTCGCCGGGAACCGGCTGGTCGAGTTGGCGGAACTGGCCGGGGACGACTGGGTGCTGCCGCTGCCCGAGGACGACGGGTGGCACGAGTACTTCCTCGCCACCTGCCTGCGGGCCGGGTTCTCGCCGCGGGTCGGCTGCTACACCTCCGACCAGAAGATCGCGTTGGAGGCGGTCGCCGACGGGCTGGTGTGCGGCAGCTATCCGACGATCGTGGCGGCGAGCGGCGAGGCCGTCCTCGAACCGCTCGGCGCGCCGCTGCGCCGCCGGGTGCTGCTGGCCTGGCCCGGGACCTCCCCGCTCGCGCACTGCGCCGCGGAGTTGGCCCGCACCCTGGTGGCCGGCTACGGGGAACTCGTCCTCTCGCGCCGGCATGCGGCGCCGTGGTGGCGGGCGCAGCGGGACGTCGTGATTCACGGCGCCCGGCAGGACGGGCGGCGGAACTCGCGCTATTCAGGCGCCTGACCTCCGCTCGTGACAGCGGCTCGTGACAGCGGGCGTGCGATCCCGGGCGCCTTTCGGCAGGTCTGCGGGAATTCGCACGACTTCGACGCAATTGCCGGGATCGCGCCGAAGCGGACTGATATATGCCCAGGTCAGGGCGGGGTGACTGGGCGCAAACCTGACGGTTTCCGGCCCATAGCACCGACCCATAACTCCAAAGATATGGATTATTCACTCTTGTATGCCAGTGAATAGATCCTTAATATTTCAAGGGTTTCCGGACATTCCCGCACCGGGCCTCAGCAAACGATCGCTCGCACCCCCACGAATTCCGAGCGGGCTTCGCTGTGCCCGAAAAGCGCATCTCAACCCCACCACAACGCGACAGGGGACCCCCATGAAGATTCACGGACGCCGTGCAATCACCGCCCTGGCCACGATCACCCCGCTGCTGCTGACGGCGGCGCTCGGCGCGGCCGGCCCGGCCACCGCCGCTCCCGCAGCTCCCGCAGCGCCCACGCACTACGACCACGCCCTGCACGCTCAGCCCGTCCAGCACGCCAACCAGATCTGGGGCGGCTACGCGATGACCGGTGAGACCTACACCTCGGTCACCGGCAGCTGGACAGTCCCGACGCTCAACTGCTCGGCCACCCGCAACAGCGCGGTCTCGCCGTGGATCGGCATCGACGGCTGGAGCTCGAGCAGCGTCGAGCAGATAGGTTTCGACCAGGACTGCACCAACGGCGTCGCCGGCTACTTCCCATGGGTCGAGATGTACCCGGCGAACTCGATCTACTTCACCGAGACGGTCAAGGCCGGCGACCACATCGACGCGACCGTGTCGGTCAGCGGCACCACATTCACCCTCACCGAGTCCGACACCACCCAGGGCTGGTCCAAGACCTACCACGAGACCGGCAGTTACGCCCTGTCCTCCGCCGAGGCCATCCTGGAGGACCTCGGCAGCAACATCCCGCAGGTCGCGGGCTTCGGGTCGGTCAACTTCACCAACCTGACGGCCAACGGCGTCGCATTCGCGAGCGCGGGCACCGCCAACGCCACCAGCATCGAGCGCAGGAACACCCTGCTGACCAAGAACTCGGCACTGGGCAGCGGCAGTTTCAGCATCAGCTGGCTGCACGCCTGATCCGCACGTCGATGACCGGGCCCGGGCCTGCGAGCGCCCCTCGCAGGCCCGGGCCCGTCCACATCAGGCGCCAGCCGCCAGGCGTCAGGCCTCGGCCTGCTGAGCCGCCGTCGTGGCGAAGGGCATCCAGGGTCTCGGCGGTGTAGCGCCTCGGTGTGACACCTTCTGTTAGCGGTCAACTGCACAGCGCGATCGAGCCTAGCGGTACGGAAGGACGCCAACGGCCCATCGGCCGAAGCGGGGTGATCACGCTCGACCGCAACTTCCTTGCCTACCAGCCGTTCTGACCCACCGACTGGGCGAGCAAGGCGGCCGGCTCGCGGCGGCGGGCCCAGGCGCGGGCGGAGATGCGGGCCAACAGGCCGGCGGCCGGGTCGTGTTCGTCGTGGCCGGTCGCCAGCGGACCGGTGTAGCAGACGGCGATCACGTACGGCGCGGCGTCCGGCGGGCGGACGACGCCCGCGCTGTGGCGGACCCCGGGGATCCAGCCGTTCTTGAAGGCGATGCGGGTGCCGGGCGGCAGGCCGGCCGCCAAGTCGACCCGCCAGGTGTTGCGTTCCAGCAGGTCGAGCAGCTCCGGTGACAGGGATCGCAGCAGCCTGGCCAGGTCGAGCGCGGTGACCTGGTTGTCCACTCCGGCTGCCCGGGCGCGGTGGTCCTCGATGCCGCGCGGGCTCGCGCTGCGGCTCGCGCCGGCCCGCCGCCACACCTCGGCCACCGCGTCATGGCCGACCTGGGCCAGGCAGAGGTTGGTGGCCAGGTTCGAGGAGTGGGTGATCATGCGCTCGGCGAGCCAGCGCAGCGGGGCCGTACCGGAGTCGAGCAGCCGCCAGGGCTCCGGGTCGCTGTCCCAGTCGGGATCGTTGGAGAAACCGCCGCCGACGGCCGAGGCGAAGCGGTTGACCACCGGGATTTCGGCGTCCAGATCCAGTCCGCTCGCGTACAGGGCGGCGAGCACGGCCACCTTCATGGTGCTGGCCGCCTGGTGCGGGACGTCGGCGTTGCGCAGGACGGCCGGTGGGCCGTCCAGCGGGCCGGCGACGACGGACAGCACCCGCTCGGGGCGGGCGGCGATCCGCCGCGCCAAGGCCACCGGGGTCACCGGGGTAACCGGGGTAACCGGGTCGGTCGTCATGGGTGGGTCCCCTCGTGATGCCGCTGAGCGGGTCTGCCGGGCCGTTTCGGCAGCGTAACCAGCCCGCTGCAGGGCAGCACCTTGAGGTGTGGCGAGCAGGGCATGCGCCCGCCCCGGGCGCGGGTGATCCGTACGGGTTACCGGGTCAGGAAGTCGGCACCTCCGCCGGGCGCTTGAACATCCGGGTCGCGGTGATCTCGCCGTGGATCGCCGGGCCGTCCGGGTCCTGGGCGGTGGGCAGGCCGGGGCGCAGGTGCTCCTCGACCGAGATGTACTTCAGGCCCGCCCGCAGGTCCGCGTCGTTGCGCAGCCGGATCACCAGCGGGAACTCGGCGAGCGCGGTGGTGTCGAACAGGCCGGTGGTGTAGATGAGTTGGACGCCGAGGGCGTCCGCCACCGCGCGCTGGAGCTCCAGCAGGTAGGTGGCGTTGGCCCGGCCGATCGGGTTGTCGAGGAAGAGCGTGCCGGCGTGCCGCAGCTGCGACTGGCCGCGGTCGTTGGCGCGCAGCGCGGCCATCGTGCAGTAGAGCGCGATCGCCGCGGTGAGCAGCTGGCCACCGGAGAAGACGTCCGACATCTGACCCACGCTCACCCGTTCGGCGCGCAGCACCGCGTCCGGCTTGAGGATCTCCACGCTGACGCCCTTGGGCCCGATCGCCGCCGCCACACCGCGCAGCAGCAGCGACATGCCGTCCCGGCGCAGGTCGCTGTTCTTCCTGACGGCTGCCCGGGTGGCCTCGTCGATCACCTCGCCCAGGCGCTCGACCAGCAGCGTCTGGTCCGGGTCCTCGAAGCGGATCCGCAGGAACTCCTGCCCGGACCACTCCCCCAGGCCCTCCGGCAGCCGGGAGAGCCGCTGGGCGGCGCGCAGCGTGCCGAGCGCGCTCTCCACCAGGCCGCGCAAGCGGTCGACGATGCCGCCGCGGTTGCGTTCCAGCTGTTCGAGCTCGTCGGACAGCACCCGCAGCCGCGGTGCGAAGGCGTCGGCCCAGGCGCCGGCGTGGTCGGGCAGCGCGGCGGCCGGCAGCTCGCGGATCTGCTGGCGGGCGGGGGTGCGGACGGCCTCGTAGCGGGCCGCGTTGGCGTGCCGCACCAGCGCGTCGCAGGCGTCGCGGACGGCGAGTTCGGCTGCGGTCAGCTCGGCGGCGGCGGTGCGCAGGGTGCGGCGGGTCTCGGTGGCGACCGAGCGGGCCTCGGCCAGGCTGTCGAGGTAGGGCTCGGCGCGCTGCTCGCTCTCGTCCGGCGTGTGGTCGCGCAGGCCGTCGCGCAGCTGGGCGGCGGCCTCGTCGAAGTCGGCGGCCGAGGACTGCGCGGACTCCAGGGTGCGCAGCAGGTCGGCGTGCTCGATCCGGGCGTTCTCCACCAGCTCGCGCCGCTCGGCGAGCCGACTGGTGGCGCCGCGCAGCAGCTGCTGGGCGTGCTCGGGGTCGGCCGGGACCAGCTCCTCGGGCAGCTCGGTGTGCGCCTCGCCGCTCGCGGGGGCCGAGCGCTCGACCTCGCCGCGCAGCCGGCCGAGCTGCTCGCTGGCGGTCGCGGAGCGGGCCTCGATGGTGGCGACCAGCTCCTCGGCGCGCGCGGCGGCAGCCTGCCGGGCCGGGCCGTCGGCGCCGTCGGGACTGGAGAGCAGCTCCTCAGCGCGGGTGCGGACCTTGTTGGTGAGCCGGTCGAGTTCGGCCTGGGCGGCCGTCTCGTCGCTCTCCGCGCGGGCCTGCTCGGCGCGCAGGTCGGCGCCGACGCCGACCTTCTCGTAGAGCTGGGCGGCGGCCCGGTAGGCCTCGCGCAGGGCGGGCAGCGAGGCGGTGGGCAGCTCGTCGGTGGCGGCCACCGTGCCGGAGAGCTCGGCGCGCTCGGCGCGCAGCGTGCGCGCGGTGCGGCGGGCGTCGTCGGCGGCGCGCTGGGCGGCCCGGCGGTCCTCGTCGCAGGCCCGGGCGCGCTCGGCGCAGCCGGCCTGGCGGCGCTCGCACTCGGCGACGTCCTCGGCGAGTTCGCGCAGGGCGCGCGTCCAACCCGCCCGCTCGCGCAGCCGGAAGGCGAGGCCGGCCAGCGCGTCGGCGCGGCGGCGGGCGCGCTGGGCGGCCTCCCGGCGCTCCTCGTGAACGGCGGCGACGGTGGCCCGGTCGGCCTCGGCCTCGCTGTGCTCGGCGCGGGCGGCGGCCAGCTGGGCGGTGGCGAGCTCGGCGGCCTGGGCCGCGGCGACGGCTGCGGCGGCCAGCTCGGCCAGCGTCCCGGGCGGGCACTGGGCGTGCCAGGAGGCGAGCCGGGCGGCGAGCGCGCGGTCGCCGCCGAGCCGGGCGGCCAGCTCGCGGATGTGCTCCTCGCGGGCGGTGGCGCGGCTGCGCAGCTCGCGGCGCTCGTCGTCGGCGGCGCTCTCGTCGTGCATGGCCGGGTTCGGCGGGACGAGGAAGAACGCGGGCTCGGCGGTGATCGGGGCGATCAGCGAGGCGGCGGTGCCGACCGCGACGGTCGAGCGCGGCAGCAGGGCGGCGGCCTGCAGGGCCTCGCGGGCGCGCTCCAGCGAGCTCGGGTCGGTGACCACCACGCCGTCGACCAGTTCGGGGCGGGCGGCCAGGATCGCCTCGTGGTCGGCCGGGTCGACAGACTGGGCGAGGTAGCGCCAGCCGGGCAGCGCCGGGATGCCGTGCTCGCCGAGGTACTCGACGGTGGCCAGTACGTCCGGGCCGGGCGGCAGCAGGCCGCCGTCGCCGAGTGCGGCCAGGATCCGCGAGTCGTCGGCGGCGGCGGTGCGCAGGTCGAAGAGAGTGCGCTCGGCTGATGCGACCGAGCTGTCGAGAAGCTCGCGCAGGTCCTCGGCGGCGGCGTCCAGCAGGACGGGAGTGAGCTCTCGTGACGAGTTGCCACTCTCAGCGTCGCTGCCGCCCTGGTACGGCGCCAGCGAGAGCAGCTCGGCCAGCCGCGGCTCGGCGGCCAGTTGAGCGGCGGTGCGCTGCTCGCCGCCCAGCGCGCGCTGGGCGGCCGTCCGGGCGTCGCTGGCGCGGGCGGCGGCGAGTTCGGCGCGGCCCTCCTGCGCGGCCGCCTCGCGGGTCCGGGCGGTCGCCTGCTCGGCGGCGGCGCGGGCCTGGTCGAGGGCGGTGGTGGCGGCCCGCTCGGCGTCGGAGGCGTGCAGCGCGGCGCGGGCCGGGTCGGGCTCCTCGGTGCCGGCGTCGATCCAGCCGGCCTGGACGGCCGCCTGGGTCTCCTGCTCGACCTCGGCGAGGCGCTGGCGCAGGTGGTCGGCCTCGCTGCGGGCCTTCTGGGCGGCGGTGGCCGCGGCCAGACCGTCGGCCTGCACCCGGGAGCCGTCCTCCTGGAGCTCGGCGGCGCGCGCCTCCTCGGTCTCGGCGCGCTCCTCGGCCGTACCGGCGGCGGCCTCCAGCGCGTGCGCCAGGGCCCCGGCGGCCTGCGCGCGGGCGGCCAGCGCCGGGGCGGCGTCCAGCTCGGCCTCGCGGATGGCGGCGGCGACCCTGGCCGCCCGGTCGGCGGCGGCGCGGTGGCGCAGCACGACCTCGGCGGCCTGCCAGGCGGAGTGCAGGGTGCGCGCGTCGAGCAGCTCGCGGCGCAGGCCCGCCGCCTCGGCGGTGGCGGCGGCCAGGCCGAGGGTGGCGTGCCGGTGGGTCAGCTCGGCGGTGATCAGCGAGTGCCGGGTGCGGTCCGCCTCGGCGGCGGTCACCGCGCTCGCGGCGGCGGCCACCTCGATGGCCAGGTCCTGGGCCCGCTCGCGCTCGGCACCGGCCCGGGCGGCCAGGGCCTGGGCGAGCCGGCGGGTGCGGCGCTCGGCGGCGCGGTGGGTCTCGCGGACGGACTCGCGGGCGGCGGTGGCGTCCACGATCCGCTGCAGCAGGTCGAGCGAGCCGGCCGTGAAGTCGCGCTCGGCGGTGAGCTCGGCGCGCCGGCCGAGCTTGGCGGCGAAGCCGTGCACCAGGTCGGCGAGGCCGTCGGTGTCCCGGGTGTCGGTGACGGCGCGCAGCAGCAGGTCGGTGAAGTCGGAGTCGTGCTTGACCGCGAAGAGGCCGGCCGCCTCGCCCTCGTCCGCATTCATCTCCCGCTGGTAGCGGAAGAGTTCGGGGTCCAGGCCGAGGTCCCCGAGGTGCTCGGTCCAGCGCTCGTGGCCGTCCTCGAAGGTGAGGTCGAGGTACGGGTAGGCCTTGCCGGCCTCGGTGAGCGCGTCGCGGAAGCCCTTCATGGTGCGGCGGCGGCCGCGGGTGCGCTGCTCGCCGCCCAGCGCGGGCCGCTCGGCGACCGGCAGCGCGTCCAGGGTGAGGCCAGGGCCCGGCCGGAAGGAGTACCAGGTCTCGGCGAACTTGCGCGGGTCGGAGGAGACTTGGCGCCCACGCCACTCGCTGACCTTGCCGACCACGATCAGCTCGCCGGTCAACGTGTGCTGCCACTCCAGCGCGACATGGCCGCAGTCGTCGGCCAGCAGGAACTTGCGCAGCACGCCGGAGCTGGCGCCGCCCAGGGTGTTGCGGTGGCCCGGCAGCATCACCGAGAAGATCAGCTTGAGCAGGACGGACTTGCCGCCGCCGTTCTCCAGGAAGAGCACGCCGGCCGGCGCGGGCCGGCGCTGCGGGCCCTCGGGCTCCTCACCGAACAGGCCCGGCTGCTGCGGGGCCGGATTGGCCACCGGCTCGCCGACTCCGCGCAGGTCCAGCACCGTGTCGGCGTAGCGGGCGCCGGCCGGTCCGATGGAGTAGAGGCGGACCCGGTTGAGCTCGTACATGAATCGCCTTCAGCAGGGGGTTGGTTGGAGGGGAGTCGGTGAGGAAGTCGGGAGAGGAGGGAAGTCGGGAGCGGAGTCGGAGGGGACGGTCAGCGGGAGTTTCAGAAGGAGTGTCAGAGGGAGTGGAACGGCAGGCCGGCGTCGGCGACCAGTTCGTCGCTGTGGTCGGCGGGCAGCAGGGTGGCGCTGCCGTCGGTGACCGGGACGACGCCGAGGTCGAGCAGCTCGCCCATCGCGGCGCTGCCGGCCAGGTCGCGGACCTGGAGCTGGTAGCGGGCGGTGGTGCGGTAGGTGCCGCCGGCGTCGTCCGAGGCCTTCTGCAGGAAGCCGGAGTCGACCAGGAAGGCCACCGCCTTGCCGGTGATGCCGATGGTGGAGCCGGCCAGCCGGCGGGCGTCCTTGGTGGCGCCGGTGGTGGAGCGCCGGGCCCAGACCCGCCAGGCCGCCTCCAGGCCGGGCGCGTCACTGCTGGGGTCGGTGTTGTCGCCACTCAGCTCGGCCTGCTCCTCAAGTCGGCGGCAGGCCTGGCGGACGAAGGCGTCGACGCCGTTGACGGTGATCCGGCCGAGGTAGCCCTCGTCGGCCAGATCCTCGGGGCGCGGGAAGGCCATCGCGGCCACGGCCAGGTGGGCCAGGCCGTGCAGGAAGCGGTCGGTGGTCTCGGAGGCGGCGCGGCGCGAGTAGTCGCCCATCTTGACCGCGAACACCGAGTCCTCGGCCGCCGCCATCGCCATACCGGCGCGCGGGGAGACCTCCAGGACGACCAGGTTCAGCCCGGTGGCGACGGCGTCGGCGAGCCGGGCGAAGGCCGGGTCCTCGCGGTAGCGGCGGACCAGCTCGGTGTACTCGGCGTCGCGGGCGGGCAGCAGCTTGGACTGCAGGCCGAAGGAGACCAGCCGGGCGGCGTCGGCGACGTCGCCCGCGCTGAGCGCCGCCGGGGCGGGCTCGGCCTCGGCGGCGGTCCAGGACGCGTCGTGCGGGGTCGTCACGGGTGCTGCTCCTCAGTGCTGTTGGTGGTCCTGGCGGCGCTCATCGTGCGTGGCCGCTCTCATAGCATGCGCCGTCACTCATCGCGCGCGTCTGCTCTCATCGTGCGCGCCTCTACTCATCGCGCTCTGCCCTCATCGCGCGTGTCCGCTCTCATCGTGCGCGCCTCTACTCATCGCGCTCTGCCCTCATCGCGCGTGTCCGCTCTCATCGTGCGCGCCAATTCTCGTCGCGCTCCGCCCTCATCATGCGTGTCCGCTCTCATCGTGCGTCCTTGCGGTCCGCGGCCATCCCGGCGGCGTCCAGCAGTGCGCTGCCGACGATCAGGTCCGCGCCGCCGAACTCCGGATCGGCGAGCGTGGCGCCGTCGTCCACAGCGAAGAGCAGCCGCTGCTCGCCCTGGCGGTAGGCGGTGCCGACCGGCGGGCTGGCGGCGTGCACGGCGAGCAGCGCGACCAGGTACGGCAGTTCGGCATCCTGCCGACGAGCCTCGGCGAGCAGGCCGGAGAGCCGCCGCGGGGCATCGGCCGGCAGGTCGAGCAGCTCCATCGCGGCCTCCAGCTGCGCCTCGGAGAACCGGCTGCCGTCCGGGGTGGCGACCAGGTCCGGGTCCGGCAGCTCGGCGCCCAGGTTCTCCCGCTCGACCGGCGGGGTGAGCAGCAGGTCGACCAGGTCGCAGATCCGGACGGCGGTGGGGTGGCGCAGGCCGGCGCCGTGCGCGAAGAACGCGTCGGTGGGCCGGATCGCCTGCTCGATCGGCAGCCGCAGCACCGGCGCGAGCAGGTGCCCGTACAGGTCGATGCCGGAGCGCGCGGCCGGGGCGGCGAAGGCCTGCCGGTCCTGCTCGGCGCGGAACAGCGGGCCGGCCTCCAGCAGCCGGGCCTGCAACTGGGTGTGCCGGCGGATGCAGTCCTTGACGATGTCGACCAGCTCCGCCGCCTGCCGCTTGTGGGACGGCTCCTCGGCCTCGTCGCGGGCGCGGCGGATGTTGGTGAGGATCGCGTTCTCGTGCCGGTAGCGGTCGGCGATGTGGTCGAGCGCCTCGTCGATCAGGTCGGGGACGGCCTGCATCCAGTCGACGGCGCGCACGTTGCGCCGGGTCGCGTCCAGCACCTTGCGCAGCGTCTCGGCGTACTGGACGGTGCGGTAGCGGGCCTGCTCGGCGGCGAGTTGGGCGTCGGCCAGGCGGCCGCGGCGGATCAGCACCTCCAGCTTGACCTCGGCGGCGATCTGGGCTGAGGTCACGTCGGTGTCCAGCGCGCCGACCAGGACGTTGACCGCCTCGTCGGTGGTGCGCAGGTAGACCCCGCCGTCCGGACCCGGGACCTCCTCGATCAGCTTGAAGTCGTAGTCGCGCCGGACGTACGCGCCGTCGGCGGCGAAGGTGCCGTAGACCGCGCGGAAGCCGCGGTCGACGCTGCCGACGTTGATCAGCGACTCCAGCACCCAGCGGGCCACCCGCTGGTGCTCGGCGGCCGGACGGGCCGGGCTCTGCGCGGCGACCCGGGGCAGCAGGCGGGCGAGGACTATCTCGCGGTCGGCGCCGGTGTCGAAGTCCATGTGCAGGGTGACCAGGTCGATGGCGGCCAGGCCGACCTCCGCCATCGCGTAGCCGCCGTACTCACCGGCCAGGTTGACCTTGCGGTTGTCGAGGTCGTGCAGCGGTGCGGTGCAGGCGAGCGCCTTGAGACGGCGGGCCAGCCCCTCGTCGGCCGCCGGGCCGGGCGCGGGGCGGACGCCTGCGGTAGGCGGCCTGAGCTCGCGCTCGGCGGGCTGATCAGCGATGACGGTCACGGTGCACAAGATTAGGGCCCCGGAGCGACAGGTCCGAAACGGGAGCTCCCGGAGGCGTTTGAACGTGTTCAAAATCAGGTCTAGAGTCTGCCTCAGCCGGTGCTGATCGCCGGGGGTGATGGGGGGGCTGTGCGATGTCTGCTGCCGCATGGGGACCGAGTGCGCGGACCGGCGCGAACGGCGACCAGACGGGCGAGGAGCTGGGCAGCGAGCTGGACAGGGATCTGGGCAGGGAGCTGGGCGGGGAGCTGGGCGGGGACGCGACCCTGCGGATGGTCCGCCGCTGGCTGCGGATCTTCGTCGTCTGCCTGGTGCTGAGCGGCCTGACGGCCTTCCCGCTGCGCGCCGAGACCGGCTGGCTCGCCGCCGCCGCGCACCACCTGCCGACCCCGCCCCCGCTGCTCTCCTGGATCGAGCGGATCCGCACCGGAGTCGCCGACACCGACGCGCGCTACCCGTTCCTCGCCTACGGGACCGACTGGCTGGCCTTCGCCCACCTGGTGATCGCCGGCGCCTTCTGGGGGCCACTGCGCGATCCGGTGCGCAACGTCTGGGTCATCCAGTGGGCCCTGGGCGCCTGCGCCGGGATCATCCCGCTCGCGCTGCTCTGCGGACCGGTGCGCGGCATTCCGTTCTTCTGGAGCTGCGTCGACATGTCCTTCGGCGTCCTGGGTGCGATCCCCCTGCTGATCGTCCTGCGCGGCATCCGCCGCCTGGAGGCGACGGTGCAGGGCTCCGGAGGCCGTCCGTGGTGACGGAAGCCCCGGAGCGCTACGCCGCGGGCGACGTACCGCCCGAGCGCAGCGTGAGCAGGGTGATCTCGCTCGGTGCGAAGACCCGGAAGGGCGGCCCCCAGAAGCCGGTGCCCCGGCTGGTGTAGAGCTGGGTCCGCTCGCCGTGCCGGCTCAGGCCGTGCACCACGGGCTGGTCCAGTCGCACCAGGAAGTTGAACGGCCAGATCTGGCCGCCGTGGGTGTGCCCGGAGATCTGCAGGTCGATGCCGGCGGCAGCGGCCTGCGGGACGTACTTGGGCTGGTGGGCGACGAGCAGGACCGGTCGGGCCGGGTCCGCCCCCGCCAGCGCGCCGAGCAGGTTCGCGCGGTGTCCGGCCAGACCGGAGGACTCCGCCGTCACGTCGTCTACGCCCGCGAGCACGAGGGCGTCCCCGCCGCGCTCCACCACCACATGGCGGTTGTGCAGCGGTTCCCAGCCCAGGTCCGCCATCCGGTCCAGCCAGCCTTGGGCCTCGCTGCCGTACTCGTGGTTCCCCGTGACGTAGACCTTGGCCAGCCGCGACCGGATCGTTCCGAGCGGCGCGGACTGCTCCCGGCGCTGGGCGGGGGTGCCGTCGGCGATGTCGCCGGCGTGGACCACGACGTCCGCGTCGAGCGCGTTGACCGCCTCGGCAACGCGCGCCGACCAGTTCGCCCGGTCGATCGGCCCGTAGTGGGTGTCGGCCAGCACCACGACCCGGGTCCCGTCCAGGCCACCGCCGAGCCGCGGGACGTGGACGTCCAGCCGCTTCACCCGGGGCACACGCATCGCCTCGTAGTGGCCCCAGGCCAGCAGCCCGGCCGAGACCACCGCGACGGCCACGGCCACCGCCCTGGCCCGACCGGCACCGCCAATGTCCAGCCCGCTCAGCACGAGGTCCACCAAGCCACCCAGCACCGACCAGGTGAACAGCACCCAGACCACCCCGAGCGAGGTGTCCGCGACGCGCGCGGCCCGGTCGCTCCGCCGTGCCCCGTGGCCCGCGACCATCAGGAAGGGGAAGGAGACCAACCACACGGCGAGGACGACCGTGCCGGCCAGGAGGACCGGGAACGGCCAGTCGACACCAGAGGCGAACAGCGTCCACCAGGGCGGCAGGCACAGCACCACAAGGATCACGACAATCACGGCCAGCCGCCGGCCCAGCGAGCGCCGGGGCCTCGCGCTCTCGCCCGGGGTCTCCGCACGCGGCACGGGCACCTCCCCGGCCTCGGACCGGGCGACGGCAACGACGGTCTCGGGCCCCCTACCGTTCGACCGAAGGTCCGACTCCGACCCGATGGATTCGCTGTCTGTCACTGCCCTGCCCCTCACGTCCGTTGTCCCCATCATCCGGCACCCGTCGGCCGTGGGAATCGTCCGGGTCTCGTTGCCCCGCCGCGGAGCTTCGAGCGATAGAGCGATAAAGCAATAGCGCGACAGAGCGATAGCGCGACAGCCTGGCGGATCCCGGCAGGATGGTGCGATCATCCACCGATCGTTCCCGGTCCAGGATGGCGGCCGGAGCCGGACTGGACAGGGGAGTTGGACGTGCCCAGCACCGAACTGAGCCACAGCTACGACATCGCGGCGACGCCCGCCGCTGTGCTTGCCCACCTGGCGGCCCCCGAGAACTACATCGGGCTCTCCCCGCTGCTCGTGGACGTGCGGGACGTGCGGTGCGAGGGCGGGGTCACGCACTACGTGGCCGTCGAGCGCTTCCGATTCCTCGGACTGGTCCGGCACGACAACGTCATCCAGGTCAGCCTGCGCACCGAGGACGCCCGGCTGCCCGATGAGGCGACGGTCAGCGGCGAGGTGATCAGTCCTGGCGGTGTGCGGATGGACTACCGCTTCGCCGTCACCGCTCGGGACGACGGCGGCTCCCTGGTGGTCGATCGACTGCGGCTGTACACGCCGTTCGGCTTGCTCCACTATGCGGCCGGGAAGGCCGGAGCGGTCCAGGCCGAGCGCGGCCGAGTGCTGGCCCGGCGGCTGGGCCGCGGCAACTGAGGCCGGCGGGCCCACGGGCGTCGCCGAACGGATGGCCGAACGGATGCCGGAGCGGCTTGCTCAGCCGGCTCGGCCCGGCCGGCCATACAGCTGCGTGACCTCCGCTGCGGCGTGGGCGAGTTCGGCGCGCGCCTCGGGCGGGGCGAGGATCTCGACGTCCCTGCCGAACGAGAGCAAGGTGCGGGCGGCCCGGACGACCGGGAAGGCGAAAGTGAGTTCCACCCACTCACCGTCGCCGGCACCAGAAGCGGAAGCGGAAGCGGGCGGAGCGGCCATCCGGGAGCCGTGGATGCGCAGCAGCATGTCGAGGCGGCTGCGGCGGACCCGGACGAGTATCCGTACGCCTTCGGGCATCCGCTCGACCTGGTCGCGGAGCACCGTCCACACCTCCGCGAGACCGAGCCCGGGCCGGTGACACACCGGATCGTCGCTGACGGCGGCAGCCAGCACCCGGTCCACCCGGAACAGGCGCGGATCGCCGTCCAGGTCGGCCACCAGATACCAGACGCCGGCCTTGCTCACCAGCCCGTACGGGTCGACGGTGTACTCGCTCGGCTCGCCGGCACCGCTGTGACGGTACGTCAGCGAGAGTCGGCGGTCGGTGAAGACGGCCTGTTGCAGCTCGCCCAGGGCCGCCGAGTCGACCGGCTGCTGCATCCAGCGCGCCGGGTCGATCAGGATCCGCTCGCTGGTGCGCTCGGCCGCCGGCCGGTGTGGCGCCGGCAGGGCGGCCATCACCTTGCGCAGCGCCGAGGCGATGGCGTCCCCGAGGCCGAGCGCCTCGTGCGAGCCCTGGGTGGAGAGGACGAACAGCGCGCGAGCCTCGTCGCTGGTCAGCCCGGTGACGTCCGTCCGGTAGCCGGGCAGCAGGTTGATCCCGCCGTGACGGCCGCGCTCGGCCCAGACCGGGACGCCGGCCGCCGACAGCGCCTCCACGTCCCGGTAAATGGTGCGCACGGAGACCTCCAGGCGCTCGGCCA